>NZ_JBFBFJ010000023.1:0-1078 GCF_040684155.1 Nocardioides sp. NPDC092400 | reverse complement strand
TGTACTGACCACGGACGTTAGGTACGGCGTGGTTGCTGGACCATGACGAAGACCTCCGGGTGAGGTGTGAAGCGACCAAGCATTCGCATCTCACAACCGGAGGTCTTCGTGTCCCACGCTAATGCCCAACTGACCCCTGCTGGTCGTCTGCGCTTGGCCAAGCTCGTGGTGGACAAGGGCTGGACGCTGCGCCGTGCCGCTGAGCGGTGGAACTGCTCGGTGACGACAGCTAAGCGGTGGGCCGACCGCTACCGCGCCGAGGGCCGGCTGGGCATGGCCGACCGGTCCTCGCGTCCAAGGCTCTCGCCTCGGCGCACGCCGTCGCGAGTGGAGCGGCGGGTGCTTGGCCTGCGAGTGGCTCGCCGATGGGGGCCTGCGCGGATCGCCTACCGGTTGCGGATGGCGGTGTCGACGGTGCACAAGATCCTGCGCCGCTACGGTTGCCCGCCGCTGTCGTGGACCGATCCCGCGACCGGCGTGCGGATCAAGTGGGCACGCAAGAAGGTGCACTCCTACGTATGGGCGCTGCCCGGCGATCTGGTGCACGTCGACATCAAGAAGCTCGGACGGATCCCCGACGGCGGTGGTCACCGCGTCCTCGGGCGCGCTGAGGGCAAGCGGAACCGGCGCCGTGGCGTGGGCTACTGGTACATCCACAACGCCGTCGACGACTGCACGCGCCTGGGCTATAGCGAGCTCCTGGACGATGAGAAGAAGGAGACCGCCGCCGAGTTCTGGAAGCGCGCCAACGCCTACTTCGCGGCCGCCGGCATCACCGTCAAACGCGTGCTCACCGACAACGGGGCCTGCTACCGATCACTGCTCTTCGCTGAGGCCCTCGGCAAGGACATCGCGCACAAGCGCACCCGGCCCTACCGGCCGCAGACCAACGGCAAGGTCGAGCGGTTCAACCGCACCGTGCTCGACGAATGGGCCTACGCCCGGCCCTACGGATCCGAGGCCGAACGCGCAGCCCTCTTCAACGACTGGCTCCACACCTACAATCACCACCGCGGTCACACCGCACTCGGCGGCAAGTCACCAGCCGACCTCGTGCCCAACCTGTGTGGACAGAACA
>NZ_JBFBFJ010000022.1:0-1177 GCF_040684155.1 Nocardioides sp. NPDC092400 | reverse complement strand
GTCGACACGTTCCGCGACACCTCCTCCGCAGCACCCGAGACCACACCCGCCTGCACCGACGTCTCCTCCGCACCCGCAGCGATCTGCTGCGAACCAGCCGACAGCTCCTCGGAGGCGGCCGCGACCGCGTCGGCGGACTCGCCGACCGAGGCCATCAGCGTGCGCAGGTTGTCCATGCCGACGTCGAGGCTCTGGCCCATCCGGCCGACCTCGTCGCGGGACTCGACCCCGCTCGAGACGGTGAGGTCACCCGCGGCGAGGGCGTCGGAGACCCGGCGGACGCGTGCGACGTTCGTGCTGATCCCCCGGGCGACCGCCAGGCCGACGACCAGGACCACGACGACGGCGAGGCCGAGGAGGACCAGGGCGAGGGTGCGCGCGCTCTCGTAGGCCGCCTGCGCGTCCTGGGCGCTCCGGGCCGCCGCGGCGTCCTCGGACTCGATGATCGCCCCGAGCGCGGAGCTGACGCCCTCCGCCACCGGCGCCGCGTCGCTGTTGTTGACGCGCAGCCAGCGGGTCAGGTCCTGCGCCGCCGCGATCGGGCCGAGCTTCTCGTCGACGATGGTGAGGTACTCCGCCAGGCCCGAGCGGATCTGCTCGACCCGCTCGCGGTCGGCGTTGCTGACCCCGGTGGCGAGGTACTCGTCCAGCTGCGCGTCGAAGGTGCCCTGCAGCTCGGCGTACTCGTCGAGCGTCGCCTGGCGCTCGCGGCCCTGGCCGACGAGGAGGATGTCGCGGACGCTGAGCGAGATGCTCTTGCGGGTCACGCTGATCTCGCCGAGGACCTTCACCGCGGCGAGGTTGTCCTGGTAGATGCGCTGGCTGGTGGCCGCGCTCCCGGAGAGGGCGTTGAGCCCGAAGAGGCCGACGACGAGCGCCGCGGCGACGCCCACGAGGGCGGGTGTGAGGACCTTCGTCCGGATCGAGAGGTCGGCGAACCGCTGTGCCGGCGAGCGGCGGGCGGCGGGTGCGGGCGTGCTGGAGGGCGTGCTGGTCATGGGGGTGCTCCTGGGGAGTCGGTCGGGTTCGGGGGGAGGGAGAGGTCAGGAGACGCGGAAGCGCGAGACCTCGTGGTGGAGCGCGCCGGCGAGCTGGGCGATCTCGCTCACCGCGGCATGGGCCTGCGTGACCGCCTGCGTCGTGGTCTCCGCACCAGCCGCCACACCCGCGATGTTCG
>NZ_JBFBFJ010000021.1:0-1182 GCF_040684155.1 Nocardioides sp. NPDC092400 | reverse complement strand
ACCGTCGACACGTTCCGCGACACCTCCTCCGCAGCACCCGAGACCACACCCGCCTGCACCGACGTCTCCTCCGCACCCGCAGCGATCTGCTGCGAGGAGGCGGAGAGCTGCTCCGACGCCGCGGCCACCGCGTCCGCCGAGCCGCTGATGGAGGCCATCAGCTCCCGCAGCCGGGCCGTGGCGGCGTCCATCCCGGTCGCCATCTGGCCGAGCTCGTCTCGGCTGGCGACGTCGGCGCGCCGGGTGAGGTCGCCCTCGGCGAGCGCGTCGATGACCGCCTTGACGCGGCCGGTGTTGCGCGCGACGGCACGAGCGACGGCCCAGCCGAGGGCGAGCGCCAGCGCGAGACCGACGAGCAGGACGAGGACCATCGTGGTCCGCGTCGAGGAGTAGGAGTCCTCGATGGCCGCGACCGCCTCCGCGCCGGTGGTCCGCTCGTGCTCGAGCAGCGTCTCGACCGCGTCGCCCATCTCCGAGGTCAGCGGGCTGACCCGCTGCTCGTTCATGGCCGACCACGCCCGCGTGCGACCGGCGAGCGCGAGCGCGGCCATGTCGGTCGTCTGGATCTCGATGTACTCCTCCGCGACCACCCGGAGGTCGTCGAAGACCGGCTGCACCTCGGCGTCGATGCCGGTCATGTCGTAGGCGTCGGCGGCCTCGAGGAACGTCCGGTACGCCGCGTCGAGGTCCTCCAGCGCGGCCTGCTTGTCGGCGCGGGAGGTCTTGATGACCGTGTCGCGTGCCCGCAGCCGCATGTCGCCGACGGCGATCTGCATGTCCGCGGCGGTGTCGACGCCCAGCAGGTTCTTGGAGTACAGCAGGCGGGCGTCGTCCGTCGTCGCCCCGAGCGAGCGGATCCCGTTGACCCCCACCACCGTGGCCACCAGGGCGGCGACCGCGACGGCGGTGAGGATCTTGGTGCGGATCGAGAGGTCGGCGAACCGCTGCACCGGCGAGCGGCGGGCGGGGGTCGTGCTGGTCATGTGGGTTGCTCCTGTGGCAGGGGTTGGATCGTCGTCGGGCCGGCCCGGGGCGGCCGGGGCGCGCGTCAGCGGACGGTGAAGCGTCCGACCTCGGTGCGGAGGGTGCCGGCGAGCTGGGCGATCTCGCTCACCGCGGCATGGGCCTGCGTGACCGCCTGCGTCGTGGTCTCCGCACCAGCCGCCACACCCGCGATGTTCG
>NZ_JBFBFJ010000020.1:0-1223 GCF_040684155.1 Nocardioides sp. NPDC092400 | reverse complement strand
GGCTCCACACCTACAATCACCACCGCGGTCACACCGCACTCGGCGGCAAGTCACCAGCCGACCTCGTGCCCAACCTGTGTGGACAGAACAGCTAGCGGACCTGCACGGTCACGCCGTCGCGCGCCGGGAGCAGCTCACCGATCACGGGGTGGCCGGGCAGCTCACCGGCGACCAGCAGGCCGCCCGAGGTCTGGGCGTCGGCGAGGAGGACCAGCTCGTCCTCGTCGACCCCGGCCTCGAGGAACGGGCGCACCCAGTCCAGGTTGCGGCGGCTGCCGCCCGGGACGAACCCGTCGCGCAGCGCCTCGCGCGCCCCCTCGACGTACGGCACCGCGGCCGCGTCGACCACGGCCGTGACACCGCTGGCCCGGGCCATCTTGTGCAGGTGGCCGAGCAGGCCGAACCCGGTGACGTCGGTGGCGGCGGTCAGCCCGGCCGCGACCGCCGCGCGGGAGGCGTCGCGGTTGAGCGTGGTCATCACCGCGATCGCCTGCTCGAAGACCTCCCCGGTCGCCTTGTGCCGGTTGTTGAGCACGCCGAGGCCGATCGGCTTGGTCAGCGTGAGGGGCACGCCGGCGCGCGCGGCGTCGTTGCGCAGCAGCTTGTCGGGGTGGGCCAGGCCGGTGACGGCGAGGCCGTACTTCGGCTCGGGGTCGTCGATGCTGTGCCCGCCCGCGAGGTGCGCACCGGCGGTCAGGCAGACGTCCGCGCCGCCCCGGAGCACCTCGGCCGCCACCTCGAACGGGATCCGGTCCCGCGGCCAGGCCAGCAGGTTGAGCGCCACCAGCGGCTCGCCGCCCATCGCGTAGACGTCGGAGAGCGCGTTGGTCGCCGCGATCCGGCCGAAGTCGTAGGCGTCGTCGACGACCGGCGTGAAGAAGTCGGTCGTCGCGATCACGGCCCGGTCGGCGTCGATGCGGACCGCCGCCGCGTCGTCGCCGTGGTCGAGGCCGACGAGCAGGTCACCGGAGGCGTCCTGGGCCAGCCGGCCCCCGGGCAGGTCGCCCAGCACCCGCTCCAGCTCCCCCGGCGGCACCTTGCACGCGCACCCCCCGCCGGACGCGAACTGGGTGAGGCGGAGACCGGTCGGCGCCGACGTCGTCATGGCTCCGAACCTAGTCCGCGGGTGGGGGTGGCGGGGCGCCGCACTCGGTGAGCTCGAGATGTTCGACGGTCCCCTTGTCCACGAAGGCGCGGACTGCTGCCACGTCGGCGATGTGGTC
>NZ_JBFBFJ010000019.1:0-1595 GCF_040684155.1 Nocardioides sp. NPDC092400 | reverse complement strand
ACGTTGAGGTTGTTGATGGTGTGCTCGAACCGGTTCTGCAGCGCACCCAGGTTCGCGCGGGCGGAGGACACCGACTCACCCTACGCCGATGAACGTTGCGTAGGAAACCTTGGGCTTACGGCGAGGGGGCCTTTCACCCCCTTTATCGCTACTCATGTCAGCATTCGCACTTCCGATACCTCCAGCACCCTTTACAAGGCACCTTCGCAGGCTTACGGAACGCTCTCCTACCATGCGAGCAAAGCTCGCATCCGCAGCTTCGGTATATAGCTTAGCCCCGTTACATCTTCCGCGCAGGACGACTCGATCAGTGAGCTATTACGCTTTCTTTAAAGGGTGGCTGCTTCTAAGCCAACCTCCTGACTGTTTTAGCCTTCCCACTTCGTTTCCCACTTAGCTATATTTGGGGACCTTAGCTGGCGGTCTGGGTTGTTTCCCTCTTGACACCGGACGTTAGCACCCGATGTCTGTCTCCCGTGATTGCACTCTTCGGTATTCGGAGTTTGCTATGGCGGGGTAATCTGCAATAGACCCCCCAACCATGACAGTGCTCTACCCCCGAAGGTGAGACACGAGGCACTACCTAAATAGTTTTCGGAGAGAACCAGCTATTTCCAGGTTTGTTTAGCCTTTCACCCCTATCCACAGCTCATCCCCTAACTTTTCAACGTTAGTGGGTTCGGACCTCCAGTACGTGTTACCGCACCTTCATCCTGGCCATGGATAGATCACCTGGTTTCGGGTCTACGCCCAGCAACTGAACGCCCTATTCGGACTCGCTTTCGCTACGCCTGCCCTATACGGTTAAGCTTGCTACTGAACGTAAGTCGCTGACCCATTATACAAAAGGTACGCCGTCACCCCTTACGAGGCTCCGACTGTTTGTATGCATGCGGTTTCAGGATCTATTTCACTCCCCTCCCGGGGTTCTTTTCGCCTTTCCCTCACGGTACTGGTTCACTATCGGTCGATCACGAGTATTTAGCCTTGGAGGATGGTCCCCCCATCTTCAGACAGGATTTCACGTGTCCCGCCCTACTTGTCGCACACCTAGTTCTTTCATACTGTTTTCGCCTACAGGGCTATCACCTGCTATGGCCGCACTTTCCAGAGCGTTCGGCTAACAATACAAATAAAGAGTGCAAGGCTCATCCCATTTCGCTCGCCACTACTTTGGGAATCTCGGTTGATTTCTTTTCCTGCGGTTACTTAGATGTTTCAGTTCACCGCGTTCGCTTCGCATGGCCTATGTATTCAGCCATGGATACTCCAAAAGGAGTGGGTTTCCCCATTCGGACATCTACGGATCAAAGCTTGTTTGCCAGCTCCCCGTAGCTTTTCGCAGGCTACCGCGTCCTTCATCGCCTGTGATCGCCAAGGCATCCACCACATGCACTTGTTCGCTTGACCCTATAACGAGTCTGTCTCGCGACAGTCGCTACAGGTTGAGTTCTCGCGTTGTGCCGTATTCCAATTGAGTCAAACATAGAGTTCGAATCATCTTGAGATACATCGATACAATCACAACCCGGATAGTTTCCACGTCCATCTCAAGACGCTTCCGCTATCCAAATTACTTACTTCTTCCAGATTGT
>NZ_JBFBFJ010000018.1:0-1932 GCF_040684155.1 Nocardioides sp. NPDC092400 | reverse complement strand
GTGAGCGACCGGTTCTTAACTGAACCGAAAACAGTAACAGGTTTAAACTGAAGAGTTTGATCCTGGCTCAGATTGAACGCTGGCGGCATGCCTTACACATGCAAGTCGAACGGCAGCACGGGTGCTTGCACCTGGTGGCGAGTGGCGAACGGGTGAGTAATACATCGGAACATGTCCTGTAGTGGGGGATAGCCCGGCGAAAGCCGGATTAATACCGCATACGATCTACGGATGAAAGCGGGGGACCTTCGGGCCTCGCGCTATAGGGTTGGCCGATGGCTGATTAGCTAGTTGGTGGGGTAAAGGCCTACCAAGGCGACGATCAGTAGCTGGTCTGAGAGGACGACCAGCCACACTGGGACTGAGACACGGCCCAGACTCCTACGGGAGGCAGCAGTGGGGAATTTTGGACAATGGGCGAAAGCCTGATCCAGCAATGCCGCGTGTGTGAAGAAGGCCTTCGGGTTGTAAAGCACTTTTGTCCGGAAAGAAATCCTTGGCTCTAATACAGTCGGGGGATGACGGTACCGGAAGAATAAGCACCGGCTAACTACGTGCCAGCAGCCGCGGTAATACGTAGGGTGCGAGCGTTAATCGGAATTACTGGGCGTAAAGCGTGCGCAGGCGGTTTGCTAAGACCGATGTGAAATCCCCGGGCTCAACCTGGGAACTGCATTGGTGACTGGCAGGCTAGAGTATGGCAGAGGGGGGTAGAATTCCACGTGTAGCAGTGAAATGCGTAGAGATGTGGAGGAATACCGATGGCGAAGGCAGCCCCCTGGGCCAATACTGACGCTCATGCACGAAAGCGTGGGGAGCAAACAGGATTAGATACCCTGGTAGTCCACGCCCTAAACGATGTCAACTAGTTGTTGGGGATTCATTTCCTTAGTAACGTAGCTAACGCGTGAAGTTGACCGCCTGGGGAGTACGGTCGCAAGATTAAAACTCAAAGGAATTGACGGGGACCCGCACAAGCGGTGGATGATGTGGATTAATTCGATGCAACGCGAAAAACCTTACCTACCCTTGACATGGTCGGAATCCCGCTGAGAGGTGGGAGTGCTCGAAAGAGAACCGGCGCACAGGTGCTGCATGGCTGTCGTCAGCTCGTGTCGTGAGATGTTGGGTTAAGTCCCGCAACGAGCGCAACCCTTGTCCTTAGTTGCTACGCAAGAGCACTCTAAGGAGACTGCCGGTGACAAACCGGAGGAAGGTGGGGATGACGTCAAGTCCTCATGGCCCTTATGGGTAGGGCTTCACACGTCATACAATGGTCGGAACAGAGGGTTGCCAACCCGCGAGGGGGAGCTAATCCCAGAAAACCGATCGTAGTCCGGATTGCACTCTGCAACTCGAGTGCATGAAGCTGGAATCGCTAGTAATCGCGGATCAGCATGCCGCGGTGAATACGTTCCCGGGTCTTGTACACACCGCCCGTCACACCATGGGAGTGGGTTTTACCAGAAGTGGCTAGTCTAACCGCAAGGAGGACGGTCACCACGGTAGGATTCATGACTGGGGTGAAGTCGTAACAAGGTAGCCGTATCGGAAGGTGCGGCTGGATCACCTCCTTTCCAGAGCTATCTCGCAAAGTTGAGCGCTCACGCTTATCGGCTGTAAATTTAAAGACAGACTCAGGGGTCTGTAGCTCAGTCGGTTAGAGCACCGTCTTGATAAGGCGGGGGTCGTTGGTTCGAATCCAACCAGACCCACCATTGTCTGGCGGTAGGTACCTGAGGTTATCTGTACTCATGGGGGCATAGCTCAGCTGGGAGAGCACCTGCTTTGCAAGCAGGGGGTCGTCGGTTCGATCCCGTCTGCCTCCACCAATCACCAACGCTAAGGGCTTGGTTCAGACACTGAACCGAGAATTTTGCATTGGCGATTGAGCCAGTCAGAGTGATACGTAGTATGTATCGGCTGTCGTTC
>NZ_JBFBFJ010000017.1:0-2009 GCF_040684155.1 Nocardioides sp. NPDC092400 | reverse complement strand
AGGCAGAAATGCGTAGCTGATGGGAAGCAGGTCAATATTCCTGCACCATTGTTAGATGCGATGGGGGGACGGATCGCGGAAGGTTGTCCGGGTGTTGGAAGTCCCGGTCGCTGCATTGGAGAAGGCACTTAGGCAAATCCGGGTGCGGAATTCAAGGGTGTGGCGCGAGCTCCTTAGGGAGCGAAGCAATTGGAAGTGGTTCCAAGAAAAGCCTCTAAGCTTCAGTCTAACGATGACCGTACCGCAAACCGACACAGGTGGGCGAGATGAGTATTCTAAGGCGCTTGAGAGAACTCGGGAGAAGGAACTCGGCAAATTGGTACCGTAACTTCGGGATAAGGTACGCCCTTGTAGCTTGACTGGCTTGCGCCAGAAGGGTGAAGGGGTTGCAATAAACTGGTGGCTGCGACTGTTTAATAAAAACACAGCACTCTGCAAACACGAAAGTGGACGTATAGGGTGTGACGCCTGCCCGGTGCCGGAAGATTAAATGATGGGGTGCAAGCTCTTGATTGAAGTCCCGGTAAACGGCGGCCGTAACTATAACGGTCCTAAGGTAGCGAAATTCCTTGTCGGGTAAGTTCCGACCTGCACGAATGGCGTAACGATGGCCACACTGTCTCCTCCCGAGACTCAGCGAAGTTGAAGTGTTTGTGATGATGCAATCTACCCGCGGCTAGACGGAAAGACCCCATGAACCTTTACTGTAGCTTTGCATTGGACTTTGAACCGATCTGTGTAGGATAGGTGGGAGGCTATGAAACCGGAACGCTAGTTTCGGTGGAGCCGTCCTTGAAATACCACCCTGGTTTGTTTGAGGTTCTAACCTTGGCCCGTGATCCGGGTCGGGGACAGTGCATGGTAGGCAGTTTGACTGGGGCGGTCTCCTCCCAAAGCGTAACGGAGGAGTACGAAGGTACGCTAGGTACGGTCGGAAATCGTGCTGATAGTGCAATGGCATAAGCGTGCTTAACTGCGAGACCGACAAGTCGAGCAGGTGCGAAAGCAGGTCATAGTGATCCGGTGGTTCTGTATGGAAGGGCCATCGCTCAACGGATAAAAGGTACTCTGGGGATAACAGGCTGATACCGCCCAAGAGTTCATATCGACGGCGGTGTTTGGCACCTCGATGTCGGCTCATCTCATCCTGGGGCTGTAGCCGGTCCCAAGGGTATGGCTGTTCGCCATTTAAAGAGGTACGTGAGCTGGGTTTAAAACGTCGTGAGACAGTTTGGTCCCTATCTGCCGTGGGCGTTGGATATTTGAAGGGGGCTGCTCCTAGTACGAGAGGACCGGAGTGGACGAACCTCTGGTGTACCGGTTGTCACGCCAGTGGCATCGCCGGGTAGCTATGTTCGGAAGAGATAACCGCTGAAAGCATCTAAGCGGGAAACTCGCCTTAAGATGAGATATCCCTGGGGACTAGATCCCCTTGAAGGGTCGTTCGAGACCAGGACGTTGATAGGTCAGGTGTGTAAGCGCAGTAATGCGTTCAGCTAACTGATACTAATTGCCCGTAAGGCTTGATCCTATAACAAGTCTGCCTTGTAGATCTGCGCCGTGCGACAGCACCGGCCGCGATCCAAAGCGACAAGTTGGATTCTCGTGTGTGATACACACAACTCAAGATTACTGCTTCTTCCAGGATTGGTTGTGCTGCGAAGCCAGCGCAACAACCCTCTTTGCCTGATGACCATAGCGAGTCGGTCCCACCCCTTCCCATCCCGAACAGGACCGTGAAACGACTCTACGCCGATGATAGTGCGGATTCCCGTGTGAAAGTAGGTAATCGTCAGGCTCCCTAAGCCAGAAACCCCCGCCCGAAAGGCGGGGGTTTTTGCATTGGCGCGGCGGAAATGCATGTGTGGTGAGAAAAGAGTGCTCCATTCATCACATCCCAACGGCACGCACGTCCGATCAACCAGCCGCCAACCTGCAGTCAATCCTTACCCCGGAACGAAGCCACGCGATTTGATACGATCGACATGCCGTCGGCGATTGCACACGTC
>NZ_JBFBFJ010000016.1:0-3031 GCF_040684155.1 Nocardioides sp. NPDC092400 | reverse complement strand
GCTGTCTGTAACGAACAGGCAGCGACATAGCACAACCTGGAAGCACGCTACCCCGTCCCGTGCGCCGCACATACAAAGGAAGGGAACATGACAGCGCACTACAGGGTGCACGATGACGTGGCGGTTATCACGCTCGACAACCCACCGGTCAATGGGCTCGGGCACACGACACGTCTCGCCATCGTCGAGGCAATGGCCGCAGCAGCAGCCGACGCGGGTGTACGGGCCATTGTCATTACTGGGGCAGACAGCGGCTTCTCGGCCGGAGCGGACATCCGGGAATTCGGCACGCCGAAAGCAACGCAGGAACCGAGCATTCATACGGTCATACGAGCGATTGTTGATTTCCACCGAGTCTTAACCCACCGATTTCATCTAAATCTGACCCACCCTGAGACAGCGTAGTACATCTATTCCGGTGTGGATAACTCTTCGTTACCCGCTGGTTTTGCTGCTCTCTTTCTTGTCGTCTTCGCCTTGGCAGAACTGGTCCTGAAGCGCCACGATTCATTGCCCGTTTCAACGATGTGGCAGTGATGGGTGACGCGGTCCAGCAGCGCTGTCGTCATCTTTGCATCCCCGAACACGCTCGCCCACTCGCCGAAGCTGAGATTGGTCGTGATCGCGACGCTCGTGTGCTCGTAAAGCTTTGAGAGCAGATGGAACAGCAATGCACCGCCGGTCTGGCTGAACGGCAGATAGCCCAGCTCATCGAGAATCACCAGATCGACGTACATCAGCTTGTGGGCGATCTGGCCTTGTTTGCCGATGGACTTCTCCTGCTCCAGGGCGTTGGTCAGCTCGACGGTCGAGAAGTAGCGCACACGCTTGCCGTGGCGCTGTACGGCTTCGATTCCGATCGCTGAGGCGAGGTGCGTCTTGCCAGTGCCCGGACCACCGATGAACACGACGTTGTGCGCGCTTTCGAGGAACGACAGCTCGCTCAGTTCGCGCACCAGCGCTTCGTCGACGTGTGCCTGCGCGAAGTCGAAGCCCTTCAGGTCGCGGTGGGCCGGGAAGCGCAGCGGTCATTTGATAGGCGATCGAGCGCACCTGCCGTTCGGCGGTTTCAGCCATCAACAGCTGCTTCATGAAGCGCTCCGGCTCGAAGTCAGTGTGGCGCGACTGCGCGAGCAGCTCCGGCCACGTGCTCGCCATGCCGTGCAGTTTAAGACCCTTGAGCTGGGCCGCGATATCGTTAGACATGACGATCCTCCGGTGGGTTGGCGCGCAGCGTCTCGTAACGGCTCACGTCGGCCGCGGGCTCTTCCTTGAGCTGGAGTTTCGTCGTGGCGAGGCTGCCATTCGTGACGGGCGCCTTCAGCCGGCTCAGCACGTTCAGGACGTGCTCTGCGCTGGGGCGTCCTGAATCCAGCGCAGCCTGTACGGCGAGCAGCACCGCATCGAGCCCGTGTTCGCGCACCGCAGCGAGCACCTGCGTCATGACGCGATCGCCGCCCGGGTGTTTCAGCAGATGCCGCTGCAGCAGTTGCAGCGGCTGCGGCATCGTGATGAACGGCGCGCCGTTGCGCAGTGCGCCGGGTTTGCGCTCGACCAACGTGACGTAGTGGCGCCAATCGTAGAAGGTCATGTGCCGCTCGAAGCTGCGTTCGTGGCGTGCGATCTCCTGGGCGTTGGCGACGACGCTGAGATATGCCGGATAGCAGCGCACGCTCACCAGCTGGTTCGTGTACTCGGTGGGCACGCTGTAGCGGTTGCGCTGGAAGTGAATCAGGCTGGTCGACGAGACTCGCAGGGTCTGCTCGATGTAGCCGTCAAACGGCCGTGGATTGGGCATCAGCCGGGTACGCTCGTCCTGCAGCACATCCTCGACCGTCAGCTCAGGCCACTGCGGGTGCCGCATGTGCCACGCCTCACGACACTGACCAGCGACCCATTCGTTCAGGATCTCCAGCGTTTCCCAGCGCCGTAGCGCTGCTTCGTGCCAGATCTGACGTCGCCGGTCCTGAACGTTCTTCTCGACGATGCCTTTCTCCCAGCCTGCAGCCCGGTTGCAGAACTCCGGCTCGAACAGGTAGTGACTGCACATCGCTTCGAAGCGCGCGTTGACCGCACGCTCCTTGCCGCGGCCAACCTTGTCCACGGCGGTCTTCATGTTGTCGTAGATGCCGCGCCGCGGCACGCCGCCGAACGCGGCGAACGCGCGGGCGTGCGCATCGAACAGCATCTCGTGACTCTGTGTGGGATAGGCGACGAGCCAGAACGCGCGGCTGGAGTTAAGTTTGACGTGGGCGACCTCCAGGCGTCGCCGCAGCCCGCCAATAAAAGCGTATTCGCAGCTCCAGTCAAACTGGAAGGCTTCGCCGGGTTCGAAGGCGAGCGGCACGAAGGCCTGCCTGCGAGGCGCCTCAGCCTGCTCCTCGTGCCAACGCCTCACGAACGCGCTCACCCGGCCGTAGCTGCCGGCGTAACCCTCGGCGCGGATCGCCTCGAACATGAACCGGGCGGTGCGCCGGTCACGCTTCGGGCGATGACTGTCGGCACGCAGCCAACCTGTCAGCTGTGCGGCCCAGTCGTCGATGACGCTCGGGCTGACGCGCTTCGGATACTTCGGCTCGACAGCATCAGTCTGCCGCAGCCAGCGGCGCACCGTGTTTCGGGACAGGCCCGTACGCCGCGCAATCTCGCGCAGTGGGACCTTCTCGCGGAAATACATCCGCCTGATCTTGGCCAATATGCCCACCGTGATCACCTTTGTATCCCCTGCTCAAAGATTGAGCAGGGCATTCAATCACGTGGGTCAAAATTCGATGAAAATTTCCAGCTCTAGTGGGTCAGTTCTGCCCGGACATCAACAACTGGGAAGACCTTTCTGCTGGAACGGGCCGTAGAACAGTGGAAGGCGGAGGGGAAGTCTGTCCTGTTGATCGTACACCGTCAGGTTTTGGCGGAATCTCTGGCTGCCCGTCTCAAGATGCACTGTTATCTGAAGAAGCTGGAGAGCTACGAGGACCGCGATGAAGTGTTGAAGTACTGCGTGGTGTGTCTCGATAGCCTGTCACGCTATCTC
>NZ_JBFBFJ010000015.1:0-4213 GCF_040684155.1 Nocardioides sp. NPDC092400 | reverse complement strand
CCAGGACCATGCTGTGGTCAACCCGGGGCCGGAAGCCCGACCAGACCGGCCTTGCTCCCCGCCGCTCCCTGGCGACAGAGAAAACATTAGACGGCCCTCGCGCCAAACACCAAACCGAGACGGCGTGACGGCGAGCACAGGCCGTTTCGCCTCCTCAGGCGCCGGGTACAGCGGCCTGCCGGAGCAGCGAGCGCGTCTCGGCGGCGGTGCGGCAGCCGGCCAGGCGCAGCGCCTCGACCGTCTCCGCGAGCAGCTCGGCGTGCAGGCGGGCCACTCCCTCCTCGCCGCCGGCGAGTGCCCACACCGGTGACCGCCCGAGGAACACCGCGTCCGCACCCGATGCCAGCGCGGCGAGGACGTCGAGGCCGGAGCGCACTCCCCCGTCGACGTACACCTGGGCGTCCCGGCCCACCTCCGCGACCACGGCCGGGAGAGCGGTCGCGGTGGCGACAGCGCGGTCGAGCTGTCGTCCCCCGTGGTTGCTGACCCAGACGGCAGCCGCACCGGCCTGGACGCACCGACGCGCGTCGTCCGGGCGCAGCACGCCCTTGACCACGACCGGCAGCCCGGTGCGGGTCCGCAACCAGTCGATGTCGTGCGGGCCGAGGTCGGTCGCCTTGTCGGCCCCCGGGTGCTGCTCGTGCCCGGGCCCGAAGTTCACGCGCACCAGCCCCGGGTCGACCGTGTCCCAGACGGACTCCCCCACGACGTGCTTGGTCCCCACCACCGGGGTGTCCACGGTGAGCACCACGGCCTCGGCCCCGGCCTCGACCGCGCGGGCCAGCATCGGCTCGGCGAGCGTGCGGTCGCTGGGCAGGTAGGCCTGCAGCCACCACCGGGCCCCGGTCGCACCGATCTCGGCGAAGCCGGTCCCGGCGTTGCTGGACACCACCGTGACGGCGCCGGCCGCGGCGGTGGCCCGGACCATCGCCAGCTCGCCCTCGGGATGCACCGCCCGCTGCAGCGTCGTCGGCGCCACGCCCCACGGCACCTCGCTGCGCCGGCCGAGCAGCTCGACGCCCGGGTCGACGTCGGTGACGTCGCGCATGACGTGCGGCAGGAAGCGGACCGCGCGCCAGGCGTCGGCCGCGCCGGCGGCGGTGAGCGACTCGCGGGCCCCCTGCGCGACGTACTCGAGGACGGGGGCGGGCAGCACGGCCCGCGCCCTCTCCTCCAGGCCGGCGAGCCAGCTGGTCATCGAACCTCGACGCCGGCGAACTTCTTCTTGCCCCGGCGCAGCACCAGCCAGGCGCCGTCGATCAGGTCCGCCTCGGCGGGCACCGCCTCGGGGTCCTCGACCCGGACGTTGTTGAGGTACGCGCCGCCCTCGCCGATCGTGCGCCGGGCCTCGCCCTTGCTCTTGGCCAGGCCGGTGTCCACGAGCAGGTCCACGACCGGGGGGATCCCGCCCGCGCGGTCGACCGTCACCGAGCCGGCCTCGCGCAGGGCGGACCCGAGGGTGGAGCCGCCGAGGCCGGCCAGGTCGCCCCCGCCGAACAGGGCGGCGGAGGCCGCCTTGATCCGCTCGGTCTCATCGGCGCCGTGGACCAGCGTGGTGACGTGGTCGGCCAACGCCTTCTGCCCGGCCCGGAGGAACGGCTTCTCGGCGTGGGTGGCCTCGACCTCCTCGATCTCCTCGCGGGAGAGGAAGGTGAAGACCCGCAGCAGCTCGGGGACCTTCTCGTCCTCGACGTTGAGCCAGAACTGGAAGAAGGAGTACGGCGACATCATCTCGGGGTCGAGCCAGAGCGCGCCGCCCTCGGTCTTGCCGTACTTCGTCCCGTCGGCCTTGGTGAGCAGCGGGGTGACGAACGCGTGCGCCCGGTCGCCGGTCGCGCGGCGGATCAGCTCGACGCCCGCGGTGAGGTTGCCCCACTGGTCGGAGCCGCCGAGCTGCAGGTCGACCCCCTCCGCCCGGTGCAGGTGGAGGAAGTCCATCGACTGGAGCAGCACGTAGCTGAACTCGGTGTAGCTGATGCCCGCCTCGAGCCGGCGGCTCACCACGTCGCGGGCGAGCATCCGGTTGACCGGGAAGTGCTTCCCGATGTCGCGGAGGAAGTCGATCGCGGAGACCTGTGCGGTCCAGTCGTAGTTGTTGACCATCGTCGCGGCGTTGTCCCCCTCGAAGGAGAGGAACGGCTCGATCTGCCCGCGGACCCGGTCGGTCCACTCCTCGACGGTGTCGAGGGAGTTCAGCGTGCGCTCGCCGGAGTCACGGGGGTCGCCGATCATGCCGGTCGCCCCACCGACGAGGGCGTACGGCGTGTGGCCGGCCTCCTGCAGCCGGCGGGCGGTCAGCACCTGGACGAGGTGGCCCATGTGCAGGCTCGGCGCGGTCGGGTCGAACCCCACGTAGAACCTCACGCTCCCCGCGGCGAACGCCTCGCGCATCGCGTCGAGGTCCGTCGAGTGCGCGATGAGACCGCGCCACTGGAGGTCGTCGAGCAGGGTGGGGTCGAGGGACACGATGGACCTTCCGTCGGGCTGGGTACCTGCCGACAAGCCTGCCGCATCGGCGGCGCGTCCGCCCACCGGGCTCGGCGTGGAGCCGTCGCTAGGCTGGCTCGGTCCGCAGGCAGCGGAGGCGACGAGGAGGCCCCCCACGGTGATCGCCGGCAGGTACTCGCTCGAGCGCGAGATCGGTCGGGGCGGCATGGGCGCCGTCTGGCTGGCACGCGACGAGGTGCTCGGCCGGGGCGTCGCGCTCAAGCGCATCGGCCTCGCCCCCGGCAGCAGCACCGCCGACCTCGAGCGCGCTCAGCGCGAGGCGCGGCTGGCCGCGCGGCTCAACCACCCGCACGTCGTGGCGGTCTTCGACCTCGTCGACGAGGGGGACGTCCGCTGGCTGGTGATGGAGCACGTGCCGGGCACCACGCTCGCCGAGCTCGTGCGGACCCGCGGGCCGCTGCCCACCGACGAGGCCGCGCGGGTCCTGGCCCAGGCCGCCGACGCGCTGGCCGCCGCGCACGCCGCCGGCATCGTGCACCGCGACGTGAAGCCGTCGAACATGCTGGTCACCGAGGACGGCCGGGTGAAGCTGTCGGACTTCGGGATCGCGCGGGCCGAGGCGGACGCCTCCCTCACCCAGACCGGTCTGGTCACCGGCTCCCCCGCCTACCTCGCGCCCGAGGTCGCCAGCGGTCGGCAGGCGAGCCCGCCGAGCGACGTGTGGTCGCTGGGGGCCTCGACGTTCCACGCGCTGGCCGGCCGGCCGCCGTACGACGTCGGCGACAACGTCCTCGGTGCGCTGTACCGGATCGTGCACGAGGACCCGCCCCGGCTCGACGACGCCGGGTGGCTGACCCCGCTGCTCGCGGCCACCATGGCCCGCGAGCCCGGTGACCGCTGGACCATGGCGCAGGTACGGGACTTCCTCGAGGCCGGGCCCGGAGCCGCGACCTCCCGACCGGTGCCGGTGGCGCGGGCGTCGCGCCACGACGACCACAGCACGCAGCTGCTCGCCCGCACCGGGATGCTGCCGCCACCGCCACCGCCACCGCCACCGCCGCCGTCGGCCCCGCCGACCGGCGCCGGCGCGACCCCGCAGGCGGTCCCGCCGGTCCCCCCACCGGCCGGGCCCCCTGCGCCGTCCCTCCCCCCGCCGCCTCCCGGGGCGCCCGGAGACTCGCGCCACCGCGGACGCGGCCTGCTCCTCCCGGTGCTGCTGGGCGTGGCCGCGGTCGTCGTCCTCACGGTCGGCGGCTTCCTGCTCGGGCGCGGGGGCGGGAGCGACGACCCGTCGGGGTCGCCGAGCACGGCCCCCGCGCCCACGACGGCCCCGCCGAGCTCGCGGCCCGCGGAACCGGAGCGGCCGACCGCCGAGGGCATCGACGCCTTCATCCGCGACTACCTCCGGACCGCCGCCTCCGACCCCTCGGCGGGCTTCCAGATGCTCACCCCGCAGTTCCAGGCGGAGAGCGGCGGCCTGGCCGGGTACGCCGGGTTCTGGGGCGACGTCGAGTCGGTGCAGGTGCAGCGGGTGCGGCCGGACCCGTCCGGCCCCGCGGTGGAGTACCGCTACGGCTACACGCTCACCAACGGTCGGACGGTCCGCGACGACGTCGAGCTCCGACTGACCTTCGAGGACGGCACCTACAAGATCGCCGGCGAGAGCTAGGTGTTCTGTCCACACAGGTTGGGCACGAGGTCGGCTGGTGACTTGCCGCCGAGTGCGGTGTGACCGCGGTGGTGATTGTAGGTGTGGAGCCAGTCG
>NZ_JBFBFJ010000014.1:2500-5135 GCF_040684155.1 Nocardioides sp. NPDC092400 | reverse complement strand
TCGTGGACGCGAGCACTCATGCAACGTGGTTGTTGTCTTGGTTGAGTGGTTGTGGGACAAGCCCTCGGCCTATTAGTACCGGTCGGCTAGGCATTGCTGCTGTACACCTCCGGCCTATCAACCCAGTGTTCTGCTGGGGGCCTTACCCACATAAGTGGTGGGAAACCTCATCTTGAAACGTGCTTCCCGCTTAGATGCATTCAGCGGTTATCACTTCCGAACGTAGCTAACCAGCCGTGCCCCTGGCGGGACAACTGGCACACCAGAGGTTCGTCCATCCCGGTCCTCTCGTACTAGGGACAGCCTTTCTCAAGTTTCCTGCGCGCGCGGCGGATAGGGACCGAACTGTCTCACGACGTTCTAAACCCAGCTCGCGTGCCGCTTTAATGGGCGAACAGCCCAACCCTTGGGACCTGCTCCAGCCCCAGGATGCGACGAGCCGACATCGAGGTGCCAAACCATCCCGTCGATATGGACTCTTGGGGAAGATCAGCCTGTTATCCCCGGGGTACCTTTTATCCGTTGAGCGACGTCGCTTCCACATGCCGACGCCGGATCACTAGTTCCGACTTTCGTCCCTGCTCGACATGTCTGTCTCACAGTCAAGCTCCCTTGTGCACTTACACTCGCCACCTGATTGCCAACCAGGCTGAGGGAACCTTTGAGCGCCTCCGTTACATTTTAGGAGGCAACCGCCCCAGTTAAACTACCCATCAGGCACTGTCCCTGATCCGGGTCACGGACCTAGGTTAGACATCTAGTACGACCAGAGTGGTATTTCAACGATGACTCCACACTCACTGGCGTGAATGCTTCACAGTCTCCCACCTATCCTACACAAGCCGAACCAAACACCAATACCAAACTATAGTAAAGGTCCCGGGGTCTTTCCGTCCTGCCGCGCGTAACGAGCATCTTTACTCGTAGTGCAATTTCGCCGAGTCCACGGTTGAGACAGCGCCCAAGTCGTTACTCCATTCGTGCAGGTCGGAACTTACCCGACAAGGAATTTCGCTACCTTAGGATGGTTATAGTTACCACCGCCGTTTACTGGGGCTTAAGTTCTCCGCTTCGACACACAAGTGCGTCTAACAGGTCCCCTTAACCTTCCAGCACCGGGCAGGAGTCAGTCCGTATACATCGTCTTACAACTTCGCACGGACCTGTGTTTTTAGTAAACAGTCGCTTGGGCCTGGTCTCTGCGGCCGTCACTGCTTCCCCCAGCAAGTGGGATCACAGATCGGGCCCCCCTTCTCCCGAAGTTACGGGGGCATTTTGCCGAGTTCCTTAACCATGGTTCGCTCGATCGCCTTGGTATTCTCTACCTGATCACCTGAGTCGGTTTGGGGTACGGGCGGCGCGTAGCTCGCTAGAGGTTTTTCTCGACAGCATAGGATCACCCACTTCCCCACAATTGGGTCCCCATCAGATCTCAGGATCGACATCAAAGTCAGCAGTACGGATTTACCTACACTGCTCCCTACATCCTTGGCCACGGACAACCATCGCCGTGGTTGGGCTGCCTTCCTGCGTCACCCCATCGCTTGACTACTACCAGCTCGGGTCCCACGCTCCGCCAAGCCCCATCCCCCCGAAGGGTTCAGTAAGCAAGGTTTCGGGTGGTTAGCATCACCAGGTTCGTCATGGGCGCTACTTTGCCGGTACGGGAATATCAACCCGTTGTCCATCGACTACGCCTGTCGGCCTCGCCTTAGGTCCCGACTTACCCAGGGCAGATTAGCTTGACCCTGGAACCCTTGATCATTCGGCGCACGTGTTTCTCACACGTGATTCGCTACTCATGCCTGCATTCTCACTCGTGTCGCGTCCACCCCTGGGTCACCCCGGAGCTTCACTCGCGACACGACGCTCCCCTACCCATCCACACACCTGAACCAACCCAAAAGGCGGCTTAGTTAACGCATGAATGCCATAGCTTCGGCGGATGACTTGAGCCCCGCTACATTGTCGGCGCGGAATCACTTGACCAGTGAGCTATTACGCACTCTTTCAAGGGTGGCTGCTTCCAAGCCAACCTCCTGGTTGTCAATGCGACTCCACATCCTTTTCCACTTAGTCACCGCTTAGGGGCCTTAGCTGATGGTCTGGGCTGTTTCCCTCTCGACTACGGAGCTTATCCCCCGCAGTCTCACTGCTGCGCTCTCACTTACCGGCATTCGGAGTTTGGCTAACGTCAGTAACCTGGTCGGGCCCATCGGCTATCCAGTGCTCTACCTCCGGCAAGAAACACGCAACGCTGCACCTAAATGCATTTCGGGGAGAACCAGCTATCACGAAGTTTGATTGGCCTTTCACCCCTATCCACAGGTCATCCCCTCAGTTTTCAACCTAAGTGGGTTCGGTCCTCCACGCGGTCTTACCCGCGCTTCAACCTGCCCATGGATAGATCACTTCGCTTCGGGTCTTGATCGTGCTACTCAAACGCCCTGTTCGGACTCGCTTTCGCTACGGCTTCCCCACACGGGTTAACCTCGCAACACAACGCAAACTCGCAGGCTCATTCTTCAAAAGGCACGCCATCACCCCAACACCCACAAGGGGCAGCCGGGCTCTGACGGATTGTAGGCACACGGTTTCAGGTACTATTTCACTCCCCGCCAGGGGTACTTTTCAC
>NZ_JBFBFJ010000013.1:0-11444 GCF_040684155.1 Nocardioides sp. NPDC092400 | reverse complement strand
CGGTCCCATCCCGAACCCGGAAGTTAAGCCTTTCAGCGCCGATGGTACTGCAACCGCGAGGTTGTGGGAGAGTAGGACGCCGCCGGACAACACTTGAAGAACAGCGCCATCCCTCCGGGGATGGCGCTGTTCTGCATTTGCAGGTGATTCTCGCCCATGCCGTGCGGGCGCCAGTTGTCGTCCACCGAGCCGGCTCGGGCTCGAGCGTCCACAGGTGAGGCGGGTCGAGCGTCGGGACGTCGGCGCTGGCACCGAGCGTTGGTCCCGGAGGTGATGTGCAATGTCTGCACGCACGAAGGAGAAGGTCAGCGTTGCCGGGGGCCCCGTCGAGCACGTGAACGAGGTGCGGCTGGTCGGCCGGGTGTCGCTCGCTCCGCACGAGCGGGTGCTGCCCAGCGGGGACGCGGTGTGGGTGTTCCGCCTGGCGGTGACGCGCACGGGGGACCCCGGCCGCTCGAAGCAGACCGTCGATGCGCTGGAGTGCGCGGTGTGGGCGGCCCGCCCACGCCGTTCCGTCGCCGGCTGGCGGGTGGGCGACGTCGTCGAGGTGACCGGCTGCCTGCGCCGGCGGTTCTTCCGTGCGGGCGGAGCCGCCGCCTCCCGGACCGAGGTCGAGGTTCGGGCGGTGCGGCTCATCCGTCGGGCAGCGACCGGATGAGGACCCCGAGGCTCGGCTTGGGCTGGAAGGACGTCGCCTTCTCAGGCAGCAACCGGTCCGCGGCGACGATCCGCAGGACGGTCTCCACCCCCGGGGCGGGCAGCAGCACGGCGGTGCCTGCCTGCGGCGAGGCGTGGGCCAGCGCGTCCTCGGCCGAGTGGTGGTAGCCGATGCGGTGCGGGCCCCGCGGGAGCGCCGGCACCAGGTCCTCGTGCAGGACCTCCACCGGCAGGCGGGAGTGGTCGACGGTCACCTGGAGCGACGCCCAGCGCCGCCCGTCGGTCACCACCAGGGTGTCGGGTGCGAGGGCGTCGACGGCGGCGAGGTGCGCACGCTCGCGGAACCGGGCGCCGACCGCGTCGGCGGCTGCGCGGACGTCGTCGAAGTGGCTCCCGGCCAGGGTCCGGTGGATCGCGCCCAGGAACAGGGGGGTGTCGTCCTGGTCGACCAGCATGGCCAGCCCGCGGTCGTGGGCCGTGCCGGGGAAGCGTCGCTGGAGGCGGAGGTAGGCGCCGTACCGGTGGTGGCCGTCGGCGATGAGCGCCCGCGCGCCGCGGAGCTGCGTCGCGACGGCCCGGAGGCGCTCGGGGTCGCGCACCGCCCAGACCCGGTGCTGCTGCTGCGCGCGGTCGGTGAACTCCGACTCCGCCGGTTCGGCCTGCACCCTCGTCAGGAGGTCGCGCAGCTCGGAGCTGCCGCGGTGCACGAGCAGGATGGGTGCCGGGTTGAGCCGCATCTGCTCCATCCGGTCGGCCAGCTCGTCGGCCTGGGTGGGGTGAATGCCCTCGTGGGGGAGGACCGCTCGGTCCTCGGGCCTCCCGGCCCGCCTCGAGACGTCGAGCGCGCCGACCAGCCCACGGACGGTGATGCCGCCGGCGGTGTACTCGTGGAGGTACAGGGCGGGCTCGTGGTCCCGGGTGAGGTGCCCGCGCTCCTGCCACTGGGCGAGCCGGCCCGGCACGGCTGCGTACGGACGGGCGAAGGCGCGCGCCGACGCCGGGTCGCCCACGCGGCGGGGAGCGAGCCGGAGGGCCGCGAAGGGTCGGAGCTCCAGGGGACCAGCCACGTAGGGCGGTGTCACCACTGCGCTGGAGTCCATCGACGCATCGTAGGGTGCGTCGACAACGACGCCCGGAGGAGGCAAGCGTGCTCGGCAGCTCGGTGACCGCCCTGGTCGAGGCCCACGACCTGGCGATGCTCGACCTCGACGGTGTCGTGTACGTCGGCGGCGAGGCGGTGCCCGGAGCGCCCGACCACCTGGCTCAGGCCCGTGCTGCTGGCATGCGCCTGGCGTTCATCACCAACAACGCGTCCCGCACGCCCGCGACCGTGGCCGAGCACCTCACCCGGCTCGACGTGCCCGCGGGCCCGGAGGACGTCGTGACGTCGGCGCAGGCCGCTGCACGCGTGCTCGCCGAGCGACTTCGCGCGGGTGCCTCGGTGGTCCTGCTCGGTGCCGCCGGGTTGGAGGAGGCGGTACGGGCCGAGGGGCTGGTCCCGGTCGGCGTGGAGGACGAGGCCGAGGCGCTGGTCACCGGGTACGGCCCGGACGTGCTGTGGCGGGACATCATGCGGGCGTCGGTCCGGGTCCGCGACGGCCTGTGGTGGGTGGCGTCGAACACCGACATGAGCATCCCGACGGCGTACGGCGCGGCTCCGGGGCACGGCGTGCTGGTCGACACCGTCCGCCGGTTCGCCGGGGTGGACCCGGTCGTGGCCGGCAAGCCGCAGCGTCCGCTGCTCGACGAGACCGTGCGTCGTGTCGGTGGCGAGCGACCGTTGATGGTGGGCGACCGGCTCGACACCGACATCGAGGGTGCGCGTGCTGCGGGGATCGACTCCCTCCTGGTGCTGACCGGCGTGACCGGCCTGCCCGAGCTGCTCGCCGCGCGGCCCGAGGAGCGTCCGACGTACCTGGCCCCGGACCTCGCCGGCCTGCTCGAGGCGCACCCGTGCGCGGAGCCTGCCGAGGACCGGTGCGTCGTGGGCGGCTGGACCGCGGGGGTGGTCGACGGCCGGTTGCAGGCGCGTGGTGACGGCACCCCGGGTGACTGGTGGCGTGCCGTGGCGGTGGCGGGCTGGGCGCACGCCGACACGACGGGGGAGCCGCCCGACGCCTCGGGGCTGACGCCGCCCGCGACCGGCGGCGAGAGGTAGCCTCGCCCGCATGAGCGAGCAGCCCGACCTCCCTGCCGAGGGGACGAGCCCGTCCGAGCCCGTCCGCACCGGCGTGGAGCGGGTGGACCAGGTGATCGCCGCCGTCGAGGGGCTCGAGGAGCGCCCGCTCGAGGAGCACGTCGGCGTGTTCGAGACCGTCCACGACGAGCTGCGGCGCGCGCTGGACGCCGACCCGGGACCCGCCGACGACGCCGCCCCGCCGGCCGGCGACCCCGCCTGAGACCGCCGTGCCTCCTCGTCGCCTGCGGCTCGACGCCGAGCTGGTCCGCCGTGGGCTGGCGCGCTCCCGCGAGCACGCCAGCGAGCTGATCGCGGCGGGCCGGGTCACCGTCCAGGGCGCCCGGGCCACCAAGGCGGCGACCGGTGTGACCACCGACGTCGCGCTCGTCGTCGCGGACGACCCCGACCGCCCCGACTACGTCTCCCGGGGTGGCCACAAGCTGGCCGGTGCCCTCGCGGCGTTCGAGCCGCTCGGCCTGGCGGTCGCCGGCCGGCGCTGCCTGGACGCGGGGGCGTCGACCGGCGGCTTCACCGACGTCCTGCTCCGGCACGAGGCCGGCCAGGTGGTGGCCGTCGACGTCGGGTACGGCCAGCTCGCCTGGCGGCTGCAGCAGGACGAGCGCGTCGTCGTGCACGACCGCACCAACGTGCGCGAGCTCACCGTCGACCTGATCGGCGGTCCGGTCGACCTCGTCGTCGGGGACCTGTCGTTCATCTCCCTCGAGCTGGTGCTGGACGCGCTGCTCGGCGTGACGGCCGAGGACGGCGACCTGGCGCTGATGGTCAAGCCCCAGTTCGAGGTCGGCAAGGACCGGGTCGGCAAGGGCGGAGTGGTCCGGGACCCGGGCCTGCGCGCCGAGGCGGTGCTCGCGGTCGCCGACGCGGCGGCGCGGCGCGGCTGGGGTGCGCGGGCGGTGACGGTCAGCCCGTTGCCCGGTCCGTCGGGCAACGTCGAGTTCTTCCTGTGGCTGCGCCGCGGCCCGGCCACGGTGACCGCGGAGGACGTCCACAGCGTCGTGCGCGGCGGTCCGCCGTCGTCGGTGCCGGGTGAGAGGGTTGACCCGTGACCACGACCGAGCCGCCGACCCGGCGCGTCCTCATGCTCGCCCACACTGGGCGCGAGGAGGCGCGCGAGGTGGCGCTCGAGTTCTGCAAGGCGCTGAGCGCCAGCGGGATCGTGGTGCGCCTGCTCGCGGGCGAGGCGGCGGACCTGGGCCTCGACCCGACGGCGTACGACCCCTGCATCGAGATCGCCGAGGGCGAGGACGGCGCCGCGGCCGACTGCGAGCTGGCCGTCGTCATCGGGGGCGACGGCACGATCCTGCGGGCCGCCGAGATCACCTACCGCAGCCGGACGCCGGTCCTCGGGGTCAACCTGGGCCACGTGGGGTTCCTGGCCGAGGCCGAGGTCGACGACGTGGCCTCCACGATCGAGGCGGTCGTCGAGCGGCGGTACGTCGCTGAGGACCGGATGACCCTCGACGTGCGGGTCTTCCGCGACGGCGAGCTGGTCACCAGCACCTTCGCGGTCAACGACGCCAGCGTCGAGAAGGCCGCCCGCGAGCGGATGCTCGAGGTGGTCGTCGAGGTCGACGGCCGTCCGTTGTCCCGGTGGGGCTGCGACGGCGTGGTGTGCGCGACCCCGACCGGCTCGACGGCGTACAACTTCAGTGCGGGCGGCCCCGTCGTGTGGCCGGGCGTCGAGGCGCTGCTGATGGTCCCCATCAGCGCCCACGCGCTCTTCGCGCGGCCGCTGGTCGTGGCACCCACCTCGGTCCTGGCGGTCGAGGTGCTGGCGCGGACCGAGGGCGCGGGCGTCCTGTGGTGCGACGGCCGCCGGACCGTGGACCTGCCGCCGGGCGCGCGGATCGAGGTGCGCCGCGGCGAGCACCCGGTGCGGCTGGTGCGGCTGCACGACTCGCCGTTCACCGACCGGCTGGTGGCCAAGTTCGGCCTGCCGGTCGAGGGCTGGCGGGGACAGGCAGAACGACGACGACGGGAGGTCTGAGGTGCTCGAGGAGATCCGCATCGGGTCGCTCGGCGTCATCGACTCCTCGACGCTCGAGCTCGGACCCGGACTGACCGTGATCACCGGCGAGACCGGTGCCGGCAAGACGATGATCGTGACCGCGCTCGGCCTGCTGCTCGGCGGCCGGGCCGACAGCGGCGCGGTCCGCTCCGGCGCCCGCGCCGCGCGGGTCGAGGGCGTGGTCGACGCCCGTGCGCTGGCGTCGTTCGCAGCAGCGGTCGACGAGGCCGGGGGAGCGGTCGAGGACGACCGGGTGGTGCTCGCCCGCAACGTGGCGGCCGAGGGCCGCTCGCGCGCGTTCGTCGGCGGGGCGTCGGTCCCGGTCGCGACGCTCGCCGAGCTCGCCGAGCCGCTGGTCGCCGTCCACGGGCAGTCCGACCAGCACCGCCTGCTGCAGCCCCGGGCCCAGCGCGAGGCGCTGGACCGGTTCGGCGGGGCCGTGGTCACCGAGCTGCGCGAGCGCTACCGCGAGACCTACCGCCGGCTCGAGGCGACCGAGCGAGAGCTCGGCGAGGTGGTCGCCAGTGCCCGGGACCGTGCTCGCGAGGCGGACCTCCTGCGCTTCGGCCTCGAGGAGGTCGAGCAGGTCTCGCCCGAGCCCGGCGAGGACGAGACCCTCGCCGCGGAGGAGACCCGTCTGGGCTTCTCCGACACGCTCCGGACCGCCTCCGAGGTCGCTCGCGAGGCGCTGTCCAGCGAGCAGGGCTCCCCGGACGCGCTCGCGACCGTCTCCGCCGCCCGGTCCGCGCTCGAGGGCGTGCGCGAGCACGACGCCGAGGCCGGTGAGCTGGCCGACCGGTTGGCGGAGATCACCTACCTGCTCTCCGACGTCGCCGCCGACGTCGCGTCGTACGCCACACGCATCGAGACCGACCCGGCCCGGCTGGCCGCGGTCTCGGAGCGTCGGGCGACGCTGACGGCACTGACCCGGAAGTACGGCGAGACGATCGACGAGGTGCTGGCCTGGGCCGAGACGTCGTCGCGGCGGCTGCTCGAGCTGGACGGCACCGACGAGCGGATCGAGCAGCTGCGGACCGAGCGCGAGTCGCAGCGCACCGAGCTGGGCTCGCTCGCGGCCTCCCTCAGCGAGGCCCGCACCGAGGCGGCGGGCCGCCTGGCCGAGGAGGTCACCGCCGAGCTCGGGCTGCTGGCGATGCCGCACGCGAGGATCAGCGTCGAGGTGCGCCAGACCGTGCTCGACCCCGCCGCCCACCCGGGTGGGCTCGCCGGCCCGCACGCGCCGCTGCCGGTCGGCGACCGCCACCTGCGCTACGGCTCGTCGGGCGTGGACGAGGTCGAGCTGCTGCTCGCTGCCAACACCGGGTCGGACCCCCGGCCGCTGCACAAGGGCGCGTCCGGTGGTGAGCTGTCCCGCGTCATGCTGGCGCTCGAGGTGGCCCTGGCCGGCACGAGCCCCGTGCCGACGTTCGTCTTCGACGAGGTCGACGCCGGGGTGGGCGGCACCGCCGCGGTCGAGATCGGCCGCCGGCTGGCCCGGCTCGCGCGCTCGGCCCAGGTGCTCGTCGTCACCCACCTGCCCCAGGTCGCAGCCTTCGCCGACCGGCACGTCGTGGTGGAGAAGTCCAGCGACGGCACGGTGACCAGCTCCGGGCTCACCGTCCTCGACGACTCCGCCCGGGAGCGCGAGCTCTCGCGGATGCTCGCCGGAATGACCGAGAGCGACACGGCGCTCGCCCACGCCCGTGAGCTGCTGGAGGTCGCCTCCACCGCCCGCGCCCTCGCCTGAGGTCGCGCCGGACCGGTCGACGCGGCTCGGGTGACCTCCACCACGCCGACGCGCCCGGCCGGGCACGGTCCGGCGAGGGGCAGGCGGCGCCTGTGACCATGGACGGGCCATGAGACTCACCACCCGACAGCAGACCGTCGACCTGCCCGGGGTGGTCGGGACGGCCCGCACCGACCGCCGTACCCGATCCCTGATCCCGCGGCTGCGGCCCGGCGACATCGCCGTCCTCGACCACCCGGCCCTCGACCGGGCCACGGCCCAGCGCCTCGTGGCCGCCGACGTCGCCGCGGTCGTGAACGCCTCGCCGATGGTCTCGGGTCGCTACCCGAACCTCGGCCCCGACGTCCTGCTCCGCGCAGGCGTGCCGATGGTCGACGGCCTCGGCGCCGCCGAGCTGGACGCGATCCCCGACGGCGCCCCGGTGCGGCTGCACGAGGGCCGGCTGCTCGACGCGACCGACGCCGGTGGCACGCGGGTGCTCGCCGCCGGCCGGGTCGTCGACGCCGACCGGTTGGCCGAGGACCTCGCCCGGGCCCGGCAGGGCCTGGCCACCCAGCTCGAGACCTTCACCCACAGCAGCACCGCCTTCCTCCACCGCGAGCAGGACCTGCTCCTGCACGGCATCGGCGTCCCGGCGCCGGCGACCCGGATCGCCGGCCGGACGGTGGTCGTCGTGGCCGGTGGGCACGACGTGGAGGCCGAGCTGCGGCGGCTGCGGTCCTACCTGCGCGAGCAGGAGCCGGTCATCGTCGCCGTCGGCCGCTCCGCCGACACGGTCGGGGAGGCCGGTCGTCGCGCGGACGTGGTCGTGCTCGACGCCGCCGAGCCCAGCGACGTGCCGACCGCGCGCTCGCTCAAGGCGGCCCGGGACGTCGTCGTGCGCACCGGCCGCGGCACCGACGGCAAGGAGACGGTCGACTCGCTGGACCGGCTCGGGGTCCGCGGGCTGCTGATGGAGACCGACGCCACCGCCGAGGACGCCGCCCTCGTGCTCGCCGACGCCGGCGACGCCTCGGTGGTCATCGGCGTGGGGATGCACGCGACGCTCGAGGAGTTCCTGGACCGCGAGCGCTCAGGCCTCGCCAGCACCTACCTCACCCGCCTCAAGCTCGGGCCCCGGCTGGTCGACGCCACGGCGGTGCCCTACCTCTACTCCGGGCGGGTGCGCCCCCACCACCTGCTCCTGGTCATGCTCGCCGGCCTGGTCGCCCTCGTCGCGGCCGTGGGCGTGACCCCCGTCGGCCAGGAATGGGCCGACCAGCTCTCCGACACCCTGCAAGGACTCCTCCCGTGATCACCTACCGCCACCACGTCGTCTCCCTCGTCGCCGTCTTCCTCGCGCTCGCCGTCGGGGTCGTCCTGGGCGGCGGGCCGCTCAGCGAGCTCGGCCGTGACGACGACCAGCAGGCGCCGGCCCGGACCGTCACCCAGCAGGCGCGCCTGGCGGCGGGGTACGGCGACACCTTCGCCGAGTCCGCCGCCGAGCGGCTCTACGACGGCGGCCTGGCCGACCGCCCGGTCGCGCTGCTCGCGATGCCCGGCGCCGACGACACCACCGTGGCCGGGCTCACCGAGCAGGTCGAGCTCGCCGGCGGGTCGGTGACCGGCCGCTACGACGTGCAGCCCGCGCTGGTCGCGGCGTCGGAGAAGGCCCTGGTCGACACGCTGGGCAGCCAGCTCGCCGCCGACCTCGGCGCGGGCGTCGTGGACGCCGAGGCGTCGACGTACGCGCGGATGGGCCAGCTGGTCGGCGTGGCCCTGGCCACCACCGGCGACGAGGGCAGCCCGGCCACCGACGAGGCCGAGACCGTCCGCCAGAGCCTCGCCGCGGCCGAGCTCGTGGTGTCGCCGGAGGGCGAGGCCTCGCGCGCGCCGGTGGTGCTCGCGGTCCTCGGGGACACCGCGGCGACCGAGGGCGAGCTCGCGGTGCTCGACGGGTTGCTGGGCGGGATCGCCGAGACCTCCGCGGGTGTCGTGACGGTCGGGGACACCGACTCCGCGCGCACCGGGGGAGTGCTCGCCGCGCTGCGCCGGGAGCCGGTCGCCGACGTCGTCACGACCGTCGACGGGGTCGAGTCGGCGCTGGGACAGGTCACCGCGGTGCTCGCGGTCCTGCGGCGTTTGTCCGGCGAGGGCGGGGCGTTCGGGGCCTCGGGAGCAGACGGCGCCGTGCCGTTGGGCTGACCGGGACGATCCTGGGATAGCATGGAGTCCCGTGAAGAACCCGACGCCCACCAAGCACGTGTTCGTGACCGGAGGCGTCGCCTCCTCGCTGGGCAAGGGTCTGACGGCCTCCAGCCTCGGTCGGCTGCTCCGCTCGCGCGGACTGCGCGTGACGATGCAGAAGCTCGACCCGTACCTCAACGTCGATCCCGGGACGATGAACCCGTTCCAGCACGGCGAGGTCTTCGTGACCAACGACGGTGCGGAGACCGACCTCGACATCGGTCACTACGAACGCTTCCTCGACACCGACCTCAACCAGATCGCCAACGTCACCACAGGGCAGGTCTACTCCAGCGTCATCGCCAAGGAGCGCCGCGGCGACTACCTCGGTGACACCGTCCAGGTGATCCCGCACATCACCAACGAGATCAAGGACCGCATCCGCGCCATGGCCGGCGAGGGCGACGACGCCGTCGACGTGGTCATCACCGAGGTGGGCGGCACGGTCGGCGACATCGAGTCGCTGCCCTTCCTGGAGGCCGCCCGGCAGGTCCGGCACGACGTCGGCCGCGACAACTGCTTCTTCATCCACGTCTCGCTGGTGCCCTACATCGGGCCCTCGGGCGAGCTGAAGACCAAGCCGACCCAGCACTCGGTCGCCGCGCTCCGCCAGGTCGGCATCCAGCCGGACGCCGTCGTCTGCCGCGCCGACCGCGAGCTGCCCGAGAGCATCAAGAAGAAGATCGCGCTCATGTGCGACGTCGACGAGGAGGCGGTCGTCACCTGCGCCGACGCCCCCTCGATCTACGACATCCCCAAGGTCCTGCACCGTGAGGGCCTCGACGCCTACCTCGTGCGGCGCCTCGACCTTCCCTTCCGCGACGTCGACTGGACGGCGTGGGACGACCTGCTGCGCCGGGTGCACCACCCCCGCGAGGAGGTCACGGTCGCGCTCGTCGGCAAGTACATCGACCTGCCCGACGCCTACCTCTCGGTCGCCGAGGCGCTGCGCGCCGGCGGCTTCGCGCACGAGGCGAAGGTCAACCTGCGCTGGGTGCCCTCCGACGAGTGCCAGACGCTGGCCGGTCAGCAGCGGCACCTCAGCGACGTCGACGCGATCTGCGTCCCCGGCGGCTTCGGCATCCGCGGCCTCGAGGGCAAGGTCGGCGCGCTGACGTACGCCCGCACGCACGGGATCCCGACCCTCGGCCTGTGCCTGGGTCTGCAGTGCATGGTGATCGAGTACTCCCGCAACGTCGCCGGTCTCGAGAAGGCCGACTCCACCGAGTTCGACCCCGGCACCGCCGAGCCGGTCATCGCCACGATGGCCGAGCAGAAGGAGTACGTCGAGGGCGCCGGCGACCTGGGCGGCACCATGCGGCTCGGGCTCTACCCCGCGCGCCTGGCCGACGGCTCGATCGTCCGCGAGCTCTACGGCGCCACGGAGATCCAGGAGCGGCACCGCCACCGCTACGAGGTCAACAACGCCTACCGCCAGCAGCTGCAGGACGCCGGGCTCGTGTTCTCCGGCACCAACCCCGAGCTGGACCTCGTGGAGTTCGTCGAGCTGCCCCGTGAGGTGCACCCGTTCTACGTCTCCACCCAGGCCCACCCCGAGCTGCGCTCGCGCCCGACGCGCCCCCACCCGCTCTTCGCGGGCCTGGTCGGCGCGGCGATCGAGCGGCAGCGCGAGCTGCGGTTCCCGATCGACGTGGACGCGCCCGCCGAGGCATCGGTCGAGGCCTGACCCGCCGGCCCGCCACGGCGGCCGGGGGAGTGGTCTCCCGGTCCGCGGTGCGGCCGACGCGACCTGGTGGGCGCCGGTCCGGAGGGGGCTGGGTACCGTCGCCGGCATGTCGACGCACGAGCTGGAGGACCGCCCGGAGCGGTGGTCGGTGACCGAGAGCAGCTACCTCTACGAGGGCGACTGGGTGGTCTCGCTCCGCGCCGACCAGGTACGCCGCGCGGGGGCCGAGGGCGAGGAGCCGTTCCGGCGGCTGGTGCTGGAGCACCCCGGCGCGGTGATCGTGCTGGCTCTCGACGACGGCGACCGTGTCCTGTGCCTGGCGCAGTACCGCCACGCCGCCGGCCGCCGGTTCGTCGAGCTCCCCGCGGGGCTGCTGGACGGCCCGGCCGAGGAGGAGCCGCTCGACGTCGCCCGCCGCGAGCTGCGCGAGGAGGCGCTGCTGGAGGCGGAGGACTGGACGCACCTGGCGACGACGTGGTCCTCGCCGGGGATCTCCGCGGAGGTCATGCACCTCTTCCTCGCCCGCGGCCTGAGCACGGTCGACCGGGGGGACTTCGTGCTGGAGCACGAGGAGGCCGACATGGAGACGTTCTGGGTGCCGTTCGCCGAGCTGCGCGACGCGGTGCTGGAGGGCCGGGTCGGCGACGGTCCGCTCGTGCAGGCGGTGCTCCTGGCCGAGGCGAAGGGGCTCGTCCCCGGGGCCGAGAACGACTCCGCACTGTGACCTGTGTGACACCTCCGAGCGGTAGGGTCGCGGCGTCGCCACAACGGTGTGGCGGCGTCCCCGGAGCAGACAGGAACCCACGCCCGTGAAGGTCGGTGTCCCGAAGGAAGTCAAGAACCACGAGTACCGCGTCGCGATCACGCCGATCGGGGTGCACGAGCTGGTCGCGCACGGCCATGAGGTGCTGGTCGAGGC
>NZ_JBFBFJ010000012.1:0-25957 GCF_040684155.1 Nocardioides sp. NPDC092400 | reverse complement strand
AACACCCGGTCCCATCCCGAACCCGGAAGTTAAGCCTTTCAGCGCCGATGGTACTGCAACCGCGAGGTTGTGGGAGAGTAGGACGCCGCCGGACAACACTTCAAGGACAGCGCCATCCCTCCGGGGATGGCGCTGTTCTGCATTTCCAGCCTGATGATCCCGCTGCGTCGACGCGGGGATCGACGCAGGCGGCCTCAGCCGAGCAGGCGCTCGCCGAGCACCCGGTCGACCCGGGTGACCATCGCGAGGTCGAACGTGCTCTGCAGGGCCCGCGTCGCCAGCTGGCGCAGGTCGTCGAGGGCCTGCTCGACGTCGGGCCAAGCGACGGCCGGCTTGCCCGCGTCGACGAACGGCTGCCACACGCGGTCGACGAAGAGCTCGACGTACAGCTTGGCCACTCCGTCGGCGTGCCGCCGGAGCCGCTCGAGGAGGTCGAGGGCTCCGGGCGCGTCCAGCCCGAGCAGGCGCATGGCCTCCTCGCCCGCGATCATGAGGGCCGGTGCGACCACCTCGACCTGCGGCTCGCCGTCCGCGGCGTCGGGCGCCTCTCGCACGAGGCCGAGGCGGAGCGCCGTGGCCAGCACCTCGCCGGCGTCGTCGGCCTGCAGCCGGAAGCGGTCGACGAGGTCGGCCAGCGTGGTGACCTCCGGCTCGGGTGCGCTGAACATCCCGCGCGCGTGCTCGGTGAAGGCGAGCAGCTGCCCGTCCGCCGTCGTGTCCCGGTCGAGCATCCGGGCGATCCCGTCGAGCTTGAGGCCGGCGGCGCGCAGCTGCTGGACCAGGCGGACCCGCTCGACGTGCTCGGGCCCGTAGAAGCCGGTGCGTCCGCGGAGGTGCGGTGGGGGCAGCAGCCTGCGGGACTGGTAGCTGCGCAGGGAGCGGACCGAGACACCGGTGCGCCGCGCGAGCTCCTCGACGACGAACACCTCGTCGGTACCCGGCTCACCGGCCCCGGCAGGGCCCGCTGGCGCCGTCTCCCCGCTGGGGGAGGACGTGTCGTGGACCACGGCGCGATCCTAGCCCTTGCCACGGTTGCATCGAACGATGTTACATAGAAGCATGTTGTTCTCCGAGACCCCCGCCGTGCCGACCGCGGTCGAGGACCGGCCCGCGGGCGCTGCCGCCCTCGGCGAGGTCGCGCTCGCCTCCGGCCTGGCGCTCCTCATGACGATCGCGCTCGGCGTGGTCGTGGTCGCCCACCGCTCCGGCCGGCTGCCCGCGCTGACCCGGCTGATGGAGCGGATGGACCGCTCCCGGTTCTTCGGCACCCTCGCCCCGTGGGCGCAGGTGCCGCTCATGGTGGCGATGGTCTCGCTGATCACCGCCCTGCTGGGGATGTACTGGGACATCGCGCTGCACATCGGCATCGGCCGCGACGAGGGGCCGCTGGCCAACCCGGCCCACTACCCGATCCTCTTCGGGCTCTTCGGCATCTCCGCGGCGGGCGTGCTGGCGTGCGCCCTCCCGCGACAGGACGAGGTCGGGCCCTCGGGCGTGCGCCTCGCCCCGGGGTGGAACGCCCCGGCCGGCGGCGTGCTGCTCACCGGAGCAGGCACCTACGCGCTCCTGGGCTTCCCGCTCGACGACGTGTGGCACCGGATCTTCGGCCAGGACGTGACCCTGTGGGGCCCGACCCACCTGATGCTCATCGGGGGCGCCGGTCTGTCACTGGTGGCGATGGCGGTGCTGTTCGAGGAGGGCCGCACGGCCACCGAGCGCACCGGCAGGCGGACCAGCCCGGTGGCGACGTACGTGCTCAAGGCGTGCCTGGTCGGCGGGCTGCTGATCGGGATGAGCGTGTTCCAGGCGGAGTTCGACTTCGGGGTGCCGCAGTTCCGCCTGGTGCTCCAGCCCTTCCTCATCGCGCTCGCCGCGGCCTTCAGCCTGGTCGTCGCCCGGCTGTGGATCGGCCGGGGCGCGGCGATCGCCGCGGTGCTGTTCTACCTCGTGGTCCGCGGCGGCGTGAGCGTCGTCGTCGGCCCGGTGCTCGGCGAGCTGTGGGCCTCGGTGCCGCTCTACCTCGCCGAGGCGGTCGTCGTCGAGCTGGTCGCCCTCCGGCTCGCGCACCGTCCCGTCGCCTTCGGCGTGACCAGCGGCGTCCTCATCGGCACCGTGGGGTACGCCGCGGAGCACGCCTGGACCCAGGTCGCGTTCCCCCTCCCGTGGACCTCGGACATCGCGGTCGAGGGTGTCGCCATGGCGACCGTGGCCGGTGCTGCCGCCGGCCTGCTCGGCGGGCTGCTGGTTCGGGGTCTGCGGCGCGACCTGCCCGACGCCCTGCGTCCGCGGCTGCTCTTCGCGCTCGCGCTGGCCGCGATCGCCGCGTGTGCGACCAACGGGGTGCTCGCGACCCAGCCCAGCGACCTGGAGGGCACCGTCGCGGTGGCCGACGCGGGCGGTGGGGAGGTCGACCTCGAGGTGCGCCTCGACCAGGACGCCGTCTCCGGGGCGCCGGCCTGGCTCACCGTCACCGGGTGGCAGGGCGGCCAGGGGAGCGAGGGGCTGGTCGTCGACCACCTCGAGGAGACCGGCCCCGGGGTGTGGCGCACGACCCGGTCGGTGCCGGCCGACGACGGCTGGAAGACCATGGTGCGGCTGCACGACGGCCGTGACCTCACCGCGATGCCGGTCTACCTGCCCGAGGACACCGCGCTCGGTGAGCCGGAGATCCCGGTCGAGGACGGCACGCGCCCCTTCGACGAGGAGAAGCTGCTGCTCCAGCGCGAGCTCTCCGACGACGTCCCGGGGTGGCTGTGGCTCGCGGCGGGCTCGGTGGTCCTGCTCTGCTCCCTCGCCCTGGTCCTGGGCCTGGGCTGGGGCGTCACCCGGTTCGCGCGGGCGACGCGTCCGGACGTGGGCTCCGTGACCGCCCCGAAGGTGCCGGCATGACGGTCGGGCCGACCGCGCCGCTGCACATGGGCGCCCTGCACGGGGGCGAGGGGTTCCTCGTGCTGCTCCTCGCGTTCGGGCCGCTGCTCGTCGCCTTCCTCACCGTGTTCTACCTGCGGTGGCGCGGCGAGCAGGAGGGCTGAGCGCAGCGCCTCGCCCGTTTGGGGCGGGCCGGGTCCGCTCACCGGGGGTGCATGACCGCCCTCGAGCAGGACCCGTGCACCCGCGTGCACCTGTGGCACGACCTGGCCGCGGTGGCCGACGCGCGCCGAGCCCTGGTCCAGGACCTCGAGCAGGCCGAGCTGGACCGGCGTGCGGCCCAGGACGTGGTCCTGGTCTTCTCCGAGCTGGCCAGCAACGCCGTCGAGCACGGCCCGCCCCACGGCTGCGGCCACGTCGAGGCGACGTGGTGCCTCTACGACACCGGGGCCCGGCTGACCGTGGCGGGCGACGTCGACCCCGAGGTGGGCGAGGAGGTCCTCGACCGGTTCCAGCCGGGCGAGGCGTCCCAGTTCGCCGCCCGGGGTCGTGGGTTGGCCATCGTCGACCACGTCTGCGAGCAGTGGGGGGTCGACCTGGACGACGGCACGGTCCGGGTGACCGCTCAGATCGTCTTCGCCTCCTGACACCAGGGGCTGCGGGAGGCGGCCCTTGCCCAGGCGGGCGGATGCGCGGCAGGGGTGTGAGGTGCGTCGACCGATAGCCGTGCCGAGGTCGGGTACCGGGTCCCCATGAGCCAGAACGACGACTCCGCAGCCCTCGGCACCGACCCGTCCGTCGACGTCACCCAGGACGCCAGCGACAACGAGAGCTACCACGGCTACAGCGTCGACGACGAGACGCAGCCGCAGAGCTCGGGCGACAGCCTGGTGCAGGAGAACACCGACATCGGCGAGCCCCTCGACGAGGGCTACAGCCCGCCGGAGAAGTGGTCGGTCGCCCAGGGCTACGGCAACACCCCGCTCGAGGAGAGCATGGGCGAGACCTTCGAGCAGCGGCTCGAGCAGGAGATCCCCGAGCCCGACCCGTACGAGCAGGCCGAGCAGGAGGCCGACCGCGGTGAGCTCAACGACGTGATCCGCGAGGGCGCCCAGGTCGGCGACGAGCGCGCCGGCCGCCTGGTCGAGCCCGACGAGGGTGCCCGGACCGACACCGAGAAGGACCTGGTGGCCGGCGACGTCGGCATCGACGGCGCCGCCGCGAGCGCCGAGGAGGCCGCGGTGCACGTGGTCGCCGACGAGGACCTCTGAGAACTCTGAGCAGGACCGATCCACCGTTGCCGAGGGCCGCGTCCGATCTGGACGCGGCCCTTGGTGATCGCCGTCACCCGGCCTAGTGTTCCCCGCACCGTCCCGGCGACGCCGCCGGTGACGCGCGAGCCGAGGAGGACGTCGTGCCGGACCGGGAAGTCTTCACCCACGTGGTGGTCGGAGCCGGCAGCGCCGGCGCGGTCGTCGCCGCACGGCTGACCGAGGACCCGTCGGTCTCGGTGCTGCTCCTGGAGGCCGGCGGGGCGGCCGACGCCGACGAGATCAGCATCCCGGCGGCGTTCGCGAACCTGTTCAAGACGCGGTGGGACTGGAACTACCAGACCTCGGAGCAGAAGCAGCTCGAGAGCCGCCGCGCCTACTGGCCGAGGATGAAGGCGCTCGGCGGCTGCTCGTCGATGAACGCGATGATCTACATCCGCGGCAACCGGGCGGACTACGACACCTGGCGCGACGCGTACGGCGCGACGGGCTGGGGCTACGACGACGTGCTGCCGTACTTCGTCCGCGCGGAGGGCAACACCCGCCTGGCCGGGCCCTTCCACGGCCAGGACGGACCGCTGCACGTGGAGGACCGCCGCTACACCCATCCGCTGACCACCGCCTGGGTCGAGTCGGCCGTCGCCGCCGGCTTCAAGCCGACCGACGACTTCAACGGCGCCGAGCAGGAGGGTGCCGGGCTCTACCAGGTCACCTGCCGCAAGGGCCGCCGCTGGTCGACGGCCCGGGCCTACCTCGACCCCGCGGCCGGCCGTCCCAACCTGACGGTCCGCACCGGGGCCCTCGCCGAGCGGGTCGTCGTCGAGGGCGGCCGCGCCGTGGGCGTCGCCTACCAGCACGGCGCCGGCACGCGCACGGCGTACGTCGAGGGGGAGGTGGTGCTCGCGGGAGGGGCGGTGAACTCCCCGCAGCTCTTGATGCTCTCCGGCATCGGGCCGGGCGCGCACCTGCGGGAGGTGGGCGTCGACGTGGTCGTCGACCTGCCCGGCGTCGGGCAGAACCTGCACGACCACCCGGCCGTGCCGCTCGTCTTCGCCACCCGCGGCACCAGCGACCTGATGGACCACAACAACCTGCTGCAGCTGGCGCGCGCGAAGGCCACCGGCACCGGCCCCCTGGTCTCCAACATCGGCGAGGGGGGCGGCTTCTGGCGCACCCGCGACGACCTGGCGGCACCAGACCTGCAGGTCCACGTCGCGCCGACCGGCTTCTACGACAACGGGCTGCACGAGGCGACCGCCCGGAAGGTCACCGTCGCGCCGACGCTGGTCTCGGTCGCGAGCCGGGGGGCCCTGCGGCTGCGCTCGACCGACCCGCGCTGGCACCCCGAGATCGACCCGGGCTACTACGACGACCAGGCGGACCTCGACGCGATGACGGCCGGCGTGCGCCGGATGCTCGAGACCGTCGCCACGGGGCCGCTGGCCGACCACGTCACCGGCCCCGGCCTGCCGACGATGGAGACCTGGGGCGAGGACCCGACCGACGCGCAGGTCGTCGAGCACGTCCGGAGCTACACCCAGACGCTCTACCACCCCGTCGGGACCTGCGCGATGGGTGACGACGAGCGCTCCGTCGTCGACCCCGAGCTGCGGGTGCGCGGCGTCGACGGCCTCCGCGTCGCGGACGCCAGCGTGATGCCGATGGTGACGCGCGGCAACACCAACGCCCCCACGATCATGATCGGCGAGCGCGCCGCCGACCTCCTCCGCGGAAAGGCCCTCCGATGACCACCGGCACGACCACCGGCACGACCACCGGCACGACCACCGGCACCGACGGGAAGCTGGAGTCGATCAACCCCGCCACCGGCGACGTGGTGGGTGTCCACCCCGTCCACGACGAGGCCGACGTGCGGGCCGCCGTCGCCCGGGCGCGGGCCTCCGCGGACTGGTGGGCCGGGCTGGGCTTCGAGGGCCGCCAGCAGGTCCTGACCCAGTGGCGCGGCGTGATCACCCGGCGCCTGGCCCAGCTGTGCGACGTGGTCCACCAGGAGACGGGCAAGCCCCACGGCGACGCCCAGCTCGAGTGCGCGCTCGCGATCGACCACCTGGCCTGGGCCGGGTCGCACGCCGCGAAGGTCCTGGGCCGCAGGCGGGTCTCGCCGGGCCTCCTGCTGGCCAACCAGGCCGCGTCGGTGGAGTACCTCCCGCTCGGCGTCGTCGGGGTCATCGGCCCGTGGAACTACCCGGTCTTCACCCCGATGGGGTCGATCGCCTACGCGCTCGCGGCCGGCAACACCGTCGTCTTCAAGCCCAGCGAGCTGACCCCGGGCGTCGGCACCTGGCTGGCCGACAGCCTGCGCGAGGTCGTGCCCGACCACGACCTGCTGCAGGTCGTCACCGGGTACGGCGAGACCGGGGCGGCGCTGTGCCGGGCCGGGACCGACAAGATCGCCTTCACCGGCTCGACCGCCACCGGCAAGCGGGTGATGGCCGCCTGTGCGGAGACCCTGACCCCAGTGGTCATCGAGGCCGGTGGCAAGGACGCGCTCCTCGTCGACGAGGACGCCGACCTCGACGCCGCGGCCGACGCGGCCGCCTGGGGCGCCTTCGCCAACGCCGGCCAGACCTGCGCCGGGGTCGAGCGGGTCTACGTGCACGAGAAGGTGCACGACCGCTTCGTCGACCTGCTCGCGGAGCGGGCCCGCTCGGTGCACGCCGGCGTGGACGTCGACGCCAAGATCGGCCCGATGACCATGCCCGGCCAGCTCGACGTCGTACGACGCCACGTCCACGACGCGCTCGCCCGGGGCGGGCGGGCCGTCGTGGGTGGCGCCGAGGCGGTCGGCGACCGGTTCGTCCAGCCCACCGTCCTCGTCGACGTGCCCGAGGACAGCGAGGCGGTCACCGAGGAGACCTTCGGGCCGACGGTGACCGTGCGCAGGGTGCGCGACATGGACGAGGCGGTCGAGCTGACGAACGCCGGGAAGTACGGCCTGGGCTCGGCGATCTTCACCGCCAAGCGCGGCGACGACCTCGCCCGGCGGCTGCGCACGGGGATGACGTCGATCAACTCGGTGATCTCGTTCGCCGGCGTGCCGACGCTGCCGTTCGGAGGGGTGGGCGACTCGGGCTTCGGACGGATCCACGGCCCCGACGGGCTGCGGGAGTTCACCTACGCCAAGGCGGTCACCCGCACCCGGTTCAAGGCGCCGCTCAACCTCACGACGTTCGACCGCACGCCCAAGCAGGACTCGACGGTCGCGACGCTTTTGCTCGCCCTGCACGGTCGTGCCTCCCAGCTGCCCAAGCTGCCGCGCCGGCCGCTCGAGACGATCCGCGGGCGCCGCCGCGGCTGACCCCTTCCACCGCCTCGTGATGCCCAGCGCGCGCCCGGGCGCACGCTGGGCATCACGAGGCGCGGTGGGTCAGGCGACGAGGTCGTCCCAGCCGGCCGCGAGGTAGTCGATGAACGCCGGGCCGACCCGCTCCTCGCGCAGCACGTCGCGGGTGACCGGGCGCTCCCGCACGCGGAAGTCCGGGTCGGCGGCCGCCCGGGCGGCGAAGTCGTGGTGCAGGATCGCGCCGGTGCCGACCGAGACGAAGTCGGCGCCCCGTTCGAGGCACCAGCGTGCGTCGGCCGCGGAGAGCACCTTGCCGGCGACGCCGAGCCGCGTGCCGCCCCGGGGCAGGTCGGCGAAGTGCTCGACCAGCAGCCCCTCGGCGCCGAACCGGGAGGCCATGAAGACGTCCCACAGCGACATGTCGAGGTAGTCCAGCAGCCCGGAGGTCATCACCTGCCGGGCGGTCTCGCGCCCCTCCTCGAGGGTGATCCCGCTGCCCTCCGGCGTGAGCCGCAGCCCGAGCTGGAAGTCGGGCCCGGTCGCGGCGCGGATCCCCTCGAGCACCTCGCGCAGGAGGCGGGACCGGTCGTCGAAGGAGCCGCCGTACCCGTCGGTGCGGTGGTTGTGGCGGGCGTCGAGGAACTGCCCGACGAGGTAGCCGTGCGCGCCGTGCACCTCGACCCCGTCGAAGCCAGCCCGCTCCGCGCGCACCGCGGCGGCGACGAAGTCGGCCACGGCCTGCTCCACCTCGTCGGTCGTCATCGCGACCGCGCCCTTCGCCGGCTCGTCCCAGGGGCACTGGTTGGCCCGGCCGGTCAGTGCCGGGTCCGCGCGCCGGCCGCCGTGGTGGAGCTGGACCGAGGAGACGGCGCCGGTGGCGCGCAGGGCGTCGGCGAGCCGGGTGAGACCGGGGAGGTGGTCGTCGGAGGCGATGCCGAGCTGGCCGGCCCACGCCTGGCCGGCCGGTGCGACGTACGCCGCCGCCGTCATCACCAGCCCGAAGCCACCGCGGCCGCGAGCCTCCAGCCAGTGGTGCTCGTCGTCGGACAGCGTGCCGTCGGCATTGCTCTGGGTGTTGGTCAACGGTGCCAGCGCGAAGCGGTTGGCCCACTCCGGGCCGTGGGCGAGCGCGAGCGGGTCGGCGAGGGAGGTCACCGCGCCATCGTGGCCGAGCGGGCGGCGCTGCCGTGCACCCGGGTGCCCGGGGAGGTGCCTCGGGTACCTTCGAGCGCCATGAGCCAGCAGTCCCGCGGACCGCGCGGCATCCGCGCCGTGCCCTCCACCCTCGCGCGCGGACGGGACCGGGTGACCGGGGTCCTCCAGCACCGCTACCCGACCGTCGCGGTGACCGGCATGACCGGGGTCGGCAAGAGCGAGCTGGTCGACCACCTCGCCGGCCGCCCGCGCGCCGGGGAGCCGCCGGAGGCGGGGTCGGCGGTGATGGAGCGGCGGGTGCGCCGCGACCGGCGGCTGCGCGGCTTCCGGTTCCGCGTCGTCCCCGGCGAGAACGCCGCCACCCGGCTCGGGGCGCTGGACGAGGTCTTCCACGACGACCCGGTCGACGGGGTGCTGCACGTGGTCGCCAACGGCTACGCCACGGGGCGCCGGCCGGCCGGCACCACCGGGGCGGTCGAGGTGGACCGCGACGAGCAGCTGGCCCGGGAGCTGGAGGACTGGACGGTCACCGCCCACCGGATCGCCTCGATGGCGGTCCGCCGGCCGCGGCCGACCTGGCTGGTGGTCGTGGTGACGAAGGTCGACCTCTTCCTCGACGACGTCGACGAGGTGGTCCGCTCCTACTCACCCGGCAGCGGCACGCCGTTCGGGGACCGGCTCGACGAGCTCCGCGCGCTCGCCGGCGCCGCGAAGCTCTCCATCGACGTGCTGCCGGCCTGCAGCCGGCTCGACCCCGCCAGCCCGCTCGACCCGAAGCAGCGCGACGCCTACCTCGCCGCCCTCGAGGCGCGGATGGGGCAGCTGGCCGGGCACGCCTGAGCGGGCGGGCCGCCGGCCGGGCCGGCCATCCCAACGGGTGTGAGGACGTGTTCGGTCTTGTGCTGCTCCGTGCGAGCGGGGAGAGTGATCGTCGTCACCATCCGCCGCACTCGGAGGCCCCCATGACCCTGACCCCCACGACCCGTCCCACTCCGCCCGCTCCTGCCGCGCTCACCCGCACCCCGCCTGCCGCCGCGGTGGGGCGCCGCGCCCTCCTCGGAGCCGCCGGGCTCGGTGGGCTCGCGGCGGTCACCCTGCCCGCGGACGCCGCCTCGGCCGCGCCCCGCAGCCGGGTGAGCCCCTTCGACCTCGACTTCGAGGTCGTCGACCGCCAGCGCCGGCTCGACCTGCTGGCCGACCGGTTCGTCACCCTGCGCGACAGCTTCACCGACAGGGGCGGCCGGTACGACGTGCTGGCGCCGCGGGGCAGCGCGGGCACGGTGACGCGCGGTGGCGGCGAGCTGCGGATCGGCGGGCGCGAGCACTCCACGCTGCTGCGGTCGACCAGCCGCCAGGACGCGCCGTACGCCGCGGTGGTGGTCGACGTCGCGGCGTTCTCCGGCGACACCACCCGCGACCGGGTGCTCGCGGGCCTCGCCAAGGGCGCGGGCGACCACCTGCTCGCGTGGTACGACCGGGCGACCGGCACGGTGGGGATCGACCTGACCGTCGGCGGGACCACCGAGACGCTCGGCACGGCCGAGGCCGACCTGCAGGCGCCCTTCCAGCTCGCCTTCGCCGTCACCAGCACCACGGTGGTGGCCTTCGCCGACACCGGCTCGGGACCGGTGCCGCTGGTCAAGGCGACCCTCGACGAGCGGCTCGACCTGCGCGAGCCGGCGAACCTGCGGACCTGGACCAACTCCTTCGGCGCCGAGTCCGGCTCGGGCACGGTCGTGCTGGACCGCGTGCGGGCGGGGTACTTCGGCCAGCTCGGGCTACGCGACCCGCACCTGGTCACCCACGCCGACGGCGCGCCGTACATCCGCGACGGGAAGGTCTACCTGACCTTCACCCAGGCCGGCCTGGCGTTCTTCGAGACCGCCCACTGGGGCGTGTGGACCCTGGACCTGGAGACCTACCGGCTCGAGCAGGTCGCCAACCTCTTCTTCCAGCGCGACGGCCGCGACCTGGTGCTCGGCGACCACGCCGGCCACCTCGTGCGCGACGACGCGAACCGGCGCTGGATCGTCACGAACAGCACGTGGGGCGACTTCGCCAACGACAGCGTCGAGATCAACTACACGACGCTGCGCTCGTCCACCGACGTGCTGCGCGGGGTGCACGTGCTCCGCACCCGGCAGCTCCGGCTGCCCACCTCCGAGCTGCCGTCGGAGGCGGTCGGGCAGTGGGACCCGCACGTGGTCAAGATCGAGGGCCGTTGGTACGTCGGGTTCGTCAACGCCCGGCGCTTCTTCGACTTCTACCCCGCCCTGGCCCGGAGCCCGCGCGGCGCCGACTTCACCAACCTGTCGCTGGTCGGCGCGGACGCCTCGAAGGTCGAGACCGAGGGGACGGTGCTCCAGCGCTTCGGCGGCCGCTGGTACGTCCTGGCCAGCAACGGCGACGCCAACGCGGCGGAGATCCGCGGGCAGTACCCCGTCTACGACCTGCAGATGAAGCAGCTCGGGATCCTCGACGCCCCGCACCCGACGAACATCCCGTGGCCGATGATCATCCCCGTCGCGGAGCGGAACCGGACCCGCTGGCTGCTGGTGACCTTCAACGGCACGCAGTACTACGAGCCGCTGCTGGGCTACGGCACCCACGGCGACACGATCGTGATGGAGGCCCAGCGGACGAAGGGCGTGGAGTTCCCCCGGAGCCGCTGAGGCCCGGGACGCGGAGAGGCCCGCAGGTCACCTGGGGTGACCTGCGGACCTCTCGCTCGCTGCTTCCGTCGTCCCGTCAGCGGGTGACCACGGGCCGGCGGTCGCTGCGCAGGGTCAGCGCCTCGTACCCCCGGCGGGTGCCGGTGACGCGCACCGTCACCGTCTTGCCCAGGTGACGCCGCGTCAGCAGCAGCGTCCGGCCGGTGGCGACCTGCTTGCCGCCGACGATCCACCGCACACGGGTCCTGGTGCCGTCGGCCCAGTCACCGGTCTCCACCGTCAGGCGCTGCCCCACCCGGGCCCTCCCGAGCAGCACGGGCCGCTCGCCCTGGAGCCGGCCCGGTGCGACCCGGGTCGGTTCCGAGGTGACCGAGGTGGCCGGGCCCGAGCCGAGGGTCGCCGTCACCGTCACGGTGAGCCGCCTGCCGACGAACCGGGGGAGGACCCGGAACGTGCTCGCGGTCGCCCCGTTGATCGGCCTGCCGTCGGCGTTCCACTGGTAGGTGAGCGTCGTGCCGGCGGGCCAGTCGCCCGCGTCCGCGGTGAGCACGCGGCCCACGCGGGCGGGGCCCCGCAGGTCCGGCTCGGCCGGCTGCGGCACCCCCGGGCCGGGCGTGCCGGGGTCGCCCGGGGTGCCCGGGTCCGGCGTGCCGGGGTCGCCGGGGTTGCCGGGGTTCGGCGTGCCCGGGTTGCCCGGGTTCGGGGTGCCCGGCGTGCCGGGGTTGCCCGGATCCGGCGTGCCGCCCCCGCCACCGGCCACGGTCAGGGTCCGGACCTCGGAGATCGAGCTGCCGCCGTAGGGGTTGGTGGTCTCGACGTACCACCCGTGCCGCCCGGCGCCGGGGTCCCAGGCGACCGTGCTGGTCGCGCCCGAGGCGACGTCGTCGAGGACGGCGATGTCGCGGGTGGTGAGGACGTCGGCACGGAAGGAGTCCGTGCCGAGCGTCTTGGTCGCCGGGGCGATGCCCGCGTCGACGTACGGGATCACGAACTCCTGGTGGACCGGCTCCAGCGACGGGTCGTCGGAGTCGAAGTCGTCGAGCGAGGGGGAGTAGGTGCGCACGACGATCCGGCCGCCGGTGTTGTCGAAGTGCATCAGCCGCAGGTAGCCCAGGCCGCCCTCGGGGAGGCCCTGGTAGTCGAACAGCATCGAGTGGACCGTGCGGTCCGGCGTGCCGTCCCCGTCGTCGTCGAACTGGTCGAGGCGCGTGTAGGCGTCGTGGTAGTGCCCGGAGGACACCGCGAAGACGTTCGGGTTGGGGGCGACGACCTCGTCCATGATCCGCTGCGGGACCGGGCCGAGCCCGCCGGTGGTCAGCATGAACTCGTGCAGGCTGATCCAGACCTTGCGCTCGGGGTGGGCCTTGATCACACGGTTCATCCAGGCGATCTGCTCGTCGCCGGGCGCCCAGCCCATCGAGAGCATGAGGAAGTCGATCCCGCCGGCCGTGATCAGGTCGTAGTGGCCGCGGTTGTCCTGGTGGGTGCCGCCGTGCCACGGGTTCTGCTGGTAGCGGTGGGCGCCGAACCACTTCGAGAACGCCGTGTAGTCGTTGTCGTGGTGGCCGACGTCGTGGTTGCCGGCGAGCACGCCGTACGGCAGGCCCGCCTCGTCGAGCATCCGGTACGCCGGGTCGGCCTTGAGCCACTGCCGCTCGTCGGTCGCGACGTTGACGACGTCACCGGTGTGCAGGACGTACTGCAGGTTCAGCTGGTCGCGCTGGGCGAGCAGGAACTTGTTGATGTTGAGCTGGTGCTTGTAGAAGCCGTCGGTCTCGTTGTAGTACTGCGTGTCCGACTCCCAGCCGAAGGTGAAGTCGTACTCCGAGCGGGGCGTGACCCCCTTGCCGGAGTACGGCGCGGGGTTGTCGGCGCGGGTCGAGCGCACCTTGCCGGCGAAGCCCTCGGAGTGCTGCACGAGGACGGTCATCGTGCCGTCGGCGGTGTGCCCGGCGACCGGCACGAGCTCCTCGAAGGTGAAGGGCTGGTCGTCGGTGGTGATCTTGCGCGCGACCTCCTCCCAGGCGCCGGTGGCGGCGTCCTTCACGTAGAGCAGCACCTTCGCGCCGGCGTTGGCCGAACCGGTCCAGGTCAGCCGGGCCGTGGCGTCGGCGCCCGCGTCGGCGGGGACCGCCACCGAGAACAGCTGGTAGGGGAAGGCCACGTCCGAGCTGACCGCGTGCTCGATGCCGTCGGTGCCGGCGACCTGCTCGAGCTGCTCGGCGGTCAGCACCGTCCGCTCGGAGCGGTCGGTACCGCGGGCGACGCCGGTGGTGCCGCTGTACGCCGCCACCTCGGCGTCGGTGGGCACGAAGCTGCTGCCCTCGCGGAACCGCAGCTGCAGGTCGTCGCCCTCGGGCGAGCCGGCCGTGGCGGTCAGGTCCACCGGCCCGGAGGCGACGCTCGCGCCGTCCTCCGGGCTCACCAGCGTGGTGCGGGGCCGCTCGTCGGCGGTGGTGAAGGTGACCGTCCGGGTCGCGGTGTTCCCGACCCGGTCGCGGGCGGTGACCACCAGGCGGTGCTCGCCGGGCGCCAGGCTCAGCGAGCTCGTGGCGTGCGGCAGCGTGACCGCCTCGCCGTCGAGCGTGGCGGTGACGCCGGCGTCGGCCAGGCCGGAGCCCGCGTCGGTCGTGGCCGCGTCGAGGGTGAGGTCACCGCGGTAGCGCTGGCCGTCGGCCACGGTGGGCTCGACGACGGGTGCGGTGTTGTCGACGCGCACGGTGCGGGTCAGCGTGGCGCCGCCCCGCGCGGTCGCGGTGACCGTGTGCGGGCCGTCCGCGACGGTGGTGGAGTCCCACATGGTCGCGAGCGAGTCGAAGGCGTCGTCGGGGATGGTGAAGGTGGCGGTGAAGTAGACCTGGTTGGCGTCGTTGAAGCCGATCCGGGTCGTCGGGTCCGGGCAGGCGCGGACCGTCGGGTCCTGGCCCTCGCCGGCGCCGCCGCAGGTCGTCGGACGCAGCACTCGGCCGTCGGGCAGCGCGAGGCGCAGGTTGAGCGCGGAGAAGTCGTCGTTGTTCTCGTTCGGGTCGGGCTGCGGCCAGGCCTTGGTGCCGGCGTAGATGCCGACCGTGAGCGGCTCGCCCTTGACGACCCGCTCGACCGGGACCGGCGCGGTGACGGTCTCGACCCGGGCGTAGAAGCCCTCGTCGAAGACGGTGAGCACCTCCTCGCCGATGCGCACGCCGTTGCGGAAGAACGCGTCGGTGCTGGTGGCCTCGAAGGCGAAGACGGGACGCGCCTCGAGCGCGGGCACCGGCGTGGGCGCGGGCGCGCCGTCGATCGCCAGGCTCAGGTCCGCCGGGTCGCCGGCGGTGGTGGCAGCGAGGCGCGTGCGCCCGCCGACGTACTGGTCCTCGGTGACGTTGAGCCGGACCGGTGCGGTCTCGGTGGCGTCGAGCGTCACCCGGACGGTCTCCAGCGTGGTGCTGCCCGTGCCGTCGGTGGCGGTGACCGAGTACTCGACCCACCGCTTCCCGTAGAGGTCGACCGCGGGGATCGTGTAGGCGTACCGGTCCGGCGCGCCGAAGACGAGGTTGCGGCGGATCGGCTCGTCGACGTCGGTGTCGACGGTCAGCACGACCGTGCGGACCTGACGGTCGTCGGTGATCTCGAAGTCGAGGGCGAGGTCGGCGGTGTCCGGGGTCTCCGAGCCGCCGACGAGGTCGACGATGCGCGGGGCGCTGGTGTCGGCCGGCGTCGCGACCAGGCCCGGCGGGACCTGGTCGGGGGCGGCGTACCCGGGCGTCGCGGCGCCGGTGCCCAGCTTGGTCTGCTTGGTGCCGCCGTCCCAGCGGTACTGCAGCGGCTTGTCGGCGACGGTGTCGGCGTCGTCGTGGTAGTACGCGCGGCTGATGTCGTGGCCGCTGTTGGTCATCACCTGGATGCCGCGCAGGCCGCCGTTGGCCATGCCGCCCGAGGCGATCTCGACCAGGTCGGTCCCCGGGGTCAGGCGGGAGCCGAAGTGCTTGTTGAAGTCGGTCGCCGTCAGGTGGTCGTTCGACCCGTTCTTCACCCACAGCACGAGCGTGCGCCCGGGGGCGATGACGGGGTCGTGGGGCCGGGCCGGCCACAGGAGGCTGTTGGTGGTCAGCTCGCTGCCGTCGATGTAGAGGTAGTTGAGGGTGAAGTCGGCGAACGCGACCGGCGCGTCGGAGGCGTTGTAGACCTCGACGAACTCGTAGGCGTCGCCGCCGCCGACGTTCGCCGTGTCGGGCGCGACCTCGGTGACCTGCAGCACGGGTGCGGTGAGCGCCGGGTCGACCGCCGGCGCCGGACCCTGGACCGGGACGGACGGGCCGCCCGGTGCCGGGCTCGTGGTCGGGGTGCTCGTCGGGCTCGTCGGCGCCTCGGTGGGCGTCGAGCTGCCTGTCGGCGTCTCCGTCGGGGTCGGGCTGGTGCTCGGCTCGACCGGAGCGGTGGGGCTGGCCGGCGCCGTGGGCTCGGTGGGCGTGGGGCTGGTGGTCGGCGTCGGCGTCGGTGTGGGCTCGGTCGTCGGCCGGGTGAGCTGCGCTGGGTCCAGCGTGCCCGGGGTCGGCGCCTGCAGCCGTCCGAGGACGGGCTGCTGCGGGGAACCCGACGGCGGCACCGCGTACGTCACCGTCCGGTCGACGCCCTTGTCGGTCCCCGTCCACGCGACCTCAGTGAGCTTGGTGCCACCACGGGTGAGGTACATCGAGGTGCCGGAGTTGTTAAGCCCGTCCTGGCCGGTGAGGTGCACCAGCGTGTAGTCGTCGCTGACGCCGAGCGAGGCGTAGTGCTCGCGGAACTGCTGGTCGGTGAGCGTGGCATCGCGACCACCGGTCGCGCTCCCGTCGCGGTAGACGCTGTTCCGCGCCCACAGCACGACGGTGCCGTGCGCCGGGACGGTCGTGCCGGCCGGGTACGACAGCGTCTTGGGGTTCGTGCCGCTCATGTAGACGATGCCGACGCCCGCAGCGGTCAGGTCGATGGCCTCGGCAGTGGTGTTGTGCAGCTCGACGAACTCCCACGCGTCAGCAGACTTGTTCTCGAAGGTCGGCATGTTCGCCGAGTCGACGTTGACCTCGGTGATGAGCAACGCCGGAGCATCGGCCGGCGCGGCCGGGAGGTCGGCGGCGGCCAGCGGAGCGGCCGATGCGGTCGGCCCGGTCAGGGCGACGGTGCCGGCGGCGAGCGTGCCGGTGAGCGTGGTGGAGAGCGCCAGGGTGGCGAGCGCTGTGCGTCGGCCGCGACGGCGGCGCACGCCGGCGGAGCCGGCTGGAGAGGGCGTCATGCGGGTCGGGTTCGCTTTCTCTGGAAGGGGATCGGGCGGACCCTCGCAGCGAGAAGGTGAAGGAATGCGAACCGTGCGTGACCCGCAGGTGGACGCTGTCGGTCTGCTTCGAGCGGGCCGTGCCGGCGGGACGTGGGGTGCGGCGTTTACCCAGATCTGGGGATGCGGAGCGCTCCGCCGCGAGCGCACAGTCGAGGGACGGGCGAGACCCGTGCGAACGACCTGTCGACCGTGGCGGAGGGACACGGCGCCACACGCTGACGCCACCTCCCATGCCCTCCTCCCAGGGAGCTGCCGGAGCCCCCGGCACGAGGGGCCACGGTCGACGGGCCCGCACGACAGCCCGCACGACGGCCCCCGGCGCACGCCTCGGCGCGGCCGGGCCGGCCGCAGACGCGACACCGGGGCCCGTCCTGGTGGACGGGCCCCGGTGCTGTTCGAGCGGGTCGCTGGGTGCGGCCGGCGGTCGGCCGGCCCTCAGCGGTCGGTCAGCGGACGGCGTCCAGGGCGTCGATCACGCCGTCGCCGAAGTAGCTGTTCTCGTCGGTCGTGCCCACGCACGGCGCACCGGCGGTCGTGGTGCCGCACGCCTTGTCGTCGGCCTGGGCCCGCAGCGCGCGGGCCAGCTGGGCCGGGCTCCACCGCGGGTGCTCGGAGGCCAGCAGTGCCAGCACGCCGGCGGCGTGCGGGGACGCCATCGAGGTGCCGCTCTTGAGCCCGTAGCCGTTGTCCGTCACCACGGTGGACAGGATCCGCGAGCCTGGGGCCGCCACGTCGATCACGCCGAGGCCGCGGTTGCTGAAGCCGGAGAGCCGGCTCTCCATGGTGTCGGCGGGGAAGCGCTCCATCGAGGAGACCGTGACGACACCGTCGAGCTCGGCGGGGATGTCCTCGCAGTCGTCGTTGATGACCCGGTCGACCGGCGTGCTGTCGTCGGGGCTGGTGGTGTCGGTGGTCTTGTTCGCCAGGTCGTACGACGAGTTGCCGGCCGCGGCGGCGTGCACGACGCCCTCGCGGGTCGACCAGGCCACGGCGCGGCGGACCGCCTCCTTGGCGGCCAGCTGGTCGGGCTGGTCCTCGCAGTAGAACTGGAACGGGTCGACGTAGTAGCTATTGTTGGTGACCTCCATGCCGTGGAGGCCGGCCCACACGAAGCCGCACACGGCGTACTCGGGGTAGATGAAGCCGTCGTCGTTGACGACCTTCACCGAGGCCATCCGCACGCCCGGGGCGACACCGACGATGCCGACGCCGTTGCGGGCCGCGGCGATGGTCCCGGCGACGTGGGTGCCGTGGTCGCTGGTGGTCGGGTGCCAGCCGGTCGCCGACCGGTCGGGGCGCCCGGCGTCGCTGCAGTTGACCGAGTCCCGGACGTCGATGTTGGGGGCGAGGTCGGGGTGGTCGGGGTCGATGCCGCTGTCGAGGACGCCGACGACGACGCGCCGGCTGCCGTCGGTGATCGCGTGCGCCCGGTCGGCCCCGATCATCTGCATGTCCCACTGCTCGGCCTCGCGCGGGTCGGCCACGACCTTCGTGGCGGACTCGAGGTCCTTCTTCTTAGCGGACCGCGCGGCACGCGCCGACCGCTCGGAGCGCCCGGGGCGCTTCGCGTCGACGCCGGGCGTGCCCTCGGTGACCGGGACGGTGCGGGTCGCGCCTACCGAGGCCAGCGCGCCGCGGGCGGCCCGGCTGACGTCCTCGCGGAAGTCGGCCTCGTCCGCGTGCGCCACGACGACGCCGATCTGGGGCCACGACTGCACGACGGTGCCGCCGGCGCGCTCGACCGCGCGCTCGACCTGGCGGACCTGCGCGGGGCCGGCCTTGCGGGCGTTGAGGAGGTAGCTCGACACCACTCCGTCGGGAGTGGCGATCGGCACGGGCGTGGACGGGGGGCCGGCGGTCGGGCCGCCGTGGCCGCCGGGGCCGCCGTGGCCGCCGGTCGCGGTGGCGCCCGGCCCGGTGGCGACCAGCAACGCCGTGGAGAGGGCGGTGGTGGCGGCGAGCGCGGCTGCGGTACGCCGCAGGGTGGTGCGGTGGGTCATGTCGTTCCTTCCCGAGAGTCCGGCGCGTGTGTGCGCCGGGGGGTCATCCTGACCCGAGGCCACCCCCCACCGCCAGCACCCCCAGGGACGAGTCGGCGTCCGTGCCCGTCGTACGACGAAGGGCCCCGCCGTGATCGGCGGGGCCCTTCGCTGGTGCTCGTGGGCAGGGGCGGGGTCGAACCGCCGACCTTCCACTTTTCAGGCGGACGCTCGTACCAACTGAGCTACCTGCCCGAGCGACGGACACCTTACATGCCCGCGGAGCGGCCGACGAATCGCGTCCTCGACGCGGCAGCGCCGGGCTCACGCCTCCGGCGCGACGTCCACGACGGGGTTGCGCAGGTGCTCGTAGATGATCGAGGTCTCCACGTCGGCGATCGCCTCGCGCGAGGTCAGCCGGTCGATGACGAAGGCGTAGAGCGCGTCGTTGCTCGCCACCGCCACGTGCACCATGAAGTCCGCCCGGCCGGAGGTCACGAAGACGCCGACGGTCTCGGGGAGGGTGGTGACCCAGTCGCGGAAGTCCTCGATGTTGGTCCGCGTCGGCGGGCGGATCCGCACCGAGACCAGGGCCTGCACCGAGCGGCCGAGCTGGGTCAGGTCCACGTCGAGGTGGCTCCCGCGGACCACCCCGCGCCGCTGCAGGGCCCGCGCCCGGTCGTGGACGGTCGTCGCGGAGACCCCGACCTCGGCCGCGATGTCGCGCAGGCTGCGCCGGGCATCCGTCATCCAGGCACGCAGGATCGAGCGGTCCAGGGCGTCCATGTCAGCCAGGATAAGCACTGGCCCGGACGATGCACGGCGTGCTGGTGTCTGTGCCGTACGTCGTCCTAGCGTTCCCGCATGACCACCGAGGCATCCCCGGCGCCGCCGATCGGGTTCGACCCCGAGCAGATCGACCAGTCCGCGAGCACCCGCGACGTCCCGCTCAAGTGGGTCGTCGTCGTGGACGAGACCCTGCCGCCCGGGCGGGCGGTCAACGCTGCCGTCTGCGTCGCCGGCACCACCACCACGCGCGTCCGCGGGCTGCTCGGCGACGCCGCCACCGACGCCGACGGCACGGCGTACCCGGGACTGCCCTGGCTGGGGTGCACGGTGCTCGGCGCGGCTCCCGAGCGGCTCGCCGCCGTCCGGACCGCCGCCGCCCGGCGTGAGGACGTCGCGCTCGTCGCGATGCCGGTCCAGGCCCAGCACACCCGGGTGTACGCCGAGTACCTCGACGCGGTCGCCGCGAGCGGGACCGAGGACCTCTCCTTCCACGCCCTGAGCCTGGTCGGGCCGCGCAAGGTGGTCGACAAGCTGGTCAAGGGCCTCGGCCTGCTGCCGTGAGCCGCGCGGTCCCGGCCGTGGCGGGCGGCACCGGCGAGCGGGGATCTCGTATGCTGTCCGCGCAGTCCGGCCCCCATCGTCTAGCGGCCCAGGACCCCGCCCTTTCACGGCGGTAGCACGGGTTCGAATCCCGTTGGGGGTGCTCCACCGGCTCGTGCAGGCCCCGCGATTGGGTCCGTCGCGAGAGTGTGGGTTAGAGTTCCACCGCTTCGCCGATGTGCGGAGCAGAGCACGACCAGCAGTTCCATGGCCCCGTAGCGCAGTTGGTTAGCGCGCCGCCCTGTCACGGCGGAGGCCGCGGGTTCGAGTCCCGTCGGGGTCGCCACCGAGCGCCCCGGACCACCAGGTCCGGGGCGCTCAGTCGTTCCCGGGCTGTTGCCCGCCCACGGCAGACTGGCCGCGTGCCGATCGACATGGACCGCGACCGCTTCGACGCTCTCGTCGACCAGGCGCTCGACGGCATCCCCGACGAGCTGGCCTCGCTCGTGCGCAACGTCGTCGTCCTCGTCGAGGACGAGCCGCCGGAGGGCGAGCCCGACGACCTGCTCGGCCTCTACGACGGCGTGGCGCTGACCGAGCGGACCAGCTGGACCGAGGGCATGGAGCTGCCCGACCGGATCTTCGTCTTCCGCGGTCCGCTGCTGGACATGTGCAGCAGCGAGGAGGAGCTGGTCGACGAGGTCCGGATCACCGTGGTGCACGAGGTCGCCCACCACTTCGGCATCGACGACGACCGCCTCCACGACCTCGGCTACGCCTGAGCGTCCACCCAGGAGCCCACCCAGAAGCCCAGGGCGCAGGCGGCGAGCGCCAGCCCGAGCGTGCCCGCGGCGTACGCCGCCCCGGCGCGGCCGCCGAGCCGGTGGGTCTGCCCCGCGAACGCCGACCAGGTGGTCAGGCCCCCGCAGAAGCCCACACCCACCAGCGCGTACGCCGCGTCGCCGCCGCCGCCCGGCTCGTGGCCGAGGCCCACCAGCAGGCCGAGGAGGGCCGAGCCGGCGACGTTCACCGCCAGCGTGCCGCGCGGCCAACGGCCGTCGAGCGCCGTCGCCGCGACGTACCGCAGGGCGGAGCCGAGCGCACCGCCCAGTGCCACGAACAGGAGCGTCACGACGCGCCTCGACGAGCGCTCGGGACCCCCGCCGTGCCCGGTGGGGCCGGTGCGAGCCGGGAGGCCAGTGCGACCGCCGCGACCGTGGCCGCGAGCGTGCCGAGGAGGTAGCCCAGGGCGAGCAGCGACCGGCCCTCCGCGAGCAGCGACCGGGTCTGCTCCGAGGCCGCCGACAGCGTGGTGAAGCCCCCCAGCAGGCCGGGGCCGAGCGCCGCGGCGAGCGCGGGCGAGCGGCGGACGAGCGCCACGCCGGGCAGCAGTGCGAGCAGCAGGCTGCCGAGCACGTTGATCGCCAACGTGGTCCCCGGCAGGCCCGGCCCGTCGGGCACCGCTTCCCCGCACCCCCACCTCAGGGCAGCGCCGACCGCGCCGCCCGCGGCCACGGCCGCGAGCACTCGCGGGCTCACGACACGCTGCTCTGGCGTCCCGTCCGGAGGTCGGCCGCGATGTCGGCGCCCTCGGTGGTCGCGGGCGCGCCGCCGTCCTGCGCGCCGACCCCCGAGCCGCCCGTCCACGGCCGGGGAGCGGCGCCGTGCGCCTGGCGCACCAGCTCGCCGAGGAACCACCGCTGGAACTCGCGCTGCTCGGGCGTGCGGGCCAGCGACAGCAGGCGCTGCTGGCGGCAGAACTCGTCGGCGAGGTCGAGGAGCTCGAGGAACTGGTCGATGGTCTGCGCGCCCCGGCGCGGCATCACGATGCGCAGGTCGGCCTGCTCGAGCCCGGTCGCCTGGGCGGCGGCGATCTGCTCGGAGCCGATCCCCTCGCGGAGCTGGCGGTCCAGGTCGCCGAAGAGGTCGGAGAGGTTCTTGGCGAGAGGGTAGTCCGCCTCGTGGGCCAGCGCGAGGAGCCGGACCTCACGGCGCAGCTCGCGGTAGTGGCGCTGGAAGGCCAGGTAGGCGCGCAGGGGGACCGCGACGACCTCGATCTCCAGCAGGTCCTGGTCGTCGGTGCCGGCGAGCGACGCCTCCTCCGCGACCCCGGTGACCAGTCCCTCGACGCCGTCGTCCTCCGCGAACGAGACGGCCGGGGCGAACCACACGGTCTTGCCGTCGTCCTCCATCTCCGCGCCCCAGGCGTCGGAGCTGCGCGCGACGATCGACAGGCCCCGGCCGAAGGTCAGCAGGATGTCGTCCTCGTCGGGGCTCAAGGCCGAGGGCAGCACCGGGCGCTCGGGGGAGGCGTCACGCACCTCGACCCGCGGGTGCTGGACGGTCCCGCGCACGCGGACCTGGATCGGCGGAGCACCGTGCAGCAGCGCGTTGGTGACCAGCTCGGAGACACCGAGCTCGGCGCACTCGACCAGGTCGTCGCGTCCGATGTCCCGGCACGTCTCGACCACCCATCGGCGTGCGTCTTGCACGCCGCGGGGACCAGGGCCCAGGGACAGGGCGGGCCTGTTCAGCGGCACAGGTGCGACTCCGGACTGCTGGCGGGACGGGTGAGGGGCGGGACGCCTGCGGGTGGGGCGGGGTGGTGTGGGGCGGCGGTGGTGCGGTCCGTCGCTCGGCGTGGTCCACGGTCGAGGCGACGGGTAGAGCCATTCTTGGCTTGCCTACCCCCGCATCTTGTGACCAAACCCATGTCGTTGAAAGTTTTCCGACGGAATCGGTTCCCCCGCTGCCGTGTTGGACCCGGTGACCCGTCGTCACGGGCGCAGAACCGCCGGGGTCCCGGGCATGTGTGCCGGCCGACGGACTGGTCACCGGATTGGTGATCGGCAGGCGTGCGGCGGGACAATGACCGCACAATGGCGGAGCCCGGTGCACGTCCACAGGCACGGCCCCACCTCGTACAGGAGGAATGTCATGGCAGCGACCGCTCCCCTCGGTGACGAGACCCGGACGACCGGCGAGGGCCGGCGCCACCAGGTGGTGGTGGTCGGGTCCGGCTTCGGTGGCCTCTTCGGGACCAAGGAGCTGCGGCGCGCCGACGTCGACGTGACGATGGTGGCCAAGACCACCCACCACCTCTTCCAGCCGCTGCTCTACCAGGTGGCGACCGGCATCCTCTCCGAGGGCGAGATCGCGCCGCCGACCCGCGAGGTGCTGGCCGGGCAGAAGAACGCCCAGGTCCTGCTCGGCGAGGTCACCGAGATCGACCTGGAGAAGCAGACCGTCCGCTCGCACGTGCTGGGTCGGGAGACGGTCACGCCGTACGACTCCCTCATCGTGGCCGCGGGCGCGGGCCAGTCCTACTTCGGCAACGACCAGTTCGCCGAGTTCGCGCCGGGCATGAAGTCGATCGACGACGCCCTGGAGCTGCGCGGCCGGATCTTCGGCGCCTTCGAGCTCGCCGAGCTCGGCGCCGCCCGGGGCGAGAACGTCGACCACCTGCTGACCTTCGTCGTCGTGGGCGCCGGTCCCACCGGTGTGGAGATGGCCGGCCAGATCGCCGAGCTCGCGCACCGCACCCTCAAGCGCGACTTCCGGTCGATCAACACCCGTCAGGCCCGCGTCGTCCTCGTCGACGCCGCGCCGCAGGTGCTCCCGCCGTTCGGCGCCAAGCTCGGCGGCAAGGCGCAGAAGGAGCTCGAGGACCTCGGCGTCGAGGTGATCCTCGGCGCGATGGTGACCGACGTCGACGAGCGCGGGCTCTCGATGAAGTTCAAGGACGGCCGCGTCGAGCGGATCGAGTCCGTCACCAAGATCTGGGCCGCCGGTGTGCAGGCCTCGCCGCTGGGCAAGCAGCTCGCCGAGCAGAGCGGCGCCCCGCTCGACCGGGCCGGCCGGATCGGCGTCAACCCCGACCTGACCCTCCCGGGCCACCCTGAGGTCTTCGTCGTGGGCGACATGATCCAGCTCGACAACCTCCCCGGCGTCGCGCAGGTCGCGATCCAGGGCGCGAAGTACGCCGCCAAGGAGATCCAGAACCGGGTCGAGGGCAAGGCTCCGCAGAAGCCCTTCAAGTACTTCGACAAGGGCTCGATGGCGATCATCAGCCGCTTCCGCGCGGTCGCGATGGTCGGCAAGCTCCGGCTGACCGGCGTCATCGCCTGGCTGATGTGGCTGGCGGTCCACCTCGTCTACATCACCGGCTTCAAGAACCGGGTCACCGCCGTCCTGCACTGGGCGGTCTCGTTCCTCGGCCGCGGCCGCTCCGAGCGCACCACGACCGAGCAGCAGATCTTCGCCCGGTCGGCGCTGAAGCGGCTCGAGCGGGGCGCGTCCGACCTGGTCTCGCAGCCGGGTGAGTACGACGCCCAGCGCGACCAGGCCCGCCGCGACGAGCTCGAGGCGCAGGCCGCGGAGGAGGTCCGCCTCACCGACGCCGGCGAGCGCGGCACCCGTCCCTCCGAGCGCGTCTGAGCCCTCGGCCGCAGCACCCGGCCCCACCCGGACCCGTCCGACAGGACGGCCCCGGTGGGGCCGTCGCCGTCGTACCGGGACCTACTCGAACGTCGGCGGCACCTCGGTGGCCCCACGCGCGGCGAGCAGGTCCCGGGCCCAGCGGGGGAGCACGAAGAGCCCCTCGGCCTCGACCGTCGGCCCGTCCGGGCCGATGACGTGCCCGCGGGCCCACGTCTTGTGGCCCTCGGTGCGCTCGACCCACGCCTCGAGGCGGAGCGGGCCGAGCGGCGTGGGCTGGCGGTAGGTGACGGTGAGGTAGGCGGTCATGCCGGGCTTGCGCGCCGCGGCGGCCGCGTTGCCCAGCATCTGGTCGAGCAGCAGCGAGGAGACGCCGCCGTGGACGAGTCCCGGCGGTCCCTCGTACGCCGCGCCGAGCACGACCTCCGCACGGACCTCGCCGAGCCGGTCGCCGGCGGGCTGCGGGTCCAGCGGCGGCGCCACCGGGTTCCGCACGCCGACGACGGTGTTGCCCCACGGCTGCCGGGCGCGGCCGTGGCCGAAGTGCGCGCCGATGGAGCCGTCGATCTGCGAGTCGCGCAGTCGGGCGGTGATCGCCTCGACCTCCGCCTGGGCGGCACGGATCGTGTCCGGGTCGACGGTGGTCCGGATGGTGGCGTCCACCAGCTCGCGCACCGCCTGGGTGAACGGCTCGTAGAGCGCCGTCTCCGCGGCGAGCTCCTCGGCGCTGATCTCTGCTGGGCGGTGGGGATCGAGACTCACGGGCGGAGTCTAGGTACGGCGCGTGCGGCCGCGGCGCCTAGGCCGTCCGTTCCGGACGGTGCCGGCGCAGGACGGCGGTGAACTCCTCGGGGTCGACCATGGTGGCGTCGACCACGAACGGCTCCATGCTCCGCCGCAGGAACAGCACCTTCCACCCACGCGACCCCGGCTCACCCACCACCTCGATCGGCGTGTGGGGACTGCGCAGGTCGAAGACGAACCTCCCGCCCCCGCGCAGCACCTCCAGCTGCCCGGCGGTCACCGACATCCGGGTCGGCGCCGATCCGGCCCGCACCGCCCAGACGACCAGGGTGAGGACCGCGAGCGTCCCGGCCAGGCCGAGGGTGGTGGTCGTCTGGTCGCGGGAGGCGGCGTACGCCGCGCCGGCGGTGGCCGCGAGCAGCACCAGGAGCAGCAGGCCGACGACCCGTCGGGCGCCGGTCCGTGGCCGGAACACGTGGTTCGTCGACGCGTCGTCCACCGTGGCTCGTGCGGCCGCCGCTGCCGGTGGTGCCGGGCTCCTCACCGGGCGGGCCGGGCGGGTCTCGCGCTCGGCCACCCGGGCCGCCTCCAGCTGGGCGGCGATGCGCTCCCCGGCTGCCACCCGGGCCTCCTCGGCGACGCGCGCCTCCTCGGCGCGCACCTCCTCCGGGGTCGGCCCGGCCGGGACCTCGGCCGGAGGCTCGGCCGGGGGCTCCGGGACGGCTTCGGTGACGACCGGGTCGGCCTCGGGGTCGGCCACCGGGTCGCCCGCGGCCTCGGGTGCCTGGTCGTGGGGGGGGGGGGGGGGGGGGGCCGCCCCCCCCCCCCCCCCCCCCCGCCGGGGGGGGGGGGGGGGGGGGGGGTGGGGGCGGGGCGGGGCGGTGTGGGGGATGGGGAGCAGGGAA
>NZ_JBFBFJ010000011.1:0-70140 GCF_040684155.1 Nocardioides sp. NPDC092400 | reverse complement strand
TCCTCGGTGCTCACCGTCGGGGACCTGACCCTGGACGAGGACAGCCACGAGGTGTCCCGCGGGGGCGAGGAGATCACGCTGACCGCCACGGAGTTTCTCAGGGGAAACCGGCACTTCTCAGGCGATGCTTCCCCTGAGAAGCACCGGAATCCCCGGGGCCCCGGGGATTCCGGCACCCCCGCCCGACACCGCGAGCCGCGGGCCGGACCGGGCGCAGCTCCCCGGGGCAGTCCCTCGCATACCGGGGCAGATCTACCCCGGTAAGCGCAGGAGTCCCCGGTGGACCGGGGACTCCTGCAGCACGCCGGCACGCCGCCGCCGACACCCTCAGCCGAGCCGGCGCGCGCGACCAGCGAGCAGCCACGCACAGCGGCCGAATAGACTGGACCGCTGCCCCGCACGACGTACCGACCGCACACAGGAGACACGTGGCCATCCAGCCGATCCGACTCTTCGGGGACCCGGTGCTGCGCAAGCCGGCCGTGAAGGTCGTGGACTTCGACAAGGAGCTGCGCCAGCTCGTCGCGGACCTCACCGACACGATGCTCGAGGCGCCCGGCGCGGGTCTGGCCGCACCGCAGATCGGGGTCGGCCTCCGCGTGTTCACCTGGTACGTCGACGGGGAGGTCGGGCACCTGGTCAACCCGACGCTCGAGCTCTCCGAGGAGGTCCAGGACGGCCTGGAGGGCTGCCTGTCGCTGCCGGAGCTGACCTACGAGTGCCGTCGGGCGATGTCGGTCGTCGCCCAGGGGTTCGACATGCACGGCGAGCCGCTGACGGTCCACGGGTCCGAGCTGCTGGCGCGGGCGATCCAGCACGAGACCGACCACCTCGACGGCGTGCTCTTCATCGACCGGCTCGACCAGGCCGCCCGGAAGGCGGCGATGAAGGAGATCCGCGAGTCCGAGTGGTTCGGCCTCGAGAAGCCCCAGGTCAAGATCAGTCCCCACCCCACGAACGGTTTCGGTTTCTAGCCCATGCGCCTCGTCTTCGCCGGCACCCCTGAGGTCGCCGTCCCCTCCCTCGACGCGATCGCCGCGTCCGACCACGAGCTGGTCGGCGTCGTCACGCGACCCGACGCTCCCGCCGGCCGCGGCCGCAAGCTGGTCGCCAGCCCCGTCGCGCAGCGCGCCGAGGAGCTCGGCGTGCCCGTGCTCAAGCCCGACCACCCCCGCGACCCGGCGTTCCAGGAGGAGCTGCGGGCGCTGCGGCCCGACTGCTGCCCCGTCGTGGCGTACGGCGCGCTGCTGCCGCAGTCGGCGCTCGACATCCCGCCGCACGGCTGGGTGAACCTGCACTTCTCCTGCCTGCCGGCATGGCGCGGCGCGGCCCCGGTGCAGCACGCGATCTGGGCCGGTGACGAGGTGACCGGCGCGACGACGTTCCGCATCGTCAAGGCGATGGACGCCGGCCCGACGTTCGGCGTGATGACCGAGCGGATCCGTCCCACCGACACCGCCGGCGACCTGCTCGGCCGGCTGGCCGAGGGCGGCGCCGGGCTCCTGGTGGCCACCCTCGACGGGATCGAGGACGGCTCGCTGGTGGCCCGCGATCAGCCCGAGGACGGCGTCAGCGTCGCCCCCAAGATCCTCGTCGAGGACGCCGAGGTGGACTGGACCGAGCCCGCCGTCGCCGTCGACCGCCGGATCCGCGCCTGCACGCCGGGGCCCGGCGCCTGGTCGACCCACGACGGCGAGCGGCTCAAGGTGGGCCCGGTCGCGGTCGAGGAGGGCACCCGGCTGGAGCCCGGCGTGCTCGAGGTGCGCAAGAACGCGGTGCTCGTCGGCACCGGCACCGACGCGGTCCGCCTCGGCGAGGTGAAGGCGTTCGGGAAGAAGCAGATGGGCGCGGCCGACTGGGCCCGCGGCGTACGCCTGGAGTCCGGCACCCGGCTCGGGGCCTGAGCGATGGGCCGCCCCGCGACGCCGGAGGACGTGGACGCGATCTGCCGGTCGCTGCCCGAGGTCGAGCTCGGCACGAGCTGGGGCGACCGTCCGACGTACCTCGTGCACGGACGCGGGTTCCTGCTCTTCCGCGCGCCCGACCGGCACGCGGTGGACCCGGCGACCGGGGAGCCCTACGAGGACCTGCTGGTCGTCACGACGCCGTCCATGGACGCCAAGGAGGCGCTGGTCGCCGACCCGTCGACGCCGTTCTTCACCATCGACCACTTCCGGCGCGCCAGCGCGGTGCTCGTCTCGCAGTCGCGGCTCGGTGAGCTCGACGTCGAGGAGCTGCGCGAGGTCCTGACCGACGCCTGGACCGCCCGCGCGCCGAAGCGGCTCGTGCGCGACCACCTCGGGGGCGACCGTGGCTGACCGTCGGCGGCGTCCGCCCTCGAGCCCTGCCGCCGGCGCGGCCGGCCGGCCGCGCGTCGACGTCCCCCGGCTCGCGGCGCTCGAGGTGCTCAAGGCGGTCCGGGTCGACGACGCCTACACGAACCTGGTGCTGCCCGCGGTCCTCGCGCAGCACGACCTGTCGGGCCGCGACGCGGCGTTCGTGACCGAGCTGGTGTCCGGGACGATCCGCCGCCAGGGCACGTACGACGCGGTGTTGGCGGCGTGCATCGACCGTCCGCTGGCCAAGGTCGAGGCCAAGGTGCTCGACGCGCTGCGGCTCGGCGCCCACCAGCTGCTCTCGATGCGCGTGCCCGCGCACGCCGCGATCAGCACCACTGTCGACCTGGTGCGCGCGAAGGTCGGTGCGGGCGCCGCCGGGTTCGCCAACGCCGTGCTGCGCAAGGTGACCGCCCACGACCTCGACGCCTGGGTGGCCCTGGTGGCCCCGGACGCGACGGCGGACCCCGTCGGGCACGCCGCCGTGGCGTCCAGCCACCCCGGCTGGGTCGTCGAGGAGCTCCGCCGTGCCGTGGGCGCCCCCGAGCTGGCCGCGCTGCTCGCGGCCGACAACGAGCCGCCGCGCGTCACGCTCGTCGCCCGACCCGGGCGCGCCACGCGGAACGAGCTGCCGGGCCAGCCGACGCCCTGGTCGCCGTACGGCGTGGTGCTGGAGGGCGGCGACCCCGGTGCCGTGCCCGCCGTCGCCGAGGGGCGGGCGGGCGTCCAGGACGAGGGTTCCCAGCTCGTCGCCGTGGTCGCCGCGGCCGCTCCGGTCGACGGACGCGACGAGCGCTGGCTCGACCTGTGCGCCGGCCCCGGCGGCAAGTCCGCGCTGCTGGCCGCCCTCGCCGCAGGTCGCGGGGCGCGCCTGGTGGCCGGCGAGCGGCAGGCGCACCGCGCGCGGCTGGTCGCCCGCAACCTGCGCGGCGCCGAGGGCGTCGCCGGGGTGCTCACCGCCGACGGCACCCGCCCGCCGTTCCGCCCGGGCACCTTCGACCGGGTGCTCGTCGACGCTCCGTGCACGGGCCTGGGCGCGCTCCGCCGCCGGCCCGAGGCCCGCTGGCGGCGCCGGCCCCAGGACCTGGCCGACCTGGTCGCCCTCCAGCGGCGGCTGGTCGGGTCGGCGCTCGACCTGGTGCGGCCGGCCGGGGTGGTCCTGTACGCGACCTGCTCGCCGGTCCTGGCCGAGACCGCAGACGTCGTCTCCGAGGTGCTCGGCTCGCGCGACGACGTACGCCTCGAGGACGCCGCGCCGCTGCTGCCGGACGTCCCGGACGCCGCCGGGCCCCTCGCGGGCACCCTGCAGCTGTGGCCGCACCGGCACGGCACCGACGCGATGTTCCTGGCCCTGCTGCGCCGTTCCTGAATCCTCAGCCGAGCACGTGGCGCAGGTAGCGCTCCGGGTCGGTCAGGTAGGCGCGCCAGTGCTCGACCAGCTCCAGCTGCTCCCAGGTGGCCGGGCGGAGGCCCCAGGGCCCGACCTCGAGGATCCTCGCCCCGGGCATGGCGGCCAGCACGGGGGAGTGGGTCGCGCACAGCACCTGCCCGCCCCTCGCGACGAGCTCGTGCAGGGCGGCGACCAGCGCGAGGGTCGAGGAGAACGACAGCGCGGCCTCGGGCTCGTCGAGGCAGTAGAAGCCGGGGGAGTCGAAGCGGGTGCGCAGCAGCTCGAGGAACGACTCGCCGTGGCTGAGCTCGTGGAAGACCGGCTCCTCGGGCTCCGGCCGGTCCACCCGACGCACCCGCGTCTCCTCCAGGTAGGTGTAGAAGCCGTGCATCGTCTCGGCACGGAGGAAGAACCCCCAGCGCGGTGCGCCGATCCCGCGCCGCAGGTCCAGGGCCGCGCCGAGGGGCGACTCCGAGGGGCGGGTGGTGTGGCGCGCCCCGGTCGAGCCGCCCTCGACGCCCATGCCGTACGCCTCGGCGACGGCCTCGACGATCGTCGACTTCCCCGAGCCGTTCTCGCCGACCAGGAAGGTCACGCCGGGGGCGAGGTCGAGCCCGCGCCGCACGAGGTGCTCGACGGCCGGCACGGTCAGCGGCCACCGGCCCAGGGGCAGTCGCTCGGCCCGCCCCTCGCGCGGCACCGACACGCGGACGACGGGCGGCTGGCGGAGTCCCACGGGCGTCACCGTACGGCCCACTACGGTGGACGCGTGGCCGCCTCGAAGTCCGCGTCGAAGACCCCGTCCGTCGAGATCGAGGTCGACGACCGCGTCGTGCGGGTGAGCAACCCCGACCGGGTGTACTTCCCCGAGTCCGGCGCCACCAAGCTCGACCTGGTCGAGTACTACCTGGCCGTCGGTCCCGGCATCGTCAACGCGCTCCTCGAGCGGCCCTGCATGCTGCACCGGTTCCCGAAGGGCCTGGCCGGGGACAAGGTGCACCAGAAGCGGCTGCCGCAGGGCGCGCCGCCGTGGGTGGAGACCGTGCGCCTGCACTTCCCGCGCTGGGACCGCACCGCCGACGAGCTGTGCGTCACCGAGCTGGCCTCGGTCATCTGGGCGGTGCAGATGTCCACGGTCGAGTTCCACCCCTGGAACAGCCGCCGCGAGGACACCGAGAAGCCCGACGAGTGGCGCATCGACCTCGACCCGGGCCCGGACTGCGACTTCGACCGGGTACGTCGCGTGGCCGGCGTCGCCCGCGAGGTGCTCGACGAGCTCGGGGTGACGGGCTACCCCAAGACCAGCGGCAGCAAGGGGCTGCACGTCTACGTCCGGATCCGCCCGGACCACGGGTTCAAGGAGGTCCGGCGGGCGGCGCTGGCCTTCGCCCGCGAGGTCGAGCGGCGGGCGCCCGACGACGTCGACCTCACCTGGTGGCGCAAGGACCGCGACCCCGCCACGGTCTTCGTCGACTACAACCAGAACGCCCGCGACCACACCATCGCCGCGGCGTACTCCGTGCGCGGGCTGCCCGACGCCCGCGTGTCCACCCCGATCCGGTGGGACGAGGTCGCCGACGTCGACCCGCGCGACCTCACGATCTTCACCGTGCCGCAGCGCTTCGCCGAGCTCGGCGACCTCCACGCGGACATCGACGCCGACCCGTGGGACATCGCCCCACTGCTGGAGTGGGCCGACCGGGACGAGGCGGCGGGCGCGTAGGGACCGGCCGACCCGGAGGAGTGAGCGACGTTCGCCCCGACGGGTGAGGTGGGGGTCCGGGGGCGCCGGGTAACGGCTCGCGGTGACCTCCCAGCAGCTCCTGACCAGGGTCGAGAAGACGGCCCGCGAGGTCTTCGGCCACGACCACCTCCTCGGCGGCCAGGCCGACGCGACGACCGCCCTGCTCTCGGGCCACGACGTGCTGCTGGTCTCCCCGACGGGCTCGGGCAAGTCGCTGGTCTACCAGGCGGCCGGAGTGCTGACCGACGGCTGCACGCTGGTGGTCTCCCCGCTCCTCGCGCTGCAGCAGGACCAGGTCGACAGCATCCGGTCCGCGCCCGGAGGGCTGACCGCGTGCCGGTTGAGCTCGGCGGAGTCCGAGGCGGAGAAGCGCGAGGTCCTCGAGCGGGCCACCGCGGGCGAGGTCGACTTCCTGTTCTGCTCACCCGAGCAGCTGGCCAACGACGAGGTGCGCGCCGCCGTCGCCGCCGCGGGGATCGGCCTGGTCGCCGTGGACGAGGCCCACTGCGTCTCGGCGTGGGGCCACGACTTCCGGCCCGACTACTTCCGGCTCGGCGAGCTGCTGGCCGAGCTCGCCGACGAGCAGGGCACTCCGCCCCGGGTGGTCGCCATGACCGCCACCGCGGCGCCACCGGTCCAGGACGACATCGTCGCCCGGCTGGGGATGCGCGAGCCCCGCACGGTGCTCACCGGGTTCGCCCGGGACAACATCGCCCTCGACGTCGTCCGGGTCGTCGAGGAGGCCGACCAGCGCACGGCGGTCCTCGAGCTGGTCGCCGCGACCCCGGGCGCCGGCATCGTCTACTGCCGCACCCGCCCCGCCGCCGAGGAGTACGCCGCGGCGCTGGCCGACGCGGGGCGCCGCACGGCCGTCTACCACGCCGGTCTGTCCCACCGCCGCCGCGAGGAGACCCACGAGGCGTTCATGGCCGACGAGGTCGAGGTGGTCGTGGCCACCTCGGCGTTCGGCATGGGCATCGACAAGCCCGACATCCGCTTCGTCGTGCACGCCCAGGTCCCCGAGTCGCCGGACACCTACTACCAGGAGGTCGGCCGGGCCGGCCGGGACGGCGAGCCCGCGTCCGCCACCCTGGTCTACCGGCCCGAGGACCTCGCGCTGGGCAAGTTCTTCTCCGGCGGCGTCCCGCGGAAGAAGGACGTCCACGCCGTCCTCCGGGCGGCCGGCGAGGTCGGCACCGACCCCAAGGACGTCGCCGGGGCGGCCGGGTTCGGTCCGCGCAAGACCGGCCGCATCCTCAACCTGCTCGTTCTCGTCCACGAGACCCGGCCCGAGGCGAACCGGCCCGACGACGCGGTCGCGGCGGTCGTCGACATCGCCGAGTCGCACCGCCGGCTGGAGCGGTCCCGCGTCGACATGATGCGTGGGTACGCCGAGACCGACCGCTGCCGGTCGGCGTACCTCCAGGGCTACTTCGGCGAGCAGGCCGAGCACCGGTGCGGGCGCTGCGACAACTGCCGGGCCGGCATCGCCGAGGACCCCGCCGACGAGCAGGACGTGGCGTACCCGGTGCAGTCGGAGGTGCGGCACGAGGAGTTCGGTCCCGGGGTGGTGACCGACGTCGAGGACGACCGGGTCACCGTGCTCTTCGAGTCGGTGGGCTACCGGACGCTCTCGCTCGACGTCGTCGAGGAGCACGAGCTCCTGCAGCTGGCCTGACCCGCATCCCACAGCGGGCGCACACCCGGCTCTCACGGCGGTCTCATCCGGGCGCCCTACCGTCGGGGCCATGTCCACCCCAGCAGCTGTCCGCCGGGTCGCGGTCGTCGTCAACACCGGCTCGCGCCGGGGCGCCGCCGCGCTCGAGCAGGCCACCGCCGCGCTGCGGTCCGCCGGCTTGGGCGAGGTCAGCACGCACCCGGTCCGCGACGGAGCCACCCTCGCCGCCACCCTCGACCGCGTCGTCGCCGAGGCGCCGGACCTGCTCGTGGTCGGCGGCGGCGACGGCACGGTCGGCTGCGCCGCCGGACGGGTCGCCGGGACAGCGGTCACCCTCGGCGTGCTGCCGCTCGGGACCGCCAACGACTTCGCCCGGACCCTCGAGATCCCGTCCGACGTGCCCGGCGCCGTGGCGGCGCTCGTCGCCGGGCGGGTGGTCGACGTCGACCTGGGCCGGGTCGACGGCCGGGCCTTCCTCAACGTCGCGTCGGTCGGCCTGTCGGTGGCCGTCACCGAGCGCCTCACGCCCGCGCTGAAGCGCCGGCTCGGCCCCGCGGCGTACCCCGTCGCGACCCTGGGCGCCTACCGCCACCACCGGCCGTTCGCCGCACGACTGGAGTTCCCCGACGGCGACCACGAGCCGGTCGAGCTCGACGACCTGCTGCAGGTGGCGGTCGGCAACGGACGCCACTACGGCGGGGGCAACGCGGTCTCGCCGTCCGCCTCGATCGACGACCACCTGCTCGACGTCTACGCGATCGAGCGCGGCCGGCTGCGCGACCACGTGTCCATCGCGCGCTTCCTCAAGGACGGCTCGTTCGTCGAGCACGAGCGCGTCCACCACCTGACGACCCGGCGGGTGCGCCTGCGCACCGACCCGGTGCTGGGGGTGAACCTGGACGGGGAGGTGGTGGCGACCACGCCCGCGCTGTTCGAGGTCGAGCGCAACGCCGTCCACGTCGTCGTGCCGCCGACCAGCCGCGCGGCCGTGCTCGACGGGAGGCGCGCCGGCGAGGCGTCCTGACCCTCCCTAGACTGCGGGCCCGTGGGCCACCTCCAGATCACGCCGAGCATCCTCAACGCCGACTTCGCGAACCTCGGGGCGGAGGTGGCGCGGATCCCCGGCGCGGACTGGGTCCACGTCGACGTCATGGACAACCACTTCGTCCCCAACCTCACCTTCGGCCCGACCATGGTCGAGGCACTCGCCCGGACCACGGACGTCCCCCTCGACGCGCACCTGATGATCGAGGAGCCCGACAGCAACGCGCTGGCGTACGTCGAGGCCGGCTGCGGCTCCGTCACGTTCCACGTCGAGGCGGCCAGGGCGCCCGTGCGCCTGGCGCGCGAGCTGCGCTCGCACGGGGCGCGCGCCTCGATGGCGCTGCGGCCGGCGACCCCGATCGAGCCCTACGAGGACCTGCTCGGCGAGCTCGACATGGTGCTGCTGATGACCGTCGAGCCCGGCTTCGGCGGCCAGAAGTTCCTCGACCTGGTGCTGCCCAAGATCCGCCGCGCCCGCGCCCTCATGGACAAGCACGGCGTCGAGACGTGGCTGCAGGTCGACGGGGGAGTCTCGCTGGAGACCATCGGGCGCTGCGCCGAGGCCGGTGCCGACGTCTTCGTGGCCGGCTCGGCCGTCTACTCCGCCGACGACCCCGACGCCATGGTCGCCTCGCTGCGCGAGACCGCCACCGCCGCCCGGGGCTGACCCTCAGCGGGCCCGCAGCGTGCGCACCGTCCGGCCACCGTCGGTCGAGACCACCAGCGGGGCGGTGTCGTCGCCCGTGACCAGCCAGAGCACGCCGCCGCCGCGCGGGTCGGCGCGGAGGTCCCGCACGCCCCCGGGATCGGCGGCCCACGGTGACCACGCCGACCAGTCGGTGTCGTCGGAGACCCAGAGCCCGTGGTGGACGGCGCTCGGCCGGCCGGGCCGGTCGCCGCTCCAGGTCGGCACCAGGGCCAGCAGCCGGCCGTCGGGCAGGACGACGGCCGAGGAGACGTAGCCCCGCTCGCCGTCGACGACGGGCACGTCGTACGCGGTCCAGGTCCCGGCGGCCAGGCGCGCGACCCGCTGGAACGGGAGCACCGTGGCCCCGTCGCCCCCGCCCAGCACCGCCCGGACGGTGCGCCGGTCGAGCGAGACGGCGTCCTGGGTCAGGAGCCCGTCCAGGCCGGCGTCCGTCGGCGGCCGCGGGGGGACAGCTCGGGACGTCGTCCCGGCGAACAGGCGGCTCGCCCGGCCCGGGCCGGTGGCGTCGTACGTCGCGCTGCGGAAGTCGTCCCCGCTGCGGGCGATCGCCTGGTCCCGACGGGCGCAGCCGGCGTCCACGCAGCCCCACCACGCCGCGACCTGCAGGCCGTGCGGCGACCGGCGGACGAGTGCCGCGCGCAGGTGGGAGGTGGGTGCGGTGACGACGGCCCGCGCGTCGCGGTGCCGCTCCTCCGCGACCGGGACGACGGTCGCGGCGCCGCCCGCGGGCGCGGGGCCACAGCCGGTGAGGGCGTGGCCCAGGAGGACGGCGGCCAGGCCGAGGGCGGCGGTCGATGTGCGCATGCCAGGGAGACGCCTCCCGCGCCGCGGGAGTTGTCCCGCTCTGTGGGCCGGCTCACGAGGAGGCGGGGCGGGCGCTGTGGCAGACTCCGACCAGACGAGCAAACACGCTCGCGTGCTCTGGGGTCGGTGAAATTCCGAGCCGGCGGTGACTGGACGCAGGTCCAGAAGTCCGCGACCCGGTCACCGCCAGTGACCGGTTGACCAGGTGAGAGTCCTGGACCGACGGTCAAAGTCCGGATGGGAAGCGCACGCAGGCGGCTCGGCACCCCGTGCCGCACGCCGCCGTCGCCCCGGAGTCCGCGACGACACCGGACAGGGGCGGACGATGGGCTTCAGCGAGGCCGAGCAGCGCGCGATGCGCCGCGCCCTCGTACTGGCCGCGAGCCCGGGCGTGCCGCTGGGCCCGAACCCGCGCGTCGGCTGCGTGCTGCTCGCCGACGACGGCTCGACGGTGGCCGAGGGCCACCACCGCGGCGCCGGCACGGCCCACGCCGAGGCCGACGCGCTGGCCCGAGCGGGGGAGCGGGCCCGGGGCACGACGGCCGTGGTGACCCTCGAGCCGTGCAACCACACCGGCCGCACCGGACCGTGCGCCCGGGCGCTGGTGGAGGCCGGCGTGCGGCGCGTGGTCTTCGCCCAGGGGGACGCCAACCCCGTGGCCGTCGGGGGCGCCGACACGCTGCGGGCGGCCGGCGTCGAGGTCGAGCAGGGCCTGCTGGCCGACGAGGCCCGTGTGCTCAACCGCACCTGGACGTTCGCCGTCGAGCACGGCCGGCCCTTCGTCACCTGGAAGTTCGCGACGACGCTCGACGGGCGCAGCGCCGCGGTCGACGGCACCAGCCGGTGGGTCTCCAGCCGTGCCGCCCGGATCGACACCCACCGTCTCCGGGCGCTGGCCGACACGATGCTCGTCGGGACCGCGACGGTCGAGGTCGACGACCCGGCACTGACCGTCCGCGACGAGCACGACGTGCCCCTGGCCGACCAGCCCCTGCGCGCCGTGATGGGCCTGCGCGACCTCGACCCCGGCCGGCGGGTCCTCGACGGGCAGGCCCCGACGGTGCTGCTGCGCACCCGCGACCCGCACGAGGCGCTCGCCGACCTGCGCGCCCGCGACCGCCAGCACGTCTTCCTCGAGGGCGGGCCGACCCTCGCCGCGGCGTTCCTCCGCGCGGGCCTCGTCGACGAGGTGGTGGCGTACGTCGCGCCGGTGCTGCTCGGCGCCGGGACGTCCGCCGTGGCCGACCTCGGAATCACCACCATCTCCGCGGCGTTGCGGCCTGTGGTCACCGACGTGACCGTGCTGGAGCCGGCGACGCCGGACGAGCAGCCGAACGTGCGGCTGACCATGACCCCCGACCGGTCCGCAGTCGCGGCCGGGCACACCGAGGAGCGCTGACATGTTCACAGGGATCGTCGAGGAGCTGGGCACCGTCGCGGCGGTCGAGGACCAGGGCGACGCCATCCGGCTCACGATCCGGGCCGCGACGGTGCTCGAGGACGCCGCGCTGGGGGACTCGATCGCCGTCAACGGCTGCTGCCTGACCGTGGCCGGCCGCGAGGGCGACACCTGGACCGCGGACGTCATGCAGGAGACCCTCGACAAGACCAGCCTGCGCGGCGTGCAGCCGGGCGACAGCGTCAACCTCGAGCGCGCCGTCACGGCTGCGACCCGCCTCGGCGGGCACATCGTGCAGGGCCACGTCGACGATGTCGGCGAGGTGCTGCGGCGCACCCCCAGCGAGCACTGGGAGCTCGTCGAGGTGTCGCTGCCCGGGCACCTGGGCCGCTACCTGGTCGACAAGGGCTCGATCACCGTCGACGGGGTGAGCCTCACGGTCGTCGAGGTGGGCGAGGGCTCCTTCACCGTCAGCCTGATCCCCGAGACCCTCGCACGCACCACGCTGGGGTCCCGCCAGGTCGGCGACCGGGTGAACCTGGAGGCCGACGTCATCGCCAAGCACGTCGAGAAGCTGCTCGCGGGGCACCTCCCGCCGGCCCCCGCCACGACCCCGGGGGAGGACGCCTGATGCTCGACTGGCTGCTCCACGGGACCATCGCGGTCGGCGACGGGTCGCTGGCCGTCCGCGAGGTCGTCGGCAACGGCTTCGGCCTGGCCAGCGCGCTGCTCGGCATGCGCCGCCTCGTCTGGGCCTGGCCGGTCGGCCTGGTCGGCAACGTCCTGCTGTTCACCGTGTTCGTCAGCGGCGAGCTGAGCGGAGCGACCTCCGAGCCGCTCTGGGGCCAGGCCGGGCGCCAGGTGATGTTCGCGGTCGTCGGGCTCTACGGCTGGTGGCGCTGGAGCGCCGCCCGGCGCGACGCCGGCGCCGTGCCGGTGACCCCGCGGTGGGCCAGCGCGCGCGAGAAGCTCGCGCTGCTCGCCCTGGCCGCGGTCGGGTACGCCGCGGCGTACGCGCTGCTCGTCCGGATCGGCTCCTGGGGTCCCGCGACGGAGGCCTGGATCCTCGCCGGCTCGCTCGTGGCGACGTACGGCATGGCGCGCGGCTGGGTGGAGTTCTGGCTGGTGTGGATCGCCGTCGACGTGGTCGGCGTGACCACGCTGGTCCGGGCCGGCTACTACCCGACCGCCGGCATGTACCTGTTCTACGGCGCGTTCTGCGTGCTGGGCCTGATCACCTGGTGGCGCGTGGAGCGCGCCACCCACCAGCCGGTCGCCGCCCCGCGCCCGGTCGACGAAGGAGTACCCGCATGACCGCCACGCCCCTCCAGCCCGAGCAGCACGCGAAGGTCCGGCTCGACAGCGTCGAGCAGGCGATCGCCGACATCGCTGCGGGCAAGGCGGTGATCGTCGTCGACGACGAGGACCGCGAGAACGAGGGCGACATCATCTTCGCCGCGAGCCGGGCCACCCCCGAGCTGATGGCCTGGACCATCCGGCACAGCAGCGGCGTCATCTGCGCCCCGATGCCCGCCGAGATGCTCGACCGGCTCGAGATCCCGCTGATGACGCCGCACAACAAGGACCGGCTGCGCACGGCGTACACGATCTCCGTCGACGCCCGGGACGGGGTCTCCACCGGCATCTCGGCCGCCGACCGGGCGCACACCGTCCGGGTGCTGGCCGACTCCGCCACCGAGCCCTGGGAGATCACCCGGCCCGGGCACGTCTTCCCGCTGCGCTACCGCGAGGGCGGCGTGCTGGTCCGGCGCGGCCACACCGAGGCCGCGGTCGACCTGGCGACGCTGGCCGGGCTCACCCCCGTCGGCGTGCTGGTCGAGGTGGTCAACGACGACGGGACGATGAAGCGGGCGCCGGAGCTGCGCGAGTTCGCCGACGAGCACGGCCTGGCGATGATCTCGATCGAGCAGCTGGTCAAGCACCGCCGGCGCCACGAGAACCTCGTCGAGCGCGTCGCCGAGACGCGGCTGCCCACCCGGCACGGCGACTTCACGGCGTACGGCTACCGGATCACCGTCGACGGCTCCGAGCACCTGGCGCTCGTGCACGGTGACATCAGCGGCGACGAGCCGGTGCTGACCCGGGTGCACTCCGAGTGCCTGACCGGCGACGTCTTCGGCAGCCACCGCTGCGACTGCGGGCCGCAGCTCGACGAGGCGCTCGAGCGGATCGTGGCCGAGGGCCGCGGCGTCGTCGTCTACCTGCGCGGCCACGAGGGTCGGGGGATCGGCCTGGTCGCCAAGCTGCAGGCCTACCAGCTCCAGGACGGCGGCCGCGACACCGTCGACGCCAACCTCGACCTCGGGCTCCCCGCCGACGCCCGCCACTACGGCGCGGCGACGCAGGTGCTGCGCGACCTCGGTGTCACCAGCGTCCGGTTGCTGACCAACAACCCCGAGAAGGTCAGCAGCCTGGAGGACTACGGCATCGGCGTCGCCGAGCGGGTGCCGCTGACCCCGCACCCGAACGGCCACAACCTGGCCTACCTGATCACCAAGCGCGACCGGATGGGCCACGTCCTGCCCGGCCTGGACCCCCACGAGCCCGACCCCGCACCCCTGCGGACGACCGAGGAGAACGACGCATGAGCGGCCACGGTGCCCCCGACCTCCAGCCCCTCGACTGCAGCGGCCTGCGCGTCGCCGTCGTCGCCGCCAGCTGGCACACCGAGGTCATGGACGGCCTCCTGGCCGGGGCCGAGCGGGCCCTGGACGCCCACCAGGTGGGGGAGTCCACCGTGGTGCGGGTGCCCGGGACCTTCGAGCTCCCCGTCGTCGCGGCCGCCCTGGCCGAGGAGGGCTTCGACGCGGTCGTGGCGCTGGGCGTGGTCGTCCGCGGAGGCACGCCGCACTTCGAGTACGTCTGCTCGGCGGCCACCGACGGGCTGACCCGGGTGGCGCTCGACCACCGGACGCCGGTCGGCTTCGGCGTGCTCACCTGCGACACCGACGAGCAGGCGCTGGACCGGGCGGGGCTGCCCGGATCCTCGGAGGACAAGGGCTACGAGGCCACCGCCGCCGCCCTGCAGACCGCCCACACGCTGCGCGGCATCACCGGGCGCTGAGGAACGGTCAGGGCCAGCCGAGCATCGTGGAGATCTCGCCGGCGAGGCTCATGGGGTCGAACGGCTTGGAGATGACGCCGGCGACGGCCATCTCGTCCCAGAGCTGACGGTCGCCGACCTGCACCTTGGCGGTCAGCAGCACCACGGGGATGTGCGCGGTGGACTGCTGGGCCTGCAGGTGGCGGAACGTCGTCAGCCCGTCCATGTCGGGCATCATCAGGTCCAGCACGATGACGTCGGGCAGGTGCTCGTCGGCCATCTCGATCGCGAGCTGACCGCCGTCGGCGGTCACGACCTCCCAGCCGGCCACGACCTCGAGGGCCAGCTGGGTGATCTCGCGGATCGAGTCGTCGTCGTCGACGACGAGGGCGCGCGGCATCAGCTCGACCGCGGCGGTCCGGAGAAGAGCGCGGTGTAGTACGTCTGGGTGTCCGTAGCCTCCACCTCCACGTCGGCGATCCGGTGCAGCAGCGCCTCGGTACCCGGACCGAGCCGGAGCACCTCGTTGTTGAACTTGCAGTAGTCGTAGCCGCAGACCGCCTTCTCGGCGACCAGCATCTCCACGATGGTGGAGATCATGGCCCACATGACGCTGGTCTGTCGCTGGTCCTGGCGCACCAGCGTGAAGCCGAGGTAGTAGACGGCGTTGCGGGCGGTGTGCTCGGGGTAGTGGTGCGCCCACCAGCCGGGGCTGATCCACGGCACGGTCTCGAGGTCCCGGGTGAGCGTGGAGAGGCCCACGACCTCGCCGTCGGCGTTGCGGGCGACGTACTTCATGACGCGGGGGTCGGTCATCTCCTCGACGAACTCGTGCTCGTGGAGGAGGTGCCGGGCCATCGCCCGGGTCTCGAGCTCGGCGAAGGTCTCGCGGTAGAGCTTCCAGTACGCCGCGACGGTCGACTCGTCCAGCTCGGTCTCCACGGTGATCGCCGGCGACCCGGCCCCGCGGTCAGCCACGGGTGCTCTCCTTGGGCGACCAGTCCTCGACGGAGTACGCCGCCACGACGAGCGCGCAGACCGGCCGGTCCACGCAGTGCGCGGAGGCGGTGGCGTGCTCGACCGGCCCGTAGCCGCCGCCGCGGTTGACGTCCATGTCGTGGAGGCTGAAGGTGATCTGCTCGAGCAGCGACTCCTCGCTGCCGCCGTGGTGCTCCACGAAGAGGCCGCCGGTCGTGTGGTCCCGGGTCCAGCCGAGGCCGGCCCACACGGTCTCGCCGCTGTGCTCGGCGAAGGAGGCCGACTCCACGCAGTAGAGCTTGTCGCCGTGGCCGCCGGCGAGGACCTCGGCCGCGGGGTCCTCCAGCACCCGCACAGTGCTGTGCGGCGGGATGACCGAGGAGAGCTTGATCAGGTTGAGGTTGCCGACGCCGGCGTTGAGCAGGGCGTGGTCGTACGCCGCCAGCGGCGTGCGGCCGGTCCCGGTTGCTGCGCGGACCGTGATCTCGAGTCGGGTGGTCACCGCTCCTCCTTGGGGATGGTGTCGGACGCTGTTCGCGACGTGGTGGTGGTCGTGGTGCCCGTGGTGGTGGTGCTCGTCGTGGTGGGGCTGGTGGGGACGCGTGCCTCGGCGGGCCGTCCGGTGACGGCGTCGAGCAGGCCGAGGACCCGCTGCTCGAGGTCCTCGGGCGCGGTGCGTCCCTTGGTGAGGAAGACGGTCGGCCCCAGCTCGAGGGAGGCCCGGCGCTCGACCTCGACGTCCGCGGCGCTGTAGACGACGAGGGGCGTCGCCGCCAGCGCGGGGTCGCGGCGGAAGGCGGCGACGACCGCCGAGCCGTCGTCGTCGGGCAGGTGCAGGTCCAGGACGATGACCTGCGGGCGCACCGCCCGCCCGGTCTCGATCGCCGAGGCGGCCGTGGTGGCGTGGTCGACGCGGAGGCCGTGGGCGTGCAGCAGTGCGCTGATCACCTCGGCCAGGTCCTCGTCGTCCTCGACGAGCAGCACGGCGCTCTCGCTGAGCCGCCCGGCCAGGGCCACCTCGACGGCCTGCACGAGCTGGCCCTCGGTGACCGGCTTGACCAGCCAGCCGTCGGCCTGCGGGCTCAGCTCGGGGTCGCTCTCGGGAGCGAGGCCGGAGACGACCACGACCGGGATGTTGCGGGTCCGCTCGCCTCGCCGCAGCTCGGCGAGGACCTCCGCGCCGGACGTGCCGGACATGCGGAGGTCGAGGAGGACGGCGGCCGGGCGCTCCGCGGTGGCCCGGGCGATCGCCTCGTCGCCGTCGCCGACGCCCACCGGGCGGTAGCCGTGCTGGGCGAGCATCGCCGACAGCGTGCCGACCACCGCGGGCTCGTCGTCGCAGACGAGGATCGTGGGGGCGTCGGCGGGCACGGCCTCGCCCGCGAGGCGGGAGCGGTGCGGCGCCGGCAGGGTGAACTGCACGGTCGTGCTCCGCCCCGGCTCGCTCTCCGCCCAGATCCGCCCGCCGTGCCGGTCCACGATGCCGCGGCTGATCGCCAGCCCGAGCCCGGTGCCGCCCTTCTGGCGGGCGTCGGAGGAGTCGACCTGGTGGAACCGGTCGAAGATCGTGCCGATCTGGTCCGCCGGGATCCCGCGTCCCTCGTCGTGCACGCGGAAGAGCACGGTCCCGCCGTCGCGCGGCTGCGCGTCGACGACGACCCGGCCCCCGGCGGAGGAGAACTTGATCGCGTTGTTGAGCAGGTTGATCAGCGTCTGGACGATCCGGTCGCGGTCGGCGAGGACGGTCCCGGCGGTGTCGCCGACCTCGAGCCGGACGTCCGCGCCGCGCGCCATGGCGTCCAGCTCCGCGGTCGCCGCCTCCACGAGGGCCCGCGCGTCGATGACGGCCAGCTCCATCGGGCGGGCGCCGGACTCGATGCGCTCGAGGTCGAGGATGTCGTTGATCAGCCGGGTCAGCCGCTCGCTGCTCTCCAGCGCGATCCGCGCCATCGACGTGGCCCGCGGGCTCAGCTCGCCGAGCTGGCCGCCCGCGAGCAGGCCGAGGGAGCCGCGGATCGACGTCAGCGGCGTGCGCAGCTCGTGGCTGACCACGGAGAGGAACTCGTTCTTCATCCGGTCGACCTCGCGCCGCTGCGTGACGTCGCGGAACACGACGACCGCGCCCGTGACCACGTCGTCGTCGACGAGCGGGCTCGCGGTGATCTCCACGGGGAACTCCGCCCCGTCGGCGCAGACGTAGACGTCCTCCTCGGCGCTGGTCACCGTGCCGGAGGCGATCGCCTCGGCGATGTAGCAGCCCTCGTAGGGGAACGGGACGCCGTCGACCCCCGGGGCGTGGAAGAGCTCGTGGGCCGGCTGCCCGAGCAGCGCCTCGGGGGTGTAGCCGAGCGCGCGGGCGCCGGAGGGGTTCATCGAGGTGATCCGTCCGCGGGCGTCCACGCCGTAGATGCCGTCGCCCACGGAGGTCAGCAGCGTCTCGGTACGCCGCGCGAGGCGCCGCAGGTCGGCGGTCTGCTCCGCGACCCGCCGCTCGAGGCCCCGTCGCAGCTGGGCGTTGTCCGCGGTGAGCAGCACCTGGCGGGCACCGGTGGCGACCGCGAGCGTCAGCCAGAGGACCTCCTGGGCCCGCTGCATCTCCTCGCCGCCGCTGAAGAAGATCTGCACGATCCCCGCGACGCCGACGACCGAGAAGACCAGCAGGGTGTCCCGTGCGTCAGCGGCGGTGTGGGCGTCCTCGACCTCCTCGTCCTCGTCGCCGGCGGGGTACCAGGACGCGACAGCGATCAGCAGGTAGCCCGCGATCCACCCGAGGTCGGGGAAGTCGCCCCAGGTGAAGGTCCCCTGGGCGACCCGCACCGCGAAGGACAGGTCCGCGATGGCGTACAGCAGGAAGCCCAGCGCCACGAGGGCGAGCGCGGGCCGGCTCTCGCCCCGGCTGCGCAGGACCAGGAAGAGGCCGAAGGTCACCAGGGCCACGTCGAGGAACGGGATGAGCAGGCTGAAGAACTCGGGGCCGAAGACCTGGTCCACCGACGCCAGCAGCTCGTCGTAGACGAGCACCGAGGCCATGATCAGCACCGCGGACCCGCCCACGATCCCGTCGAGGACCATGATCGTGAGGTTGCGGCCCCGGCGGCGCGCGGTCGGGAAGGTCAGCAGTCCCACGATCGAGAGCGCCAGTGCGAGCGACACGCTCAGGTCGCTGACCAGGCTGGGGTCGGTCACCGGGTCGTAACCGGCGATCGCGGCCCAGACGTTGCCCAGCACCGCGCAGACCGCGGCGGCCAACAGCCAGAGCCAGCCGCGGCGGCGCCGCCCGGTCGACCACCGGGCGCGCAGCCAGACGCTCACCCCGGTGGTGGTGCCGGCGGCCATCAGCCCCAGCGCGCTCGCGCCCTCGCGGAAGGAGGCGGAGAACCCCGGTTGGAGCAGCACCGCGAACAGCCCCACGGTGAGGACGGCAGCGGGTGCGGCCACCCGGAAACGGCGTCGCTGCGCGGCGAGCGACAGCGATCTGCCCATACCCCGGAAGGTATCAGCAGGTCAGACCCGTCTTAACCGTCGCCCGGTCAAGCCGTCGACCGGCGCGTCGCCTAGGCTGGTCGCCCGTGAAGACGTTCGACGAGCTGTGGGCCGAGCTGCAGGAGAAGGCACGGACCCGGCCCGCCGGTTCCGGCACCGTGCGACAGCTCGACGCGGGTGTGCACGCGATCGGGAAGAAGCTGGTCGAGGAGGCCGCCGAGTCCTGGATGGCGGCCGAGCACGAGGGCAAGGAGCGCACGGCCGAGGAGATCAGCCAGCTGCTCTACCACGCGCAGTGCCTGATGATCGCCAGCGGCCTCGAGCTCGACGACGTCTACGCCCACCTCTGACCCAGCCTGACCCGGCCCCGAACAGGACCCGCATGTCCCTCCTCCGTGTCGCCGTCCCGAACAAGGGTTCGCTCTCGCAGTCCGCGTCCGAGATCCTCCGGGAGTCCGGCTACCGCCAGCGCGACGACAGCAAGCAGCTGACGCTGATCGACGACGAGAACGGCGTCGAGTTCTTCTACCTGCGTCCGCGCGACATCGCGCTCTACGTCGGCGAGGGCACCCTCGACGTCGGCATCACCGGCCGCGACCTGCTGCGCGACTCCGGCGCCCAGGCCGACGAGGTCCGGTCCCTCGGCTTCGGCCGCAGCCGCTTCCGGTTCGCCGGCCCCGCCGGCCGCTACACCGACCTGTCCGAGCTGGCGGGCCTCCGGATCGCCACGTCGTACGTCGGCGTGGTCGGTGCGTTCCTCGTCGAGCAGGGCATCGAGGCGTCGGTGGTGCGGCTCGACGGGGCGGTCGAGACCAGCATCCAGCTCGGCGTCGCCGACGTCGTCGCCGACGTCGTCGAGACCGGCAGCACCCTGCGCCAGGCGGGCCTCGAGGTCTTCGGCGGCACGATCCTGGAGTCCGAGGCGGTGCTCATCACCCGCTCGGCCGCCGAGCCGCCCGCCGGCTTCGAGGTGTTCAAGCGACGACTCGACGGTGTCCTCGTGGCGCGCAGCTACGTGATGATGGACTACGACATCGAGAGCCAGCACGTCAGCTCCGCCGTGGCCCTCACGCCCGGCATCGAGAGCCCGACGGTGTCCCCGCTGCACAAGGACGGCTGGGTCGCGGTCCGCGCGATGGTGCCCCGCGACGGCGCCCAGCGGCTGATGGACGAGCTCTGGGAGCTCGGTGCCCGCGGCATCCTCCTCACCGACATCCATGCCTGCCGGCTCTGACGCCCCGGGCCCGGGCCTGCCGCGCACGTGGCGACCGCTCGGACCGCGCATCGTCGCGATCGTGCTGGGCGTCGGCCTCCTCGTCATCCTGGCGATGGCCTGGATCTCCTTCGGCGACGAGGTGCGGTCGAAGTTCACGACGTTCCAGCGGGGCACGGTCGTCTTCTTCGTGCTGCTCGGGGGAGCGGTGCTGCACGCGCTGACCCGCTCGCGGGTCACGGCCGACCGGGACGGCCTGACGGTCGTCAACGGCTACCGCAGCCGCCGCTACGAGTGGGCGGAGGTCGTCGCGGTCAACCTCCCGGCCGGCGCCCCGTGGGTCACCATCGACCTCTCCGACGGACGGACGGTGTCGGCCATGGGCATCCAGGGCTCCGACGGGGCGAAGTCCCGCGAGGCCGTTCGCGAGCTCCGCCGGCTCGCCGACGAGCTCTCCCGCTGACGCGTCCCGCGACCCCCGGTCTGCCCGGGAACCGCGGTCAGGATCGCAGGAACCTGATCCGCACGAGCCGACTGGCGGCCCAGTCCTCGAGCCGGGTCGGCCGGATGGTGCCCGGGTCGTGCGGCTGGTTGAGGTCGGCGACGATCTCCGCCAGCACGGCCCGGCGCTCCGCGGGGTCGGTGACAGGCGTGGCCCGCGCGGGCAGGTCGGCACGGACCCCGTTCTTGAGGTGGAAGGTGAAGGCGGGCTCGGCCAGGAGGTTGGCGTGCCAGTCGGTCGCGGCGCCGCCGGCGCCGCTGCACAGGTAGGTGGCGCCCGCGGCCCGGTAGAAGAAGATCTCGATGCGGCGCGGCCGGCCGGTGCGGCGCCCCCGCGTCGTGATGTCGATGATCCGCTCCCGGGTGCCAGCGGCGGGGGTGATCTCGATGGCGCGCCGGACGTGGTCGGGCAGGTGCGCCAGGGAGTCGTCCGGGGCCGGGTCACTCGGCCCGGTGGCGCTCGGGGTGCCCACGCGGTCTCGGCCTGCAGCGCGGGACCGAGCAGCAGACCGCCGTCGACGACGTGCTCCGAGCCGGTGACGAACGACGCCTCCGAGGAGGCGAGGAACAGCAGGAGACGGGTGACGTCGGTCGGCTCTCCGAGCCGGGGGACCGCGAACGGCTCGGGGGAGTAGAAGTCGGCGATCGCCGCGGTGGCACCGGCTGCCGGCTCGTGGATGAACGGCGTCGCGATCACGCCGGGGTGGATGGTGTTGACCCGGATGCCGTCGCGGCCGAGCTCGAGCGCCGCCGTCCGGGTCAGGCCCCGCACGGCCCACTTGCTGGCGACGTACGGCGCGTAGTGGGCCGTGCCGCCCAGTGCCATGGTCGAGGCGATGTTGACGATGGCTCCGCCTCCTGCGCGGCGCAGGGCGGGGGCCGCGACCTTGGTGCCGAGGAAGGTCCCGGTGAGGTTGACGCCGAGGATGCGCGACCAGGTCGCCCGGTCGGTCTCCTCGATGGGTGCCGGCGGGTTCTGCACGCCGGCGTTGTTGACGAGCACGTCGAGGGTGCCGAAGGCGCGCTCGGCGGCGAGCACGGCGGCGGACCACGAGTCCTCGTCGGTGACGTCGAGGTGGGCGAAGCGCGCGCGGTCCCCGAGCTCGGCGGCGAGGGCGACGCCGCGTCCGGGGTCGATGTCGGCGATCACCACGCTCGCCCCCTCCGCGTGGAAGGCGCGCACGTGGCTCGCCCCCTGGCCCCCCGTCCCACCCGTCACGAGCACGGTCTGGTCGTTGAAGCGGTGCATCTGCTGGTCCTCCGGTACGGGGTGACCGGCCGGTCCCGGTGGGGGCCGGCCAGTGGTGAGTCGAGTGGCTCACCACTGGTGACCCTAAACCGCCCATAGAGGCGAGTCAAGCCACTCACCTCGTATGCTCGGCCCATGAGCAGGGCTGTGACGACGTACCACCAGCGCATCGCGCAGGAGAAGCGCGCGCTGATCCTGGCGGCCGCGACCGCCCTGTTCCTCGAGCTGGGCTACGACCGGACGTCGCTGGCGCGGATCGCCGAGCGTTCGGGCGTCTCTCGCGCCACGTTGTTCAAGCAGTTCCCGACCAAGGCCGCCCTCTTCGACGCGATGGTCACCGAGTCCTGGTCGACCGGGGACGACGAGGCCCCGCCGCCGGTGGGCGACGTCGTCGCCGGGCTCGGCACCATCGGTCGCCGCTACGCCGAGCTGCTGGGCCGCGCCCGGATGACCGACTTGTTCCGGATCGTCATCGCCGAGCTGCCGCGGTTCCCCGAGCTCGCCAGCGCGCAGTTCTCGCACGGCAAGATGCCCTACTTCGAGTCCGTGCGGGACTACCTGCGGGCCGAGCACGAGGCGGGGACCGTGCGGGTCGAGGACGTCGACCTCGCCGCCACGCAGTTCCTGGGGATGATCTCCAACTACGTCTTCTGGCCGACCCTCCTCGTGCCGGGCTGGGAGGTGGGCGACGAACGCGTCACGCAGGTGGTCGACGAGGCCGTCCGCACCACCACCGCCCGGTACGCGGTGGACGGCACTGGACCGTCCTGAGGGCCTCCGATCCCGGACCGGTCGAGGGCCCTCCGGCCCGGTCAGTCCTCGAGCGCGCGGACGCCCCAGACCACGGAGACGGTCTCGTCGGGGGCCAGGGTGAAGAGGTCCTCGCCGGAGCGCAGGGCGTCCGGAGGCGCCGTCATCGGCTCGACGGCCAGTGACCGGCGGGCGGTGGCCGGCACGTCGTCGGCGGTGTAGAGCAGGAGCCACGGGTGGTGGCCGTCGACCCAGAGCGTGACGCCGTCGCCACTGGCGGGGTCGCGCAGCACCGCGGTGGTGTTCCCCTCCGGGTCGCGCTGGAGGTCGGTGAAGCAGTGGTTGAGCGCGAGGTCGCGCAGAGGCCGCGCCACGCGGAAGTCGTACGCCGTGCCCTCGACCGCCTCGCGCCCGACCGGCAGCAGCCGCTCGTCGTCGACCAGCAGGCGGGTCGCCGCCGGGAGCGTGAGCTCCCAGGTGTCGACCGGGCCGTCGCCGACCCGCAGGTACGGGTGCGCGCCGGACGCGTACGGCGCGGGCGCGCCGGAGTCGTTCGTCGCGGTCTGGGTGACGGTGAGCCCGTCGGCGGAGAGGTCGTAGGCGACGTGCAGGTCGAGGGTCCAGGGGTAGCCGGTCTGGGCCATCAGCCGGTACTGCAGCGAGACCGAGTGGCCGGTGTGCTCCTCGACGCTCCAGGCGACCCAGCGGGCCAGCCCGTGGGAGGCGTTGTGCCGGGCGGGCTCGGTCAGCGGCAGCTGGAGGTCGCGCCCGGCGAAGGCGTACTGCCCGTCGCGGACCCGGTTGGGCCAGGGCACGAGGAGCTGCCCGCGCCCGCCGGCGGACATCTCGTCCTCGCCGAACCCGTCGACCAGGTCGCGCCCGCGGAAGGAGAGGCCGCGCAGCGCTGCGCCGCTCTCGGTCACGACGGCGCGGTAGCCGCCGCCCTCGATCTCGAACTGTTCGCCGCTGGGAGGGAGCACCTGGTCACCCTAGGTGGACGGCGGGGGTGCGGCCGGTCCCGTCCACCAGCACGTCGGCGCGCGCCCGGGTCCCGTCGGCGGCGAAGTGGGCCGCCTCCGCCACCCCCCAGCGGTGCCAGTGCGGCTCGACGGCGGCGCCGTCGCGGGCGAGGCCGCGGGCCAGGCGCAGGTCGGCCGGGGCCTCGACCCACACCAGGACCGTGGCCAGGGCGGCGTACGCCGCGGAGCCGGCGCCCACGCCCTCGAGCACGCGCAGCGGGGCGGGCGGCACCGTGACCGTCCCGGCGTACGCGCCGGCGTGCCAGTCGTAGCGTCGGTAGCGGCCGGCCTCGCCCCGCGCGAGCGGGAGGAGGAGCGTGCCGAGCTGGTCGCCGACGCGGGGCAGGCCGTCCCAGCCGTCGTACAGGTCGTCCATGTGCAGCACCGGCGCGTCGCCGAGGGCGCCGATCCGCCCGGCCAGCGTCGTCTTGCCCGAGCCCGCCGGTCCGTCGACGCAGACGAGGCGGCCGCCGCCCAGGGTGGCCGGGCGCGCCCGGGCCAGCCCCAGGACGACCGCGGCCGGGTCAGAAGACGAGGCCGTGCCCACGGTAGGTGGGGACCTCCTCGACGAACCGGTCGCCGCGCAGCAGGTGGACGCGGTCGGTGTGCTCGAAGAGCTCCCCGGACTTGGCGTGCCGGAACCACACCAGGTCGCCGATCGAGAGGCGGCCGGCGGTGGGGCCGGTCAGGGGCGTCTGCACCTCGCCGGCGCCCTCGAGTCCGGTGAGCCGGAGGCCGGCCGGCGCCCACGGCGTCGGCAGCCGGTCCCGGCCGGCGGCGCCCGAGGCCGCGAAGCCGCCACCGTGCACGGTCGCGACGTCCGCCGACGGGCGACGGACCACCGGCACGCCGTAGTACGCCGCCGGGCGCGGGTCGAAGGAGCGGTAGTGGTCGAACAGGGTCGGCACGAGCAGGCCCGAGCCGGCGGCGACCTCGGTCACGACCGGGTCCGCGACGGTCGACTCCACCGATCCCGAACCGCCACCGTTCCACAGCTCGAGGTCGACCAGCGGAGCGAGCGCGTCCGCGACCGCCCGCCGGCGCTCGGAGAGCTGGGTGCGGGAGGCCGCCTTCAGGCCGCGCACGACCGTCGAGCGGGCGCGGCTGGTCGGCACCGCGTCCGGCACGCCCGCGACCTGGCCCTCGTACGTCATCACGCCCACGAGCCGGAAGCCCGGTCGCTCCAGGACGTCGCGCGCCAGCCGGGCGACGTCCTCGGGGTCGTGCAGGGGGCTGCGCTTGGGCCCGACGTGCCGCCCGCGCACCCACAGGCCGGCGTCGACCTCCAGCGCGACCCGGACGGGGACGGCGGAGGAGGCCCGGACCGAGTCCACGACGTCGAGGTGGGCGACGTCGTCGACCATCAGCGTCACGTGGGCCGCGGCAGCGGGGGAGGACACGAGCCGGGCGAGCGCGCCGCGGTCGACGGTGGGGTACGCCACGAGCACGTCGTCGGTGACGCCCTGCTCCTCCAGCCACAGCGCCTCGCGCAAGGTGTAGGCGAGCACGCCCTGGAAGCCCTCGGTCGCCAGCGCCCGGCGCAGCAGCGCGGGGACCCGGATGGACTTGGACGCGACGCGGACCGGCTTGCCGCCGGCCCGGCGCACCAGGTCGGCGGCGTTGGTGTCGAAGGCGTCGAGGTCGACCACCACGACGGGGGTCGGCAGGTCTCCCTCGGTGGCCGCGACGGCCGTGGAGAGCCGGGTCCAGAGCCGGTTGCGGCTGACGTCGTCGAGGTGGGTCATCGCAGGAGCCTAGGAGACGCGGTCACCCCGGTCAGGAGATGCCGCGCTTGCGCAGCAGCGCCTCGATGTCGGCGAGGTCGTCGTCGCCGCCGTCGGGCGTGCCGATCGCGGGCTTCCCCTTGCCCGTCGCCCGGCGCGGCTCGGGGTCGGACCGCGGCGCGCCGTCCACGGCCTTGGCGCGCTCACGGTCGCGGACCACGCCCGAGACCACCAGCAGCACCGCGGCGACGCCCGCCAGGACGATGCCGGACCAGACCACGGGGCTGAGCACCAGGCCGGTGGCCCAGTCGCCGACGGCGGTGCCGATCCGGGTGAACATCCGCAGGGTGTCGGTGAGGTACGCCGCGACCGGCAGCAGGGTCAGGCCCGCGCCGCGCAGCCCGGAGGCCAGCCCGCTGCGCCGGAACGCGTGCCAGGTCCACACCGCCCCGAGCACGGTCAGGGTGAGTGCGAGGGCGGCCCACGTCGCGTCGTCCACGGGACCAGCCTGCCACGCGGCCCGGCGTACCTACTCCAGGAGCGCCGAGCAGGCCGGTCCGGTGGCGGTCAGGCGGGCGCCAGGGCCGGGGCCGCGCCGGCGGCCGCGCCGAGCAGGCCCCGACGACGCAGGTGCGGGACGACCCCCTCGGCGAACCAGTAGGCCTCCTCCACGTGCGGGTAGCCCGAGAGCACCAGCTCGTCGATGCCGGCGCGGTGGTAGGCCTCGACGAGGTCGGCGACCTCCTCGTGGCTGCCCACCAGCGAGGTGCCCGCACCGCCGCGCACCAGCCCGACGCCCGACCAGAGGCCGGGGTGGACCTCCAGGTCGTGCGCCGAGGAGTACGACGCGCCCGACCGGCGCAGCGCGGACATGCGCTGCTGGCCGGTCGACTCGCTGCGTGCCTGCGCGGCCTGGGCGGCCTCGACCGTCGCCGGGTCGAGCCCGTCGAGCAGCCACTGCGCGTGCCGCCAGGCGTCCTCGGAGGTGTCCCGCGACAGCGTGTGCACCCGCAGCCCGAAGCGCATCGTGCGCCCCTGCGCCGCGGCCAGGTCCCGGACCCAGGCGACCTTCTCGGCCACCTGGTCCGGCGGCTCGCCCCAGGTCAGGTAGACGTCGGCGTGCCGAGCGGCCACCGGACCTGCCGCTGCGGACGAGCCGCCGAAGTAGACGGGCGGGACCGGGTCGATCCCGTCGCTGACCAGCGCGCCCTCGGCGCGGTAGTGCGTGCCCTCGAAGTCGTACGGCGCCTGCGACCAGGTGCCGCGGACGACCTCGAGGAACTCGTCGGTGCGGGCGTAACGCTCGTCCTTGGGTGCGAGGTCGCCGAACCGGGCCTGCTCCTTGGGCTCCCCGCCGGTGACGACGTTGAGCATCAGCCGCCCGTCCGAGATGCGCTGGTAGGTGGCCGCCATCTGGGCGGCGAGCACCGGGTTGACCACGCCGGGGCGGAAGGCCACGAGGAACTTCAGCCGGGTGGTCTCCCGCACGAGCGCGGCGGTGGTCAGCCACGCGTCCTCGCAGAAGGTGCCGGTCGGCGTGAGCACGCCCTCGAACCCGAGCTTCTCGGCGGTCCGCGCGACGTCGGCGAGGTAGTCGAGGGTCGGGGGCCGGAACCGGTCGCGCACCGAGTCCCCGAGGGTGTCCGCGAGCCCGGTGGTGAGGTCGTGGGGGACGCCCTGCCCGGCACCCACCAACCCCCGGCTGTCGCCGGAGGTCGGCAGGAACCAGTGCAGCGTCAGCGGTGCGGTCACTGGACGGCGTCGCCGGTGGTCGCGTCCGCGAACTGGTCGCTGAAGAAGCCCGACACGTCGACCTCCTCGGGGATCAGCCCGTTGGCGGTGAAGGTGTCGGCCATCTGCTGCTCGGAGTCGATGACCTCCTGGTCGATCGGCTGCGGTGTCACGGGGCGGTTCTTCGCGGCGGCGAGGGTGACCTCCTCGCTCAGGCCGGTCTGCTCGGCCCACACCTTCGCCCAGTCCTGCTGGTTCTCCGCCGACCAGATCTGGGCCTTGGTGATCCGGGTCAGGTAGTCCTCGAGCGCCGCCGTGGTGGCCTCGTCGTCGAGTGCGGACTGCGAGGCGACCTGGAAGTTCAGTCCGTTGACCAGCCCGTCGCCGTCGACGAGGACGCGTGCGCCCTCGTCGACCACGGCCTGGGAGGTGTAGGGGTCCCACACGGCCCAGGCGTCGACGTGGCCGTTGGCGAACGCCGCGAGCGCGTCGGCGGGCTGGAGGTTCTGGACCTCGATGTCGTCGTAGGTCAGGCCGGCCTCCTCGAGCTGGGCGAGCAGGTTGTAGTTGGCCGAGCTCCCCTCGGCGACGGCGACCTTCTTGCCCTTCAGCTCCGAGACGTCCTGGATGGTGGAGTCCTTCGGTACCAGGATGGTGTCGCCCTTGCCGGTGTAGGAGGCGGTGGCCACCATCTTGAAGGTGCCGCCGGCGGCGGCCGCGAAGACCGGTGGGGTGTTGCCGACCATGCCGACGTGGATCGCGTCGGAGTTGAGGGCCTCGAGGATCGGCGGGCCGGAGGTGAACTCCTTCCACTCGATGGCGTACTCGGTGTCGTCGAGGCCGGCGGCGGTCAGCAGCGCCTTGGCGCTGGTGCCCTTCTGGTCGCCGACGATCAGGGTCACCTGGGAGAGGTCGACCTCGCCGTCGTCGCCCACGGCGGCCTCGTTGCCGGTCGCCGAGCCGCCGCAGGCGGCGAGCGCCAGGGTCGTGGCGGCGAGCACCGCGGTCAGGGCGGTGCGCAGGCCGCGCCGGCGGCCGGGCCTCGGGGTGGTGGTGCGGGTCATGCTGCTCCTCGCTTCGCGGGCTGGGTGGGGTGGGCGGGGCCGAGCTCCCCGGTGACGGGGTCCCGTCGGGGGTTCGGCGGGGTGGGCTTGACGCCGAGGGCCCCGAGCACCTCGGCGCGGGTCCGGGCGATGTCCGGCTGGGAGGGGGCGCGGTCCGACCGCGGCAGGGAGATCTCCCAGGTGCGGGCGATCCGTCCCTCGTCCATCACGACCATCCGGTCGGCGAGCGCGAGCGCCTCGTCCACGTCGTGGGTGACGAGCAGGATCGCCATGGAGTGGCGACGCCACAGCTCGATGACGAGCTGGTGCATCTCGATCCGGGTCAGGGCGTCGAGGGCGCTGAACGGCTCGTCGAGCAGCAGCAGCGCCGGGTTGCTCACCAGTGCCCGGGCCAGGGACACCCGCTGGGCCTGGCCGCCGGAGAGCTGCAGGGGCCAGGCGTCCAGCTTCGCGCCGAGCCCGACCTCGGCGAGGGTCTCCTCGGCGAGCGTGAAGCGCTGCTTGCGCTCGGGGCTGTTGAGCAGGGCCAGCGCGACGTTCTGCTGGACCGTGCGCCAGTTGAGCAGGCGCGGCTCCTGGAAGGCGACGCCGGTGCGGCCGTTGACCTCGATCTCGCCGGCCGGGGCCGGGTCGAGGTGCGCGAGGCTGCGCAGGAGGGTCGACTTGCCGCAGCCGCTGCGGCCCAGGAGGGCGACGATCTCGCCGTGCCGGACGTCGAGGTCGATGTCGCGCAGGACGTGGGTGTCGCCGAAGGAGCGGTTGTGGCGGCGCACTCGGGCGACGTGCTCACCGCCGGGCGACGGGGGAGCGGGCGGGCTGGCGGTGGTCGTGCCGGGGGTCAGGAGCGCCATGCGAGGGCCTTCCTCTCGAGGTAGCGGACGACGGCGTCGGTGGCGAGACCGAGCAGGCTGTAGACGGCGAGGCCGACGACGATGACGTCGGTCTGGAGGAAGTCCTTGGCGTGGTTGATCATGTAGCCGAGCCCGGACTGGGAGGCGATGGTCTCCGCGACGATCAGCGACAGCCACGCGATGCCGAGGCTCTGCCGCAGGCCCACCAGGGTCTGGGGCAGCGCGCCGGGGATGACGACGTGCCGGATCCGCTGCGCCCAGGTGAGGTGCAGCGCCTGGGCGGCCTCGAGGGTCTTGCGCTCGATGCCGCGGATGCCGCCGAGCGTGTTGAGGTAGAGCGGGAACGTCGCTCCCAGCGCGATGAGCGCCACCTTCGGCGTCTCCCCGATCCCGAACCAGATGATGAAGAGCGTGACGAGTCCGAAGTGCGGCAGCGTCCGGAGCATCTGCATGGGCGGGTCGATCGCGTCCTCGCCCACGCGGCTGAGCCCGGCGACCACGGCGAGCGCCAGTCCGATCGTGGCGCCGATCGCGAAGCCGAGGCCGACCCGCTGCAGCGAGATCAGCGTCTGGGTGCCCAGCGTGCCGGCCTGGACCAGGTCGAGCGCGGTGGTCGCGACCTGCGCGGGGGAGGCGAGCTTGCGCTCGTCCAGCACCCCGGTCGAGGAGGCCAGCTGCCACAGGGCGACGAGTGCGACGGGGGACACCCATCGACGGAGCAGGTGCAGGGGTGCCCGGCGGCGCCGCCTCGGGGGCGACGCCTGCTGCAGGCGTGCGCCGGCGGGGACGCCGGCGACGGCGGTGGTCGTGTCCATGGGCGTATGTCTACGGAAGTTGGGTACTTAAATCAAGCGACTCGCTCGACTTTGGGCGTGCCGGGCGTGCCGGTCGCGCGTCTGAGACCATCACGGGCGTGAGTGAGCGTCCCGACCAGAAGCGGCTCCTGGGCCCCGGCTTCCCCGACGACGACGGCGGGGCGCCGCCCGGGCTCGTCGCGGCGGCCACGGCGTACGCGACGGACCGCACGCGGTACGGCGACGTGCTCGCCGCCCTGACCACGTGCCGGCTCCTCGTGCCGGTGGTGGCGGTGCTCGGCGAGGTCGAGGTCGACGAGCACGGGCTGGCCCACGACAAGACCTCCGACATGGCGGCCGTGCTGCTCACCGGCGCCGACGGCCGGCTCGCGCTGCTCGCCTTCTCCGGCACCGCCGCGATGGCGGCGTGGGACCCGGCGGCGCGCCCGGTGCCGGTGCCGGCCCGGGTCGCCGCACAGTCGGCGGTGCAGGAGGATGCCGCGGCGCTGCTGGTCGACGTGGCCGGCCCGGTGCGGTTGGTCGTCGAGGGCGAGGACCTGCACGCCCTGGCGGCCGGGTGGACGCTGGCGCGGGTGGGCGACCGGCAGGCATGGATTCGGCCCGGGACGGAATGATCGGCTAGTCTTCCGTGTTGACCGATCAGTGACCTGGGCCAGGCGTGCCTGGACCGGGGAGCAGATCCACAAGCGGGGACCAGCACCATCCGTCTCCCACCCGCAGCGACCGCCGCCCAGCACCACTCGGGCACAGGTCGTCGGGTCCGGTCCTGAAGGCTCCGGCCGTGGCACCTGCACGTACGTCGTGCGTGGCGCCGTGGTGATGGGCAGTGACAGGCCTCCGCTTGCGTCAGCGGAGGCCTTTCGTCATTTCCGGAACCGATCCGGGGAGGCGTCGGGGCCGCCGGCCACGTAGCCACCAGGAGGACACATCAGCACCGAGCTTCGTATCAACGACCGGATCCGGGTTTCCGAGGTCCGCCTCGTTGGACCCAACGGCGAGACCGTCGGCATCGTCCCGACGGCCGACGCCCTCCGCCTCGCGCAGGAGGCCGACCTCGACCTGGTCGAGGTGGCACCCATGGCGCGCCCGCCGGTCTGCAAGCTCATGGACTACGGCAAGTTCAAGTACGAGAACGCCCAGAAGGCCCGCGAGGCGCGTCGGAACCAGACGAACGTGATCATCAAGGAGATGAAGCTTCGTCCGAAGATCGACGCCCACGACTACGAGACCAAGAAGGGTCACGTCGTGCGGTTCCTCAAGGCGGGGGACAAGGTCAAGATCACGATCATGTTCCGCGGTCGTGAGCAGCACCGCCCCGAGCTGGGCTTCCGCCTGCTCCAGCGCCTGGCCGAGGACGTCACCGAGCTCGGCTTCGTGGAGTCGGCCCCCAAGCAGGACGGCCGCAACATGATCATGGTGCTCGGCCCGCACAAGAAGAAGGCCGACGCCAAGGTCGACGTGCAGGCCGCCAAGGACGCCCGCACCGCCGAGCGCGCCGCGGCCGAGGCCGAGGAGCAGGCAGAGCGCGAGGCCGCCCACGCGGCGGGTCCGGTGGCGCAGAAGAAGGAGCGCCGCCGCTCCGAGAACCTCGACCCCGAGATCGACGCCTGACGTCATGCGGACGGGGGTGCAGACCCCGACCGCCCAGAGACTTCCGCCGTGGCACCACCGTGCCGTCGGCAGGACGACGAGAGAGAGACAGAGATGCCGAAGAACAAGACGCACTCCGGTGCCAGCAAGCGCTTCAAGGTGACCGGCTCCGGCAAGATCCTTCGCGAGAAGGCCGGCAAGCGCCACAACCTCGAGAAGAAGCCCTCGAAGGTCACCCGCCGGATGACCGGGACGGTCGAGCTGGCCAAGTCCGACGTCAAGCGCGCGAAGAAGATGCTGGGTCTCTGACCTCGCCCCACCCGAATCCACGGTGGGTCGTCGGCAGCAGCCGATGAGCCCGTCGAGACCATGAGCACCAAGGAGCAAGACAGATGGCACGCGTCAAGCGGGCAGTGAACGCCCAGAAGAAGCGCCGTACGACCCTCGAGCGCGCCAGCGGCTACCGCGGCCAGCGCTCGCGCCTGTACCGCAAGGCCAAGGAGCAGGTCACCCACTCGCTGGTCTACAGCTACAACGACCGGCGCAAGAACAAGGGCAACTTCCGCAAGCTGTGGATCCAGCGCATCAACGCTGCGGCCCGCGCCCAGGGGATGACCTACAACCGCTTCATCCAGGGCCTCAACCTCGCCGGTGTCGAGGTCGACCGCAAGATCCTGGCCGAGCTGGCCGTCAACGACGTCGCGGCGTTCAACGCCCTTGTCGAGGTCGCGAAGAACGCTCTCCCCGAGGACGTCAACGCGCCCAAGGCGGAGGCGTCGGCCTGACGACCCCGCCGCCCCTCGTCGCGGGCAACGCCCGCGTCAAGGACGCACGCAGGCTCAGCCGCCGCTCGGTACGCACCGAGCGGCGGCTGTTCCTCGCTGACGGCCCGAAGGCGGTCGAGGGGGCCCTGGAGCTGCCCGGCGCCGTCGTCGAGGTCTTCGCGACCTCCGAGGCCACCGGGACGTACGCCGCGCTGGCGGCCGCCGCCGAGCGCGCGCAGGTCCGCTGGACCCTCGTCGAGGACAAGGCGCTGGCCTCGCTGAGCGACAGCGTGACGCCGGCGGGCGTGGTCGGCCTCTGCCGCCACCTCGACCGCCCGCTGACCGACCTGCTGTCCGGTGACCGCGCGGCCCGCCTCGTCGCGATCTGCGCCGACGTGCGCGACCCCGGCAACGCCGGCACGGTCGTGCGCTGCGCCGACGCGGCCGGCGCCGACCTCGTGGTGCTCGCCGGCAGCTCGGTCGACGCCTACAACCCCAAGACGGTCCGGGCCAGCGTCGGCAGCCTCTTCCACCTGCCGCTGGCCGTCGAGCCCGACGCGGCCGCGGCCGTGCGCGCAGCCCAGGACGCCGGTCTCGTCGTCCTCGCGGCGGACGGTGCCGGCGAGGTGGACCTCGACGCCCCGGCCACCGCGGACCTGCTCGCCCGGCCGACCGCCTGGCTCTTCGGCAACGAGGCCTGGGGTCTCCCGGCGGAGCTGGCCGGGCTGGCCGACCACCGGGTCCGCATCCCGATCCACGGCCGCGCCGAGAGCCTGAACCTCTCCACGGCCGCCGCGCTCTGCCTCTACGCCTCGGCCCGGGCCCACCGGGCCTGACCGGGCCTGACAGCGCCCGACCGTATGCCGGCCCCCGGCCGGGGAACCCGCACGGCATGCGCACGATGGTGGCCGCGACGGACTCCTGGACCGACCCCGACGGGTTCCGGACCCCGGCCGGCGAGGTGCACGCGTGGTTGCCGGGCACGAACCAGACGCTGTGCGGGATCCCGGTGAAGAAGGCGGGGCTGGGGCGGTTCTCCCACGTCGAGTGGGCCGACGTGCAGCCTGCGACCGGCCGGGACGCCGACCGGGTCTCCTCGGTCTGCCACCGGTGCCTCGCGGCGACGGGGCACCGGCGTGACGAGAAGCGCTGGACGCGCACGAACCCCCGACCCTGAGGAGCCGGGCTCAGGACAGGAGCGCGAGGAGGTCCTCGACGTGCTCGGGCACGACGCGCCGGGCGGCGAGGGCGCGGGGGGAGCGGCGCACGGCGTGCACGAGCCCCCGGGCGGCCGGGAGGTCACGCTCGTGGAGGACCGCGCCCACCTCGCGCAGCACCACCGGCCAGGGACGGCGCATGAGCGTGGTCAGCAGGTGGTTGCGCACGATCCGCGTGCGCCGGTGCCCGCCCGGGTCGCGGACCGGTGAGGGGTGGTGGTGGGCGACGACGTCGTCGACGTAGGCGAGGTCCCAGCCCCGGGCCACCAGGTCCAGGGCGACCCGCTCCTCCTCGCCGGGGAACTCCACCACCGCGTCGAACCCGCCGACCTCGAGGAACGCCTCGCGCCGCACGACCGCGCCGCAGGCCACGAACCCCACGATCGCGGGTCCGGGCAGTTCGCGCGTGCGCGGGAGCGGGCTGTCGGCCAGCCGGGCGCAGAGGCCGTCGAGGCGCTCCTCGGGCCCGACGAGGATCCGGGCGTGGACGACGGCCAGGCGCGGGTGGGCGTCGAGGAGGTCCGCCGCCCGCTCCAGCGCGCCAGGGGCCCACCACGAGTCGTCGTCGGCGAAGGCGACGTACGGCGTGCCGGCGGCCTCGACGCCGAGGTTCCGTGCCGGCGCCGCCAGGTTGTGCGGGAGCGCGATGACCTCGACGTCGGGGAACGCCCGGCCCACGTGCCACGGGGTGCCGTCGCGCGAGCCGTTGTCGACGAGCACCACCGGGGGCTCGTGGTGCGGGAGCGAGCCCTGCAGGTCCGGCCAGCGGTCCCGGCTGATGACGACGGTGGTGACCCGTGCGCTCACCCCGCAGCGCCTCCACCGCGGAGGGCGTCCTCGAGCACGTCGTCCCAGCGCTCGAGGAACCGCGGCAGCCCGTAGTGCTCCAGGGCGTGCTTGCGTGCGTGCGCACCCGCCTCGGCGGCGAGCGCGGGGTCCGCGAGGAACCGGGCGACGGCGGCGCGGAGCTCCGAGCGGCGCGTGGTGACCACCCCGGCCTCCGGCGGCACGGCCACGGACGCCTCGGTGGTGGCGAGGGCGACCACGGGCAAGCCGAGGTGCATCGCCTCGAGCAGGGAGAGCCCCAGCGACGTCCACCGTGCGGTGTGCACGTAGACGCGACGCCGCGAGAGCTCGTCGTGCATCGAGGCCTGGGGGAGGTCCTCGTGGGTGGTCAGGCCGTCGGCGGACGGGAGCTGGTCGACCCGCATGCCGAACACGTCGACCGGACCCGCGGCGAGCAGGTCGGGCAGCAGGTCGGTGCCGACCGAGCGGCCCCGCCGCACCGGGTCGTTGACCACGACCGCGGCGTGCGGCAGCTCGCCGGTCCAGCGCTGGCCGGGGTCCACGATGCCGTGGTCGATGACCGTGGTGCGGGCGTCACCGGTGTCCCAGAACAGCTCGTTGAAGCCGGTCACGTGCACCACCGGCACCGCGGCCTGGTCGGCCATCGGGTGACGGGTGTCCGGCACGTCGGGATGCCCGTGCAGCGGGGTGTTGTGCTCGAGGTAGACCGCCGGCAGGTCGACCCCGGGCCGGCGGCCGAGCCAGCGCTCGGCCAGCTCCAGCTCGTGCGGCCGCTGCAGCACCACCAGGTCGATCCCGGCGCCGGCCAGCTCCTCCGGCGGCAGCTCGACGACGCTCGCGGGCCAGTCCCACGTGCGCGCCCGCCCGAGGCCGTCCGGTCCGCGGTCGGGCGTCACCGGCACGACGTACTCGTGGCGGCCCTGGACGAAGGAGGTGGTCCACGACCCGTGCACGTGCCAGAGCAGGACGCGCATCAGCGGGCGGGCAGCGGGCTCGAAGGGGTCACCTGGCGACGGTTCCCCGGGTGCGGGAGGACATTCACCCGACGGGGCGAGAGCACTTCGAGCAGTGCAGGTCAGCGCGGGTATGCCTTCGTGCCGCGCGGGAACTGCGAGGGCACCCGACAACAGGAGCGCGCGTGAAGGTCCTCGGCATCAACGCCTTGTTCCACGACCCGGCGGCCGCCCTCGTGGTCGACGGCGTGACGGTCGCCGCGGCCGAGGAGGAGCGGTTCTCCCGGCGCAAGCACGGCAAGCGCCCGGTGCCGTTCGCGGCGTGGGAGCAGCCCGAGCTCGCGGCGCGCTGGTGTCTCGAGCAGGCCGGCATCGACGTCTCCGAGCTCGACGCCGTGACGTACTCCTACGACCCCGAGCGGGCCCGCCCGGCCGAGGACATGGGGCTGTTCGACCCCTGGGACCACCTGCGCCAGACGTACGCGCGCCAGGCACCGGGCTTCCTCGCGACCGCGCTGCCCGGCCTGGACCCCGCCACGGTGCGCTTCGTGCCGCACCACGTCTCGCACGGCGCGTCCAGCGCACTGGCCTCGCCCCACCCCGACACCGACGTGCTGGTCCTCGACGGACGTGGCGAGTGCGCCAGCCACCTGGCCGGGCGCTACGAGGGCGGCGGCCTCACCGTCCACGCGGCCCAGGAGCTGCCCCAGTCGCTCGGCCTGCTCTACGAGGACCTCACCGAGCACCTGGGCTTCCTGCGCTCCTCCGACGAGTACAAGGTCATGGCGATGGCCTCCTACGGCAGGCCGCGGTTCATGGACGAGATCCGCGACCTGGTCCGCGCCGACGGCGAGGGCGGCTTCCGCACCCAGGGCGTCGACTGGTCCGCGCTGGCCAAGCGGCTGGCGCCGGGGGAGGAGTGGACCCAGGACCACGCCGACCTGGCCGCCACCGTGCAGACGCGGCTCGAGGAGGTCCTCATCGACCTCGCCGAGTGGCTCCGTCGGCGCACCGGTGGCACCACGCTGACCCTCGCCGGCGGCGTGGCGCTCAACTGCGTCGCGAACACCCGGCTGCACGGCGAGACCGGCTACGAGTCGGTGTGGGTGCAGCCCGCGGCCGGCGACGCCGGCACGGCGCTGGGGAGCGCCCTGCACCACGCCTACACCCACGGGGACACGCTGACCCCGATGCGCGGCGCCGACCTCGGCCGCGGGTTCTCCGAGGAGGAGGTCGAGGCGTGGCTGCGCACGGCGCAGGTGCCCTACGAGCGACCTGCGGACGTGGCCGTGGAGGTCGCGGAGTGCCTCGCGGCCGACGGCGTCGTCGCCTGGTTCCAGGGCCGCAGCGAGTACGGCCCCCGCGCGCTCGGGCACCGCTCGCTGCTGGCCCACCCGGGCCGGAAGGAGAACCTCGAGCGGCTCAACGACGTCAAGGGCCGCGAGCAGTTCCGACCGGTCGCGCCGATGGTGCGGGCCGAGCGCGCGGCCGAGATCTTCAGCCGCGGGCCGCTGCCCTCGCCGTACATGCTCTTCGTGCACGACGTCGCGCCCGACTGGCGCGACCGGATCCCGGCGGTCGTCCACGTCGACGGCACGGCCCGGGTGCAGACCGTGGAGTCCGAGGACCACCCGCTGCTCGGCCGGATGCTCGAGGTCTTCGAGCAGCGCACGGGGCTCCCGGTGGTCATCAACACCAGCCTCAACACCGCGGGCCGCCCGATGGTCGACGACCCGCGCGACGCGCTGGAGTGCTTCGGCTCCGCGCAGGTGACGATGCTCGCGATCGGCCCGTTCGTGGTCCGCCGCCGGGGGCTGGCAGGCGTCGCGTGACGGGGCGCCACGCCCGCACCGACACCACCGTCGTCGTCCCCACCGTCGGGCGGCCCAGCCTGCTCGTCCTGCTCCAGCGGCTCTCCGAGCAGACCGTCCCGCTCGACGTGCCCGTCGTGCTCGTCGACGACCGCCGCGAGGGGCCCGACCTGGCCGGGCTGGTGCGCCGCGGGCTGCCGGGCCACGGGCTGGACCTGCGGGTGGTGCGGGCCGGTGGCGGAGGCCCGGCGCGGGCCCGGAACATCGGCTGGCGGCACGCCCGCACCACCTGGGTCTCCTTCCTCGACGACGACGTCCTCCCCGAGCGGGACTGGCACGAGCACCTCCGCGTCGACCTCGAGCTGGCGGACGCGCGCGAGGCCGTCGGGTCCGAGGGGCGCATCCGCGTGCCGCTGCCCACCGACCGCCGACCGACCGACTGGGAGCGCGGGACCGCCGGCCTGGAGACCGCGCGCTGGATCACCGCCGACCTGACCTACCGACGCCGCGACCTGGCCGCCGTGGGCGGCTTCGACGAGCGCTTCCCCCGTGCCTTCCGCGAGGACGCCGACCTCGCGCTGCGGCTCGGCGCCGACCGCGGGCGCGTGCTCGACGGGTCGCGGCTCACCGTGCACCCGGTCCGCCCGGCCGACGACCTCGCGAGCCTGCGGCAGCAGGCAGGCAACGCCGACGACTACCTGATGCGGGCCGTCCACGGACCCGACTGGCACGTCCGCGCCGAGGCGCCGCTGGGCCGGCGCCCGCGGCACGTCGCGATCGCCGCAGCCGGGGTGGCCGCGATCGGGGCCCTGCTCGGCGGGCGGCGACGCACGGCGGTGGCGGCGGTAGCCGCCTGGGCGGTCGGCACCGCCGACTTCGCCTGGGCCCGGATCGCGCCGGGCCCCCGGGACGCCGCGGAGGTACGACGCATGCTGCTCACCAGCGCCGCGATCCCGTTCGCCGCGACCTGGCACTCCGCCCGCGGCATCGTGCGGCACCGCCACGCCGGCCCGTGGCGCGGCCTGCCCGACCTGGTGCTGCTGGACCGGGACGGCACGCTGGTCCACGACGTCCCCTACAACGGCGACCCGGCACTCGTGCGGCCCGTCGACGGCGCCCGCGAGGCGCTGGACCGGCTGCGCGCGCTCGGCGTCCGCCTGGGCGTCGTGACCAACCAGTCCGGCATCGCCCGCGGCCTGGTCACCCGCGAGCAGGTCGAGGCGGTCAACGCCCGCGTCGCGGAGCTGCTCGGGCCGTTCGAGGTCGTGCTGCTGTGCCCGCACGGCCCCGACGACGGATGCGGCTGCCGCAAGCCGGCGCCCGGCATGGTCAAGCAGGCCTGCGCCGAGCTCGACGTCGACCCGGCGCGGACGGTGCTCGTCGGTGACATCGAGGCCGACGTGCAGGCCGCCGAGGCAGCGGGCGCGGTGGGGGTGCTGGTGCCGACGCCGGTGACCCGGGCCGAGGAGGTGGCCCGCGCCGCCCGTGTGGAGCGGTCGCTGCCGGCGGCCGTGGACGCGATCGTCGGGGGGCGCTGGTGACCCGCACGCTCGCCGTACGCCTCGACAGCCTGGGGGACGTCCTCGTCACCGGCCCGGCGGTGCGTGCCCTGGCGGCCGGGTCCGACCACGTGACCCTGTTGTGCGGACCGCGCGGACGCGCCGCCGCGGAGCTGCTGCCCGGGGTGGACGAGCTGCTCTGCTGGCGCTCGCCGTGGATCGACCCCGAGCCGGACCCGGTCGACCGCGCCGACGTCGAGGACCTGGTGCGGCGGCTGGCGGAGCGCTGCTTCGACCGGGCGGTCGTCTTCACCTCCTTCCACCAGTCCGCGCTCCCCACCGCGCTGCTGCTCCGGATGGCCGGCATCCCGTGGGTGGGCGCGATCAGCGAGGACTACCCCGGCTCGCTGCTCGACGTGCGGCACCGCTTCGACGAGGACGTCCCGGAGCCCGAGCGCGCCCTCTCGCTCGCCCGGGCCTGTGGCTTCGACCTGCCGGCCGGGGACGGGGGAGGCCTGGCGGTCCGCACGGCGGTGCCCGAGGCCTCGCCGGTGCCGTACGTCGTGCTGCACCCGGGCACGTCGGTGCCGGCGCGTGCCTGGCCGGCCGAGCGGTTCCGCGAGGCCTGCCACCTGCTCACCGCCCGCGGGGTGACCGTGGTGGTGACCGGCGGACCCGACGAGCGCGACCTGACCGCGTTCGTCGCCGGCGGGGGAGGCATCGACCGCGGCGGCTGCACCGACCTCGGCGAGCTCGCCGGGCTCCTGGCCGGGGCGCGCGTCGTCGTCGTCGGCAACACCGGGCCGGCCCACCTCGCCGCCGCGGTCGGGGTGCCGGTCGTGTCCCTCTTCGCCCCGACCGTCGCGGCCGAGCGCTGGGCGCCGTACACCCCGCACCGGGTGCTGCTGGGTGACCCGACCGCGGCGTGCCGCGGCACCCGCGCGACGACCTGCCCCGTCCCCGGGCACCCCTGCCTGACGTCGGTGACCGCCGAGGAGGTCGTCGCCGCCGCCACCGCGCTCGGCGACCTGCCCGGCACCGCGCCGAGCCGTGCCGCGGGCGCGACCCTGAGGAGGATCCCGTGAAGATCGCACTCGTCTCCGAGCACGCCGACCCGCTGGCGACCCTCGGCGGGGTCGACGCGGGCGGCCAGAACGTCCACGTCGCGGCGCTCGCCGCCGGCCTGGCCCGCCGGGGCCACGACGTCGTCGTCCACACCCGGCAGGACAGCACCGCCGGCCCCGCCCGCGTGCGCACCCCCGACGGGTACGTCGTCGACCACGTGCCGGCCGGCCCGCCCACCGAGGTGCCCAAGGACGACCTGCTGCCGCACATGGGTCGCTTCGCGGAGGTGCTCCGCGACCGGTGGCGCGGATGGCGGCCCGACGTGGTGCACGCCCACTTCTGGATGAGCGGGCTGGCGGCCCTCGACGCGGCCGCCGGGACCGGCGTGCCGGTGGTGCAGACCTTCCACGCGCTCGGGTCGGTCAAGCGCCGCTGGCAGGGCGCGGACGACACCAGCCCCGCCGACCGGATCGCGCTGGAGCGCCGGATCTGCCGTGACGCGGACCGGGTCGTCGCCACCTGCTCCGACGAGGTCCAGGAGCTGTCCGCGCTCGGGCTGGACCCGGCGCGGGCCGAGGTGATCCCGTGCGGCGTCGACGTCGAGCACTTCCGGCCCGGGCGCGCCCCGGCGGCGTCCGGCCGCCGGAGGGTGCTGGTCATCGGCCGCCTGGTCGCCCGCAAGGGCATCGACGACGCGGTCCGGGCGGTCGCCGCTCTGCCCGACGTCGAGCTGGTGGTCGCCGGCGGGCCACGGGCCGACGCGCTGGACGCCGACCCCGAGGCCGGCCGCCTCCGCGCGCTGGCCGCCGAGCTGGGCGCCGCCGACCGGGTCGAGCTCGTCGGTGCGGTCCCGCGCGCCGGGGTGCCGGACCTCATCCGCAGCAGCGACCTGGTCGTGACGGTCCCCTGGTACGAGCCGTTCGGCATCGTCCCGCTGGAGGCCATGGCCTGCGGCCGGCCGGTGGTCGGGTCCGCGGTCGGCGGGCTGCTCGACACCGTCGTCCCCGGCGTCACCGGCGAGCTGGTCCCGCCGCGGGACCCCGACGCCCTCGTCGCGGCCCTCGGCGGCCTGCTCGCCGACGACGTCCGGCGCGCGGCGTACGGCCGGGCGGGGCGGCGCCGGGCGCTGGAGCGCTACGACTGGCGCTGCGTCGTCGAGCAGACCGAGCACGTCTACCAAGCACTCGTCGGCGCCACCGAGCGCCTGACCTCGGAGGTGACCCGATGAGCTCCACCCGCCCCCTGCACACGCCCTGCGACCACGAGCACCTGCTGGAGCTGTCGCGCGCGCTGGAGAAGTTCGGGCAGTGCGTCGACGTCGCGGACGACTGGGGCGTGCGCCTGGCCGAGGTCCTCGACGGCGGCGGCCGGTTGCTCGCGGCGGGGAACGGCGGCAGCGCCGCGCAGGCCCAGCACCTCACCGCCGAGCTCGTCGGCCGGTACCGCGAGGACCGGCCGCCGTTCTCGGCGATCTGCCTGACCGCGGAGACCTCGAGCCTCACCGCGATCGCCAACGACTACCCGCCCGAGGAGCTCTTCGCCCGGCAGGTCGAGGCGCACGGCCGCCCCGGCGACGTGCTGGTGCTGATGTCGACCAGCGGCCGCAGCCCCAACATGGTGGCCGCCGCGGAGCGTGGGCGGGCGGTCGGGATGCAGGTCTGGGCGATGACCGGCCCCCGGCCCAACCCGCTGGCCGAGGCCGCCGAGGAGTCGTGCTGCGTCGACGCGCCGTACACCGCCACCGTCCAGGAGCTTCACCTGGTGGCGCTGCACATCACCTGCGCGGCGCTGGACCGCACCCTGGGCGTCGGCGTCTCGCGGACCCGGATGTCGAACGAGGACCTCGTGTGCCGATCGGGGGCCAGCGCGTGAGCCGCGGGCCGCTCGTCGTCGTGGGCGACGCGCTGCTCGACGTCGACCTGGAGGGGCGCGCCGGGCGCCTGTGCCCCGACGCCCCGGTGCCGGTGCTCGACGACCTCGTCGAGCACGCCCGTCCCGGCGGCGCCGGGCTCGCGGCGGCGTTGGCCGCTCGCGACGGGCACGACGTCGTGCTGGTGTCCGCGGTGGCCGACGACGCCGACGGCGGGCACCTCGCGACGCTGCTGGCGGCGTACGGCGTGCGGCTGGTCACGGTGCCCCACGCCGGCAGCACGCCGGTCAAGAAGCGGGTGCGCTCGGCCGGGCAGTCGCTGCTGCGGCTCGACACCGGCACGGCCGGTGCCGTCGGCCCCGCCCCGGAGTCCGCGCTCGAGGCGATCCGCTCGGCCGGCGCGGTGCTGGTCGCCGACTACGGACGCGGGCTGACCGACGAGCCGGCCGTCCGGGAGGCGCTGTCCGGCGTCGCGGGCCGGGTGCCGGTGGTGTGGGACCCGCACCCGCGCGGGTCGGCGCCGGTCCCCGGCGTGCGCCTGGTGACCCCGAACCGCGACGAGGCCGCGCACTTCGCCGGCGACGTGGGCCGGGACGCGCGCACCCCGCTCGGCCAGGCGAGCGCCCGCGCGGCCGCGCTGGTCGAGCGCTGGTCGGCCTCGGCCGTCGCGATCACCCTCGGCGCCCAGGGGGCGCTGCTGAGCCACGGAGAGTCCTCGCCGTCGGTCCTGCCCGCGCCGCGGGTGGCGGCGGCCGACCCCTGCGGCGCCGGCGACCGGTTCGCCAGCGCCGCGGCCGGGGCCCTGGCCTCGGGGGCGGTGACGACCGAGGCGGTGCAGGCCGCGGTGCTGGCGGCCGCGGACTTCGTCGCCGCCGGGGGAGCGGCGGCCTTCGGCCGGCCCGGGACCGACGGCGACCCGGCCGAGCACGCCCCTCGCGGCCTGGAGCGCGTGGAGCGGGTCCGGGCCGCGGGCGGCACGGTGGTGGCGACCGGGGGCTGCTTCGACCTCCTGCACGCCGGCCATGTCGCGACGCTCGAGGCCGCCCGCGCCCTCGGCGACTGCCTGGTCGTCTGCCTGAACTCCGACGCCTCCGTGCGCCGGCTGAAGGGGGAGGCCCGACCCCTGGTGCCGCAGGACGACCGCGCCCGCGTGCTGGCCGCCCTGGAACCGGTCGACGCCGTCGTGGCCTTCGACGAGGACACCCCGACCGAGGCGCTGCGGCGGGTCCGGCCGGACGTGTGGGCCAAGGGCGGCGACTACGCCGGCGTGGAGCTGCCCGAGGCGGCGCTGCTGCGCGAGTGGGGCGGCCAGTCCGTCGTGCTGCCCTACCTGCAGGGACGGTCCACGACGAACCTGGTGGCCACCGCGGCGGAGCGCGCCGGGCTGGGCGGGTGAGCCCCGGGCGGCCGCGAGCGCTCGTGCTCCGGGCGATCGGCCTCGGCGACCACCTGGCCGGGGTCCCGGCGCTCAAGGCGCTGCGCCGGGCGCTCCCCGACCACGAGCTGGTCCTCGCCGCGCCGGCGCCGCTCGCACCGCTGGTGGCGCTGGTCCCGGCCGTCGACACCCACCTCCCCGTCGCCGAGCTCGCGCCGGTCCCGTGGACCGGGCCGCCGCCGGACGTGGCGGTCGACCTGCACGGCAACGGGCCGGCGAGCCGGCGGCTGCTCGAGGACCTCGGGCCGGGCCGGCTGGTCGCCTACGAGACGGCGGACGGCCCCCGGTGGGACCCCGAGGAGCACGAGCGCGCGCGGTGGTGCCGGCTGGTGACGACCGCCTTCGCCCTCCCACCGGTGGAGGCGGATCCCGACGACGTCTCGCTCGACGCGCCGCCGGCCGCCCCGCAGGTCGCCGGGGCCGTCGTCGTGCACCCCGGCGCGGCCTACCCCGGGCGGCGGTGGCCGCCCGTCCGGTTCGCGCAGGTCGCCCGCGCGCTCGCCGCGGCGGGTCACCGGGTGGTGGTCACCGGCTCGGCCGCCGAGGCGCCCCTGGCCGAGGAGGTACGCCGCGCGGCCGGCCTCCCGGCGGCGGCCGTCCTCGCGGGGCGCACCGACCTCGGCGGGCTGGCCGCCCTCGTCGCGGCCGCGCGGCTGGTGGTCTGCGGCGACACCGGCACCGCGCACCTCGCCTCGGCGTACGCGACCCCGTCGGTGCTGCTCTTCGGGCCCACCCCTCCGCACCGCTGGGGGCCACCGGCGCGCGGCCCGCACACCGTGCTGTGGCACGGCACCGGGCCCGGCGACCCGCACGCGACCGAGCTCGACCCGGCCCTCGCCGCGATCGGCGTGGAGGAGGTGCTCGAGGCGTGCCGCGTCAGGCTGTCGCGGGCTGGGTCCGCTCGCCGGCCATCCACCGCACCGTCCGGCTGAGCCCCTCGCGGACCGGTGTGGACGGGCGCCAGCCCAGCAGCTGCTCGGCGCGGCCGATGTCGGGGCGCCGCACCTTGGGGTCGTCGGTCGGGAGGTCGACGAAGTCGACCCGGGAGTCCGAACCGGTGAGCTCGGTGATCAGCTCGGCGATCTGGAGCACCGTCAGCTCCTGGTCGTTGCCGATGTTGACCGGCCCCGGCTCGCCCGAGGCCGCCAGCCGCAGGAGGCCGTCGACGGTGTCCTCCACGAAGCACAGGGAACGGGTCTGGCTGCCGTCGCCGGCGACGGTCAGCGGCTCGCCGGCGAGCGCCTGGTGGACGAAGGTCGGCACGACCCGGCCGTCCTGGTCGGCCATCCGCGGGCCGTAGGTGTTGAAGATCCGGGCGATCACGGTGTCCACGCCGCGGTGCTCGCGGTAGGCGGTGGTGAGGGCCTCGGAGAACCGCTTCGCCTCGTCGTACACGCTGCGCGGGCCGATCGGGTTGACGTTGCCCCAGTAGGTCTCGCGCTGCGGGTGCTCCAGCGGGTCGCCGTACACCTCCGAGGTCGAGGCCATGAGGAAGCGGGCGCCCTTGCGCTCGGCCAGGTCGAGCGCGTTCGTGGTGCCCCGGCTGCCGACCATCAGCGTCTCGACCGGCATCCGCAGGTAGTGGACCGGCGAGGCCGGCGAGGCGAGGTGCAGGACGAGGTCCACCTCGCCGGGGACGTCGAAGGGCTGGCACACGTCCGCGACGACCAGGTGGAAGCCCGGGTCGTGCAGCAGGTGCGCGACGTTGTCGCGGCCACCGGTGACGAAGGAGTCGACGCACCACACCTCGTGACCGTCGGCGAGGAGCCGCTGGCACAGCCAGGACCCGACGAAACCCGCTCCACCGGTGACCACCGCGGTGCCTGCTGTGCGCCTCATCCGTTGTCCGCCTCTCCCGTCGACGTGCGCACCCCTCGTGCCGGGGCGCTCGGAACGCTCGGTGCCGCGGGGGTACCCGGGGCCGACCACTTCATCCCTCCGGGCGGGAGTGGCAGGTCTCGGCGCCGGCGCCGCGGGTACAGCGCAGCCATGACGACTCAGGAGCTCGAGGGGCGCGTCGCGCTCGTCACCGGTGGCGGCAGCGGCCTCGGCCGCGCGATCAGCCTCGACCTGTCCGGACGCGGCGCGCACGTACTCGTCGCCGACATCGACGTCGACGGCGCCAAGCGGACCGCGGAGCTCGCGGCGGACGCGGGCGGCGGCAGCGCCGAGGCGGTGGCCCTGGACGTCACCGACCGCGCGGCCGTCGACGAGGTGGTCCGGCGCGCGGGCGAGGAGCACGGTGCGCGCTTCGACCTGCTCGTGAACAACGCCGGCACCGACCGCGGCGCGGACGTCGTCGAGGTCGACGACGACCAGTGGCACGGGGTCTTCGCCGTCAACGTCCACGGGCCGATGTACCTCAGCCGCGCCTTCGTGCGGCACCAGCAGGCGCTCGGCGCCGAGACCGGCGACATCGTGTGCGTCGTGTCGATCAGCGCGCTCACGGTCGGCGCGGGTGCCGGTGCCTACAACGCCTCCAAGGCCGCGATGCACAAGCTGGCGGAGGTCATGCAGACCGAGTCCCGCGAGCGCGGCTGGCCGGCGCGGGTCAGCATCATCGACCCGGCGGCCATGGCCACGCCGATGATGGACCAGTGGGGCCTCCCGCCCGAGCGGATGATGGACCCCGCGATCGTCGCCGGCCTCGTCCGCACCGCGGTGACGCTGCCGCCGGAGGTGGTGCTCCAGAACGTCGTGGTGACGCTGCGCAACGAGAACTACCCGCGCTGAGCGCACCCGGCCGACCCTCGCCGCCTAGGGTGGCGTGCGTGGACGCCCAGGCACTGGCCGACTCGCTGCCGGACGGCGTCGTCGTCGCCGACGCCGACCAGCGGGTGGTGCTCGTCTCGGCACCGGCGGCGCGGATGCTGGGGCTCGACGCCCCCGGAGCCGTCGGCCGCCCGCTGCCCGAGGTGCTGGCGCTGCGCGACCAGGACGGCCGCGCCTGGACGGCGTGCAACCGCCCGTACGGCGGGATCGCCACCCGCACCGCCGTCCCGGAGCAGTCCTGGCTGCTCCCGGACGGCACCGAGGTGCTCGTCGCGGCCCGCATCCACCGCGACGGCGTCCGCGAGCCGGTGCGCCAGGTCGCGGTGACCATCCGCTCCGGCCGTGGCCGCGCCCGGCTCGACCGGGAGCGCTCGGACCTCGTCGCGACCGTGGCGCACGAGCTGCGCTCGCCGCTGACCGGGGTGAAGGGCTTCGTGCAGGCGCTGCTCAACCGCTGGGACAAGCTCAACGACGAGCAGAAGAAGCTCATGCTCACCACCGTCGCCGCCGACTCCGACCGGCTCAGCCGGCTGATCGCCGAGCTGCTCGACGTCGCCCGCATCGACACGGGCCGGCTCCAGCTCTACCCCCGGCCCTCCGACGCCGGTGTGCTGGTCACCCGGATCGTGGAGTCGGTCGCCGCCGGCACCGCCCGGCCGATCGACCTCTCGCTCGACGACGACCTCCCGGCGGTGCACGTCGACCCCGACAAGTTCACCCAGGTCGTGACCAACCTCGTCGAGAACGGCGTGCGGCACGGCGACGGGTCCGTGCGCGTGCACGTCGAGGCCGTCGCCGAGGGGCAGGGCAGCGACCCGGCCGGCGTCCGCGTCACCGTGGACGACCAGGGCGAGGGCGTCCCCGAGGAGATGCGCCGACGGGTGTTCACCAAGTTCTGGAAGGGCGGCGCCCGCGGCGGCTCCGGCCTGGGGCTCTACATCGTGCACGGGCTGGTGCGCGCGCACGGCGGCACGGTCACCATCGCCGACGCCCCCGGCGGCGGCGCCCGCCTGGTCACCACGTGGCCGGCGGAGGACCTCCGGGCCGACTGACCGCTCCGAGGCACCCCGGTCAGAGCGGGCCGACGGTCCAGGACACGGTGTGCTCGTCACCGGGACGCAGCACGACGAGGTCCTCGCCGGAACGGAACGCGTCCGGCGGGCAGGTCATCGGCTCGACGGCCAGGCCGCGACGGTCGTTCTCGGGCTCGTCGGGGAGGTCGCCGGTGTGGACCTGGAGCCAGGGCAGGCGGGTCGGGTCCCACACGCACTGCACGCCGGTGCCGGTGGCGTCGTGCAGGCGCACGCGGGCCAGCCCGTCGGGGTCCGGACGCACGCCGGTGAAGGCGTGGTCCACCGCGGTGCCGGCGATGGGACGGGCCGCGAGGAAGTCGCGGTCGGTGCCGGCCACGGGGGAGCGGTCCAGCGGGAGCAGCCGGTCGGGGGTCACCTCGAGCACCTCGGTGACGGGCAGCTGCAGGGTCCAGTCGTCGACCACGCCCGGGCCCGCGACGAGGTAGGGGTGCGGCGCCACGCCGTACGGCGCGTCCTCGGCGCCGGCGTTCCGGGCCGTCACCGTCGTGGTGAGCCCGTCCTCGGCGAGCGCGTGGCGGACGGTCACGTCGAGCTCGAAGGGGTAGCCCGGCTGCGGCACCAGCCGGTGGCCGAAGGTCGCTGAGTCGGAGGTGGAGTCGAGCAGGTCGAAGCGGACCCAGCACACCAGGCCGTGCAGCGCGTTGCCGCGGTCGGGCTCGGTGAGGGGCAGCTGGTGGTCCTGCCCGCCGAAGCGGTAGCGCCCGTCGGCGACCCGGTTCGGCCACGGGAGCAGCACCGACCCGCGGAAGCGCGGACGCACCTCGTCCGCGGCGTAGGGACGGACCAGGTCGCGGCCGTCGTGCTGGAGCAGCCGCACCCCGCCACCGACCTCGGTGACGACGGCGCGGAGCCCACCGTGGGTGAGCTCGTGCTCGGCCCCGCCCCGGCTCACGAGGCGTTCCCGACGCCGTCGGCGGTGCCGGCGGACCGGCCGCCGGCCAGCGGTGCGAGCACGAGGTCGACCCCCAGCTCGCGCATGGTCGCCCGGCCGTCTGGGTCGAGCCCGTCGTCGGTGACGACGACGTCGGCCCGGTCCAGCGGGACGATCGTCGAGATGCCGATGATCCCCCACTTGGTGTGGTCGGCCAGGACCACGAGGCGCTGGCCGGCGGCGACGAGCGCCTGGTCGGTGTCGGCCTCGAGCAGGTTGGGCGTGGTGTAGCCGGCGCGCGCGTCCATCCCGTGCACGCCCAGGAAGACCAGGTCCAGGTGGAGCAGCCGCAGCGAGGAGACCGCCACCGGTCCGACGAGGGCGTCGGAGGGCGTGCGCACGCCGCCGGTGAGGACGACGTTGGGGGCAGCGCCGCCCGTCTTGTGCAGCACCTCCGCGACCCGCATCGAGTTCGTCACGACCGTCAGGTCCGGGATCGTGCGCAGGTGGTGCGCCAGGGTCCAGGTCGTCGTGCCGGCCGACAGCCCGACGGCGGAGCCCGGACGCACCATCGCCGCGGCGGCGGCGGCGATCGCCTCCTTCTCCGCGGTCTGGCGCGCCCACTTGGCCTCGAACCCCGGCTCGTCGGTGCTGGGCTTGGTGCCGCCCGCGATCGTCGCGCCGCCGTGGACCTTGTCCAGGCGGCCCTGGGAGGCGAGGTTGTCCAGGTCCCGCCGGATGGTCATCTCCGAGACCTCGAGCAGCCGGGCGAGCTGGCTGACGCGGGCTGCTCCGCGCTGCTGCACCTCGTGCAGGATGCGTGCCTGGCGTTCGGCGGCGAGCAATGCGGCCCCTCTCCTCGACCCCCGTGCCCCCTCATCGCGGACTGTGAGGGGATGTTCGGACTTGAGGTCCGATGTGCACATCCTGAGGGTGGGGTGGGCGAGGTGGCAAGGGCCAGTTCGTCTCGAGTTGCCGTGGGATCCACGCTCGGATCCGCGCCGAGTGCCGTATTCGCGACGTCGTCCGGGCCTCGGCGAGCAGAATCCTTTGCAGTTCGTCTCCCCGGGTGATTGCGCTTTTGTGTGCGGTCATGTTTGCTTGCGCGAAGGCACTTGTGACGGCTATCTCACGCCGGGCCCGCCCACCTCACCCCACGGGAGCATCGATGAAGACCATGAACCGCACGGCGCCCTGGAAGACGATCGCCGCAGCGGCGGTGGCCGGTCTCGCCCTGACCGGCTGCACCAACTCCGGCGACGACAGCGCCTCGGACGACGCCGGCAGCGGCAAGGACGAGCAGGTCGTCAAGGAGACCGAGAACACCGGTCCCGGCTGCACGCTGGACAAGTACGGCGCCGAGAAGCTCGACCTGAAGAACGCCACCGTCGGGTTCTCCCAGTCCGAGCCGGACACCGCCGCCTTCCGCGCGGCGGAGACCGAGTCGATCAAGGAGGCCGCGAAGGAGGCCGGCGTCAAGAAGCTGATCACCACCAACGCGAACGCCGAGCTGCCCAAGCAGATCGCCGACATCCAGGACATGCTCAACCAGGGCGCGCAGTTCCTCATCGTCGCGCCGGTCAACTCTGACGGCCTCGACCCCGCCCTCGACGCCGCCAAGAAGAAGGGCGTCCCGGTCCTCACCATCGACCGCAAGGTGACCAACGAGCCCTGCTCGGACTACATCGCGTTCCTGGGCTCGGACTTCTACGACCAGGGGATGCGCGCCGCCGACGCGATGGCCGACGCCACCGGTGGCGAGGGCAAGGTCGCGGTGCTGCTCGGCTCCTCGGGCAACAACGTCACCGACGAGCGCAACGCCGGCTTCAAGGACCGCGTCGAGGAGGAGTACCCCGACCTGGAGATCATCGTCGAGCAGACGGCGAACTTCGCGCGTGACGAGGGCCAGTCGGTGACCGAGCAGCTGCTCCAGTCCAACCCGGAGATCACCGCGATCTACGCCCACAACGACGAGATGGCGCTCGGCGCCGTCACGGCCGTCCGCGCCGCAGGCAAGGACCCGGGCAGCGACATCAAGATCGTGTCGATCGACGGCACGCGCAACGCCGTCCAGGCCATCGTCGACGGCGACATCAACGCCGTCATCGAGTCCAACCCGCGCTTCGGCCCGCTCGCCTTCGAGACCGCGACGAAGTTCTACGACGGTGAGGAGATCCCCGAGGACGTCATCATCGAGGACGACTCCTACACCACCGAGAACGCCGAGCAGGACCTCGGCAAGGCGTTCTGAGCCACCCGTGACGCAGACCACCAGCAGCACGCCGCCGCGGGGCGGTGGTGACCCCGTCCTCCAGACGGTCGGGGTCACCAAGTCCTTCGGCGGCGTCCACGCCCTCCGCGGCGTCGACTTCGAGCTCCGGGCGGGGGAGATCCACACGCTCGTGGGGGAGAACGGCGCCGGCAAGTCGACGCTGATCAAGGTCCTGACCGGCGTCTACACCCCCGACGAGGGGGAGGTCCGGTACGCCGGCGAGACGGTGCACTTCCGCCGTCCCTCCGACGCCCAGCACGCCGGGATCTCGACCATCTACCAGGAGGTGAACCTGGTCCCGCTGCTCAGCGTGGCCCGGAACATCTTCCTGGGGCGCGAGCCGCGCAGGTTCGGGCTCATCGACGTACGCGCGATGAACCGCCGGGCCCGTGAGCTCGTCGAGGAGCTCGGCATCGACATCGACGTCACCGCCGAGCTCGGCCGGCTCGGGCTCGGGTCGCAGCAGATGGTCGCCCTCGCCCGGGCCATGTCGGTCGACAGCCGGGTCGTGATCATGGACGAGCCGACGTCCTCGCTGGAGACCAAGGAGGTCGAGACCCTGTTCCGCGTCGCCCGCGGCCTGCGGGACCGGGGCGTGGGGCTGGTCTTCGTCTCCCACCGGCTCGACGAGCTGTGGGAGCTGTGCGACCGGGTCACCATCCTGCGCGACGGCCAGTGGGTCCACACCGGCACGATGGCCGAGATGAGCCGGCTCGAGCTGGTCTCGAAGATGCTCGGTCGCGACGTCGAGGAGGTCCAGGCCGAGGGCGCCACCGAGTTCGGCGCGTCCCACCGCCAGTCGGAGGAGCCGGCGCTGGTGGTCTCCGGGCTCGACGTCCGCAACCGCCTGCACGGCATCGACCTCGAGGTGCGCCCCGGCGAGGTGGTCGGCCTGGCCGGCCTCCTCGGCTCCGGGCGCAGCGAGACCGTCAAGGCCATCTACGGCGCCCTGCGCGCCCAGTCCGGTGACGTCACCGTCGCCGGGTCGAAGGTCAAGGCCAACTCGGTGAGGGGCGCGCTCGCCTCCGGCGTGGCGCTGCTGTCGGAGGACCGCAAGGCGGAGGGGATCGTCCCGGACCTCTCGGTCCGCGACAACATCGCGCTCGCCGTGCTCCCGCGGATGTCGCGCGCCGGGGTCGTGTCGGAGGCCAAGATCGACCGGCTCGTCGACACCTTCATGAAGCGGCTGCGGATCAAGGCGTCGAGCCCGGACCAGAAGGTCCGCGAGCTCTCCGGCGGCAACCAGCAGAAGGTGCTGATCGCCCGCTGGCTGGCCACCGAGCCCACCGTGTTCCTCCTCGACGAGCCGACCCGAGGCATCGACGTCGGCGCCAAGAGCGAGGTGCAGGCGCTCATCGACGAGCTCGCCGAGCAGGGGCTCGCCGTCGTGCTGATCTCCAGCGAGATGGACGAGCTCGTCGAGGGCGCGGACCGGATCGTCGTGCTGCACGACGGGCACGTCCAGGCCGAGCTCGACAGCACCAACCTGAGCAGCTCCGAGCTGCTGACCGCGCTGGCGGGAGACCGAGAGATGGAGGGGAGCAGCCGTGAGTGACGGCACTGCCACGGCCCCGTCGGCCACCACGGCCGAGGACGCCACCACCCGCACCCGACCGCGCTTCGACCAGGACTGGGTGCGGCGCAACGGCGTGTTCGTCGCGCTGGGCCTGCTGCTCCTGGCCAACGTGCTGCTGACCGACAACTTCGTCAGCACCGGGACCCTGCGGCTGCAGCTCGTCCAGGTCGCGCCGGTCGTGATCGTCGCGCTCGGCATGGCGCTGGTGATCGGCACCGAGGGCATCGACCTGTCCGTGGGCGCCGTGATGGCGCTCGCCGCCGCCCTCATCCCGCTCTACGTCGGGTACGGCTCGGTCGGCGCGATCGTCATCGGCCTCGTCGCCGGCGTCGTGGTCGGCCTGATCGCCGGTGTGCTGGTCGCCGTCGTCGGGGTGCAACCGATCGTCGCGACCCTCGGCCTGATGGTCGTCGGTCGCGGCGTCGCGAACCTCTTCGGCGGGGAGATCAAGAGCATCCGCGAGCCCGGGATCGTCGAGCTCGGCACGGGGAGCGTCCTCGGCATCCCCTACGTCGTGCTCATCGCCGCGGCCGCGTCGATCGTGGTCTGGCTCCTCGTGCGGCGCTCGACCTACGGGCGCCAGCTCGTGGCGATCGGCGGCAACAAGCTCGCCGCCCAGCTCGCCGGCCTGCCCGTGCGGCGCGTGCTCGTGACGACGTACGTCGTCTCCGGGCTGCTCGCCGCGATGGCCGGCATCCTGCTGGCGGCCCGCTCCCAGGCGAGCGACCCGACGAAGCTCGGTCAGCTGATGGAGCTCTCGGCCATCACCGCGGTCGTCATCGGTGGCACGCCGCTCTCCGGCGGCCAGGTGCGGATCCTCGGCACCATCGCCGGAGCGCTGCTCATGCAGCTGATCACCGCCACCTTGATCTTCCACAACATCCCGGACTCGACGGCCCAGATCGTGCAGGCGGTCATCGTCATCGCCGCCGTCTACGTCCAGCTCGGCCGAGGAAAGGCGCGACGCACATGAGCACCTCCACCGTCGTCGACCCGGCGACGTCGAACGCGCCAGAGGCCGCCGCGGCCTCCCGGGCCCGGTTCGCCTCGCTGGTCCAGCGCCAGGGCGCGCTGGCGATCTTCGTGGTCGTGGTCGCCGTGGCGAGCGTCAGCTTCGACACCTTCGCGAGCCGGGGCAACCTGACCGGCATCGCGGTGCAGGCGTCGTTCCTCGCGATGCTCGCCCTCGGCATGACGTTCGTGATCATGACCGGCGGCATCGACCTGTCGGTCGGCAGCGTCTTCGCCCTCGGCGGCGTCCTCGCCGCCTGGGGCAGCCAGCACGGCACGCTCGTCGCGTTCGTCCTGCCACTGGCGGTCTGCGGCGCGATCGGGCTCACCCAGGGGCTGATCATCGCCCGCGGCGGGCTGCCACCGTTCATCGTCACGCTGGCGGGTCTGCTGTTCGCCCGCGGGCTGCTGCTGCTCCTCAGCGACGAGGGCGCCACGACGTACAAGGTCCCGCGGGGCTCGGCGTTCCGGAAGCTCGCCCAGGGGGAGCTGTTCGGCATCCCCTACCCGGTCCTGCTGGTGGTGCTGTTCTTCGCGATCGGCGCCCTGGTGCTGCACCGCACGTCCTACGGCGCCTCCGTGCTCGCGATCGGCGGCCAGGAGGACGCGGCCGACCTGATGGGCCTCCCGGTGCAGCGCACCAAGGTGCTGACGTACGTCGCCTCCTCGCTGCTCGCCGGCTTCGGCGGCATCATGATCGCCAGCTACACCTCCTCGGGCGTCACGATCCTCGGTGTCGGCACCGAGCTCGAGGCGATCGCCGCGGTGGTCCTCGGCGGCACGCTGCTCACCGGCGGCGCCGGCACCGTGCTCGGCACGCTCATCGGCGTCCTGCTGCTGCAGGTGATCAAGAACGTCATCAACCAGATCGGCTCGCTGGACTCCGACTGGCAGTCCGTGGTCAGCGGCACCATCCTGCTGCTGGTCGTCACGCTGCAGCGCTGGCTCACCCGCGTCGACCGGACCTAGCGACCGTCACAGCGCGGTACCGCCTGATCGTGCCCCTCACCGGCTCCGGCCGGTGAGGGGCACGACGCGTTCCTCACCGGTGCTCCCCGGGGCAGTCCCTCGCTTACCAGGGCAGATCTACCCCGGTGAGCGAGGGAGTCCCCGGTGCACCGGGGACTCCCGCAGGCCGCCCCCGCCGCGCCGCGCCGCCCCAGCCCGGCCACTTCTCAGGCAGAACCGGCACTTCTCAGGGGTTGCAACCCCTGAGAGGTGCCGGAATCCCCGGGGCCCCGGGAAATCCGGCAGCCACCCGGCACCCGCGGGACCCAGCCCGAGCAACGACTCAGGCGTACCGCACGACGTGCGCGACGCCCTGGCGCCGGGCCATGGCGCGCCCGAGGCGCTCGGCGTCCTGGAAGGTCTGGTGCCGCAGGGCGGTGTCCTGGTCGTACCGCGACCCGGCGACGTCGTTCCACCAGAAGCCGCCGTCGCAGTAGGTGACGATCGTGCCGCTCTCCATGGTCTTCCCCCCACCGTCGGTCCGGGTGGCCGACGGTCCGTTTTTACTTTGCCGGGGTGGCGGCTGTCCGGCCATCGGCGCACGTGTGGCCGAACGGTCCGGGCACCCACCCGTTCGGGCCATGTCCCTGGGGTCACGCACACGCACACGCAGAGGCACACGCAGACGCCGACGGCCCGGCACCCCTTGCGGGTGCCGGGCCGTCGGCGTGGGACCGGGTGGGACGGAGGCTCAGGCCTCGCCCATCACCAGGCCCTCGATGGTGTGCTTCTGGGTGATCGGCGTGAGCTCGTCGACGACGGGGCAGTCGAGGTGGTCGCGGACGCGCTGGGGGAGGTTCTCCCAGTACTGGCGGGTCACGGCGAGGTCGTGCTTCTCGTCGTTGCCGGCGCCGGGGGCGTCCACGCCGAGCACCAGGACCGGACGGGACTTCGCCGACTCGTTCTTGGTCCCGCGGTGGACCGTGAGCGCGGAGCGCGCCGAGATGTCACCCATCTGCGGGTACTTGCGCACGGCGCGCTCCTCGAAGCGGGAGTACTCCTTCTTCAGCGGGAACATCCCGTGGTTGAACTCCTCGCCCTTGTCCCAGTGGGTGCCCGGCGCGACCTCGAAGGGACCCATGTCCTCCTCGGTGTCGACGCAGGTCACGTTGAAGGCGAGCGAGGTGAGCCGGCCCTCCTCGAGGGTCTCCTTCGGGCTCGGGAAGTCGCGGTGCCACGGCTGGTTCTTGGCGCCCTCGAACGGGATGTCGAAGCCGACCTCGACGATCTTGTAGTCCGGGCCGAGGACGGCCTCGCAGGTCGCGCGGACCCACGGGTGGTCGACGAGGTCGACGAAGCCGCGCAGGGCCTCGGGGTGGATCTCGACGTAGTACCGGTTCGGCCCGCGGCCGACGGAGCCGCCCTCGCGGGACTGGGCCTCGGCGAAGGCCGCCTCGACGTCCTCGCGGAGCTGCTCGACCCACTCGCGGGAGAAGGCGCCCTTGCAGCCGATGATGCCGTCGGTCTGGATGGTCTCGCGGATGACGTCCGTGTCGATCGGCACGTCGAGTGCTGCGGCGGTCATGTGGTCCTCCCGGGAAAGTGGTGTGACGTTCGGTACCCAGTTTGCAACGTTGCAATGCCACGTTGCAATACCCTGCGTCGAGAAATCCGCGACGAACGGGCGAGGAGGCGGCATGAGGGCGAACCTGCGGGACGTGGCCGAGCGCGCGGGCGTGAGCGTCCGCACCGTGTCGAACGTCGTGAACACCCCCGAGGTCGTCGCCCCGGCCACCCGGGAGCGGGTCCAGCGCGTGATCGACGAGGTCGGCTACCGGCCCAACATCGCGGCCCGCCAGCTGCGCCGCGGGCGCGGCGACGTCATCGGGCTGGTCGTGCCGGAGATCGACTCGCCGTACTTCGCCGAGCTGGCCGCCCACGTCGTCCGCGCCGCCGAGGAGCGGGGCTGGACGGTCCTGGTCGAGCAGACCGACGGCGACCCCCGGCGGGAGCGCGACCTCCTCGACGGTGCCCGCGGGCAGGGCGTGGACGGCGTGGTGTTCAGCCCGTGGTCGATGACGCCGGCCGAGGTCTCGCGCCGCTCGAGCGCGCCGCCGGTGGTGATGCTGGGGGAGCAGGCCGGCTTCGGGCACGTCGACCGCGTCGCCATCGACAACCAGGCGGCCGCGCGCGAGGCGACGGCGCACCTCGTCGCCTCCGGGCGGCGCCGGGTCGCAGCCGTCGGCCTGCAGCCGCACCTGAGCAACGAGACGGCCCGGCACCGGCTCGCCGGCTACCGGGCCGCGCTCGCCGCCGGCGGGCTGCCGGAGGACCCGGCGCTCGAGGTGGGCGTCGAGCGGCTGCACCACGCCGACGGCGTACGGGCCATGGCGGCCCTGCTCGACCTCGCCGACCCGCCGGACGCCGTCTTCTGCTTCACCGACCAGCTCGCGCTCGGCGCCCTGCGGGCGTGCGCGTCCCGCGAGGTCGCCGTCCCCGGCGACCTCGACGTCGTCGGCTTCGACGACATCGAGGCCGGCCGCTACTCGGTGCCGTCGCTGACGACGGTGGCGCCCGACAAGCAGCGGCTCGCCGCGCTCGCCCTCCAGACGCTCGCCGAGCGGATGGCCGACCCCTCGCTGCCCGGTCGCGACGTCGTCGTCCCCCACGAGCTGCTGGTCCGGGAGAGCGCCCCCGGCCGGTGAGGTGCCGGTGAGGTGCCGGTGAGGTGCCGGTGAGGTGCCGGCGAGGCGCCGGGCGGGCCGCCGGTGACCGGAACGGCAACCGGGTGGAGCGCGGCGCGTGCGGCTTCCTAGACTTGCCCCTCGACCGGCCGGTCACCAGCTGGAGAGGCGTGCCATGTCCGGACCCAACACCGACTACGACCCCGTGGAGGTCACTGCCTTGAAGCCCGAGGAGGTCGAGTCGGCACGCGACGCCGCGCTCGCCGCCATCGCCGCCGCGACCGACCTCGCCGAGCTCAAGCAGGTGCGCATCGACCACACCGGCGACCGCTCGCCGCTGGCGCTCGCCAACCGTGAGATCGGCGCACTGCCGCCGCAGGCCCGCAAGGAGGCCGGCCAGCGGATCGGCCAGGCCCGTGGTGCCGTGGCCAAGGCGCTGGGCGAGCGGCAGGCGGTGCTCGAGGTCGAGCACGAGGAGCGGATGCTGGTCGAGGAGACCGTGGACGTCACCCTGCCCACCGACCGCCTGCCCGCTGGTGCGCGGCACCCGCTGACCACCGGCGCGGAGCTGATCGCCGACATCTTCGTGGCGATGGGCTGGGAGGTCGCCGAGGGTCCGGTCATCGAGGCCGAGTGGCTGAACTTCGACGCGCTCAACCTCGGTCCCGACCACCCGGCACGGACGATGCAGGACACCTTCTGGACCGACCCGCAGGACGACGGCGTGGTGCTCCGGACCCACACGTCGCCGGTGCAGGCGCGGACCATGCTCACCCGGACGCCGCCCATCTACGTCGTGTGCCCCGGCCGGGTCTTCCGGACCGACGAGTACGACGCCACGCACAGCCCGATGTTCCACCAGGTCGAGGGCCTCGCCATCGACGAGGGCATCACCATGGCGCACCTCAAGGGGACCCTCGACCACTTCGCCACGGCGATGTTCGGCGAGGGCTCGACGACGCGGTTCCGCCCGTCGTACTTCCCCTTCACCGAGCCGTCCGCCGAGGTCGACCTGCTGTGCTTCGTGTGCCGCGGTGCCGGGGACCTCGAGGGCGCCCGCTGCCGCACCTGCCGCGGCGAGGGCTGGATCGAGTGGGGTGGCTGCGGCGTGGTCAACCCGCGTGTGCTGGCCGCCTGCGGCGTCGACAGCGAGCGCTACACCGGCTTCGCGTTCGGCATGGGCATCGACCGCACCCTGATGTTCCGCCACGGCGTGGAGGACCTCCGCGGGTTCTTCGAGGGCGACGTCCGGTTCACCACCGCTTTCGGAAGCGAGCTCTGAGCACCCCGTGAAGACCCCTGTCTCCTGGATCCGCGAGTACGTCGATCTCCCGGCCGACGTCACCACCGAGGCGCTGGCCGCCGAGCTGACCGACCTCGGGCTCAAGCTCGAGGCGATCGAGAAGCCCGGCGACCAGATCACCGGTCCGCTCGTCGTCGGTCGAGTGCTCACCATGGAGCCCGAGCCCCAGAAGAACGGCAAGACCATCAACTGGTGCACCGTCGACGTCGGCGACGCCAACGGCACCGGCGAGCCGCAGGGCATCGTGTGCGGCGCGCACAACTTCGCGCCCGGCGACCTCGTGGTGGTCGTGCTGCCCGGCGCGGTGCTCCCCGGTGACTTCGCGATCTCCGCGCGCAAGACCTACGGCCACCTCTCCGCCGGGATGATCTGCTCGGCCCGTGAGCTCGGCCTGGGCGAGGACCACGAGGGCATCATCGTGCTCCCCGAGGGCGCCGGCGAGCCGGGGCAGAGCGCCTTCGGCGTGCTCGGCCTCGACGAGGAGGTCATCGAGTTCGAGATCAACCCCGACCGGGCCTACGCGATGTCGCTGCGCGGGGTCGCCCGCGAGGCCGCCTTGGCGTACGACGCGGCGTACCGCGACCCGACGCGGCGCGAGGTCCCTCCGGCCGACGACCAGGGCCACCCGGTCGTGGTCGACGACCCCACCGGGTGCCCGGTCTTCGTGGCCCGCACGGTCTCCGGGTTCGACCCGGCCGCGCCGACGCCGGACTGGATGGCGCGTCGCATCCAGCTCGCGGGCATGCGACCGATCTCGCTGGCCGTCGACGTCACGAACTACGTGATGCTCGAGACCGGTCGGCCCATCCACGGCTACGACGCCGACAAGCTGCAGGGCGCGATCCGCGTCCGCCGGGCCGAGCCCGGCGAGCGGCTCACCACCCTCGACGGCACCGACCGTGTGCTCTCCCCGGAGGACCTCGTCGTCACCGACGACTCCGGGATCATCGGCCTCGGCGGCGTCATGGGCGGCGAGGCGACCGAGATGTCGGCGACCACCACCCGCGTGCTCGTGGAGGCCGCGCACTGGGACGCGGTCTCGATGTTCCGCACCGGCAAGCGGCACAAGATCTCCTCCGAGGCCGGCAAGCGCAACGAGCGCGGGGTCGACCCGACGATCTGCGAGGCTGCGGCCGACCGCGTGGTCGAGCTGCTGACGACGTACGGCGGCGCGACGGCGGAGCCGGGTGTGACCGTGGTCGGCACGCCGCCGGCTGCCGGCAGCATCGCCGTCGACGCCGACCTGCCCGCCCGCGTGACCGGCATGGACATCGACACCGCCACGACCGTGGCGCACCTGCGCGCTGTCGGGTGCGAGGTCGTCGAGGACGGCGGACGGCTCACCGCGACGGTCCCGCCGTGGCGCCCGGACCTCGCCGACCCCTTCGACCTCGTCGAGGAGGTCGCCCGGATCGTCGGCTACCGCAACGTGCCGTCGGTCCTGCCCACCCCCGGCGCCGGGCGTGGCCTCACCCGCGAGCAGCGGCTGCGTCGCCGCGTCGGTCGCACCCTGGCCGGCGCGGGCTGCGTCGAGGTGCTCAGCTTCCCGTTCGTCGGCGACGCGGCCTTCGACCAGCTCGGGCTCGCCGCCGACGACCCGCGCCGCCACACGGTGCGGCTCGCGAACCCGCTCTCGGCCGAGGAGCCGTCGTACACCACGACGCTCCTCCCGGGCCTGCTCAAGGCCGCCGCCCGCAACGTGGGTCGCGGCGCGACGGGCGTCGCGCTGTTCGAGACCGGGACCGTCGCGTTCCCCGTCGACCGGGGCCCCGCCCCGATCTACGGCGTCGACCGGCGACCCACGGCCGAGGAGCTCGCGGCGCTGGTCGACGCGCTGCCGCTCCAGCCGCTGCACCTCGCCGTCGTCCTCGCCGGCGAGCGCGAGCGCGCCGGCTGGTGGGGCGCGGGCCGCGAGGCCGGCTGGGCCGACGCGATCGCCGTGGTCCGCCGGCTGGCCGACGAGCTGGGCGTGGAGCTCACCGTCGACGCGGAGGCACGCACGCCGTGGCACCCGGGCCGGTGCGCCCGGCTGAGCGTCGGGGAGGTCGTGCTCGGCCACGCCGGCGAGCTGCACCCCAAGGTGTGCAAGGCGTTCGGCCTGCCCGCGCGGTCGGCCGCCGTCGAGCTCGACCTCGACGCACTGCTGCGCACGGCCGTCGACGTGGCGCCGGCGCCGGAGTTCTCGACGTACCCGGTCGCGAAGGAGGACGTCGCGCTCGTCGTCGACGCCTCCGTCCGCGCCGCGGACGTCGGGTCGGCCCTGCGCGAGGGCGCGGGTGAGCTGCTGGAGTCGCTGCGGCTCTTCGACGTCTACACCGGCGAGCAGGTCGGCGAGGGACGCAAGTCGCTGGCCTTCGCGCTCCGGTTCCGCGCACCGGACCGGACCCTCACCGAGGACGAGACGGCCGCCGCCCGCGACGCCGCGGTCGCCCGCGCCGCCGAGCTCACCGGCGCGACCCAGCGGAGCTGAGGAGCGCCCCGCCGGGCTGTCCGCCAAGGGATGTCGCCGGACCCTCGCTCCCCACGGTGAGCTCACCGTGGGGAGCGACGGTCTCCCCAGGGATGCAGCCGAACCGCTCCGCGAGCCGGTTCACCTGCATCCCTTGATGGAGCGACCGCGCAGACCCCTCACGCGGCGACGCATGGAAATCGCCCGTCCGGGCACCAGTGGGGTCGAGCACGCTGCGCACGGGCGTCGCCCGCGTGACGAGCACCACGGAACATGCACCGGCACCCCGCTTCGCATAGTCATTCCGACTTCGGTATGGTCATGCACATGACCAGGAAGCGCGTCGCTGTCGCCGGAGCCAGCGGGTACGCCGGGGGGGAGCTCCTGCGCCACCTCCTCGCCCATCCCGATGTCGAGATCGGTGCCCTCACGGGCGCCTCGAACGCGGGGGAGCGCCTCGGCGTGCTCCAGCCGCACCTCGTGCCGATCGCCGAGCGCGTGCTCGAGCCGACGAACGCCGAGACCCTCGGCGGGCACGACGTGGTGTTCCTCGCGCTCCCGCACGGGCAGTCCGGCGCGATCGCGAACGAGCTGCAGGCCGCCGACCCGAGCACGGTCGTCATCGACTGCGGCGCCGACTTCCGGCTGCAGGACGCCGCGGAGTGGGAGAGGTTCTACGGCGGCGACCACGCCGGCACCTGGCCCTACGGCCTCCCCGAGCTGCCCGGCCAGCGCGACGCCCTGCGCGGCGCCACGCGCGTCGCCGTGCCCGGCTGCTACCCGACCGTCTCCACGCTGACGCTCGCACCGGCGATCGCCGCGGGGATCATCGAGCCCGACGTCGTGGTGGTGGCCGCCTCGGGCACCAGCGGCGCGGGCAAGGCCGCCAAGCCGCACCTCCTCGGCAGCGAGGTGATGGGCAACGCCAGCGCGTACGGCGTGGGCGGCACCCACCGGCACACCCCGGAGATCACCCAGAACCTCACGGGGCTGCTGACCAGCCAGCCGGTCACCGTCAGCTTCACGCCGCTGCTCGTCCCGATGTCGCGCGGCATCCTCGCGACCTGCTCGGCCCGCCTCGTCGCCGGCGTCACCGCGGAGGACGTCCGCGAGACCTACCTGAAGGCCTACGCCGACGAGCCGTTCGTCCACGTGCTCCCCGAGGGGCTCTGGCCGCAGACCAAGTCCGTGACCGGGTCGAACGCCGTCCACGTGCAGGCGACGGTCGACGAGGCCGCCGGGCGCATGGTCGCCGTCGGCGCCGTCGACAACCTCGCCAAGGGCACGGCCGGCGCGGCCGTGCAGTGCATGAACCTCGCCCTCGGCCTCGACGAGGGCACCGGCCTCACCACGATCGGAGTCGCCCCGTAATGAGCGTGACCACCCCCCAGGGCTTCCGGGCCGCCGGCGTCGAGGCCGGGCTGAAGAACAGCGGCGGCAAGGACGTCGCGCTGGTCGTCAACGACGGGCCCACCTTCGACTCCGCCACCGTCTTCACCGTCAACCGCTGCAAGGCCAACCCGGTCCTGTGGAGCCAGGAGGTCGTCAAGGACGGCACCGTCCGGGCGGTCGTGCTGAACTCCGGCGGCGCCAACTGCTACACCGGGCCTGAGGGCTTCCAGACCACCCACGCGGTCGCCGAGCAGGTCGCCGGCCACCTGGGCGCCGGCGCGATCGACGTCGTCGTCTGCTCGACCGGGCTGATCGGCCTCACCAACGACCGGCAGCAGGTGCTCGCCGGCGTCGACGCGGCGTACGCCGCCCTGGCGGCCGACGGCGGCCAGGACGCGGCCGAGGCGATCATGACCACCGACTCGGTCAGCAAGCAGGTCGTCGTCGAGGGCGCGGGCTGGTCGATCGGCGGCATGGCCAAGGGCGCGGGCATGCTGGCCCCGCAGCTGGCCACGATGCTCGTCGTGCTCACCACCGACGCGGTGGTCCCGGCCGCCGACCTCGACACCGCGCTCCGCGCGGCGACCCGGGTCTCCTTCGACCGGCTCGACTCCGACGGCTGCATGTCGACCAACGACACGGTCACGGTCATGGCCAGCGGCGCGAGCGGGATCACGCCCAGCCTCGACGACTTCACCCAGGCGCTCACCCAGGCCTGCACGGACCTGGCGATGCAGCTGCTCAAGGACGCCGAGGGCGCCGACCACGAGATCGCGATCACGACGGTCGGAGCGGCGTCCGAGGACGAGGCGGTCGAGGTCAGCCGCAGCGTGGCCCGGAGCAACCTGTTCAAGGCCGCGATCTTCGGCAACGACCCCAACTGGGGTCGCGTCCTGGCCAGCATCGGCACCACGTCCGCGCGGTTCGACCCCGCCGACCTCGACGTCGCGATGAACGGAGTCTGGGTCTGCCGGCAGTCCACGCCGCACGCGGACCCGGCCGGCGTCGACCTGAGCGCCCGCGAGGTCAGCGTGACCATCGACCTCAAGTCCGGGTCCGAGCGGGCGACCGTCTGGACCAACGACCTCACCCACGCCTACGTCCACGAGAACAGCGCGTACTCCTCATGAACGACTCCAGCAGCCCCACGGGCGCCTTCGACACCAGCAAGCCCGACCAGGCCAAGGCCCGCACGCTCGCGGCGGCCCTGCCGTGGATGAAGCGGTACCACGGCAAGATCGTCGTGGTGAAGTACGGCGGCAACGCCATGACCGACGACGCCCTCAAGCAGGCCTTCGCCGAGGACATCGCGTTCCTCCGGTTCGCCGGCTTCAAGCCGGTCGTCGTGCACGGCGGCGGTCCGCAGATCTCCTCGATGCTCGACCGGCTCGGCATCGAGTCGGAGTTCCGCGGCGGCCTGCGCGTGACCACGCCCGAGGCGATGGACGTGGTCCGGATGGTCCTCGTCGGGCAGGTCCAGCGCGAGCTGGTCGGGCTCATCAACGAGCACGGGCCGCTGGCGGTCGGGTGCTCCGGCGAGGACGCCGGCCTCTTCACCGCGGTGCCGGCGACCACCGTCGTGGACGGCGAGGAGGTGGACCTCGGCCTCGTCGGCGAGGTGACCAGCGTCCGCCCGGAGTCGGTGCTCGACCTGATCGAGGCGGGCCGGATCCCGGTCGTCTCCAGCGTCGCGCCCGACGTGGACGGCACCGTCCACAACGTCAACGCCGACACCGCCGCCGCGGCGCTCGCGGTCGCGCTGGGAGCGGAGAAGCTGCTGGTCCTCACCGACGTCGAGGGCCTGTACCTCGACTGGCCGGACCCCACCGACGTCATCGGCGAGATCAGCCCCGAGGCCCTCGAGGAGCTGATGCCGACCCTGGCCTCCGGCATGGTCCCGAAGATGGGCGCCTGCCTGGCGGCCGTGCAGAACGGCGTCCCGCGCGCGACCGTCGTCGACGGCCGCGAGCCGCACGCCGTCATCCTCGAGCTCTTCACCCAGGAGGGGGTCGGCACGCAGGTGCTCCCCGGTGTGGAGACCAAGACCCGGAAGGTCAGGGACAGCCAGTGACCACCACCAGCACCCCCAGCACCGTCACCCAGGCCCAGGAGCGGTACGCCGCCAGCCTGATGAACACCTTCGGCCCGCCGAAGCTGCAGCTGGTCCGCGGCGAGGGTGCCCACGTCTGGGACGCCGACGGCAACGAGTACGTCGACTACCTCGGCGGGATCGCGGTCAACGCGCTCGGCCACGCACACCCGGCGCTCGTCGAGGCCGTGGCCACCCAGCTGGGGACCCTCGGCCACGTCTCGAACTTCTTCACCACCGGCCCCCAGCTCGACCTCGCCGAGAAGCTCCTCGAGCTGGTCGGCGGCGGCACGCGTGCCGAGGGCCGGGTCTTCTTCACCAACTCCGGCACCGAGGCCAACGAGGCGGCGTTCAAGCTCACCCGCCGCACCGGCCGCACCCACGTCGTGGCCACCGAGGGCGGCTTCCACGGCCGGACGATGGGCGCCCTGGCGCTCACGTCCAAGGAGGCCTACCGCACGCCGTTCGAGCCGCTGCCCGGGGACGTGACGTTCGTGCCGTACGGCGACGCCGACGCGCTCGCCGCCGCGGTCACCGACGAGACCGCAGCGGTCCTGGTCGAGCCGATCCAGGGCGAGGCCGGCGTCGTCGTGCCGCCCGAGGGCTACCTCGCCGCGGCGCGCGCCGTCGCCGACGAGCACGGCGCGCTGCTGTGGATCGACGAGGTGCAGACCGGCATGGGCCGCACCGGCCGTTGGCTCGCCAGCGAGGGCGTGCGTCCCGACGTCGTGACCCTGGCCAAGGGCCTCGGCGGCGGCTTCCCGATCGGCGCCTGCATCGGCCTCGGGGACGCCGGCGCGCTGCTGCAGCCCGGCAACCACGGCACCACCTTCGGCGGCAACCCGGTGGCCTGCGCCGCCGGCCTGGCCGTCATCGCCACCATCGAGTCCGAGGGCCTGCTCGAGCGGGCGACGGTGCTCGGCCGGCGGCTCCGCGAGGGCCTCGGCGCCGACGCCCGCGTGACCGAGGTCCGCGGGGCCGGCCTGATGATCGGGCTCGACCTGGGCGAGGACGCGGCGGCCGAGGTGGTCGCCGCGGGTCTGGCGCACGGGTTCGTGCTCAACAACACCACGCCGCGCCGGATCCGGCTCGTGCCCCCGCTCGTCCTCACCGAGGCCGACGCGGACGCCCTGCTCGCCGCGTGGCCGCGGATCCTCGACGACGCGTTCGCCGCCCTCGCGGCCGGGAAGGACTCCTGATGCGCCACCTGCTCCGCGACGACGACCTCACCCCGGCCGAGCAGGCCGAGGTGCTCGAGCTCGCGGCCGCGATGAAGGCCGAGCCCTACGCGCGCCGCCCGCTCGAGGGGCCGCAGACGGTCGCGATGGTCTTCGACAAGCCCACGCTGCGCACGCAGGCCTCCTTCGCGGCCGGCGTCGCGGAGCTCGGCGGCTTCCCGATGGTCGTCGACGGCCGGCTCGCCGGGATCGGCGAGCGCGAGTCGGTCGCCGACGTCGCCCGCATCCTGGGCCGGCAGGCCTCGGCGATCGCGTGGCGGACCTTCGCCCAGTCCGACCTCGAGGACATGGCCGAGCACGCCGGCGTCCCCGTCGTCAACGCGCTGACCGACGACTTCCACCCCTGCCAGCTGCTGGCCGACCTGGTGACGGTGCGCGAGCACAAGCCCGAGCTCGCCGGCCTCACCGTGACGTTCTTCGGCGACGGCGCCTGCAACATGGGCAACTCCTGGCTGCTCGCCGGCGCCACCGCGGGCATGCACGTCCGGATCAGCGCGCCCGAGGGCTACACCCCGCCCGCGGAGGTCTTCGAGCGCGCCGGCGAGATCGGCGAGCAGACCGGCGGGTCCGCGACCTGGGTGGAGGACCCCCGCGAGGCCGCGGAGGGCACGGACGTGGTCGTCACCGACACGTGGGTCTCGATGGGCAAGGAGGAGGAGGCCGCCGCGCGGACCGAGGTGTTCGCGCCGTACTCCGTCACCCAGGCGCTCTTCGAGACCGCCAAGCCCGACGCCATCGCCATGCACTGCCTGCCCGCCTACCGCGGGAAGGAGATCGCCGCCGAGGTGCTCGACGGGATCCAGAGCGTGGTGTGGGACGAGGCCGAGAACCGCCGGCACGCCCAGAAGGCCGTGCTCGCCTGGCTGCTCGAGAGGGCCGGGACGGGGGAGCGGTGATGACCGAGCACGCCCTGCGCCCGGCCACCAAGAACGCCCGGCACCGGCGGATCGTCGAGCTGGTCACGCACCACGAGATCCGCTCCCAGTCCGAGCTCGCCGAGCTGCTCGCCCAGAGCGGTGTCCGGGTCACCCAGGCGACCCTCTCGCGCGACCTCGTGGAGCTGGACGCGGTCAAGGTACGGGCGTCCTCCGGCGCGCTCGTGTACGCCGTGCCCGCCGAGGGCGGTGACCGCCGGCCGGCGGCGCCGACCGACACCGCGGCGGCCTCCCACCGCCTGGCCCGCCTCCTCGGCGAGCTGCTCGTCTCGGCCGAGGCGAGCGCCAACCTGGTCGTCCTGCGCACCCCGCCGGGCGCCGCCCAGTACCTCGGCTCCGCCTTCGACGGCGCCGGTCTCCCCGACGTCCTCGGCACCATCGCCGGGGACGACACGATCCTCGTCATCGGGCGGGACCCGGCCGGCGGCGACGCGCTCGCGCAGCGCTTCCTCGCCCTGGCCGATTCCTCCCTCCCCACCAGTCCTCTCAAGGAGATCTAAGTGAGCAAGGTCCTCACCACGCTGCCCCAGGGCGAGCGTGTCGGCATCGCGTTCTCCGGCGGCCTCGACACCTCCGTCGCCGTCGCCTGGATGCGGGACAAGGGTGCGGTGCCCTGCACCTACACCGCCGACATCGGGCAGTACGACGAGCCGGACATCTCCGGCGTGCCCGACCGGGCCCTGCAGTACGGCGCCGAGATCGCCCGCGCGGTCGACTGCCGTCGCCAGCTGGTCGAGGAGGGCCTGGCCGCGCTCGCGTGCGGTGCGTTCCACATCCGCTCCGGCGGCCGCGCCTACTTCAACACCACTCCGCTGGGCCGCGCCGTCACCGGCACGATGCTGGTGCGCGCGATGCAGGAGGACGGCGTCGACATCTGGGGCGACGGGTCGACCTTCAAGGGCAACGACATCGAGCGGTTCTACCGCTACGGGCTCCTGGCCAACCCGAACCTGCGCATCTACAAGCCCTGGCTCGACCACGACTTCGTCACCGAGCTGGGCGGACGCGCCGAGATGAGCCAGTGGCTCACCGAGCACGGGCTGCCCTACCGCGACAGCAAGGAGAAGGCGTACTCCACCGACGCCAACATCTGGGGCGCGACCCACGAGGCGAAGACGCTCGAGCACCTCGACGTCTCGCTGGAGACGGTCGAGCCGATCATGGGCGTGAAGTTCTGGGACCCCTCGGTCGACATCGCCACCGAGGACGTCACGATCCGCTTCGAGGCCGGTCGTCCGGTGGCGATCAACGGCACGACGTACGACGACCCGGTCGCGCTGGTCCACGAGGCCAACACGATCGGCGGCCGGCACGGCCTGGGCATGTCCGACCAGATCGAGAACCGGATCATCGAGGCCAAGTCGCGCGGCATCTACGAGGCGCCGGGCATGGCGCTGCTGTGGATCGCCTACGAGCGCCTGGTCAACGCGGTGCACAACGAGGACACCATCGCCAGCTACCACAACGAGGGGCGCCGTCTCGGCCGGCTCCTCTACGAGGGCCGCTGGCTCGACCCGCAGGCGCTGATGATCCGCGAGGCCATCCAGCGCTGGATCGCCTCTCTGGTCACCGGCGAGGTGACGGTCCGGCTGCGCCGCGGCGAGGACTACACCGTCCTGGCCACCGACGGCCCGGCCTTCTCCTACCACCCCGACAAGCTGTCGATGGAGCGCACCGAGAACGCCGCGTTCGGCCCGGTCGACCGGATCGGCCAGCTCACCATGCGCAACCTCGACATCGCCGACTCCCGCGCCAAGCTCGAGCTGTACGCCGGTCAGCCGCTCGACCAGGGCCAGGTGCTGGTCGAGAACGGCACGCTCTTCGGCGAGCTGCCGGCCGGCGGGTACGACCGGATCACCGACAACCCGGAGTACGCCGAGGGCACCGAGGAGGTCGCGCTCGACGCGGCGGCCATGGAGCTGGGCACGGACTGATGGGCGGTTCCACCCGGCCGGTGCGCGAGCGCGTCTGCGCCCGCGTGCTGCCGGTCAACACGGCCGGCGAGGTCCTGCTCCTGCACGGGTGGGACCCCGCCGACCCCGGCTCGCCGTACTGGTTCACCATCGGCGGCGGAACCGAGCCGGGGGAGTCGCTGGTCGAGGCGGCCGCCCGCGAGATGCACGAGGAGAGCGGCCTGCGGGTCGACCCCGGGGCCCTGGTCGGCCCGCTGCACCGCGAGACGGTGGGGTTCGACTGGGGTCCGTGGCACCTGGTGCAGGACCAGACGTACTTCGCGGTGCGTGTCGACCTGGCCCCCGGCCAGGAGGTCCACCTCGGCGGGCTCGAGCCGCTCGAGGTCGGCACGATCGACCGGGCCGCGTGGTGGACCCCCGCGGCGCTGGACGAGGATGGCACTGCCGTGAGCGAGGAGCTCACGACGATCATGCGGACCGCGGTCACCGCGGTCGGAGGAGGCAGCACGTGAGCACCACCAACGAGGGCAAGCTCTGGGGCGGCCGGTTCGCCGGCGGCCCGTCGCCCGAGCTCGACGCGCTCTCGCGCTCGACGCACTTCGACTGGCGGCTGACCCCCTACGACCTCGCCGGCTCCCGGGCGCACGCCAACGCGTTGCACCGGGCCGGCCTGCTCTCCGACACCGACCTCGCCGAGCTGCAGCGCGGCCTCGACGTGCTGGGGGAGCGGTACGCCGCGGGCGAGCTGCACCCGGACCCGTCCGACGAGGACGTGCACGGCGCCCTCGAGCGGCTGCTCCTCGAGGAGGTCGGGCCCGACGTCGGCGGCCGGCTCCGCGCGGGGCGCAGCCGCAACGACCAGATCGCCACGCTGTTCAAGGTCTTCCTGCGCGACCACGCGCGGGTCGTCGCCGGGCAGGTGCTCGACCTCGTCGACGTGCTCGCCGGGCAGGCGCGCGACCACCTCCACCCCGGGCCGACGATCATGCCGGGGCGCACCCACCTGCAGCACGCCCAGCCGGTGCTGCTCGCCCACCACCTGATGGCCCACGCGTGGCCGCTGCTGCGCGACGTGGACCGGCTGCTCGACTGGGACGTCCGGGTGGCGGCGGACTCGCCGTACGGCTCGGGCGCGCTGGCGGGCCAGTCGCTGGGGCTCGACCCGACCGGGGTGGCGGCCGAGCTGGGGTTCACCGGCTCCACGGCCAACTCCATCGACGGCACCGCGTCCCGGGACTTCGTCGCCGAGCTCGCCTTCGTCGCCGCACAGGTCGGCGTGGACGTCAGCCGGATCGCCGAGGAGGTCATCCTCTGGGCGACCAAGGAGTTCGGCTTCGTCACGCTGCACGACTCGTGGTCGACGGGGTCGAGCATCATGCCGCAGAAGAAGAACCCCGACATCGCCGAGCTGGCCCGGGGCAAGGCCGGCCGGCTGGTGGGCAACCTGTCCGGGCTGCTCGCCACCCTCAAGGCGCTCCCGCTCGCCTACAACCGCGACCTGCAGGAGGACAAGGAGCCGGTCTTCGACTCCGTGGACACCCTCGAGGTGCTGCTGCCGGCGTTCACCGGCATGGTCGCCACGCTCGTCTTCGACCGCGAGCGGCTGGCCGAGCTGGCGCCCCAGGGCTTCTCGCTCGCCACCGACGTGGCGGAGTGGCTGGTGCGCCAGGACGTCCCGTTCCGGGTCGCCCACGAGCTGGCCGGTGCGTGCGTGCGGGAGTGCGAGCAGCACGGGATCGAGCTGCACGAGCTCTCCGACGAGCAGCTCGCCGCGATCTCGCCGCACCTGGTGCCCGCGGTCCGCGAGGTGCTCACCGCCGAGGGATCGGTCGCCTCCCGCGACGGCCGTGGCGGCACCGCCCCCGTCCGGGTCCGCGAGCAGCTCGACGAGCTGGTCGAGCGCGCTGCGTCGTACCGTGCCCGGCTCGGCTGAGCGGTCCCACGGACTGGCCGACCTCCTGCGGGGGCCGGTCGACGAGGTCGCGCCGAGGCTGCTCGGCGCCCTCGTCAGCCACGGCGACGTCGTCGTCCGGCTGACCGAGGTCGAGGCGTACGCCGGCCCGGCCGACCCCGGCTCGCACGCCTACCGGGGCATGACCCGGCGCAACGCGACGATGTTCGGGCCGCCCGCGCACCTGTACTGCTACTTCACCTACGGCATGCACGTGTGCTGCAACGTGGTCACCGGACCGGAGGGGGACCCGAGCGCGGTGCTGCTCCGCGCCGGCGAGGTCGTCGAGGGGATCGCGACCGCGCGGGAGCGTCGCCCGGGCTCCTCCGACCGGGACCTCGCGCGGGGACCGGCACGTCTCTGCAACGCCCTGGGGATCGGCCTCGACCACGACGGCAACGACCTCACCGCCGGCCCGGTGCTGCTGGTGCCGGGGGAGCCGGTCGCCGCGGTCTCGACCGGCCCGCGCGTCGGCCTGCGCGGTGCGCCCGACCGGCCGTGGCGGTTCTGGGAGACCGGCCACCCGACCGTCTCGACCTACCGCCCCGCCAAGCCGCGGCTCCCGCGACCCGCCGGCTGAACGCCGTACGGCACGCGTGTTGCCGGCGTGTGACGAGCGTGCGACGAACGGATTTGGCACATCGGGGGAGAGCGCGTAACGTTCTTCCTCGCCGCGGCAAGCGGCTCCCGCCGGTCGGAAGACCAGCACGACAGGGAGCAGCAGGCCCCGGCCCGGGTCCACCGGAACGCGAAGCTCGCCGGAGTTGCGCAGGAGGATCGGAACCGGTAAGTTTCTGCAGGTTGCCCCGCGGCCGGCCCGAAAGGGTCCGGAACGGGTGCGTGTGATTCTTGAGAACTCAACAGTGTGTCATAGTCGACGAATTAGTTTGTTATGCCCCGTCGACTGATCTCCCTCTTTTGTGGGGTTGGTTGGTTGATGGTTTCTTTGACAATGATTCTGGCTGGATCTCCTTTACGGGGGTCCAATGAATGTCAGTTTCTCCTGTCAGGGGCATCTCTTTTTCCGCCGTCGGGCTTTGTGTCTGGTGGTGGTGTTGTTTTTCAACGGAGAGTTTGATCCTGGC
>NZ_JBFBFJ010000010.1:0-72382 GCF_040684155.1 Nocardioides sp. NPDC092400 | reverse complement strand
GCCTCGTCCTCTTCGTGGCCGCCGGCCGCGGGGCCCCGCCCGGCGGTCGGGGCGGGCGGGGGGGGGGGGGCCCCCCCCCCCCCCCCCCGGCCCCGCTCAGCGGACCCTCGCCGTGGCCCGGCTGCGCGCGACGATCGTCGTGTAGCCCGGCTTGCTCGCGGTCACCTCGACCTTCACGCGCTTGCCGCGGAAGGCACGGACGAGCTGCAGCGTCGGTCCGGTGGCGCCCCGCACGGCCTTGCCACCGACGTACCACCGGAACGCGACGGTGGTCCCCACCGGCCAGTCGCCCGTCTCTGCGGTCAGTGTCCGGCGTACCTTCGGGGCCCCCACGATCGAAGGCCTGCCTGCGCCGGCCAGCGTGCCGCGCGCGACGGTGGCGGTGGGAGCGCTCGTGCGCGTCACCGACGTGTAGCCCGCACGCGTGCCCGTGACGGTCACCGTCACGGCTCTGCCGAGGTCCTGGGCGGTCGGCCGGTACGTCGCACCGGTGGCCCCGTCGACCACCGCCCCGCCGACGAACCACCGGTAGGACAGGTCGACGCCGTCGGCCCACGGACCCGCCGACGCCCTCAGCGTGCCGCCGACGACGGCGTCGCCGCCGATGGTGGGCAGCGGCGTGGGCTCGAGCGTCCCGAGCGCCACCGGCGCGGTTTCCGCGCTGCGCGCGCCGGCACCCAGGTATCCGGAGACGTCGACGAGCAGCAGCACCGAGACGGTCCGGCCGACGTCGCCCGCCACCGGGACGTACGTCGAGGACGTCGCCCCCGGGACGGCCCGGCCGCCGACGTACCACTGGTAGCCGCTCCCGCCGGCGCTCGCCGTCAGGGGCGAGCCCACGGCCGGCGTGCCGCTGATCGTCGGGACCGGCGCGGACAGCACGCCGGGCTGCACGGCCGACGTCGGTGCGCTGACCTGCGTGACCGGGCTGTAGCCCGCCTTGCTGCCGGTGACCACGACGGTGATCGTCCGTCCGAGGTCGCTCGGCCGCACGACGTACGACGCCGTGGTGGCGCCGGGGACGTCGACGCCGGCGACCTGCCACTGGTGTGCGAAGCCGGACCCGGAGGCCCAGCCGGCCGTCCCTGCCGTCAGGGTCTGCCCGACGACGGCCGCACCGTCGACCGTCGGCACCGGGGCCGGTGCGAGCGGCTCGACCCCGATCGTGTGCGCCGTCGTGCACGCGGCGCAGGTCCCACCGAGCGTGTCGACGCGAGCCGTCGCGGTCAGCGTCGCCGAGCTCGCGTCGTCGTCGACCCGGACGCGGAACCCGGTGGTGGCCGTCGCGGCCAGCGCGGTCGGCGGGACCGTCCAGGTCAGGGTCGTCCCGGAGAGGGCGAGGCCGCTCGGCAGCGCGGCGACGTCGAGCGTGGCGTCGTCCAGGAGGTCGGCGAGGTCCACCGAGGCCACCGTCGTGGCCAGCGGCACCCGACCGGTGTTCTGCGCGGTGAGCGTGTAGTCGATGGCGTCACCGCGGTCGACCTCGGCCGGCGCCGGCGCGGAGGTGAGTCCCATCCCGACCTTCTCCGGCCAGGCGGGCTTGTCGGCGTCGAGCACCCAGTCCTGAAAGAACGCGGTCAGGTCGCGACCGGAGACCTCCTCGGCGAGCGCCTCGAACGCGGAGAACCCCCGGCTCTGCCCGGTGTAGCGGTCCTGCCAGGTCCGGACGAAGCGGAAGAAGGCCGGGTCGCCGATGGCGGTCTTGAGCGCCTCCCACATCTGTGCTCCGCGCGTGTAGGACTGGTACTCGTACAGCGTCGCCGGGTCGGTCATGCCGGCGGGCGGGATCGCCCAGTCCGCGCTGCTGGCCGCCTTCGTGTTCCACGAGCTGAAGTACGTCGACTCGGTGGTCGTCGCACTCGTCTTGGCGACGACGTTGTTGTAGTAGGTCGGCGCCCAGGTCGCCATGCCCTCGTTGATGAACAGGTCGTTCCAGTCACGGGGCGACACGGCGTTGCCGAACCACTGGTGCGCGACCTCGTGCACCAGCGTGTTGGCGCTGATCGAGCCCGGGAAGAAGGACCGGTCCTGGGTCTCGAGCGCGTAGCTGATCTCGCGAGGGACGGTGTCCACGACGACGCCGACGCTGTTGCCCGGGTAGGGCCCGTAGATGGACTCCAGCCCGGTGATGATGGCGCCGAGCGACGCCCGCCGGGTGTTGATCGTCGCCTTGGCCGAGGCCGAGAGCGCGGAGTCGACGAACGACCACTCGTGCAGCACGCGCCCGCCGCTCACCGTCACGTCCGACTCCAGCACGTCGTACTTGCCGATCGTGATCATCGCCAGCTCGCTGGCCATGGGCTCGCTCTGGTCCCAGACCCACGTGGTCCGGGATCCGTCGCTGCTCGGCGTCCTCGACACGAGCTCGCCGTTGCTGCCGGCAGCAGCGGCGCCGGTGCCGGCCGCGTTCGTGATCGTGCTCGGGATGTCGAGGGCGAAGCGGTACGTCGCCTTGTCGGCAGGCGTGTTGTTGTGCGGGAAGCCCGTCATCGCGCCGATCGGCTGGTTCAGGAACGTCGCCCCGTCGGACGTGACGTTCCAGCCCTCGAAGGAGCCGTCGGCGTCGACGTGGCGGGTCGGCACGCCCGCGTAGGTGACGGTGGTGGTGAAGCTGCCCTCCACCGGCGCCGAGGGCGTCACGACGAGCTTGTACTTGATCGCGGCGGCGTCGATGTCGCGGGTGAAGGTCGCCGGCGCACCGTTGACCTGCACCGACTCGACGGTCAGTCCCTCGAGGTCCATCGAGAAGCTGCGCAGCGGCACCGCCGCGGTCGCCGTCATCGTGGTCGTCGCACGAATGGTGCTGGCGGCCAGCGTCGCGCCCGGTGTCCAGGCGAGCTGCACGTCGTAGTGCTGGGCGTCGTACCCCCCGTTCCCCACGTGCGGGAAGAGCGAGTCGCCGGCGGAGTGCGCGCCGTCGATCGGCTCGGCTGCCGAGGCTGCCGAGGCTGCCGAGGCCGGCGGGAGTGCGGTCAGGGCGCCTGTCGCCAGGAGCGTGCCGAGCGTCCAGCCCGTCGCTCGGCGCAACGCGCTGCGTGGTGTCGTCGTCATGCGTGTCCTTGTCCTCGTGCCGACCGCGCGGGCGGCGTGGCGTGGACGTTAAGGACTCAAGGTTTCGGCGGTGTTAGAAGTCGCCGTCCCCTGCGACGAGCGGCGCACTGGACCAGACCGGGAAGCGCCGTGGCAGATCAGTGGTACCCGGGCCGGTGCGGACACGCCGCACCGTGCCTCCGACGACACCTGATCCGACGCTTCAGCTTCACGACCCCCCGGCGCATACCGCCACTATGACCCGAACGGGATCGCCCGGAGGGGTGAACACCGATCGGTCCAGACCGTTCAGGTACCGGGGCCCTACTCGTAACCGAGGATCTCCTTGCGCTTCTCGCCCCAGGCGAGCGCGGAGGCGATGGCGTCGTCGAGGGACAGCTCGGTCGACCAGTCCAGCAGCCGCCGCGACTTGTCGACGTTCGCGAAGGCGCCGACGGCGTCGCCGGGGCGCGGCGGCGCCTCCGTGGTCGGCACCTCCTTGCCGAAGACCTTCTCGAACGACGCGATGAGCTCGCGCACGGTCACGCCCGACCCGGTGCCGACGTTGATGATGGTGCTCGGTGCCTCGACCGCCGCGATGACGTCGTCGAACCGCTCCACCGCCCGCACGTGCGCCCGTGCCAAGTCCCAGACGTGGATGTAGTCGCGGATGCCCGTCCCGTCGCGGGTCGGGTGCTCGACGCCGGTGATCGTGAAGCTGTCCTTCTGGCCGCGCGCCGCCATCACCAGCTGACCGAGGACGTGCGAGGGCTCGCGGGCGTAGATGCCGGTCTCGAGGTCCGGGTCGGACCCGATGGGGTTGAAGTAGCGCAGGATGATCGCGCGAAGGCCGGTCGCGGCCGCCATGTCCTCGAGGACCTGCTCCATCATCCGCTTGGTCCGCGCGTACGGCGACTGCGGCGCCAGCGGGTCCTCCTCGGTCACCTCGAAGGAGTCCTTGGTCGCGTAGAGGCTCGCGGAGCTGGAGAACAGCACCCGCGGCAGGCCGAGCGCGTCGAGCTCGTCGAAGAGCTCGAGCGACTTCGCGACGTTGTCGCGGTAGTACTCGTAGGGCTTCTCCACCGACTCCGGCACGATGATCCGCGCCGCCATGTGGATGGTGGCGTCGATGTCCGGGTGCTCCTGGGCGATGCGTCGCAGGAGCTCGCGATCGGCGACGTCGCCCTCGTAGAACGCCCGGTCCCCGACGAAGGCCTGCGGACCGGTGAGCAGCGAGTCGAGGACGACCGGCACGTGACCGGCCTGCTCCAGCGCCTTGCACGTGGTCGAACCGATGTAGCCGGCGCCGCCGGTGACGAGGACCTTCATGTGCGCAGCGTATCGACGCCAGACACCGCTCGTGCCCGCGACGTGGTCGTTCGCAGGACGTCGCGGCCGGGATGAGAGAAGGTAAAGGCCGACCGAGTGATGAACTTCAGCACATGAGTGGCAAGCATGTCCGGGGGGACCTAGATTGACCGAGCACGTCCGGTGTCGACCACGACGCTCCCGGGAACCGGGCGAGCACGAAGGTGGTAAGGATGCCGCCGACACGACGAGAAGCCGCAGCTCGCGCATTCCGGGGCAACCTTTGGACACAGCATGACCGTTCTCTCGGAACGCCGCAGCAAGGCTCGGCTCGGCACGCCGTCTCGCACGCTGCGCTACCTGCCGGTCATATCCTTCGTGCTCGACGCGGTCCTGCTGGTGACCGCCGTCCTCGTGGCCGTGGTTGGTCGGGAGACGCTGAGCATCTTCCCCACCGCGGCGAGCCTGCGTCAGGAACTGCACACGATCGGCCCGTTGCTGGTGGCGGGCTGGCTCACCACGCTGTGGCTCGGTGGGGCCTACCGTCCCAGTGTCTACGGCGCAGGCACGGACGAGTACAAGCGCGTGCTGAACTCATCCTTGGCCACCGCCGCACTCGTCGGGGTCGCGTGCTTCTTCGCCAACTACCCGCTTCCCCGGGGTTTCTACGCGCTGGCCTTCGGGATCGGCATCCCTGCCCTGCTCGTCGTGCGGTACGTCGTCAGGCGCCTCCTCCACGGAGCCCGGCGCCGCGGCGCCCTTCTGTATCGCGTGCTCATCGCCGGCTCACCGTCACACGTGGACGAGGTCGCTGCCGTCCTGCGACGCGAGCCGCACCTGGGCTACCGGGTCGTGGGCGCCCTCACGCCGGCTCACTACCTGGAGGAAGAGACTCGGTCCGGCATCCCAGTGCTGGGCAACTCCGACGATGCGACGTCGATCGTCCTCGAGAGCGGCGCGGACATCGTCTTCTTCGCGAGCGGAGCACTGGCGTCCTCCAGCCACATGCGACAGATCGCCTGGGACCTCGAGCACGAGCACGTCCAGGTGGTTGTCGCACCCGGCGTGACGGACGTGTCCAGCGAGCGGGTGCGCATCCGTCCCGTGGGCGGGTTGCCGCTCATGCACATCGACGCTCCCCGAGCTACCGATGCCTCCCGATGGGGCAAACGACTGTTCGACATCGTCGGCTCGACCGCGCTCATCGTTGTCTTCGGACCGCTGTTCCTCATAGCAGCCGGACAGGTCAAGCTGCACGATCGAGGGCCGGTGTTCTTCCGTCACGTCCGGGTGGGACGCGACGGCGAGGAGTTCGGCTGCCTGAAGTTCCGGACGATGGTTGTCGAAGCGGAGTCCATGGTCGTGGACCTTCAGGAGCAGGAGGGGCAGTCGGCGCTCCTCTTCAAGATGCGAAACGACCCTCGGATCACCCGCCCTGGCCGCTGGCTACGCCGCTATTCAGTCGATGAGCTCCCGCAGCTCTTCAATGTGCTGAAGGGCGACATGTCGTTGATCGGTCCTCGCCCGCAGGTGGCCCGCGAGGTGGCTCTCTACGACGACGCCATGCGCCGCCGGCTCAGGGTGCGACCGGGGATGACCGGGCTGTGGCAGGTGTCCGGCCGCAATGACTTGAGCGTCACCGAAGCCATCCGCCTGGACCTGTACTACGTCGACAACTGGTCGATGATGCAGGACCTCTCGATCCTCGCGAAGACCTTCGGCGCCGTCTTCGGGTCGCGCGGGGCGTACTGACGTCGGGCCCGGCGCCCAGGCATCGCGCTCAGGCCCCTTCGCTCTTCTTCCCGCGACGACCGCGCTTCTGCGCGCCCGGCTGCGGCTCGGGCGCGTAGCCGTACCCGTAGCCGTACCCGTACCCGTAGCCGCCGCGACGACCGCGGGCCGGCGTCATGTTGAGCACGGTGCCGACCGGGTGGGCGTCGACGGCCTCGAGCCGCTCGACGGCCTGGGCGAGCTGGTCCCTGGTCGTCTTGCCGTGACGCACGACCAGGAGTGCACCGTCCGACTGGGCCGCCAGCAGCGCCGCGTCGGTCACCGGCAGCAGCGGCGGGGCGTCGATGACCACGACGTCGTAGCGGCTGCGCAGGTCCGCCAGGAGCTCCGCCATGGCCCTGGACTGCAGCAGCTCGGCCGGGTTCGGCGGGATCGCACCGCTGGGCAGGACGTCGAGGCCGGTGGCGTCGTCGCGGACGATGACGTCGTCCAGGGCGACCTTGCCGACGAGCACGGTCGTCACGCCGACCGCGTGGTCGATGTCGACCAGCGCGGACGCCTTCGGGCGGCGGAGGTCGCACTCGACGAGCAGCGTCTTCGTGCCTGCCTGCGCCAGAGTGATCGCCAGGTTGACCGAGGTGGTCGTCTTGCCCTCGCCCGGCAGCGCCGACGTGACGACGAAGACCTTGCTCGGGACATCGACGTCGACGAACTGCAGGTTGGTGCGGAGCACACGGAACGCCTCGACGCGCGGAGCGTGGGAGTCCAGCGAGGTGATCAGGGGCTTGGTCCGCGCGGCGGCGTCGAAGGTGATGGCGCCGAGGAGCGGAGCGTCGGTGCTCGTCGAGACGTCCTCGGCACTCGAGATGGAGGTGTCGAGCAGCTCGCGGAGCACCGCGATGCCGACGCCGAGGAGCAATCCCAGCACCAGGCCCAGTGCGAGGTTGCGCACCGGCTGCGGCGACACCGGGCCGCCCGGCTCGGACGCCGCGTCGACGATCGTCGCGTTGACGAGCGCGGTCGTCTCGCCCTCGAGGGTCTCCACGCGGCGGACGAAGTCGACCATCACCTCCGCGTACGTCTGCGTGAGACGCTGCGCCTCGGCTGGGTCCGGGTCGGTCACGGTGATCTCGAGGATGACCGTCTCGGGGATGACGTTCGTGCTCACCCTGTCGAGCAGGTCGTCGGCGTCGACGTCACCGAGCTCGGCGGCGACCTCCTCGGCCACCGTCCGCTTGCCGACCAGCTCCGCGAAGGACGTCACCTTCTGCACCGAGAGCAAGCCGCCCTGGTAGGACTCGGAGGCGGACTCGCTGTCCGTCGTGGTCACGTAGAGGCTCGCGGTCGACGCGTACTGCGGCGTGGCGGTGAAGGTCCAGGCGGCTGCAGCCCCGAGGACGACTGCCGCGATGACGACGATGGACGCCCAGCGTCGGCGAAGGATCCGGGCGTAGTCCCGCAGCTCCACGAGGTCTCCCTGGTTCGGGGGTCAGCGACACCGCATCCTAGGGGGCAACGGTGCGGTCCCTTTGCTCCGTCTGGCGGATCAGTCGAGCAGGCCGAGCAGGTAGTCGCCGTAGCCGCTCTTGCGGAGTCCTTCGCCGAGGGTCCGCAGCCGGTCGTCGTCGATGTAGCCCATTCGCCAGGCGACCTCCTCGGGCGCGCCGATCTTGGTGCCCTGTCGATGCTCGATCGCACGCACGAAGTTGCTCGCATCGTTCATGTCGTCGAACGTGCCCGTGTCGAGCCAGGCGCTGCCGCGCGGGAGGACCTCGACCTGCAACCGGCCCTGCTCCATGTAGAGGCGGTTGAGGTCGGTGATCTCCAGCTCGCCGCGTGCGGACGGCTTGAGCCCGGCGGCGAGGTCGACCACGTCGTTGTCATAGAAGTACAGCCCGGGCACGGCGTAGCTGCTCTTCGGCTCTGCGGGCTTCTCCTCCAGGGACACCGCTCGCATCCGGTCGTCGAACTCCACCACGCCGTACGCCGTCGGGTTCGCGACCCGGTAGCCGAAGACGGCTGCTCCGTCGAGGTCCTCGAAGCGGCGCAGTCGGGCGCCGAGCCCAGCGCCGTAGAAGATGTTGTCGCCGAGCACGAGCCCGACCCTGTCCTCGCCGATGTGGTCGGCGCCGATGTGGAAGGCCTGCGCCAGCCCGTCTGGCGACGGCTGCACCGCCCAGCTGATGGCGATTCCGAACTGGCTGCCGTCGCCGAGGAGGCGCCGGAACTGCTCGGCCTCGTGGGGCGTCGTGATGACGAGGACGTCGCGGATACCGGCGAGCATGAGGGTCGACAGCGGGTAGTAGATCATCGGCTTGTCGTAGATCGGAGCCAGCTGCTTGCTGATGCCGAGCGTGATGGGGTGCAGACGTGACCCCGTGCCCCCCGCCAGGATGATGCCTCGCATGCCGCGACCCTAGGGCAGTCGCATCGCGTCCGCGGATGGTTGGTAAAGACGTAACAAGACGGCCCTACACTCGCGACCCATGCAGCGCGTCCTGGTCACCGGTGGAGCCGGCTTCATCGGCAGCAACTTCGTCCACCACCTGGTGGGCCACACGGACGCGACGGTGACGGTGCTCGACAAGCTGACGTACGCCGCGAGCCGCGAGTCCTTGGCCCAACTGCCCGCGGACCGCGTGCAACTGGTCGTCGGCGACGTCGCGGACGCAGCCGTGGCCGACCCAATCGTCAGCCAGCACGACGTCGTGGTCCACTTCGCCGCCGAGTCCCACAACGACAACTCGCTCTCGGACCCGTCGCCGTTCGTGCAGACGAACGTCGTCGGCACCTTCACGCTGTTGGAGGCAGCCCGCCGGCACGGCACCCGCTTCCACCATGTGTCGACCGACGAGGTCTACGGCGACCTCGAGCTCCACGACCCCGAGCGGTTCACCGAGGCGACGCCGTACAACCCCAGCAGCCCGTACAGCGCCACCAAGGCCGGCTCCGACCTGCTGGTGCGCGCGTGGGTGCGAAGCTTCGGCGTGCGGGCAACGATCTCGAACTGCTCGAACAACTACGGCCCCTGGCAGCACGTCGAGAAGTTCATCCCGCGCCAGGTCACCAATGTCATCGACGGTGGCCGTCCCAAGCTGTACGGCGTCGGGCTCAACGTCCGCGACTGGATCCACGCCGACGACCACTCCTCTGCTGTCTGGGCCATCGTGAGCGAGGGCCGCATCGGTGAGACCTACCTAATCGGCGCCGACGGGGAGAGGAACAACCTCGAGGTGGTCCGGATGATCCTGGCCCACTTCGGCCGGGACGAGGACGACTTCGAGCACGTCACCGACCGGGCCGGGCACGACCTGCGGTACGCGATCGACTCGACGAAGCTCCGCACCGAGCTGGGGTGGGAACCGCAGTACGCCGACTTCGCCGACGGGCTCGCACGCACGATCGAGTGGTACGTCGACCACCAGGACTGGTGGCGCTCGCAGAAGGCCGCCACCGAGGCGGCGTATGCCGCGAAGGGCCAGTGATCGTGCACGTCGAGCCGACGGCGATCCCGGGCCTGCTCGTCGTCCAGCTCGACGTCCACGAGGACGCGCGCGGCTGGTTCAAGGAGAACTGGCAGCGCGACAAGATGGTCCGGCTCGGCCTCCCCGACTTCGGCCCGGTGCAGAACAACATGTCGTTCAACAGCCGGCGCGGCGCCACCCGAGGCATCCACACCGAGCCGTGGGACAAGCTCGTCTCGGTGGCCACGGGGCGCGTGTTCGCTGCATGGGTCGACATGCGCGCGGGCGACACCTTCGGCGCCACCCATTCCCTCGAGCTCGACGCCGGCACCGCGGTCTTCGTGCCGAGCGGCGTCGGGAACTCCTACCAGACGCTCGAGGACGGCACGGTGTACAGCTACCTGGTCAACGACCACTGGCGACCCGGCACCGCGTACCCGTCCCTGCACCTCGCCGACCCGAGCGCGGCCATCCCATGGCCGATCGCGCTCGAGGACGCCGAGGTCTCCGACAAAGACCGCGCCAACCCCTACCTCGAGGGCGTCGTCCCGATGGCGCCGAAGCGGACCCTCGTCGTCGGCGCGCAGGGGCAGCTCGGCCGAGCGCTCGCTGCGGAGTTCCCCGCCGCTGTCCTCGTCGACAGGGAGGAGCTCGACCTGACCGACCCGGATGCCGTGGCCGCCTGGCCCTGGGACGAGCACGACATCGTGCTCAACGCCGCGGCCTACACCGCCGTGGATGAGGCCGAGACGCCTGACGGACGCCGCGCGGCCTGGGCCGCGAACGCCACGGCGCCCGCGACACTGGCCCGGCTGGCTGACCAGCACGGCTTCACCCTCGTGCACTACTCCAGCGAGTACGTGTTCGACGGGACCCTGGATGCCGACGGCGGGCACACGGAGGACGAGCCCCTCTCCCCGCTAGGCGTCTACGCCCAGTCCAAGGCCGCTGGCGACGTCGCGGTCGGCACCGCGCGGCGGCACTACCTGGTGCGCACCTCGTGGGTGATCGGCGAGGGCCGCAACTTCGTCCGCGCCATGCAGCGGCTGGCTGCCGACGGGGTCTCGCCGGGAGTCGTCGACGACCAGGTCGGCCGCCTGACGTTCACCGGCGAGCTCGCCCGCGCCACTCGCCACTTGCTCGAGGCGGGGCCCGCGTACGGCACCTACAACGTCACGAACGGCGGCCCGCCGACGTCCTGGTACGACGTGGCACGGGCGGTCTTCCGGCTCTCCGGGCACGATGAGTCGGACGTGTCGCCGACCAGCACCGCCGCGTACTCCGCGGGCAAGGGCCTCGCTCCGCGCCCGCTCGGCAGCGTGCTGGACCTGTCGAAGGTCCGGTCGACGGGCTTCGAGCCGGAGGACGCGATGAGCGCGCTCGAGCGGTACCTCGCCGCGCAGAGCCCTCAGGCGGGGACCCGCCCGTAGTCGTCCTCGAGGCGGCAGATGTCGTCCTCCCCGGTGTAGCGCCCCAGCTGGACCTCGATGAGGACGAGGTCCTCGTCCTCCATGTTGGTGATCCGGTGGGGCTGGCCGACGGCGACGTCGACGGAGTCGCCCGGCCCAGCGAGCTGGATGCGGCCGTCGACGACGCAGGTGGCCTTGCCGGAGACGACCGCCCAGTGCTCCGCCCGGTGCTCGTGGGTCTGGTAGGACAGGCGCGCCTTCGGCCGGACGGTGATGCGCTTGACCTTGAACCCGTCACCCTCGTCGAGGACCTGCCAGGTCCCCCAGGGACGCGTGTCCTGCTCGCCGATCATCCGGTTCCCCCCACCTGATCGCGGGCTCTGTCGCCCGGCGTGCGGGGACGCTAGCGAGCGCAGATCAAGCAACCCTCAAGGTCGCGCGGTGGTCTGGCCCGGTCAGCGTCGGCGCAGGCTCATCAGGGCCGGCCGCACGTCCGCAAGGTAGACGAACGCCGCGATCGTGAACGCGATGCTGATCAGGAGGAGCCCGACGGGCACCACCTCGAGCACCACTCCGAGGCCGAGGATCAGGCACCAGGCCGGCTTGGTCAGCTTGCCGGCCGCCTCGTACTCCTCGGCGCTGTGCAGCAGCGCGTTGACGAAGGCGAAGATCTTCACCGCGAGCAGCACGAACGTCACGAGCAGCATGAGGTAGCCCTCGACGGCGAAGACGTTGGTCACCGGACCAGCCTATCGGCCAGCGACTACCGCTGGTCGAGCAGCGAGGCGCGCCAGCGCCGAGCGTCGTCGAGACCCCCGCACCGCAGCAGGGCCTCAGCCCCGGTCAGCCGTGTCCAGGATCAGCGTGATCGGCCCGTCGTTGACCGACTGGACCCGCATGTCGGCCCCGAACCGCCCGCGTTCGACGTGCGCGCCGAGCCGTTCGAGCTCTGCGCACACCGCGTCGTACGCCGGCTCGCTCACCGGCCCCGGCGCGGCGGCCTGCCAGGTGGGGCGCCGACCCTTCCGGGCGTCGCCGTACAGCGTGAACTGGCTGACCACCAGCACCGGGGCGCCGACGTCGCTGGCCGACCGCTCCTCGCGCAGCAGCCGCAGGTCCCAGATCTTGCGGGCGGTCCAATCGATCTCGGCCGCGCCGTCGCCGTGGGTCACGCCGAGGTACACCAGCAGCCCCGGCCCGTCGATCGCCCCGACCGTCTCCCCGTCGACGGTGACGCTGGCGGACAGGACGCGCTGGACGACGGCTCGCACGGTCCCAGCCTGCCGCAGCCCCGCACCCGCTGGTCGCGCAGGGAGGCGCCCCAGCGCCGAACGTGTCGAAACCCCGTGACAGGCGCAGGGCCGCGACCACGCTCACCGGGTCTCGACGACAGCTCCCCCGGACCCCCGCTGGTTGAGCAGGAAGGCGCCCCAGCGCCGACCGTGTCGAAACCCGGTGACAGGCGCAGGGCCGCAACTACGCTCACCGGGTCTCGACGACGGCTCGCCAGGGCTCGCCTGCTCGACCAGCGGGCCCCGCCCGCCTTGACGACGGCTCGACCAGCGGACGACGGAGGCCCCCGGACCGCAACGGTCCGGGGGCCTCGCTCAGAACAGGCTCAGCTGTTCGGGTGCTCTTCAGTCGCCGACCTTCTTGGCCGCGGCGGTCGTCGCCTTGGTGGCCGAGGTGGCGGTCTTCTTGGCGGCGGTGGCGGTGCCCTTGGCGCTGCTCTTCGGAGCGGCCGTGGTCTTCTTGACCGTCCGCTTGGCGGTGTTCGTGGTCTTGCGAGCGGTCGACTTCGCAGCCTTGGTGGTCTGGGTCTGCGTGGTCTTCGCCTTGCTGACGGTCGTCTGGGCCGCCGCGGCGGTCGCCTTGGTCTCCTCCTGGCGGCGGATCCGGGCGACGAGCTGCTCGCCGCGCTTGGCGAGGTCGGCGTAGGTGTCGCTCACGATGACGACGTTCCCGTTCACGGTCGCCTGCACGCGGGTGGGCAGCGCGCGGGCCTCGCCCTGCAGCTCGGCGACGCGGGACTCGACGGCCTCACGGCGGGCCTTGGCATCCCTGGAGAGCGCCTCGAAGCGGGCGTTCACCGCGACGAGCGCCTGGTCGCGCAGGGCCTTGGGCTCGAGGTCGATGTCGGCGACGCGCTTCTGCACGTCCTGCTGGGTCTGGGTGAGGCGCTTCTGCACGTCGGCGGCGTACCCGCGGACGTACCCGACGACGAGGTCGGTCGCGCCGACACCGGCGTAGAGCGGCCGCTTGGCGACCTCGGGGAGCTCGAGCTTGTCGATCTTGATGTCGAACGTGGTCTTCGCCATGTCCGTCTCCTCTTCTGTGTGGGTCAGTCCTGGGATGGAGCCTCGGGCTGCCCGGCGTTGAGGGCCAGGAACGAGGCGTAGATGTCGAGCAGGGACTGCTTCTGGCGTTCGGTGAGCGCACTGTCGTTGAGGACCGCGAGCTCGACGGAGCCGCCGACGCCGTCGTCGGGGCTGACGATCCCCGCGCGCACGTACAGCTGCTCCGCGGAGATCCGCAGCGCCTTGGCGATCTGCTGCAGCACCTCGGCCGAGGGTCGGCGCAGGCCGCGCTCGATCTGGCTGAGGTAGGGGTTGGAGACCCCGGCCTGCTCGGCGAGCTGCCGGAGCGAGAGCGACGCGGCGGTGCGCTGCTCGCGCAGGTAGTCCCCGAGGGACCCGACTGCGGTCCCGACCTTGCCCTTGCTCATGCCCCCAGTGTGCTTGCTACTGCTAGCGCTTGCAAGCGGCTAGCGCGTGAGACCCTTCACAAAACGGCCGCGCCGGCCGCTAGCACGGCTAGCAACACATCCTCGGGATCGACTACCGCTAGCAGCAGCCGCGGCGGGAGAGCGTGCTGCGGTGGCCGCCCGACAGGGCGAGGCGGCCACCGCGGCGGGCGATCAGTCGTGGAAACCGCGGCGGTGCGGACAGCTCGTGCCGTACACCCGTCGACACCGCAGTGCACGGCGGCGACGCTTCAGCCATCGGATCATCGGCTTCTCCCCCTCGTGCGCTGATCCCCCCGGAAAAGCGCAACGCCTCCGAAGGTAAAGCACCGTCGCGGAGGTCGCAGCCGGTTCGGTCACATCCGGGACCCGAGGTCTGGTCAGGCGGGAGACGCGTGGAGAGCAGCTCGCACCTCGCCGACCACGTGGCCACCCCCGTGCAGCTCGACCAGGCCCGCACGGCGCACGGCGTCGTCCTCGAACCCGGCTCGCCGCAGCACCTCGGCCATGACCACCCGGCGGGCCCGGTCGGCCCCGTCCTCGATCTTGAGGGCGAAGGCACGGCCGTCCGGCAGGGCCACCGCGTGGAGCGCCTCGGCGCCCATCTTGCCGATCGCGCCGGGGACCGCGACGAGGAGGTCGCGCTCGTCGCGGGTGGTTCCGGAGACCATCTCGGGGTGCCGGCGGATCGCGTCGGCGATGCGCTCCCCCGGCCCGTCGGCGGCGACGGCGAGCGTGCGGAACGCCCGCGCCAGACCGGTCAGCGACGTCGAGAGCAGCGGTGCGCCGCAGCCGTCGGTCGCGAACACCTCGATCGGCTCGCCGGTCAGCTCCTCGAACGTCGAGACGACCGCCCGCTGGAGCGGGTGGTCGGGCGCGAGGTAGGTGGCGGTGTCCCAGCCGTTGACGACGCAGGTCAGCAGCATCGCGGCGTGCTTGCCCGAGCAGTTCATCAGGACCCGCTCCTTCACGCCGCCCGCGGCGGCGTGGGCGAGCTTGGTCTCCTCGTCGAGCGGCCAGTCCAGCGGCGTCTGCAGCGCGTCCTCGCCGAGGCCCGCGACCGCGAGGATGCGGCGTACGCCGTCGACGTGGAGCTGCTCGCCGGAGTGCGACCCGCACGCCAGGGCCAGCAGGTCCGGCGGCAGGTCCAGGCCGTTGCGGACCATGGCCAGCGCCTGCACCGGCTTGTTGCACGACCGCGGCAGCACCGGCGACGTCACGTCCCCCACGGACCACTCGACACCCCCGTCGGCGGCGAGGGCGACCACGGACCCGTGGTGGCGACCCTCGACGAAACCGGAGCGGACGACCTCGGCCAGGACCACGGGAGACGGCATGCCGGCACCCTAACGACGCCGGTTTGCAAGGATGAGGCCGTGCCGAACCCGCCGCAGTACTGCCCCACCCAGCGCGAGCTCGACGACCTCGAGCTGCTGGTCACCGGCGCCCTCGCCCCGCTCACCCGGTTCGACGAGCCGGGCAGCCCGGTGACGCTCACGCTGCCGGCCGACGTCTCCACCGCCGCGGCCGAGGCGGGCGCGGTCGAGCTCGTGGACCCCGAGGGCCTGCCGCTCGCGCGCGTCTCCGTCCCGGACGGCGCGGTCGAGGCGCTGACCCACGTGCAGTACGGCCCGTTCCGCCGCCACTACCTCTCCCCCGCCCAGGTGCGCGAGGCGTACGCCGGCCGCACCGTCGTGCCGGTCACCGACGCGCTCACCGAGGCACAGCTCGAGGAGGTCCGCGCGCTCGGACCGGTCGTGCTGCTGGCGTACGTCGGCGCCGGCACGCCCGACCTGTCGCCGGTCGGACTGGTGCGCGCGTGCCTCGCGGCGGCCGCGCTGCTGCCCGACGCGGCCGTCGTCGCCGTGCCCCTCGCCTCGCACGGCGACCCCGAGCTCGACCACGAGCTCGGCGTCCAGGTGGCGCGGACGTACGCCGCCGGCGACCCGGTCCACGCCCTCCCGGCGCCGGCCGACGACGACCCGTACCCGCCGTCGGTCGACGCGGTCGTCGCCTTCGACCGCCCGGACCCGGCCGACCAGGGGCTCGTCCTGTTCTTCACCGGCCTCTCGGGCAGCGGCAAGTCGACGCTCGCCCGCGCCCTGATGGACCGGCTGCTCGAGCAGGGCACCCGCACTGTGACCAGCCTCGACGGCGACGTCGTCCGGCGGAACCTGTCGGCCGGCCTCACCTTCTCCAAGGCCGACCGGGAGACCAACATCCGCCGGATCGGCTGGGTCGCGGCCGAGATCTCCCGCCACGGCGGCGTCGCGGTGTGCAGCCCGATCGCGCCGTTCGACGAGACGCGTCAGCAGGTGCGCGCGATGGTGGAGGACGCCGGCGGGGCGTTCTTCCTCGTCCACGTCGCCACTCCGCTGGAGGAGTGCGAGCGCCGCGACCGCAAGGGCCTCTACGCCAAGGCGCGCCGCGGTGAGATCCCCGAGTTCACCGGCATCTCCTCGCCGTACGAGGAGCCGGCCGACGCCGACGTCCGGGTCGACACGACCGGCCGCACCATCGACGACGCGCTCGGCGACGTCGTGGAGGCGCTGCGCGAGTCCGGCCACCTGGACCTGTCGTCCGGGGTCGAGGACCCGCTGGTCGACCAGCCGGTGCAGGCGGGCGTCGTCGAGACCCCACCACCCGGGAGCCCCGAGCGCCCCCTGCACGTCCTCTTCGTCTGCACCGCCAACATCTGCCGGTCCCCGTTCATGGAGCTCGTGGCCCGCCGGCTGGCCGGCCCGGACGCGACGGTCACCTTCGCCAGCGCCGGGACGCACGGCTTCAAGGACCACCCGATGGACGAGGTCATGAGCGGGACGCTGGCCACCCGTGGCGCCGAGGTGGGCGACTTCGCCAGCCGCGCGGTGACCCGTCAGCTGGTCGACGAGGCCGACCTGGTGCTGACCGCGGAGGCGGCGCACCGCACGTTCATCCTCGACGAGCAGCCGGCGGCGTTCCGCAAGGTCTTCACGCTGGGGCAGTTCGCCGAGGCGGTCCGCACCGCGGGCGGCGGCCTCCAGGGCCGGGAGCTGGTGCAGGCCGTCGGGCAGCGGCGCGGGACGGCCGACCCCGCGCTCGACGTCGCCGACCCCTACCGTCGCGGTCCCGAGGCGGCCGAGACGGCCGCGGCCGGGATCGAGGAGCTGCTGCGGGTGGTCGTGCCGCGGCTGACCGGGGCACCCGGGAACCACTGATGTTCGTCCTGAGCAACCCGATCCGGGAGTACGCCTGGGGATCGAGCACCCACCTGCCGCGCTTCCTCGGGACCGAGCCGACCGGCGACCCGCAGGCGGAGCTGTGGATCGGCGCCCACGACGGCGACCCGTCGTACCTCCCGGACGGCCGCGCGCTCAACGACGTCATCGCCGCCGCACCCCACGAGCTGCTCGGCCAGGCCGTGTGCGACACCTTCGGCGCGCGCCTGCCGTACCTCATGAAGGTGCTGGCGGTCGCCGAGCCGCTCTCGCTGCAGGTGCACCCGAGCAGCTCGCGTGCGCGGATCGGCTTCGCGCGCGAGGACGCCGCCGGCGTGCCGCTCGGCGCCCCGCACCGCAGCTACAAGGACACCTCGCACAAGCCGGAGATGATCTACGCACTGACCCGGTTCGAGGGCATGGCCGGGTTCCGCGACACCGAGAAGTCGGCGCAGATCCTGCGGATGCTCGACCTGCCGTGGGCCGACGACGTCGCGCACCGGCTGGAGTCGGGTCCGGCGTTCCAGACGCTGCGCGCGATCGTGACCGAGATGCTGGCGCACACCGGCCCCGACCTCGAGTCGCTGCTCTCGGACATCCGCGAGGCCGCGCGGCACGCCGAGGAGCGCGGCCACCGGGAGGAGATGCGGGCGAACCCGGTGCGGGTCGACCCGGCGCGGATCAACCGCGAGGCCACCCGGGTCTTCGCGATGGTCGGCAAGCTGATCGCGCAGTACCCGTCCGACCCCGGTGTGCTGGTCACGCTGCTGCTCAACCACGTGGTGCTCGCGCCCGGCGAGGCGATGTTCCTCGACGCCGGCGTCATCCACGCCTACGTCAGCGGGCTCGGTGTCGAGATCATGGCGTCCTCGGACAACGTGCTGCGGGCGGGGCTGACGCCGAAGCACCTGGACGTGCCCGAGCTGCTGTCGGTCACCAACTTCACGCCGATGCCCGGCCCGCAGTGGCTGCCGTCGGTCAACGCCAGCCACCACTGCCACCTCGAGCCGCCGGTGCCGGACTTCGCGCTCACGGTCGGCGACGTCCCCGGCGTGACCGCGCCGGCGTCGGGCCCGCGGACGATCGTGGTGCTCGACGGCGAGGTGGACCTGCTGACCGGGCACGAGACGCTGACCGCCTCGCGCGGCCAGACGGTGTTCGTCGGTGACGCCGACGGCCCGGTCCGCATCGACGGGCACGGCCGCGTCGCGATCGGCGGCGTCCAGGTCTGACTCGCGGCTCCGGGAGGGTTCAGCCCTGCCAGGCGGGCAGCGCCGGCCGGTCGATCCAGTGGCGCCCCTCGTGCTGCAGGGCCTCCATGTCGGCGTCGACCATGATCCGGACCAGCTCGGGGAAGCGGACGCTCGGCTTCCAGCCGATCCGCTGCTCCGCCCGGCTGGCGTCGCCGACCAACGCGTCGACCTCGACCGGACGCACGTACCGCTCGTCGAAGCGCACGTGCTTCTCCCAGTCCAGCCCGGCGTGGTCGAAGGCCGCCTCGACGAAGTCGCGCACCGTCGCGCTCTCCCCCGTCGCGAGCACGAGGTCCTCCGGCTCGTCGGCCTGCAGCATCCGCCACATGCCCTCGACGTACTCAGGCGCGTAGCCCCAGTCGCGCACCGCGTCGAGGTTGCCGAGGTAGACGAAGTCGTCCAGGCCCGCCTGGATCCGCGCGACCGCGCGGGTGATCTTGCGGGTCACGAACACCTCCCCGCGGCGGGGCGACTCGTGGTTGAAGAGGATCCCGTTGACGGCGTACAGGTCGTAGCTCTCGCGGTACGTCGTGGTCAGCCAGTGCGCGTACGCCTTCGCCGCGCCGTACGGCGAGCGCGGCCGTAGCGGGGTCTCCTCGCGCTGCGGCGGCGGCTCCGCGCCGTACATCTCCGAGCTGCCGGCCTGGTAGAAGCGCGCTCCCACCCCCGACATGCGCAGCGCCTCGAGGAGGCGCACCGCGCCGATGCCGGCCGCCTCGCCGGCGTGCTCGGGCTCGTCGAAGCTGGCCCCGACGTAGGACTCCGCGGCCAGGTTGTAGACCTCGTCGGGCTGCACCTGCTGCATCAGCGCCAGCAGCCGGCCACCGTCGGAGAGGTCGCCGCGGTGGAGGAAGAAGCGGCAGTCCGGGTGGTGGGTGTCCTCGACGAGGTGGGCGACCCGGGAGGTGTTGACGCTGGAGGTACGCCGCGCGAGCCCGTGGACCTGGTAGCCCTTGGCCAGCAGCAGCTCGGCGAGGTAGGACCCGTCCTGGCCCGTCACCCCCGTGATCAACGCCCGCTTCGTCACGTCCGGCAGTCTTCCACGGCCCCGCGGCGCGCCCGGTGACAAATCCTGCCTTTCACGATGGCAGCACTAGGCTTTCACCCCGTGGACGACCTCTTCACCACTGCTGCCCTGGCCGTCCTGGCCGTGAGCTTCGGCGTCGGCATCGTCGTCGGCCTGACCGGCATGGGCGGTGGAGCCCTGATGACGCCGGCGCTGATCTTCCTCGGGATCTCGCCGACCGCCGCCGTCGCCAACGACCTCGTGGCCGCCTCCGTCAACAAGACGGTCGGCGCCTCGGTGCACTGGCGGAAGGGCTCTCCCAACCTCCGGCTGGCGACGTACCTCATCGTCGGCTCGGTGCCGTTCGCGCTGGCCGGCGGCTTCATCGTGCAGGAGATCGGGGGCGAGAACGCCGAGGACTTCCTCGTGACCGCCATCGGCATCGCCCTGCTCTTCGCCGCCGCGAGCTACGCGCTGCGGATGTACCTCCAGCTGCGCCTGGTCACCTCCGGCAACGAGGCGCCGACCGGCGAGCCGAACATCCGGCCGATCCCGACCCTGCTCGTCGGGGCCGTGGGCGGCCTGCTCGTCGGCATCACCTCGGTCGGCTCCGGGTCGCTGATCATGGTCGCGCTGCTGCTGCTCTACCCGACCCTCTCCGCGCTCAAGCTGGTCGGCACCGACCTGGTGCAGGCGGTCCCGCTCGTGCTGGCCGCGGCGATCGGCCACGTGGTCACCAGCGGCGTGGACTGGGAGGTGCTGATCCCGCTGATCCTGGGCGGCACCCCCGGCACCTTCCTCGGCGCCCGGATGGCCAGCTGGGTCAGCCAGTCGGTCATCCGCCGGGGCATCGTCATCGTGCTGAGCCTCACCGGCCTGAAGATGCTCGGCGTCCCGCCCGAGGCGGTCGGCATCATCGGCGCCGGCATGCTGCTCCTCGGCCCGCTCGCCTGGGGCTTCGTGCGCCAGACCCGCGGCCTGCCGGCGTTCGACAACAACGCCGCGGCGTGGAACCACGAGCGGCAGCGCCAGGACGGCTGAGTCCTCGCACAACAGGTCCGCTACCTGGCGGTAGCCACGTGTCCGAGACGCGTGACGGCGGTGTTACATTTTCCGGCTCGTCTCATCCCATCCTTTTGAGATGTGCCTCACCGGGGCAACGTGTGTAAAGATCGCCCAGACCTACACCGATCCGGCCCCCGCCGGGCAACCATGGGGAGACCATGACCATGAAGAAGATTCTCGCTGGCCTGCTCACGGCCTTCCTGATGGGCACCGGCCTGGTGGCCTTCACCGGCGGCAGCGCGACCGCTGCCCCGTGCTACCCGAACTGCGTCACGACCACCCCGGACTTCAGCCAGGTGGAGAAGCGTGTCGAGGCCGGCACCAAGCAGGAGACCAGCTTCAACATCGACGTCGCGGGCTCGGCCAAGCCGGTCGCCGGCAAGGCCGCGGCCAAGGGCACCATCAAGGTGATCTGGCGGCGGACCAAGGGCGGGTTCTTCGCCCAGAAGCTCTACAGCTACAGCGGCGGCAACAAGACCGCCATCAGCCCCCGCCTGAACAAGACCGGCGCCTACAAGGTGATCGTCAAGTTCATCCCCAAGAAGGGCTCGACCTACAAGCGCTCCTCGAGCAGCGCCTCGTTCACGGTCGTCCGCTGACCTAGAACTGCATTCGAAGGACCCCGGCGCTCAGCGCCGGGGTCCTTCGTCGTTTCCGGTCCGCCGCCCCGTTAGGGTCGGCGCATGCCGCGTCTGCGCCGTGGGCGCCTCCTCGGACTGCTCGCCCTCACGTTGGTCCTGGCAGGCGCCGCGTGGGCGGGGTGGACCGCCTGGCGGGTCAACGACTCCCTCGCGAGGGCCGCTGACGACGCATCCGCGCTGCAGGACGCCGTCACGGCCGGCGACGCTACGGCGGTCGACAACCGTCTCGCCGCTCTGCGGACCCACAGCGACGAGGCTGCCGACCGGACCGACACCTGGACGTGGTCGGCGTTGACCCACGTCCCCGTGGTCGGGGACGACGCCGAGGGCATCGCCGTGGTGAGCGACGTGCTGAGCGACCTGTCCGCCGACGGCCTGGAGCCTCTGGCGGATGCCGCCGACCGTCTGGACGCGCTCAAGCCGCAGGGCGGGCGGGTCGACACCGACGCGCTCGTCGACCTGCGCGAACCGGTCGGCCGCGCGCGTGCCGCGCTCGACGCCGCCGCGGCACGTTTGGCCGAGCTGGACTCCGACGGCTTCGTCGACCGGCTCGCGATCCGTTACGACGACCTCGAGGACAAGGTCGTCGACGCCCGCGACCTGATGTCGAGCACCAGCACGGCGCTCGATGTCATGCCCTCGATGCTGGGCGCCGACGGCCCGCGCAACCACCTGATGATCTTCCAGAACAACGCGGAGGTCCGCTCCACCGGCGGCCTTCCGGGTGCGCTGTCGCTCGTGCGTGCCGAGGGCGGAAAGGTCGAGCTGGCCCGGCAGGTCCCTGGTCAGACGATCCCAGCGACGTCCGAACCGATCGTCCCTCTCGAGGACGGCGAGAAGGCAGCCTTTCCGGGGTTCGGCTACCTGGCCCTCAACTCCAACGTCACCCCGGACTTCCCACGGGTCGCGGAGGCGATCCGAGCCCACTACGAGGCGTCGTACCCCGAGAGCCTGGACGGCGTGCTGGCCGTCGACCCGGTCGCCCTCGGCTACGTCCTCGGCGCGACCGGCCCGGTGCAGGTCGGCGACGTCGAGCTGAGCGCGGACAACGTCGTGGACGAGCTGCTGCACCAGGCGTACCTGCGCTACGAGGACCCCCGCGCCCAGGACCTGTTCTTCCAGACCGCCGCGCGCGCGATCTTCGACCGCGTGTCCTCGGGCGTAGGCGACGCTGAGACGCTGGTCCGCGCGCTGACTCGCGCCACGGCCGAGGGGCGCATCCTCGTCCACTCCTTCGACGGGTCCGAGCAGGCCGCTCTCGACGGCCGCCCGATCGCCGGTGAGCTCGTCACCGACCCGAACGCCGAGCGGCCCCAGGTCGGCGCGTACTTCCAGGACTCCACCGGCGGCAAGATGTCCTACTTCCTCCGGTACGGCGTGCGAGCCACCGCCACATCGTGCGCCGATGGTGTCCAGCGCATCACCGCCCGGGCCGTGCTGCGGTCCGACGCCCCGGCCGATGCCGCATCGCTCCCCGACTACGTGACCTCGGGCGGCGCCTACGGGACCGACCCCGGATCCCAGCTGGTGGCGATGCGGATCCTCGGGCCGGTCGGCGGCGAGATCGGCGCCATCACCTACGACGGCAAGCCGATCGACAACGCCATTCTGGGCGAGGTCTACGGGCGACCGATCACCACCGTGATCGCCCTGCTCGAGCCGGGCCGGGACGGGACAGTCGAGTGGCGGATGACCTCGGGCGAGGATCAAACCGGTGACGTCGACGTCTCGGTGACGCCCGGCATCGAGGCGAAGGACTACGGCTCGACTGCCCGCAGCAGCTGCCGCTGACGGCCCGGCCACGAGGACGGGGTTCAGTCCCTCCCGTAGATGTCGCGCGTGTAGACCCGGTCCGCGACGTCCGCCAGCACGTCGGTGCGCCGGTTCGCCACGATCACGTCCGAGCGCTTCTTGAACTCGTCCAGGTCCCGGATGACCTCCGAGTTGAAGAACAGGTCCTCCTCGAGCGCCGGCTCATACACCAGCACCTCGACGCCCTTGGCCTTGAGCCGCTTCATCACGCCCTGAATCGACGACATGCGGAAGTTGTCCGACCCCGCCTTCATGATCAGCCGGTGGATCCCGACCGTCCGCGGGCCGCGACGGAGGATGTCGGTGGCGATGAAGTCCTTGCGCGTGGTGTTGGCCTCGACGATCGCGCTGATCAGGTTCTGCGGGACGTCGCGGTAGTTCGCCTGGAGCTGCTTGGTGTCCTTGGGCAGGCAGTACCCGCCGTACCCGAAGCTCGGGTTGTTGTAGTGGTCCCCAATCCGCGGGTCGAGCCCGACGCCCTCGATGATCTGCGCGCTGTCGAGCCCTCGCGTCGCGGCGTAGGTGTCGAGCTCGTTGAAGTACGCCACACGCAGCGCCAGGTAGGTGTTGGCGAAGAGCTTGATCGCCTCCGCCTCGGTGGACCCGGTCAGTAGCACAGGGACGTCGCGGGCCTCGGCCCCCTCGACCATCAGGCCGGCGAACAGCTGTCCGTGCTCGCCGCGGTCGCCGACGACGATCCGCGAGGGGTGCAGGTTGTCGTGCAGGGCCCGCCCCTCCCGGAGGAACTCCGGGCTGAAGATGATCGCCGCGCCCGGGTGCCGTTCGCGCAGCCCGACGGTGAAGCCCACGGGCACCGTGGACTTGATGACGACGGTCGCGCCAGGCGCCGCCTCAACGGCGTCCGCCACGACCGACTCGACCGAGCGCGTGTTGAAGTAGTTGGTCCGCTCGTCGTAGTCAGTCGGAGTGGCGACCACCACCAGCTCGACCCCGTCGTACGCCGCGCGCTTGTCCACCGTCGCGACGAGGTCGAGCGGCCGCTTCCTCAGGTACTCCTCGATCTCGGTGTCCTCGACCGGGGACTCGCCACGGTTGACCGTCGCCACCCGCGCCGCGTCGAGGTCGAGGGCACGGACCTCGTGCCGCTGCGCCAGGACGACAGCGTTCGACAGTCCGACGTACCCGAGCCCCACGACCGCGATCTTCACGGTCGGAGCCTAGGTGCCAGCGGTCCACTCCGCGCGGCCCTCACGTGACGACCCAGCGACGAACGACGGACGTTGCGTCGACGGCCGTATGGCGTGCCTCACCCACCATGCGGCACGGCTTCGCCCCCTGCCGCTCCCGATGGCTACGATGACGGCTGCTGTCCCGACGAGAGGTCCCCTGCACGTCATGACCGACACCCACGCCGACTACCGGCTGAGCCAGCTCGACCAGCTGGAGGCCGAGTCGATCCACATCTTCCGCGAGGTGGCTGCGGAGTTCGAGAAGCCCGTCCTGATGTTCTCGGGCGGCAAGGACTCCATCGTCATGCTCCGGCTGGCCGAGAAGGCGTTCTACCCGGCCAAGATCCCCTTCCCGGTGCTCCAGGTCGACACGGGTCTGGACTTCCCCGAGGTGCTCGCCACCCGCGACAACTGGGTCAACCGCCTCGGTGTGAACCTCGTCGTCGCGAGCATCGACGACGCGATCGCCAACGGCGTCGTCGTCGACGACGGCAAGACGAGCCGCAACCGGCTGCAGATCGGCACCCTGCTCAACGCGATCGAGGAGAACGGCTTCACCGCCGCCTTCGGTGGCGGCCGCCGCGACGAGGAGAAGGCCCGCGCCAAGGAGCGCGTCTACTCGCACCGCGACGAGTTCGGCCAGTGGGACCCCAAGAACCAGCGCCCCGAGCTGTGGAGCCTGTACAACGGCCGCCTGCACGCCGGCGAGCACATGCGGATCTTCCCGATCTCCAACTGGACCGAGCTGGACATCTGGGACTACATCGGCCGCGAGGGCATCGAGATCCCGCAGATCTACTTCTCCCACCAGCGCCGCGTCTTCGAGCGCGACGGCATGCTGATGAGCGAGACCCCGCTCAACCCCACGCGCCCCGGCGAGGTCGTCGAGGAGCGCACCGTGCGGTTCCGCACCTGCGGCGACATCACGCTCACCGGGTGCGTGGAGTCCACCGCGTCCACCGTCGACGAGATCATCGACGAGATCTCGATCGCGACGCTCACCGAACGAGGCGCCACCCGTGGCGACGACCGGTTCTCCGAGGCAGCCATGGAGGACCGGAAGAAGGAAGGCTACTTCTGATGAGCACCGTCAAGAGCACCCAGATGGACCTGCTCCGCTTCGCCACCGCGGGCTCCGTCGACGACGGCAAGTCCACCCTCATCGGGCGGCTACTCCTCGACTCGAAGTCGATCTTCGCTGACCAGCTCGAGGCCGTCGAGTCGACCTCCAAGTCCAAGGGGTACGACTACACCGACCTCGCGCTGCTGACCGACGGCCTCCGCTCGGAGCGCGAGCAGGGCATCACCATCGACGTGGCGTACCGCTACTTCGCGACGCCGAACCGCAAGTTCATCATCGCGGACACCCCGGGCCACGTGCAGTACACGCGCAACATGGTCACCGGCGCCTCCACCGCCGACCTCGGCCTCGTGCTCGTCGACGCCCGCCAGGGCCTCACCGAGCAGTCCCGACGCCACGCGGTGATCCTCTCGCTGCTCCGGGTCCCCCACCTCGTGTTGGCCGTGAACAAGATGGACCTCGTCGACTTCTCCCAGGAGGTCTACGACAAGATCCACGCCGAGTTCACCGCGTTCGCGACCAAGCTCAACATCCCGGACCTCGAGGTCATCCCGATCTCGGCGCTGGCCGGCGACAACGTCGTCAACCGTTCCGAGAACATGGACTGGTACTCCGGACCCACGCTCATGCACCACCTCGAGAACGTCCACGTCGCCTCCGACCGGGACCTCATCGACGCGCGCTTCCCGGTGCAGTACGTCATCCGCCCCAAGTCCGACGAGCACCACGACTACCGCGGGTACGGCGGCATGGTGGCCGGCGGCGTCCTGAAGCCGGGCGACGAGGTCGTCGTCCTCCCCAGCGGGATGACCTCGAAGATCGCCGGCATCGACCTGTTCGACCGGGAGATCACCGAGGCGTTCCCGCCCATGTCGGTGACGGTCCGCCTCGAGGACGACGTCGATGTCTCGCGCGGCGACATGATCGCCCGCGTCAAGAACGCACCCCAGCCCAGCCAGGACATCGACGCGATGGTCTGCTGGATGACCACCACCCCGCTCAAGCCGCGGCAGAAGCTGGCCATCAAGCACACCACCCGTACGGCTCGCGCGCTGGTCAAGGACATCCAGTACCGCCTGGACGTCAACTCGCTGCACCGCGATCAGGAGACCAAGGAGCTCGGCGTCAACGAGATCGGTCGCGTCCAGCTGCGCACCACGGTGCCGCTGCTGTGCGACCCCTACTCGCAGAACCGGACGACCGGGTCATTCATCCTCATCGACGAAGCCACCGGCGTCACTGTCGGCGCTGGGATGATCCTAAATGGCTCCTGACAGGGTCCCTTTCCTTGACCTTTTGGCGTCTTATAGAGAATTGCAACCCGAACTCGACTCGGCCCTGATCGCCACCTTAAATAGCGGGTGGTACATTCTAGGTAGCCAAGTTGAGACTTTCGAGACCGACTATTCTATATTCACCGACTCCAAATACTGCGTCGGCGTAGCAAACGGCCTTGATGCCATACACCTCGCTCTGAGGTCGATTGGGGTCGGCCCTGGCGATGAAGTGATCGTGCCAGCCAACACGTACATTGCCACTTGGCTTGCTGTTTCCCAGGTGGGAGCTGCGATCGTGCCCGTCGAGCCCGATCTCGAGACTTACAATCTGGATCTGCAACGGGTCGAGGAGGCAATCACTCCTCGAACTAAGGCGGTCATACCGGTACACCTCTATGGACGCGCGGTCGACATCCCTTCACTCCGCCAAATCACAGACAAGTACGGCGTCTTCGTGATCGAAGACGCCGCTCAAGCTCACGGGGCCCGCTACGGTTCGGGCACAGTCGGAAGCATGGGACACGCCGCTGCGTGGAGTTTCTATCCCGGGAAGAATCTAGGCGCTTTTGGAGACGCCGGCGCGGTCACGACCAATGATCCTGAAATCGCGAACCGCGTGCGGCTCTTGCGGAACTATGGGTCGCGAATCAAATATGAGAATGAACTGCAGGGTTTCAATAGTCGTCTGGATGAACTTCATGCAGCCGCACTCTCGGTCAAGTTGAAGCACCTAGACAGCTGGAACGGCCGGCGCCGGCGCATCGCAGACGCATATCTTGAACATATAGACGCTCCTATCATTCTTCCAGACCGTGGACTGCCGGAGCAGCACGTTTGGCATCTCTTCGTGATTCGAACCGAGTCGCGAGACGATTTGCAGCGACATCTTTCGAAATCGGGCATCGACACGCTCATCCATTATCCGGTGCCTCCCTATCGCCAGGAAGCTTATCGCGAGCAATTCGGTCGCAATGAGGATTTCCCCGTATCGGATAGGGTCCACCGCGAGTTGCTTAGCCTCCCGATCGGGCCGCATCTGCCCCGCTCGGACGCAGAGCGCATCATCGAGGCAGTTAATGCTTGGCGAGACTGATTGATTTGCTACGCACGTTGATCGTCATGGGCTTGAGTTCTGCCATGGCGCTTGGATTCTCAGCGTTGCGCTCAAAGTTGATAGCAGTTGAGTATGGGCCTCAGGGCATCGGTCTTTTCGGATCGATCACCACCCTCGCCTTGGTCGCGACTACGCTACTGGGCTTCGGAATAACGATCCTCGGCGTTACTACGATCTCTTCGCATCCCGAGGGAAGCCGCGATCGACAGGTCGCAGTGGTCGCAGTTCGAAGGGGAGCACTTGTCCTCACGCTCGCCTGCGGTGCAATTTTCACGCCGGTGGTGATCGGCGCAGGAACAGTCTCCCGTTTTTTCGCCATTCAACAAGACGAAATTGTAGCCGTCGCGATCGCGACCGCTTCGGCAATACTTGGCGGTAGCCGTCTCGCCGTTCTCAACGCAGCCGGCCGCATACTCGCGCTAGCCGCGGCAACTGCCCTCGGGCCCGCCTTGGGGACCCTGCTCACGGCGGCGTTGATCCTCGCTGACTCGCCCCACATTATAGCTGTGGCAGTTGCTTCTCCGCCCGCCATTACGATGGCACTAGCCCTCCTCGCCGATCGCGTACCGGGGAAAGCAGTCAGCAACATCAGCTGGAGAGTTTCCGCGACACACTTCGCTCGAGCTATGCGGTTGGGCGGCTACGTTACTGCGGCAGCATGCGTTAGTTCGGGCGCTCAGTTTCTAGCTCGATTCGTGACCTCCAGTACGCAGGGACTCGAAGCGACCGGTCAGTTTCAGGCTGCATGGGTGATTGGCGCGACATACCTAGGTTTCCTATTCACTACGTTCGCCGTCGATTACCTTCCAAAGTTATCTAGAACAAGGGACCCCCTCGAACTAAATAGGACCGTCAACTTCCAGTTGCACTTCGCGCTCGCGATCATGGTTCCGGCAATCGTTATCCTTGCAGCATTGCGCGAGCCCCTAATGCATTCCCTCTATACTGGAGACTTCGGAGTCGCGGCCAGTATCCTGAGGCTCCAATTGCTTGGCGATTTGTTCAAACTCCTCGGCTGGTCCGTAGCTTACGTGCTGCTCGCACGCGCGGATGGGCCTCGATACCTCCTCCTTGAAGCCGTCTGGGGAATCACATACCTCATAGGAATTTCAGTATCGGGCATTTTGGGGGAGCCTAGACTTACGGGCGCTGCCTACACGCTCGCTTACGTCGCCTACGCCAGCATGGCACTGGTCTTGGCTAGAAAGGTTGGCGTGCAGCTGACGCGGGCCTCTTGGCTTTTCGTGTCCGGCGCCGCCGTTTACGTATCTGTTGCACTCCTAGCCCCGATAGCGGCTATCGTTGCCGTACAAGCGATCGGTTCGGTAGCAGTTCTGCTACTAGCATTGAAACGATGGCATCGGAATGGACTCTTGCGCACCCGCGCGAGTGCTGAGTTTGGAGCGAGCGCGTGACCATTGAGGAAAACGCAATCCAGGTGACGTCTCTACTGGAGCGCGCTCTTGAGCATGCCGATCGTGGAGCAGTTGATTCAGCACTCGCGATCGGCCAAGCCGCCTGCCTCCTAGCTTGGCGCAGGTTCCCAGGCTTCTACTACCACCCGCTCGCGGAGGACCTCGCAGAGAACTGCTCGCATCATGTCCGCGCGCCGGAATGCTCAAAAGCCGCAAGGCCGCCGACTATCGAAACCTTACACATCCTCACCGAGGCTAGCCAGATCGGCGGACACACGAGATTGGCGTGGCGCTGGATCGACGCAGATTCGCGTGTACCTGCCGTCGTGATAACGAATCAGCGCGGGATCCGCATTCCGCCAGCACTGATTGACGCAGTCCAAAAGCGAGGCGGACATATAATTGATCTCTCATCGAGATCGTCGTCCCTCTCGAAACGAGCCGCTGAACTTCGAACTTTGTGTGAGCGCGCGGGCGCCGTAATCCTTCACACTCATCCGCATGACATTGTCGCACCTTGCGCTCTGAACGAACTGGGCGTCCCGTCCGCTCTGGTGAACCACGCCGACCATGTATTCTGGGCGGGTGGCCGATCCCGCCGCCTCCTGATCAACCTTCGAGAATCGGGTGCGGCCCTCTCTACGAGTCGGCGCGACTTCGAGTTCGGGGAGTGCCTGACACTCCCTATACCGCTCCACCTAGACGAGGGACCTGCGGTGCAGGCACGTCGCCAGAGTTCTTCGAGGGTCGAGGCCTTGACAGTTGCGAGTTCGTACAAATTCGCGACCACGGACGGGCATAGTTACCTTCGCGTACACGAGGAGCTCCTCGATCAGAACCCTGAACTATGGTTAACCGTAGTCGGCCCTGAACCGTCCGGCGAGTGGAGGGAGGCCGAAAGTCGCACTGAAGGACGGCTACGCGCTGTCGGCAGGCAGGACCGCCTTAGCGATTTCTACGAACGAACTGACATATATCTTGACTCTTTCCCGATGGGAAGCTTGACATCACTTCTCGACGCCGCGGCTCGAGCCATTCCTTGCGTGAGTTTCACGGCTTCAGAGAAACCGCACGTGATGACCTCAGACGATCCCGCGCTTGATCGACTGCCTGTCCACTTCGGCGAGTTAGAGTTATACCGGACTCAAGTCCATGCCCTCGTGCAGGATCGAGCTATGCGGCTTGCGCTCGGTGAGGCTAGCGCAGACTCAATCCGCATCACACACACGGGAAGCGGCTGGTCGCAGCAATTGGACAGGATGTATCACAAACTGGTGGCGTCGCCCGGGTTCCCAGTCAGAACTCGACAACTCGAGTTGAAGATGCGCGTCGCTGATCTGACGCCTGCCGAAGTGCTAACGATGGATGTTCACAAAGCCGGGGGATACGACGTCGATCCGGATGCGGCATTGATGACCCAGGCGCCACATGTCAGGTTGTTGGCAAGGTTGCGCTGGCTGAGACAGCTTCCGCCCTCTCGGCGAACCCATATGATCCACTTCATTGTCCCGGCAGCCTCCATGGCCAGGGCTCGCCGCCTGAGCGAATCATTTTGCTCGCTCGCACGAAGGGCACGCGCCAGGCGTTCCTTCAGAACCTCGCCGCATCGGAGTGCTGACAACCGCTAAGGAGCAATATGCACGCGCAGCGCTGGACCGTAATCACCGTCAGTCACAACTCCGCGAAACATCTGTCAGTTTGGTTACCAAGTGATCTTGCTGGCGCCCAGTGGGTCGTCGTTGACAATGCTTCGTCGGATGAGTCAGTCGCCGTCGCGAGTGAGCGAGGCGCTCATGTGATCCCCTTAGAGGATAATGAAGGTTTCAGCCGTGCTAATAATAGGGGCCTTGAGATTGCGGACACCGACTACGTAATGTTCGTGAACCCAGACGTCCGAGTAGTTGGGCATGAGCTCGGTCTTCTTGAGCAGAGCCTTGAGGGTCGCAAGGGACTCATTGCCCCTCAGCTACTTAACCCCGACGGCAGCCTGCAGTCAAATGCGCGTGGCTTTCCATACCTGCGAGCAAAGGTAGCAAACCGAGGTGTTCGCGGTCCCTCCCCCGTCCCTAACGCATACACCGGCCCGCCCCTAACGGCCCCCACCTATATCGCGTGGGCCATGGGGGCGGCTGTGGGCGGCCGAACGCAGTATCTCTCGGATCTCGGCGGATGGGATTCCCAATACTTCCTCTATTACGAAGACCACGACCTTGGGCTGCGGTCCTGGTGCGCAGGAGGTGCGGTCATCGTAGACCCGAGAGTCAAGTGGACGCATAGCTGGCAACGCGCCACGGCGGAGATGAGCGCGGCAGCTTGGAAGTTCGAATTGTCTTCGATGAGTCGATTCTATCGCGCCTACCCGTTCCTGCTCAGCCGCAGGATTCCTCTACCGCATCGCTTCGATCCCCTTCGTGAACGTCTTTGGCAGACCGCAGCTTAATCTTGAGCAAAGCGCCCGCAACGAGCGGGCCTTCCGCAATGATATAGGTAGCTACCGGAAGAATCGGAATGACTCGAACGATCGCGTTTTATCTTCCTCAGTTCCACCCGATCCCGGAAAATGATGAGTGGTGGGGCGTCGGATTCACCGAGTGGACCAATGTTTCGAATGCGCGCCCGCAATTCATTGCACACAACCACCCGCGCACTCCAGCAAATCTCGGCTACTATCAACTCCCAGAACAAGGCATCATGGAACGTCAGTCGGAGCTCGCTTCCGAGAACGGCGTTGACGCTTTCTGTTTCTATCACTATTGGTTCGATGGGCGGCGACTCCTAGAGCGCCCCGTTGACTACTACAGGGACTCGCGGGGGAATATTCCCTTCTGTCTCGCCTGGGCCAACGAGCCTTGGTCACGCCGATGGGACGGGAAGCAACATGACATCCTGATGCCACAGACATACGGCGAGGGCTGGCATAAACAATTCTTCGAAGACACTTTGCCGTACTTCCAGAGCCCGCACTATCTACGTCACCGTAACAAGCCGATCCTGCTGGTCCATCGGGCATACGACCTTCCTGACCCAAACGCCGTCACTCGGGAGTGGCGCAGGTTGGCCGTTAGTTCCGGTTTCGAGGGCTTATACCTTATCGCGGCCGAAACGCGGTGGGGGTTAGACCCACGGCTATTGGGCTTCGACGCCGCCGCGGAATTCCCGCCCGTAGGCGCTAACAGCCTCCGTTCCGCACGGCTTCGGGCGCCTGCGGGGCTCCTTCCTGAGTTTCGGGGTCGCCTCTTCGACTACAACAAACTCGCTGACCGCTTCGCCTGTCGTCGTGAGTCGGTCTTCGTGCGTCATCGCGGGGTAGCGCCAGGATGGGATAACACCGCCCGACGCGGGTCATCCGCCACCATTTATATGAACTCGACGCCGGAGGAGTACCAGCGCTGGCTCTCACAGGCGATAGCGGCCGAGAGCGCGGCGAGAGGGGAAGACGGCCTTGTTTTCATCAACGCCTGGAACGAGTGGGCGGAGGGAGCCTACTTGGAGCCGGATAACTCTCACCGCGATCTCTACTTGCGTGCAACTAAGGCGGCCGTACGTGAATCCAAAGCGCTGGATGGTCGAGTTCTGAGAACGAATTATGGACACTTACAAGGTGTTGCGAAGAGTGCAGCGGCAAGTGCCGTAAACTTGCTTCATTTTATCCGTCGGATTTTCGGGAGTACGAAATGACTTGGTTTGTTCACCCGCAAGGTATCTGCGAAACCGACCGAGTCGGATCGGGAACTAACGTGTGGGCGTTTGCGCACATTCTTCCTGGTGCTTCCGTGGGAGAGGATTGCAACATATGCGACCACGTCTTCATTGAGAATGATGTGATTCTTGGCGATCGCGTCACGGTCAAGTGCGGCGTCCAGGTCTGGGACGGTGTACGACTTCACGACGACGTATTCGTTGGGCCGAACGTAACCTTCACGAATGACCCATTTCCCCGAAGCAAGCAGTACCCGGCATCGTTTCCTAACACTGTCGTCGAAACCGGCGCTTCCATCGGCGGGGGCGCCACCATTCTTCCTGGCCTGCGGGTCGGCCGAAACGCGATGGTCGGCGCCGGTGCCGTAGTAACTAAGGACGTTCCCGCCAATGCTATCGTTGCTGGGAACCCAGCGAGGATAGTCGGCTATTCGGGCGCGGCCTCGTCGGACACTTTCGATGATTCGCCCCACTCGGTGGCACCGGCGGGGGCCGCGGGCTTGATTCAGCTCACGACCGCGCGCGACATGCGGGGCGATCTCAGTGTGATCGACTTCGCTTCCATCCCGTTCGAGCCACGGCGAACATTTTTCGTCTCGCGCGTACCTTCGCGGGAAGTTCGCGGTGAGCACGCGCACCGAGTGTGTCACCAACTTCTGGTCTGTGTCGCGGGAACGGTTTCTTGCTTAGTAGACGATGGTTTCTCTCGTCGGGAAGTCGTCCTAAGCGACCCAAGCCTAGGTCTTCACATGCCCCCACTCACATGGGGGACCCAGTACAACTATTCCCCCGACGCAGTGCTAGCTGTCTGGGCATCGCACGCTTACGATCCCCAAGACTACATCCGCTCGTATGACGAGTTCCTTGAGTCAGTTCATCCCGATCTCGACGCCCCTGTATCACCAGGTCTTGACTGAGAATTCGCACGGAGACTTCCGTCGCGGGTCGGCCACCGGTCGATCGTGGGGCGCCGTTCAGGCGGCCCGCTAAAGTGACAAGCGTTGCTCTCATTCAGTCGCGCCCCGGGGCGGCGTGCCGGAATAGCGAATACCACATGAAGGCCGAAAGGAAGTTCGATGCCCATGAGCGGTCTTCCGGAGATGAAGTAGGCCGAGCACGCGATTGGGAAGGCGCCGTCAGCGGTCCGATCCGAGCCACGAGTTGAATGATGGCACGAGTCATCAAGACGAAGAAGACCGTCGCGCTGATAGGTCCGCCGCGGCTCAGCAGATGAAGGTGGGAGTAGTTGATGGGAAACCCGTACGCTCCAACCGTAGATGACAGAACTAGATGAGACATGAAGGAGCTATTCAAGAACTGCTCTTGAACGCAGGTCGACCGCTTAGCACGTAATTCACACTACCGGCCGACCCAGACGGTAATCAGAGGGGTTGCCAACAAGAGGCCTGGGGGGGGTGCGTCAACGGCGACCACTAGGATCAGGAGCGCGAGGTATCTCCCTTGGCCGTCGGCGTGCGGGGAAATACCCACCGATCACGGTCGATGCGACTGAGATAGGCAGTGCAGGCCGTCTTAATGCGCAACTAGAGCGATACACCAAGGATTAGGCTAGCGCCCCTTGCGCCAAGTGCATGGAGAACGGGACACCGGCTGTTACGTAAGTATTCCTTTGTCGAAGTTCGGTTATAAGATCCCGCGTGGTCCCGAAGCCCGGAAGAACAAACTCGAGTGCAAGTCCGAGTCATGCCCCGCTACCACCACCTTGATGAAGCGTTCACGAACCTGCGCAGAGCAGGGTCGCGAAGACCACAGTCAATTGATCTGGTTCTGGCAGGCGGCTAACAGCATCAATAACTACAGGAGCCGAAACGCTGTCCACCGATGATCGCCCAACGCCCTCTGCGGCAGAGTTACCGCATACCGTCGGTCAAAGCGGCATCGCACCGCGCAGGTAACCTCGAAGTCGGTTCGCTCGACTGCCGACTCAGCGCCCGATCTAAAAGCAATGTCGGCTTCGGTGACCATTCCAACGGGGGCTTGCGCTATCGCTCCGCCCTCCCTTCGGCTGTTCGCGACGAGACGCTCGACCCGCAGCAACTAGATGCTTCGTCGAATCATGTCGGGCTCCGTCGTCCGCCAACTGGTTGTGACCAGCGAACTGCGTGCTCGCGACGCCGGGGTGGTCAACAGACGGCCGTCGGGGCTCGCCGGGTGGCTCCTAGACGTGCTGTCGTCGAAGCAGGGTGGGGTCACAAGGTGATTGTGATGTCGGCGACTGAGCCGAGCGCAGCAAAGACCTTCTTGTCGACTGGTTCGGACCTGGGAGCGAGTGTCCGCAGCGTCCACTCGCCGTCGCCGGCGAAGAACCGGAAGTGACCGCTGGCCGAGGTGGGGACCTCGGCGGTGAACTCGCCCGACCGGTCGAGCAGACGCACGTAGGCGTTGCCGACCGGCTCACCGGCGCGGAGAACCTGACCCTGAACGATGGCTTCCTTGGCGAGGTTCACGCCGTCGAGCGGGAGACCGCCCTCGGTGGCACCGCACATGTTCTTACTTCCTTCCTTCGTTTGGTTCGTGGGGGCGGCGGGGCCTGACCGGTCGTGGGTCGGGCCCTGCCTTGAGTCACTGGATTTCGTCGACGCTCGCTAGCGCTCGCTGCTCAACCAGCGGGGCTGGCGGCAGGGCCTGATCGGCTCGTCAGGCCCTGCCTTCAGTCACTGGATTTCGACCACGCTCGCTGGCGCTCGCTGCTCAACCCGCGGTGGTGCTGGGGCTCAGGCGTTGCCGGGCTCGTCGCCGAGGGCGACGGGGACGCCCACGAGGGAGCCGTACTCGGTCCAGGAGCCGTCGTAGTTCTTGACGTTCTGATGACCGAGCAGCTCCTTGAGGACGAACCAGGTCAGCGAGGAGCGCTCACCGATGCGGCAGAGCGCGATGGTGTCCTTGGAGTCGTCGATGCCGACCTCGGCGTACAGCGCCTTGAGGTCCTCATCGGACTTGAAGGTGCCGTCGTCGTTGCAGTTCTTGCTCCACGGCACGTTCAGCGAGGTCGGGATGTGGCCGGCACGCTGGGCCTGCTCCTGCGGGAGGTGGGCCGGGGCGAGGAGGCGGCCAGCGTACTCGTCGGGGCTTCGGACGTCGATGAGGTTCTTGACGCCGATCGCGTCGACGGTCTCGTCGCGGAACGCACGGATCGAGAGGTCGGGGTCCTGCGCGGTGTAGGTCGCCGCCTCGCGGGTGGGGACCTCGTCGGTGAGCTCGCGGGAGTCGAGCTCCCACTTCTTGCGGCCGCCGTCCATGAGCTTGACGTCCTGGTGGCCGTAGAGCTTGAAGTACCAGTAGGCGTACGCCGCGAACCAGTTGTTGTTGCCGCCGTAGAGCACGACGGTGTCGTCGTTGGAGACGCCGCGCTCGGAGAGGAGCTCGGAGAAGCGGTCGCGGTTCACGAAGTCGCGGCGGACCTGGTCCTGGAGGTCGGTCGTCCAGTCGAGCTTGATGGCACCACGGATGTGGCCCTTGTCGTACGACGTCGTGTCCTCGTCGACCTCGATGACGACGACCTTCGGGTCGTTGAGGTGGTCCTCCACCCACTGGGTGGAGACGAGTGAGTTCTCGCGGCTCATTGCTGCTCCTTGCTTTCTTCTTCGGGTCAGGGTGGTGGTGCGGGCTGTACGTGGCTTGCGGGGGTTTCGACGACGCTCGCTGGCGCTCGCTGCTCAACCAGCGGTTCGGGTGGCTGGCGCTAGCCGGCGCAGGACGAGGTAGAGCTCGCAGCCGAGGCAGAAGCGGAAGACCGCGTTCAGCAGGGCGGCGACGAGCGCGAGCCCGGCCGCGATCTGGCCGACGACCGTCGCGCCGAGCAGGAAGCCGACGAACGCGACGGCGGTGAAGGCGAGCCCCACCCCTTGTGCGAACTGCGGCGGACGCGGGTCCTCGAGCTCGCTCGGCGGGGACAGACGCGGCCGGACGACCCGGCGGAACACCCACGCGTGCGGCGTGCGCTGCACCCCGCCCAGGGCGCCGACCGCGAACAGCACGGCCTGGACGCCGAGGATCAGGGTCGCCGCAGCCGGCGGGACGAGCAGCGCCACGGCGAGCACGACCGCGGTGACAGCGGCGGCGAACTGCGGGCCGCGCGGGTCGACGCCGCTCGGCGCGCGCACACCGGGTTCGGTGCTGACGGACATGTCGCTCCTGCTGACCTGACGGGACGGATGGACCGTTCCCGGGGTCGGCGGAGCCGAGCAGGCGGGAACGTCAGGAGGTACGACAGAGCGACGAGCGCACGCGGCAGTGGTCCACTGCGCGGCGGCGGGTCAGCATGGTCGTGGACATGCAGACCAATGTAGACGCCCAGCGGCGACCGATCCGCATCGCCATCCCGCATGGTGGACCCCATGTCCGCGACATGAGACACCCGGGCCGCTCGCCGTGCGTCTAGAGTGCGCGCGTGGCTCGACGTGCATTCATCACCGGCATCACCGGCCAGGACGGCTCCTACCTGGCGGAGCTGCTGCTGTCCAAGGACTACGAGGTCCACGGTCTAGTGCGGCGCGCCTCGACGTTGAACCGCGGGCGCATCGACCACCTCCACGAGGACCGGCGCCTCCACCTCCACTACGGCGACCTGACCGACGGCGTCAGCCTGGTCAACCTGGTCCGCGACATCGAGCCGCACGAGGTCTACAACCTGGGCGCGCAGAGCCACGTCAAGGTGTCGTTCGAGATGCCGGAGTACACCGCGTCCACCGACGCCGTGGGCACGCTCCGGCTGCTTGAGGCGATCCGCGCGTCCGGCATCGACTGCCGCTACTACCAGGCGTCGACCTCGGAGATGTTCGGCGCGACTCCCCCGCCCCAGCACGAGGGCACCGCCTTCTACCCGCGCTCGCCGTACGGCGCCGCGAAGCTGTACTCGCACTGGGTGACGGTGAACTACCGCGAGGCCTACGACCTCTTCGCCGTCTCCGGGATCCTCTTCAACCACGAGTCGCCCCGGCGTGGCGAGAGCTTCGTGACCCGCAAGATCACCCTCGGCGTCGCTGCGATCAAGCTCGGCGTCACCGACCGCCTCGAGCTGGGCAACCTCGACGCGGTGCGGGACTGGGGCTACGCGCCGGAGTACGTCGAGGGCATGTGGCGGATGCTCCAGCACGACACCCCGACCGACTTCGTGCTGGCGACCGGGACCGGCCGCACCGTGCGCGACTTCTGCGAGGCGGCGTTCTCCCACGTCGGGCTGTCGTGGGAGGACCACGTCGTGCACGACAAGCAGTACGAGCGGCCCACCGAGGTCGACGCGCTCATCGGGGACGCGAGCAAGGCGCGCGAGCTGCTCGGCTGGCAGGCCCAGACCCACGCCGACGACCTGGCCCGACTGATGGTGGAGGCGGACCTCGAGCAGCTCGGCCGCCTGCTCAAGGCGTAGCCGGCCGTGCTGACCGCGCTCGTCACCGGCGTGGCCGGCCAGGACGGCATCTACCTCGCCCGCGAGCTGCTCGCCCGCGGCCACCGCGTCGTCGGCACCGTCCGGCCCGCGAGCTCCGAGGACAGCCGCATGGCGACGTACCTCGACGGGGTGGACCTGCGGCCGCTGGACCTCCGCGACACCGCGGCTTTCCGGGCACTCGTCGAGGACGCCCGGCCGGACCGGGTGTTCAACCTGGCCGGCCTCAGCTCGGTGGGTCAGAGCTGGCGGGAGCCGGAGCTGACCGAGGAGGTCAATGGAGCGGCTGTCGAGCGGATGCTCGAGGTGCTGGCTTCGCAGCCCGCGACGCGGTTCTTCCAGGCGTCGTCGGCCGAGGAGCTCGTCGACCCCGCGAGCTGGAGCCCCTACGCGCGGAGCAAGGCCCGCGCCAGGGCTGCCGTCGGACGAGCGCGGGCTACCGGGCTGCACGCCTGCGTCGCGACGCTCTACAACCACGAGAGCCCGGTGCGGGGTCCGCAGTTCGTCACGCGCAAGATCACCCGGGCCGTCGCCGAGATCTCACTCGGCCGGCTCGACCGGTTGACCCTGGGCAACACCGCCGTGACGCGGGACTGGGGGTTCGCCGGGGACTACGCCGTCGGGATGGCCGACCTGCTCGAGCTCGACGAGCCGCAGGACGTCGTCCTCGCCACCGGTGTGCCGCACACCCTCGATTACCTCGTCCGGCTGGCGTTCGCGGCGGTCGGGATCAGTGACCCTGCGTCGTACGTCGCCACCGACGCAGCGCTCGCGCGGCCGGCGGACGTGCCGGTCCAGGTCGGCGACCCCAGCGAGGCCGACCGGCTGCTGGACTGGCGGCGCACGGTGTCGTTCGAGCGGCTCATCGGCCACATGGTCGACACCGACCTCGAACGACTGCGGTCGGGAGTCGAGGAGCACCCCCGGTACCTGATGCCGTGGGCTTAGCCGGCCCCACTCACCGCGTGCGCGACGACCGCGCGAACGCGGCCTGCGGGTCCAGGCCCGTGCGCAGCCGCCAGGCGGTGAGCGCGACGGTGAGGCCGGCGACGTGGTGGGCGCTGGCGAGGTCGACGCCCAGGAGGCGCTCGATGCGCTCGAGGCGGGCGTAGAGGGACTGGCGGCGGATGCCCAGGCGCCGGGCCGCCTCCGCCTTGGCGGCGCCGGCGGCGAGGTAGGCGTCGAGGGTGCGGACCAGGTCGGCGGCGTGCGCGCGGTCGTGGTCGATGAGCGGGCCGAGCTGCTCGAGGACCAGGTCGCCGAGCGCTTGCGGCTCGACGTCGACGAGCAGGCGGGCCAGGCCGGTGTCGCGGGCGAGCAGCACGCCGGTCGCGATGCCGGCCCGGCGGGCGTGCCGCAGCACGTCGCGGGCGCGGACGACAGCGCCCGGCAGCGCGGCCGGGTCCGACGTCGCGGCCGAGACCCCGACCAGCGCCGGGCCCTCGTCGGCGGCCTCCGCGAGGCCCGCGGCCGCCTGCTCGACGAGGGCGCGGAGGCGCTGCGCCGAGGAGGGCGCGCGCAGCAGCACGACGACGTCCGCGCCCAGCACGCCGGCCAGCACCGGGCCGGTGGCCGCCGTGAAGGCCTGCTCGACGGCCGGCAGCCGTTCGGCGGCCGGGGTCCGCGGGTCGCCCTCGACCGCCACGACCGCCGCGGCCTGGCCGTCGGGCAGCCGCCAGCCCGCCTCCTGCAGCCGGCGCAGCACCTCCGGGGCACCGACGAGGTTGCCGGCGGCGAGGTCGGTGACGACGGCCTGGCCCAGCGAGGGCCGCTGCCCCAGTGCAGGGTGGCGGCCGAGCTCCAGGGCGACCGCGACGGCGGCGCGCTCGGCGACAGCGGCCGTAGGCGACCCGCTCGAGCGCAGGAGGAGCGTGCCGACCGCGCCGGAGGAGGTGCGCACCTCCGTCGCCGTCGTGCCGGCGCACGTCGGTGCGCTGATGCCGCTGCGCTCGACCACCTGCCCCTCGAGGTCGAGCAGCTCGGCCTGGCAGCCGGCGGCCCGGGCCGCGGCATCGAGGAGCGCCCGCAGGCCCTGGCCGGCGACCACGACGGCGAGCAGGTCGCGCCACAGCGCCTCGTCGGAGCCGGCCGCCCCGAGCTCGCGCCGCAGGAGCAGGGAGTGGAAGTCCTCGACCATCCGCTCGAACGGCACGACCGAGGTCAGGGCGAGCACCACCAGGCCGCGTCGCCGCGCAGCCTCGAGCATCGCCTCCGGCACGGCGAAGAGCGACCGGCCCAGCTCGAGCGCCAGTGCGGCGCAGCCGGCGTCGGCCAGCTGCTCGACGTACGACCCCAGCTGCTCCGCCGACCGCCCGTGCAGGCCGAGGCCGGTGCTCAGCAGGACCTCGCCCCCGGCCAACAGCGTGCCCATCTCGTAGACCTCCGAGGAGTGCACCCACCGGACCAGGACCGGATCGGGTTCGCCGGTCACGACCCTGGCGCTCGCGGCCCGGAAGGACGGGAGCGCCAGCACCTCCTCGAGCGGAACGAGCACCGTCTCCTCCTGGCTTGACTGACGGAGCGACCGACACCTGGTGCCCGTCGACGGTCAGTATGTCTCTTTCCGAGCCGCCGCGTGCGTGGTCGAGTGGGCCACGTCACGTCCTGCCACTACACCGCACGACCCGGAGGCCCCCATGAGCACGCACGACTCGACGGACGACCGCCGCTTCCTCGACCTCGCCGTCGAGCAGGCCCGCGCGGGCTGGGACGAGGGCGGGGTGCCGATCGGCGCCGTGCTCGTCCACGAAGGCGAGGTGCTCGCCGTGGGACGCAACCGCCGCGTCCAGCTGGGCAGCGCGATCCGCCACGGCGAGACCGACTGCATCGAGGCCGCGGGGCGCCAGCCGGCCTCGGTCTACCGCAACAGCGTCCTCTACACGACCCTCTCGCCGTGCTTCATGTGCGCCGGCACCGCGGTGCTCTACGACATCCCGCGCATCGTGGTCGGCGAGAACCGGACCTTCGAGGCCTCGGAGGAGTGGCTGCGCTCGCGCGGCGTGCAGATCGACGTCGTCGACGACCCCGAGTGCCACGCGCTCATGCAGAAGATGCTGGCCGAGCGGCCGGAGATCTGGGCCGAGGACATCGGGGAGGAGGCGTGAGCACCGGCGTCCGCGCACCGGAGCCCGTGCACCCGTGCGAGCCGACCGGATCGACCGGTCCGGTGCAGGAGGTCGTCGACAAGGACTTCCCGGTCACCCCGGTGCCGGCGTACGCCCGCAAGTCCTTCTTCTCCCTCGCCGTCGTGCTGCTCGGCTTCACCATCTTCACGCCGACGATGCTGGCGGGCGCTGCGCTCGGCACGGCGTTCACCTTCGGCGACCTGCTGCTGGTGATCGTGGCCGGCTCCGCGATCCTCGGCACGTACGTCGCCGTGCTCGGCTGGATCGGGGCCCGTACCGGCCTCACCACGGTCGTGATGGCGCGCTACTCGCTGGGGACCAGCGGGTCCAAGCTCGCCTCGATCTTGCTCGGCGGCACCCAGATCGGGTGGTACGGCGTCATCATCGGGACCATCGGCGAGCTGACCGCGCAGGCCTTCGACTGGAACTCCTACGGCGCGAAGGCGACCGTCATGGTGGCCACGAGCGTGCTGATGTGCCTGACCGCCTGCTACGGCTACCGCGGGATGTACTGGGTCTCCGTCGTCTCCACGCCGCTGATCCTGCTGCTCGCGGTGTGGGTCGTGTCCCGCTCGCTCGACGAGGTCGGCGGCTGGAGCGGCCTCGTGGACGCGCAGCCGTCGACGTCGATGACGCTGGCGGTCGCGATCACCACCGTCGTCGGCACGTTCGTCTCGGCGGGCACGCAGGCGCCGAACTGGACCCGGTTCGGCCGCAGCGGGCGTGACGCCGTCCTCGCCAGCATCATCGGCTTCCTCGTCGGCAACGGCCTGATGATCCTCTTCGGCGCCATCGGTGCGATCACCTTCGGCGAGGGCGACTTCGTGCTGGTGCTCTACCAGCTCGGCCTCGTCGGCTGGGGCGTGGCGCTGCTCTTCGGCAACCTGTGGAAGAGCAACGCCGACACCGCCTACGCGTTCGGCGTGGCCGGGGCGGAGCTGTTCGGCAGGCCGAGCAAGACGCCGTTCGTCATCGGCGGATCGGTGATCGGCACGGTGCTCGCGCTCGTCGGCGTCCAGGACCACCTCGTCGACTACCTCGTGCTCCTGGGCATCCTCATCCCGCCGCTGGGCGGCGTGATCATCGGCGACTACCTGGCGCGTTGGCGCAGCGGCATGCCCGAGGGGCAGGCGCTGCCGGCGGTCGACGGCCGCAACCTCGCGGCGTACGCCGTCGCCGGCCTGCTCGCGTGGCTCTCGGACCACTACGAGGTGGGCATCCCGCCGCTGGTCGGCATCGTCGTCGCCGTGGTGCTGGCGCTGGCGATCGGGCGGGCACGCACGCAGGTCCGCGCGGCCTGACCGCTCGGGTCCCGCCCCGCTCTCAGCCGCCGGCGAACGGCGGCAGGAACTCCACCGACGACCCGGGCGCGACCACCGTCGCGTCCGGGTCGTTCGTGCCGGTCGGGCGGTCACCGACCAGGGTCGAGCAGGTGCGCAGGATGTCGGCGAGGCGGTCGGCCCCCGGATGCAGGTCGAGGGCGCGGTCGCGGACCTGGGCGAGGGTCAACGGACCGTCGACCGGCAGCACGTCCTCCGACGTGCCGGCCGCAGCCTTGGCCGCCGCCCAGTAGCGCACCCGGATGGTGTCGGTCTCATTTCCCTTGGATCGATCCACTGTGTCCGCCACGTTTCGCTATCCTTCCCGGAACTTCACGACCGAGGCCCAGTGTTGCGTCCCGGTCCCCGCCCGCCTTCGGGAGGAGACCATTGTGAGCACCTTGTTGTTGCTGACCAGTGCCCTGCAGCCGTCAGCCGAGGTCCTGCCCGGTCTGGCACTGCTCGGTCACCAGGTCCGCATCCTGCCCGCCGAGGGCAGCGCGCTGCTGGAGGCACCGGACTCCGACCTCCTCCTCGTCGACGGTCGCCAGGACCTCGCGCACGCCCGCGACCTGTGCCGCCTGATCCGCACGACCGGCACCGACGTGCCCGTCCTGCTCATCGTGACCGAGGGCGGGCTCGCCGTCGTCAACCACGACTGGGGCATGGACGACGTCGTGCTCCACACCTGCGGACCGACCGAGCTCGAGGCGCGGATCAAGCTGGCGATCGGCCGGCTCAACGCCCAGCGCGACGCCGCCGACCCCGACGCGCACGTGATCCGCTCCGGCGAGGTCGTCGTCGACGACGCGACGTACACCGCGAAGATCGGCGGCCGCACGCTCGACCTGACGTTCAAGGAGTTCGAGCTCCTCAAGTTCCTCGCCCAGCACCCCGGCCGCGTCTTCAGCCGCCAGCAGCTGCTGCAGGAGGTCTGGGGCTACGACTACTTCGGTGGCACGCGCACCGTCGACGTGCACGTGCGGCGGCTGCGGGCCAAGCTCGGCCCCGAGAACGAGACCCTGATCGGCACCGTCCGCAACGTCGGCTACCGGTTCGTGGTCCCGGCCAAGGAGAAGGCCGCCTCCGACGACGCCCGCACGGTCGAGGAGCGTCGGCAGGACGCCTGACAGACTCCAGGGGTGAGCATCGACCTGGAGCTGGTACGCCGCATCGCCGACGCCGCCGAGGAGGCCGACGGCGCCGCGCCGCTCGACGAGGCCACCTGGCTGGCGCTGCGGAACCGACCGGAGACGGTGCTGTCGTGGTCGCGGGACGACGGGGTCGCCCTGCTGGTCGGTGCGGACCTGACCCTCGTCGTGCACCCGTCCGCCCGTGGTCACGGCGTCGGCACGGCGCTGGCTGCCGACGCCGTCCCTTCCTCCGGCCCGGTCGAGGCGTGGTCGCACGGCGACCACCCGGCCGCCGGCAGGATCGCCGCCCGGCACGGTCTCGAGCGGGCACGTGAGCTGTGGGTGATGCGCCGGCCGGCGTCGCTCCCGCTGCCCGGGCTTCCCGTGCGGGAGGGCGTCACGGTCCGGGGCTACCTCCCGACCGACGCCGAGGACGTCGTGCGCGTCAACGCCGCGGCGTTCGCCGCCCACCCCGAGCAGGGCGCCATGGACGCCGCGAACCTGGCCGAGCGGATGGCCGAGCCGTGGTTCGACCCGGCCGGCCTGCTGGTCGCCGTCGACGGCGCCACGGGCGAGCTGCTCGGCTTCCACTGGACCAAGCAGCACTCCCCCGCCCTCGGCGAGGTCTACGTCGTCGGCATCTCGCCCGCCGCCCAGGGCCGGGGGCTCGGCAAGCTGCTCACCCTCGCCGGCCTGCACCACCTCGCCGGCAAGGGCGTCGACGAGGTGCTGCTGTACGTCGAGTCGGACAACGCGCCGGCGGTCGCGGTGTACGGCGGGCTGGGGTTCGAGCACGCCGCCCGCGACACGCACGTGCAGTACCGGCGCGGCGCGTAGGCCGGGGGTACCCAAATCGGCGAACCAGTCCGGCGTCGTACTCAGGACCGGTCGCGACCAGCCGACAGTACGGTCATGGTCGCGAAGCCGCTCCCCCTCGACGTCATGGCTTGGATGGGCATGGACGAGTCGATGGTCCCGTTCGTGCTGGAAGCCCCCCCAGGCGCCGTCGCCGATCGTGCGGCGAGGCACCACGTCACGGGCGGTTCGCATGGTGACGTCCCTCGCCTTCGCCGCTCGCACGGCTCGTCGCTGACCGCGACACCGCGAGAGGCGCCTCAGCGCCGGCGCGCGAGGACGGCGCAGCACAGGATCCCGCTGAGCCAGAGGAGGAACACCGGCACGTCGCCGAGGTGCACGCCGTGGTTCGTCGAGAGCGTCGCGATCTGCGGCCCGCTGTAGGGCCCGACGCCGGCGACCGAGAAGCCGGCGAGCGCCGTGACCACCCCGGCCAGGACGACGGCGAGGAAGCGGGACGGCACGCGCCGACGGTATCGCCCAGGAGTGCTCAGGCGTGCCGGGGCAGCGTGACGGTGACCGTCGTGCCGGTGCCGGGGGTGCTGTCGATGTCGATGGTGCCGCGGTGGGCGCCGACGATGTCGCGCACCAGGCCGAGACCGATGCCGATGCCCTGCACCGCCTCGTGGCGGGCGGAGTCGGCGCGCCAGAACTTGTCGAACGCCTGGGCCACCTCGTCGGGGCTCATCCCGATGCCGCTGTCGCGCACGGAGAGGCGGACGCGGTCGTCGTCGCCGGCGACCCGGAGGTCGATCCGGCCGCCGGGCGGGGTGTACTTCACCGCGTTGGAGAGCAGGTTCTCGACCACCTGCTCCACCTTCTCCGCGTCCAGGGCGACCCACTGCGGCTCGGGCGCGTCGACGCGGAGCTCGAGGCCGGCGCCGGCGGCCTGGGTGAGGAACGGCGCGCCGCTGCGGGTCGCCAGCTCGGTGAGGTCCGTCGGCCGCAGCACCAGGCTGCGCCGCTGGTCGGCGGTGTCGAGGAGCTGAGTGATCCGCTCCTCGAGGTTCGCGGCGTTCCGCGCGATCGTGTCCAGCGCCTTGACCAGCAGCGGGGAGCCGCGGTCGACCTCCCCGTCGAGCACCTCGAGGTACCCGATGATCGAGGTCAGGGGCGTGCGCAGCTCGTGGGAGACGGTCGCGATGAAGTCCTCCTTGACCCGCAGCGACCGGGCCAGGTCGGTGACGTCGTGGGCGGCGATCAGCGTCCCCCACGTGCTGCCGTCGGTACGACGCACGGTCTGCGCGGTCGCCACGATCGCGATCTGGTGACCGACCGGCCCGATCCACTCCATCTCGTGGTCGACCAGGTCGCCGCGGAGCGCCCGCGGGACGATCTGGTCCTCGAACGGGATGAGCGTCCGGTTGTCGGCGCGCCGTACCTCCGCGCCTGCGTGCGGCGGGCGGTCGAGCCGGAACCCGGCGAGCGTGACCGCCTGCTCGGCGAGGGAGTTGGCCATCACCAGGCGCTGGTCGGTGTCGTAGAACGCCAGCGCGACCGGGACGGTCTCGAAGATCGTGCGCGAGAGGTGGGCGCTGTCCTCGGCGCGCCGCAGCGACTCCTGCAGCTCGCGGTTGGCCAGGCGGGTCCGCTGCTGGCTGGACGCCAGCTGCCGGGCGGCCTCACCGACGGCGACGGCGAGCCCGGTGACGATCACCGGCAGCGTGACGATCCGGACCACCTCGATCGCCGTGGTCGGCGGCTCCCCGGCCGCGATGGCGGGCATCGAGCTGATGAGGAACGCCGAGCCGACGGCGAGCAGGATGGCCCACCGGCCGAACGCGTAGGCCAGCCACACCACCGGGAAGATCGCGAGCAGGCCGACCGTCGGCAGTTGCTCCACGTACGCCAGCCGGAGGAACGCCACGGCGACCACGTCGGCCAGGGCGATCGACAGCAGCCACCACACCGGCCACCGCTCCCAGGGCAGGGCCAGGAAGAGGACGCTCGCCACGCCGACGAGCGCGGCGCCCAGCAACGCCGACGTGGAGCCGACCGCGTCGGGCATCGCGACGACTCCCTCGAGGGTCACGAAGAAGGCACCCGCCGCGAGCGGCAGCTGCGCACGGGAGAAGGCACGCACACGACCGCGGCGCGTGCCGTTCAGCTCGAAGACCGGCACGGCGACCTCACTCCTCCGTCGCGTGCGCCGAGGCGCGCGCCGGTCTCACCGCTCCGCCCCGAGCGCGGTGGCGAGCGCCTTCAGCTGGGCCACCAGGTCCGCCTGCTCGTCGACCGGGAGGCCGATCGCGTCGCAGACGCCCCGCGGCACGGCGGCGGTGTCGGCGCGCATCTGCTCGCCGGCGACGGTGAGCACGACGGTCACCCGGCGCTCGTCGTCGGCGTCCCGCTCGCGGCTCAGCAGGCCTCGGGACTGCAGGCGCAGCACCAGCGGCGAGACCGTGCTGGGGTCGAGGTGCAGCCGGCTGGCGAGGGCGCCGACGGTGAGCGGCCCCTCCTCCCAGAGCGCCGACATGGCGAGGTACTGGGTGTAGGTGAGCCCGACGTCGGCGAGCAGCGAGCGGTACACCGCGTCCATGCTTCGCGATGCAGCGTGCAGCGCGAGGCACAGCCGGTCGTCGAGCGGGATCTCGAGGGGCGCGTCCATGCGGCGCAGTCTGGCACGGTTCCGTGGTGCACCAACAATTGGTGCACCACGGATCGTGTCGGTGTCGGCGCAGCCGGGTCGGCCGCGGAATCAGCAACGGGTCAGCGCGAGCCGGACCCCGGGTCGTCGGACCGCCCGTGGGTCTCGCGGATCTCCCGGCCCTTGGCGACGTCCTCGGCGTGCTTCTCGTCGGCCTTCTTGATGTTGCGGTCGTCGCGCGGCGGGAGCTGGACCTGCTCCTCGGCCGGCATGCCGGCCTGGAGCTCGCGGCCCCGCTCGAGCTCGGAGTCGAGCTCGGCGCCGAACAGCAGCGCGAGGTTGGTGATCCACAGCCACAGCAGGAAGACGATGACGCCGGCCAGCGAGCCGTAGGTCTTGGAGTAGGAGGAGAAGTTCGCGACGTAGAACCCGAACGCCACCGAGGCCAGCACCCACACCACGATCGCGAGCAGGGCGCCGACGGAGATCCAGCGGAACTTCGGCTGCTTGATGTTCGGGGTGACGTAGTAGAGCAGCGCCACGATGATCACGACCATCAGCAGCAGGACCGGCCACTTGGCGATGTTGAAGACCGTGATGACGGTCGAGCCGAGGCCGAGCTGCTTGCCGACCGCGTCCGCGGCGGGGCCGGAGACCACGAGCCCGAGCAGCACGATCGCGACGAGTGCCACCAGCACGAGGGTGAGCAGCAGCATGACCGGGCGGAGCTTCCAGAAGGGCCGGCCCTCGCGGATCTCGTAGATCCGGTTCATCGCCCGGCCGAACGCCCCGACGTACCCGCTCGCCGACCACAGCGCGGTGAGCAGACCGATGATCAGCGCGAGCCCCGCGCCCTGGGACGACGCGAGCTGGTTGATCGTCGGCTCGAGGGTGTCGGCCTGGGAGCCGGCACCGATGTCGCGCATCACCTGGAGGATCTGGTCGACGGTCTTCTGCGGGTTGGAGACCAGCCCGACGATCGAGGTGAGCGCGATCAGGGCGGGGAAGAGCGCGAGGACGGCGTAGTACGTCAGCGCCGCCGCGACGTCGGTGCACTGGTCCTTGGAGAACTCCCGGGCCGTCTTGCGCGCGACGTAGAGCCACGACCGCTTGGTCAGGTCGTCGGGAGAGTCCGGCTTGGCCGGGTGGTCCTTGGGATCGGTGCTGCGACCTGAGCTGCGGTCTGCGCTGGGGGAGGCGCTCGTGTGGCGGGACATGTCGAGCCGGTTTCCGCAGGTCGGCCCGGCAAACGTCGGTGCGGGCGGTGGCTAGCGCAACGGGCGGACGTGCAGCCCGACCTCGGGGTCGACGACGACCTCCTGGGCGGCCGCGATCCCGTCGACGAGGAGCTCGGCGTCGGTGGCGACGTTCCGCTTCAGCAGCGCGAGCGCGATCGGGCCGAGCTCGTGGTGGCGCGCGGAGGTGCCGACGAAGCCGACGGACTTCTCGCCGAGCAGCACCTCGGCGCCGTGGGTGGGGAGCCGGTTCTCGCTGCCGTCGAGGTGCAGCAGGGTCAGCCGGCGCGGGGGGCGGCCGAGCGTGTGGACCCGCGCGACGGTCTCCTGACCGCGGTAGCAGCCCTTGTCCAGGTGCACCGCCGGGCCGATCCAGCCGACCTCGTTGGGGATCGTGCGGTGGTCGGTGTCCAGGCCGAGCCGGGGCTCGCCGCGGGCGATGCGCAGTGCCTCGAACGCCCACACCCCGCAGGCCGGGCCGGCCGCCGCGGCGTACGACGCGAGCCGGTCGCGCGGGACGAGCTCGTACCCGCCGCGGGTCGAGGACGAGCGCCACGCCGCGGCGAGGTCGGTCACCAGCGAGACCTCGACGCGGGTCATGAACTTCATCCGCTCCAACCACCCCACGAGCGCCGCGCCGGCGCCCGGCTCGGTGTGGGCGGTGAACGCCGAGCCGTCGTCGTACCCCTCGAAGGCGTGCTCGACGTGCCCCTGCGGGCTGAGCACGAGCGCCTGGGTCCAGGTGCCGGCGGGGAGGTCGAGGAAGTGCTGCGTGGTGAGGTTGTGCAGCCAGGTCAGCCGCTCGGGCCCCTCGATGCGGAGCACGTCGCGGTGGGAGAGGTCGACGAACCCCTCGCCCGACTCGAGCGTGCGCTGCTCGCCGTTGAACGAGCCGTAGTGCGCTGCGACGGGGGCGTCGATGCCGTTCCCGGCGACGGCGCCCGGGAGGTCGAGCAGGGGGCTGGCTGGGTTCGTCATCGGGGTGCGGTCTCCTCGCAGTCGGTGCAGTGGCCGAACACCGTCAGGTGGCCCACGTCGGCCACGAAGCCGTCGGCCTCCAGCCGGTCGGTGAGCGGCCGGAGCACGTCAGGGTCAACCGAGACGACCTTCTGGCAATTCCGGCAGACCAGGTGGAAGTGCTCGTGGTCGGTGATCGAGTGGTACGTCGGGGAGCGGTCGCTCAGGTGCGCGTGCCGGACCAGGCCGAGCTCCTCGAGCACCTCGAGCGTCCGGTAGACGGTGGAGATGTTGACCGAGGACGAGTGCTCGCGGACCTTCGCCAGCACCTCGTCGGCGGTGGCGTGACCGAGCTCGTCGACCGCGCGCAGGACCATCTCGCGCTGCGGGGTCAGCCGGTAGCCGCGCCCGCGGAGCTTCTCGCGCCAGTCCTGCTCGGTCATCGGGCGCTCAGGCCCGCTGCAGGCGGGCCCACAGGTGCGGCTGGAGCGGCTGGCCGACGGCGGCCATGTCGTAGGCGTAGAGCAGGTCGCCCTCGACGTTGCCGTACAGCCGGTGGCCCGCGGTGACCTCCTTGGCCGACTCGGTGCGCGCGACCGCGTCGGTGGCCAGCTCGAGCTTGCCGTTCTCGGCGGTGCCGTACCAGATCTCGACGAACCCGGTGTTGTGCGTCAGCACGAGCTCGACCTTGCCCTCCGGGCGGCACCGCAGGAAGCCGGTCTCCTGCGCGCCCTGGCGCAGCGTCTTGCCCTCCTCGTCGATGACCCACGAGCGGGCGAAGTAGTGGAGGAACGGGCGGCCGTCCTGCTGGAAGACCAGCTCCTGGCCGTACTGGTAGGGCTCGATGGTCGGGTAGTCGCCGCGGCCGTTGCCGCGCCAGGTGCCGAGCATCCAGGCGACCGGGCCGCAGTCGGGGTGGAGGTTCTCGGGGATCTGGAAAGGCACCTGTCGAGTCTAGGGGGGTCGGCGGGCTGCTGCGTCTGCGGTTGCGGGCCCGATTGTCGGAATCCCCGGCTCCCCGGGGATTCCGGCACTTCTCGGCCGACGCACTCCCTGAGAGGTACCGGTTCTTCCTGAGATGTCCGGCCAGGACCAGCGGAACGGCGGCCTAGAGTCACCGCCATGACCCGCCGACTCGTCGTCAAGGTGACCTGCGGCGCGGCCGACGCCGAGCGCTGCAACCAGGGGTTCACCGTCGCCGCGGCCGCGGTGGCCGCCGGTGCGGAGGTCTCGCTGTGGCTGACCGGGGAGGCCGCCTGGTACGGCGTGCCGGGTCGCGCCGAGGCCTTCGACCTGCCGCTCGCCACGCCCCTCGCGGACCTCCTCGCGGCCGTCGTCGCCGGCGGGACGGTGACCGTCTGCAGCCAGTGCGCCGCGCGGCGTGACATCACTGGGGCGGATCTGCTGGACGGCGTCGTCATCCGCGGCGCGGCGTCGTTCGCCGAGGAGGTCCTGCAGCCGGAGGCGCAGGCGCTCGTCTACTGAATTCCCGATACGATCCGGCGCCATGAGCCCGGTCGCGCCACCCCCTGAGGAAGGCCCGTCCGCACGCGGTTGGCGCCGTCGCCAGCGTCCCACCACCGCTCCCCCGCCGCCCCCGCTCACCCACGAGGAGGCGCTCGCCCGGCTCGCCGAGCAGACCGCCGCGGGCGAGCAGGCCGCCGCCCTGCGCCGCGCCGCCGAGCTCGCCGCGTCCGAGCAGGCCGCGGAACGCATCGTCGCCGAGGAGTCCGCCCGCGCCGCCGCCGCGGAGGCGGAGGTCGCGCACCGTCGCGCCACGGAGCTGGCGAGTGCCGCGACCGAGGCGCAGGAGGCGGCTGCCGCGCTGGCCGAGCAGGCCGCGGCCGCCCTCGCCGCCGCGGAGGGACGCGAGGCGGCCGAGGCCCGGCTCGACGAGGCCGTCTCCGCCCGCGCGGAGGCCGAGGTCGCGGCCGCCGAGGCGGCCCGCCGCCACGAGGAGGCGGCGTCGTACGCCGCGGAGCAGGCGTCGCTCGCCGCCGCGGCCGCCACCGCCCGGGAGGCCGCGGACGCGTCGGCCGCCGAGCAGGCGCGGCTCGCGACCGAGGCGCACGCGGCCCGGCTGGCCGCCGAGGAGTCCGCGGCCGACGCCGCCCGGGAGCTGGCGCTCGCGGAGGCACGCGCCGCCGAGCTGGCCGAGGCCAACCGCGAGGCCACCGACGCCCGCCGCGGCGCGGAGGAGTCGGCCGCCGCCGCAGGCACCGCGCTCGAGGAGGCGTCCGCACGCGCCACGGAGCTCGCCGCCGCCCGGGCGGCCGCCGACGAGGCGGCGGCGGAGCAGGCGCGGCTCGCCGCCGAGGCCCTCGCCGCCCGCGAGGCCGCCGAGACGTCCGCCCGTGAGCGCGCCGAGGAGGCGGCTGCCGCGCTGGCCGACGCCCGTGACCAGGCCGCGCTCACCGCCGCCGCAGCGGCCGCCGAGCACGCTGCCCTCACGGCCGCCCAGGAGCAGGCCGAGGCCGCCCGGGACGCGGACCACGCGCGGACGATGGCGGACGAGTCCGCGGCCGCCCACGCCGCTGCCGCCGCGGAGGCGTTCGAAGGCCGCCAGACTGCTGACGAGGCCGCCACCGAGCACGCCCGCCTCGCCGCCGAGGCCCACGCCGCCCGCGAGGTCGCCGAGACGTCCGCCCGCGAGCGCGCCGAGCAGGCCGAGGCCGCGCTGGCCGACGCCCGCGACCAGGCCGCGCTCGCCGCCGCCGCAGCAGCCGCCGAGCACACCGCCCTCCTCGCCGCCGAGCAGCAGTCCGAGGCCGCCCGGACCGCGGCGCAGGAGCGCGAGTCCAGCGACCACATCGCCGCTGAACACGCCCGCGCCGCCGCAGAAGCACTCGAGGGCCGCCGGCTCGCCGACGAGGCCGCCACCGAGCACGCCCGCCTCGCCACCGAGGCCCACGCCGCCCGCGAGGTCGCCGAGACCGCCGCCCGCGAACGCGCCGAGCAGGCCGAGGCCGCGCTGGCCGACGCCCGCGACCAGGCCGCGCTCGCCGCCGCCGCAGCAGCCGCCGAGCACACCGCCCTCCTCGCCGCCGAGCAGCAGGCCCAGGCCGCCCGGACCTCCGCGCAGGAGCGCGAGTCCAGCGACCACATCGCCGCTGAACACGCCCGCGCCGCCGCCGAGGCCCTCGAGGGCCGCCGACTCGCCGACGAGGCCGCCACCGAGCACGCCCGCCTCGCCGCCGAGGCGCACGAGGCACGCGCCGCCGCCGAGCAGTCCGCCCGCGAACGCGCCGCCGAGGCGGCGGCGGCCTCGGAGTCGGCGTACGACGCCTCCACGACGGCCGCGGCCGCTGCCCAGGCCGAGCACGGCGCCCTGGTCGCCGCCGAGGAGCAGGCCGAGGCCGCCCGGGTGGCCGCCGAGGCCCGTGCCGTCGCGGAGATCGAGGCGGCCGAGCAGGCCCGGCTCGCCGCCGAGGCGCACCAGGCCCGTGCCGCCGCTGAGGAGGCCGCCCGGCTGGCCGTGGAGGCCCGTGAGGCCGCCGAGCGCGACGCCGAGGAGCACGCCCGGCTCGCCGCGGAGGCCGCGGCGGCCCGCGTCGAGGCCGAGCGTCGCGTCACCGAGCTGGCCGCCGAGCTGGCCACCGCCCACGAGGCCCGCCTGGCCGCCGAGCGCGCCGCCGACGAGCAGTCCGCGGCCCGCCTGGTGGCGGAGGAGAAGGCCGAGCAGCGGGCGATGGAGCGCAGCGCGGTCGAGGCGTCGGTCCGCCACCAGGCCGAGCTCGTCGAGGCCGCGCTCGAGGACCGGCTGGTCGCCGAGCGACGCGCCGCCGAGCTCGCGCAGGAGCTGGTCGAGGCGCGCGGCGGCCAGGCGGCGCCGCGGCCCGTCGCCCAGGTCCCGCCCCCGGTCGAGCCGCAGCCACGCGCTGCGTCGCCGGCGCCCGCACCTGCACCCGCACCCGAGGAGCGCGGTGGCGGCATGCCCCGCGCCCTCTACCTCGTGGCCGCGCTGGTCGCCGCGGCGCTGACGGTCCTGGCGCGGGTCGAGGGGTACGACGACCACGTGCTGCTCGCCGTCGGCGTGGTCGTCACGCTCGCGTTCCTGGTCGGCTGGGCGGGAGCGGGCAGCCGCAAGGAGTGAGCGGCGTCAGCCGGTCGGGTTCATCACCGCGCGCAGCTTGTCCGCGATCTCGGCGCAGGCGGCGCGCGAGGTGCGGCCGGCCCCGACGATGTTGAGGAAGCCGTGGATCTGGTCGGGGAACCGGCGCAGCTCCACCTCCACGCCCGCGTCAGCCAGCTTCGCGGCGTACGCCTCGCCCTCGTCGCGCAGCGGGTCGAACCCCGCGGTGACGACGTACGCCGGCGCCAGCCCGGCCGGCAGCTCGGCGCGCAGCGGGGCGACCCGCGGGTCGGTGCGGGTGGCGGCGTCGGGGGTGTAGGAGGCGACCGCGAGGTCCATGAACTCCTGGGTCAGGAACAGGCCCGACCCGAACATCCGCTTGCTCTCGGTCTCCCCCGCCACGTCGGTGGCGGGGTACACGAGCAGCTGCCAGGCCAGCGGGAGCCCCGCGCGGGCGGCGTCGATCGCGACCGTGGCGCTGAGGTTGCCGCCGGCGGAGTCGCCGCCCACGGCGATCCGCGAGGGGTCGGCGCCGAGGGACCCGGCGTGCTCGAGGACCCAGTGGTACGCCGCGAGCGCGTCGTCGTGCGCGGCCGGGAAGGGGTGCTCGGGGCTGAGGCGGTAGTCGACGGCGAGCACCCGCACGCCGGCCCGCTCGGCGAGGAACCGGCAGGTCGCGTCGTGGGTCTCGAGGTCGCCGAAGAAGAAGCCCCCGCCGTGGAAGAACAGCAGGAGCGGCCCCGGTGTCGCCACCGGCGCCCCGGCCGCCGAGGGGGTGTAGAGCCGGCCGAGCAGCCCGGCGACGTTCACCTCGCGCACCGACCCGATCGGCTGGCGTCCGCCGGTGAGCCCGGTCTGTCGAACCGCGGCCTGCCGGCCGAGCTCGACCTCGAGGGTCTCGATGGCGGGCTCGCGGACGAGCCGCTGGATCCGCAGCATGAGCTGGAGGTCCGCGGCCAGCACCTGCCCGTCCCGTTCCAGCCGCGGTCCGGCGAGCACCCGCTGCACCGGCTCCGGGAGCCCCATCAGCGCCCGCAGCGCTGCCACCTCGACGACCGTCCTCGCACCCACGGCCCGGACACTAACCGTCCACACGACGACCCCGGGCGCGCGTCCGCACAGCCGCCGTGAGCGACACCTGCCGTTCACCCGGCGGTGCCACACTGGCGAGGTGACCTTGGAGACCGGACCGGCGCAGGACGTGTTGCCCCGTGACGGGGCGCCGCACGACTCCTTCGACGTGGAGCCGCCGTACACCCCCGACCACGAGGCGCTCGCCGCCGTGGAGAAGTACGACGACCGGTTCCTCGACCGCGAGCTGTCCTGGCTGCGGTTCAACCAGCGGGTGCTCGAGCTCGCGGAGGACCCCGACCTGCCGCTGCTCGAGCGGGTCCGGTTCCTAGCGATCTTCACCAGCAACCTCGACGAGTTCTTCATGGTCCGGGTGGCCGGCCTCAAGCGCCGGATCGCCGCCGGGCTGGCCGTCCGCGCCGCCTCCGGGCTGATGCCGCGCGAGGTGCTGGAGCGGATCTGGCTGACCAGCCGGGAGCTCAGCGAGCGGCAGGTGTGCCTGTTCCGTGACGAGATCAACCCCGCGCTGCGCGACCACGGCATCGAGATCGTCCGCTGGAACGAGCTGGACGAGCAGGAGCAGAAGCACTGCAAGAAGCTGTTCAAGGAGCGGGTCTTCCCGGTGCTGACCCCGCTGGCGGTCGACCCGGCGCACCCCTTCCCCTACATCTCGGGGCTCTCGCTCAACCTCGCCGTCGTCCTGCGCGACCCCGGCACCGGCAAGCAGCACTTCGCGCGGGTGAAGGTGCCGCCGATCTTCGCGCGCTTCGTGCCGCTGGGGAACCAGCGGTTCGTGCCGCTCGAGGACGTCATGCGCGAGCGGCTCAAGCGGCTGTTCCCGGGCATGGACGTGCTGGAGGCGCACAGCTTCCGCGTGACCCGCAACGAGGACCTCGAGGTCGAGGAGGACGACGCCGAGAACCTCCTCGCCGCGCTGGAGAAGGAGCTGCTGCGGCGCCGGTTCGGGCCGCCGGTGCGCCTGGAGGTCGAGGACACGATCACCCCCGCGGTGCTCGAGCTGCTCGTCTCCGAGCTCGGGGTGGCCGAGGAGGAGGTCTTCCGCCTGCCCGGCCCGCTGGACCTGCGCGGGCTGCACAGCATCGCCGACCTCGCGCGCGAGGAGCTGAAGTACCCGGCCTTCGTGCCCACCACCCACGCCCGGCTGGCCGAGGTGGAGTCCGCGGCGCCGGTCGACGTGTTCAAGGCGGCCCGGCGCGGTGACGTGCTGCTGCACCACCCCTACGACTCGTTCGCCACCTCGGTGCAGCGCTTCCTCGAGCAGGCCGCCGCCGACCCGCACGTGCTGGCGATCAAGCAGACGCTCTACCGCACCTCCGGCGACTCCCCCATCATCGACGCCCTCATCGACGCCGCCGAGGCCGGCAAGCAGGTGCTGGTCATCGTCGAGATCAAGGCCCGCTTCGACGAGGAGGCCAACATCCGGTGGGCCCGCAAGCTCGAGCAGGCGGGCTGCCACGTCGTGTACGGCCTGGTCGGGCTGAAGACCCACTGCAAGCTCTCGATGGTGGTGCGCGAGGAGCCCGACGGGATCCGGCGCTACACCCACATCGGGACCGGCAACTACAACCCGAAGACGTCGCGCACCTACGAGGACCTCGGGCTGATCACCACCGACGACACGATCGGCGAGGACGTCGCCCACCTGTTCAACAACCTGTCCGGTTGGTCGCGCAACGCCTCCTACGAGGAGCTCCTGGTCGCGCCCGACTCGCTGCGAGCCGGGCTGGTCGAGCGCATCCACCGCGAGATCGCCCACCACCGGGCTGGGCGCGCGGCGCGGATCCGGCTCAAGGCCAACTCCGTGGTCGACGAGGCCGTCATCGACGCGCTCTACCTCGCCTCGCAGGAGGGCGTGCCGGTCCAGCTGCTGGTCCGCGGCATCTGCGCGCTGCGGCCGGGGGTCCCGGGGCTGTCGGAGACGATCGAGGTCCGCTCGGTGCTGGGGCGCTTCCTCGAGCACAGCCGGATCTTCTGGTTCGACAACGGCGGCGACGCCGAGGCCTGGATCGGCTCGGCCGACATGATGCACCGCAACCTCGACCGTCGCGTGGAGGTGCTGGTCCGGCTCCCGCAGGAGTCGAGCCGGCAGGCCGTGGACGACCTGCTGACCCTCGCCTTCGACGACGACACCGACGCCTGGACCCTCGGGCCCGACGGCGGGTGGGACCGCTCGCGCGGCCCCGTGCACCTGCAGGAGACGCTGATCGAGCGGCAGCGGAGGCGGCGTACGACGGGCTGAGCAGCACCGCGTGGTACCGCTTCCACCCCGTCTTGACCGGAGTGACCGGAGCGACGCGGTCCTCGCTTGCGTGATCTCGCGACCGTGCCCCTAGTCTGTCAGGCGTCGTTCACCCGTCGTTCAGGAGTCACTCCGTGGGACTGCGTTTCCGCCCGGTCGAGGCCACGTTCTACGACCAGTTCACCGAGCAGGCGAACCACCTCGTCACCGGCGCCAGGATCCTCGCCGAGATGCTCGCCGACGGCGCCGACCACGAAGCCGTGGCCCAGCGCATGCGAGACGCCGAGCACGGCGCCGACGAGACCACCCACGCGATCATCCGGAAGGTGAACTCGACGTTCATCACGCCGTTCGACCGCGAGGACATCTACTCGCTCGCCTCCGGCCTCGACGACGTCATGGACATGATGGACGAGGTCGTCGACATGATCCTGCTCTACGAGGTGCGGCACATGCCGGCCGAGGTCTCGGGCCAGGTCGAGCTGCTGCAGCGCTGTGCCGACCTCACCTCCGCCGCGATGCCGAACCTGCGCTCGATGCAGTCGCTCGAGGAGTACTGGATCGAGATCAACCGTCTCGAGAACGCCGGCGACAAGAACCACCGCCGGATCCTCGCCAACCTCTTCAGCGGCGACTACAAGACCATCGAGGTCCTCAAGCTCAAGGACATCGTCGAGGCTCTCGAGGACGCCATCGACGCGTTCGAGAAGGTCGCGAACACGGTGGAGCAGATCGCCGTCAAGGAGTCCTGACCGGTGGAGCTCGCGATCATCATCGCGGTGGTCGTGGTCGCCCTCGTGTTCGACTACACGAACGGGTTCCACGACGCCGCCAACGCCATCGCGACCTCGGTCTCGACCCGCGCGCTCACGCCGCGGGTGGCCCTGGGACTCGCGGCGGTCATGAACTTCATCGGCGCCTTCCTCGGCCAGAAGGTCGCCAAGACCGTCTCCGAGGTGATCACGCCACCTGACGGCTCGCACGGGCTCGTCATCGTGATGGCGGGCCTGATCGGCGCCATCACCTGGAACCTCATCACCTGGTACTACGGCCTGCCGTCGTCCTCCTCGCACGCCCTCATCGGCGGCCTGGTCGGCGCCGCGCTCGCCGCCAGCGTCTCGGTCTCCTGGTCCACGGTCATCGACAAGGTCGTCCTGCCGATGCTGATCTCGCCGGTCTTCGCCTTCGGCCTCGGCTTCCTGATGATGCTCGCGATCATGTGGATCTTCCGCCGGGTCAACCCGCACAAGGCCCACCGCGGCTTCAAGCTGGCGCAGACCGCCTCGGCCGCCGCCATGGCGCTCGGCCACGGCCTGCAGGACGCCCAGAAGACGATGGGCGTCATCTTCCTCGCCCTCCTCGCCGGTGGGTACGTCGGCGCCGACGACGACCTGCCGCTCTGGGTCATCTTCGCGGCCGCCGCCGCCATCTCGGCCGGCACCTGGGCCGGTGGCTGGCGCATCATGCGCACCCTGGGCCGCCGGATCATCCACCTCGACCCCGCCCGCGGCTTCGCCGCCGAGTCGGTCGCCGCGTCGGTGCTCTACACCACCGCCTACGCCTTCGAGGCCCCCATCTCCACCACCCACACGATCACCTCCGCCGTCATGGGCGTCGGTGCCACCAAGCGGTTCTCCGCCGTGCGGTGGGGTGTCGCCCGCTCGATCGTCGTCGCCTGGGTGTCGACCTTCCCCGCCGCCGGCGCCATGGCGGCCGCGGTCTACCTCATCTGCCGGTACGTCTTCCAGCTGCCGTAGGTCTCGTTCCTCTGCTTGCTTGACTTCGGGAGGGGGTAGTCCGGCACGAGCGCGCCCTTCCAGTCGACCTGAGGGGCGCGCTCGTGACGGACTACCCCGACGCCGGCCAGCCACCCGTCGAGGGCGGCTCAGGCAGCGGATGCACGGCGCAGCGCCCGACGCTGCTCCACCGCGTGGGTCGGCACCCAGCCGGGCGGCAGCTCAAGGGTGAAGCGACGATCCGCGGCGGGTCGCCGTGCGGCGCGCTCGTACGCCGAGCGGAGCCGCCAGAGGTAGCCCATCGGGTCGCGTCGGTCCGCAGCCACCTGCACCACCAGCTCGAGCCCAGCCGCTCGCAAGCGCTCCTCCCTGATCAGGTCACGGTGACGTTGCGGGCCGCCGAGGTGACCGGAGCCGTCGTACTCGCCGACCACTCCCGCCTCGGGGTCGATCAGGTCGGGCGTGGCCAGGTGTCGACCGTCCAGGCCGAACACCGGTCGGTTCGTCAGCGGCGCGGCCCGACCGGCGTCGAGCACCCACTGGAGACGCATGAGGCTCTCCTGAGGTGACCACACGTTCTCGTCGGCCAAGTCGAGGGCGGCCCGCGTCTGCGGCACCCCCGTCCACGAGGCCAGCCGCTCGGCTGCGTAGGTCCTCACCTCCGCCACAGTGACGAGGTCTGCACGGCATGCCATGTCCAGCACCACGACCGCCGCACGCACGTCGCGCGCGTGCCGCACTTCGAAGCACACCGAGCGGAGCACCGTCGTCATCGGCAGCCCGTCATCGGTGAGGAGCTCGTCCGGAGCAAGTCGCTCCTTCGTCGGTGCGCGGAGCCGGTCCTGGCGCAGGTTGCCCGGACCGATGGCCAGCGCGACCGGGCGCAGTGTCCGCCCGTCGTCCTCGACGCCCTCGAACCACCGTGCGCCGAGCCAGTGCAACGCTGCCCAGCCGGTCACCCCGCCATAGGCGGGCAGGACAGCAGCGGCCTCGACGATGCGCTGGACCGGCAGGTCGGGATCGACGACGGACGGCACGTAGAGCCCGCTGGCAGTCCGTCGCCAGGCAGGACCCCGCGCTTGCTTGGGAGTGGGACCCGACCGGCCGTCGGCATCCACCCGCACCGGCGTGACAGCGGCAGGGTGGCCCGCATGGAGGCGCAGGGGTCGGGGGCTTGATCGAGGCACCCGGCCACGCTCGCCTCGCGATCCCACCAGTGGGCGGGCCAAGCGAGCCGTCTGGGGACAGCTCGCCCGACGTGGTCCCTGTGGAGGTTTGCGGGCGGAGGCCATGGCCGAGGTAGTCCGACACGGAGGGGCCCTCATCCCCGCACGAAAGGGCCGCCGTGTGCCGGACTATCGCAAGACAGCCGCCCAAGGGCCCACACGTGCCGGACTACCGCAGCACAGCGACCAGCCGCAGGCGAGCGGTCAGGGGGTCAGCGACTCGGAGGCGACGACGGCACCCCGCCGGTGGTGGGCGACGAGGAGGCCGGCGGGGGCGAGGCGGGGGTCGGGCAGGCCGAGGGCGGCGGCGACGTGCGGCAGGACGGGCCGGTGGCTGCACAGGAGGGTGGGGTCGCGGCGGTCGAGGAGGTCGGCGACGACGCGGCGCACGGCGGCGGGGGTGGCGTCCTCCTCGCTGAGCAGCGGCTCCTCGTGCGGGGCGAGGCCCGCGGCGCCGGCGTACGGCAGGACGGTCTCGAGGCAGCGGGTGCTGGAGGAGCTGACCAGGTGCCGGACGCCGTACGCCGCGAGGAGCGGCACCAGCGCGAGCGCCTCGTCCCGGCCGGCGGGCGCGAGCGGGCGGAGCCGGTCGTCCTCGCGCCACTGCTTGCGCGGGTGGGCCTGGCCGTGGCGCAGGACGAGCAGCGGGGTCGTGCCGCGGGGCGCGGCGAGCGCCTCGGTGAGGGTGGCGCCGTCGTGGGGGTAGGAGAGGCGGGCGGGCGCGTCGGCCAGCGGCACCCACGCCACCTGGTCGATCTCGTCGCCGTAGGCGTAGCCCGAGACGTCGGTGGGCGCGTCGGGGAGGACCCGGCCGGTCCAGTAGTGCACGGTCTTCATCCGCCCGCCCGCGACCGGGTACCGCTGCGCACTGAGCGCCGGGCCGAGCCGCACCGCGAGCCCGGTCTCCTCGGCCACCTCGCGCACCGCGGCCACCGCCCGGTGCTCGCCCGGGTCGAGCTTGCCCTTCGGGAAGGACCAGTCGTCGTACTTCGGCCGGTGCACCAGCAGCACCGAGCGCGTGCCGTCCGGCCCTCGCCCCAGCACGACCGCTCCCGCGGACTGCACGTCCATGGCGGTTAGTCTCACACCGTGCCGGCGCGGTGGAAGGTCCTGGGTGCCGTGCTGGCCCTCGCCGTGGTGACCGTCGTCGCGGTGGCCGGCTGGCGCTGGTGGTCCGCCCGCGACCGCACCGACCTCCAGCAGGCGATGGCCGTGGCGCCGAGCGACGGCGAGCGGTTCTCCTTCACCGACTGGGCCGCCGTGCGCGCCGAGCTCGGGAGCGACGTCGACGCGGACTCCCCCGCCGGCGACGTGCGGGCGATGCTCGACGAGGCCTTCGACGCCGACCTCGCGGCGACGTCGGCGCTGGTGGAGAGCAGCGAGCAGCTGCAGAGCCGGTACGGCTTCTCCCCGGCCAGCCTGGAGTGGGAGCTGTTCAGCCAGGGGGCGTCCGGGGCCGCGGTCGTCATGCGGCTCGGCGAGGACGCCGGGACCGACGACGTCGCCGACCGGCTCCGCGAGATCGGGTACACCGAGCCCGAGGACGACGACGGCGTCTGGACCGGCGGCGACACCCTGCTGGCGGGGATCGGCGACGTGACGCCGGAGCTGGCCCACGTCGCGCTGGACGCCGACGCCGGCCTGGTGGTCGCCAGCGACAACGTCGAGTACCTCCGTGGGCTCCTCGGGGGCGACGGGGCCGTCCTGGAGGGTCTCGACGACGAGGACCTCGACGACGCGGTCGCGCAGGCGGGCGAGCCGGTTGCCGCCGCGGTCTACACCGCCGACAACGTCTGCAGCGCACTGGCGATGTCCCAGGCCGACCCCACGGACGCGGCCGAGGGCGAGCGGCTGGTCGACGAGGCCGGCGGGGTGCACCCGCTGACCGGGTTCGTCATGGCGGTGCAGCCCGGCGGCGACGTACGCGTCGCGATGGCGCTGGAGTCCGCCGACCAGGCGCGGGAGGACGCCGACAGCCGGGCGACGCTGGCCGCCGGGCCCGCCCCGGGCCAGGGCGGCGACTTCGCCGACCGCTTCGAGCTCGGCCGGGTCGTCGCCGAGGACGAGGTCGTGACGATGGACCTGGCGCCGGTCGAGGGCAGCTACGTGCTCTCCGACCTCTCGACCGGCCCCGTCCTCTTCGCCACCTGCTGAGGACCGCCGCTACCGGAAGGTCCGCAGCCGCAGGCTGTTGGCCACGACGAACACCGACGACAGCGCCATCGCCGCACCGGCCAGCATCGGGTTGAGCAGCCCCGCGGCGGCCAGCGGGAGCGCCGCGACGTTGTAGCCGAACGCCCAGACCAGGTTCGAGCGGATCGTCCCGAGCGTGCGCCGGGAGAGCCGTACGGCGTCCGCGGCGACCCGGAGGTCCCCCCGCACGAGCGTGAGGTCGCTGGCCTCGATCGCGACGTCGGTGCCGGCACCCATCGCGATGCCGAGGTCGGCCTGCGCGAGGGCTGCCGCGTCGTTGACGCCGTCGCCGACCATGGCGACGACGCGCCCCTGCTGCTGCAGGCGGCGGACGTGCTCGACCTTGTCCTCGGGCAGGACACCGGCGACGACGTCGTCGATGCCGACCTCCCGGGCGACCGCGCGGGCGGCCCGTTCGTTGTCGCCGGTGAGCAGCACCGGCGACAGGCCGAGCGCCCGGAACCGCTCGACCGCCTCGGCCGAGGTGTCCTTGACCGTGTCGGCGACGACCAGCACGCCGCGGGCCCGGCCGTCCCAGCCGACGACGACCGCGGTGCGCCCGGACGCCTCCGCCCGGTCGACCGCCTCGGTCAGGCGCGGGGACAGCGGCATCCCGCTCTCGGCCAGCAGCGCCGGCCGGCCGAGCACCACGTCGAGGCCCTCGACCGCGCCGCGGACCCCGCGGCCCGGGACGTTGGTGAAGTCCTCGACCGTGCCGGAGTGGCCCTCGGCCAGCGCCCGCGCCACCGGGTGCTCCGAGGCCGACTCGAGCACCCCCGCCACGCGTCGTACGTCGCCGGGCGCGACGTCCTCGTCGGCGACGACGTCGACGAGGGCCATCCGGCCGGTGGTGACCGTGCCGGTCTTGTCCAGCACGACGGTGTCGACGCGCCGGGTCTGCTCGAGCGCCTCGGGACCGCGCACCAGGATGCCCAGCTGGGCGCCGCGGCCGGTGCCGACCAGCAGCGCGGTCGGCGTCGCCAGGCCCAGCGCGCAGGGGCAGGCGATGATCAGCACCGAGACGGCGGCGGCGAACGCCGCGGAGGTGTCGACGCCCGTGCCGAGCCAGAAGCCGAGCGTGCCGACGGCGAGCGCGACGACGACCGGGACGAAGACCCCCGAGACGCGGTCGGCGAGCCGCTGGGCGCGCGCCTTCCCGCTCTGGGCGTCCTCGACCAGCCGCGCCATCTGGGCCAGGCGGGTGTCGGAGCCGACGCGGGTCGCGCGGACCACGAGCCGGCCGCCGGCGTTGACGGTCGCCCCGGTGACGGCGTCGCCGGGCCCGACCTCCACCGGCACCGGCTCGCCGGTGAGCATCGAGGCGTCGACCGCGGACGTCCCGGTCTCGACCACGCCGTCGGTGGCGACCTTCTCCCCCGGCCGCACGACGAACACGTCGCCGACCGCCAGCCGGTCGGCCGGCATCGGCGTCTCGACGCCGTCGCGCAGCACGACGACGTCCTTGGCGCCGAGGTCGAGCAGCGCCCGCAGCGCGTCGCCGGCCCGCCGCTTGGAGCGCTTCTCGAACCACCGGCCCGCGAGCAGGAACGTGGTGACGCCGGCGGCGGTCTCGAGGTAGATGTTCGAGAGCCCGTCGGACCGGTCCACGCTGAGCTCGAACGCGTGCGTCATCCCCGGCTCGCCCGCCGTGCCCGCGAGCAGCGCCACCAGCGACCACCCGAACGCCGCCAGGACCCCGAGCGAGACGAGGGTGTCCATCGTCGTCGCGCCGTGCCGCAGGTTGGTCACCGCCGCGCGGTGGAAGGGCCAGGCCCCCCAGACCGCGACCGGCGCGGCGAGGGTGAGCGAGAGCCACTGCCAGTAGTCGACCTGGAGGGCCGGCACCATCGCCATCGTGATGACCGGCACGGTCAGCAGCGCGCTGACCACCAGCCGGTCGCGCAGCGCGTCCAGCTCGGGGTCGCGGTCGTCCTCCGGGCGCTCCGGGTCGCCGTCGCGCCGCGGCAGCGCGGCTGAGTACCCGGCCGCCTCCACCGTGCGCAGCAGGTCCTCCGGGGTGACGGTCTCGGCGAACCGCACGCGGGCCTTCTCGGTCGCGTAGTTCACGCTCGCCTCGACACCGTCGAGCTTGTTGAGCTTGCGCTCGATCCGGTTCGCGCACGAGGCGCAGGTCATCCCGGTGATCGCCAGCTCGACGTCAGTGGTCATGGCTGTGGCCGTCCTCGCTCCCGGTCCCGCCGGAGGTCTCGTCAGGGTTCTCGTCAGGGTTCTCGTCAGGGTTCTCGTGGCTGTGGGTGCCGTGGTCGTGACCGGCGCCGTCGACCTGCACGGTGAACGCCGCGGTGCGCACGACGCCCTCGTGCTTGAAGTCCAGGAACAGGCGGTAGGTGCCGACCGAGGGGAACTCGGTGTGGAAGGAGCCGTCCTCGGGGTGCACGTGCAGGTAGCCGACGTCGCCGGCGCGCAGGGCCACCAGGTGACCGGTCGCGCCGAGGTAGGGCTGCAGGTCGTCGACGACCTCGCCGTCGCGGCTCACGGTCGCGGTCAGGGTGGTCGCCGCGCCCGCGGTGAGGCTCCCGCCGAGGTTCACGTCGTACCCGTCGACGCTCGCCGCCAGCTCCTGCTCCCCCAGCGGCTCGGGCTCGAAGTCGCCAGGCACGAAGAGGTCGGCGCCCAGGACGTGCGCCTCGCCGCCGGTCGGCTTGAAGTCGGCCAGCACCCGCCACGGGCCGGGCTCGAGGTCGACGTCGACCCGCCAGGTGCCGTCGGCGTCCCGGGTGGGGTGGACGTGCTGGAAGCCGGTCAGGTCGCGCCGCATGACGACGAGGTGCAGCTCCTTCTCGTGCTCGACGTCGTACGCCGTCACCGGCCCGTCCTCGCCCTCGATCGTGAACGCCACCTCCTGGCGCCCCGTGGGCAGCGTGCTCCGCGCCAGGGTGAGGCTGTGGCCGTGCTCGCTGACCTGCAGCCCGCCGAGCGCGGCGGCCGACGCGGTCGCGCCGTGCGCTCCGTGCCCACCGGCTGCCGCCTCACCGGCACCCGCCTCGTGCCCGTGGTCGGAGGCGGCGGTCACCGACTCCTCGTCCGAGCCGAGCCAGCGGCCGGCCGCCCACCCGGCGCCGAGCACCAGGACGAGGGCCAGGACGAAGCCGAGGACGCGCGTCGACGTACGCATCAGCCGAGCTCGTACCCGGCCTCGGCGACCGCAGCGGCGACCACGGACCGCTCGACGGGCTCGGCGCTGGTGACGACGACCTCGCCGGTGGTGTGGTCGGCGGTGACCGACTCCACGCCGGGGATCTCGCCGACCTCCTCGCGGACCGAGGCCTCGCAGTGGGCGCAGGTCATGCCGGTCACGGTCCAGGTGGTGCTCGTGCTCATCGGGTCTGTCTCCTTCTCGGCGGGGTGTGCGCGTGTGCGGTGGGTCCGGTCAGGACTTCACCAGGCGGGCGATGGCGGCCATCGCCTCGTCGACCTTCTCCCGGCCCTCGGCGTCCCCGGCACGCGCGGCGTCGACGACGCAGTGGTGCAGGTGCTCGTCGAGCAGCCCGAGCGAGACGGCCTGGAGGGCCTTCGTCATGGCGGCGACCTGGGTGAGGATGTCGATGCAGTACTGCTCCTCCTCCACCATCCGCTGCAGCCCGCGCGCCTGCCCCTCGATGCGGCGCAGCCGCTTGAGGTAGTCGTCCTTCTGGGAGATGTAGCCGTGCTGGTGCTGCGCCGGAGCGGCGGTCTGGTCGTCCACACCTCCAACGGTACCCCTAGGGGGTAGTGGTATCAAGTCGGACGACACTGCTGCAGAAATGACGAGAGCCCGCCGGACATCGCTGTCGGGCGGGCTCGGGTGCGCGTACGTCGCTGGGCGGGGCTCAGCCCTCGTGTCGCGGTCGGGGGGTGACGCCGAGGATCCGGTCGATCTCCTCGTTGCTGAGGTGCTCCTCGGACTCGCTGGCCGCGATGATGAGGTTGGTCGTCAGCTCGACCTCGCCGAGCAGGTCGGCGTCCTCGAGCGTCACGTCGAACTGGTCGTGCACGCCGGACTCCCTCAGCTCGCTCGCGGTCCGCGGTTCCTCGTTCATCCGCTCCAACCTTCCCCTCCCAGTCTACGGTCAAACCTCCAGCCTGACCGTGGCCCGGACGGGTGGTTCCCGCCACCCCCCTCGTGCATCCGGCCTGGGGGCCGTGGGACCCGGGCCGCGAGGTCGCCCGGGAACGGCACGAGGCCCCACCCGGAACGGGTGGGGCCTCGCGATGAGACCTGGGCAGGTGCTGCCCGGCGCTCTCGTCAGCTTCGAGTCAGGCTCGAAGGATCAGACGGGGCGGACGTTCTCGGCCTGGGGACCCTTGGGGCCCTGGGTCACGTCGAACTCGACCTTCTGGTTCTCGTCCAGGGACTTGTAGCCCTGGGTCTGGATCGCCGAGTAGTGCACGAAGACGTCGTCGCCGCCGTCCTCCTGCGCGATGAAGCCGAAGCCCTTCTCAGCGTTGAACCACTTCACGGTGCCCTGAGCCATTGTGCTCAATCCTCTTTCGTCGGGGCGAGAGCCGCCACCTCGGCGGCCCGCACCAGATGCGGTGACACGTCGCTCCGACCCGTGATTGGTTACACCACAAACCGAAAACGCCGTTGGATCACAAACTCCGCGGGCGTCAGACCAGCTGGAACTTGCACCTGTTGCAGGCACGACAGTACCAACCTCAGGCCGCTTGCAAACCCCTCGGACCGAGATCTGTGCAACCGGGGCATGAAGGTTCTGCGACGCGCGCGTGACAGGCACCGCCGGAGCGGCCCTCCGCGGGGCCGTCCGGCGGGGCTGGAGGGCACCTGCGACCCAACCGATCCGGGCCCGGCCGCGTCTGGTGTGCAGAGGCCCGGGAGGCCCGGATCGACCACCCATCGGACACGGACGGGGACCATGCGCACATCGCGGGACGAGGCGTTCACGGCGTACGTCGTGGCGCGTCGGGCGCAGCTGTACCGCACGGCGTACCTGCTGTGCGGCGACCCCCACCGGGCCGAGGACGTCGTGCAGACGGCGCTCGCCAAGCTGTACGTCGCGTGGCCGCGCGCCGCGCGGAGCGGCTCCCTGGACGCCTACGCCCGGCGGGTGGTGGTCAACAGCCACCTCGACGACGTGCGGCGCCCCTGGCACCGCGAGCGACCGACCGAGGACGGGCTGCTGGACCGCCCCGAGCCGGCCGGCCAGGACGGCCAGGACGGCCCGGTCGGCGCGGACAGCGACGAGCTGTGGGCCGCGCTGCGGCGCCTCGCCCCCGGCCAGCGGCGCGTGGTGGTGCTCCGGCACTACTGGGGCCTCTCGGTCGAGGAGACCGCGGCCGACCTGGGGATCAGCCCCGGCACGGTCAAGAGCCAGACCTCGGACGCCCTGGCGCGGCTGCGCGCCGCCCTGAGGCCGTCCGGGCACGAGAGCGGAAGCGGGTGCCGATGAGCACCGACCACCGTGACGGCCCTGCCGACCCGGGCCTGCCGGGCCTGGACGGCCGTCTGCACGAGCTCGCGGACGCCGCGCCGCTGCCGGGCGTCCCCGCCGGCGACGACCTGCGCCGCGGACGCCGGCGCCTGCGCCACCGTCGGCTGGTCGTCGGCGGCGCCGCCCTCCTCACCGCCGGCGCGGTGGGCCTCGGGGCCACCGTGCTGCCGAGCGGCGGCGCCGAGGCCGGCCGGACGCCCGACGTCGCGGACACCACCGTCACCCCCTCGCCGGAGGCCGGCCGCCGCGTCGCCCGCACCGAGGGCCGTTCGACCAACCCGTTCGACGTGGCCGACGACCACCGCGACACCCTCGCCGGCTGGCAGGAGGTGCTCGCGGAGCACGTCGACCCCGGGTGGGAGCACCTGGTCCGCTTCAGCGACGAGAACGCCAACGAGCAGTCGGCCGGCGGGCGGGCCGGCCTGACGTCGCTGGGCTCGCGCTTCGGGTGGCGGGTCCCCGGGGAGGACGGGCTGGGGATGCTCGTCGTCTCGGTCAGCACCGGCTGGGGCGACGCCTTCTACCCCTGCCGCGGGCCGTCGCGGGACGGCTGGACCTGCCGGGCGGCCGAGGTCCCCGGCGCGGACGAGGCCCGGGTCGGCGAGCGGGACGGCGTGACGTCGGTCGCCCTGCGGCAGGCCGACGGCGAGGTGGTCGTCGTGACGGCCGATCCGCTGTTCGGCAACAACTCCACGGTGCCGGTCCCGACCTTCGACGTCGACGCCGACGACCTGCTGGCTGCGGCGGCCGATCCGCGGCTGAGCCTGCCGGGCCAGGCGGTCGGCGCTGCCGCGGCGCCGATCGACGCCGAGTCGTTCGCCGACGTCGGCCGCGAGGTCCTGGTGGGCGCGGGCGAGGAGCTCGCGATGGCGGTCGTCGGCGCCGGGACCGCCCTGCCGTCGGTGCGCGGCACCCTCATGTCGGGCCAGGACTACCGCGGCGACCTCTCGTGGGACGCCCACCCGGTCGCCGCGGACACACCGGCCGACCGGTGCCCGGCGGACCGCTACACGGCGTGCCGACTGGTGCCGTACGGCGACACCGAGGTGCTCGTCGGGCGGTTGCGCGCGCAGTGGGGCGGCGGCTGGGACGTGGTCCGCACAGGTCCGGAGTACGAGGTGCGGGTGACGTGGAACCCCGTCGACGACACGGTCCTCCCCCGCGACCGGGCGTTCGCCTTCGTGACCGACGAGCGCTGGCAGCCGGTCGCGGACTGAGCCGGGGCCCCGCGCGCGGGCTGCGGCGGATCGTCGGTGGCTCCACCTAGGCTCCCTGGGGTGGATCGCCGATGAGCAAGATGGACAACCTGCGCGCCCTCCGTGAGGCGCGCTACGAGCAGGACCGCGCTGCCCGCGCCGGGTCGGCGGACGGTGCCGTGCGCGCGCCGGCGGAGCCGAGGACCGCCCGCCCGACCGGGGTGCCGGGCGCCGTCGTGCCCGCCAGGAAGAAGCCGGCGGCCCGGAAGCCCGCCGCCGATCCCGCCGGCGGAGCCGCGCCGTCGGAGTCCGCGTGCGGCCACCGGGCCATCAGCGGCCGGACCTGCACCCGCCCGCTCGGCCACGCGGAGAAGAACCACCGGTACTCCTGACCGGCCGGCCCAGCCCGGGCTACGCACGACATCGCGGCCGTGACGTCGACGGGACGTAGGGGCCGTGCTCGGCGACCGGTCGCGTCGTTCGACCTCCGCCGGTGTCCCTGGGTCGAGGTCTGCGGCGACTGCGCCCAACACCGACTGAGCCCTGCGGCGACGAGGAGCGCGCAGCGCCCGGGCGACGGATCCCCGGAGCTCGTCGACTCGGACGCGGTCTGGTGCCTGGCAGGCTGGAGGTGTGTTCGCAGGCTTCGAGCTCCGCACCGTCGGTGTCGCCCCGGGCATCGACCTGCGCGTGCGGGTGGGCGGCTCCGGACCGGCGGTCGTGCTCCTCCACGGCCACCCCCGCACGCACACGACCTGGCACGTCGTGGCGCCCCGCCTCGCCGCCGCCGGCCGCACGGTCATCTGCCCCGACCTCCGCGGGTACGGCCAGTCCTCGGCACCACCGGACGACGCCGACCACACGACGTACTGCGACCGCTCGATGGCCGCCGACACCGTCGCCCTGGCCGCCGCTCTCGGTCACGAGCGCTTCGCCGTCGTCGGCCACGACCGGGGCAGCTACGTCGCGTACCGCACCGCGCTCGACCACCCCGAACGCGTCACGCGGCTCGCGGTGCTCGACAGCGTCCCGGTCCTCGAGGCCCTCGAGCGCGCGGACGCCCGCTTCGCCGAGGCGTGGTGGCACTGGTTCTTCCTGGGTGCGTCGCCGCACGCGGAGCGCGTGATCAGCGCCGACCCGCTCGCGTGGTACCGACCCGACCCCCAGGCGATGGGGCCCGAGAACCACGCCGACCTCCTCCGCGCGCTGCAGCGGCCGGGCACGGTGCACGCGATGGTCGCCGACTACCGCGCCGGTCTCCGGACCGACCGTCGGCACGACGAGGAGGCGCGCGCCGCCGGGCTGCTCGTCGAGTGCCCCACGCTCGTCGCGTGGTCGCGGCACGACGACATGGAGGAGCTGTACGGCGACCCCGCGCGGGTGTGGGAGTCGTGGTGCCGACTCCCGGTGCGGTCCGCCGTCATCGACTCCGGGCACCACATGGCCGAGGAGGCCGGCGACCAGCTCGCCGACGTGCTGCTCGACCACCTGCGGCGGTGACCGGCGCCGGCGCCCGCCTGAGCACTGCCGCCGGGCTCCGTGGTGTGAGACGCCACTCGCCGTACGTCTCGTGAATGGCTTGGATGCCTCGAGTGGAGCCCAGCTCGAGGAGAACCGGTACCGCACGGAACCACGCGGTCGCCCTGGCGGCGATCCTCAGTGGCGCCGGGCTTCTCCTGGGCGCCTGCCAGACGGACACGCCGGGTCCGGCCCGGCCCGACCGGGACGGGCTCCTCGTCCTGTCCGTCCCGGATGGGGAGACCGCCGTCATCCGCGAGCGGGACACCTCGGTGGAACCCGGCCAGCTGTACTCGTTCGTGTCGAAGCACCTGTGCCTGACCAAGCCCGGAGTCGCCACCCTGACCGGGGCCGAGTTCGACCCGGCATCGACCGGGCTCGAGATCGTCGATGTCCGCGCGCGCCCGCCGGAGTACGGCGGTTACGGATCCCACCTCGGCCGTCTCGACAGCAAGCACATGGGTTTCACGGCTGACGACTACACCGTCGACCGCGTGTGCCAGGAGGACGGCGGCTCGGCCGACCCGGCGTGGGAGGAGACCGGCATCACCGTCAGGAGGACCAGCGAGAGCCCCGGACGGGCCTCCAGGATCCGCTATCTCTACGAGTTCGACGGCGAGGCCCACACGACCGGGTGGTTCCGCAGCCACTGGACGATCGGACGATAGGACCGGCCGACTGCGCGGCGGGTGACGGACCGCGAAGGATGCTGGCTTCGTGGCGGGTCCCGAAAGCCGACGGGTGTGGCCCGGCGCCGCCACGGCCGCCCGTCCGAGCACTGCCGCCGAGGCTCGGGCATGATGGGCCCGCCGGGCTGGTGACAGCCCTCCGATGGCCGGACCGACGGGTCCGCCCGTCCCGGGCCTCTGGGACATGCGGACAGTAGTTCTATTCAGGCGAAACGCGTTCTTGGTGCCGCGGCGGTGCCCGCATACGGGAACGTGTCGCGACCTTTTTGGAACGTCGCGGCCGCAACCATCCCGGCAAGCGGTGTCGCTAAGGAAGCCACCCGACACGATCGGAGAACGCCGCCGCGTCCGATTCGGAACGGCTGCTGAGCGGCCTGGCCGGCGAGGCGATCAGCATCGGGCGCGAGCTCATCGTCCCGACCGCCGCCGTCGACAACTCACCACGGACAACGAGGGGTTGGGGATGCTCCGTCCGCGGGCCGGGACAGGCCACAGCTTCCACTAACCGGGCATGAAGAACCCGGCTTCGGGTCAGCGTCGGCGGAACACTTGGCCTTTCTCGTCAGCCTCGGCCCAGGTCCGTCCGGCCGCGCGGAACTCAGCGGACAGGTCGAGATCAGCGATGGCGGCCTCGATGTCGGCGTCCCAGCCCTTCCGGGTGCGCGCTTGGGTCTGGCCGTCCCGCTCGTCATAGCTCGCGCTGAACTGAGCCTCCCCACCCGAATCAGGGCTCTCGCCATCGTCGTGGTGTGGTCTCATGCCTGCCTCCAGGACCAGGCTAGCCCGAAGCCGGCAGCTTTGTCCTGCAGCGCTTGTCCCGGAGCCCGACTTCGGGGAGTGCTGTTCCCGGCTCCAAGGTGGGGCACGAACGTGGCAGCCGGAGCCAATGCTGCTGTGCGCCGGCCGGATCGAGTGTCGGCGCTGGCGGCGCTGGCGGCGCGCCATGGTAGCTGGCGCTCGCACTCCGCCGGCGATTCATCTAATCTGACTTCAAATTTGACGAGAGGGTATACACATGGACCTGGGGCTCAGGGATGCCCGTGTGCTGGTCACCGGAGGCGCGTCCAACATCGGCCGGGGCATCGTGCACGCGTTCGCTCGCGAAGGGTGCCGCATCGTTCTCAGCGACGTCGACGGCGCACAGGCACAGCGTGTGCAGGCCGAGGCGATCGACCTTGGAGCGCCAGAAGTGCGGCTTGCGATCGGCGACCTCACCCAGCCGGACGTGGCCGATGACGCTGTCGCCGCAGCAGTGGACGCGTGGGGTGGGCTCGACGTGCTGGTCAACAACGCCGGCTGGAGCGTCCCAGGGTTCATCGCGAAGAACCGCGACCGGGCGAACTGGCAAAAGACAGTCGAGGTGAACTTCTACACCGCGATCGCCGCGACCCAGGCAGCGATCGATGCCATGCGTGCCGACGGCGGTGGATCGATCGTTTTCGTCTCCAGCGAGTCGGCCTTCGGCCAGATCCGCCAGGGCGTGTACGGCGCGACGAAGGCGGCCGTCGTCGCGCTCGCCCGCACCACGGCACGCGAGCACGGACGACACGGCATCCGCAGCAACATCGTCTGCCCGGGCCTGGTGGTACCCGACGGCCCGGAGGCGGTCGGGGCGTCCAGCCTCTGGTCGGTCGGGAAGGATGCCGTCTTCAACGACGACCAGGCGGAGTACCTGCTCAAGGACACGCCGCTCGGGCGGCTCACATCGGCGGCGGACGTCGCCAACAGCGTGGTGTTCCTGTCGTCGCCGACGGCCGCGCGGCAGGTCACCGGCCAGCTTTTCAGCGTGAGCGGCGGCTACACGATGCCGTAGTCGCGGGGGGGGGGGGGGCGGCGCGGGCCCCCCAGCCCGACCCGCCGACCCGCCCCCGCGGCGAGGCGCCCCCGCGGGACGGGGGGGCAGAGTAGAAATAGA
>NZ_JBFBFJ010000009.1:0-76203 GCF_040684155.1 Nocardioides sp. NPDC092400 | reverse complement strand
GTAGGTAACCCGCGCGCCCCCGCGCCCGCGCGCCCCCCCCCCCGCGTGATGGCCGGGGGGGGCGGCCCCCCCGCGGGCGGGGGGGGGGCGGCCCCCCCCCCCCCCCCGCCACAACGGTTCCACCGAGGACCCGGTCGGGTCAGGCGACCGCGACCGGGTTCCTGGCGACGATCTTTTCGACGACGAGCTGCGCCGTCTCGGCGCAGGCCGTGGTCCCGCCGTTGGCGTACTCCTTGACTCCGTCGCCCACGTTCCACAGGCCCCCGACGGGGGTGTCGTGGCCGAGGTCGTACCCGGCGACCGCCCGCTGGGGCGGCCAGTCGTCCTTGGTCACGACGGTCGAGAGGATCCGTGCCTTCCGGTCGAAGCCCGGGATGTTCTCGCGCAGGTCCTCGAGGAGCAGTGCGGTCTCCTCGCCCTCGTCGAAGTTGCCGGTCGGGTTGCCGGGCACCGCGGTCCCGCAGTAGAGGTGCCACCCCTCCGGCGCCATCTCCGGGCAGGTGCCGGTGAAGTTCGCGCAGTAGGCCAGCCGCCGAGTCGTGGCGAAGCTGAGCATGCCGGGCGCCTCGAAGAGCGGTTCCTGGCTGGCGAAGTTAATCGTGATCATCGCCGTCGGCCGGTCAGTGCGCTTGACCTCCGCCAAATAGTCCTCGTCGGCGATGCCGTCGCCGAGCAGCCGGACGGTGGCGGCGGGGCCGACGTTGCTGACGACCACGGGCGCTCGGACGAGCGTGCCGTCCGCGAGTTCGACACCGGCGACGGCACCGCCGTCGGTCAGGATCCGCCGGACGTCGGTCGACAGCCGGATCTCGCCCCCGTTGGCCTCCACCGCCCGCGCGAGCGCCTTCCACAGGCCGATGGTGCCCTCGGGGTGGAACCCGAAGCGCTTGAACGCGCTCTTGCGGGTGAAGTAGGTCAAGAAGACCCGGGCCGGCAGGTCCTCGGACCCGACGGCGAAGACCGAGGCGGCCATGTTCCTGAAGATGCCGTGCACACCCTCGTTCTTGGTGTACTTCGACAGCCAGTCCTTGAGGGAAAGCTCGTCCTCCGGGAGGCCGCTGTCGTTGCGCGCGGCGCCGATCCCCTGTACGACCTTGGCACCCTGGCGGGTGAGCTTCTGGAGGAGGAAGCCCCAGCCGCCGCCGGTGACGTCGACCTCCTTGCCTTTGATGCGGTAGAGGATCGGCGGCTTCGGCTCGCGGATGTCGAAGTCCGCACCGACCTCTTCGCAGGTCTGCTGCGTGATGCCGCCGACCTCGATGACGATCGCGCCGTCGTTCACCTTGAAGCCGTCGATCTCGGTCGTGGACGCGCGCCCACCGACCTTGTCGAGCCGCTCGAGCACGAGGGTCCGGTAGCCGAGCTTGGTCAGTCGGGCAGCGGTGAAGAGCCCGCCTGCGCCGGCGCCGATGACGACGGCGTCGTACTGCTGGTTCTCGCTCATGGGTGCCTCCGGTGGGTCAGTAGGAACGCGGCAGGCCGAGCGAGGTCTGCGCGACGAAGTTGAGGACCATCTCGCGGCTGACCGGGGCGGTACGCATCAGTCGTGTGACGAACCACAGGTCGGAGAGGCCGTACTCCTGGGCCAGGCCGTTGCCGCCGTGGGTCTGGATGGCCTGGTCCAGTGCCTTCAGGGCGGCCTCGGCCCCGGCGTACTTGGCGATGTTGGCGGCTTCGCCGGCACCCGGGTGACCGGCGTCGTAGAGCTCGGCCGCGTGTCGCGTGGCCAGACGCGCCACCTCGACGTTGATGTGCGCATCGGCGAGCGGGTGCGCGACGCCCTGGTGCTGGCCGATCGGCACTCCCCAGACCGCCCGGTCCTTCGCGTAGTCGGCGGCCTTGGCGATGGCGTAGCGCCCGACGCCGGTGGTGATCGCGCCGACGAGGATGCGCTCGGGGTTCAGGGCCGCGAAGACCTGACGCAGACCGTTGCCGGCCTCGCCCACGAGCTGGTCCGGCCCGATTTCGACGTTGTCGAAGTAGACCGTGAACTGCTTGTCGGGCGAGACGATGGAGGTGGGGATCGGCGAGTAGGTGAGACCCGGCGCATCGGTCGGCACGACGAAGATTGACAGCTTGCCTTTGGCGTCGGTGGAGTGCTCGGCGTCCCGCGCCACCACGAGGATCGCGTCGCACTGGTCGACCGCCGAGATGTAGTACTTCTGGCCTGAGAGTCGCCAGCCGTCGCCGTCGCGCGTCGCCGTCGTGGAGACGCGGTGGCTGTTCGATCCGGCGTCCGGCTCGGTGAGACCGAACGCGACGCGCTTGCTGCCGTCGGCGATGCCGGGCAGCCACATCTCCTTCAGCTCGGTCGACGCATAGGTGGCCAGGACGCTGCCGATCATGGCGGGCGAGATCACCCAGATAAGCATCGGGAAGCCGTGGGCGGCCAGCTCCTCGACCACGACCGCGGCCTCCTGCATGCCCGAACCGCCGCCCCCGTGATCCTCGGGCAGGTGCACCCCGAGCAGACCGGCCGCTCCGAGTTCCGCCCACATCTCGTGGATGTCCTCGTTGGCCCGGGCTCGGTCCAGGAAGTACGCCGCGCCGTAGCGGTCGGCGATCTTCCCGACGCTCTCCCGGATCGCGCTGTGCTCCTCTGAGTCGTGGATGAGACCCGGCACGTCAGGCTCCTTCGAAGGTAGGTCGGGTCTTGGCGAGGAACGCCGAGACCGCGCTGTGCGCATCCGCGGTGGCGGCGATGCGCGAGATGGTGTCGGTCTCCGCGGCGAGCTGGTCGCTCAGAGAGCTCGACCACGAGTCACGGAGGAGTCGGCGAATCGCCCCGAACGCGCGGGTGGGCCCCTGCGCGAGACGCTGCGCACGCTCGGTCGCCCGGCGCCGGAGGTCGGCCGTCAGGACGACCTCGTTGACGAGGCCCCAATCCAGGGCCTCGCGTGCGGAGATCGGTCGGTTCTCGAGGTAGACCTCGGCCGCACGGGCGGGCCCGATGCGGCGGGGCAGGTGCCACGTCCCGCCGCCGTCGCCGCTGAGGCCGAGCGCCGCGAAGGCGGAGACGAAGCGGGCGTCCTCGCTCGCGACGACGATGTCACCGGCGAAGACGAGGCCGAGCCCGCCGCCCGCGACCGCGCCCTGGGCCGCGGTGACGACGGGGACGTCGAGTTGGGCGAACGTCGTGAGGGCGGCGTGGTAGCTGGTGGTCATCGTCCGCAGCAGCGCGCCGACGTCGTCGCCGCCGTTCTCGACGATGTAGTCGAGGTCGCCGCCGACCGTCAACGCCGGACCATCCCCACAGATCAGAAGGGCCCGGACGGCTCGGTCGGATGCGACCCGTCGCGCGGCCAGCAGGAGGTCCTCGGCGAAGCGGAGGTCGATGGCGTTGCGCACGTCCGGACGTGCTAGGCAGAGCGTGGCGAGGCCGTCCTCCACCGCCAGCCGCATGGTCGCGAGCTCCTCGCCGAGCGCGGCGTGCCAGGCCGCGCTGTCGGTGACCTGGTCGAGATGGGTGATCCGGCCGTCGACGACGACGATGCGGTGGGTGAAGGCCGCCCGCAGCGGCAGGCCCGAGGACCGCGCCGTCCCTATGTAGGTCCCGGTGACGACGGCACCCTCCTCGGTCTCGAGGAACTCCTCGACCTGCGGGGTGAGGCGGTAGAGCTGGCCGATGCGCCACCAGAACTCGTCACGCATGCTCGCCGGCGAAGCAAACGTCCCGCCGAGCCCACGGGGCAGGCCGTCGGTGCTCCGTCCGGTGAAGGTCGGATCGAGCACCTCGGCCAGCACGTCCGCGTCGCCCGTCCGCAAGGCGCCGTACATCCGCTCCACCAGGTCACGCCGGAACACGTCGCTGACTCCAACTTTCTAATCTGAATACGAATTAGATCGGACGCTAACACGGAGCGCTCGTCCCGCGCCAGGGTCGGCCGCGACGATCAGTCGGGCCCAACGTCGACCACCGTGACCATGTCCGGCAGCGCCGCCCGGTCGGTGCGGAAGCCGTTGACCGGGTGGTCTTTGACGGCGTACCCGAGAGCCACCCCGCAGACCACCGCCCGGCGCTCGGGGACATCTAGCAGTCGTCGTACTGTGCCGGCGTGCACCCCGAGGGCACCCTGGGCGATCGCCGCCAGGCCCGAATCGACCGCGGCGTTCAACAGGTTGGCGACGAATCCCCCGGTGTCGACCAGCCCGAAGTCCCCCTGGGCCCGGTCGACAGTCACGACCGCGAGGACCGGGGCCCCGAAGAACGAGTAGTTCTCCAGCATGGCCGCCGTACGGCGTGCGTGGTCGGACCGGCCGATGCCCAGGCTGCGGTAGAGCGCCAGGCCCGCGGCCCGCCGGCGTTCCTGGTGGACGCCGGCATACTCGGGCAGCCCCAGGTCCGGCGAGGCCTCCTCGGACGACGGGAGCGACGCCACGTGCGCCGTGAGCTCACGGGCGAACCAGGCCGTGGCACCGTCCCGGAGCAGGTGCACCGCCCACGGCTGCGTGTTGCACCACGACGCCGAGCGCTGTGCCAGCCGCAGGACCCGTTCCAGCACCTCGTCCGGTACCGGGTCTGGCCGGAAGGCCCGGCAGCTCCACCGCTCGCGAACGATGTCCTCGAAGTCGGGCACGACACTTTCCTCTCCCAGCACGACGTCGCGCGAGCCGCGACGCCGCCGTTCCTGCCTCTGCCACTGCTCAGCCGTCACCACCCTCAGAACAGGGCGGTGAACCGCCAGTTCAGGACGTCGCGCCCCTCGTCCGCGGTCACCTCGGACCGCAGGTCGACCAGCAGGCCACCGGCACCCGGTCGTACGGCGCCGACCGTGATCCGGCTGCGAAGGGTGTCGCCCTCGTGCACCGGCCCGGTGTGGTCGCACCCCTCCCACGCCAGCACCGTCACCAGCCCCGGGAACGCCCGGCCGACCTGGGCGAGCGCCAGGCCGATCGTGTGGCCGCCGTAGACCAACCGGCGACCCCCACCGGCCCGCTCGTCGTGGTGCACGGCGGCCATGTTGAGCGAGAGCCGCGCCAGCTCGGGGGCACTCGTGACCACGTCCCCGCCGTGGACCACCACGACGTCGCCGTCCCCAGGCTCCTCCGGCTCGCCGTGGACCCCGCGAAACGGACCAAGGTCCCACTCCGCCACCGAGCGGCCGACGTCCCTCGGCCCACCGGAGCCGACGGAGCCAAGGTCGTCGGCGTGCCCCGTGGGGGCGTCACCTCGTAGCGGCAGCATCGCGCAGCGGTAGAAGTCCAGGACCGCACGCCCGTGCTGGTCCTCGGTGCGCATGTGCAGGGCGGCGAGGCCGGTCGGCACCCGCCCCCCGCGTCGAGTGTTCTCCCGGAGCCCGACCACCGTCGTGACGGTCCGCAGCGTGTCGCCGATGACAGGCTGACGCAGCAGGGTCAGGTCGCGGTAGAAGAGATTGGCCTTCACGTGCTGCGTCGCCAGCGTTGACTGGCCGATGGCGACGTTCCACACGTACGCCGGGTGCGCGACGGGGGCACCGGCCACGGCGCGGGCGAGGGTGTCGTCCAGGGGCAGTCTGAGCCGGTCGCCGAGGATCGCCTGGTGCGCCGCGGCGCGCCCCTCGGTCAGGGTCATCGCGGGAGCCTGGTCGAAGACGCGGCCGACCTCGAGCTCGTCGAACCACGGGCCCTCGGAGGTGCGCGTGCTCAACGAACGGCCTTTCCCAGGACCCGACGTGCGTGGACCGCCATCGCCCCGTCGAGCAGCTGGCCGTCGAGCTGGACGGCCCCCCTACCCTCCGTCTCGGCCGCGGCGAGCGCCTCGAGCACCCGCTGCGCGTGCTCCACCGCCTCCTCGCTCGGCACGAAGGCTGCGTTGACGGCTGGGACCTGCCTCGGGTGGATGACCCACTTCGCGTCAAACCCGGCGGCAGAGACCGCGCCGACGGCGCCTCGGAACGCCGCGTCGTCGTCCACACCGAGGTACGGCCCGTCCACGGCCGCGATCCCGGCCGCCCGTGCATGCAGCAGGACCAGCTCCTGGGCAACCACCCATCGGCCGGGATCCACCTGCCGCCTGCCGAGCGACGCCGCCAGGTCGGCGTACCCGAGCACGACGGACGCCAGCCGGTCGGGGACACTGGTGATGTCGGCGAGACCCGCCAACCCGGCGGCCGTCTCGATGAGGGCCTGGATCGCGACGCCCCGACCTTCGTCGACCAGGAGTGCCTCCGCCCGCGCGACGTCCGCACGGCTCTCGGCCTTGGGCAGGACGATCGAGTCGGCACCCGCCACCACCGCAGCGAGGACGTCCGCCTCGAACCAGGGCGTGTCGATGCCGTTGACCCGCACCGCGACCAGCGGGCGCTCGACGGGCCACTCGGCAGTTGCTACGACCGCTCGGGCCCGGTCTTTGTGGGGCACCGCGACGGCGTCCTCCCGGTCGACCACGACCTCGTCGGCGCCGGCGGCAAGGGCCTTGGCGATCTTGCGGGGGTCGTCGGCGGGGACGCTTAGTACGGAGCGCCGGCGCGCAGCGAGATCGAGGGACATGTCACTTAATCTATGTTCAATTCAGTCAACGCTCAATGCCTAGCACTCGCCGAACGCCGCCGGGGCGACGCGAGCTTGACCGCCTCGGTCCGTGACGCGCTTAGAATCGACGCCATGCCTGCCAAGCCGTCGACGCGCACGCGCGGCGGCGCCGCCAAGAAATCCTCCGGGGCCCAGGACACCAAGTCGGCCCGCACGCGAGGCCGGATCCTCGACGCGGCCGCCAAGGTGTTGAGCACGAAGGGCTACGCGGGGATGCGGCTCGGGGACGTGGCGACCGAGGCCGAGATCCAGCCGCCCGCGATCTACTACTACTTCGACTCGCGCGAGCACCTCGTCGAGGAGGTCATGTGGGTGGGCCTGGCGCAGATGCGTGCCCACCTCACCGAGGCACTGGAGGCGGCGGCCGACCTCGACCCGATGGAGCGCATCATGGTGGCCGTCGAGGCCCATCTCCGTCACGAGCTCGAGCTCTCCGACTACGCGACCGCCTCGATCCGCAATGCCGCCCAGATCCCCGACTCGATCCGGGAGCGGGCGGACCGCGAGACGGTCCAGTACGGAGAGGTGTGGCGCGGACTGGTGCGGGCGGCGATCGACGAGGGCCAGGTCAACCCCGATCTCGACCCCTACGTCGCCCAGATGCTCGCACTCGGCGCGCTCAACTGGGCGGCCGAGTGGTGGTCGCCGCGGCGGGGGTCCCTCGACTCCGTCGTCGCCATGGCCCAGGCGTTCGTGCGCAACGGGTTGGCTCCGCAGGACTGAGGCCCCCGCGCGTCAGACGGCGGCAGCGGCTCGCGCCTTGTCCTCCCGCAGCCTCCGGCGAGACTCGGCGTGCTCCAGCGCCTCGGACCAGGTGGCGCCCTTCGTGACGAGGGCCCGGTACTTCATGATCTCCGCCTGGCCCTGCACGGTGAGCGCTCCGATGATTCGTTCGCCTCGGCGGTACAGCGCGACCCAGCGCTCGCTGTCCGGGTCGTCCGGGTCGCCGTCCACGACGCGGACCTCGTCGGCCTGCGGATCCCCAACAAACTGGATGCGGACGTCGTACCAGTCCGACCAGTAGTACGGCACCGTCCCGTAGGGCTTGGCGCGCGCCGGGTCGAGGGCGTTGCGGGCCGCGGCGGCCCCCTGCTCGGCGGCAGCGGTCCAGTTCTCCATCCGCTGCCGCACACCGAGGACGGGATTGGGCCAGCTCGCGACGTCACCCGCGGCGTAGACGCCCGGCTTACCCGCCCAGAGGGTCTCGTCACAGACGACGCCGTTCTCGAGGGCGAGGCCCGAACCTTCGAGCCACTCGACGGTCGGCGCCACGCCGATGCCCACGATGACAAGGTCGGCGGGGATCTCGGTGCCGTCGTCAAGCACGACCCTCTCGACCCGGCCCCGACCCTCGACCGAACGCACCCCGACGCCACACAGCAACGTCGTCCCGTTCCGCTCGTGCAGCGAGGCGATGGCCCGGCCCATGCGCGTCCCGGTGGCACGGACCAGGGGCGTCGGCTGCGCCTCGACCACGGTCACCGGGACGCCGCGCTTGGCGGCGCTCGAGGCGACCTCGGACCCGATGAAGCCCGCTCCGATGACCACGGTCCGGGCTCCGCTGTCGAGGGCACGACGGACCGCGACTGAGTCGTCCAGGGTGCGCAGAGGCAGGACGCCGGCGAGGTGTCCACTGCCGGGGAGCTGCCGGGCGTGCGCGCCCGTCGCGATGACGAGGGCGTCGTAGGGCACCGGGATGCTGCCTACCTCGACCACCCGCCGCTCCGTGTCGAGGCCGGTCGCCGGGGCGCCGAGCATGAGCCGTGCGCCCAGGTCCTCGACCAGCACCTGCTCGGTCCGGAAGGTCGTGGGCGCGGGCGCGGCGCCGTCCTCGGTCGCCGCGAGGAAGCCCTTCGACAGCGGCGGACGGTCGTACGGCAGGTGGGGCTCGGCCCCGACCAGGGTGAGCTCGCCGGCGAACCCCGCCTTGCGGGCTGCCTCGACCGCCCGCAGACCGGCGAGCGAGGCGCCGACGACGACCAGCCGCTCCACGGGGCCACCGGTCCCCGGGTCGACCACGATCAGTCCCCCATGCGCAGAGCCTCGGTCGGGCAGGCGGCGATGGCCTCCTCGACCCCCTGCCGCTCGTCGTCGGTGACGCCCTCCTTCAGCAGGACGAGGTCGCCCTCGTCGTTGACCTCGAAGTGCTCCGGGGAGAGGGACTCGCACATCCCTAGGCCGGTGCACTTCTCGTAATCGACCAGGATTTTCATGTCCGGCCACCTTCCTCCGAGCGGAACTTGCTTTAATCTAAGTTAGAAAAGATTCGGAGCTTCGTCAACCCCGCGATCCCACTAGGCGGTTCGCTCGTTGCCGACGACCGACACGAAGGAGACGCACCCCCCGGGACGACCGCCCAGGTTGTGGGTGAGGGCCGTGTGCGGATCGGCGAGCTGCCGCTCCCCCGCCTCGCCCCGCAGTTGCAGCCACGCCTCGAACAGCATCCGTAGGCCGCTCGCACCGACGGGGTGGCCGAACGACTTCAGGCCGCCGTCGACGTTGACGGGGAGGCGACCGTCCGCGTCGAACTCGCCCGCCAGCACGTCCTTCCAGGATTGCCCCGCGTCGGTGAAGCCGAGGTCTTCCATTAGGACGATCTCGGTGGGGGTGAAGCAGTCGTGCACCTCGGCGAGCGAGATCTGGGTGCGCGGGTCGGTGATGCCGGCCTGCGCGTAGGCGTCGCGCGCGGAGTGGATGACCTCCGGGAACGTGGTGAAGTCGTACGCCGGGTCCATCCCCCCGCTCATCGGGCCCGCGGCGAGGGCGAGCGCCTTCACGAAGATCGGTCGGTCGGTGTAGTCGTACGCGTCCTCCGCCCGGACGACGAGCGCCGCCGCGGCACCGTCGGAGACACCCGAGCAGTCGAAGATGCCGAGCCGGCCCGCCACCTTCGGTGCCGCGTCGATGGTCTCGCGTGCCACCTCCTTGCGAAACTGGGCGCGGGGGTTGCGGGCCCCGTTGGCGTGGTTCTTCCAGGCCACGTGGGTCATGGCCGCGCGCATCTGGTCGGGAGGCACGCCGTACTTGGCGCAGTATGCCGGGTCGAGCATCGAGAACGCCGCCGGCGCGGTGATCGACAGCTCCGGCGCCGTGCCGTCGTCCGGCGGGTCGGACCGGAGCAGGCCGCTGAACCCGGAGTCCTTCAGCTTCTCGACTCCGACCGCCATCACCCGGTCGTACGCCCCCGACGCGACGGCGTAGCACGCGTTGCGGAACGACTCAGATCCCGTCGCGCAGTAGTTCTCGACCCGAGTCACGGGCTTGTGGTCCAGTCCCAGGGCGCGGCTGAGCGTCAAGCCCGACTGCCCGGAGCCGAGGGTGCCCAACCAGTAGGCGTCCACGTCGTCGCGGGCCACACCTGCCGAGGTCAGGCACTCGCCGACCGCCTCCAGGAGGAGGTCCTCGGTCGAGGACTCCCACAGCTCCCCGAACTGGGTGCATCCCATGCCGACGACGGCGACCTTGTCCGCGATGCCTCTGCTGCTCATTGCTCGCTCCTCTCGGTCGGTCGACCCGGGAGCGCCCGGGCCTTCCAGAAGTAGTTGTGCACGCGGCCGGCGGTGAACAGCCGGCGGAACACCACCTCGACCTCGGTCCCGACCTCGAGGACGTCGGGATCGGCGTCGCTCAGCTCGAGCGTCGTGCGGCCGCCGCCGTCGAAGTCGACCACGACGTCGACCACCGGCGGGGAGGGCGAGAAGGCGAGCCGGTCGACGGTGTACGTCGCCACGCGCCCTGCCAACCGCGCGGCCGGCACCGGTTTCATCTGGTCGGTGGCGCCGCAGCCACGGCACACACGCACGGGCGGCAGGTGGACGAACCCGCACCGGACGCAACGACTGCCGGTGAAGGCGAACTTCCAGCCTGCACCGCGAGCCGAGGGTGGGCCCGCGGGCCGGTCGGGCTCCGGGCGACGAGGCGTCTCCCTGTCGAGCAGCCCGCGCCAGCCGAGGTAGGTCGCGTACGGCACCGTCCTGGCGCTCGGCGCGGCGACCTGCTCGGCGAGCGGGAGGCGCTGGCGTCGCTCGAGGAGCAGGTCGGTGGTGCGCATGACCGCCGCGTCGCACCCGTCGACGGCTGAGAGCAGCAGCACGGTCTCTCCCGCCCCCGCGACGTCGAGCACGCCCGCGAGGCCGAGGAGCGGATCAGCCGTTCCTGCGAAGCCGATCGGGGATCCGGTCGTGGAGGACCGGCCCTTGACCAGCGCGCCCGCGCGCTTGGTGACCGCGGAGTTCGCGCTGGTGAGGACGACGTGGTCGGCCTCTTCGAGTCCGGCATCCGCGAGCGCGGCCGCGGCAGTCGCGCGCACAGCGGCGGCGTGCCGCTCGAAGCCGAAGCGCTCCTCCCACTGCTCGCCGGTCCGCGAGAGGGGGTCTCGCCACCGGTCGAGCAGCTCGTCGTTGACGGCGGCCCGACCAATGACCTCCGCGACCAGCTCGGTCTCGCCGATCAGCACTGCGGCCGCACCGTCACCGCCGGACCGCTCGTCGCCCGACCCCGGCTTGCCCACTCGCACGTCCGCGGCCACGAGGAGGCCAGGCCTGTCGAGGGCGTCCATGACCGAGCGGGCCGTCGTGCCGGCATCGCTGGCGGGGACCGTCGCGGGGAGGCCGAGCGCCGCCGCCACGGCAACGGCGTTCGTCTTGTCCAGGTACGGCGGGGAGGAGGTCGCCAGCGTCAGGCGCGCCGCGTCCTCGAGGGACCCGGCGGCGTCGACGAGCCTCTCCGCCGCCGCTACCGCCATCGTCGTCGCGTCCTCGTCGAAGGCCGCCACGACCCTGCCCGCGCGGACGCCGCTGTCCCGGGGGTCCAGGCGGTAGGCCGGGAGGTAGGTGGCGTAGCTGCGAATCCCGGGCATCAGGCGACTCCTCGGAAGAGGGCGGCGACTCCTTGGCCGCCGCCGACGCACATGGTCTCGAGGGCCAGCCCACCGCCGCGGCGACGCAGCTCGTGGAGCATGGTCGTCAGGATGCGGACGCCGGTCGCCCCGATCGGGTGGCCGAGCGAGATGCCGGAGCCGTTGACGTTCAGCCGGTCGTCGACCTCGTCGAGCGTGACGCCCCAGCCGGCCAGCACGGCGAGGACCTGGACGGCGAACGCCTCGTTGACCTCGATCAGCGCGAGGTCGTCGAAGCCGACACCCGTGCGCGCGAAGAGCTTCTCCACGGCACCCACCGGCCCGATCCCCATCGTGGCCGGTTCACAGCCGACGGCGCTCCAGCCCTCGAACCACGCCATCGGTTCCAGCCCGAGCTCGTCTAGGCGGTCCTCCGCCACGACCAGGCAGGCGGCGGCCGCGTCGTTCTGCTGGGCAGCGTTGCCGGCGGTCACGGTGCCGTCCGCGGTCACGGTGCGCAGCCGCGCGAGCGAGTCCGCCGTCGTGTCCGCGCGGATCCCCTCGTCGCGGTCGAGGACGATCGGGTCGCCCCTGCGCTGGGGGACCTCGATAGCGGCGACCTCGTCCGCGAACGCCCCGGAGCGCCACGCTGCCGCGGCACGCTGCTGGCTGCGAGCAGCGTAGGCGTCCGACTCGTCACGGCCGATGCCGTAGGCCTGCGCGAGGTTCTCCGCGGTCTCGACCATCCCGCTGATCTCGCCGAACCGCCACGACGGCTGCGAGCGCTCCCGGCCCCGGTCCAGCCGGTCGTACAGGTACTGGTTGCCCGAGCGTGAGCCCCACCGCGCCGAGGTGGTGTAGTGCTCGATGTTGCTCATCGACTCCACACCGCCGGCGACGACGACGTCTGCTGCCCCGGTCTGCACCATCATCGCCGCGGTGATGACTGCCTGGAGGCCGCCGCCGCACCGACGGTCGATCTGGAAGCCCGGCACGTCGATCGGCAGCCCGGCGTCCAGGGCCGCCCAGCGTCCGATGCACGGAGCTTCACTGTTGGCGTAGGACTGGGCGAAGGACACGTCCTCGATGCGCGAGGGGTCGATGCCGGTGCGGGCGACCAGCTCCTTGATGACGTGCGAGGCGAGGGCCGCGGCCGGTACCGGGCGGAGCGTGCCGCCGAACGCCCCGACCGGTGTGCGGACGGGCGAGACGAGGGCGGCTCGGCGCAACGTGGTGCTCATCTGAATCCTCCAGGGAAGTTGTCGGCCGCCGCCTCGAGCACCGCACGGTGCTCGGGGGCTGCGACCGCGACGAGGCGCTCGGCCCGCTGGCCGAGCGAGGTGCCACGCAGGTCCGCGACGCCGTGCTCGGTCACGATCACGAGCTCCTCGGATCGCGGGGTCGAGACCGGTCCCGCCAGCCGGGGGACGATACGGCTGCGTCCGCGGGCCGTGGCGGGTAGGGCGATGATGGGGACGCCGCCCTCGGAGGCCGCAGCTCCCCGCAGGAAGTCGGCCGCACCGCCAACGGCGCCGACGTAGCGCCCGCCGACGGTCTCCGCGTTGACCTGACCCGTCAGGTCCACCTCGATGGCGGAGTTGATGGCCACCAGCCGGTGCGACGTGGCGAGCACCTGCGCGTCGTGGGTGTAGCCGGTGGGACGCAACTGGAGCGCGGGGTTGCGGTGTGCCCAGGCGAAGAGGCGGCCGGTCCCACCCAAAAGTCCGGCGATCGCCACACCGCGGTCGTGCGACTTCATCCGACCTGTGGCGACCCCGTCGCGCACGAGCCTCATCGCGGTCTCGTTGAAGATGCCGGAGTGGATGCCCAGGTCCCGCTTGTCGCCGAGCTCGGCCAGCACTGCCTCGGGCAGGCCCCCGATCCCGAACTGCAGCGTGGCGCCGTCAGGGACCAGGCGGGCGACCTGCACGGCGACACCCCGCACCGCCTCGCTGGACGTCGGCGTCGGCAGCTCGCCGGGTCCGACCGTTCCGTCCACCATGAGCGCACAGTCCTCACTGGCGAGCGTCCGCGACCCCAGGGTGAACGGCACCCGGTCGTCGACCTCGGCGATCACCACGCGCGCGGTGTCGATCGCCGCCGAGAAGTAGTCGTCGCCAAGCCCAAGGCTGTGCCGCCCGTGCTCGTCAGGCGGCGAGACCTGGACCAAGACGACGTCGGCCCGCAGGGGGCCACGCGTGAGGGCGGCGGGCAGCGCGGAGTACGGCACCGGCCACACGTCGAGGCGGCCGGCGTCGTGCAGCGCGCCGTTGCTGCCGGAGCCGCAGTAGCTGTGCACCGCGAGGCTCGCCGGAGCAGTGTCCACGCGCACCTCGGACTCTGCGGGGATGCCCACGAAGCACCGGATCCCGCCGATGTCCGCGGCCTGTTCCACCAGGGCCCGGGTCAGGCTGCGCGGCTCGGCGCACGCCTGCCCCCAGGTGACCGTGTCGCCGGGGCGGAGATGGGGGCGCAGATCGGGCAGCGTCATCCGCGCCAGCGGTCGGCGGACGGGTCCAGCAGCGTGGTGAGGTGACCTTCGTCGAGCCAGATGACCGTCTCAAGCTCCAGCGCGTCGAGGTGCCGCACCTGGCCGGTGCGGAGGTCCTCGAGCCGCAGCCGAACCGAGTTCCCGTCCTCGTCGAGGCTCACCGAGACACTGGCGAACTCGCTCTCGACGACCGGGCCGACCCCGGGGACGTTGGAGCGCCCCGGCGCGGACATCGACTCACCCGGCACGATGGCGTGGTGGTCCCCCGCGGAGGGGTCGTTCCCGGTGTCGCTCATACGAGGAACCCCAACGTCGGGATCGCCTTGTCGTTGTCGACCAGGACGACCTTCTTGTAGGCCAGCTTGATCTCGCCGTCGACCAGGCGAAGCCGGTAGGTGGTCCGCCCTCCCCACAGCTCGTTGCCGCGTGCGCGGGACTCGAAGGCCAGGAAGTTCGCGCCGACCTCCAGGTCCACGTCCCCTCCGGCCGACACCCGCCCGCCGAGCAGCTCGACGTTGCCGACGATGCGGCGCAGGTTGGACGGCGGAGCCTGCGCGTAGCGCTTGCCGGTCCTGACCTGCTTCATGCGGGTGCTGATCCGGTTCCGGTTGTCGTAGATGACCGACACCTGGGTGATCGGGTCGATGTCGGCTCCGCCTGCGGGGACCCAGTAGAGCGCGTCGTCGGTCCAGAGCGACTCCCACCCGTCGTAGTCGTTCTCGTCGGCGAGCCGGGCCTCGCGGTAGAGGAACTGCTCGACCTCGCGCACGTCCCAACCCTCAGGCACGCGGCCGAGCGTGCCGTGCCGGGGCGTCTCGGTCGCGACGGACTCTGCGAGTGGTGCGGCCGTCTCGCTCATCTTCAGGCCTCCATCAAAGACTTGTAGTGCTTCCAGAAGCCGCGCATTCCGGTCTCGTCGGTCGCGGCCCCGATCGTGTAGCCGTCCTCGTCGGTCCGCTCGCGCACCAGCCCGCGGCGCACGTCGAGCCACTCGGGGTCCAGGACCTCGACGCCGCGCTGGTTGCGTTCGTACATCTCCGTGTCGTCAGCCAGCAGCATGCCGGCCGGGCCGACGGACCCGATGGACTGCGAGATCATGCGCTTGTTCATCTCGGGCGCACCCGCCAGCTGCACCGCGGTCGAGTACTGCACGCACTCGCCGGCCGAGACCGGCTGGATGTTGAAGACCTGGATCTCGGCGATGAACAGGTTCGGGAAGATCATGACGTGTGGGGCACCCTCCACCAGGATCCGGTGGGCGTCCTCGCCGTGCCTCTCGCGCATCGCCGCCACGTAGCGCGGGACCCGCTCCACCGTCGTGCCGAACCAGCGCATCTCCTCGTCGAACCCGCGGAACTCCGGGCGGAGGTCGTTCTCGCTGTGCCCGTTGCCGAGGTTGCGGGTCACCGCGGTCGAGGCATCGCTATAGAGCGCCCCGATGGGGCTCCCGGTGACGCCGAAGATCGAGCCGTGCACGAACTGCGGGTGGTAGCCGTCGGTCTCGTTCTCCGCGAGCAGCTTCCAGTTCGCCCGGGTCTTGTGCTTTAACCAGCCGGCGCTCAGCTCGACCCGGCCCTCGGGGGACAGGTCGGCGAGCCGGTCGATCTCGCGCGCCGCGCCACCCAAGTGCTCCACCAGGGTGGGACCCTCGGTGGCGAAGCTCCCGAACACGAAGCCTCGGTAGGACGAGACGCGCGGGACGACGCCCATGCCCAGCTCAAGCTTGTTCTTGCCGCCGTACCCCTTGTTGTAGGGGTAGCCCAGCAGCTCACCGGTGTTGCGGTACGTCCAGCCGTGGTACGGGCAGCGGAACGACGAAGAGTTGCCCTTGTCGTCGTCGCAGACCTGGTTGCCCCGGTGGGCGCAGCGATTGAGCAGAAGGTGCACCTCCCCCTCCTTGTCGCGCGTCATCACGACGTCCTGCAGGCCGAGCCGCTTGCGCACGTAGTCGTTGGGCTGCGGCACCTCGCTCTCGTGCCCGACGAAGACCCACGTCGAGTACCAGATCTTGCGCAGCTCCTCGGCGAAGACCTGCTGATCGGTGTAGAGCGACCCGTGCACCTTGTCGGGGTGGATCAGACGGTCGTAGACGCTGCCGCCCTCCACATCTCCGGGCATGGGGACCACTGCGGTCATGAAGGAACTCCTTGAACGGTCTTCGCGGCGGCCTCGCGGGCCACCATCTCGACGAGCTTGAACTTCTGAACCTTGCCGGTCGGCGTCGTGGGCAGCTGAGCCGGATCCAGGAACACGAACCGCTTGGGGACCTTGAACCGGGCGAGGTTGGCCTTGGCGTAGGCGACGAGCTCCTGCTCGTCGACCTCGGCGCCCGGGGCACGCACGACCACGGCCACGCCGATCTCGCCCCACCGCTCGTCGACGACCCCGATCGCGAAGGCCTGGCTGACCGCGGGGTGCACGGCCAAGACCTCCTCGACCTCCTTGGGCATGACCAGCTCGCCACCGCTCTTGTAGAGCTCCTTGCTGCGGCCTGTCAGCACCAGGTAGCCGTCCTCGCGCACCAGGCCGAGGTCACCGGAGTAGACCTCGGCGTCACGCAGCGTCGCGGCGGTCTCGACAGGCTTGTCGTAGTAGCCGAGCATCATCGTCGGGCCGGCGGAGACCAGCTCACCGACGGCACCCTGCGGGAGCGCCTCGCGGGAGACCGGGTCGACCGTCCGGTAGGTGCACAGGGTGTCGTGCCCCTCGACGCTGGCGGCACCGGCGAGCTTGACCCGACCCACCGTCGTCGAGGACAGGATCAGCTCGTCCTCGGGGAAGGTGAGCGTCATGGCGCCGCCGCATTCCGTCATCCCGTAGCCGGTCACGATCTCGCTGACCCCAAAGTCCTCCTGGACCTTCTCCCACAACCAAACCGGCGCGGGCGCCGAGCCGCACAGGAGCGCCGAGAGGCTCGTGAGGTCGTAGTCGAAGCGGGCGGGGCTCTCGACGATGGCGATGGCCATCGTCGGCACGCACAGGATGTCGGTCGCGCGGTGCTTCTCGATGCCGGACAGGTAGCCCTCCGCGGAGAACGACGTCTGCATGATGACGGCGCCCCCGACGTACATCGCCGACAGCAGTCCCTCGACGTAGCCGAACATGTGGTAGCAGGGCAGGCTGAACAGGATCCGTCGCGCGTCCTCGTAGGCACGCGTGTACGCCGAGGCGTAGCCGGTCCGGAGCACCGCGTCATGGGTGACGAGGACCCCCTTGGGCGAGCCCGTGCTGCCCGAGGTGTAGAGCATGTCCCCGATGTCGGTGGCCAGGTGGCCCGCCTGCGCGGCGCCGCCGGGGTTGGCATCGCCCAGCGCCAGCAGGTCGGCGTACGTCGGCGCTCCAGCCCGGGCACCGGCCGCGGTCGGGTGGCCGGTCGCGAAGACGGCGACGTGGCGCAGGTCGTCCGGGCCGTCCCCGGTGCGCTCGCGATCGGCGAACCTGTCGCTCGCCCAGTCCGGAACGATCTCGTCGAGCATTCCCTGGTAGTCCAGCCCCGCGAAGCCGTCCATCGTGATCAGCACGCTGCACCGCGACTGCTTCAGCACGTAGCCGAGCTCCTCGCGGCGGTAGAGGAAGTTGAACGGGATGGCGACGGCACCGGTCCGCGCGATGGCGAACTTCAGCGGCACGAACTCGGCGTAGTTGGCCATCAGCATGCCGACGCGGTCACCCGGCCGGACCCCGAGGGCGACGAGCCCGTCGGCCAGTCGACGGCTGAGGTCGGCCACCTCGCCGTAGCTCCAGCTCACGTTGTCGGTGATCACCAGCGGTCGCGCGGTGTGCTCCGCGGCGCAGACGTCCAGCCAGCTGTCCAGCGTGCGCGGCACCCAGGCCGGGAAGCGCTCGTCGAGCCGGGCGCGGCGCTCTTCGATCGTCGACATTCGTACTCCTTAATTGAGATTAGAATAAGCACGCGGTGCGGGACCGTGCAAGCCGCGTCGAGAATTCGGGGGGCGAGTCAGGCGGGCCCGAACGCCGGACGGCGCCGCTCCCGGAAGGCGGCGACGCCCTCCGCGAAGTCGGGGCTCTCCCAGAGGTCCACCTGGTGGCGGACCTCCAGGTCCAGCACCGCGAGGGGGTGCCTCGGCTCGCCCGTCAGCAGACTCTTGATGACGCCGAGCGCACGCGGCGGACCCGACGCCAGCTGCGCGGCGTCCTGCAACGCGACCTCGAGCGCCGTCCGCGGCGCCACGAGCTCGTCCACGAGCCCGTCGCGCAGGGCGGCGTGGCCGTCGAGGGGGCGACCCAGCATGAGCATCTGTCGAGCGCGGGCCACGCCGACCCGTGACGGCAGCGAGGCGTAGACGCCCAGGTCACCCGCGAGGCCGACCCGGGTGAAGGTGGTTGCCCAGGTCGAGTCCTCGGCAGCGACGACTCGGTCGCAGGCCGCGGCGAGCGCCACACCGGCGCCGTACGCCGAGCCCTCGACTGCGGCCACGACCGGCTTGGCCGTCGACCAGATCGCACGGACCATCCGCTGGCCGGCCTGCGCGCGCTCGATGGCCGCCGACCGCGGCAGCCGCTCCATCGTCGAGATGTCACCACCCGAGCAGAAGGCCGGCCCCGCGCCGGTGACCACGACCACGCGCACCGCCCGGTCCTCATCGGCCCGCTCGAGCGCTTCGGCGAAGGCGAGCCGAGTCGGCCAGTCGATCGCGTTGCGCACGTGCGGCCTGTTGAGCGTCACGACCCGCACGGGGCCGCGGTCCTCGACCAGGACCGGATCGTCCTGGCTCATGCGCCGATGAAGGTCGGGGAACGCCGCTCGAGGACGGCGGCGAGGCCCTCGCGGGAGTCGGCGGTGCCAGACAGCTCCGAAACGACGCGAGCCTCCTCCGCCAGTCGCTCCTCTACGCCCGCTCCTAGCCCGCCCCATACGAGTCGCTTCGTGGCCGCGAGGGCCAGGGGCGGCTGCGCGGCCAGGCCGGCCGCGAGCTCGTGCGCCTGGGCCTCGAGCTCGTCCGCAGGGACGACTCGGCTGACGATGCCGAGGTCCAGTGCCTCCGCCGCGCTCAGCGTCGGATTGGTGAGGAGGATGTCCAAAGCACGCCGCAGGCCGACGAGGCGGCTCAAGGTGACCGTCGTGCCGGCGTCGGGCGCCATGCCCACCCGGACGGCCCCGGAGAAGAACCTCGCGTCGTCGGCCGCGACCACCAGGTCGGCGGCGCACACGAAGCCGAACCCCGCACCACCTGCCGCGAAGCCCTGGATGACGGCCACGACCGGGGCCTTGAGCTGGATCATCGCCGAGGTGGCGATCTGGAGCCACGCGGTCGCCTCCCGGAGGTACTCCGGAAGGTCCTCGCCCTTCGCTGCGAAGGTCTTCACGTCCCCGCCGGCACAGAAGTTGCGGCCGGCGCCCCGCAGGAGCACGACCCGCACGGTCGGCTCCGCGTGGCACCGCAGGATTGCTGCGTGCAGCGCCTGCAACGTCGGCACGTCGACGCCGTTGGACGCCTCGGGGCGGTTGAGCGTGACCCGCGCGATCCCGTCCTCGATGTCGAGGAGCACGGGTCCTTCGGCGATCAGGGTGGTCATGCGGACAGTCCTTTCGTCATGACTTGGCATGGAAGGTGGAGACACCGGCCGCCCCGGCCTCTCCGGCGATGTGGTCGACGACGGCGGTCATCTCAAGCACGAGCCCGTCGGCCAGGGTTCCGGCGAGCCCGTCGGTCACGAGGCGTTTGATGCCACGTGTGGCGGCCGGCCGGCGGCCGGCGAGGGTCGACACGAACTGCTCGACCTCCTGGTCGAACGCCTCCCCCGTGATGGATCGGTAGGCGAGGCCCCACGCGACGGCGTCCGCGGCGCTGAGGTGGTCGCCCGAGAGAAGGTGGGCGAGGGCCCGCTGTCTCCCGACCAGCCGCGGCAGCCGCTGGGTGCTCCCTCCACCGGGAACCTGCCCGTAGACGACGTGGGTGTCGCGGATGCGAGCGTCGGCATGGACGAGCACGACGTCACAGGCCTGCATCAGCTCGAACCCGCCCGCCATGGCGACGCCCTCGACCACCGCCACGACGGGCTGAGGGATCGCCCAGACGGCCCGGCACGCGGCGGCGAAGCGCGCGAACAGAGGCTCCAGAGCTTGCGGACCCCCCTCCCGGAGCCGCTGCACCTCGCGGAAGTCGCCACCGGCAGAGAAGTTCCCGCCCGCACCCCGTACGACGACCACGTCGACGTCCGGGTCGGCACCGAGCTGCTGCAGCGCGAGCTCGAGCCGGTGCCCCAGCTCCACGGTGATCGCATTCATCGCCTCGGGCCGGTTGAGAGTGATCCGTCCGACGTTGCCGGTCACCTCGACGAGGACGGGCTCGCTCACATCCCCCTCCCGCCGGCGACCTCGAGGACGGCCCCCGTCATGTAGCTCGAGAGGTGCGAGGCGAGGAACACGACAGCACCAGCCACCTCGCCCGGTTCGCCGGCACGCCTCATGGGGATGGTGGCCTCTGTCGTGGCGAAGGCCTCCGGAGTCATCGCGGCGGTCATCGGGGTCCTGATGAGGCCGGGCTGAACAGCGTTCACCCGGACCCCGTGGTGCGCGAGCTCCTTGGCCGCGGCCTTCGTCATACCCACGACCCCGGCCTTCGCCGCGGAGTAGTTGGTTTGGCCGGGGTTGCCGACCTTGCCCGACATGGACGACAGGTTGACGATGCTGCCGCTCTTCGCCTCGCGCATGACCGCACTGGCGGCGCGCAGCCCGAGCCAGGTGCCGCGCAGGTGCACGGTGATGACGGCGTCGAAGTCCGCCACCGACATCTTCTTCAGGGAGGCGTCGCGGGTGATGCCGGCGTTGTTCACGAACAGGTCCAGGCCGCCGAGCTCGTCGACCGCCCGGTCCACGAGGCGATTGACCTCGGACTCGTCCGTGACGTCGCACCCGACACCGATGGCGCCTCGGCCGATCGCCTCGGCGGACGCCTCCGCGCGGTTCCCGTCGAGGTCCGCCAGCACCACACGAGCACCGTGGTCGGCCAGCGCCGCGCCAATGGCGAGCCCGATGCCCTGGGCCGCCCCCGTCACGATCGCGCGGCGGCCCTCCAGCAGGCCGCTCATGCGACGAACCGCACGATGAAGTCGGCCGCCGCCGCCGGCTTGGGGGACCCCTCGAGGTGCACGACGCCCGCGAAGGTGACCTGTGCCGCGCCGTCGAGGTCGGCCACCGCCGCGATCGACGCCCCGACCCGGACACGGCTCCCGACCCGCACCGGGGCCGCGAACCGCACCTTGTCGAACCCGTAGTTGATCGCCATCGAGACGCCTCGCACCTCGTAGAGCTCGTGCATGAGCGGCGGAAGCAGCGACAGAGTCAGCATGCCGTGCGCGATCGTCGCGCCGAAGGGTCCCGACACGGCCCGCTCGGTGTCGACGTGGATCCACTGATGGTCCCCGGTGGCTCCGGCGAAGCCGTCGACCATGACCTGGTCGACCACGCTCCAGGAGCCGACTCCCAGGTCGGTCCCCGCTGCGCCAGCAAGTGCTGGCAAGCCGTCGAACGTCCTCACACTTTGGTCCTCTCGTCGCAGAATCGAATCTAAATTAGACTCTAAAGCTGGTGTGGTCAACGCCTCATGCAACTTGGCGCCGGGATCGCGCCGCCGCCGTCGAGGCCCGCGGAGCCCGTGAGAGCGAGCACCGGGGTCGTTGACTTAATATGAATTCAAATTAGACTCACTGGACGACCTGAGTGGAGGAGCAAGAGATGGCACTGTCGGCCGAAGAACGCGAGATGGTGGCGGTCGTCCGGGACTGGGTGGACTCGGCGGTGAAGCCGAGCGTCCACGAGCTCGAGCACGCGAACGAGTACCCCGAGAAGCTCATCGAGCAGATGAAGGAGCTCGGCATCTACGGGCTCGCGATCCCGGAGCCGTACGGCGACGCGCCCGTCTCCATGCCCGCCTACGTCGCAATCACGGAGGAGCTCGCGCGGGGTTGGATGAGCCTGGCCGGGGCGATGGGCGGTCACACGGTCGTCGCGAAGCTGCTCCTCACCTACGGCACCGAGGAGCAGAAGCAGCACTACCTGCCCCGGATGGCGACCGGCGAGATCCGGGCGACGATGGCCCTCACCGAGCCCGGCGGGGGTTCCGACCTCCAGGCCATGGGCACGGTGGCCACGCGCGACGGCGACGACTTGGTGGTCAACGGCTCCAAGACGTGGATCTCCAACGCTCGCCGCTCACAGCTCATCGCCCTGCTGTGCAAGACCGACCCGAAGGCCGAGCCGCGGCACCGGGGCATCTCCGTCCTCCTCGTCGAGCACGGTCCGGGACTCACGGTGTCCCGGGACCTGTCCAAGCTCGGCTACAAGGGCGTCGAGACGTGCGAGCTCGCCTTCGAGGACTACCGGACACCGGTCGCCTCCGTCCTTGGCGGCGTGGAAGGCAAGGGCTTCGGGCAGATGATGAAGGGCCTCGAGACCGGCCGGATCCAGGTCGCATCGCGAGCCCTCGGCGTCGCCCAGGCAGCCTTCGAGGACTCCCTCGCCTACGCCCAGAGCCGGACCAGCTTCGGCCAGCCCATCTGGCAGCACCAGCAGATCGGCACGTACCTCGCCAACATGGCGACCAAACTCGTCGCCGCTCGACAGCTCGTGCTCCACGCCGCCGAGAGGTACGACGCCGGCGAGCGCGTCGACATGGAGGCCGGGATGGCAAAGCTGTACGCCTCGGAGGTCGCGATGGAGATCGCGCTCGACGCCGTCCGCATCCACGGCGGGTACGGCTACTCGACGGAGTACGACATCGAGCGGTACTTCCGTGACGCGCCCCTCATGATCGTCGGCGAGGGGACCAACGAGATTCAGCGCAACGTCATCGCCTCCCAGCTGGTGGCGCGCGGAGGGATCGACCGCTGAGCGCGCACACCCCGGCCGACGCGTCGCCCGAGGACGAGCGCTGGCGGCCCGAGCAGGTCACGGCGAACCTCGTCCGGGTCCCCCTCGCCCTCCCCATTGAGCTCGAGAGCGTCAACTGCTATCTCGTGCTGGGCGACGACGGCATCACCGTCGTCGACCCGGGGTGGGCCTGGACCGACGGCGAGCAGCCTCTCGTCCGAGCCCTGGCCTCGTTCGGCGCGGGCCCACCTGACGTACGTCGGATCCTGGCCACCCACCAGCACTGGGACCACTACAGCCTCGCCTGCCGGTGGCGCCGGGAGCACGGCACGCACCTGGCACTGGGACGGGAGGAGCGCCACAGCATCGAGGACTACACCGTGGATGCCCCGCCCTTCCTGCACCAGGCTGAACTGTTGCGGGCGTGCGGAGCGCCGGACCTGGCTCGCGAGATGGACGCGCGCATCCGGCCGCCGCACGAGCGGGGGGTGGACTTCGGCAGTCCCGACCACTGGATCCGCGACGGCGAGCGCTTTGACCTCGGCGGGGTCGACCTCACCGCGGTGCACACACCCGGCCACACCCGCGGGCACGTCACCTTCGTGGACGAGGTCGCCGGCGTCGCCTTGACGGGTGACCACATCCTGCCCCGCATCACCCCGTCGATCGCCTTCGAGAACGTCGCTGACCCGCTGGCACTGGTCCGCTACCTCGAGTCGCTCCGCCTCTTCGTGGAGCGACCCGACCTCGGCATGCTCCCTGCCCACGGCCTGCCTCAGCCGAGCACCGCCGCTCGCGCCGCGGAGCTCATCGCCCACCACGACGAACGGCTCGCCGTGATCGAGTCGCACGTCGCAGGCGGCCTCACGACCGCCCACCAGGTCGCTGCCGCGATGCCGTGGACCCGCCACGCCAGGCAGCTCGACCAGCTCGGTGCGCTCCACGCCATGACCGCCATCTTGGAGGTGGCCTCTCACCTGCAGTACCTCGACCATGTCGGTCGTACGACGAGCACCACCCGCGCCGGGGTCGCCCACCACGAGACCAAGTGAGGGGCAGGGCGCCCGTTCATGGGCGCCCGGGCCGCGCTCAGACGTCCTCGCGGGCAGCCCCGCTGGCGAGCAACGCGTCGACGTCGAGACCCAGCTGCTCGAGCACGGTGCGTGTGTCGGCGCCCGGCCGGTGCGGACGCTCGAACTCCTCCCGTCCGTGCCGCGAGAACCGCGGCGCCGGCCCGGGCTGGACGAACCCGTCGTCGACCCGAACACCAGAGCGGTGCGCGACGTGCGGGTGGGAAGCGGCCTCCATCATCGAGAGCACCGGCGCGACGCAGGCGTCGGTCGGCTCGAATACCTCCGTCCACTCCGCGCGCGTCCGGCCGGCGAACACCTCCGCGATCCGCCGGCGAATTTCGGGCCACCTCGCGCGGTCGTCCTGGGCACTCGCGTCGAGGTCCAGGCCAAGGCCCACGAGGAGCTGGGCGAAGAATTTGGGCTCGATGGCTCCCACGGCCATGTGTCCTCCGTCGGCCGTCGCATAGACGGCGTAGTACGGCGCGCCGCCGTCCAGCATGTTTACCCCCCGCTCGTCACGCCAGGTCCCGGTGTTGACCAGGCCGTGGGTCCCGGCCAGCAGGTGCGCGGCTCCGTCCACGATCGCAGCGTCCACCACCTGCCCGCGGCCGGTGGCACGCGCCTCCAGCAGCGCAGCCAGGACACCCATCACCAGGTACGTCGCACCACCACCGAAGTCACCGACGAGGTTCATGGGGATCTGTGGGGGTCCCCCGGACTCACCGATGCCGTGCAGGGCGCCGGTCAGTGCGATGTAGGAGAGGTCGTGGCCGGCCCGTTGCGAGAGGGGTCCCTCCTGGCCCCAACCGGTCATCCGTCCGTAGACGAGTGCAGGGTTGTACTCCCAGCACACATCCGGCCCGAGCCCGAGACGCTCAACCACACCCGGTCGGCTGCCCTCCGTCAGGACGTCGGCCGTCCTCACCATCGACAGCACCGCGTCGACGGCCTCGGGTCGCTTGAGGTCGAGGCACACGATCTTCTTGCCGCGGTTCGTGACGTCGAGGGCAGGGTCCCCGGGGAACACGCCGAGGCCACCAGGGCGCTCGACGCGGATCACCTCAGCACCCATGTCCGCCAGGGCCATGCCGGCGAACGGCCCCGGCCCCATCCCCCCGAGCTCAATCACCCGGATGCCCGACAAAGGGCCGGTCACCATCCCTGAGCTGTCGTCGTTCACCACTGCGCTCCATTCACCAGACTTTGATCCACCGTGTTCTGAATCTAAATTAAACTCAACGATACTCCCCGCACCAGAGCATTGCCGGCATAGATGCGCTTACGCTGCGGTCATGCCTCCCGCCGTCCAGAGCGCCACCGAGCGCGGTGCTCGCACGCGCGCCCGCATCCTCGACGCGACAGCGAAGGTCCTGAACGCGAACGGCTACGCCGGCACCCGCCTCAGCGACATCGCCTCGGTCGCCCAGCTTCAGACACCGGCCATCTACTACTACTTCCCCTCTCGCGACGACGTGATCGAGGCCGTGGTGGCGGCCGGGCACCAGAGCGTGATCGACCACGTCGCCGGCGCGCTCGCCAAGATGTCTGGGGCTAGCAACCTCGACAAGATCCTCGCCGCAGTCGAGGCCCACCTGACTTTCGTGCTGACCGAGTCCGAGTACGCCTCGGCCTCGATCCGCAACCTCGGGCACCTCCCGGCCGAGATGCGCACCCGCCAGGTGTCACGACGCCGCACCTACGGCCAAATGTGGAAAGACCTGTTCGAGGCCGGTCAGCAGGCCGGCGAGTTCGATGCGGATGTCGACATCGCCGACGCGCGGATGCTTATCATCGGCGCCCTCAACTGGGCACCGGAGTGGTGGGACCCGGGCCGGGGCTCGCTGGAGAAGATCGTGTCCGAGGCCAAGCGCTTCGTCCGCCGGGGGCTCGCGGTCTGACCCCTGGTCGTCCCGCGTTCGGGACTCCCGAACGTCACGTGCCACCCCTTCTCGGTGGACCTAGCGTCGCCAGGGCCGCGCCGGCCGCGGCGCAGATGGACGACCCCGAGGAGAATTCATGAAGAGTCCCGAGCCCGCCATCGACGCCCTCACGGACGAGGCGCCCCCCGGCGCGGACCCTGCGTTCTTCGACCGCTTCTACTTCAACCTGCACGGCGCCGAGCCGACGCCCCTTGTGATGATCGGCGCCGGCGTCTACCCGCCGGCCCGGGTCGTCGACGGGTACCTCCTCGTCGTCGACGGCGACACCCAGCACAACCTGCGCTTCTCCGACGTCGGCCCGCCGCGCTCGTCGGTCGGTCCCCTGCGCTGGGAGACCGTCCAGCCCCTGCGGGTCTGGCGGCTGTCGGTCGACCAGAACCCGCTCGGCCTGGAGCTCGACGTCACGTGGACCGCCCGCACCGCCGCGTGGCGCACCGAGGACATCAGGGTCGACAACGGACGCGGCGGCACCTCGGACTTCAGCCACTACTTCCAGTCCGGGAGCTACACCGGCACGATGACCTGGAACGGGACGACGACCTCCGTCGACGGCTGGACCGGGCAGCGCGACCGGTCGCGCGGCGTGCGCGTGGTCGCCGGCGGCCAAGGCATGCACCTGTGGGTCCAGGCCCAGCTCCCGGATCGGTCGGTCGCCTTCATCATGGACGAGACGCGCGCCCACGAGATGTACCTGTGCGACGGGGCCGTCCTGCACACGGACGGCTCGATCGATCCCATCGTCGACGTGCGGCACGACCTTGAGTTCGACGCCGGGCTCGACTTCCGGACCGGTCGGCTCCTGGTGACGACGCAGGCCGGGGAGCAGCTCCGGGTCGAGGTCGACGGCACGGCCGGAGGCGGGTTCCTCTCGGGTGGGGGGTACGGCGGCTGGCACGGCAAGGCCCACGGCGCCGGCCACGTGGAGCAGGACTCGTTCGCCCTGGACGGGAGCGTGTCCCCGCGGACTCTGGACATGCCGCTGACCGACAGGCCGGCGACGTTCGTCGTGGACGGGCAGCGTGGCGCCGGGGTCTTCGAGTTCGCGGTGACCCGGAGCCCGTCGTACACCTACCGACCCTCGCTCTAGGACGCCTGAGCGTCGGGTGGTGCCTCGATGCGGGCCCGCACCCCACACCGAGGGGTGGGGCGCGGGCCGGCACCGTCAGACGGTGAGGATCGAGCTTTGGCTCAGGGGGGACGCGGTTGCAAGGCTCGAGGCCGCAGTGGGCTTCGTCGAGCGCTCCACCGCGAGCGGCCGCACCTCGGGGTAGTCGACCTCACGGATCTCCTCGCGTTCGGCGAGCGCGATCTCCTCTGCGATCGCCTTCTCGAGCCGGCGGGCGATCTTGCGGATCAGCGGGAGGTGGAGTCGCACGAGACCGTCGAACCGCTCTCGTGCCATCGAGACCGAGAGCGCCGCGATGGGCCGGCCATCGGGCTGTCGCACGGCAACGGCGACCCCCGACACCCCGGGGTCCGCTTCCTCGCGGTTCGTTCCCCAGCCCTGCTCGCGGACCAGCGCGAGCTCCTCGCGCAGCACGTCGAACGACGTGATGCTGTGCTGCGTCCGGGCGACCAAGCCCCCGCCACGCTCGACCCGGTCCACGACCTCGTCCCAGGGCAGGTCAGCGAGAAGCACCTTGCCGGATGCGGTGCAGTGGGCGAAGAGCATGCTGCCGGCTTCGGCATGCTGCTGGACGACCCCGTCGTCGCCGAGGACCCGTGCCACGAAGATCAGCCGGCGGCCGTCCCAGACCGCCAGGTGACAGGACTCGTGGGTGGCGCGAGCCAGGCGACGCATGTACTCCGGCGCATGCTGGCGGAGCGCTCGAGCCTCCACGACCTCACTGGCCATCGTCATGATGCGCCAGCCCAGACGGTAGCGAGAGCGTCCGGTGCGCCGCAGCAGGTCGATCGACGCCAGACTGGAGACGATCTCGTGGGCGTTGGACTTCGGGACGCCCAGCACCGAGGCAATCTCGGTGACGCCCCACTCGGGACGACTTCGAGTGAAGAGCTCCAGCACCTGACCGGTGCGGACGATGGTGTTGAGCACGCGCAGACCCCTTCCCGCCCCTGTGACCCGGGGCACAATCCGATTCTAGATTAGATTCGGATTCTCTGCGAGCGGTGGTTTGACAAAAGCCGGACCAGTTCCACCCGCTCGGGGTCGGGCCGCACTGCGGCCCCCGGTCATGCACCACCGATCTGCTGGTCGCGTCCCTCCCAGTACGGCGCGCGGAGGACGCTGCGCTGCACCTTGCCCGCCTCGGAGACGGGGAGCGCGTCGACGAAGACGACCCGGGACAGGCGCTTGACCTTGCCGAGCCGGTCGCGGCTGATGGCGATCAGTTCATCCTCCGTGACGGCCCTGCCGTCTTCGCCTTCTGCGCGCACGACGGCAGCCAACGGCGTCTCGCCCCACACCTCGTGAGGGACGCCAACCACGCAGGCAGCACTGACGCCCGGGTGCTGGGTCAGCAGGTCCTCAAGCTCCAGGGGCCAGATGTTGTAGCCACCGGAGATGATCATGTCGTCCTTGCGGTCGGCGAGGAACAGGTAGCCGTCCTCGTCGAGGTAGCCCATGTCCCTCGTCAGGACGCTGCCGTCCGGGAGGAACCGCCTCGCGGAGGCATCCTCGTCACCCCAGATGCCGGACATGGCGCCCGGGGACCAGGCGGCCACCTCGCCGACCTGTCCCTGCGGGAGCGGTCGCCCGTCGTCGTCGACGATGGTCACGACGACGTTGGGCGACGGACGGCCGGCGCTGCGGAGCCGCCGGGCCTGCTTCTCATCGCCTTCCAGGACGTGCTCCCACGGCATCAGCATGCACAGCGGGGCGACTTCGCTCTGGGCGTACATCTGGTGGAGCACCGGGCCGAAGACCTCCATCGCCCCCCGCATCGTGGACGGCGAGATCGGCGATCCGGCGTAGGTCAGGCACCGCAGGCTCGAGTAGTCGCGGGCTGCAGCCGAGTCGTCGGCGAGCACCTTCTGGATCATCGTTGGGACCATCGCGGTGTACGTCGCCCCGAGCTCCTCCACCAGTCGCCCAAACTCGGCCGGCTCGAACCTGCCCATCGGCGCGATGGTCGCCCCGACGGCGATCATGCCCCACAGGTAGGCGACGTTGAGGTGGGCCAGCGACCCAGCGGCCAGGTAGACGTCGTGCTCGGTCAGCTGCGGGGTGCGCCAGCGCCACTCGCTGTTGTAGGCCAGCCAGCCGCGTACGTCGTAGTAGATCCCCTTCGGCTTCCCGGTCGTGCCGCTCGAGAACCTGATGATGTGCACGTCCTCGGGTTTCGCGAGCACCTCGGGCACGTCGGCGGAGGCCGCGGCGAGTGCGTCGTCGTACCGCTCGAGGCCGGGCGCACCCTCGTCGCCGAGGACGAGCACGACCTCGAGATCGGGGAGCTCGGCCAATCGCGACTCAACCTGGGCCAGGTGGGCCGGGTCAACGATCAGCACCCGGGCGCCGATCCTGCCGAGCAGGTAGATGTTCGTGTCGATCGAGTAGTAGGTGTACAGGGTCGCGATCGGGGTGTTGCCGAGAGCGCACGCGCAGTTGATCTCGACCGTCTCGTACACGTTGTCGGCCAGCACGGCCACGCGCTCCTGCGGCGCGACGCCCCGGCTGCTCAAGGCGTTGGCGAGCCGGGAAGCACGATCGAGTACCTCGCCCCAAGTCAGCGTGCGCCCCTCGTACTGCACTGCCCGGTTGTCCCGGTGCATCCATCCGGTCTGGCGCACGATCGTTCCGAGATCCATCGAGACCACTCTCCGCTCCGGGCCCTCGTCGGCCCACAACTCGCACCGTGGTCCGCGCCGCCGGCGGGGACAACGCGCGTCCGGGATCCCCGAACGACGTTTCCCTCAATTTCGTGACGGCGGTCACCTTGTGAACCCCCGCGGCCCCCGGCCGCACGGCGAAAGGAACGGTCATGGCTCGACGCTCGAGCAGCACCCGCACCAGGTCCTCGGTCCTGGCTGCATCCGGCAGCACGCTCCTCCTGCTCCTCGCAGGGTGCGGCGGCGGAGGAGCCAGCGCCTCCGACGACGAGCTGGTCATCGGCACGACGATGCCGATGAGCGGTCCGCAGGAGGCGCTCAGCAACTCCTACCACTCGATGAAGTCCTACTTCGACAAGGTCAACGCCGAGGGCGGAATCGACGGCGTCAGGATCAAGCTGGTCGTCAAGGACGACCAGTTCAACCCGGTCAACACCCCTGCCGCCATGCGCGCGCTCGTCGACCAGGACGAGGTGCAGATGCTGTGCGCCAACCAGGGCTCCGGCACCTTCGCGTCCGTGCGCGACTACCTGACGAGCAAGGGCGTGGGTTCGGTCCCCATGACCGGTGAGTCCGCGCTCTTCCAGGGCGACGCGACCGGGTTCGGCGTCCTCACCCCGTACGAGCTCACGGCCGCCACCCTCGTGCGTCACGCCGTCGAGGAGATGGGCCTGTCCAAGATCGCGATCGCCTACACCGAGGACGGCATCGGGCTGCCGTTCAAGTCGGGCGCGGAGCAGCAACTGGAGGCGGCGGGGCTCGAGCCGGTCGCCGAGGTGCAGCTGAACGCTGCGGCCACCGACCAGAGCGCAGCCGCGGCCAAGCTCCGGCAGTCCGGCGCCGAGATGGTGCTCTTCAACCACGTCGCACCCGTCGTGGGCCAGGTCGTGCGAGCAGCCACGAAAGTCGGCTTCACCCCGCAGTGGGGGTTGTCCTACCCTGCGCTGAACGAGCAGGTCGTGGAGCTCAGCGACGGCGCCCTGGTCGACCACGCCGTCTTCGTGACGCCCTTCCCCGACCATGACGACTCGGTCCTGGCCGACTACCGGGAGGCGATGGCGGAGGACAACCCGGACGTCGACGAGACCGACTTCCTCACGGTGGAGGGTTGGGTCGTGGGCTCGGTGTGCACCGATGTGATCCGGCGGGCTGTCGAGACCGCTGGAGGCGTGCCCGACCGCGAGCAGCTGCTCGACGCGCTCGCGGAGACGACTATCGACTCCGAGCTCGTCAAGGGCCTGGCCTGGACCCGTGACTCCCGTGACGGGTCCCGCGACCTGCGGATCGTGGCCGCGACCAACGAGGGCTTCACCGAGGTTGCACCGTATGCCGAGGCGCCGGAGGTGAGGCTCGGCGAGGAGCACTGACTCGTCCGAACGACGGATGCCGCGTCGGCCGATCGGCAGATGTGCCGCTTCCGCCGGCGCGGCATCGTGCTTGCGAGTCGCTGGTCGAACGTCACCGGCGCGGATGAGGAGGCGAACCGATGAAGATTGCCACCGAGGTGCCATGGGGTGAGCGCCGCTTCACACTCCCGTTGGAGCGCATCCGACGCTGCGAGAAGTTCGGCTTCGACGCCGTCTTCACAGCGGAAGGGGTCGGAGGGGATTCGCTGACGCCACTCGGCTACTTGGCGGCGGTCACGAAGCGGATGCAGCTGGGCACGCACGTCGCCACCCTCACTGCTCGCCCGCCTACCACGCTCGCTCAGGGCCTCATGACCATCGATGCCATGGCCGGAGGCGGTCGCCTCATCGCCGGAATCGGTGGCGGGTTCCCGAGCTCGGCCGAAGGCTGGCACGGCGTTCCCTGGGCGCGTCCGGTGAGCAGGATGCGTGAGTATGTCGACGTGGTTCGTCAGGTATTCGACACGGCTGGCGCCTATGCTGCCGACGGCACCGAGATCGAACCTACCGAGTTGTACGCCGAAGGCGTGCGCGAACGCCTGGGCGCAGCCGTCACGCTGCAGGGCACTCACTTCAGGATCCCGTTCGACGGGCCCGGTTCCCTCGGTCTGCGGCCATGGGTCAACACGCTCGAGCGGGCACCTATGCCGCCAGTAGTCCTGGCCGCAGTCGGACCGGCGATGATCGCCCTGACAGCGGAGATCGCTGACGGCTGGTTCCCGTGGGGCTTCGCCCCTGGGATGATGCCGGCTTTCGAGCCGCTCCTGGCGGCGGGCTTCGAGAGGGCCGGCCCGGAGAAGCGGCGTGACGACTTCGACATCTGGGCCATCGTCGACCTCGTAGTGAGCGAGGACGTGCGCGCCGGCCTCGACCGGTTTCGGTCGTACATTGTCGATTGGGCTGAGCCGCTCCGCTTCCAGACGGAGGCACTGGGATTCTCAGGCTTGTGCGACCGGCTGACCGAGCTCACCGCCGCCGGCCGTCACGCTGAGGCGCTGGCCGCCGTGCCCGACGAGCTGGTCGACACGATGTTCCTCGTCGGATCGCACCGGCGCATCGCCGAGCGCCTGCCGGCATGGTTCGACTCCGGCGCCACTGGACTCGTCTTCCGCTATGGGCCGCAGGTCCAGCTAGGCCGGCACGCCGACCTCGTCGAGGACCTCGACGTGTGGGAGACGATCAGCCGGGCAGCCGGGCGGCTCTGACCGACATCCCTCACCTGCCGAGCCATAGGGAGACTGCCTGGGCACGGTTGGCCGCGTCGAGCTTCTGCAGTATGTGGGACACGTGCGTCTTGACCGTCCCCTCTGAGACCCGCAGGCGTCGAGCGATCACCTGATTGGTCTCACCGGCTGCCAGATGGCGGATGACCTGCTGCTCCCGAGCGGTCAGACTGCCGCCGCCCGGTGCGAGCGGCTGGCGCTGCGGCGCTGGGCCACTAGGACGGGCCGTGGAGGTCCAGGCAGCCACGGCGTCGCGCTCAAGGTTCCGAAGTCCGTCGTGCAGTAGCAATCGACCGAGATGCGCGGCCAATCCTTCAGCGGCGAGGCGTAGCACGTCGCACTCAGCGTCATGAACCTTGCGCTGCTGGAAGTAGCAGTCGGCGTGGACCATGCCGATCACCGTCGACCCGACGGTGATCGGCACCACCGCATAATTGTCCGATCGGGAGATTCGCGCGATGCCGCGGTGCACGCGCGGATGAGCTTGCACCTCGGGCACCACGAGTGTCCGCTCGAAGCTCACTACGTCCGACTCGACGACCGTATGCAACGGTGCCTGCTCGTTGCGTCCCGCCTCGATGATCGCTGCGGCCCACGCAGAGTCGCGGTGCACGTGCATCGCCTCGGGGACCCACATTCCTTCATCAACGCGTGACACCAGCACTCGGTCGAAGCCCAGTCGCCCAATCAGTTCTGGAGCGTCATGGGTGAGGACTTCGACCGAATCGGCGGATCGGAACCGACTCATTGCATGGAGAAGGGCTGCGACGAGGAGACCGTTCACGATTGGCGATGGACCCCCCGGCTCGGGACCGAACGAGATTCCAACGACGTGACTGACAGAGGCCGTATGTCAGACGCCGAGGTAGGCCTGCTCGATGACGTCCCGGCCGCTGGCGACCAGGTCGAGCTCGCGGACGAAGGTGCCGCGGTCCAGCAGGAGCACGGTGTCGCACAGGCGCTCGAGCAGGTGGGGGTTCTGCTCCATCAAGACGATGGCCACTCCGTGGTCCCGGATGACCGCCAGGGACTCACCTAGCCCGGCGATGGCCACCGGCGAGAGCCCCAGCGACGGCTCGTCCAGGACGATCGTGCTTGGCTGCTGCACCAGCGCACGCCCCAAGGCCAACCACTGCTGCTCACCACCGCTCATCGTGCCCGCGCGATCGTCGAGCTTGGTCCGCAGCAGGGGGAAGATGTCGCAGACGCGATCGAGCTCTGCGCGGCCCAACGGCTTGTCCGCGCCGTACGCCGCCATCTCCAGGTTCTCGCGGACGCTCAGTTGCGCGAAGATCATCCGACCCTCAGGCACGAGCGAGAGTCCGCGCCGGACTCGCTGACGCACCGAGAGGCCGTGCACCTCCACGCCGTCGAGCACGATGGTCCCGGCCTGGGTCGACAGCACGCCGTGCACCGTCTGGGCCAAGCACGTCTTGCCCGCGCCGTTGCGGCCGATGATTCCGACCGCGCTGCCGCCCGAGACCGACAGCCCGACCTCGTGGACGACCGGAACCCCCGCGCGGTACCCGGCCTGCAGTCCGTTGATCTCGAGCGTCATCGCGACCCCTTCAGTTCACTCGCGCCGGCACCGGCCGGCTCGGTCGGCCCGAGGTACGCGTCGCGGACCTGGGTGTCGGCCAGCACGCTCTCGGGATCGCCCTCGGCAATCATGGTGCCGGCGTTGAGGACGAGCAGCCGGTCGCAGACGGCGGAGACGAGGGAGACGTCGTGCTCGACGAGGCACAGCGCGAGGTCCGGGCGCTCGTCGCGGTAGCGGCGCAGGGCCGCGACGAGCTCGGTGCGCTCCTCGGCGCTGAGCCCCGCGGCAGGCTCGTCGAGCAGCAGGAGGCGGGGTTCAGCCGCCGCCGCGCGAGCGACCTCGGCGAGCTTGACCGCGCCGTACGGCGCCTCACGGGGCAGCAGGTGCCCGTAGTCCGCGCAGCCGAAGAGCTCAAGGAGCTCCCGACTCCGGGTCCCGTGCCCGTGCGATGTCGTGCGCCGGTGCCGGCCGAGGCGCTCACCCGCCTGCACGTTCTCGTGCAGCGTGAGCGAGGCCGCCATCTGCGGGTGCTGGAAGGTGCGAACAATGCCCCGGCGGGAACGTTCCCCCGCCCGTCGCCGGACCAGCTCGACGTCGTCCATCCGGATGCTTCCGGACGTCGCCAGGTAGACGCCACTGAGCACGTTGAGCAGCGTCGTCTTCCCCGATCCGTTCGGGCCAATGAGGCCGAGGTGGTCGCCGACGTCCAGGACAAGGTCCACGGAGTTCAGGGCGACGACGCCGCCGAACCTCATGGTGAGTCCAGTGCCGGTGAGCAGGTTCGAGGTCATCGCCTCCGCCTTTCCGCGAGGAGGGCCACGGCCCGGTCGATGAGCCCGCCGAGGCCGCCCGTGCCGAGCATCAGGGCGGCGAGCAGCACGAGGCCGAAGACGACGCCGGAGGCCGAGGCCGGGACGAAGTTCTGGATGTTCGGGGGCAGCGTGCCCACGACCAGGCCGCCGAGCCACGCTCCGGCGACGTTGCGGGTGCCGCCAATCAGTCCGGCCACGAACAAGGAGATGGACAAGAAGGTGACGAAGATCGTCGGGTTCAAGAAGCCGACGGTCAGGGCATAGAGCGCGCCCGCCACAGCTCCCAGGACGGTCGCCCAGGTCCACACCCCGATCTTGACGATCGTCGCCCGGATGCCGAAGACCCGCGCGGCCGGTGAGGACTCGCCGACGAGGAACAGGCTGATCCCGAACCGGCTGCCGGTCGCCCACAGCGTGAGCGCCGCGGCGATCAGGAAGACCGCAGAGACCACGACGAGCATCGTCATGGAGGACCCGTCGAGGAACGTGTCCCCGATCATGACGGGCGGGACCGGGGTCCCTGCGTCGCCGCCGGTGAACTCGCGCAGGTAGATCGCGAGGTCCGGGATGGCGAAAGCGAGGGCGAAGGTGGCGAGTGCGGTGAAGATGCCACCGAGGCGGACCGTCGGGATGGCGAGCAGCACGCCGACGACCGTCCCGGCCGCCAGCACCGACAGCGACGACAGCAGGAGCCCGTGCTCGTTGTTGAGCATCCAGGCCATGACGTATGCACCGGTGGCCATGTAGGCGCCCGCGGCTAGGTTGATCTCGCCGAGCACACCGTTGATGGCGTTGTTCCCGAGCACCGCGATGGCATAGATCGTGCCGATCACCAGCGAGTACCGCACCGTCGACTCGTTGACCGCGCCGGCTAGGAGCACGGCGGCGGCCACCAGGGCGGTGGTGACTACGCGAATCGGCAGGAGTCGACCGCGCCCCGAGGCGAGTGTCGCGGCCCAGCTGTGCCCCGGCTGGGAGCGGGACAGGGTCGAGTCGGACATGGGGTCACACCCTCACGATGGGTCGACGTCCGAACATGCCGTGCGGACGGACGAGCAGGACGACGACCAAGCCCACGAAGAGGATCGTGGTGACCAGGTCGGGACTGATGTAGGCCGCGGTCAGGTTGGTCCCGAAGCCGATCAGCATGCCGGACACGACCGCGCCGACCAGGCTGTCGAAGCCACCGATGACGATGGCGCAGAAGCCGAAGACCAGGATGTGGTTCACGCTGGTCGGCGTGAGCGCGTAGATGGGCGCGATGAAGAGTCCGCAGATGCCGGCGAGTGCGCCGGCGACGACCCAGCTCGCCCGCTTGAGGGTGACGCCGTTGATGCCGAGCACCGCGGCGGCGGCGGGGTCGTCGTGGACCGCGCGCATCGCCACCCCGGCCCTCGTCTTGCGGAAGCCGACCGACAACGCGGCGACCACCAGGCCGCAGATGACGAACGACACCACGTCCGCCCGGCTCAGGTTGACCGACCCGATCGTGAGGGCGGAGCTGGAGCCCGCCGAGGGGAACGCCCGGGCCTGCGAACCGAACATGAGGTTCTCGAAACCCTGGATGGCGATGCTGACCCCGATCGTGGAGATGGCTGCGACCAGCAGGCCGAAGCGCTCGAACGGCACCACGACGAAGGAGCCGATCAGGCCGCCGACGACGGCTCCGACCAGGACGACGCCGATCGCCACGACGGCGTACGGCATGCCTCCCTGGTGCATCCAGTAGCCGACGTAGAGCGACAATGCGGCGATGTCACCTTGCGCGAAGCTGATGTAGCCCGAGACCCGGTAGATCACAATCAGGCCGATCCCCGCGAGGGCATAGATCAGCCCGCTCACGATCCCGGAGATGAGGCTCGACTCGAAGAGGAACACCGGTCACTCCGCGGCCGAGGCGGGGACGGCCGGGAGGTCCTGGAACTCGGTGAGCTCGACGAACTCACCGTTCTCGAGCCCGACGATCATCGCCTTCTTCTGGCCCGAGTGGTCCTCCTCGGTCCAGGCGAGGCCGTTGACCACACCGTCGTCCAGTGTGGTGCCGGGCATGGCCTCGACGACCTGCTCGCTGGTCGGCACCTTGCCTTCGTTGGCCTCGACTGCGCGCTCCAGCACCGCGGTGCAGGTGTCGGCGACGGACCATCCGAGCATGGCGATGGTGTCGGTCTGGTCGACGTCGGGCGCGCGCTCGTCCAGCACCTGCCGGAACTCCGCGGCCGCCTCGGACTCGCCCAGCACGAAGGGGGTGGAGAACACGATGTTCCCGCCGTCGAGCGAGGAGCCCGCGAGGTCGAGGAGCGCCTTGGTCTGGGCCGGCCAGGTCGCCCCCCACGTCGGGGCGTACCCGATCTTCTCCGCGGCCTTGAATACCTGGGAGATCACGGGCGCGGTGTTGTTGATGATGACGAAGTCCGCGCCGGAGTCCTTCAGCTTCGCGACCGTGGCCGACTGGTCGGGGGCAGTGCCGTTGAAGGCCACCTCGGCGACCAGGTCGAGACCGAGCTCCTCCATCTGCCACTTCGCGCCCGCGAGCGTGGGCTGGCCGACCGAGTCGTCGGTGTAGGCGATGGCGACCTTCGCCGCGCCGGCCGTCTCCGCGGCGTACTGGGCGAGCTGTGCCCCCAGCTGCAGGTAGTCGGGGACTAGCAGGAAGGACGTCTCGCCGGCGAGCTCCGAGGAGCCCGCACCCGGGACGATCCCGACGTTGCGCTGCTCCAGGTAGCTCTTGACCGCCATGGTCGTCGGTGAGCCCGCCGGGCCGCAGAGGAGCGCGGCTTTGTCGCTCTCGACGAGCTGGCGGGCGGCCGCAGGGGTGTTGGCCGGGTTGAGCTGGTCGTCCTTGACGACCAGTTTGACCTTCAGGCCGTCGATACCGCCGTTGGCGTTGAGCTCGTCGTAGTAGGCCTTCTGGGCGTCGTAGAGGACCGAGAGCGACGCTGCGGGGCCGGTGAGCGGACCGTACGCGCCGATGACGATCTCGGTGTCCGACCCGGCGCCGGCCGCGTCGCCGGATCCACAAGCGGCGAGCGACACGACCGAGAGAACGGAGACCACGCCGAGCGCCGTGCGGCGCGACCTGCGGTGGGGACTACGAGTCATGACTGGGTTCCTCCTGGATCGTCGCCCGGCCGGGCGAGGTGAGAGGAGCGTCACAGGAGTGCCGCCGCCGGGAACAGCGCTGTCCGGCACTGACGGACGTTGCCCTCGACAACCGTTCAGGTCGACGAGACGAGCTCGAACCGACGGAGTTTGCCGGTGACCGTGCGCGGGAGCGACTCGGTCCGGATTGTCCACCTGCGCGGCACCTTGAACCCCGCGAGCTCACGGCGCGCGAGGCTGCGCAGGTCCTCCTCGTCGACCGCCGCTCCGTCCGCTGCGACGACGAAGGCATGACCCACCTCGCCGTACCTGCGGTCGGGCACACCGACGACCGCGACCTCGAGCACCCCGGGGTGCGCGGCGAGCACGCGCTCGACCTCGGCGGGGTACACGTTGAGCCCGCCGCTCACGATCATCTCCTTCGACCTGCCCGCGACGTGGACGAAGCCGCCCTCGTCGACGAAGCCCCGGTCGCCGGTGTGGAGCCACCCGTCGACGACCGCGGTCGTCGGATCGCCGTCACGGTGGTGGTAGGACGACGACGTCGCCGGTGACCGCACGACGATCTCGCCGTGCTCGCCCGGGTCGGCCTCGCTGTGGTCCTCGCGCAGGACGCGAACGTTGGCGACGACCGAGCTTAGGCCGGCCGCGCCCCCGTGCTCGACCACGTCCGCGGCGGCGAGGTGCAGCATGGTGCTGGGGAACTCGGAGACGCCGTAGCCCTGGTGCAGGTCGAGGCCGGGCACGAGGGCCTTGAACTCGCCGATCTCGTCGGCCGGCACGGGCTCACCTCCCGAGAGCACCAGGCGCAGGGACGACAGGTCGCGTGCGGAGGGTGCGCCGGAGTCCAGGAGCATGCGAATCACCGACGGCGCGAACATCCCGGTGGTGACGCCGTGCCGCTCCACCAGCGCAGCGAGGTCGTCGGCGTCGAAGCCGCCGGTCGGCTTTAACACGACCGTGCCGCCGCGCCACAGCGTGCTCAGGGTGAGGCAGTGGAGGCCGGCGGCCCAGCTCAGCGACGGGACCACGACGTGGACGTCGTCGTGCGAGACACCGAAGTCGACCACCTGGGCCAGCGCGTTGAACAGCACGGTGCCGTGAGTGTGCACGGCACCCTTCGGGAACCCCGTCGTCCCCGAGGTGTACTGCAGCAGCGCCCGGTCCTCGCTCCGGACGTGGGCCGCGGGCGGAGTCGCCGTGGCCGCGACCAGGTCGTCGTACGCCACCGTGGCAGCGCCCTCGACGGCCGCCTCGGCCGCCGGGTCAGTCACGACGAGGAACTCCGGTCCCGAGCTCGTGCTTACGCCCTCGAGCAGTGCGGGCTCGGTGACCAGCCACCGCGCCTCCGAGTCCGCGACGATGTGCGCGACCTCGGCGGGCCGCAGCAGGTAGTTCATCGGCACCAGCACACCGCCGAGGTGCGCGACCGCGAACACCAGCTCGAGATACTCGGCGCGGTTCTTCAGGTAAATCGCGACGACGTCGCCCCGCTGGAACCCGTGCTCGTGCAGGCCTGTAGCGAGGCGGAGGACACGGTCGGTCAGCTCGGCGTAGCTGATGCGGCGCTCGCCGAGGACCACGGCCGTGTGCCGAGGGTGGTGGTCCTTCGACGTCCGCGGGCGGATGAGGATGTCGGCGAGTCCGAACAGGCTCACAGCGCCTCGCCCTCCATAGCGCGCACCGCGCGCTCGGCCAGCTCCGGCACCCCGGCTTCCAGGGCGTGGATGAACGGGTCGTCCGTCGTCCCGTCGACCGCCCTCTTGTAGAAGCTCTCCAGCCCGACCGCCGTCCTCCAGAAGGCGAGGGTCACCCACCACGACAGCGACGAGAGGTCGGCGCCGGTCGTGGCGGCGTACCGCTCCACCAGGTCCCTGCGGCTCGGGAACCCGCCGGTCGCCGCCGCGGCGGCTTCGGATAGCAGGGCACCCCGCTCTTGCGGACGCTCCGGATAGGTCGACAGCAGGTAGCCGAGGTCGGCGATCGGGTCACCCACGGTCGACAGCTCCCAGTCGAGGAGCGCGCGGACGCGGACCGGCTCATCAGGCGCGAACATGACGTTGGCAAGCCGGAAGTCGCCGTGCAGGAGGGTCGGCCTTCCGGCGTCGGCCGGGACGTGCCGGCGCAGCCACTCCTCGGCGGCCTCGAGTTGTGGCAGGTCCCGGGTCCGGTGGCTCTGCCACAGTTTCCCGAAGACGTGCAGCTGGCGAGCGGCGAACGCCTCACCCCGCCCGAGGCCGTCCAGCCCCGCGGCTGCGTGGTCGACCAGGTGCAACTGGATGAGTTGGTCGACGAACGCCAGCCCGGCCTCCCTCCGACGCTCCGGCGCGGAGAGGACCGCGGGGAGCGTCTTGGCGACGAAGACGCCCTCGTGCCACTCCATCACGTAGAACGGCACACCCAGCACTCCGAGGTCCTGCTCGACGTGGAGGATGCGGGGCACGGCGACCGCCGTGCTCGCGAGGGCCTGCTGGATGCGGGCCTCGCGCAGCATGTCATGCGCCTTGGGTTGGTACGGCGGCCGCGGCGGACGACGCAGAACGCCGCGCCAGTCCTCCCGCTCTACAAGAAACGTCACGTTGGAGTGACCGTCCCCGATCCGGGTGGCGCGCAGGGGGCCGGTGCCGAGACCAGCGGCGTCCAGCACGGCTGTGGTGGTGCTGCGGACCAGCAGCGGCGGGTGGGCCAGGTCGGCGGCGTCCGCCGGGGTGTCCACAACGTCGACGAGCTCAACGGTCTGATTGATCACCGTCGGATCGTGGGTCGCGCCGGTGCGGTCGGCAACGCCCGTTCGACAGTGCCGGACCTCTCCTACAGCGTCAGCCTGCCCAGCGCCGTCGAGGTGTCCGACCCACCCAGCAAGACGAAGTGGGTCTCGGCCGTGACCAGTGCAACGTCGGGTCGGTCGGAGAGCGCGATCGAGCCGGTTGCGACGGCGCGGCGCTCCTCCCGGCTCACCAGTTCTGCCGACACGACCAGATCTACGTCCACCGGCACAGGACGGCGGTAGCTCACCGTCAGCGTCCGGGTGACCCGACCCACGTCCATGAGGGCGCGCACCTTCGCCGTCACCTCGTCGAGGACCAGCGCGCTGACACCGCCGTGGGCGTACCCGCGGGGCCCCTCGAACGAGCGTCGCAGCCGCAGCCGACCGAGCACTCGGTCCCCGTCCCAGGTCAGGCTGACCGGCGGCGCCATCGGGTGCCCCGGCCCGACGACCAGCCCATGTGCCCGGAGCCCGGGCGGCATGGCCCTGTCCAGGCGAGCCGGCTCGGCGTACGGACGGGCTTCGCCGTGAAGGACGCCGATCGCCGCGGCGACCAGCTCCGCGGCGCGCGACAGGGCAGCTGCGTCCGAGTCGGTCGACACCACCCGCTCGATCAGGTCGCGCATCCGGGAGGCCAGGTGCTCCGCCGCTGCCAGTTCGTCCACGTCGCTCACGCGTGCAGGTTCGCGGCGAGCCCTTGCACGGGCAACACCCGTCCGGCTATCTCGACGTCGGCTCGTGTCGCCGCTCGATGGCCCGTAGGTTCGCAATCCATGCACTCCCCGCTGCCGCACCTGAGGTCCGTGGACAACTTCCGCGACATTGCCGGCGCCGGTGACGGCTACCCGGCCCGCGGCGGACGGCTGCGACCCCGGTCGGTGTACCGCTCCAACAGGCTCCTCCCGGACGAGGGGGACGGTCGGTACCTGGACTCGCTGGGGCTCGTCGCCGTCCACGACCTGCGCGACGCGGGAGAGGTCGAGCGGCACCCCGATCGGGCCCCGGCCGAAGCTCGCTGGTGGCACCACGAGGTCGCGGGCGCGGACCGCCGCGTCGTGGAGTCCCTGACCTCACCGGAGGAGACGACGCAGATGATGGTCGGCATCTACCGCGGCTTCGTGGCCGATTCCCGGCGCCGCAGCGGCTTCGCGAGCCTGCTGCGCACGATCGCCGCAACCGACGGTCCCCAGCTCCTCCACTGCGCCGCCGGCAAGGACCGCACCGGCTGGGCGACCTGGCTGCTGCACCACGTGGCCGGGGTCGACGAGGAGCTGGCGCTCGCTGACTACCTGCTCACCGACGACTACGCCGCTGGCAGTCGTACCGCAACCCTGGAGTCCATCGGGGCCCAGCACGGAGCGGACCGCGCGCCGGTCCTCGAGCCTGCCTACCGGTGCGACGTGCGGTACCTCAAGGCGGCCCTGGCAGAGGTACGACGCTCCTACGGGTCCCTCGACGACTACCTCATTTCTGGTCTTGGCGTGACGGCGAGGACCGCAGGCGTGCTGCGCAGTCGTTTGGTGGGCTGAGCGGACGGTCCTGCGACGCTCCCCCCACTTCAAGTAGCCGGCGATGCGAGGCATCCGGACCTGCCGCGTTGACGAAGACCCTGTTCTCCGGCGTGCAGCTTGACCTCCATCGGACTCGTCCACATGTCAGCGCCGCTCGACGACCAAGTGCTGCGGTTTGCCATGGCCGCCCACCTGGCCCGCTACTAGGGGCAAACCCGAGCGCATACCGCGTCTGACTTGTCCTCGTTGCTCACCTGGTGCAGCGACATCGGCCTCCCGCCACTGGCAGCGGAACGCGCGCCCATCGAGCTCTAATTGCAATGGCTACAAGAAATCAGGCAGCTCCGGCCTTCCACCGTCTCGAGGCGTCTCTCAGGGGTCGCCTGCCTCTACCGCACCTGCGTTGTCGACGGCGTCCTCGAGCACTCACCGGCCGAGTACGTTCGCCGCCGTCGAGTTCCCGTCGAGTCGCCGACCCCTGGGCTCAGTCACCTGCAGTTCGAGGCGATGCTGACCGCAGCGCGTGAGCCCGCCAGCGACAACGACTTCGCTCTCGTCGCGACCCTGAGCCTGCTCGGCTTGCGCATCTTCGAGGCAACCGGAGCTGACGTCGAAGCGATCAGCGAGGTGCATGGTCACCGCGTGCTGCGTGTGCATGGGAAAGGCGACAACAGCCGCCCTCGTCCCGCTGCCGGCGGCGGTTGGCCGCGCCATCGACCACGCAACGGACGGTCGAGACCGCAGTCCACTTCTACGCTCAAGCGCCGACATCGGATGGTAGACACGTCGCGACCCGACGGTCGAAGGCGTTGGCTGGCACCGCCGGCTTGTCGATGCAGCGCATGCACCCCCACACGCTGCGCCACACCGTGACCACCATGCTCGATGCCGGCGTTGACCTACGCGACGTGCAGATCGCCGCGCGCCACGCCGACCCCTGAACGACGATGCGATATGACCGGGCTCGCACCAACCTTGACCGTCATCCGAACTACGTCCTTGCCGACTTCATGTCATCGGCGACCTGATCGCCTCTGCCGAGTTTGGGTGCGCAATCGCCGGCGCCACCGCCGGTCCCCTTGTGGTGCGGAGATCGTCGTTGGGCGGGGTCGAGATCACGAGAGGCGCGGATCCGATCCGTACTGCCGTCCGACGCCCAGGTTTTCCCGCAGGGTCCTCCCGGGATATTCGGTGGGGTAGATACCGCGTGCCCTGAGGAGCGGGACGACCTCGTCGACGAAGGCGTCGACGCCATCCTCGTAGACGTCTGGGGAGACCCAGAAGCCGTCGACGGCGTCAGCCTCGAACCACTCTTGAAGGTGGTCGGCGTGGACGTGGCCGGGGCCGACGGTGGTGGGGTGGTAGTCGATCGCGCCGTGTGCCAGGACGTCACGCGGGGACCATCCCGCGCGCGCGACGGTTAGGGCATTGCCAGAGCGTGGGTCCACAGGCGAGGCGTGAGCGGCGGCGAGTTGCTCTGCGGTCATCGGTTGGTCGTAGTGGTCGGGGTCGATGCGTAGGCCTAGGAGGGCGCCGAGGTGGGGAAGGCGGGCGTCGATGACGTCGCCGGACAGGGCCAGGCGCCGGTCCAGCCCCTCGCGGACCGTCGGGGCGACCGTGGTCATGAGTCCGGCGAAGTACTTGATGTCGTCGGGGTTGCGTCCGGCCTGCCGGGCAGCGTTGCGCACCATCTCGCGCTGGGCGTGGGCCTCCTCGATCGTCCAGACCTCGGCGATGAATCCGCTGGCGTAGCGGCCGGCCAGAGCCAATAGGTGAGGGCTGGGTCCCCCCGAGGTGAAGATCACCGGCTGGCCCTGGTCCGAGGGCGGGATGGCCAGTGGGCCGCGGGAGGCGACGTACTCGCCCTGGCGGTTGATGGGCTGCAGCTTCGAGATGTCGAGGAACCGTCCGGAGGCCTGATCCTTGGTCCAGGCGTCGGGCTCCCAGCTGCCCCACAGCTCTTGCACGATCTGGATTGACTCGTGGGCGCGCTGGTAGCGGACTGCACGGTCGGCGACGCGCTGGCCGTAGTTGGCCGCGACGGTTGGGTCGCTGGTGGTGACCGCGTTCCACCCGGCACGTCCGTGGCTCATCACGTCTAGCGCCTTGAACTGGCGCGCGGTGTTGAACGGCTCCTGGAACGTGGTCGAACCGGTGGCGACGAAGCCGATGCGGCTGGTGGCTTGGGAGATGGCTGCCAGCTCCATCATCGGCTCCGAGATGTTCAGGATCCCTGAGGCCTCCACGTCGCCGCGGACGGCGGGGAAGTCGGGGGTGAACACGAACGCGAAGCCGCCGCGCTCGGCGGCCTGCGCGTAGCGGATGTTCGCTGCGATGTTTGCGTAGTTGCCGGGGTCGACGTGGGGCGCCCGCCAGGCGCCGGCGAGGTTGCCGTAGCCGGAGGTCAGGGCCATGCCAAGGATCATTTGCTTGCCCATCGGACAAGACTCCTTTCAGTGGGTGAGTGTGTGAATCGCGCTGTCGAAGAACACCAACGGACGCCGCGCGTGGTCTCGGTGCAGGCTCGTCACCTCGAGCAGCACCAGGGTGTGGTCCCCGGCCCGGACGGCCTCGCGTTGAGTCGCGGCGATCATCGCGAGGGCGCCACGGACGAATGCAGCACCGTCGACGGCGTCCATCTCGACGCCGTCGAAACGCTGAGCGGCGGGCCGGCGCAGGTTGTGCAGCACTTGCGCCTAGTTCTCTCCTAGGACGCTGATGCCCCAGCGCGTCGCGCCCTGCAGGACCGGCCAGGTGGTGGAGGTGTGTGCGAACGCCAGGGACACGAGGGGGGGATCCAGCGACACCGATCCGAGTGAATTGGCCGGCATCCCGACCGTGCGGCCCTTGACCTCGGCGGCGACGACGGCCAAGCCGGTGGCAAAGCCGGCGAGGGTCTGTCGCATCGCGGCGGGGGTCACCGTGGGGGTGGTCTGAATGGTCACGAGTCGATGGTCAAACCTTCACATCCATGGTAAGGTCAAATCGCTCATGGTCAGACCGCGGCCGCCAGTGAGAGCACTAGGTCGGGGCGCGGGCCGGGTACTCGGCGAGCCGCCGCGGAGCGCCCAGAACATGCAAGAAGGTGACACGGTGCGCATCGGCGAGTTGTCCAAAAGGACCGAGGTCCCCACCCGGATGCTGCGGTACTACGAGGAGCAGGAACTCATTACTCCGCGACGCCTGCCCAATGGCTACCGTGAGTACGACGAGTACCTCGTCGACCGCGTCCGCCAGATCCGAGGCCTGCTGGACTCAGGCGTCCCTACCCGTCTCATCGGCGACATCCTGCCGTGCCTCCACCGCAGGTCACAGATCGTGGTGGTCGCTCCGGACCCAGAACTGCGCGAGAGGCTGATCGAGCAACGCGACAAGATGACCGAGCGGCTCACCTTCCTGCAGCAGAGCCGCGACGCCCTCACCTCGTACATCGCGGCCATGGATCGCACAGCCTGAACCACCACGTGAGCGGGACCGGATCGTCTCCGCCCGCCGCGCTGCGGCCCGGAGCCTTTGAGCCAAAGCAGCAGGAACCATCCGGTTCTGCCGCTGTCCGTGCTCCTCAGCAAGCGGCGGCGGTGGGAGACTCGGGACCCTGCTCGGCTCTGCTTTCTCCTGCACGAACCGCCAGGGCGGCGAGACCAACGACTCCAAGCAGGGATATGACCGGGATACGTTCCTGGCGCACTTCTCCGCAGATTTGATAGGTGCCAGGCGGGGCATCCTCGACTGACGCTGGGTGGCCTGCTTTGAAGGGCTCGAAGACCGAGTCGACGTAGCCCGTCATCGCCCCCGCGAACATAAGCCCCGTCACGGTTCCGAGAGACAGGGCCAGGAACACACTGAGGACCCCGAGGCTGTATCAGCGGACACGCCTCTCTTGGACCAGGGAGCCACACCCGCCCAGCACTACCAGGGCAACGCTCCGCTCGGCGTCCGCGCCCCGGAGCACGAGCCACAGGGTAAGGGCACACCCGAAGCAAGCATCAAGAATGCTCGGAGGGCACTGGCCGCGAGGTGCACAGACATCTGGACAGGTTCCTGTTCCCAGCCGATTGCCACGTGGCAACGCACTCACCTGCCGCTGTCCGCGCCATGGACGTGCCAACGAGCGTGCGCTCGCAGGACGCTGTCCGGGCCGAGTGACGGATTTAGCTGAGGCGCTCCCAGCGCGGCCCTGGCCGTCCGCGTCCGCAGGTAGCCCCACTGAACTCAGCCAGCAACCCCCGCGACCAGCTCGCGGGGGTTGCTGCATTTTCGACCCGCGATCCAGAACCAACGGCGTGTGGTGAGCGTTCCGAAGAGCTAATCCGTCCCCTGGGCGCAGACGGCCGGCGACGCTGCTTACCGTTCGAGAAGCGCAGGCATCATGGTGGAGCGCTTCTCGCGCGAGACCGTGCCGGACCAAGTGGAGTTGAGAGGACCCGTGAGGTGGACGAGACCGACGACGACGCCCTGGTGGACCTGGTGACGGTCACTCATGTCCGGGTTCTTGGTCGCTATATCCTCGAGCTGGCTTTCGACACGGGCGAGGTCAGAGTCCTCGACATGGAACCCCTCATGCGAGGCCCGGTCTTTCAGCCGCTGCTCTCCGACTACGCCCTGTTCTGCCAAGTCACTGTCGACCCGGGCTCGGGCACGGTCCTGTGGCCCAATGGCGCGGATTGGGCGCCCGATGAGCTCTACTCGAGGAGCAAGAGCGCCGTGCCCTTCGCCAGTAGGCGCAAGAAACTCGACTGACGGGGCAGCAGAGGGCCGTTCGACAGGTCCCCGCTCCATGCGTACAGCGTCTGCACGGCGTCAGTACGAGTCCCGACTCAGCGATCGGTTGGCCCACCCACCCCCAGTGATACGTGGACCCGCACCGACCTGCCGTGACCCAGCCTTGAGGATGGAAGAACCCGCCGTGCTCTCGGGTACACGGCGGGTTCTGTGGATCACGCTACGACGACCTGCGCAGGCTGTCACTCGGTTTCAGGGACTTGGTGGCCGCACTTACGGTCGTGGTCTGGCAGTCCGCCTTCGATGACCCTGACGACTGCGTTGAGACTCACGTCCACAGCAGCCGGGCATCGAATCCGGAGCCTGAGCCGGGGTCGCTGTCAGGCACGCCGCTCGCAACGCGGAGACACTGCCGGCTAGCGCCGGCGGGACCTACCCTGAGCCTTGTATCGCGCACGCTGACACGGACCAGTCTGGGGAGCCATGAACATCAAGACCACGTCGCACACCGCCCTGGTCGCGACGCTGCTCGCTGCCACCATGACCGTCTTCGGCGCCCCAGCGACCGCGAAGTCTGCACCTAAGATCTACGAGGCAGTGGCTTTCGATGCCCCCATCGACGCGAAGGGCGGGGTCATGAACCCTGTCCCGTACTGCTCGAACTATCGCACCGAGCCTCGTGTCCGCTGGGTGCTGGCGAACGCCGAGACCGGCTACTCCCGCACCTTCAGGTGGCGCGGCTCCCTGCCGGGTCTCTACTTCCCCCGCGTAGAGGCCGGCACCTACCGCTCGACTGTCGTGGCATGGTGCGGAAAAGCCAAGGCCCGCGACGTGCACAGCGTTGAGGTGGGACAGAAGACCCACCAGACCACGGTCTCGAAGGCGGAGTTTCGTCGCGTCAAGGTCGGTATGACACCCCAGCGTGTCCGGCAGATCGTCGGCTACGGCGGAGTTGCCACGCCTGTGTACGCCGGGGAACGAACCCGTACCTACGACATGATGGCTTTCTGGCGCTGGTCGGTCGTCGTCTACAGACACGGCAAGGTCGTCAGGAAATACTGGGACGTCGACCACGACTAAGGGCGGTCCGCCTGCACAACGAAGGCATGCAGCCAAACCATCGGGGTATCCACCGGGCAGTTGAGCCGCAGATGCCAGCACCTGAGGCAAACGCTCGCCCACGCAACCCCACTAGTCGCTCGTTCGCGAGCACCTGTTCCTAGAGGCGGCGCAACCTGCTAGCGCGTCGGTCACCGCCCGTCACGAAACCGGTCCGCTGAACTAGCGACCGCCCCCGGCAGGGCGCTGTGAGAGCCGGGTGGTCCAGTAAGCGGTCAACGACGCCAAACCAGGCGACTTGTCGTGGACGCCGCGCGGGCCGCACCGCGTAAGCGTCACCTCGGCCAGTTGATCAGCCGGCGGCTGAAGCTGCGTCGAAGACCTTACAAGCGATCAGTTGATGTACCTCGACGGCCCGGCATTCTGTGCCTAAGTACGGTGGCTGCTCGAAGTGGCGCTCAGCAGCCCGCCGCGGTGAGCGAACATAGGTGCGGGGCGAGGTCGTTGGCCGTATCGCTGATCTGTGCCGTGACGGGGCCTAGGTCGTTAGGTCCGCCGTAGCTGCCGCGGACCTGCATAACTACTGCGGCACCGACCCGCATGACGTGCCACAGCATCGCCTGGGGGTAGTCGCCGGGGTCCTCGTACCACTCGGTGAAGGCGAGTTCGGGGTAGCCGCTCACGGGCTCGCCGATCACGCGCAGCCTCATGCCGGTACTCGCCTCGTAGGGACAGGCGCGAACGACGCCCTCGAGTTTGGAGACTGCGTCGATGGCGTCCGCGGCAGTGGCGAACCCGAAAATCTCACGCATGTCGCTGTCCCACCCTTCGACCCCGTATCCGGCTGAGGAACGGGTTTCGAGCGCACCGCTCGGCCGGTATGCACTGCCGCAGAACGCGCCACTGAAGATCGGATCCTGGGTGATCGGGGGGACCGCCATGCTGTTGGGGGCCGAGTCGTCGAACATCGCCTGGTCGCGATTCAGAGGCACACGGTTGAGTGCGGCGTCGACCGCGGCTGCGTCGAAAACCGGCGCGATCGCGGTGCTGCCCTCGGACGTGTCAATCGGCTCTTCGGGCCGGTCTTGCGTGGAGTTGCGGATCACGCGTGATCCGGGGAGATCGACGATGTCCACGAGGCGCCCGTCCTGAAAGGGGCTGTCGCCGTCCAGGTAGGTGATGGTGGCTCGGCTGAACCACCGTCCCTGACTGACGGGATGGTCGACGGTCACGGCGGTCCGGTAGTCGATGTAGCTGCCAGCCGCGCATGACGGTTGGCAGTTGTTCGCCTGTACCGTCCCGACGCCGCGGCCTTGGTCGGGCTGCCATACCTCCCAGTCGATGTCGATCAAGCGCATGTTGGCGTTGGCGCAGGCCCATTCGATGACGTCCGGTTCGATCACGGGTTTGCCGCCGAGACACCCGACCACACCTGGCGTCGTCTCGTGCTGTACCGCCGTTGCCGCGGACTCGGCCGCGGCGGGACTGGCCTCGACGGGGGCAGCGGACTGATCCGCTTTCGGTCCCGGGCCATTCAGGATGAGGACGCCGGCTAGGAGGGAGATCGCGATCGCGGCGCTCGCTGCGAATGCGATGCGCAGCGGTGAGCGTCTGTAGGTCCGTCCGCCCCGCTCATCGCCCGGGATTGCGAATGTGTGGGTCGTCCAGGGCTGCGCGATCGTGACCGCGACCGCGTCCTCCGAGACCCGGGTTGGTGCCGCTGGATCCTCGCCGAGGACAAGTGACGTGACCTCCTCGGCGAGTGCGCGGGCGGTTGGACGGTCGCCGGGCTCTCGGGACAGGGCCCGCGCCAGCAGCCCGCGAAGACTTTCCGGCACGCCGTCGAGGTCGGGCTCCTCGGTCAGGACTCGGTAGGCGGCTGCGGCGGTGTTGCCGAACGGCGACCGTCCGGTGGCGGCGAAGCAGACGGTCGCTGCCCACGCGAACACGTCGACTGCGGCGGTAGTGTCGCGACCCTCGAGCTGCTCGGGGGGCATCCAGCCAGCCGAACCTAGGACCCGGCCGGTGCGTGTCATCGCGGTGAGGTCCGATGCGAAGGCGATCCCGAAGTCGACGACGACAGGTCCGTGCTGGGCGAGGATGACGTTGCCCGGCTTCAGGTCGCGATGCACGACGCCGACGGCGTGGATGTCGCGCAGGGCGATGACGAGCGCTACGGCCAACGATTCGACCTGCGGGCGCGACAGCGACCCGTGCTCAGTGACGCGCTGCAACAGCGTGGGTCCGGCGACGAACTCGGTCGCGTACCAGGGCGGGTTGGTTGCGACGTCAGCGTCGAGCACCGGCGCGGTGTAGCGACCGGTGACCCGTCGCGCGATCGCAACCTCACGCTCGAACCGTTGCCGAAACTCCGCGTCGTGAGCCAGGCCGGGGTGAATCACCTTGATGGCCGCCTTGCCGCTGCCCGCACCCCGCCCTCCGCGGTGACCGAGGTAGACCGTTCCCATCCCCCCGAACCCCAAGACGCCGTCGACGCGCCACGCGCCGATGCGCCTGGGGTGTGAAGCCACGTCGTTGTCCTGCCTTGGTAAGGGAGTCTGCAGACAGCGTGGCGCAACAGGGGCGCGGTGCGCACCGAATCTCGAAGAGATCTTCCCCGGCGCACCCAGATGACCACCGGGTCCGGCTGAGCCGGCCCGTATCGGTCACGAGGCCGAAGTCGAGGCGACCGACGCGGTCATGCCGTCCGTGCCGGACCCATACCGCCGCCTGACGGCGACAGCTCAAACATCCACCATGGCGCGTTTACCGCTATCCGGGCGGAGTGACTGCATTCGCCAATGAATGGACGCCTACGCGAAGGCGCGCCGGGTACTGATTTCACTCCAGCGAGCAACGGAGGTCTCGATCTTGGGCGTCGTTCTCGCCATCGGTCTCGTGGTCGTTGGACTCGTGTTGATCGCCTGGGATCGGAAGATGGGACAGCGGTTGCCAGCCCGGGTTCGCGCCGAGCGTCAAACGCGCATCCAGCGCACCATGAGGGGGATTGGTCTCACGGGAGTTTTCGTTCTTCTGCTTGCGGTCGTGATCGCTGTCGTCGGTAATCGACTGGGTTGAGCACTCTCCCCTGAGCGCCATCCGGTCGTGCCGCTGGTCGGGCGGAATGAGTCGGGCGGCCGCGGGGACCGATCCCCCGCATGGGGATGGAGCGGTGGCGGATCGAGGTTGAGCGGTGCCCGCGATGTGCGAGGGAGGCGCTCCGGGTGGAGTACAGGCAGATCGGCGACGGGCCGTTCGAGTTCGTCGTCGCGCGGTGCCGGAACTGCTCCTCCGTCGAAGAGGCCGCTCGCTTGCACCCGACCGGGGACCCCGCCGCCTGCGAGGGCTACATCCGCCAATGGTGGTAGCGCCGCACCAAACCCAGTAAGCCCCCTGAGCCCAAGCTTCGATCCCGGTTCATGCCCGGAAAGCTGGACTGAAGCCGTTCGTGTCGGCCCGAGCGGCGACTCGTCGTGCCGTCAGCACTGACCTCCCCCGAAGGATTCCTACTGCGGCGAAGAGCATCGGTGACAACCTTCCGAACCCAACTGAGCGTCCGCGGCCACGGACATGAAAGAACCCGCCGTGCTCTCGGGTGCACGGCGGGTTCTGTGGGTCACGCTACGACGGCCGTCGGCTGGTTGTCAGCCGATCACGGCACCTCCGTGCCTGCTACTTGCAGGCGCCCCACATGCCCAGGTCGGCCTTCTTCGCGGCCGCCTGGGAGGCGCGGTACTTCTTCACCCGCTTGAACGGCTTGCCGCCGTACACGTAGACCTCGGCGTGCCCGCGCTTGACCTGCAGGCGGTTGACGTCGGTGCTGCCCTTCATGACGTAGCGCAGCAGTCGGCCGTAGCGGTCCTTGAGGTCCTGGGTCGGGTCGGAGACCAGCAGCACACGAGTGCCCTTCGGGAGGATCTTCTTCGCCGACTTCGACGCGGCGGGACCGCCGCACTCCTTGCCGCCGAACACCTCGGGGGTGTCGATGCCGATGAGGCGGACGCGGGCGCGCTTCTGGACCGCGGTGAGCTTGACCTGGACGGTGTCGCCGTCGATCACGCGGATGATCTTGGCCTTCTGCCGCTTGGTGACCGGCTGGGGTTCGGGCTGGGTGCCGCCGTTGTCGCCGCCGCCTCCGCCGCCCTGGTTGGTCGAGCAGGGGCAGGGGTTGGACTCACAGGCCACACCGTCGCCGTCTGCGTCGAGGGCGTGGGGGTCGTTGTTCTTCGAGCCGCCGTTGTTGATGAAGAACTTCTGGGCGGCGGCCTGGGTGGCGAAGTCGCCACAGTCCTTATCGGCTACCGCGGTGGCTGTGGCAGGGATGGTGACGAGCGCGGCGATCGCGAGGAAGAGCGCGATCACGAGGTGAGGGAGTTTCCGAGTCATGGGCGGCACCGTAGGCACGGTCGCCGACGGAAGTCACGGGTCCCCACGACCAGTCGCCCGATCGGGGGTACCCAGCTCCCTCACCCGTGAGCGGCTCAGCCCTTCGTGCAGATCGCGTACGCCGACTTGTAGCTGTAGTTGCCCTCCTCGGCATTGGCCGGCCCGGCACGGCGTCTCCCGCGCGCGCGCGATCAGCGATGGGCGAGCCGCACCGGCTGCTGTCATCACGTTCGCAAGCGGTAGACGGGGACGAGCAGCAACGCCACGTAGTGCCACAGGCCGTGATCGCTCTCGCTTGAGCGGAGCAGAGCGAAGGTGGGGAAGGCCTGGCTCCCAGCGACTTAGCGGCCCTAGGGACGACACCGGGACGAGATGCTTGGTCGCGCGGCCTATTCGAGTCACGCACGCACCGCCGGATCAGGGCAACCTTTCCGCTGCGGGACCCGAGCGCCCAGAGGTAGCGTGCGGCCGAAAAGGCATTCACGCGCAGCTGATCACGGGGGTAGGAAGATGTCTGCAGCGACGGGGGCCTTGGCGCTCGGGCTCGTCAGCAATCAGGTCACGATGACTATCTTCAAGGACGGCACCTTCTCCACAAAGCCTGCATTCGGCAGTGGGTCAACCCCTGACCGCCTGCTTGGCTTCGACCATGACATCGACTCGATGCGCCGCAAGTCGGTCACCGGGCGCGGCGGTGCTGCGCTTCTGACTGGGGGCTTGTCCCTTCTCGCCTCGAACAACCGCGGGGTCGTCTACGTCACTGTGGTGGGCGAGCGGACGAACGTACGCACTTACACGACGCGGAACCCAACAGGCACCGCCCTCTCCACAATCCGATCGTTGAAGGCCGCGGCCGATGCGGTTATCGCTCAGCGGCACGAGGACCCCGTCAAGCCTCTCCCCGTCACGCCGTCCCCGGCCGCGTCCCCAGCCGTCACAAGCGATGCGGCGGCGGAGGTCGCTCAGATCGTCAAGCTCGCTGAGTTGTACGACGCCGGGGTGCTGACGCTGGAGGAGTTCAGGGCGGCCAAGGCACGGCTGCTGGGCATCTGAGCGACTCAGCACTTAATGCGAAGGTTCGCCAATCATGCGCCGAGCTGCGTATGGCGGCTCTGCATCGCGCAGAGCTTCGGGTGTGGCAATCGTTCATGGCTCGCTGCCGGCCGGACTGCACGTCCGCCCATGCCGCGACGCATGCGTGCCATGTACCGCTCCGCGGGCCACGGCGGACTGAGCTCGCTGAAGCGCCCGTCGAGGGGGTCCGCATTCCGACGAATCATCGCTCGGCCCGTTTCCAGCAGTTGTCCAACCCCGGGCGTTGCCGTCAGTCTCTTCAGGCCCCCTCGGTCGCTTGTTCCTTCTGGGCCTCTTGGGCTGCGTGTGCGTGACGGGCGCGCAGAACCACTGTGTTTCGGACCCGGCTCCTGCGTGCAGCCTCGCGGAGGATTTCAGAGCGCCGTTGCGGCGTCGCGGGAGCTAACTCGCGCACGGGTGATGAATCGGACGAGTAGTTGAGATGCAGGTCTGGCGTTGGGGTCGCCTGGAGAGGGGTGGTGTCGTTCTCAGCGCGCGCCTGCCGGGCGCGAAGGACAACGAGATCTCGGACCCGGCTGCGCCTTGCAGCTTCTCTCAAGATCTGACTCCGCCGCCTCGGGTCCACCCAGATCGTCCGTAGCGCTTGCGTCATCATGGCCTCCAATGCCGAGCGTGGGAAAGATCATCCCACCGCCGCTGCCAGGTGGAGCTAGCCGTCGTCGCCTTGCCCGCGGCCGCGCGGCCACGCGCGACCACGAGTCCTTTCGCCGACCCTCGACGTACGGCTACACGGAGGGGGCGTACGGCGTGTCCGGGGGACATCTGAACGCGCGAGACACGGCATCGTGTTCACCTCCGGCCAGCGCGGCGTGCGGCGAGTCGATTCGTGACGCCGGCGCTTGGGCGTTCTGACGGTCTCAGGGGCTACTCGGGTTCCGCTCGTCGAAGAGGTGTCGCCTGATGCCGAGCAAGCCATCGGGCGGATGGTGCGCGTACGGCGGAGGCCGGTGGGCGGGCCGTCTATCCGGTTCACCTCCCGTCCTCGCTATCGTCGTCGGCTCGCCGCATTCGCGGTATCGAGGGTGAGTTGCAGAGGTGTGAGCCCGCTGTTGTCGCAGGCTGTTGGTGATGTCTTGGGTCCGTCGGACGCCACCGGGGGGTGTCCTCTCACTCGCCCCAAACGGTGGTTGGGGTGCCATGAGGGAAGGCTCCGCAAGGTCACGGCGCCCCGGAGTTCGGGGACCATAGACGAAGTTGGCTGATGTGACCGGGTTGGAGTCCCTGAGTCGGGTCGATCCCGATGGTGAGGACTGCCGCGAGAGGTGGATCGGCACGCATCACCTCGAGGCGATGGCCCGTCCAGTCCTTGGTAAGGGCGATGGCGTCGCGTTCGTCAATGTCGTCGTCGATCCATGCCAGCGCGCGGCCTCTTGCCCACCGGCGAACGTGAGGGGTCTTTGCGCTGTAGTGGTCGGGGCGGTTCCCGAAGGCCGCTGGCAGCGGCACTGCAGGCAGAGGTGGTAGGCCAAGTAGTGGGGCGATGCGTTCGTTGGCCACGGTCCACCAGGTCGTGGCCCAGGTCAGGTCGTACAGCCCGGCGAGGTCGAGGAGCCATTGGCCGTGTTGGGGGTTGAGCACGAGTTCATAGGTACGGCGGTCCCCGGGGCCGAGTACTTGGTGGACTTGCCACTCCTGCTCGTGGGCGCGGGCCTGAACGTTCAGCACCCCATCAACGTCGATCAGTAGCGCAGGTTTGGCCGCGGCGGGTGCCGGGCCGGCATCTGCGGTCGGCTCCGTCGCGGAGAAGCTGACGGGTCCGAGGGGGGCGGCGGGCAACTGCTGTGGCGTGGCTGGCGGGCGTGGCTGTGGTTGGGGCACTGCGTTCCCCTCTCTGAGTCGACGAAACGACGGAACGACGTGTCTAGGCCTCCAACGGCCATACCTCCACAGCCGGGGCGCCGGCGTCGGGCTGACCGCGGCGCCTGGGGGTGGCCGCACTGGCCTGGGTGGAGGGCCGCGGTCAGCTGGAATAGTGGCGCCGGACCCGGGTGAGGGTCGTGTTCGAACTGGTGAGGGCGCGGGCTGCCTGGTGCTCGGCGAGGGCGTTGTTAAGGAGGGCGTAGCAGTAGATGTCGATGAGGCCGCGACGCCAGCCCAGGCTCATGGCGCGGTCGACGATGAGGGTTCGTTTGAGGTTGGAGTGGAAGTTCTCGGCGTCGTTGCGGAGCCCGTAGAGGTGGGCGAAGTCGGGGTCGGATTCCGCGATGATGCGGATGTTGTGGGGGCGGCCCGTGTCGTTCCGCCGGCCGGGGTGGGGGGAGAGCCACGTGGTGCAGGGTTCGCGGGGGCACGGGATGCGGTAGCCGATGTTGAAGTGGTACTCGCCGGTGGCGCGTCGTGACCGTTTGACCGCGCCCCGTTCGAGGCGATCCACGACGACCGGGTCGCCGTTGTCGTCGAGGTCGATCTCGACGACGGCTCCGTCGAGGGCGGCGAGTTGGTGGCGGCAGGACCCGGCGGGTGTGTCGTGGGTGTGGAAACCCAGTGGGTAGCTGCGTTGGCGCTTGCCGGCGTGGTTGACGAACAGGGGCTTCTCGATCCCCGTTTCCGGTGCTCCCGCGGCGGGAGTCTTGGCCAGGACCAGCCAGCCGTAGCGGCGCATAAGGTGCTCGATGTGGACGCCGTGCATGGCGCCGTCGTAAATGGCCGCTTGGACGCCGTGGCCGAGGTGGCGGTGGACCTCGCCGGCGAGACGCACGGAGGTAGCGGCTTCTTGGCCCGGCGCGGAGACGTGGTCGACGGCCAGGACGACGCGTTGGTACGGCTTCGGTCCTCGGACGTGCCAGGCGACGTAGCCGTGGGTCAGGACGGGGCCGAGGCGTCCGTGGTGCGGCTGGAGGTCTGGGTCGTAGCGGTGCAGGGGCTGCTCGTGGAGCTCGCCGGTGCGGGGGTCGGGGTAGCGCTTCTGGCGGGTGCCGTCGTCGAGGGTGATCTCGACGGTCTCGGGTGGGGCGTAGATGGGCCGGACGAGGGTCCCGTCGCCGTAGACGCAGCGGGTGCGGTCGGGGTGGGTGAGGGTTCCTGGCCCGTCGGTGCGGCACAGTCCAAGTGAGCGCGCCAGGTCTGCGGCTACGGCGGGGTACTCGCGGCCCAGTTGAGCCAGCCCCTCGTCGGTGGTCAGGTAGTGATCCCGGATCCAGCGCCAGTGGTCCCATCTGGGGGGCCGCCGTCCGGGTGGTGGCACGTCGAGGCCGAGGTCTGCTGTCGCGGTGACGAGCAACTCGCGTGCCATCTTCCAGGTCGCCGACTCGGTGAGGTCGTACTCGACGCGCACCCCGGAGCGGGCCAGCCTGGCCAGGGTTCCGTATGCCAGCAGGACGTAGGGCGGGTGCACAGGTGGACGGCCGACGGGTTGATCGAAGTTCAGACGCGCGCCGAGCCTGAGCAGGGTCGGTGAGGTGAGGACCGCACGCAGGCGCGCGAGGGTGTTGATGTCGCTGCCCCGGGTCCTGCGAGCGGGGCTCACCGGGTTCTCCAGGTGAGACCGATGTCCTCTGCGGCGGCATCGAGGCTGCGGCAGCCCATGCGGCGCGCTACCTGGTCGATGGGCAGGCCGGCATCGAAGAGGCGTCGCCCGGCCCAGTTGCGTAGCGAGGCGGGCCGTACGTCCGGCTCAGCGGCCAGGCCGGCGTAGCGCAGGACAGCGCCGATCGCGTTGGCGACCGAGGCTTGGGCGGTCGCTTCCCCTGGTGTGCCGGCCCCCTTGTAGGTCAGCAACGTCGTCGGGGTGGCGCGCTGCTCGCGCAGCCGACCGATTTGGCGCGCGACGATCACAGTTCCCCATTCGCTGAGCTCGCCCAGGCGCGGGTCACAGCGCCGGGTGCCGGGCAACCGCACCCAGCGAGGCGCTTCGGGGTCATCGACATCACGGATCCGGATCGCCGAGATCTCACTCGAGATCGCGGTGGACTCTCCCAGCGCCCAGATGACGGCCCGCTGGAGGGAAGCGGAGCCCGCCTCCCCGAGGCGGGCGCTGGTGCGGCACAGGACCACCTCGTCGTCGGTGAGGGGCCGCGCGGCGGTGCTGGTCCGTGGCGGGAGCACGAGGTCCACGGTGGGGTCGCCGACCTCGTAGCCGAGCTCGCGCAGGGTGCGGAACGCCATGCGCAGGGCGGTGCGTCGCGCGTGCATCGTGGTCACCTCGGGTGCCCGGCCGTTGAGGCCGCGGGCGTGGACGAAGTCCGCGCACTGCTCGGCGGTGAACGTCTCGGGACGGGTGGCGCCCAACGCTGCCTGGCGCCGCAGGAACCGCTGCAGGGTCTCACCGGCGCGTTGCGCGGTCTGCTCGGTGATGTCGCCCGACGCGCGCCACTGGTCGACTACCTGCGCCCACAGGTCCTGGTCCGGCCGCGCGCACGCGTCCTGAGCAGGCGAGCCGCGCTCTTGCCCGCCCGTACCGGTCGGCCCGGCCGTACTGGACAGCCCGGCCGCACTGGTCGGGCTGGTCGGGCTGGTCGGGGCGATGTCGGGTGTTGCCATCCGAACCTCTCCTCACATCCTCGGCGGTCTCGACCGTAGGGCCGACCGGTCGCGCTCGTCACCCGTCGCACCGCCGCGGGAACGGGCCACCTACGCCGCGGGAACGGCTGCCTCGCGACCTCGGCGGGCCCGTCTGCGGGCTCGGCTCGGCTCGGCGCGGCTGCGCTGCTCGGCGCGGTCTTCGGTGGGACTGGTCGTCTGGGTTCTCCAATGGAGTTGGGGGTCCGTATGTGCGTGATTGGCGCCGGGGGTTGGGCCTCGCACCAGTCGATGCGCCTCAGCAACACCGCTGAGGTCATCGACCAGGGAGACGAACATGTCCACCATCACCCACTCCGTCGCCGAGGCACGTCGCCGCTCCTCCGGCACCACTAGGGCCAGTCAGATCGAGGAGTTCAAGGCTCTTCTCGCCTGGCCCGGCCTGTACCGGCTGAGCGCTGTGTGTGACGAGCTGTTGGGCAACGATGACCCCCAGGGTGGGGCTGAGTCGACCATGCCGACGTCGCTGCTGTTGGCGACGTCGTGTGCTGCTCGCATCGCCGGCAGCCGCGCCGGTGCGGTGAAGCTCGTCGGGGATCACCAGGTCTGGAACGACATCTTCCGGCCCGTGTGGGAGCGCCGAGCCGAGAACGAGGGCCTGATGTTCCCCTGGCGTCCGCCCACGCGCGACCAGGTGGAGAACTTCGAGCACCGTCTCCTCGACCCGGAGTACAAGGAGGTCAACAAGACGCTTGCGACCCTGCCCCCTGAGGTCCAGCAGCAGAAGAGACGAGACAGGCTCGCTCGCCTCGCCCGATTGCAGGAGGAGTTCCAGAGCCTCTCCATGGCCCAGGCGCGGACCATGGGGCAGTTCGATCGCGACACCCCGATCGACTGGACCCAGCCCAGCCTGAAGCACACCGTGATCGGCGACGGCACGGTGATCAAGCCGTTCAGCGACGTCGCCAAGCACGTGGACCCCACCACCGGCGAGGTGTTCTACCGGGGCAGCCGCGCCAAGACCAAGCCCCGGCTCTCGCCGCTAGGCACCGACCTGACCGACGACAGAAAGCTGACGCTGCGCGGCCTGAACATGGTCTCGCTGCTGACCTCGACCCGCTGGGGCTGGGTCGTTCTGGGCACCGGATTCGCCGACGGGGCCGAGCAGTGGGCCGCGCTGGACCTCATCGATGCCGTGGCGCCGCGCTCGAAGGGCGGCATCAACACCCTGTTGTGGGATCGCGTGTTCACCGGCTGGCTTCTCGACCACATGATGGCCCGCCACTCCGTCCGGGTCGTCAACAAGAGCGTGGCCACCAACCGTGCCAAGAACGAGCTCCCTGAGGACCCGACCCGGACGGAGGCCGTGCGCGCCCAGGCCGACGAGGAGTACGCCGAGCTCACCGACGACGGCCGGCATCTGATGACCCTTGCCGAGCACCGCTACGCCGAGATGGACGCGGCCAAGACCTGGAACGCCCACACCCCCAGTCACCAGGAGCGCCAGAACGAGGCGGCCCTCGTGGACTACTGGCGCGGCAAGGACCTGGCCGCCTACTACGAGTCCGGCCGCCCGCTCCCGCTCGGCCTCAGCATCTACCCCGCGACCTCGGCCACCGCCGTCACCGGCTCGCGGGTCGTGACCGGCAACGGCGAATACCACGTCGTGCGCTCCGAGCCCACGTGGCTGACCCGCCACACCCACCACGGGGCGCAGGGCTCGTGCACGCACGAGCTGTGGATCGAGGACGGCGCCCTACACAGCGTCGAGATGGACCCCGCGCGCGGATGCCTGGTCAAGACCGCCACCGCGACCTGCCTGTCCTCGACGCCGCACAAGAACGGGCGGCGCTGGGCGACCACGGAGGTCTGGACGATCCCGTGTCCCCACGGCGACTTCGAGTTCACCACCGCCTGGGAGCCCAAGGGCATCCGTCTGCGACGCGGCCAGACCAACAAGGAGCAGCTCTCGCCGCTCAACGACCTGCGCCCCATCAGCCGCAGCGACGCCCAGTCGTTCGCCGACATCGCGAACCACCGCAACCAGTCCGAGAGCTTCAACCACTGGTACAAGTCGCGGCTCTACACCAAGAACCGTCGCGCTGCCACCCTCAGCATCGAGGGGCAGGTCCTCGACTACCTCGGAGGCGCGTGCCTGCGCAACGCCCTGACCTGGGCCAACTGGCGCGCCGACGACTGACCGGCACCATCCGAAGCCCTCACCCGACGCAGCAAGGCCCAGCACCCCGGGGACCCCCACACGGATCCCCGGGGTGCACCCGTTCCACAGCCAACACGCCAGACACCGAGCCGGGCGCGCAGCGAGGCATGGGGCCCGTCGCTCGGCCGGACCAACGATGACCCCCCGGGCCGCCTGTGCCCCGTGAGGCGAGTCACACCCTCCGTCCGGCGTGCGCGATAACTGAATTAAGCCCGGGTCCGGACGGTCCCACCTCGTAAGGCCGCACCAACTACTAACGAGGAGACCACCATGGCCCGCTACGCCCGCCGCGACCTGACCCCCGACCTGGACGACTTCAGTTTCGAGGCCGCCGTCGCTCGGCTGCACGCACTCGACAAGCGGCACGCGATCATCCCCACGGACGCCAAGGCGAAGATCGACACCGTCATCGACGCCCTGCGCGATGCCGCCCGCGACCTGGGCCTCGTCCGTCTCACCGACATCGTCGAGCACCGGGTCAAGATCATCGCCGCCACCAGCGGCCTGCCCAGCAAGCACCACCACGAGTACCTTCCCGAGGCGAAGGCCGAGCCGCTGCACCTGCACCGCAACGTCCTTCTCGCGATCACCCTGGCCAGCCTCTGCGGCCGCGACGGCGACATCCGCAAGGTCACGGACCTCTTTCCCAGCTACAAGCGACGCACCCGGCAGACCAAGCGCCCCCACACCGACGACGAGATGCTGATGCTGCGCCTCTTCGCCCTGCACCAGTCCACCGGCGACAAGAACAACCGGCGCGCCTCGGCGGTGTTCGCTATGTGCGACGCCGGCGTTGCCCCGGTGGAGACCACCCAGGTCTACATCGAGGACCTGGTGCTCCCCGAGGGCGGCAACAACACGGAAGCGCTCGTCGAGGCCCCCGGCATCCACGGCCTCACCGGACGCGTCCTGGCCTTGGACAAGTTCGCCACGACCCTGATGTGCCGCTACGTCGACGCAGCAGATCGCGCGGGCAACGGCGTCCGCCTCACCTACCGTCCCCGCGACGCCTACGCGAAAGAGACCGCGCAGAGCAGCGTCGACGGAATCATGAAGCGGATGCGCGAAGCCGTCGGGCTCTCGACGCGCCAGGAGACCAGCGCCTCATCGGTATGGAAGTGGCGCGCCGCCCACACCCACCGCACCCTCGGAACCCGCGCCGCCCTCGAGGTCTCCGGGATCGGATCAAGCATCGAGCTCTACGACACCATCCATCTCGACACCACCACCCGCGCCACCGCCACCCACACCAAGAAGCCCGACACCTTCGACCTCGACGACTAAAAGCCCGAACCACGCAGGCAAGTCCGCGGACTCAGATTGGTCCTCCGCGGAACTGGGGCGGTCCAACCCCTCGAATGGCTACCAACAAGGCTTGGCACGTGCAGGAACCCGCCCACTAAGACGCACCTCCTTTGGCCGCGCGCCTCTTCGCCGACGAGTCGCGGATGAGGAAGTCTTTCTGCTCCCTGGACAGCTAACACGGCTTCCGTGGAATCAGCCGAGTAGAGAGACGTGAGCGGTGGGCTCAGCAGCCGAAGATAGTCGCCCCGACCCGATAGAGGCAGACAGGCCAGGCATCGACGTCTCTGCGATGTACCTGAAGGAACTCACGATCCAGGGGTTCCGATCATGCGCGGACGTGACGATCCCGCTATCGCCAGGTGTGACGTTGTTAGTCGGCGAGAACAACTCCGGCAAGTCCAATGTAATCGAGGCGCTTCGACTTGCCACAGCGCCGCTCAATGGGCGACGAACGCGCTACTTCGACCTCGACGACGTGGCACGCGGACACACCGGGCCCGTGAGGATAACCTCCAGATTCGCTGGGCTGACGACATTCCAGCGTGCGCACTTCATCGGAGCACTCGAGCTCGACACAAACGAAGCCGTGCACTGCACGATCTATCGTCCGCCGACCGACAGCATCTCCCGCGGGCGCGTGGACCATTTGGTTGGCGAGTCGGCGGCGCCTGATCCGGAGCCCGAAAAGCGCGAGCACATCAACCACGTGTACCTCACGCCCCTGCGCGACGCGCAACGTGAACTGGACTCGTACTCGGGGACAAGACTGGCCCGCCTCATCCAATACTTAGCGAGCCCGGAAGAGCAGGAAGACTTCGTCAGTACGGCCGCTAACTCAATGGAGGAGCTGGCAGGTCATCCGGTGGTGAGAGGCGTACAAGCGGCGATCCAGAGCCATCTGACGGGCCTGACCGCACCTGGGCGCGAGCAGTCCATGGACGCGGCGTACGACCCTCCCGAACTCGTACGACTCGCTAGGAACCTGCGTCTGAAGATGGCAGAGGCGGGCCTCAGCGTGGCAAACCTCAGCGAGTCTGGTCTGGGCTACGCCAACTTGCTGTTCATGGCGACGGTCATTCTCGAACTCCAAAAGTCCAAGGAGTCCGAGCTCACGCTTTTCCTCGTCGAGGAACCGGAAGCGCATCTCCATCCGCAACTGCAGGCTGTCCTACTGCAGTTCCTTGTCGATCAGGCCGCGGACTCCGCGAGTCGTGACGCCCTAGCCCCGGCTGGCCGGATTCAGGTGGTCGCTACAACCCACTCTCCCAACCTGGCCAGCGCCGTGGGGATTGAGGACATCGTCGTGCTGCGTCCTCGAACAGATGACACTGGCGGGAGAGCAACGGCCTCAACGAGCGTCATCCCGCTTGCTGCGCTGCCCCTGACGACCGATGAGAAGCGCAAAATCAACCAGTACCTCGACGCGAGTCGCTCGGAGCTCCTCTTTGCGCGGCGCGCCGTCCTCGTCGAGGGCATCGCCGAAGCCGTCCTGCTTCCGGTTCTGGCCCGCGAGTGCATCTACGCCGGCAGTTCGGAGGGCGACATCGCCGCACGGCGCGCGTTCGCCGGCGTCTCCCTCATCACCGTTGGGTCGGTGGACTTCAAGCCCTACATGAAGCTCCTCCTATCGGCAGTCGATGGCCAGCGACTCGTCGACTCGCTTTGCGTGATCACAGACGCCGACCCAGCTCTGCCGAAGACCGAGACCTCGGCACCTGGGACCTCCGAATCGACACAGGAGGTCGACGGCGCGCCCGCCGAAGTTCACCGCGAGACCCGAGAGGCCGCGACACTCGTTGGACAAACGAAGGAACTAGTGGCAAGCACGGACTCGGAGGACGAGCCGTCCGGACAGGCGCCGGATGACAACGGCACGGGAGGCCGCGAGCGAGAAGAAGGTGACTTGCACGACGCGGACGACGGCGACCGCGATGAGGACGAGGAAACCGTCTACAACCGGTCGGCGGATCTCTGGGCCCTCGCGGAGGAGCTGGATGCGGCTGACGTCGTTCACATCGCCGAGGCACCCCACACGCTCGAGGCGGACCTGCTCGGGCCGGCCGAGGATAATCGGACACTCTTAGGCAAGGCCTATCTACGCCAGAAAACCCGATCGAGCAAGGCGTGGAAGGCGATCGCCGACGCTGATGACCCGCCACAGGCGTTCTACGAGAACCTCCGCGCGAACAAGCGCCTCATTAGCAAGGGCGAGTTCGCACACGACGTCGCCCAACTCATCGCTATCGGTGACCCGTTCGTTTGTCCGGAGTACCTCGAGAAGGCCATCACCTTCATTACAGCGCCCTCACCCCATGCCTAGCGCGACCTTCACTGACGCGCAGATGTCCCTGATTCGCGCGGAGACGGCAACGTACGTCGAGGCCTGCCCTGGCGCTGGCAAGACCCACACCATCGTCCAGCGATTCATCGATCGACCGCTGGAGCATCCGCGCAAAGGCATCGGGCTGATTTCGTTCACGAACGCCGCAATAGATGAAGCTCGGGGACGATGCACTTCCGATCCCACTCTGATGGAAGCGCCGAACTTCATCGGAACCATCGACGGCTTCATCAATCGCTACTTGGTTGGACCTACCTTCCTCGCCCGCCGCGGCATCGCCCCCCGGTTCTACGAGTCCTGGTCAGCGGTGCCCCACAGCCGGGTAAAGGTGAACGGCGTGCCCTTCATCGCCAGCCTCGACTGGTTCGCGATCCGCGATGGCGCGGCGAACCTCGTTTCGGGACGAGTCCCGATCGAACGCCGCAGGGCGGCCGATGGTCTCGCGGCGGAGAGCCGAGCAAGGCTCGAGGTTGAAGCGATGAAGATCTGGAACCGGTTCGTGGACCGCGGAACGTTGAGCTCCTCGGCTGCCAGGGTCGCGCTGCGGTCTTACCTCGCCGACCCCGAGCGCCGTCAACAGTTGGGCACGCTGCTCTCCGACAGGTTTGTGGAAGTCATCATCGACGAGGTCCAGGACTGCAGTGCAGACGACACACTCGTTCTCAACTTCCTTCACGAGTTCGGCGTGACGATTATTGCCGTCGGTGACCCGGACCAGTCCATTTACTCGTTCCGTTCTGACGCACCGACAGACATCACGACTTTTCTGGGCAAGCTGGCATCCGGAGAGCGTCTCAACGGGAACTTCCGGTCTTCGCCTGCGATCTGCGCAGCCGTCGATAGCCTCCGTGCAGGATTTCAACGCGACGACCCCATTGGCCGCCACGTCGACGTCAATTCTCCTGTGGTTCTCCTGCCGTACCGTCGTCGTCAGAGCCTCCCACAGTTGCTCACCAGCATCATCGACGCGCACGAGATCCCCCACAGCGACCTCATCGTTCTCGCTCACAGCGCCGACCACGCACGTATTGCCGCCGGCGCCCCTAGCAGCGGACCAGAATCGACCAGCAAGCTCGTGATGCTCGCGAGAGCGCACCACGTGATCGGCGACCACCACCGGTCCGGACCCGAACGCGTCGCGGCGATGCGCTCGCTCGAGCGGACGATCCGAGAACTCGGCGTCTCCGACGTCGTCGAGTTAGATCACCCTGATTACCTTGACGCCTGCGGACTCTCGGAGCGAACGTTCCGGGAGGCTTGCCTACGCATAGCCGCGACATTGCCCCGGCCGTTCGAGATGAAGCCGTCGGAGTTCCGAGCGGGTCTTGCAGCGCTCGCTGAATCCCAGGCGCACTTGCACTGGACGCCTCAGCCACTCAGATCCCCGGCAGGCGACACCTGGCCGAGTCCGCCCACCGTCCAAGCGGAGGCAGCCCCGCTGTCACACTCGACGATCCATGGCCTAAAGGGGCGCCAATCGCCAGCGGTAGCTCTCGTCATACCCGAAAGCCGAGCTGGAGGCGACGGCGTCCAGCAATGGTGCGAGGGGCTCGGCGGGGAGGAGCGACGCGTGCTGTACGTCGGGGCGTCGCGGGCCGAGCGTCTGCTCATTGTGGCAGCCCACGAAACGGTCTTCGACGCTGTGAAAAGGCAACTGGAGAGTGACGGAGTCCCGACGGTCTCTGGGTGACGGTCATGCCGATCTGAAGTAGATCCCGGAGGCCCAACTCCAATGCCCTACGCGCTCCGTAGGGCATACAGCTCTCTCTTGGGAAGCGAGCCAAACGTTGCCCAGCGCCGGAGGAACGGGTTCGATGGCGCAATGGGAGCCGCCAAGCGATATATGGAGCTGATCGAGTCCCGGGGTTGGAGCGATCTCGAAACAACCATCTGCAGCGGGTGCGTCGTCGAAAAGGCCCTCGTTTCTGCCGTTCGGGCCCATGGCGGGTCTGATCGATGCGACTACTGCGAGGAACGGCCGGTCGCTCCTGAGGGCAGCGCTCCCATCGAACTGGTGCTTGAGCTGGTGGTGGACGGTCTAAAACTCGACTACGAGGACCCTGTGGAGGGCATGGCATGGGATGGCGGCTACGTCGGTGTCGTTCACGACACCAGGGACCTCCTATGGGATCTGGAGATTACTGAGCGAGAAGACGTGCACCAGGCACTTCACAGCGCCATCGTCACCGACCAGTGGTGCCAGCGTGACCCATACGCAGCCACCCCCGCTCAAGCGCTGACGTGGGGATGGGAGGCGTTCCGCAGGATCGTGAAGCACCAGCGACGTTTCACCTTCCTCACAACGGACCACTCGACGGCAGACGGCGCCGGCACGATCCCCATGCACGCAATGCCGTCAGCCATCGCGCACGCGGTAGCGGAGGCTGGCCTCGTGACGGAGCTTCCCATCGGCTCGGAGTGGTGGCGTATCCGACCGCACCCCAACACCGAGAGCTATTCGTCTGCGGCCGACCTAGGCACCCCGCCTGACGCAGTGGCGCGGGACAACCGAATGACGGCGAAGGGGATCGGCGCCTTTTATGGTGCGTCCACCGCCGCAGGCGCAAGAGCCGAGGTCGCTGGCTACGCCGATCCAACCTTCGACGGCAGCATCGGAAAGTTCGTCACGACCACATCCCTGACCGTGGTCGACCTGCGTGACCTGCCCGACTATCCGTCGCTGTTTGACCCCGATCTGCGGCATCTCCGCGCCCCGATCGAGTTCCTGTACGGCTTCGTCCAGGACGCGACAGAGGTGGCGGATCCGACCGACAAGCAGAATCTTGATTACGTGCCTACCCAGGTCGTGGCCGAGACCTTCCGCTTCGACCTGCCGGTCGATGGCGTGCTGTGGCGCTCTTCCAAGGACCCCTCCGTGACCTCTTGCGTGCTATTCATACCGAGCACGGAAGTGGCCGAACTTGGAAGCGCGACGGAGCGCACCCGACTGCTGCTGGACCCATCCAGTGTCGGCTACATCTACTCGCCGCTCTAGTGCTCGCGATCCGCGCCCCTCCCGTTATACCGCCGCATATGTATGTGTGGAACTGCGGGAGTTCGTACGGCTTGCCGTGTTTGCAAGGCGCCGACGAATGCCCATGCACATGAACCTTGCACCAGGTCGCGGTTAGGTCAGTCGGCGCTGCGGACCAGGACGGACTCGCGGCAGCGTCAGGCGCCTCCGCGCCCGAGCGACTATCGGCCCTGTGCCGGCTCGTGCGAGGGCGTCGGCTGAAGAGACGCCGACCATGCTGGCCCGACGTCGACCGCTCGGCGTTGGATCCACAGTGTCTTGCGAGTCAGTCCAAGCCAGCAACCTTGGGAGGTCGACTCCCACCCGGGCACGCGACGAGCGCGGACCGCAGTTCTACTCGCCGTGCCCCCAGTCCCTAGCTCAGCTCGTCGGTCGCCGCGCGCTCACCACTCGGATGGCAAGGACTAACTACATTGCTGTTGTCCGGAGGGTAGTCCCGTGGGTGGTTGGCGTTCCCAGCGGCCGGGGGCACGGTCGGGTGCATGATCTTCGCCGGACCACTGCTAACTTCTCCCGGGAGTTAATCGGGTGAAAGTCCCCATCTCCCGGGCCTCTAGCTCAATTGGCAGAGCAGGAGACTTTTAATCTCTTGGTTGTGGGTTCGAGTCCCACGGGGCCCACGCCTCCGGAGCTCCCGCGCTGCCGGCGACCCGCCAGGCGCCCGGAGCGTCCGGCGCCGAGAGGTGGGTCATCGCCCAGGCGACAGCCTCCGCGCGCCGGCCGACGCCGATCTTGCGGTAGGCGGTGCGGATGTAGGTCTTGACGGTGTTGATGCTGACGAACAGCGCGGCGGCGATCTCCTCGTTCGAGCGCCCGGCCGCCACGCCCCGGAGCACGTCGACCTCCCGCACGCTGAGGGAGATCGCGCACCGGTCCGGGCCGTCGGCCCGCAGCGGCTCGGGCACCGCCGGTCGGGCGAGCTGGGAGGCGCGCCGGATCCGGTGGACGATGGTCGGGCCGTCGACGCTCATCGGCAGCGCAGGCACGGTCGTCGACGACGGCCGACCGCGGCCGGGAGTCGGTGAGGCGCCGTGCTCGGGCCGCACCAGCACCAGCGCGGGACGATCGCCCGCGACGGCCGCCCGGGCGGCAGTGCTGCCGCCCGCGAGCAGCTCGGAGTCGACGAGCAGCACGTCGTCCCCCCACCGGAGCGGCCCGTCGAGACCGCCGCCGAGGTCGTGAACGCTGATGCCCCAGTCGTACGCCGCGACGAGGCCGGCGACGCCGTGCACGACGATCGCGTGGGGACTGAGGACACCGACGCTGATCGTGCAGGTCGAGGACGTCGAGCTCGTGGTGGTCATGACGATCCGTCCTGCCGACCCGCGGCACGCGGGTACCCACCAGCCGCTGCTCAGCCCGAAGACCAGCCTAGACCACTTCGGGCGGCCGGCGGCCGCCGTCCATCCCGTGGCACGCCGCGACCACGGGCCACCGGCCACCGACCACCGGGGTCAGTCGCCCGCCCCACCCTCCTGCTCCGCCTGCCGGTCCAGCAGCGCCCGAGCGCGCTCGCCGCCGTCCTCCTGCGCCAGCGCCCGGCGGAAGCTCTCGAGCTTCTGCTCCCCTCCGGGGAACGGCGGCAGGAGCGGGACGTCGGGATCGACGACGGCCTCGATCAGCACCGGCCGGTCGGCGGCCAGCGCGCGGTCCCAGGCGTCGTCGACCTCCTCGGGCCGTTCCACGCGGATGCCGGTCAGGCCGAGGAGCTCGGCGTACCCGGCGTAGGGGAAGTCCGGCAGTGACTGGCTGACGTCGTACCGCGGGTCGCCCTCGGTCTCCCGCTGCTCCCACGTGACCTCGGCGAGGTCGCCGTTGTTCAGGACGAGGACGACGAAGCGCGGGTCGGCCCAGTCGCGCCAGCGGGAGGCGACGGTGACCAGCTCGGCGATGCCGTTCATCTGCATCGCACCGTCACCGACGAGCGCGACGACGGGCCGGTCGGGCGACTCCAGCTTGGCGGCGATGCCGTACGGCAGCCCGGAGCCCATCGAGGCGAGCGTCGAGGACAGGTGCGCCGGCACCCCGGGCGGCAGGGTGAGGTGCCGGGCGTACCAGTAGACGACCGACCCCACGTCCACGCTCACCTGGGCGTCGGCCGGCAGCCGCGGCGTCAGGGCGCGTACGACGCGCTCCGGGCTGAGCGGGTCGGCACCGGCACCGACGTCGCCCTCGGCACGCTCCCGGGCGATCCGGTGCCACCGCTCGACCTGCTCGACCACCTGGTCGCGCCAGGAGGTGTCCGTGCGCTCCTCGAGCAGCGGCAGCAGCGCGGTGAGCGTCTCGGCGGCGTCGCCGACCAGCCCCACCTCGACCGGGTAGCGGTTGCCGACGTGCCGGCCGTCGAGGTCGACCTGCACGCCGCGGGCCTGGCCGGGTGCGGGGTAGAACTCGGTCCACGGGTCGTTGGTGCCGACCATCAGCAGCGTGTCGCACTGGTCGAGCAGCCAGCCCGAGGCGGTGGTGCCGAGGTGGCCCATCACGCCGCAGCTGGTCGGGAGCGTCTCGTCCCACCACGGCTTGCCGAGCAGGCTGGTCGTCACCCCGGCACCGAGCCGCTCGGCGACCGCGCGGACCACGTCGCCGGCGTCGCGGGCACCCTGCCCGACCAGCAGCGCGACGCGACGCCCGGCGTTGAGCACCGCGGCGGCCTCGGCGAGGTCGTCGTCGGCGGGGACCACCCGCGGGGGCCGCCACTGCGGGACGGTCGGCACGACACCGTGCTCGTGGGACGGCTCGTCGGGGGCCGGCTGCACCTGGACGTCGTGCGGCAGCACCACCACGCAGGGCGACCGGGTCGCCAGCGCGGTGCGGAAGGCGCGGTCGACCACCATCGCGGCCTGCTCGGGGTCGAGCACGGTGGCGACGTACTGCGCCGAGACGTCCTTGAACAGCGAGGTCAGGTCGATCTCCTGCTGGTACTCCGACCCCAGCGCGGTGGTGGCCTGCTGGCCCACGATCGCGACCATCGGCTGGTGGTCGAGCTTGGCGTCGTAGAGCCCGTTGAGCAGGTGCACGGCTCCCGGCCCCTGGGTGCTGGTGACGACGCCGACGCCGCCGGTGTACTTCGCGTGGCCGACCGCCATCAGCGCGGCGTTCTCCTCGTGGCGCGCCTGCACGAACGCCGGGTCGCCGCCGGCCCGGCGCAGGGCGCCCATCAGCCCGTTGATGCCGTCACCGGAGTAGCCGAAGACGCGGTGCACGCCCCAGGCGCGCAGCCGCTCGACGACCAGGTCCGCGACCAGTCTCTGCTCCCCCACGGGGCCTCCTCGGGTTCGCCCGGTGGACCGCGGGCGGGAGCCGGTCAGGTACCCGGAAACACGACAGCCACCCGGACCAGGGCTTACCCGGCGGGTGGCTGTGTGCTGTGGCTCGCCGGCCCGACAGCCGCCTCTCGGCGGGTGGCCGCTCGTAGCGGCAAGGGGTGAGCCCGGGGGCATGGACCGGACCGGCTGAAGTGGTCAACGGGTCCATCCGGGCAGTCATTCCGGGCCGTCGGCGTGGCGTGCGCCACTGCTCCCGGGCCGGGCCCGCAACGGGCCCGGGCGGAGGTCAGGAGCGGGGGTCAGGAGCGCGGGTGGCCCTCCTCGCCGCTCTTCGCGGACTCCTCGGGGAACGACTCCCCGACCGGGTGGCCGCCGCCCGGGGAGCCCTGGGCGGGGTCGTAGTCGCCCGCGGCGGCGGCCCCGTCGGTCGTCGAGGACTCCTGGGCCGCCTCGGCGGCGTCGTCCAGGTGGCCGGTCTGCTTCTGGGAGGACTCGTCAGGCTGGTTCGTCATGCCGGGCCGGTACCCGACGGTTCGCCCGGCACGCAGGAGACGCTCATGCCGGGGACACGCAGGGTTCACCGGCCACCGCCACGGTCGGAGCATGCGCGTCGCGATCGTGACCGAGTCCTTCCTCCCGCAGGTCAACGGCGTCGCCGGCACGGTGCGCCACGTGGTCGACCGGCTCACCGCGACCGGCCACCAGGCGCTCGTGGTGGCGCCGGGCGCCGGCCCCGCGGCGTACGGCGGCGCGGAGGTGGTGCGGGTGCGGTCGCTCGCGCTGCCCGGCTACCGGTCCTTCCCCCTCGGCCTGCCCGACCCGGCGGTGCACCAGGCGCTCGAGCGGTTCCGGCCCGACGTGGTGCACCTGGCCTCGCCGGTCGCGCTGGGCGCGGTCGGCCTGCGCGCCGCGCGCCGGCTGGGCGTGCCGACGGTGGCGGTCTTCCAGACCGACGTGTCGGGGTTCGCGCGGCAGTACGGCCTGCGCGCCGAGCACCTCATCGACCGCTGGGTCGCCCACCTGCACCGGCGCGCGGACCGCACGCTCGTGCCCTCGACGTCCTCCTGGGACCAGCTCGCGGCGCTCGACGTGCCGGACCTGCACCTGTGGCGCCGCGGCGTCGCCCTCGATCTGTTCGACCCCGCGCACCGCGACACGGCGCTGCGCGCCGCCTGGACGGGAGGCGAGCAGCGGACGGTCGTCGGGTACGTCGGCCGGCTGGCCCAGGAGAAGCGGGTACGCCGGCTGGCCGAGCTCGCCGACGTGCCGGGGATCCACCTCGTCGTGGTCGGCGACGGCCCCGAGCGCGGCTGGCTGGCCGACCGGCTGCCGCACGCGACGTTCACCGGCATGCTGAGCGGGCCCGAGCTCGCGCGGGCGTTCGCCTCGCTCGACGTCTTCGTCCACACCGGCGAGGCGGAGACGTTCTGCCAGACCGTCCAGGAGGCGCAGGCCAGCGGTGTCGCCGTGGTGGCCCCGGCCGCCGGCGGGCCGCTGGACCTGGTGGTGCCCGGGAGCACCGGCTGCCTCTACGACGTCACCGACCCCGGTGCGCTGCGCCGCTCGGTCGCGGGCCTCGTGGCCGACCCGCTCGCCCGCGCCCGGATGGCCCGCGGCGGCCACGAGGCCGTGGGAGGGCGCAGCTGGGCACGCGTGGTCGACGAGCTGGTCGGGCACTACGCGGCTGTGGTCGGCGCCCTCCCCGACCGGCTCGCGGCCTGAGGTGCGGGTCGCACAGCTGGCCAACTTCGTCGGCCCCACGTCGGGCGGGATGAAGACGACGCTCGAGGCGCTCGGCCGGGGGTACGTCGCCGGCGGGGTCGCCCGGCTGCTGGTCGTCCCCGGGCCGGAGGACCGCGTGCTCGAGACCCCCGCCGGCGACGTCGTGCAGCTGCGCGCGCCGCGGGTCGGCGGCGGCTACCGGCTGATCGTCGAGCCGTGGCGGGTGGTGGACGCGCTGCGGCGGTTCGCCCCGACGTCGCTGGAGGTCTCCGACAAGTCCACGCTGCTGCCGGTCACCCGGTGGGCGCGGCGGGAGGGCGTGGCCTCGGTGCTGTTCTCCCACGAGCGGCTCGACGCGATGCTCTCGCTCCGCACCGGCCTGCCCGTGCGCGCGACCCCGTGGAACCGCACCCTCGTGCGCCACCACGACCGCGTGGTCGTGACCTCGCGCTACGCCCGCGACGAGCTGCGCGCGGTGGCCAACCTGGCCGCCACCCCGCTGCACCGGGTGCCGCTCGGGGTCGACCTGGCGACGTTCACTCCGGGTGCGGGTCCTGGTCCGGGGCCGCGCGCGGGCGGGCCGCTGCGGCTGGCGCACGCGGGCCGGCTCTCGCGCGAGAAGAGCCCGCACCTGGCGGTCGCGACCGCCCTCGCGCTGCACCGGCGCGGCGTACCCCTCCGGCTGGACGTGTACGGCGACGGCCCCCAGCGCGGCGAGCTCGAGCGGATGGCCGACGGGGCGCCGGTGCGGTTCCACGGCCACCTCGCCGGTCGGGACCGGCTGGCGGCCCGGCTGGCCGAGGCGGACGTCGCGCTGTCGGTGTGCCCGGGCGAGACGTTCGGGCTGTCGGTGCTGGAGGCGTTGGCCTGCGGCACCCCGGTGGTGACCGCCGACGAGGGCGGGGCCCGCGAGCTGGTCGACGAGTGGTCCGGTGCCTGGGCGACGGCGGAGCCGGAGGCACTGGCCGACGCCGTGCTCCGCGTGCTCGCCCGCGACCCCGAGGGCCGACGGGCAGCCGCCCGGCGGCGGGCGGAGCGGTTCCCGTGGACGCGGACGGTCGAGGAGATGCTCGCCCTCCACGACCTCGGGCTCAGCCGGGCTGCGACACCGGCGTAGGACGCTCGGCCGCTCCGCGTGCGGCCGTCTCGAGCGCCCGGCGGTGGCCCACCGCCTGTGCGACCGCGACACCGAGGACCAGCACCACGGCGACCGCGATGTCGGTGCCCCGGGCGCGCAGCGTGGAGTCGAGCGGCGCGACGAGCCCGGCGAGGCCGACGAAGCCGACCAGCGCCGCCTCCGCCCGCGCCCCCAGCCGGGTGGCGGCGAGGAACGGCAGCGCCCACAGCGCGTACCAGTGGTGGACCACCGGCCCGAGGACCACCGTCGCCAGCGCGACCAGGCCGGTGACCGCGACCGCGGTGCTCGCCCGGCCGGTCGGCGCCCGCATCGCGCAGACCGCGGCGACGGCGAGCGCGAGGACCGTGCCCGACAGGCGCAGCACCTCGACCGGCGAGGGCCCCGGCAGGCCGGCGAGCTGCTGGAGCCAGGAGAGCAGCTCTCCGACCTGCGTGGTCACCGACAGCGGGGAGCGGACCACCCCGGGGACGCCCAGCGCGTGCACCCACCCGACGCCCAGCCCGGTCACCAGGCCGATCACGACGAGCACCCCGCCGGAGACGCCCGCCACCGCGACGAGGCGGCGGACCCGGTCGGCGGGGCCGGCGGCCGCCGGCAGCGCGACCAGGGCGACCGCGACGCAGACCAGGCCCCCGGGCAGCTTCACCGCTGCCGCGGCCCCGCCGAGGGCCGCGCCGAGGACCCAGTGCCGCTCGACCGCCACGGCGAGCGCCGCGGCCATCAGGCCGACCATCAGGAGGTCGTTGTGGAGCCCGGCGACTCCGTGCGCCAGCACCAGCGGGCTCGGCAGGACCAGCGCCGCGGCGTACGCCGGGTCGCGGCCGGCCGCCGCCGCGAGGCGGGGCACCGCCCACGCCAGCAGCGCCAGGCCCGCCAGCGCGAGCAGGCGGTGCGCGACGACGAGGTCCCACGGCTCACGGGTGAAGCCTGCGGCGAAGGCGCCCCAGGCGAGCGGCAGCGGACCGTACGGCGTGGCCGTGTCCAGCCACATCGGGTCGACCGCCTCGACCACCTCGCCGCGCAGCACCCCGGGTCCGTGCTCGTACGGCGAGACGCCGATCCGCGCCATCACGCCCTGGGCCGCGTAGCTCCACCCGTCCCGGCTGAACATCGCCGGCGCCAGCAGCAGCGGCAACGACCAGCAGGCGGTCGCGCGGTGCACCAGCAGCATCCGTGCGGCGCCGGCCCCGCGGCGCACGTCGCGCAGCAGCTCGAGCCAGGCGTGCCCGCCGAGGCCCAGGCCGCCGATGACCAGGACCAGGCCGACCAGGCGGCCGGGGGTGTCGTGGCGCAGGGGGAGGTCGTCGAGGGGGCTCGAGACCGGCAGCACCGACACGACGAGACCGCCGAGCAGCACCAGGACGTAGCCGAGGACACCACGCGTCAGCACCCTGTCGACGCTAGGGACCGGGCGGCACCTCCCGGCGACCTCGCCGTGAACGCTCCCCGAACGCTCGTGCGCCGTCGGGCCGCCGTCACCGTCCGGTCGCCTCACCGCCACCTCCCGGCCGTCCGGGCGGGGTCTGGTGGGTGCGTGCGGGGTCGGTGGCTGGTCGGAGGCAGCGGTGCGGTGGTGCTCGGAGGCCTGCTCACGGGCCGCGGGGTCCTGCAGCGGCAGGCGGCGGCCGCCCGGCGGATCGTCGGCAAGCCGCTCGGCGAGGACGCCCACCGCGCGGACAAGGTGTGGAAGAAGACGTACGGCGACCCGCTGGACCTGCTCGTGCTCGGCGACTCGATCGCGGCCGGGCTCGGCGCGGACTCCCCCGGCGGCACCTTCGGCGCCCAGCTCGCCAAGCGGCTCGCCAAGGCCGCAAGCCGGTCGGTGCGGCTGCACACCGCCGCGGTGGTCGGGGCGGAGTCCTCGATGCTGCGCGCGCAGCTGGCCGGCCTGCCCGGCGGCTACCGCCCCGACGTCGCCGTGATCGTGGTCGGCGGCAACGACGTCACCCACCGGGTGCGGGTCTCGGAGTCGCGCCGGCACCTCGCCGAGGCGATCTCGACGCTCCGGGCGGCCGGCGTCCCGGTCGTCGTCGGCACCTGCCCAGACCTCGGGGCGCTCGGCGTGCTGCAGCAGCCGCTGCGCACCCTCGCCCGCGTCGCGTCGCGCCAGCTGGCCGCGGCCCAGCGCGACGTCGCCCTCGAGCAGGGCGCGCTCGCGGTCTCGCTGGCCGACGTGGTCGGTCCGTTCTTCGTCACCCGGCCCGACGAGATGTTCGCCGTCGACCGGTTCCACCCCTCGAGCGCGGGCTACAAGCGGACCGCGAAGGCCGTCCTGCCGAGCGTGCTGGTCGCCCTCTCGCTGGCCGACGAGCTGCCGCACGGCCACCACGCTCCCGCCGTGCCGCTGGGCGAGCCCGGCCGTGGACAGGCGTCCCCCGCCCCGGCAGGGTGAGCCGCATGAGCGAGACCGCCGGCACCGCCGAGCCCGTCGTCCTCGTCGAGGAGCGCGACCGCGTCCTCGTCGTGACCATCAACCGTCCCGCGGCGAGGAACGCCGTCAACGGCGCGGTCTCGGCCGCGGTCGCCGCGGCCATGGACCGGCTCGAGTCGCGCGACGACCTCTCGGTCGGCGTCATCACCGGAGCGGGCGGGACCTTCTGCGCCGGCATGGACCTCAAGGCGTTCCTCGGCGGCGAGGACGTGATGGCCGGCGGGCGCGGGCTCGCCGGGATCGCCACCCGGCCGCCGGCCAAGCCGCTGGTCGCCGCGGTCGAGGGCTGGGCCCTGGCCGGTGGGTGCGAGGTCGTCCTGGCCTGCGACGTGGTCGTCGCCTCGCGGGAGGCGAGGTTCGGCATCCCGGAGGTCAAGCGCGGACTGGTCGCCGGCGCCGGCGGGCTGGTCCGGCTGCCGCGGAAGATCCCGCAGAACGTCGCCCACGAGCTCGCGCTCACCGGCGACCCGATGACCGCGGAGCAGGCCGAGCGGTACGGCCTGGTCAACCGGCTCACCGAGCCCGGCGGTGCCCTGGACGCGGCCCTGGAGCTGGCCGGCCGGATGACCGCCAACGGCCCCCTCGCCATGGCCGCGACCAAGCGCATCCTCGCCGAGCAGGCCGACTGGGGCGCCCAGGACTTCTGGGACCAGCAGTCGGCGCTGATGGCCCCGGTCTTCGCCTCCGAGGACGCCCAGGAGGGCGCTCGGGCCTTCGCCGAGAAGCGGCCGCCCCAGTGGCGGAACCGCTGACCGGACCAGACCTGCCGAAGCGGCCCGTGACGAGCGGGTCCGCGCGTAGTTTGTGGGGCATGGCGCAGGAGAGTGAGCCCGCCGACCTGCTCGACCGGTGGCTGACCCACCGCGAGCAGGGCGGTGCCGCGCGCACGCCGGTCGCCGGCGCCGTCGACTCGGGGTCGGCGACCGACGTGGACGCGGAGGACCCGCTCTTCGACGAGTCCTTCGAGCCGGCACCGGAGGAGGTGGAGGCGCCGCTGTTCGAGGCCTCCGCACCGCAGCAGCTGCAGCTCGACTTCGAGCCGGTGATCATCCCCTCGGCCCGCCGCAGGCAGGAGCGGGCAGGGTCGCGCGGGGGGCGGCGGGGCGCCCCGGCGCGGCGGCGCCGCCCCCGGACCCGCCGCGGGCCGCGGGGGGCCCCCCCACCGCGCCCCCGCGGGGGGCCCCCCGAGCC
>NZ_JBFBFJ010000008.1:0-181812 GCF_040684155.1 Nocardioides sp. NPDC092400 | reverse complement strand
CGACTGGCTCCACACCTACAATCACCACCGCGGTCACACCGCACTCGGCGGCAAGTCACCAGCCGACCTCGTGCCCAACCTGTGTGGACAGAACAGCTAGTGCTCGTCAGCACCGGCTACCTCGACCGGCCCGCACCGGAAGGCGAACCCGAGGTCTTGTGGTGGATCGACCCGCTCACGGACGAGGATCTCCTCGAATCCTTGACGGAGTGCTACATCATCGACATCTACCAGCGCGCCGAGTGAGGCGGGGCGAGGATCAGCGGAGACGGAAACGACGCGCTCCGGCAGCGTGCCGCTGAAGCGCCGCAGGGGCGTTCTACGGCCCGATGGCGTCACATCGTCCTGCGGTAGTACTTATCCGGCGACCGCGACGACGCGGCCTCCTGGTACGCGCGCTCTTCTTCCTCCCTCTTCTTCTCGGCGGCGGTCTGGTAGCCGGGCGTCGGGAGCGAGTTGACGGGTTGGGTGAGTGCTGTCGCGATCCGGCCCTTGAGAGCGCCTACGACGTGCTGTGGGGCGCTCATGACGGTCATCTGGGTTGCGAGCGCGTCGGTGTGCCATCCGACGTTGTAGGGGGCGCTGAGGGCGTCGTGGAGGGACTCAACGTCGGCACTGGTCATGACCATGTGGTTGCGTCGGGTCGGGTTTGTGATGGCGGCGATGAGCGCGAGGAGCCAGGGTCGGTACTCGACTGCCGCGTTGGTGGCTGTCGGGGCGGCTGCGGCTGCGGGTCGTCGGCCGGTGAGAGCGGCAGCGAGGTCGGCGTCTGCAACTGGCGGCTTGAACTTCTCCGCCTTCCCCCCGCTTGTGGATGTCGCGGCGGCGGCGACGTCTTTGGTGGTGTCGGCGGCAGGGACTGGGGGGAAAGCAGTGGACCCACAAGCACTGGTAGAGGAGAGAGCGCTCACTTGAGGGGGAACCCCTTGATCCTTTGACGGGGAAACCCCTCGCTCACTTGAGGGGGGACCCCCTTGCTCACTTGAGGGGGGACCCCCTTGCTCATTTGAAGTGGGGGTGGCGGCGCTGGGGACCGTCTTGAGGACCGGCGCGAGGCTCCAATCGATGCTGATGCGGTAGGCGTCGTGAGCGTCGTCGGGGCGAGTGTCGCGGCACCACGTGATCCACGGCGCGTCGGCGCAGACCCGGCGGACGGTGTCCCAGGCTCGGCGGTAGGTGGCAAGGCTAATTCCAGCCTTCTTGGCGATCCACCTGGCCGGGACGGGGAGGCCCAGGAAGGTCTCGGTGGAGGTGTACCGGTAGGTGCTCTTGTCGTACTCGGCGGTGAGGAGCCAGGCGGCAAGCCAGACGAGGACGAGGCGGGTGTCTGTGCCGTAGCGGGGGCCGGTCGGCGTGATGCCCTCGGCCCACCGGTACTCCCAAAGGATGCCGAGTGGGATCCGGAGGGAGTCTTTGGCCGCGGCCCGGTCGATGCGAACGCGCAGCGCCTGGCCGGGAAGTGCCGTCACGGCATCGGAAGCGAGCAGCCCGGCCGAGATGTATTTGTTGAGCAGGGCGGTGGTCGAGCGCGACGTCTTGACCGTGCTGATCCCGCATCGAGCGTCTATGAGCCGGGTGCGCCAGGTGACCATCCCGGTGGTGTTGTCGGCCCGGTCGACCCCGACCGTGTAGCGCAGCAGGTCCTCGGACCGCAGACCGTGTCCACCGGCAGCGGCTTTGGTCAGCCAGACCGATTCGGCTTCGACGGCCTTCTTGATCGCGGATGGCTCGGAGCCTGCGACGTCGGCGAACGTCAGGTCGGAGACGACGGTGAGGTGGAGGGCGTCGGGAGCGGTCGGTTCGGACGGCAACGCAGACATCGGGGGTTCTCGTTTCGTTTCGGCGGAACTCCGGTGACTAGCCGGAGGGTTGGTGCTGGTGGCTCTATCGGCGGGCCGGACGGGCAGGTGTACGGCTGTGCGGAGGTTCTTCTAAGGTGGCTGCAGAACACCCTTGTCCCTGCCGATTAGAAGGACGAGCAGCGCTTTCCGGTTGAGGTCTCCGTTTCCCTCCCGGAATGCGAACGGCCCCCGGCTGACTACCGGGGGCCGATGCTTCTTCAAGCAGCGCCTCGAAAGCGACGCTCGGGCATGGGGGCGGAGATGTCGTAGCGGGCAATCAGTGCGGCTAAGAGGCCGGTGGTCGGATGGCGACCCGTCGTCCTTGTAGACGGTCGCGCCTGACCGGCCCGGCGCGTTGTCCCGTTTGACCGAGTCTTCCCCCGCGCGGGGCCAGCCTCTGCTGTACGTATCGCCGTACTCCGCCCGGAGTGCGCTGCGCGAGTAGATCCGGTCACTCGCCCGAAGTGCGCCGTAGCCGACGCACGCGTTGGGATTCGGATCGGCCAGGCGTTGCATTGCGCGCGTCACGACCTCGGCGTTGAAGTCTCGTCGCGCCTCGGCACCTGGGCGGGCTCGGGGCTAGGTTGGCCCGGAGCGGCGCCGGGCTCCGATTACGTCGGCCCGAAGCGACTCCGGGCAGCGAAGTTGACCGGCTCAATGCTGCCATCGAGGGTGAACCGAAACAGCAGCATGCCGACCTGGTCGGCCCAGGCGACTGCCTGAGTGGTGTAGCCCGCCGAGGAGAAGAACACCCAGTGCTTCGCGCCGAGCCCATGTCCGGCTCCGTAGAGGGCTTGCAGGACCGGCCGCCCGGTCTTGACCGCCTCGAACTTGACCTGCGCCACAACGCCGTCATCAGCGCGTCCGGAGACGTCGACACCCCCGTCGGCGCCCGGCGGTGTCATAGCGGCGTCAATCCAGCCGAGCCAGCGCACCCACTCGGCGGCCAGGGCTTCGGCTTCGGCTGCATCGCGCACCATCCGCGGCTCCGGGCGCGGGCGGTCCATCCTCGGCGGCAGCGGCTTCAATCGCGGTAGCCCCATAGCGCGACGGGTGTACTCGCTCGTCGGCTCAGGGGGCTGGTAGGCCATGATTGCTTGCGGCTGCGGCGAGGCCGGTGGGTACAACCGTGGTCCCGCATGCACCGCAGCATCGAGATTCAGGGCGTCGATGGTGGCTGCCGCCGGGCTGCCTTCGGGCGCCTTGATCCTGAAGGTGGGGAAGCCCTGCTGGAGGATGATCAGTTCGTGATCCAGTGACACTCCGCCGATGTTGGCGACACGTAGTCGTTCGGTCACGGCGATGTTGCGGGCCGTCTTGCGCTTCTTGTGCGGCCAGCCCGTGCACCTGACGGCTCCGTCGGAGAAGACCTCGACCAGGACGTCGAACTTCATGGTCGGCCGCGCGAGGAGTGATCCCAAGTTGCGCCGCTGACCGGTCGTCATGGCGTACAAAACGGGCGACCGTGTGCTGTCGACGCGGGCCTCCCACGTCGCCACCGGACCGACTCGGTTCAGGTGACCGAGCAACGGCTCGACCTCGGCCCACTCGGCATCAGTCATGACCTTCGCGGGAACGAAGTCGGGCGTACGCCAGCGCCGGAACTCGGCGTTGCAGCGGCGCACCATCGCGTCGTACGAGGCCGCTCCGGCTGCTGCTCCGAACCCCCGTTCAGGGTGGGAAGGTTCCGGAGTCGGGGTGGGACGGACCGAGGCGTCGGGCCCGTCCGGTGCCTCAGAGCCGGTGACCTCCAACGTCCGGTCGGCCGAGCGGCGCTCCCGCGCCGCCCGTATCTCGGCGGTCAGTTGTTCCGCGCGGCGACGTTGGGCCTTCTCTGCGCGGCGACGCTCGGCGTTGCCCCTAGACATGCGGCTCAGGGTAGGGCTCACGGCTGACACCGGCCTGGCGAGTGTCGTCAGCAGGCCCGGACGGCGACGCGCTTGGCAGAGGCGTTGCGGCGCTTCGCGAACACCATGAGGACGCTGCGGCCAGCGACCCGGAAAGGTCGGCTGTGATCACGAGGTCAGGACGGACGGAGAACATCCACTCAGATCCTGCGCGCGCCCAGTTCCGCGAGCGTGACCTCGATGCCCGTCAGGACGGCGTCAGCGACCTTCGCCGTGGGCCCTTGCAGACCGTTCAGCACGATGGCTCGTGTCCACACGTGCGGACACGAGCCATCGACGGTCACGGCGGCAGGTTGGCCGCGCTCCAACATGGGCGGTTAGGCAGCCTGCCCTCCTACACGACGTCTGATGGTGCGCTCACTCACACCCAGGAGGCGGCCGATCTCCGTCCATGACTTCCCGGCCGCACGCCAGTCCGCTGCGACCCGTACCTGCTCCTCGGTGAGCACGCGTGGCCGACCGCCGACGCGGCCCCTTGCCCTCGACGACTCCAGGCCCTGGCGGGTCCGCTCGACAAGGACGTCCCTCTCCATCTGTGCGAAGGCGGCCGCGACGGAAACGAGGACGGCGCCGAGCGCCGAATCGGTGGAGATTCCAAGGTTGAGGATGCGGAGCGCTACGCCGCGCTCGGAAAGGTCGTCGATTAGTTGCAGCACACCGACCGTTCGTCGTCCCAGTCGGTCTAAACTCTGAATGACCAGGGTGTCCCCGGGGCGTAGAAAGGCGAGGCACGCGTCGAGCCCCGGGCGCGACATCCTTGTGCCGGAGACGCCATGGTCTTCGAAGACCCTCTCGCAGCCAGCCTCAGCGAGGATGTCGAGTTGGCGATCCAGCCGCTGGGACCGGTCACTGACTCTCGCGTAGCCGACGAGGGACCCGGCAGAAACGTGCGTGTCGGTGTGTGGGTTATGCCGGGGGGTTTCGCCGGAAGGGTCTGAGGCGTGCGCAAGGGTCCGGCAGGAGGTGCGGTCAGAATCGGTCGTTTCTGTCATGGCCCTACGGTCCGGCCGACCGCCGACATCTCAGGTCGGTGGTCTTGGCCAGCCAAGGAGCAAGACTGATTCCTGATGTGAGGTGTCAGCCCGTCACGTCGGTCGGTGGGATGGGGCACGACCAGGCATCCCTGCCGTCGAAAAGGGCGCCGCAGTCGAAAGCGTGTGGGGCTGGACGTGTCGCGGCCCGTTGAGGATCCGACGTTCCCGCTCGCAGGCCCGAAGCGGTGATCGCCCAGTCGAAGGTGGTGCCGTCGGGACGCACCGGAGGTACCGGTGCTTCCCCGTCCTTGCGGGGTGCTCGGGTGATGCAGTGAGCCAAGACCACGACCTTCCTTGCGAGCGGACGTCGACGCAAACCGCGCCCACCGACAACCCCGAGACGCCGCATGTCCCCTCACCTAGACCCTGACCTAGGCGTGACAGCCCTCGCACTCCGCGAATCCGTCGTCTTCGCAGGTCCGGGAGGGTTCCGCCCCTTACGTGTCTCGCGAGAATCTCCGGCGACTAAAGGTGACGTCAATTGCGCCCGACTTCTACGTCCGTGAAGTACTTGCGCACCTCCGGCCGCTGCCGTTACTGCATCCGTTAGAGCAACCTCATGACGACACGACGCGGCACGATCAGGTTCACCCTCGACCTCCCACGCGACCTACACAAGGCACTCCGGCGGTACGCCGTCGAGACCGACATGCACGCCTCGGAGATTCTTCGCGAACTACTGCGCGACTTCCTGGCATCCAAGGCAGCGGGCGACCGAGCCGTGGAGGCGGCGCTCTACCGACGTGGCTACGACGCAGGCGCGGCCGCCGAACGAGACCGAATCGCCCAGGCCATCCAGATCACCAGGACGAACCGCCCCGGTCTACCAACCAGCCCCCCGGCCAGCCGTCAGTCCACGGCCCAGCCCCCGAGCGAGAAGTCGGACAGACCCGCACCCGGTTGCGAGTAAGCCCGAGCCGCGCCCGTCGCTTCCCCGTCGTAGGCGTCCACATCTGTAGACACGACGTACCCCACCTTCCGGACACGTCGTAAACGTGCCGATGAAGCCCTCTGAAGGTGGCGCAGGGCCACCACCCACCTCTAGGAGGACCCGTGACGGCTCAAGGACTGCAGACCAAGATCGCCCAGATCCAGCAGGAGGCCCGCAGGGCCATCAACAACCGCCTCGCCGGTACCGGACACGACATACGGAAGTGCCTCATCGACGTTCGGTCCGAACCCGACGGAACCGTCGTCGTCCACGTCAACTCCGGCGGCAACGCGAACGCAGTCATGCATGCACTCTGGAATCGTCACGCCGTCGACTCAGCCCTGCATCCCGACTACGGCGTCCTCGTTCGGGTTGCCTGACTAGCGGGGCAGACATACCAAGGCGCTGACTGTTGTGAACTCCTGGCTCGTTTCCGTCCAAGTGACAGCGGCCTTTAGCCGAACCGCGAGCCCGGGTGGCTTCGGCGTGCCAGGGTATGGCGCGACCGACTCTGGGAGGGGCACGAATGGACAGCGCAGGTGCGCGTGGAACGGCGGCGGTGACGGCGCTCGCGATGCTCGGCGCACTCGCCGTGGGAGCCCTCGGCGGATGGTTCGCCCGCGGCGGTGGCGACCCGACGAACGCAACCGCGTCGGCCACGGTCACCGTCACCGCCGAACCTACGGACCGTGCCTCGGCAGACGACGGCGCCAGTGAGCCCAGGGGCGCCCCCGAAGACGCCGCGTCCCGGCACACCATCCGCGGCACTCTCCAACTCACCGTCAACCGGAACCCGGAGTTCAAGGAGAACTGCACCGGCTTCGAGGAGGAGGGCTACGGCGACATCCACGTCGGCCAGCAGGTGGTGGTCACCGACGGCAACGGGACGACCTTCGCGACCGGCGCCCTGACCGCATGCAAATTTTCCCCGCTGGAGTCCCCCCAGCAGGCACGCGGGCTCCTGTTCGACTTCACCGTCTCAGACGTCCCAGCGGCCGACTTCTATCGCGTCCAGGTCGGCACGGGCACCCGCGGCGCACTCACCATCTCGGCCGACGACATGGAGCGCAACGACTGGAAGGTCGCGCTGAACCTCTGAGCGCCCGCGTCCCTCGGACGGGGGCGGACGATGCTGCGGACCGGGCACGCCGCCGGACACTTCCGGCCGGACCACCCGAGCAGCACAGCCGTGAGCAGCGCCAGAAGCGAGTGCGGTCTCGTCGCGATGCCCTGACGGCTCTTAACCTGGGACCGCTTCCCTGGTGCTGGTTGCAGCACGGGTCGCTGCGACCAGCCAGGACTACTCCAGACGCTGGGACGAGTGCCGACGAAGGCACCGAACGCCCACGTCAGCGGAGCGGGGAACATCAACTCGGCTCACAAGCGGCTCTGCCGAACTCTTCACGGCGCAGCGGACCGTCCGCCGCGCCCTTCGATCCACGCCAGCCGAGGCCGGGCCTCCCTCCCTCCACGGGCTCCCTCCATCGACGGGTCTCCTCCTCCTTCCACGGGTCTCCCCTCCCCCTCGGGGCTAACCGAGCCCATTCACTAAGGACGCCACTTTGTACCCGCGGCGGCCCGACACGTCCCTGACACGTCCTCCCGACGCGTCCATACGTGCGTACGCCCTGTAGTAGGACGTCGACCGCGCTGATCGCTTCGGATCCGTCCCTGACCTGCAAAGACGCAAGCACCGACCGGTGCTGGAAGGGCCCAAACGCTCACTGAGAATGGTCGATTTACCACTTCGTCCGCGAACACGCCGATGACCGGAGGGCAAGCCCGTCACCACCACAGAAGGGAAGACCATGACGGACAACACCAATCAGCCCGCCGTGCAGGAGGCGTGCGCGAACTGCGCCGCGGACGTCACTCGGCGCGACAACGCCCTTGAGCCCATGCTCACCACTCAGGAAGTCATCGACTTCCTTCAGGTCACTAAGGACACGCTCTACGCCTGGCGCAGCACAGGCGACGGACCAACCGCCCACAAGTTCGGAAAGCATCTTCGGTTCCACCGTCACGACCTGCTGGCCTTCGTTGCCGCGAATAAGGTGGCCTGAGGTGGCGAGCATCAAGAAAGTGAAGACCGGCGCCCACTTCGTGACCTACAACGACGGCGACCGCGAAGTGACGAAAACGTTCGGTACTGCGACCGAAGCCAAGACCTTCGCTAAGACAGTGCCGAACGGACGAGCCGACCAGGAGCAAGGCCACGGACCAGTCCGCTGGGAGGTCTGTTACCGAAACGCAGAGAACAAGGGCCGTAGCAAGCGATTCCCCCGGCAAGCCGAGGCAGCCAAGTTCGCACGCACGGTCGAGATGCAGAAGGATCAGGGGACCTTCGCCGACGCAGCAGCGGGCAAGGTCCTCTTTCGCGAATACGCAGAGACGTGGCTTGCGGGCCGGTCGCTCGCCGCAAACAGCCGAAAGCGGAAGAATGATCACCTCGTCAATCACGCGGGCCCAGTCATTGGCGACAAGCAGATGAGGCAGATTAAGGCCGAGGACATCATCACACTGCTTCAGAGCATCACCCACCTGTCTGAGACCACGCGTCTTGGCATCTACACGGATGTTCGCGCCGTCTTCGCCTTCGCGAAGGACAACCGTCGCATCTCAGAGGACCCTTTCACGCTCCACAGCGTGCGGTCTGCCAAACCCCGGCCGCGCAGAAGGAAGATCGTCCCCTGGGACGCTCCCCGGGTTCGCGCGATGCACGATGCCCTTTCGGAACGCTACGCAGTCACGGTGATGCTCGGCTCGGGACTCGGGCTACGCCAGGCAGAAGCATTCGGCTTCTCACCGCTCGACGTCGACCGTGAACGACGCGTCGCAGTCATTCGCCGACAGGTTCTCCTGCTCGACGACGGACTCCACTTTGGCCCCCCGAAGGGCGGAAGAGAACGAGAGGTGCCGGTCCCTCAGGGCCTGCTCAACTACCTGGACCAGTACCTCGGCAACTTCCCCCCTGTGGACGTATCCCTGCCGTGGAGCGACCCCAGGTCTCGAAGCGCGACTTCCGACGGGGCCATTGTGAGCGTGCCCCTCCTGTTGACCACGCGGGAGAGAAATGCACTCAACAAGAACACCTTTAACCGCAACACGTGGAAGCCAGCGCTCGCGCAGTTAGGCATCGAGAGCACCCGCCGAAACGGAACGCACGCCCTGCGTCACTACTACGCATCCGTCCTCCTCGATGCTGGCGAGTCGATTAAGGCACTCAGCGAGTACCTGGGCCATCACTCGACGGCCTACACCCTCGATACATATACGCACCTCATGCCCGACTCCCATGCCCGAAGCACGGCTGCGCTGGACGCCGCGCTAGGCAACACCCTCGCCCCTCAACTCGACGAGAAGGACAACCGAAGCGACGCGGCCTGACCCGTCGGCGTCGGCTCCTGGCTCGACGCCCATCGCCCCAGTACGAACTCTTGAACCGCCGCAGGCATCGTCCGCCGGTCGAGGGGCCGACCTGTCCCGGTGACCCGCGGTCGGGCGCTGGGGCCGTCATCACAGCCAAGTCGACTACGCGGTTAGTCACAGCCATGAGCACACCGACAGGGCACAGTTGACACGCGAAATACCAACATTAAAGCCGCCCGCCGGGGCGGCTGACCAGCCGGGTTCGTGCCAACCCACAACCGCGCACAGAGTGTGTCGCGCTCGCGGACGTGCTTAGGGGAATGACGAGCGAAGGACTAGCGGTCCCTTGGCGAGGGCCTGCGAGACCCCGGCGGATCGGGCGCGTTCACCGGGATCCACCGTCGACGACCGTCCTCAAGGATGACCGGACGGGTGCGTCGTTCGACGTGTCTCGACTCGCTCACGAACGGGACCCCGCGATGGGGTGCGGCCGTCTGATCAAGCACTCTTGCGTCCAGCCGCGCACGTGCTTCCTGTCTTGCAGCGCGCGCCTCATCGAGCGTTCGCCCGGTCGGCGTAAAGGCACGGACCCGGGTACGCAGGCTGCGGTCGGACTTCAGAAGACCGAGGTGGCGCAGGTGCTCCATCCAGCGGCTGATGGCTCCGTAGACATGTTGACGCGTGGTGCTACGTGGGATCATGTGCCTGTCGAGGGCCTGGAAGACGTCGCGCCAGATGAAGTCGTCGTTACGTCCGCCGAGGAGTTCTTCGTAGATGACGGCGTGCCAGTGCGGGAGTGCGGCGTGGATGCCCCAACTCCAGCCGGTATCGGCCTCGAACTCGTGCGGCACCTCGCCCCAGCGGTCGATGAAGGTGGCGTGCAGGTCCGACTGTTCCCATGCCCATACGAGGGCTTCGTACCGCGCGCGTAGACGTTCCTCTTCGGCGACCCGCGCCGTGTCCCTGCGTGCGGCTTTCTCGCGGGCGGTGCGGTCCCGTTCGGCGCGCTCGGCTTCCGCGGCCGCAATCCGGCGCATGGTCGGAGTAATCATGCCGCGGCTGGGGCTGAAGTCGCAGTCGTCAATCGAGTCAATCGCCATCCACGCAACCGCCTCCTCGCCGCGGTAGTGGCGCAGGAAGGTGCTGTCGGTAGCAAGCGTTCCGATCTCGCGGGTGGCCGGGTTGACCACGAGAACCTGGTGCGCGGCGCGTGCGATTTCGGCGGCCAGGGCGGGAACGCGTACGGCGGGCTCGGGCCAGCCGGAAGGTTGCGATAGCCGGGTGTGGCCAATCAGCCAGGCACAGACGATGCCCTGACCGTCGAGGTCGTTCTGTTTGCGCCGCCACGCCTCCACCGGCCAATTCTTGTACTCGACCTCGTAGGCGACACGACGTCCCGTCTGGCCAGTGACCAGCACGTCAGGTCGCCTCAGCGCCCGGGTCAGCGGGTCCTTAACCGACTGCTCCGGGACCACAACCGCCCCGTCGGGGATCCGGGTCGCCGCCCACTGAACGAGCATCGCCTTTCCGGCGAGGTGGTCCTCGCTCTCTCTGCCGGTCTCGTGAGGCGTGCCGCGGGTGTGCCAGAAGTGGTCCCGCACCCGCGGTGAGCCGCGGGTGGAGATAGGAACCGAGCAGTTCGGGTGGGGACACTTGAGCGACGCCTTCGTGAAGTCGCGCATCGCCTCGGCTCGTCCCTCCGGCAGGTAGAACGGGTTGCCGGTCTCCCGGTGCAACGCCCAGACCTGACGGCTCTCGCCCCGCAGGAACCGGACCAGATCGCCGTGCACTGCCCTGGCCATCTACAACTCCCCTCGTCGCCAAATCGACGGCTCTCCGCATGTTGCCGTGCGCACCCGGGTCCCGGAGGGCGTTTCCGTCATTGACACCGCCTGCGAGCCCGGGGTCCGCTACAGACGCCATGGAGCGGCGCTGAAGTCACGACGCGAGCGGCGTGGCGTGGCGTGTCAGATTCTGGTCAGATTTTGTCCCGGCGCGCTTCTGACCTGCACAAACGCGCGGACGGTCAGACCTACGACATCTGAGGAACGGCGGCGCGAGCCGCCTGACCTGCACCACGCGACGGCCCCGCGGCGGAGTCCTGAGGACTCCCCCTGCGGGGCCGTCGTGCTTGGTCGGCGCGGCGGCCACCTCGTCGTCGGCCGAGCCCGCGGGCGGGCTGACCGCCGCCTGGTCAGGCCATCCGGAAGCGCGCGACCTCGCTGTTGAGGTCCGCTGCCATCGCCGCGAGCTCGGAGACCGCGGCCAGGGTCTGGTTGACGGCCTCGGTGGTGGTCCCGGCCGCGACGGCCACGCCGGAGATGTTGGTGGCGATCTCGCCGGAGCCGCCGGAGGCCTCGGCGACGTTGCGGGACATCTCGTTGGTGGTGGCGGTCTGCTCCTCGACCGCCGAGGCGATGGTGAGCTGGTGGTCGTTGATCGCGGTGATGATCGTCGCGATCTCGCCGATGGCGGTCACCGCGCTGCCGGTGTCGGCCTGGATCGCCTCGACCCGGCGGGAGATGTCCTCGGTGGCGCGGGAGGTCTCCTGGGCGAGCTCCTTGACCTCGTTGGCCACGACGGCGAACCCCTTGCCGGCCTCGCCGGCCCTGGCCGCCTCGATGGTGGCGTTGAGGGCGAGGAGGTTGGTCTGCTCGGCGATCGAGGTGATCACCTTGACGACGTCGCCGATCCCCCGGCTCGACGCGCCGAGCTTCGCGACCGTCTCGGTCGTCGACTCGACCGAGGCGACGGCCTGCGAGGCGACGGTGGCGGCCTGGTCGGCGGAGTGGGCGATCTCCCGGATGGAGGCCCCCATCTGCTCGGCTCCCGCCGCGACGGTGGCGACGTTGCGGGACACCTCCTCGGCGGCCGCCGAGACCACGCCGGCCTGCACGCTCGTCTCCTCGGCCCCGGCCGCGATCTGCTGGCTCGACGCCGACAGCTCCTCCGAGGAGGCCGCGACGGCGTCGGCCGAGGCCGACAGCGTCGCGATGATGCTGCTCATGTTCTCCGCCGATCGGTTGAAGGCGACCTGCAGGTCGCCGGTGCAGCCGGTCGCGGTCTCCGGGAGCCGCGGACGCAGGTCGCCCTCCGCGAACTGCTCGAGCGCGTCGATGGCCGCGCGCAGCGGCCGCACCAGGCTGCGGGTGATCGCCCGTGCCGCGAGCGCCAGCAACGCCATGCCGACCAGCGAGGCGACCGCGACGCCGGTCTTCATCGACGCGGTGGCGTCGAGCAGGTGGTCGCCCGCCTCGGCGCTGTCCGCGGCGCTCGCGTCGACGGCGTCCCCGAGCACGTCGTGCGCCTGCTCGGCGGCGGCCTCGACGCGCCCGTCCGCGGCCGCGGTGCGCCGCCCCTCCCCCGCCGCCGCGACCTCCGCGGCGTACGTCGTCACCGCCTGCTGCACACCGTCGACCCGGCGCCGCTCGGCGTCGGTGCCGGCGGCGGCCGCCAGCTCGCGGACCGTGGACTCCGCCTCGGCGGCCACGGACGCGGTGCCCGCGGAGGTGCCGGCCAGGTGCGCCGCCCACAGCTCGCTGACGAGGCCGTCCAGGCGGAGGTAGCCGGCCTCCGCCTCGGCCGAGGCGCGGACCCCGTCACCGTCCGTGTCGACGGTTGTCGCGGCGGTCCAGGCGACCGCGGCCACGACCGAGATCGCCACGAGGGCGAGCGCCGTCACCACGGCCAGTCGCCGTCCCACGGTCCAGCGGATGGATCGAATGCTCCGCACGATGGTGTCCACTCCTGTGTCGACGCGCCGGGCACGACGGTGTGCCGCCGGGCTGGGAGCCGGACATCGGTCGCACCCGCGACCCACCTGAACGGTCGGCGACCGGTCGTCTAGACGGGCGGGCCGCCGGGGCATGAAATCGCCGGTCCGGGAGTCCTACTCCGTGGAGATGTTGAAAGTTGGACGTCACTTCGGGGGGACGTTCTGTGGCCGCACCACGCGGAGGAGGCAAGAACGTTGACGAGCCATCACGAGGCAGGGCACGACGGACGCGACGGGGACGCACCCGCCGAGGACCTGGTCCGGTGCCACCTGCCCCTGGTGACCCACCTGGTGAACGCGACGATGGGGCGGGTCCCGTCCTTCGTCAACCGCGACGACCTCCGGTCCGCCGGGCTCGAGGCGCTCGTGCGCGCCTCCCGGGGGTTCGACCCCACGGCCGGGGTGCCGTTCGGCGCCTACGCCACCGCCCGGGTCCGCGGAGGCATCCTGGACGAGCTCCGCTCGCTGGACTGGGCGCCCCGCTCGGTGCGGCAGCGCAGCCGGGAGGTCGAGACCGCCCGGGAGCGGCTGGCCGTCCAGCTGGGTCGGCTGCCGGAGCCGGCGCAGGTCGCCGAGGCGCTCGGCATCGGGGTGCAGGACCTCGCCCGCCACGAGGGCGACGTCGCCCGCTCGCAGGTCGCCTCCCTGGAGGCGGGCCAGGTGGCGCCCCTGGTCGACCAGGTGCCCGCCACCAGCCCGTCGCCGGAGGCCAGCGCCGAGACCGGCGAGCGGCTGCGCTACCTCGAGGCGGCGATCGCCGAGCTCCCCGCCCGCCTGCGCCGGGTGGTCGAGGGCTACTTCCTCGAGGAGCGGCCGATGGCCGACCTGGCGCGCGAGCTGAGCGTCACCGAGTCCCGGATCTCGCAGATGCGGGCGCAGGCCCTGTCCCTCATCTGCCACGCGCTGCACCCGGTCCTCACCCCGGAGCGCGTCACCACCGCGGCCGGGCCCGCCGACGGCGTCGCCGCCCGGCGGCGGGACGCGTACGCCGCCAGCGTGCTCGCCCGCGAGGCGGCCGGCCGGAGCACGGCCGCCCATGGGGCCGCGCACCTGCCGCGTGTCGTCTGACCCGGGTCAGCCGGAGGCGGGCGCGGTCCACACGGGGTCGGTGACGACGTCGCGGACCTGGTCCACGGTGAGCGCGGGCTCGTCGGCGGGGTCGTGCACCGTGTCCGGCCGGTCCGCGCGGGTGCCCTCGGCGACGTACAGCTCGACGTGCCCGCCGTCGGGCACGGCGACCGTGGCGAGGACGTAGCTCCGGTCGGTGGCGCGGTCCTTCACGTCCACGACCGTCTGCTCGAGGCCCTCGGTGATGACACCGACGAGCGCGCCGTCCTCGGACCGGATCTCCTGGCAGGAGACGAGGCCGCTGAGCTGGTCGCAGGGCTCGACCGCCTGCATCGGCGCGTTGCTGCCCCCGGCGCAGGGCCCTCCCTCCGCCAGCTCCTCCAGGGACGTCCGCCCGCCCGGCACGCCCGGAGGGGGCAGCAGGGTGAGGCTGGCGAAGTCCGCGTCGCCACCGGCGAGGAGGTCGCCGCCCCACGTGCCGGCCCCGCGGTCGTCCGTCCCGCCGATGCGGACGGCCCCGGGCAGGAGCGCGGAGAGGTCCGCCTCGACCTGGGTCGAGGACCTGCTCCACCACCCGGTCGCAGCCGCACCGCACGGCGCGCCGGACGCGCCTGCGCCCGGAGCCGGTGCGGTGGCGGCCGGGTCGGTCGCCACCGAGGGTGCGGAGGGGTCCTGGTCCCGGCCCGTCCAGTCCGTGGCGGCGGTCGGGACGGTGAGCACGAGCGTGGTGGCCGCGGCGAGGCCACCAGCGGCACAGGTGAGGCGCCGACGGGTGCGCTGCCGCCGCCCGCGCACCATCGCGAGGTGGGCGACGTCGGGGGCGCGCAGGCCGCTGACGGCGCGCTCCATCCGCTCGCCGAGGTGGCGGTCGCGTGCGTCGAAGGACTCGGTCCCGTCCGTGCGGTCGTCCATGGGGTCGTTCATGAGGTGCTCCTCGGGAGGTCGATGTCGTCGGCGAGCAGGTCGCGCAGCCGGCGCAGGGCCCGGCCGGTGCGGTTCTTCACCGCCGACTCGGTGAGGTGGAGGTGGGCGGCCGTGGTGGCGACGCTGGCGTCGTGCCAGAAGCGCAGCACCACCACGGCCCGGTCGAGCGGGGCGAGCTCGGCCAGGGCGGCCATCAGCGTGACCCGGTCGGCGACGTCGGCGGACGGCGTGGCAGTGCCGGCAGCGTCCCGTCCGGGCAGCTCCCCGACCGGCAGCTCACCGCTGCGACGCAGCCGCCGGTCGGAGAGGAACGTGTTGAGCAGGATGCGGTGGCAGTAGGCCACCGGGTCGTCGGCGGTGCGCAGCCGCCGCCAGCCGGCGAAAGCCTTGGCGAGCGTGGTCTGCAGCAGGTCCTCGGCGGCGTGGGGCGAGGTGGTCAGCAGGTAGGCGCTCCGGTAGAGCCGGTCGGAGTGCAGGACCACGAACTCGGTGAACTCCGTGTCGTCCCGGCCGCGCACACGCACGGTGTCTCCTCCCTGCCGGGGCCAGTACACCGAGAAGACGCGCCGGGGCCCCGCCGAGGTCTCACGCGGCCTCGCGCGGCCCGGTCACCCGCCCTGTTGGTCCGGCTCGTCGTACGACGCAGGGGCGTCCGGAGCCGCCACCGGGGGCTCGGGGAGCTCGGCCATGACCACGGCGTCCGGGACGACGGTCGGGTCGATCCAGATCCTGGTGGCGCCCGCCCGGAGCAGGGCCTGCTCGACGGCGGTCAGCACGGCGTCGGCGAGGTGCGCGGGAACCTCGCTCGGCACGGTCAGGACGTGGTGCACAGCCACGGCGTCACCCATCTGTGCGGCGGCACGGGTTCGTGGTGCGCCACCCGGGCCAGCTGCGGCGTCGGGTGGCATCGGTCGTTGCGCGGGATATGGTCCCGCAAGGCAGGACGGCGGCGAGCGGCGGGGTCGGTCATCCCGGGGGCACGCGGTCGGCTCGAAGCCGGCGTCGCGCTGCAGGAGCAGCCGGAGGTGCCACTGGCGGTCCGACCCGGTCACCGGTCAGGACTCGTCCTCGCCGGCCGCTCCGTCCTCGGCGGACGCGCCGCCCTTCCCGGCGTCCGCGTAGGACCGGACCACCGAGACGCTGAGCGGGAAGTCCAGTGCCGCGCCGGGGAAGAGCAGGCGCCCGGCCGCGGCGGCCGCCTCGGTCACCTCCGCGACGACGGCCGCGGCGAGACCGGCCGGGGCGTGGACGACGACCTCGTCGTGCAGGAAGAGGACCAGGTGCGGGCGCGAGGTCACCGGCCCGGTGCCGGCCAGCCGCCAGAGCCGGTTGCGCAGGTCGGCGATCCAGCACAGCGCCCACTCCGCGCCGGTGCCCTGGACGACGAAGTTCCGGGTGAACCGCCCGTGCGCCCGCCGCCGGCGCGCCTCGCCGTCCGGGTCGAGCGGCGGGTCGTCCGGGTCCCGGTCCCAGGCGTCGCCGAGGCCCGGCGAGCCCCGTCCCAGCAGCGTGCGGACCACCTCGCCGCGCTCCCCCGCGCGTGCGGCCGCCTCGACCAGGCCGAAGGCTGCCGGGTAGCGCCGGGTCAGCTCGGCGACCATCCGTCCGCTCTCCCCGCTCGTCGCGCCGTACATCGCCCCGAGCAGGCCGAGCTTGGCGTCGTTGCGGCTCGCGACCGCCCCGTCGTCGACCATCCCCTGGTAGAGGTCGGCTCCGCGCGCCGAGCGGGCCAGGGCGCGGTCGCCGCTCATCCCGGCCAGCACGCGAGGCTCGAGCTGCGCCACGTCGGCGACGACGAGGACCCAGCCCTCGTCGGCGACGGCGGCGGACCGCACCTGGACCGGGAACGACAGCGCGCCGCCGCCGTTGGAGGACCACCGGCCGGTCGCCGAGCCCGCCGGCTGGTACGACGGGCGGAAGCGTCGGTCCCGGACCCACTGGTCGATCCAGGACCAGCCGTTGGTGGAGAACAGGTGGGCCAGCCGCTTGTAGCGCAGCAACGGTTCGACGCCCGGGTGGTCGACCCGGCGCAGCGTCCCTGCCCGGGTGTCGGTGACCTCCAGCCCGGCGCGGCGCAGCGCGGCGAGCAGCTCGGGGCGCGAGTCCGGGTTGAGGCCGGGGGCGTCGAACGCGGCGCGCACCTCGCCCGCCAGCGCCTCGAGCCGCTGCGGCCGGGCCCCGCGCGGTGGCCGCGGCCCGAGGAGCTCGACGAGCAGCCGCTCGTGGACGTCGGTGCGCCAGGGCACCCCGGCCCACGTCATCTCCGCCGCGACGAGCGCGCCCGCGGACTCCGCCGCGAGCAGCAGCCCGAGCCGCGCGGGTTCCGGCGAGGCGGTGACCGCGGCGAGCTGGCGGGCGTCCTCGAGGTCGGCGCGGAGGTGCTCGGCGGTGTCCTCGACCGCGAACAGCGCCGGGTCCGACGGGGCGCTCGGCGCGAGCCGGTCCCAGTGCTCGGCCTCGTCCCCGGCCAGCAGGCGCACGTCCACCGCCGGCGCGCGGCGCAGCACCCGGCGGGCCAGGCGCAGGTCGTGGCACCGCTCCACCCGCACCCCGGCGGCGAGCAGCGGCGGGTACCACCGCGCGGTGTCGTCCCACACCCACCGGGGCCCGGCCGCGGCCTCGCGCTCGGCGACGTACGCCGCCAGGTCGGCCGCGTCGAGCACCCGCTCGCGCTCGCCGGGAGGGCCGTCCCCGACGACGAGCACCCGCTCCCCCGGCAGGCGCGAGAGACGGATCCGGTCCACGGGCACACCCTGTCACCCGGCCCCGACAACCCCGACGGCCCCGGCCGGACCGGCTCAGTGCTCGGGCAGCCGTGCGGAGAACAGGTGGGCGACCTCGGTGGGCGTCCGGCTCAACGACCGCGCGCGCAGGTCGAGCTCGCGGTCGGCGCCGGTCAGCCGGCCCTCGTGCTGGCGCAGGTGCTCGTCCCAGGAGGCGACCGTGTACTGCTCCACGTGCCGCCCGGGGTCGGCGGCGTCGACGTACATCGACCAGGACGTGGCGCCGGTCCGCCGGCGCATCCGGCGCAGCGCCGGTGCGAGGGCGAGGAACTCGGCCCGGTCCTGCTCGCGGAGCGTGTAGACGTTGGTCACGAGCACCTCTCCGGGGTACCTCGCCACGTCCAGCTCGACCCGGGGCTCGGGCCAGAACCTCGCCGGCAGCGTGTCCAGCCCGGCGGTCTCGCGCAGCGGCAGCAGCACCCCGGCCCCCGCCCCGGCGGCCAGCAGCACGGCCGCGGCGACGTACGCCGGGCCCAGGCCGACCCGGTCCGCCACCGCACCCCAGGCCGCCGCCGCGCCGGCCATCGACCCGAAGAGGACGAGCTGGTAGACCGCCAGGCCGCGGGCGCGGACCCAGACGGGCAGGAAGGTCTGCAGGGTGGCGTTGAGCGTGGAGAGCACGCCGATCCAGGCCACCCCCGCCGGCAGCAGCGCCAGCACCCCGACCCACGCCCACGGCGTGGTGACCAGCGCCAGCAGGGCGGCGGCGTACAGCACCATCGACGCGGCGACGACCCGGTTGGCGCTCCACCGGCTCCGCACCCGCCCGAGCACGAAGGCCCCGCCGATCGAGCCCACGCCGAGAGCGGCGAGCATCACGCCGTAGCCGCCCGCGCCGAGCTCGAGGCGGTCCCGCGCGACCAGCGCCAGCAGCGCCCACAGCACGTTCGCGGGGACGATGAACATCACGCAGCGCAGCAGGATGCGCCGCACGACCGGCGAGTGCCGGACGAAGCGGCCGCCGGCGAGCAGCGCCGGCAGGAACGGCTCGTCGCCCCGGGCCTCCGCCGGGCGGCGCCAGGTCACCAGGACCGCGGCGAAGACGAGGAACGTCGCCACGTTCAGGGCGAACACGACCGGCACCCCGGCCCGGGCGACCACCACCCCCGCGACGGCCGGGCCGATCGCCCGGGCCAGGTTGACGTTGATCGACCCCAGCACCGACGCCCCCGGGACCAGCGCGCGCGGCACCAGGTCCGGGACCAGCGCCTGGTACGCCGGGGCCTGGATCGCCGAGCCGGCCCCCAGCGCGAACGTCAGGGCCAGCAGCAGGCCCGGCGTCATCCGGTCGATCGCGGTGAGGACGGTCAGCAGCAGCGCGACCGACGCCTGGAACCCCTGCACCCCGATGAGCAGGCGGCGCCGGTCGAAGGAGTCGGCCAGCACGCCGGCCGGCAGCGCCAGCAGCAGCACCGGCAGGGCCTGCGCGGTCTGGACGAGGGAGACCAGCGTGGCGGCGTTCGGCTCGTGGACGAGCAGCCACTGGGCGCCGACGGTCTGCATCCAGGTGCCGACATTGCTGACCAGCGCGCCGATCCACAGCCACCGGAAGAGCGCGATCCGCAGCGGCGCCCACGTGGTCGGCGGCGCGCCCGCCGTGGGCGAGCTCTCCGCCGACTGCGAGGACACCGCGCCGCCCGGACCCTCAGGCCAGCTCGGCGAGCACGGCCGGGGCCTGGTCGGGCAGCTCGCGCGCGAGGTAGCCGAGCCGACCCACCGAGGCGGCGAGCCGCTCGCCGCACCGTCCGTGGACGTACGCCGCCCACACGGCCGCCTGCGCGGGCTCGGCCCCGCGCGCCAGCAGGCCGGCGACGAGGCCGGCCTGGACGTCCCCGGACCCCGACACGCCGAGGCCCGGGCCGCCACCTCGGACGACCCACGACCGCCCGTCGGGCGCGACCAGGTGCTTGGAGGTGCCGCCGCACAGCACCACGCACCGGCTGCGCCGCGCGACGTCCGCGGCGACGGCCGCCGGGTCGGCGTCCACGTCCTCGGCGTCGACCCCGGCGACGTGGGCCAGCTCGTCGGGGTTGACCGACAGCACCGCGCGGCCACCGAGGTGGTGGAGACCCCCGGGATGATCGGTGAGGAACGCCGACCCCAGCGCGTCCAGCACGACGGTCGCCTCGACGAGCGGGAGCGCACGGGCCAGCAGCGCGGATGCGTCGGAGGGGTCCACCATCCCCGAGCCCGCGAGGAGGACGTCTCCCGATCCGGTCTCCTCGGCCACCCGGTCGGCGGCGCCGACGGCGATGTTGCCCGCGTCGTTGGCCTCGAGCCACACCACCGCCGCCTCCGGGACCGCGGCCCCCAGCGCCGGTGCGACCGGGTCCACCGTCGCGACGGCCACCCGCCCCGCCCCCACCCGGAACGCGGCGTGGGCGGCCAGCACCGGTGCACCCGGGGAGCGGCACGAGCCACCCACCACGACGACCTGGCCGCGCGCGTCCTTGTGCCCCTCGGGGCCGGGCAGCGGCCACGCCCGCAGCGACGCCGGCGTCACGACCTCCGGCTGCTCAGTGGGCATCGTCGCCCCTCCCGCGCTGCGGCTGCTCGTGGGTCACCTCGACGTCGACCCGGTCGACCGCCGTGGTGTCCGCGAACGACTCCAGGTCCAGGTAGCGGCCCGACCGGCGGTAGCGCGTGACCGAGGCGTTGGGCACCCGCGTCCCCCGGTCGAGCTCGAGGAGGTCGGCCTCGTCGATGCCCTCCAGCACGTAGCGGAACGTCATGATCACCGCCTGGTGGCTGAACAGCCAGACCCGCTCGCCGTCGTACCCGTGCCGCAGGTCGGTCAGCAGGCTGCGCACCCGCACCGCGACGTCGGCCCAGCTCTCGCCGTTCGGCGGCTGGTAGTAGAACTTGCCCAGCTTCCGCCGCCGCTCGGCCTCCTCGGGGTGGCGGGTGCGGATGCCCAGGCCGGTGAGCCCGTCGAAGAGCCCCAGGTCCCGCTCCCGCAGCCGCTCGTCGTGGTCGACGGCGGGGCCGAGGCCGTCCAGGGCGATGGCCGCCGTCTCCGCCGCGCGGCGGTACGGCGAGCTGACCACCACCGTCGGTACGGCGGCGCCGTCCTGGTCGGCCAGCCACGTCCGCAGGGCTGCCGCCTGGGCGCGCCCGGTCCCGGACAGCTCGACGTCGGCGTCCCGCACCGACAGGTCGAGCACCTCCGACCCCGCCTCGTGCGCTGCCGCGTCGGCCCGGTTGCCGACACTCTCCCCGTGCCGCACCAGCACCAGCTCCGCCGGCCCGTCGTCCCACCTCGGTCTCACGTGACCTCCGCTCGTCGTCGTGCCGCGCGGGTACCCGCGCCGAGCCGGTCGGATCCGGCCGAGGTCAGGTCCGCACGCCGGGGAGGTGCGTGACCGCACGCGCGGGACGGACGCGGTGGTCGGCGCTCGCGCGGAGCAGCAGGTAGCCGATCGCCTGCACCGTCGCGCTCGACGGGGCGCCCCGCCCCGCGTACGTGCCGGCGTCCGCGGAGAGGAGGAGCAGGGTCGCGGGCACCCCGCGGATCGGGGGGAGGCCCACCGACCAGGCCGACCGGACCTGCTGCCGCTGCGCGGCCCGGGTCCACGGTGGGCACTCGAGGTCCAGCCGGGTGTCGTCGAGGACCGCGGCCAGCCCCTCGGGCAGCGGCTCGTGGCCGAAGCCGCAGCCGTGGCGCTCCACGACCTCGTCGAGCACCCGCAGCGCCCGACTGGTCGCCGCGAGCCGGACCGGTCGACGCCCCGGGGGGTGCACCGCGATGCCGGCGTGGTCCGCGGCGAGGTGCGCCACCGACCAGGCCGCCGCGTGGCCGGAGGCCTCGCGCAGGCTCGTCGAGCGGGCGACCGCCTCACGCAGCGGCCGAAGGTCGGGCTTGGCCATGTCGTCCTCCTCCCCGGCCCCTCGGCCGGCACGCTGGGATCGATGGCGGCGGCCCGGCCCGCGCCCGGGAGCGCGGGCCGGGACCGCCGGTCAGCCGGCCGAGACCGTCACCTGCCGCTCGACGGTGGTCGCCTTGCCCCAGCCGTCGGTCACCGTCAGCACCACCGTGTACGTCCCGGCCGCAGGGAACACGTGGGTCGCGCTCGCCGTGGTCGAGTTCGGTGTGGCGTCACCCCACACCCAGCGGTAGGTCAACGTGTCGCCGGTGTCGGGGTCGGTGGACCCGACGGCCGAGAAGTTGCACGACAGGTTGGTGCAGGCCGGGGTGTTGAGCACGGCGGTCGGCGGCCGGTTGGTCGGCGGCTCCGTGATCGTGACCGTCTGCGTGGCCGTGGCGGTGACGCCCCACTCGTCCCTCGCGGTGAGGGTGATGGTGAAGGTGCCCGCCGCGGTGTAGGTCCTCGTCACGACCGCGCCCGAGCCGCTGCCGTTGCCGAAGTTCCAGGAGTACGTCAGCGCCGTCGGGTTCTCGTCGGTCGAGCCGCGGGCGTCGAGGGTGCAGACGTTCTGGTTGCAGGTGACCGTGAAGCTCGGGACCGGCGGCTGGTTGCCGTCGGGCACCGTGACCGTCACGTGCCGCTCCGTCGGCACCGGCGTGACCTGGTCGTGCTGGTCCACCGCCCGCGCCCGGACCGTGTAGGCCCCGGCCGGGATCACCGGGGTCGTGTAGGAGAAGTTCGACCCCGGCGTGCCCGGGCTGTTGAGGAACGCCGAACGCCAGCTGGCGGTCGTGCTGGTGAAGGTGCCGCTGGAGCTCATGTACTGCCCGGCGGCGTTCACGACGGCCACCTCCACCCGCTGCATGGCCTGGTCGTCCTCGGCCCGGCCGCTGATGAAGATCTTGCCGTCGGGGAAGGTCGCCCCCTCCGTGGGCGCGAACAGGTTGTCGGTCAGCACCGGCGGCTGGTCACCGGGGTAGATCCGGTACCGGGCCGTCGCCCCCGTCGTCGAGGTGTCCTGCTGGCCGGCGGTGTCGAAGGCGAACGCCGTGACCGCCCAGTCGCCCTGCGTCGGCAGGTCCACCGGGAGGGTCCAGGTGGTGCTCGTGCCGCCGGGGGTGGCGAGCACCGCGTTGCGGGTGGCGAACGCCGCGCCCATGGTGCCGCCGGGCTGGAGGTACCGGTTGGTGTCCTGGTCCTCGATCGCGACGCGGACCTCGGCCACGCCCTTGTCGTCGGTCGCCGTGCCGGCCAGGTCCAGGTGGAGCGACTGGCCGCCGGTGACCGTCCCGGTGGTGTTGAGCAGCCCGTTGGGCGGCGCGTCACCGGCGATCTGGGCGGCCAGCGTCAGGCGGCCCTGCATCGAGCCGGGGGTGCTGAGCCCGAGGTCGTCCTCGGCGCCCACGGAGAAGGAGTAGGAGCCCGGCTGGAGGTTGAACGGGGTCGTCCAGCTCCAGTCGAAGGTCTTCCCCGAGATGTTGACCGGCGAGACCCGGTAGGCCCCGGCGATGACGTCGACCCCCCAGCTGCCGTCGGCGCCGAGGTTCTCCCGGGTCGTGGTGTTCCGCAGGCTGATGAACACCTCGCGCAGGTCCTGGTCGTCGGTGGCCGTCCCGGAGAACGTCACCGGCTGGCCCGGGGCGACCTGCACCGTGCCGACGGCCGTCGGCGGGGTCATCGTCACCGGCTTGCTGATGGTCACCGTCGGCGCCACCGCGTTGGTGGCCACCAGCCACGACCGGTCGGCGGTGTCCAGGTCGCCCTGGCCCGCGGTGTCGGTCGCACGCGCCATCGCCATCCAGGTGTCCTCGTAGGGCACCGTGATCTCCTGCGACCACGTCGTGGAGACGCCTCCGACCACGTCCGGGGTGACCCGGAAGGCGTAGTAGGTCGACGTCGCCGTGCCGTTCGCCTGCAGGTAGCGGTTCTGGGAGTCCTTGACCGCCAGCGTCAGCGAGTTGACGCCGATGTCGTCGGTCGCGTTGCCCGTGATCGTGAACGTCGTGGTGTTGATGACCGACCCGGACGGGCCCGTGACGTTCGTGCTGGGCGGCTGGTCGGCGGTGCCGAAGGTCTCGAACTTCTTCGTCGCCTTCGACGGGTCCTGCGAACCGTTCGCGGCGACCGTCCGGGCCAGCACCTTCAGCTCCCGGTTCGAGGACATCGACAGCGGCAGGGTCCACCCCGTCGACGTCGCGCCCGGCGTCGTCAGGGTCGCGGTGATGGTGTTGCTGGTCGTGGTGCCCCACGTCGTGAGGTCGTCGTTGAGGTAGCGGCGCGAGCCGCGGTCCATGATCTCGACCTGGACGCTGCGCACCCCGCTGGCCGCGGAGGCCGTGCCGCTGATCGTGAACTCCTCGGCGACCGGCTTGATCCGGCCCTCGATCGGGTCGGTGATGACCGTCTCGACGCCGTTGGCCGCCGGCACGGACCCGAAGTCGAAGAACGCCAGCCGGCCGACGTTGAACTCCCCCTGCGTCGAGGCGTCACCGCCGGTCCACAGGCCCCGGGGCGTGAGCTCGATGTGCTTGTTGCCCTCGAAGGAGTTCGAGCCGGGGTTCCACTCCACGGCGGTGCCGTCCACGGGGTTGAGCGCCCCCAGGTGCTCGCGCTTGACCACGGCGTCGCCGAGCCCGTAGCCCGAGAGCCCCTGGCCGGTGCCGTAGCCCTGGTCGTCGAGCCCCGGCCACGGCTGCGGCGAGGTCGGCGACTCGTTCCAGGCGAAGTGGCCGCCGACGTAGACCGCCTGCTCGGAGATCGCCACCGAGTAGACGCTGTCGAAGAGCCGCGAGATCCACATCGGCTTGACGTCGTCGCCGCCCTCCATCGGGAACGCGATGACGGTGTCGTTGATCGGCGGCCGGTCGCCGCCGGAGCCGCTGCTCACCGCGAACCAGGAGCCGTCGGGCGAGATGTCGCCGCCGTAGATGCGCTGGATGCCGCCGACGTACTGGAGGTTCTCCTCCCAGATCCGGCTGCGCCAGGCGGTGAGCTGGTTGGTGCGGGTGTTGATGATCGCCACGCCGTACCGGTCGTGGCCGTTGACCTGCCGACCGGTGTGGACGACCAGCAGCCGGCCCTCGTCGCGGGTCAGCTTGAGCCGCTGGACCGTCGTCGCGCCGTTGGTGCCGATGCCGCCGGTGATGTTGTTGACGAAGTCGCCCCTCACCTCGCCGGTGATGGCGTTGACGGCGACCAGCGAGCTGCGCGGGACGTTGTTCACCGAGGTGAACCGGCCGCCGGCGTAGACGGTGGTGTTGGTGACCGCCAGCTCCTGCACCTTGCCGTTGCCGTTGGCCTGGAACTCCTCGACGGGGGCGCCGGTGACCGGGTCGATCCGGGCGATCGCCTTGCGCGAGACCCCGTTGACGGTGCCGAAGTCGCCGCCGATGTAGAGGCGCTGCCCGTCGGGCGAGGCCTCGACGGCCTCGACTCCACCGAGGCCCAGGACCGGGCGGAACCGGGCGTCGACCAGTCCGGTGCTGGCGTCGAACGCCGCCAGGCCGGCCTGCTGGTAGGTCGTCGTGCTGCCGTTCGCGCGGTTGGCGATCGTGGTGAAGGTGCCCGCGACGTACGCCCGGTTGCCGACGAACTCGATGTCCCAGATCTCGCCGTTGGCGATGTAGGGCATGTTCGTGCGGGGGGTGTCGGGGACGATGCGGGTGTGCCCCGGCGCGGGGTTCACCGGCGAGGTGGCGACCGTCCGGGTCGCCTCGTCGCTGAGCACGCCGTCGCTCACCGTCAGCTTGACGGTGCGCTGCCCGTTGGTGGCGTAGGTGTGCGAGGGGTCGACGCCGTCACCGGTCGTGCCGTCGCCGAAGTCCCAGGTGTAGGTGAGCTGGTCCTCGTCGGGGTCGAAGGAGTCACCGGCGTCGAACTCGCAGGTGAGGCCGGAGCAGCCGGCGAAGAACTCCGCCGTGGGCGCCTCGTTGGTCTCCGTGGCGTCCGTGCCCGGGTCGATCACCACTGAGAACAGCATCGACCGGGAGACCGACGCGCTCGTCGTGGCGGTGCGGCCGGCGGCGGTGCCGACGGGGACCTCCCCCGCCGAGTCGCCGAGCACCGTGCTGACCTTGCCCGTGCCCGTGGACGCCGCGGTGGTCCGCTGGGTGCTCGAGGTCGGCAGCGTCCAGGTGGTGCCGTCGGTCGAGGACTTCTCGCTCCAGACGTTGACCAGCCACGACTTGGCGTGCGCCACGGGGACGCTCGGGGTCGTGTGGCTCGTCCCGCTGACGTTGCTGCCGCCGACCGCCGAGGCGGAGACCAGCGCCGGGCCCGTGCTGCGGTAGGCGGCTACGCTCATCGCGGACTTGATCCACGAGGCCGTGGTGACCGTGACGTCGGCGCCGGCGTCGGCCGGGGTGGCGCTGCGGGTCCAGGCGCGGCCGCGGATGCCGGTGCCGTCGCGCGACTGCAGCAGCGTCCAGCCCGGGATGTCGGTCGGCAGCGCGACCTCCGTGGAGTTGGTGGTCAGGAACAGCACCAGCCGGTCCAGCGGCTTCACCGTCGCCGGGACCCGCACCGTGTGGGAGGGCCGGTTGCCGGCGGAGCTGGCCGAGCCGACGTAGGAGATGTCGCCCTGCACGACGCTGGGCGTCGGCGAGACCGTGCCGGTCGCGGTGTCGGTGTCGACCCCGTCGCCCACCGTGAGCGTGACGGTGCGCTGGCCGCCCGCGGCGTAGGTGTGCTGCGCGTTGCGGCCGGTGCCGCTCTGCCCGTCGCCGAAGGCCCAGCTGTAGGTCAGCTCGTCGCCCTCCGCGTCGGTGGTGCCGGAGGCGTCGAACGTGCAGACCAGGGCGTCGCAGCTCGAGGTGAAGGCCGCGGTCGGCGGCTGGTTGGGCGCCTCCTGCTCGGGACCGATCACGATCGAGGAGAGCGCCGTGCGGGAGACCGCGACACTCGTCGTCGCGGTGCGTCCGGGTGCGGTGCCGATCGGCACGGCAGCCGCCGAGTCGGCCAGGACCGCGCTGATCCGCCCGGTGCCGGTCGCGGCGTTGGCGGTGCGCTCGGTCACGCCCGCGGGCAGCGACCAGGTCGCGGTGGTCGAGGACTTCTCGCTCCAGACGTTGACCACCCAGGAGTTGGTGCGGGCCACCGGCACTGACGGGGTCGTGTGGCTGGACCCGGAGGTGTTGCTGCCGCCGATGGCGGACGCGGTGACGTCGGCGCCGCCGGTGCTGCGGTACGCCGCCACGCCGACGACGGCCTTGGCGGTGACGCTGGTGGTGGGCGTCGCGTCCGCGCCGGCGTCCGTGGCGGTGGCGGTGCGGGTCCAGGTGCGACCGACGATCCCGTCACCCGTGCGCGTCTGCAGCGGCGTCCAGCCGGCCGGCGCGGTGATGGTCGCGGCCGTGGTGTTCGTGGTCAGGAAGAGGACGAGGACGTCGCCGGCCTCGACGGTGGCGGGGACGACGACACGGTGGTTGGTCCGGGCACCCTGGGTGCTGGCGGCGCCGACGAAGGAGATCTCGCCCTGGGCGACCGCGCGGGAGACGGTCACCGGCTGGCTGGTGGTGCCGGTCGCCGTGCCGTCGCTCACCGTGAGCCGGACCGTGCGGGTGCCGTCGGCGGCGTACGCGTGCGTGGGGGTGGCGCCGGTGCCGTTGCTGCCGTCGCCGAAGTCCCAGGCGTAGGTCAGCTCGTCGCCGTCGGCGTCGGTCGAGCCGGTCGCGTTGAAGGTGCACGACAGCGCGTCGCAAGAGGTCGTGAACACCGCCTCGGGTGCGGTGTTGGTCGGCGCGGCCACCTCGCCGGGCGCCACGACGACCGAGAGGAGGGAGGTCCGGGAGGCCGCCACGTCGGTGGTCGCCGTCCGCGCGGTGGGCGCTCCCACGGCCACGGGGCCCGCGGAGTCCCCGACGACGCCGCTGATCTTGCCCGAGCCGGTCCCTGCGGCGGTGGTGCGCGCGGTCGTGCCCGCCGGCAGCGTCCAGGCCAGCGTCGAGGAGGACTTCTCCGCCCAGGCGCTCACCAGCCAGGACCCGGCCTGGGTGACGGCGGCCGCGGGGGTGGCGTGGCTCGTGCCGCTCGCGTCGCGTCCCCCGATGGCGGAGGCGACGACCGACGCGGCGCCGGTGCTGCGGTACGCCGAGACGGCGAGCACCGACTTCGCTAGCGCGCTGCCGGTGACGGTGACGGTCGAGCCGGCGTCGCCGGCCGTGGCCGTCCGGGTCCACGCCCGGCCACGGATCCCGTCCCCGTCGCGAGACTGCAGGAGCGTCCAGCCCGGCAGCGTGTCCGTGACGGTGGAGGTGGTCGAGTTCGTGGTGAGGACCAGCACGAGGGCGTCCCCCGCCTGGACGGCCGTGGGCACCCGCACGGTGTGCGCGGTGCGGTTGCCGGCGGTGCTGTCGGCCGCGACGAAGTCGACGACCCCGGGGGCCGCCTGCGCCGGCACGGTCGCGGTCACGACCGTCACCGCCAGGGCGGGGACCAGGGCGACGAGGACCGCGAGCAGCACGGTCAGCAGGCGCCGCCGGGGCGGCGAGACGGAGGAGGAGGTGCGGGACACCTCGGGAGGCCGGGGCACGGAACGGGACACAGGAGCTCACCCACCACAGAGGGACGACGGCCGCCGGACAGCGGCCTAGCCGCATCGTCGGCGCCACCGGGACCCCGCCTCATGCCCAAATTTGATCGACCTCGCGGCGACCGCGTCCGGCGGTCCCGGTCGGCCCGGCCCGACCACCCGCGCCGACCTCACCTCACCGAATTTGGGCATGCGTCCCCGGGCGCCCGGCCCGAGATTGGGTCGACCGGCCCACGCCGCGTCACCCGAGGAGACGCCCATGAAAGTGCTGCTCGTCAGTTCGTCCGGAGGACACCTGGCCCAGCTGATGTGCCTGCGGCCCTGGTGGGACGGGCACGAGCGGCACTGGGTCACCTTCGACACCGAGGACGCCGTCAGCAAGCTCGAGGGCGAGCAGGTCACCTGGGCGCACCACCCCACGACCCGCAACGTGCGCAACCTCGCCCGCAACACCGCGCTCGCCCTGCGGCTCATGGCGCAGTTCCGGCCCGACGTCGTCGTCACCACCGGGGCCGGGGTGGCCGTGCCCTTCTTCTGGCTGCACCGCCCCTTCGGCGCGGCGTCGGTCTACCTCGAGGTGTTCGACCGCATCGAGACGCCCACGCTGACCGGCCGGCTGTGCCGCCCGGTCTCGGACCTGTTCCTGGTGCAGTGGCCCGAGCAGCAGCGGATGTACCGGTCGAGCGTCCTGCTCGGGGAGGTGTGGTGATGTCCGCCCGTCCGCTCGTCGCCGTGCTGCTCGGCACCGACCACCACCCCTTCACCCGGCTGACCGGCTGGGCCGCCGAGGTCCGCCGGGTCACCGGCGCCGACGTCTTCGTGCAGCACGGGGCGACCCCGCTCCCGGCCGACCTCGACGGTGCGCCGATGCTCGGCGTCCGCGACCTGGACGCCCTGCTCCGCCGCGCCACCGTGGTCACGACCCACGGCGGGCCCGGTCTGATCATGGAGGCCCGGGCCGCCGGCCACCTCCCGGTCGTCGTGCCCCGCGACCCTGCACGCGGTGAGCACGTCGACGACCACCAGCTCCGGTTCGTCGCCCGGATCGCCCGCACCGGCCTGGTCGCCGCGGCCACCGACGTGCCGGCCTACCGCCGAGCCGTCGCGGCCGGCCTGGTCGCGGGCCGGACCGACCGGCGCACCTCCGGCGCACCGGCCGTGCCGGGCCTGCCCGGCGACCCGGGCGCCGCGGTGCCCGGCGGTCCGACGGGTCCGACGGCGGCCGAGCGCTTCGGCGTCCTCGTGGACCAGCTGGTCCGCCGGGCCTGAGCGACGACCTCCGTGACTGCGACGATCCCGCCGCCCGGCCCCGTGCTGGCCGCGCCGCCGGCCCTCCCGGCCCCACCGGCTCCCGGCACCGGGAGCGCCGTCGACCCCGCTGCCGAGCCGGCGCCCGCAGCCCGCACCGTCCCCGACGACGGCGGCGTCGACAGCGGGGAGGACGGCGCCGCGGTCGCGGACGCACTCCGGTCGCCCAGCCCGATCACCGCCCTCCTCGGCACCGACGTCACGGGCGGCCGGGTCCCGCGGTGGCGCCCGCCCGTCGTGCTGGCCGCCGGTGACGCGCTGGCCGTCGTCGTGGCGACCACCCCCGCCTCCCGCGGGCTGCCGCCCCTCCCGGTCCTCGCTCTCGTGGTCGTGGCCTGGGTGCTGCTGCTCTCGGCCGACCACTGCTACGACCGGCACGTCGGCTCCCGCTTCGACCAGGTGCGCCGCGTGCTGCGGTGCGGTACCGGCCTCACCGTCGTCACGGCCGTCGCCGCCGCGCTCACCCGCCCCGACCTCCGGCCGGTCGAGCTGGTCTTCTTCGCCGGCACCGCGACCGCGCTGAGCGCGGCCCACCGGGTCGTCGGGGACCACTGGGGCCGCAGGCGGACCGCCCAGGTGCCGGTCGTGGTCGCGGGCCACCGGCGCGAGGTGGCCCGGGTGATGCACGAGCTCGCCCGCGGTCGCCACCACCGGTACCGCGTCGCCGGCGTGTGCGTCCCCAGCCCCCACGGCAGGGACCTCGGCGTGCCCGAGACGTGCGGGTTCGACCGGCTGTCGACCGTCGCGGTCCAGCACGGCGCCCGTGCCGTGATCGTCGTGCCCTGCCGCCACCTCGACCCGATGACGCTGCGCCGGCTGGGCTGGCAGCTGGAGTCCTCGGGCACCGCCCTGCTCGTCGCCTCCGGGCTCTTCGACGTCTCCGCCACGCGGGCGCGGATCGGGTACGCCGGCGACCTGCCCCTCCTCCACGTCCGGCACGCCGAGCTCACCGGTGCCCGGCGGATGCTCAAGACCGCCGCCGAGCGCTCGCTCGCCGCCGCCGCCCTGGTGCTGCTGTCCCCGCTCCTCGCGCTCCTCGCCCTGGCCGTCCGCCTCGACACCCCTGGCCCGGCGCTGTTCCGGCAGGAGCGCGTGGGTCGCGGGGGCCGGCCCTTCACCATGCTGAAGCTGCGCAGCATGGGCGTCGACGCCGAGTCCCGCCGCGGGGCCGTCGAGGCCCTCAACGAGTCCGACGGCGTGCTGTTCAAGGTGCGCTCGGACCCGCGGGTCACCCGGGTCGGCGCCGTCCTGCGGCGCTACTCGCTCGACGAGCTGCCGCAGCTGGTCAACGTCGTGCGCGGCGAGATGTCGCTCGTCGGGCCCCGCCCGCCGCTGCCGCAGGAGGTGGCGCGGTACGACGCCGACACCCACCGCCGGCTCGCGGTGCGGCCCGGCATCACCGGTCTCTGGCAGGTCTCGGGCCGCTCGGACCTCTCGTGGGAGGAGACCGTCCGCCTCGACCTGCGCTACGTGGACAACTGGTCGCTCAGCCTCGACCTGCAGATCCTCTGCCGCACCCTCCACGCCGTCCTGGGCCACGACGGGGCCTACTGACGCGGTCCAGCTCCGCACACCTCCCGCGTGTGGAACCGGCCACGTCGTACCCCATATGGGGGATGACGCGGCGCCTGCGGCCTCCTTCGCGTGACTACGGTGACCCGCTCCCCCGACCGGGAGGGGCGTCCCCGAGCGCAGAGGTCCAGTCCTATCCACCCGATCCGCAACCGAGCAGCCGCAGCCGTCGGAACGGCGGCCCTGCTCCTCTCCACAGCCCCGTCCACCCTCCCGAGCGCCACCGCCGCCCCCGCCGCGGCCGGCGGCCCGGCCGGCGTCGTCAACGGCGGCGCCGAGCGCGGCACGAGCGGCTGGTCGCTCACCAGCTCGCCGAAGGCCCGCCTCACCACGTCGGCCACCAGCCGCAGCGGCGACCGCGCCCTGCGTGTGCGCTCGGCCCGGCCCGGCACCGTGCGCCTCGACGGCACCGCCGCCCCCCGCGCGACGCGCACCCCCGCCGGCAGCACCACCACCGCCCGGGCATGGGTCCGGTCCGCCGTGCGTGGCCAGCGGGTCACCCTCGTGGCGCGCGAGCTCCGTGGCGGGAGCTGGGTCCGCAGTGAGCGACGCGCCGTCACGCCCGTCGCCGGCACCTGGACCCGGCTCCGCGTGCCCATGACCACCACCCGCGCCCGCTCGACCGTGGAGCTGCGGCTGGTCGTGCGCTCGAGCGGCTCGCGGGTCCGACTGCTCGTCGACGACGCCGACCTCGTGGGCCGCCGCACAGGCGCCGGCGCGGCGTCCCCCGACGCCGCGCGTGCAGGGACCCTGACCAACGGCTGCGCCTACTCCGCTCGGGGCATCCCGTCCTGCGGCGCTTACTTCGGCGCGGCGTACGGCAGCAACACCGACCCGACCGCGTTCGAGTCGCAGGTGGGACGCCGCCTCGGTGTGCGCCGCACCTTCTACAACGCCTCCGGCGTCGACTCGGCCGTGCGCCAGGCGAGGACCGACCTCGCCCAGGGCCGCCTGCCGTGGATGAGCTTCAAGCTCCCCCACTCCTGGGAGCAGATGGCCTCTGGCGCGGGTGACGCGTGGGCCACGGGCCTGGCCCGGAAGCTCGCCGCGCTGGACGGCCCGGTCTGGGTCGCCTTCCACCACGAGCCCGAGGGCGACGGTGACATCGCCGCCTGGCGTCGGATGCAGGAGCGGCTCGCCCCGCTCGTGCGCCGCACCGCCCCCAACGTCGCCTACACCGTGGTGCTCACCGGGTGGAACCAGCTCTACGGCGCCAGCACCTACAGCCTGGCGAACCTCTGGCCGCGCGGGGTGAAGATCGACGTCGCGGGCTTCGACATCTACAACGGCTTCGGCGAGGTCAAGGACGGCAAGAAGTCCACGAAGTGGACCGAGATCGACCGCGACTACTTCGCCAAGATCCAGCAGTGGGCCGCGGACGAGGGTGTCGCCTGGGGCCTCGCGGAGTGGGGCTACACCGACGAGGCGCACCAGCGCGACCCGGACTGGATCCAGACGACCTACGAGAAGCTGGTCGCCCGTGGTGGCGTCGCGGCGGCGTACTTCAACACCGAGCTGAACAGCGCCGGGTCGTGGCGGATCGCCAGCGCCTCGAAGCGTCAGGACTTCGCCGACGCGATCGACGGCACGGCGGCGCTGCGCCTGCCCTGAGCCGGCTCAGCGAGGACCTCCCAGCACGCGGCGGTACACCGCGACCGCCGCGAGCTGGGAGTTCACCTCCAGCTTGCGCAGCACGGCCTTGACCTGGCTGCGGACCGTCTGCTCGGTGACGCCGGTGCGCTGGGCGATCTCCGCCACCGTCACGCCCTGGTAGAGCAGCGCGAGGATCTCCTGCTCGCGAGCGGTGAGCCGGGCGACCAGCGCGGCGAGGTGGGCGTCGGTGCGCCGGCTCTCGGACCAGTCCTGCACCATGCGCCGCCGGCGGGCCGGGGAGAGCAGCTCCTCCCCCGCCAGGAGCATGGTCAGGGCGAGGCTGACGTCGTCGAGGCCGACGGAGTCGGGCAGGACGCCCGCCGCCCCGGCCTCCACCATGCCGCCCCACACCGGGTCGGTGGGGTCCTTGACCACGAGGAGCCACCGCAGCGGCACCGCCTCGACCACGGCCCGCGCCTCCGCACGGTGCCGCGTCGAGGTGAGGTCGCCGAAGATGATCCCGACCCGCGCGCGGGCCGGGGCGACCCGTCGCCGGTGGTCCTCCGCCGAGCGGTGCGGCGGTGGCCATCCGAGGTCGATGGCCTCGAAGCCGCGGCTGGCGAGGGCGACGCGCACGGTGTCCCCCACGAGCCGGTCCTCCGCCATCAGCACCAGCCGGGGCCGGGGTCCGCGACGCGCCTCGTCGGTCGTCGTCGGGTCGGGGACCACCGGGCCGGCCGGTACCGGGCCGCGGGCAGTGCCCGACGACCGTGCCTGCGACGGTCCGGTCGACGGCGCCGCCCCGGCTCCGTCCGGGGCCTCACCGCCGGTGAGGCTGGTCGCGTCCCCCGCGCGCGTGGCCACCGCGCTCAGCCGCCCTGGTCGACGTAGACGTTGTCGACCGCGCCGTTGAACTGGTCGGGGTCGGACGCCGCGATGACGCCCCCTGGCAGCACCTTGGCGCCCACCGCGACCGGGACCGCGGGGTCGAAGGCGACGGCCCCGATGCGGCCGACCGCGGAGACACGGCTCGGCGGCGACCAGGTCCGGTCCGGCCGGGCCCGCGCGAGCGTGAGGACCAGGCGCCGCCCCTTCCGGGAGCAGGAGGCCCGGTACCACCGCTCCCGCTCGACGGCGGACCGTGCGCTCACGGTCACGGCGCCCCGGTCGCCGGCGACCCGGCACGAGACCACGCCGTGGTCGACCTGCAGCTTCAGCTGCGAACCGTCGGCGAAGAGCCCCCGCTGCAGCAGGTTGTCGCCGTCGTCGGTGCCGGTGCCGTCGGACTCGGCGTCCAGCGCGAAGTCGGCGCCGAACGCGAAGCGCACCAGGCCCGGGCTCAGCCGGTCGCGGCCGCCCTGCGAGCGCACCACCACCGCGGCCGCGCCGTCCTCGCCGAGGCCCGGGAACCGCGCGCCCGTGCCCGGCACCCCCTCGTCGAGGAGCACCCGACCGCCGTCCTCGGTGGTCACGTCGACGACGACCGGGTGGGTGCCGCGGTTCGACACACCGGCGAGCACGGCGCCAGGTGTGCCGGCCCCTCCCTCGAAGTCCAGGCGGAGCTCGCGGGGCCGGTCGTCGACCGGGAAGTCCGCGCGACCCGCGAGCCGGGTCTGCTGCGGCGTGCAGGCCACCGAGGTCCCCGCCAGGAGGGCGACGGCGACCGTGGCCACGCGGCGGGCCCGGGCGGTCACGGCGCGGACCCCGCTCCGGGAGCGAGCCCGGGTCCGGGTGCCGGTTGCGGCGGCGCGCCCGGAGCCGGCTCCGGTGCCGGCGCGGGTGCCGGCGCGGGTGCCGGCGCGGTCGGGGCAGGGGCCGGCGCACCGCCGGGGCCGGAGTAGAGGAACAGGGCGCGGCCGGCCCAGCTGGTCCCGTCGAGCGCGGGGCCCGAGAGGCGGCGGGCCGAGGACGCGACGGGTACGCCGTGCCGGCTGCCCGGTCGCCACCCGATCCGGCGCAGCCCGCCGTCGGCGCCGGCGACGTACAGGTGGGTGCTCGTCGCAGCCATGCCGCGGACGTCCGCGGGATGGAAGCCCCGCACCCGTTGGGCGGCGGCGCGGCGCCGGGCACCGACGACGCCGCTGGACGGCGAGAAGTAGCGGTAGTGCAGCGCGTCGGAGCCCCTGCGGGTGAAGTAGATCCGCCCGTCCTGGAAGAACATCCCGGTCGCGTTCCGCACGTCGTCGCGCCAGGAGGTGAGGACGCGGATCCGGTCCTGGGTCGCGACCTGCTCCGCGGCGCCGTACGTGGTCCCGTCGAAGGTCCGGCGGGTCAGCGAGCCGTCCGGGAGGGCCAGGTAGAGCCACCCGTCGACCATGAAGGCCGCCCGCACCGAGGACCAGTCGACACCGCCGTCCGGAGCGGTCGCGCCGCCCTCCACCGGGCCGGAGGGACCAGCGAGCCGACGCCGCTCCAGCCGGTCCGCGCCGCCGACGCCACCGACGTAGACGTCGTTGGGCACGGCGGACCGTCGCACGGGGGGCGGCACCGCGGCGCCGCGCGGGAGGAGCGAGACCCGGGCGTGGTACTCCCCCGCGACACGCACGGTGTCCGACACCAGCCAGAGGCCCTGCTCGGTGGCGAGGAAGTCGAAGACACCGGTCCCGCGGTCCCGGCCGGGGTCCCAGGCCAGGGGCAGGCCGTTGAGCGGGTCGAGGGCGGCGATGCCGTTGCGGGCCACCGCGCCCGGTCCGGGCCGGTTGCCGGCGAACGGGTTGTTCCACCACCGCTCGTGACCGCCGACGTAGACCGCCGGGCCGGTCACCTCGACCGCGTACGTCGTGTCGCCGCCGCTCTGGTCGTTCCACGAGGGCTGCACGCGCCGGCCGGTCGCCGCCGACTCGAACCTGCTGACCGAGTCGCAGGCCGCCGCCCCGCCGCCGTAGGCGCCGGTCGTGGCCACCACGAAGTAGCGGCCGTCCGGGGAGAAGTCGACGTCGCGCATGTAGGAGTCGTTGTGGCGCGAGCACGGCTCCTCGTAGAACCGGGTCCGCAGGCGCCCCGGCCGGGCCACCGTCCCGCGCAGGTCCAGGGTGAGGAGCTGGTGCGCCCGGGCGCCGGCGAGGCGCGCGAAGTTGCCGACCGCGACGAGCCGCGATCCGTCCGGCGACACGTCCAGCTTCAGCACCTGGGTCTGGCCGCGGCGGTGGTGGCCGGCCACGCGGAGCGTCATGTAGCCCGTCGGGCGGCCCGTCGTGGGCGAGAGGGTCGCGAGAGCCTTGCGGGCCCGCCCGCCGATGTGGGTGAACGCGCCCGCCACCCAGAGGCGGCCGTCGCGCAGGCGCAGGTCCCGCACCTTGCCGGCCACCGGGGAGGGGTCGAAGGAGGGCACCACCGCGCCGTCGCTCGTGCGCAGCCGGGCGAGCCGGGCGTACCGGCCGCCGTCGATGGTGGTGAACGTGCCGCCGACGTACAGGCTCTCCCCGTCCGCGGCCGGCTCGACCACGCGGACGCCGCCGACCACCTGCGGCCGGAAGGTGGTCAGGACGCGTCCCGTGCTCGCGCTGAACGCCACCAGGCCTCGCCGCTGGAGGATGGGCGTGGCGAGCGGGGCGGGTCCGTCCTCGCGCACCCGGGTGAACGTCCCGCCGAGGAACACCGTGTCGCCGACCTGCGCGATGGAGTACACCCGGCCGTTGAGGACGTGCGGCGTGCCCGCCGAGGGCTGCTCGGAGGCCAGGTGGTCGCCGATGCCGGGCACCCCGACCACACCGCCCGCCGAGCGGGCCGGGAGGGTGCCCGGCGTCCCCGCGAGGGCGGCCGGGGCCGCCAGGCCGGCGCACACCAGCAGCACGGTGACGAGCACCGCCACCGGCAGCGTGACCGGCGACGTCACCGGCGACGTGGCAGCTCGAAGGCTCATCAAGGTCCGACCTCTCGGCAGCAGGCGACGACACGTCCGGTCGTCGAGGCTCGAAGGCTAGGAGCGCCGAGGAGGCCCGGGAGCGCCGCTCGCGCGGACTTCCTCAACATTGGTGAGGGCAGCCGCGGCGCCCGTGGGTTGGCTGGAACCCATGCATCCGGCTGTCCTCGTCCCGCCCCCGAACGCACCCCCGGTCGCACCCCCGGTCGCACCGCCGGCCGGGCGCTCGACGGGGGTGGCACGACCCGGGCGCTGGACCGGTCCGGGCTGGCCGATCACGGTCCTCCTCGCCGGCTACCCCCTGTGGTGGCTGCTCGGCATCGACGCCTTCCTCCCTCTCGCCCTGGCCGTGCCGATGGCCCGGCAGCTGCTGCGCGGGCGCACGGTCGTCCTGCCCGCGGGGCTCGGGTGGTACCTGCTGTTCCTCTGCTGGATCCTGCTGGGTGCAGCGCTGCTGTGGACCGACGCGCCGAGCGCCGTGCCCGGCGGCGGCGGGCCCTCCCGCCTCCTCGTCTTCGCCTTCCGGCTGGCGTGGTACGCCGCCTGCGCGGTCGTGCTCGTGTGGGTCGCCAGCAGCCGGCGCGAGCACCTCTCGGACGGCCACGTTCGGGGGCTCCTCGCCTGGCTGTTCCTCGTCTGCACCGCGGGCGGCATCGTCGGGCTGCTGAACCCCGACCTCGAGATCACCTCGCTGACCGAGGCGCTGCTGCCGGGCGCCCTGCGCGAGAACGCCTTCGTCGCGTCGCTGGTGCACGCGGAGGTCGCGGACGTGCAGTGGGTCCTCGGGCGACCCGAGCCCCGCCCCAAGGCGCCGTTCGCCTTCACCAACACGTGGGGCAGCGTCCTCTCCCTGGCCCTCGTCTTCCTCGTCGCGCTGGACCGGCGCCGCCGGCCGTGGCTCAGGGTCGCGATTCCCGCCCTGCTCGTGGTGGCGGCCTGGCCGGTCGTCTACTCGCTGAACCGGGGGCTGTGGGTCAGCATCGCGATCGGGGCGGTCGCGCTGGTCGTGCTCCGCGCCGCACGCGGCGACCGGCGGGCCGCGGTCGGCCTCGCCCTCGCCGTGGTCGTCGGTGTCGGCGCGCTGCTCGCCAGCCCGCTCGGCGCGATCTACGGCGACCGCTTCGACAACCAGCACAGCAACGGGCGTCGCGGGCAGCTGGTGGCCACGACCACCGCGTCGGTGACCACCGGCTCACCGGTCGCCGGCTTCGGGACCACCCGGGACGTGCAGGGCAGCTTCGCCTCCATCAGCGGGGCCGCCACCCCCGACTGCCCCGCCTGCGGCGTGCCTCCGCTCGGCACCCAGGGCCAGCTGTGGCTGGTCCTGTTCTCCCAGGGCTGGGTGGGCCTCGGCCTGTTCCTGACCTTCGTCGCGCTGGCGCTGGCACGGACCTGGCGCTGCCGCACGACCAACGAGACGGTCTGCGCCTTCGCGCTGCTCTTCCTGCTCGTCCAGCTGCCGGTGTACGACACGCTCGGGATGTCGCTCTACATCGTCATGGTCGCCGTCGGCCTCGCCGCCCGGGAGCGGTCCGAGCGGGCGGGCGCGCTGCCGGCCCGCAGGCGGGTCGACGACCTCGGCCGGCGGCTGCGCCGGGCGGCGCCGGTGGCCGCGGGGGCCGTCCTGCTGGGCGCCCTCGGGGGCGCGGCGGTGGCCGCGGCCCCGCAGGAGCCGGAGCACCGGGCACGCGTGCTCATCATGCTCACCCCCGCACCGGTCTACCTCTCGACCGGGCCGGACCGCGTCGCCGCCGGCGAGGACTACGACCCGCCGCGCAACATCACCGTGGACACCGAGGCGGCCCTGCTGATCTCCGAGCGCTCGCTGCGCCGGGCCTCGGCGGCCACCGGCGTGGCGGTCACCGACCTGCGCGACGCGGTCGCCGTCGTCGCCCCGCCGAACTCCGAGGTGCTCGAGCTGTCCGTCGACCTGCCCGACCCGGCCCAGGCGCAGACGGCGGCGGCGGAGGTCGCCTCGTCGTACCTGCGCGAGCGCGAGGCGTTCCTCCTCCAGCGTCGCGACGACCTCGTCCGGCGCCTGACCCGCGAGCTCGCCGCCCTCGACAGCGGGGTCGGTGGGTCCCAGACCCAGCGGCAGGGCATCGCGCGGGAGATCGACTACCTGGAGACCTCGCGACCGAAGGTCGGCGAGGTCATCCGCACCATGCCGGCCGTGCGGCTGCCGGACCGCAGCGAGGTGCCGATCGCCTCCGGTGCGGGCCTCGGCCTGCTCGCCGGCGTGGTCCTCGTCCGGCGCCCGACCCGGCGCCCGACCCGGCGCCCGACCCAGCGCCCGACCCAGCGCCCGACCGGGCGCATACCACTGCCCCCGCAGCACGAGGAGGAGCGCCCGTGAGGACCGACCGGCCCGCCACGTCCACCCCCACCACTCCCGCCCGCAGGCAGGGCCGCCGCCGGCTGCCGAGCGTCGACGTGGTCGTCGCGGTCGGCGCGGACCCGCGCCGGGCGCGCACCGCCGTGGCCTCGGTGATGGCCCAGGACTACGCGGGCCGGATCCGTTGCCTGGTGGTCCGCGACCGGGACCACGGACCGGGCGGAGGTGCGGGTGACCCGGGCGGCCTCGACGGGCTGGGGGGCCTGGAGGGCCTCGACGGCCGGGCACCCGGTCGGTCCGTTGAGGTGCTCGCCAACACCCGCTCCCCCGGCCCGGCGGGTGCGCGCAACACAGGGATCCTCGCCGGCAGCGGCGACCTCGTCGCGTTCTGCGACGAGGCCGACGTGTGGTTCGAGGACAAGGTGACCCGCCAGGTGGCCGTCCTGGAGCGCACCGGCGCCGCCGCCTCAGTCACCGGCGTGGTCGTCGACCACCGTGACCACCGCACCACACGGATCCCCCGGCCCGAGGACCTCACCGTGCACCGGCTGGCCCGGCGCACGACCGCCGCGGGCCACGTCCCGACCGTCATGGTGCGGCGCTCACGCCTGCTCGACGACATCGGCCTGCTCGACGAGGAGCTGCCGGGCGGGTACGCCGAGGACTACGACTGGGTCCTGCGGGCCGCGACCGTCGACCGGTTCGCCGTGGTCGAGATGGGGCTCGTCCTCGCCCGCCCCCGCCCCCGGCCCCTCGCCCCGCAGTGGCCGGCCGCCGTCGCGGCGATCGACCGGCTGATCGCCAAGCACGCCGCCTTCGCCGAGGACCCCCGGGCGCTCGGACGGCTCCACGGGCAGCGCGCCGTCGCGCTCGCCGCCTCCGGCCAGCACGGGGCGCTCGTCGCCGCCGCGCGCGCCCTGCGGACGTGGCCCTGGGACCCCAGCGGGTACGTCGCCGGCGCCGTGGCACTCCACCTGCTGTCCGTCGACGCGGTGGTCGAGCGGGCCGACCGCCGCGGCCGCGTGGGCTGACCGCCCGGTGGCCATCTCCGCACGCGCCTCCACCGCGCTCGCCGCCGTCCTCGCGGCCGGCGTCCTGTGGGCGCTGCTCGCGACCTCCCCCGGCGTGCCGCGCGCCGGCGCGCCCGCCCCCGGCACCACGGACGCCGGACCCGCCGCGCAGGCCGGGCCGGGCGTCGACTGCCCCCTCACCGCCCGGGGGCTGCCCACCTGCGGCGCGCTGGTCGGGGCGACGCACGGCGCGAACACCCCGCCGACGTCCCTGGAGGCCGCGGCCGGGCGCCCGCTGGGCATCCGCCGCACGTTCTACACCCCCGGGCAGGTCGGGCGCGCCGTCCGCACCGCGCGTGAGGACCTCCGCCGCGGGCGACTGCCCTGGATCAGCTTCAAGCTCCCCACCGACTGGGCGGCGATGGCCGCCGGCGACGGCGACCCCTGGGCCCGTCGCGTGGCACGACGCCTCGACCGCCTCCCCGGTCCGGTGTGGGTCGCCTTCCACCACGAGCCCGAGGGTGACGGCGACATCCAGGACTGGCGGCGGATGCAGGAGAGGCTGGCCCCGCTGGTGCGCGGGCTGGCGGACAACGTGGGCTTCACGGTCGTGCTCACCGGCTGGAACCAGATGTACGGCGAGGAGAAGTACTCGCTGGAGCGGGTGTGGCCGCGCGACGTCACGATCGACCTGGCCGGCTTCGACGTCTACAACGACGTCGGGGTCACCCGCGGGGGCCGGACCGAGCTGGAGTGGCCCGACCTGGGGGCGGAGTACTTCGCCCCGATCGCCGCCTGGGCGGCGGCCCACGACGTGGCCTGGGGCCTGGCGGAGACCGGCATCACCGACACCGCCGCGGAGGTCGAGCCCCGGTGGATCCAGGAGACCTACGCCGACCTGGTCCACTACGGCGGGGTCGCGTTCACCTACTTCGACTCCTACCTGAACTCGATCGGCTCGTGGCCGCTGGAGACCCGCACGAAGCAGGAGGCCTTCCGGGAGACGCTGCTCAGCAGCCCGCGCGCCTGGTGGGTGCGCTGACAGCGCTGACGGCGCTCGACGGAGCTGACAGCGCTGACCCACTCGGACCGGTCACCGGTCGAGGAGGTCCTCGAGCGCCGTCAGCGTGCAGAGCCCCCGGTCGCGGATGGCGGCTCCCTGGGCGGAGGAGGCCAGCGTCAGGTAGCGCTCGGTGACCGCGACGAGGTACGCCGCAGCGAGCACGCCACGGGGCCCGGGCCGGTCCTCGCGCGCCGTCGTCGGGGCGGTGACCGCCTGCAGGACGGTCGCCGGGGTCGTGCCGCGCCGCGTGGTCGCGACGTTCACCGCGAAGTGCAGCCGGTCCAGGCCGTGGGGGACGCCGGTCTCGAACCGCTCCCAGTCCCACAGCTGCACCCGCCCCCGCGCCCGCGCCATGTTCCACGGGGTCCAGTCGCCGTGCCAGGCGCCGACCGACCACACGTGGTCGCCCGACGCGTCCTCCACGCGGTCCATCGCGTCGTGCAGCCGCCGGCACCAGCCCGGGTCGGCGAAACCCGTCGCCGCACGACGCTGGCGGGCCCACCAGGGCAGCGACGGGAGGGTCCCCGGCGCCTCGGCGAACGCCGAGGCGAGCTCGGCCATCGCCTCCGCCGGCGGGGCCGGGGGCAGCGGGGACAGCCGCGGCCGACCCGTCGGCAGCGGCTCGAGGACCAGCACCACCCGGCCGTGCCACACCGACTCGTGCAGCACCCGCGGGACGCGGAGGAGCCGCAACGGGACGGCACCCACCCGACGCAGGTGAGCGCCCTCCGCCGCCACGTCGACCCGGGACACCTCGGAGTCGCCGATCTTCACGAAGGCCACCGTGTGCCCGGACGTGTCGAAGACCTGCAGCACCGGCTTCCGGTTGACCCGCTCCGAGCCCACGCCGACCGAGAAGACGACCGGGTGGCCCAGCAGCTCCTCGAGGTGCCGGGCGAAGGAGTCCTCCGAGGCGCCGGTCACCTCGACCCGGGTGCCGAGCAGGGCGCCCCGGGTCGTGCCGACGACGGCGGCGCCGGCGACGCGACGTACCGCCTGGGGCACGGAGGTGTCGGTGCTGAACCGGCACAGGGAGCGGGCGGCGGCCTTGCGCGAGCCGACGGGGACGACGAGGCGTGGCGTCCGGGCGCTCGGCACGAGCGCCCAGGCCCCCGAGGGGCCCTCGGTGAGCGTCGCCGCGGGCCACAACGACCGGAACGCCGAGACCAGCGCCCCGTCCGGCGGCGGGACCGGCGAGGCCGGCCGCGCCGCCGGGCCGGTCACCGGTCCCTCACGCAGGCGAAGAGGTGACGGCCGTAGTTCCGCTCGTAGGGCGCGACGGCGTCGCTGTCGGGACCCAGGTCGATGATCCGGTCGAAGGTCCCGTGCTCGGCGAGGAAGGAGCGCACGTGCTCGGCGTCCCACTCCGGGAGCGACTCGCGGAACCACTGCTCGTGCGCCTGCCCGGTGTCCAGGAAGAGCACGCGCCCGGTCGCGCGGTCGAGCAGCCGCACCAGCTCCTCGGGCGAGGACGTGCCGCGGCCCAGGACGAAGTGGTGCAGCAGGCTGAAGCAGGACACGACGTCCCACGGGCGCTCGGCGCCGCGCAGGAAGTCCACGGCGTCGCCGGTGTGGATGCTCCCGGGGTCGGTGCCGTGCAGCGCCGCCGAGAGGCCCGGCGCGGCCGGGTCCCGCTCGATGCCCTCGGCCTCGAAGCCCCGCTTGCCGACCTCGCTGACGAACCAGCCGTAGCAGGCGGCCACGTCGAGGTACGTCGGGTGGTCGCTGCCCGCCGCGACCTCCTCCAGCAGGGGGGACATCGCCTCGAGCCGGTCGGTGCAGCGCCGCACGACCCGCCAGGACCGGCGGAGCTCGGGGGCGTCGACGGGCTGGTAGAGCTCGTGCTCGCCACCGATCCACGACATCGAGTCCAGGACGTCCTGCAGCGGGGTGCTGACCGCGAGCCGGCGCACGCGCGCCTCCACCGCGACCGCTCCGTGCTCGACGTCCAGGGCGAGCCGGTGGTGGCCGTCCACGACCTGGTAGCAGTCGGAGTCCCGGACCGGTGCGAGCAGGACCGGCGAGCCGGCGGCGCTCTGGTTCGGCCGGGTCGGCTCGCGCTCGGCCGTCCCGAGGTCGGTCGCGTCCGCCGCTCGGGCGAGGAACTCCCGGGCGATCTCGAGCACGCCGGCGTCGTCGGTGGCCCCGAAGTACTGCCCCGACACCCGGATGCAGGCGCGCGCGAGCGCGGCGTACTCGCTCCCGAGCACCTCCTCGTCGGTGAGCGGACGCTCCCGGCCCGCCCGGAGCAGGGCCGCGTGCGGCCCCTCCGCGACCGTGCGCGAGCCCCAGAGCAGGTCGCCGGTGGCCTCCGCGACCGCGGAGGCGGGCAGGCCGTTCTGGCCGCCCAGGAGCACCTTGGCGAGCGGGACCCGGCTGGTGCCCTGGTGCCAGACGGCCACCGAGAGCGCCTTCTTGATCGGCGGCGGCATCGGCGCGCGGCCGACCGCTGCGGTCCCCGCCGCGGTGCCGTCGTGGATGCGTCGTCCGATCCGGTGCCGCAGGCCGCGGACCCTGGAGCGGTGCAGGGCGGTGGTCAGCGTGCTCATCGGGTCACCGCCGCGGTGCGCCAGGACGGCTCCTCGCCGAGCAGGTCGGCGAGCGCGGCGTCGGAGTCCGCGAACCTCTGCAGCAGCTCGGCGTGCTCGTCGGGGGGCAGCGGATCGGCCGGGCGGGCGTTCCACCGCTCGACCGCTGCGGGGACCCACACCGAGAGGCCCAGCCGCCGCTGGAGCGCGACGAACTGCGGGACCGGGTCGGCGAAGAACCGGTCGGCGTCGACCACGTGCACGCGGTCGCGGCCGAGGGCGTCGACGAGGCGCTGAACCTGCTCGGCGTACCGCCCGCGGCCGACGTAGGCGTGGTGGCGGTGCTCGTGGCTGCGGTACCCCGGCTCGTCGACGAGCCGCTGCTCCTCGCCGACCAGCCGCTGCTCCTCCGCCGCGACGGCGGCGTCGAACGGCAGCGACTCGAACCCGCGGGCGACCTCGTGCCGGTGCGCGGAGCGGGCCCGCTCGACGGGGTCGCGGACCAGCACCACGACGTGGGCGCGGGGCAGGTCGCGGGCGATGCGCTCGGCGGCGAGCGGGTGGAAGAGGTAGTACCCGCTGCACTCGAAGGCGCGCAGGTCGCGGCCGGGCCGGGCCAGCGCCGCGAGCGCGCTGACCGGGAAGTGGGAGCGGTACCAGCGCGGACCGCGCTGGTACTCGTCGTCGAAGTAGCTGGTGCCCTTGGTCACGGTGGGCCGGACCAGGTCGGGGTGCTCGGACAGCAGCCGGAACATCGTCGTCGTGCCGGCCCGCTGGGCCCCCACGACGAGGAGGTCCGGCTCCATCCGCACCGGTGCGGTCAGCCACCCCCATGCCCCCAGCGCGGCCCGCAGCCGGCTCGTGGTGCGCGGGGACAGGTGGTCGCCCAGCTGCCGGGTCAGGTCTCGAGCAAGCACGGCTCGTCACTCTCCTTCGGTCGCGCCGCTCCCCCGCCGGACACCCGGGTGGGTGCCGCGCCGGGGATCCGGTCGTCTGGATGGGTGCCGCCCCCGGTCGGGAGCGGCGGGGTTCCTGGGTGCGGCTGCGCCGGGTCGCCGGCGGTCGCGGTGGGGGTGGTGGCTGCCTCGCGGCCGGCCCGGCGGCGTACGGCGGCCGCCGCCTCGCCCAGGCCGAGCGGGCGCCGCAGGGCGACCAGCAGCACCGCGTAGGCGCCGGAGCCGGCCACGGCCACGAGGAGCACGGGTCCGGGCGAGGGGTCGCCCCGCAGGGCGAGCAGCAGGCCGGGCACGCCGAAGCAGGCCAGGGCGGCGCCGCCGGCGAGCGCGGGTGCGGCCCACATCGAGCGGGTCAGCCCCACGGCACGGCGGACCTGCCAGACGCCGAGCGAGCAGCGGACCGCCAGCGCCAGCGCCCAGGCCAGGGCCGCACCGGCGATGCCGACCCGGGGCACGAGGACCAGGCACGCCGCGACGTCGACCGCGAGGGCGACCAGCCCGTTGACCATGCTGAGGCCGCTGCGGCCGGCCATGAGGAGCAGCGTGTCCACCGGCCCGGAGGCCACCGCCAGCAGCATCGTGGAGGCCATCACCGCCACCGTGACGACGGCGCCGCGGGTGACGTACTCCTCGCCGAAGATCGCGAGGTACACGGGCGCCGCTGCGCCCACGACGAGGTAGACCGGCCACACCAGCAGCACCGCCCAGGCCGTGGTCACCGAGAACGTGCGGCCCAGCGAGTCGTCGTCGCGGCGGAGCAGGAGCAGGGTGAAGCGCGACTGCAGCACGTGGTGGATGGCCTGGTTGGCCATCTGCCCGACGGCGACGAAGCGGGTCGCGGCGGTGTAGAGCGCACCGTGCAGCGGCGAGAGGAGCGCGGTGACCAGCACGATGTCGGCGCGCTGCACCGCCACCTGGGCGAGGCCGGCGACGCCGCGGGGCCACGTGAACGACCAGAACTCCCGGGCCAGCGACCGCTCGGGGACCGTCGCCGCGCCCTTCGGTCGGGCGCGGAGGCACCGCCGCAGCGCCGCCGCGGCGAGGACCAGCGAGCCGGCGTAGACCGCCGACCAGCCCAGGGCGAGCGCCGCGGGCCCGGCTCCGGCCGACAGCACGACGGCCGCCACCGCCACCTGGGCGCCGGCACGCAGCACCCGGTCGACCACCGCGGTCTGGCCCATCTGGCCGAAGGCGCGGGTCGCGGCGAGCATGACGTCGGCGAGGACGCAGCAGGGCAGGGCCGGCGCGGCCAGCCGGACCACCGTCGCGCCCTCGTCGCCGAGGCCGGCTCCCGACGCGATCGGCCCGGCGAGGAGCATGACGAGCACGGTGACGGCGCAGGCGACGAGCCCGGCCGGGACGGCCGCCACCACCACGGCCCGGCGCACGTCCTGCCCCCGCCCCTGCGCCTCGAGGCGCAGGAGGAACCGCGCCAGCCCCGTGTCGACGCCCAGCCCGGAGACCGTGGCGACCATGACGAAGAGGGCGACCACCGCGAAGAAGAGCCCGGCCTCGCCGGCGGGGAGCCCGCGCGTCACCAGCACGGTCAGCGCCAGCCCGCAGACGGCGGCGAACGCCGAGCCGAGCAGGCCGACCAGGCCCCCTCGGGCGACCTGCCGCAGGTGCTCGGAGGCCCCCTGCGTCACCGCACGCTCCCGGGCCCCCGCGAGCTCGCGGCACCCGGACCCGTCGCCGCGGCCGCGACCGGCGCGGCGCGACCGGTCACGACTCGGGACACCCCCAGGCGCACCCGCCGCCAGGAGCGGGCGATCACCCCCGACCGCGCCCGAGACGCCTCGTGGGCAGGCGCGGTGGTCCCCGGTGCCACAGCCTCGGGGGCCGCTGCGCGCGCAGAGGCCGGGGTCACCAGCACCAGGAGGACCGAGGGCGCCCCCACGCGGCGCAGCTGGTCGACGTCGGCCTCGAGGTCGCCCACGCCGGTCGGCTCGTCGGGACCGAGGCGCTGCTCGTGGACCTCCAGGAGGACCGTGTCCGCGTGCGCCGCGAGCGCCTGGGTCCGGGGCTCGGCCGGGCCACCGGTGCAGACCAGCAGCACGTCGGCGTCGGCGCGCAGCTGCTCGAGCAGGCGGGCCGCCTCCGGGCTGGCCGCCAGGTCGTCGAGGTGCTGGGGCGTGGTGCCCGCCCCGAGCATCCGCAGGTGGCTCCCCTCCCCCAGCGCCGCCTCGTCGACCGAGGCGTCACCGCGCAGCACGTCGGCGAGCCCGCGACCCGGAGGGCCCAGCGGGCGACGTACGTCGACCAGCACGGTGCGCAGGTGCGCCGCGGCCAGCGACCGGGCGAGGCCCACCGCGCTGGCGGACCCGGCCGCGCCGCTCGGGTGGCTCAGCAGGACCGTCAGCGGGCGTGCCCGCTCGGCGGCGAGGAGCGCGGCCCGCAGCGGCACGGCTGCCTCGGCCGAGGCCGCGGCCGGGACCGCACCGAGCAGCGGGGCGGGCAGGCGCGCCGCGACCCCCGGCACCGCACCGGCGTGGCCGCCGGCGCTGCCGGAGCTGCCGGGCCCCCCGGCGGTGCCGGCTGCGTCGACCGCCCCGGCCGGGCCGCCCCGGCCCAGACCGGCGGTCAGGAGCCAGGCCAGCACGCCGCCGACCGCAGCGCCTAGCAGGGCGGCGGTCACGGTGCCGCCCGGCAGGCCGGTGCTGCCGACCACCGCCGGCGTGACCACCTGCCCGGGGTCCGGCGTGGAGCCGCGCGTCGCGCCGAGCTGCGCCCGCAGCTCGTCGATCTGGGCGGAGATGTTGACGACCTGCTCGGTGAGCACGGCGGAGCGCGACGTCCGCGGCGGTGCCGCGGCCAGCTGGTCCGACAGGGTCTCCTGCTCGGCGAGCCGGTCGCGGATCTGCTCCTCGAGCTCGGCTGCGCGGTCGAAGCGCGTGGACTCGGTGCGGCTCTGCCGGAAGTCCAGGTAGGTCTCGGCGAAGGCCTGCGCCCGGAGGGCGGCCTCCTCGGGCGTCCCGGCCCGCGCCGAGACCTCGAGCAGCTGGGTGTTGGGCGGGACCGAGACCGAGAGGCCGGCCAGCAGCGTGCCGGCGTCCTCGCCCAGCGCGGCCCCCACCAGCTCCGCCATCACGTCGGAGCGCACCAGCTGGGCCTCGGTCTCGAGGTTCACCAGCTCGTCGCCGCGCCCGTCCGGGCTGAACGGGTTGCCCTCCAGCGGGTTCACCAGCACCACGGAGGACGCCTCGTGCACCTCGGCCTGCCGGAGGCCCCACCACGTCCCCGCGAGGCCGCCGGCCACGAGGCCGACCACGATGGCGAGCGCGGCGACCGCCCGCGCACGGCGACGTCGGCGGCGGTGGACGTCTTCGGTGGTGGCCACCTGGTGGGTCCGGTCGAGCACGACAGGCTCCTCTCGCTGGGAGCCGCCATCGTCGGGTCGCACCTCCGGCCCGGGCAGCGCTGCCGGACCTTCTTCCCCCGTATTGGGGACGCCGCTGCCCCGCGCCGCCGACCGACGACCACTGCTCCCTCAAATCAGTGATGCGGAGGGGTGATCGCCTGCGGCATCGTCGTCGGAGCCGGCCCACCAGCCAGGACCGCCCGCGCCGCGACCGCCCCACCCCCACCCCCGAGGGCGGCTCGCCTGCCCAGCGCCCGGGCCGTCACAACGGCTGGCTGGTGGGCCCGGCCGGGGCTCTTGCTCGAGCTCCGGCCGGGCTACGGCCGCGGGCCGGGCCGGAAGTTCTCCGGTTCTCGTCAACCAGAGAGTGTGAAGTTCCCCACTTTGCGGTATACCCGACACGATCATCTGACGCACGGACTGGACATGACGACGGTTGCTCGTCATGAGCAGGCCGATCACGTGGTGGGGAAGCAGTCAGGTCCTTCTCGCGGGGGCAGCGTCGGTAGCTGTGAGCTCGGGCTTCCAGCGTCCACTCGGTGCACACCGGCGGAGGCGGGAGATGAGGACCGGAACGACGTCGTCCAGGATGCGCAGCGGACCAGGGGCCGCTGGGCAGGTGCTGACCGTCCTCGTGCTGGTCGTCGCGCCGCTCCCGGTCGTCTACCTGCTCGTGCCCGCCAGCCGGAGCGTCCGGTACGCCGCGCTCGCCCACGAGCTGTGCGTCTACCCGTCGGTCCTCGCGGCGGGCCTGCTGTTCTACATCAGCTGGCGGATGAGCCAGGACAGCACCACCGGGTGGCTCGCGGCCGGGGTCACCTTCGTCGGCGCGCAGGGACTCGGGGCGTCGGCGGTGCACCTCGCCCAGCCCGGCGCCGCCGCCCAGCACGCGGGGTGGCTGGCCATGGTCGACCTCGGCGTCCAGCTCGTCGTGGTGGTCGTGACCGTGCTCGCCGCCCGGCACGTGCTGCGCGTCGACCCCTTCGTCCTCGGCCTGCTCTGCGGCCTCCTCACGACGTTCGTCCGCGGCGGGGTGCTCGAGCTGCCCTCGATGGACCTCACCGAGGCGTCCCTGCGGCGGGCGGCGGTCGTGCTCGTCCTCCTGCAGCTCGTGGGGGCCGTCCTGATCGGCCGGCTCCCCCGCTCCCCGCTCTGGGTGCGCGCCCGCGTCGCGGCCGCCGTCGTGCTGCTGGCGGGCGCCCACCTCCTGAGCGCCCCGACGCGCATCGGCGGCGCGGTCGGCGACGGCGCGTCGGTGCTGCTGACCGTCTCGGGCTGCGTCGTGCTCGTCACCGCCGGCCTCGCGCTGCTGCAGCACCAGCTGCAGCGCCAGCGCGGAGCGATCCGGGGCCTGCACGAGCGGGTCGAGCACCTCGAGGCCGACGTCCGCACCGACCGGGCCCGGCTGCACGAGGTCGGCGCCACGATCGCCGGCATCGCCCACGCCTCCCGGCTGCTGCACTCCGGCGAGCTCCCGGCGCAGGCCCGCCGCCGCGACCTCGAGCGCATGGTCGACGCCGAGATGGCGCGCCTGCAGCGGCTCGTGGACCGGCGCCGCACCGGCCCGCTGGAGGACGTCGCCCTGGGCACGGCGCTCGAGCCGCTGGTGACCGCCCACCGGGCCCGGGGCCGCCAGGTGCACTGGCAGCCGAGCGGCCTCCAGGTCCGGTGCCGCCCCGACGACCTCGTGGAGGTCGTCAACATCCTGCTCGAGAACGCCGCGCAGCACGCCGGCACGGACGTCACCATCGACGCCCGCTCGACCGGCGACGACGTGGAGATCCAGGTCTGCGACCGTGGCCCCGGCGTCCCGGCCGGCCTGGTGGAGGAGGTGTTCGCCTGGGGCCACCGGGGCCGGCGCTCGTCGGGCCAGGGCATCGGGCTGAACATCGCCCTCCGGCTGATGAACGAGCAGGACGGCGACCTCCGGCTGGAGACCCGCACGGGCGGCGGGGCGACGTTCGTCCTCACCCTGCCCGCTGCGCCGGCGTCGAGCGAGGGCGGCAGCGCGGAGCGGGCCTCGTGAGCAGCGGCACCCGGAACGCCACCCGGGTGGCGCTGGTCGAGGACCACACGCTCTTCGCCGACTCCCTCGACATGGTGCTCACCGTCGAGGGGTACGACGTGCGGCGGGTGCCGATCCCCGACGACGGCGGCTCGATGGCCTCGATCCTGTCCACGGTCCTCGGCACCCGGCCGCGCGTGGTCCTGCTCGACCTGGACCTCGGCCGGCTGGGCGACGCCGCCCGCCTCATCGGCCCGCTGGCGAGGGCCGGCGTGAACGTCGTCGTGGTGACGGCCAGCCCGGACCGCGGGCGGTGGGGTGAGTGCCTGCGGCTGGGTGCGCGGAAGGTGATCAGCAAGTCGCGCCCGCTGACCGAGATCCTGGCGACCGTGCGCCGCCTGGTCCAGGGCCTCCCGGTCACCGACGTCGCCGAGCGCGAGGAGCTGCTGCGCCTCTGGCACGACCAGCGCAGCGAGAAGCAGCAGGCCCGCGAGCGTCTCGACCGGCTCACCCAGCGCGAGCGCGAGGTCCTCGCGCTGCTCGTGCAGGGGAAGGCCGTGCGGGAGATCGCGTCCGAGAAGTTCGTCTCCGAGGCGACCGTGCGCACCCAGGTGAAGTCCATCCTCGCCAAGCTCGAGGTGTCCTCGCAGCTGGCCGCGGTCGGTCTCGCCCACCACGTCGGCTGGGTGCCGCCGAGCGGGTGACCGGCGCTCACCCGTGCCGGGTGGGGCCCGCCCAGGAGTGCTCGAGCCTCCGGACGGCCGCCACGGCGGCCGTGGTCGTGGTGACCCCCAGGGTGCGCAGCAGCGTCTCGAACACCGCCGGCCGGTCGGCCGGGTCGGGTCCGGCGGCCAGCGCCACGAGCGCGGCGACGTCCGCGTCCGACCGCGACTCGAGCAGGGCGCGCAGGGTGTGCCGCTCGTGCCAGTCGAGCCGGGTCAGCCGCTCGAGCAGGACGGCGGAGGACGGCGACTCCACGGCCCACCGCCGGAAGGCGCCGACGGTGGCGAGGTGCCGCGAGCCGGCGCCGACCATGACCCCGCGCACGGCCTCGACGAGCCGGTCGACGTCCGCGGTGGTGTCCTCGACCTCGCAGGCCCCGGCGTGCAGCAGGGCTCCCCACCGGGGCCCCGGCGGTCCGGTGGTGACGACGAGCCACCTCGACGTCGACCGCCGGACGAAGGCCACCGCCCCGGCCAGGGCCAGCGCGTCGTCGGCCGCGACGAGCAGGGCGCCGACCCGGCCGGGGTCGTGCGGCACGGGGTCGGCGAGCCCGGCCCGCCAGGGCTCGACGGTGGCCGGGACGCCCCGGCCCTCGAGCGCCATGGCGACGACCTCGCCGAACACCCTCTGGTCGGCGACCACCGGGACAGGTCGGTGCACCCGGGTCGTGTCCACCCTTGTCCCTCCGCGTCGAGGTGTGCGCACGGCAGCACGACACCATCCCCAGGACGAGCAGTCGCTCCTCCCCCCGTCGGCGACCCTGGCAGACGTGCCCCGTGCGCGGCAAGCACCGGTCCGGCGGCTCGGGCCGGCGAGCGGCTCGTGCGGGGCCGGCTCCTAGGCCTCCGGGGTCGGAGCGTGCCGCTGCCAGGGCGCGGCCGCCTCGACCTGGGTCGCCAGCGCGAGCAGCAGCCCCTCCCGGCCGAGGTCGGCGGAGACCTGCACGCCGACGGGCAGTCCGGCGGCGTCGGTCCCCAGCGGCAGCGACATGGCCGGCTGGCCGGTCAGGTTGTAGACGCTGGTGAACGCGGCGTACCTGCCGGCGTGCTCCCAGATCGTCTCCGGCCGCGCGGTGTCGAGCACGCCGAGGGCCGGGACGGGCTCGGCGAGCGTCGGGCTGAGCAGCACGTCGAAGCCGCCGTCGGCGCGGCTCAGCTGGCGGCCGAGCCGCCAGCCCACCCGCTGCGCGGTCTCCAGCGCCCGGACCACGTCCGCGCCGGTCGTGGTCGACCGGTGGTGCTCGAGGAGGAGCCGGGTGAACGGCTCGAGGTCGTCCTCACGCAGCCCGCGGCCGAGCTCGGCCAGCCGGGCGTCCACCGCGGCGACCAGGCCGGCGCCCATCAGCGCCGCTCCCCCGCCCTGGGAGTCGGCCAGGGCGTGGTCCAGGACGGTCTCGACGACGTCGTGGCCCAGGTCGCTGAGCAGGTCGGCGGCCGAGCGGAGCACGGCGAGCACCTCGGGGTGGGCGGGCTCCCCGTCGCCGGGCGCCACCGCCAACCCGACCCGCAGCCGGCCGGGGGCGCGCGCCGCCAGCTCCACCCAGGAGGCCGCGGGGGTCGGCGCCCCGAACGCGTCGCCGGGCAGGGACCCGTGGGTCAGGTCGAGCAGCAGCGCGCTGTCGCGGACGGTGGTGGTCAGCGCGTGGTGCACGCTGACCGGCCCCGCCAGCAGGGAGGGGTACGGCGCCGGGCTGACGCGGCCGCGACCGGGCTTGAGCCCGAAGAGGCCGTTCATGGCGGCCGGGATCCGGATCGACCCGCCCCCGTCGCTGGCGGTGGCGACCGGCACCATCCCGGTGGCGACCGCGACCGCCGAGCCGCCGCTCGAGCCGCCGGTGGACCGGCCCGTGTCACGCGGGTTGCGGCAGGTCCCGAGGAGCGCTCCCTCGGTGCTGGCGTTGAGGCCGAGCTCGGGGACGTTGGTGGTCCCCAGCACGACCGCGCCGGCCGCGCGGTACCGCCGGACCAGCTCGCTGTCGGCGGCCGGCACGTGGTCGGCCCACAGCCGGCTGCCGCGCGTGGAGGGCAGGCCGGCGACGTCGGCGTACAGGTCCTTGACCAGCACGGGCACGCCTCGCAGCGGCCCGTCGGGCAGGCCCGCGTCGACCTCGGCGAGCGCCTCCTCGAAGCGGGAGTGGGCGACGGCGTTCAGCGTGCCGTCCAGCTCCTCGATCCGGGCGATCGCGCGCTCGACGACCTCCCGGGGGTCCGCCTCGCCCGCGCGGACGGCCCGTGCGATCCCGGTCGCGTCGTCGAGCGCGGCCACCTCAGGCGCGCTCGCGCAGTGCGGTGGTGATCTGGTCGGCCTGGTTCTGGCCCTCGACCAGCTGGCGCAGCAGCCAGAGCCGCAGCACGCGGGCCACCGCGGTCGCGACGTACAGCGCGGCGCCGACGACGACGAGGGTGAAGCAGGAGATGGCCAGGATCTGGCTGGAGGTGATGTCGCGGAGGTCGGACTGCGCCAGGGAGGCGTTGTAGGACACGAACGCGCCCACCACGCCGCCGAGCATCAGCAGGATGCCGATGATCCGGAGGGGACGGTCCGACTTCGAGCCGTCGGCCTTCAGCTTGTGGTCCGCGACCTGCTGGTGGAACTCGGCGCGGCGTTCTTCGGTGAGCATGGGTCAGCCTCCCAGGTAGGTGGTGGAGAGTTCGGCCTCGATGTCGGCCGGGGTCCCGACCTCCACCACGCGGCCGCCGAGCATGAGTGCAGCGGTGTCGGCGATCGGCAGCACGACGCGGGCGAACTGCTCGGCCACGAGGATCGAGATCCCCTCCGCCGCCAGGCCGCCGACGATGTCGTACATCTCCGACACGATCATCGGCGCCAGCCCCATCGACAGCTCGTCGAGGAGGAGCAGGGCCGGGTCGGTCCCGAGGGCACGGGCCAGCGAGAGCATCTGCTGCTCGCCGCCCGACATGGAGCCCGCGAGCTGGTTGCGGCGGTCGCCGAGCTTGGGGAAGCGGCGGTACGCCACCTCCTCGATCTCGGCCATCCGCGTCCCGGTGCCGGTGGCGACCCAGAGGTTCTCGCGGACGGTGAGGTTGGCGAAGATGCCGCGCCCCTCCGGGATCGAGCAGACGCCGAGCCGGCTCGCCTCGGTGGCGGTGATGCCGGTGACGTTGCGCCCCGAGAGCCGCAGCTCACCGGAGGTGAGGGGCATCAGCCCGCTGACGACCTTCATCGTGGTCGTCTTGCCGCCGCCGTTCGGTCCCAGCAGCGCGACGACGGAGCCGGCTGGGACCGTGAGGTCGACGCCCTTGAGCACCTCGATCGCGCCGTACGCCGCGCGCACGCCGACCAGCTCGACGGCCGGGGACTCCGGGACGACGGTCGCGACGACCGTCGGCTCGGGCTGGTCCGTGCTGGTGCTCACGCCACGGCCTCCGTCCCGATGTAGGCCTCGATGACGGCCGGCGACGCCTGGACCTCCGCGGGGGTGCCGGACGCGATCAGCACGCCGTGGTCGAGCACGTGGATGCGGGAGCACAGGCCCATGACCAGCGGCAGGTCGTGCTCGACGAGGCAGACCGCCAGCCCGTCGTCGGCCAGGCCGCGCAGCATCTGTGCGAACCGCTCGGTCTCGTGCTCGGTCTGGCCCGAGGCCGGCTCGTCGAGCAGCAGCAGGCGCGGACCGGTCATCAGCGCGCGGGCCACCTCCACCACGCGGGCACGGCCCGTGGGGATGTCGGAGACGTCGAGGTGGGCGACGTCGGTGAGGCCGGTCAGCTCCAGGACCCGGTCGGTCTCCGCCTCGACGTCGAGCTTGCGGCGGGTGTTGGCCTTGACGATGTCCCCGGCGACGCGGATGTTGTCGCGGACGCTGAGGGAGAGGAACAGCTCGAGGCGCTGGAAGGTGCGCGCCATCCCCATCCGGGCCCGGCGCCCGGGCGGCGTGCGGGTGATGTCCTCCCCGTCGAGGGTGACCCGGCCGGCGTCGGGCCGCTGCATGCCGGTGATGCAGTTGTAGAGGGTGGTCTTCCCGGCGCCGTTGGGGCCGATCAGCCCGGTCACGGTGCCGGCGTGGATGTCGATGCCGACGTCGTTGACGGCCGTGTTGCCGCCGAAGCGCACCACGATCCCGTCGGTGCGCAGCAGCGGCGCGAGGGTGGTCTCAGGCAGGGACATGGCGGGTGTCCTCCTCGGGCGTGGCGGCGGGACGGGTGGGCCCGGTCGGCGCGGGCACCGCGACCGTGACGGGGAGCGCGCGGTGCCGCGCGGGGAGGCCGAGCTCGCGGTCCAGGTGCTCGGCCAGCACCGGCGGGTACGGCTCGTCGATGCCGACCAGCTCCGGCGGCGCGGACCGCCGGGCGGCCAGCGCCTCGGGCGTCAGCATCCGGTGCGGGCGCAGCGCGGTGGCGAGCGCCGGCAGCGCCATCCAGAGCACCAGCACGACGATCGTGAACGTCCAGGTCCCGATCACCTCGGCGTAGGCCAGGGCGTAGAGGACGGCGGTGACCGCGACCGCGGCGTACCGCGCCTCCGGGGCCCGGGCGAGCCGGCGCTGCCCGTGGAAGATCTGGTGGAAGTTGCCGCTGGGGTTGTCCCCCACGCCGATGCCGATGAGCGCGGTGGCCACCAGGAACAGGTGCGAGAGGATCCCGAACGTCTCGGCGTGCACCGGGTGGTCGATCGAGAGCTCGTTGAAGGTGCCGACGATGAGCGCGAAGCCGCCGCCGGCGAGCAGGCCGCCGAAGAGCGCCCCGCTCACGTAGCCGATGCCGCCCACGACCGTCAGCATCACCAGCGACAGGCTGAGCGTGTAGACGAAGTGCTCGGAGGTGACCGAGGTCAGCGCCATCGACATGAAGATGCCGCCGAGGCCCGCGATGCCCGTGGAGATCATGAAGACCGAGAGCTTGAGCCGGACCAGTCGCTGGCCGAGCATCGCGGCGGCCGCCGGGCTGTCCTTCATCGCGGCGAGCCGTCGGCCGTAGCCGCTGTTGCGCAGCGCGACGACACCGACGCCGAGCACGGCGAAGACGGCCGCGACCGTGTAGAGGAAGGTGTCCTGGTCGCCCAGGTCCAGCGGGCCGACGGCGAGCGGGGAGACGATCAGGTTGCCGTTGGGGAACAGCGCCATCTCGTGCCCGAACCAGGACCGGGTCTGGGTCTCGCGCAGCACCATCGAGGAGACGATGCCGCCGAAGGCGAGGGTGGCCAGCGCGAGGTAGAGCCCGCGCAGCCGCAGCGCCGGCAGCGCGACCACCGCGCCGGTGAGCGCGGCGGCCAGCACGCCGAGCGCCAGTCCCACGACGCTCATCCGGGCGTCGAGGCCCTCGCCGTCGATGCCGCTGTGGAAGGCGACGATGGTGGCGATCGCACCGAAGGCGATCGGGGCGAGGTTGAGCTCGCCGGCGTACCCGGTGAGGAGGGTGAGCGAGAGCGCCACGATGGCGAAGGAGAGGCCGAGCAGCAGCGTGCCGACGCTGGAGTCGTCGATGAGCTGGCGGTAGGCCACGGTGAGCAGGACCATCACGCCCGCCCAGACGGCCGCACGCCGCACGGTCGGCACCTCGTAGCGCTCGCGGGTGCGCACCGCGGCACCGCGGAGGCGGTCCTGGGGCAGCACCAGCAGGACGATGAACAAGATGATCATCGGCAGCGCGTCGCGCAGGTTGGTGATCCAGGTCCACTCCGACGGCGCGTAGGCGACCAGGTAGGTGCTGGCCAGGCCGAGCACGACCGCGCCGACGAAGGTGCGGGGGATGCTGCGCAGCCGGCCGAAGAGCGCGGCGGCGAAGGCGTCGATGACGAGCAGCGTGAGCGCGTTGGCCTCGAGGGCGCCACCGGCGACCGGGGTGATCAGGATGCCGGCGAGCACCGCGAGGGTCGAGCCGAGCGCCCAGGCGAGCCCCGCGATCCGCTCGGGGTCGTGGCCGTTGAGCCGCAGCAGGTCGGGGTCGTCGACGGTGGCGCGCATCAGCACGCCCATGCGGGAGCGGGTGAAGAGCAGGCGCAGCCCGACGGCGATGGCCGCCGCGGCGACCAGGCAGATGATCTCGTGGTACCGGATGACCACGCCGCCCACGGTGACGTAGCTGTCGGCGCCGAAGAACATCTTCGACATCCGCGCCTCCTGCGGGTCCCAGACCCAGTGGGACAGGGAGACGAAGCCGAGCAGGATCGCGACCGTGACGACGATCTTGGTGACCTCCGCGGTGTCGCGCAGGCCGCCCATGATGAAGCGGTGGAGCAGGAAGCCCATGAGCGGTCCGACGACCAGGAGCAGCACCAGCACGCTGAGCAGCGTCGGGACCCCCCACACCACCTGGAGCTGGTAGTAGAGGAACGCGCCGATCATGGCCTGCGCACCGTGGGCGAAGTTGAAGATGCCCGAGGTGTTGTAGGTGAGCACCAGCCCGGAGGCGGCGATGGCGTACACCGAGCCGAGCACCAGGCCCAGGACGGTGAAGGTCAGGAAGAGGGTCATGCGGGGCTCACCTCGGAGGTCGCCTCGGACAGGTCGCTGGTCGTGCCGCGGCCGGCCGCCGGAGGGCGACCGGCCGCGACGCGACGAGAAGGGCTACTTGAGGAAGGCGGTGGAGAGCCGGTCCTCGTTGAGCGTGACGCCGGAGTTGGCCGGGTCGGTCTCGAGGACGTAGGAGTCGTCGCAGTTGAACTCGCCCTTGGTCTCCGGGTAGACCTGCTCGAAGGTGTCCCCCTCGAGCTGGACGACCAGCGCGCAGCTCGGCGGCATGTTGGCGCCCGGGTCGGCCGGGGCGTGCAGGCCGCCACCGGTCCACTCGTGGACCCCCGACAGGCCCTCGACCATGCACTCGCGGGTCAGGTCCGAGCCGCAGTCCTTGGCCACGTCGGCCCAGAGCAGGAAGGCCGAGACGGCCTGCATGCCCAGCAGGCCCGGCTTGGCGCCGGCGCCGTCGACGACCACGTCGAGGTAGTCCTGGACGGCCGGGACCGCGTCGGCGTTCTCCATCGGCTGGAAGACCAGGCCGGTCAGCAGGCCGTCAGCGGCACCCGACTGGGCGTTCCACTGGCTGGTGACGTCGCCGTACCAGGTGGACTCGAAGACGTACTTCTTGCCGGCGTCGACGCGCTGCAGCGCCTCGAGCAGGCCGAAGGCGATCGGCGTGGGGGTGTTGGTGATCCACAGCGCCTTCGCGTCGCAGTCCTTGAGCTTCTCGGCGAACGGCACGTAGTTGGCCTCGCCGTCCTGGTTGATCGTGACCCCGCAGTCGACGACGTTGCCGTCGAGCTTGCCGATCGCGTCGAGGACCTTGTTGACGCCCTGCGAGATCGCCGGGGAGGTCGAGCCGAGGCCGGTGGCGGCCTCCTTGAGCTCGGGGTAGACCTCCATGGCCGAGGCGAGCATCGCGGAGTTGTAGCGGTCGACCGGCAGCGGGACGGGCTCGAACTTGTCCGGGCCCATCGCGGAGTTCGGGCCGATCACGAAGCCGGCGACGGTCGGCAGGTCGCAGCCGACGCGGAACTGCTCGGCGGCCTCGTCGTAGGCGAAGCCCTGGCCGACCAGCATGAAGTCCTGCTTGCAGGACTTCTGGACCACCGAGGCGGCGTTGGTCATCGCGGCGTCGTACTGGTTGCCGACGACCTCGCGGCCGTTGATCCCGCCCTGCTCGTTGCACCAGGCGATCATCGCCTTGACCGCGTCGCCCATCTCCTGGTTCAGGCCGGGCGCCGCGGCGAACCCGCGGTCGTCGCCGTAGCCGATGGTGATCGCGTCGTCGGTGACGCCCTGGTCGGTCGCGCCGGCGGCGTCGCCCTCCCCGCAGGGGGACTCGAGGTCGCCGAACGCGGTGGCCGAGGTGGCCGCCGACTCCGAGGAGCCGCCTGCGCTCGCCTGGCTGCCGTCCTCCTCGCTCCGGTCCGAGCCGCACGCGGTGGCGGTGAGCGCCAGGGCGAGGGCGGCGACGCCCAGCCGGGCGGCGCGCACGCTCCTGAGGTTTCGCATCTGGGTGTTCTCCTTCTCGCCGGCCGCCGACGGCGACAGGGCTGGGGTGGGTGCAGCGGTGCTGCAGGGGTGCTGCAGAGACGGGGAAAGGGGCCGGGTGGGCTGCCGTACGTCGTGCGTGGCAGCCGGTGACCGGCATGGGTCGCGCTCCCGAGTGCGACGAGCGAGCGGACGTCCCCGGGCCTCCGCCGGTCCGGCGTCGGTGGGGACTCGTACCTGGTGGCAGAGCATGGGTGTGACCGGGACCACCCGATCCGGGACGGTCCCGGTGACCGGGACTGCCTCCCGCGCGCCAGGCGTGCCCGTGGCGAGTCCCGCTCATCGGTACGTCGCCTGTGGCCCCCGTCACGCGCGCGACGACACTGGTACCGACGTCGCCGGACCAGCCCGCCAGGAGAACGCATGACCACCCAGACCGACCCCCGACTCGCCGCCCGACAGGTGGTCACGGGCCTGACCGCTCCCGGTGCGCCCTTCGAGCTGGTCCGCGAGGACGTGCTCGGCGCCCCGGTCACGCTGTTCGCCCACCGCAAGCGGGCCCTGCACGAGGTCCTGGCGGAGTCGGTCGTCCACGGTGACCGGACGTACGTCGCGACGCTCGAGGAGCAGGTGAGCTTCGCCGAGCACGCGGCGATGGTCTCGTCGCTGGCCCGCGCCCTCCGCGAGGACCACGGCGTGCGGCAGGGCGACCGGGTGGCGATCGCGTCGGCCAACAACCTCGAGTGGATCCTCGTCTTCTGGGCGGCCGCCTCGATCGGCGCGGTCACCGTCGGCTTCAACGCCTGGTGGTCGACGCGCGAGCTGGCCTACGGCCTCACCCACGCCCGCCCGACGCTGGTGGTCGCCGACGACAAGCGCCGCGCGCAGCTCGCCGAGATCGCGGCGACCGACGACGTCGACCTGCCGGTCCTCGGGCTCGAGGATGTGCGCCGCCTGGCCGCGGCGTACCCCGACGCACCGCTCCCCTCGGCGGACGTCGCCGAGGACGACCCGGCGGTCATCCTCTACACCTCGGGCACCTCCGGCCGTCCCAAGGGCGCCACGCACTCGCACCGCAACCTGCTCTCCGTCGTCGAGTACCACCGGATGAACGACGCGCTGATGGCCGCCTTCGGCGACCCGACCGACCCGCGTGATCGCACCTACCTGCTGGTGATGCCGCTGTTCCACATCGCGAGCCTGCACAACCTCGCCCTCCCCCGCCTCGCCACCGGCAGCAAGGTCGCGCTGCACCTCGGGGCGTTCAAGGTCGACCCGGTGATGCGGCTCGTCGAGCGCGAGCGGGTCACCAACTGGGGCGCCGTCCCGACGATGGCCACGCGCCTGCTCGAGGCCGACCTGTCGCCGTACGACACCTCCTCGCTCCGGGCGTTCGCGCTGGCCTCGGCGCCCTCCTCCCCGCAGCTGAAGGAGCGCCTGCGCACCCAGCTGCCGTTCGCCTCCTCGCTGGTCGACAGCTACGGGCTCACCGAGTCCTGCACCGCCGTCGCCGCCGCGAACCCGATGGACCTCGCCGAGGCGCCCGGCACGCTCGGGCACCCGATCGTCGGCGTCGAGCTCGAGGTGCGCGACGGCCAGGGCCGCCCCGTCCCCGACGGGGTCGAGGGCGAGATCTGCGTGCGCAGCGCCTACAACATGCTGGGCTACTGGGAGGACGACGAGGCCACCGAGCGCACGATCCGCGCCGACCGCTGGCTGCACACCGGCGACCTCGGCGTGCGCGACGAGGCGGGGCGGATCAGCCTCAGCAGCCGCCGCTCGGACCTGATCATCCGCGGTGGCGAGAACGTCTACCCCGCCGAGGTGGAGGGCGTGCTCGCCGAGCACCCGGACGTCGCGGAGTGCATCGTCATGGGCGTGACCCACGCCGAGCTCGGCCAGGAGGTCGGCGCCGTCGTCGTGCCGACCGCCGGCGCGCAGCTCGAGGGCCTCGAGGAGCGGCTGCGCGAGCACGCCGCCGGCGCGCTCGCCTACTTCAAGGTCCCGACCCGCTGGAAGGTGGCGCGCAGCCCGCTGCCCCGCAACGCGACCGGCAAGGTGGTCCGGCGCGAGATCGCGCTCGAGGCCTAGCCGCCCCCCGGGCGCCTCAGGCGGCGTCGTCGGTGGTGCGACCGCCGGCGGCGCCGTCCTGGTCCCGGCCCCGCAGGAGGAGCTCGACGACCAGGGCGGTGTCCCGCTCGAGCTCGAGGGGGTCGGTGCCGCGGTTCAGCGCGGAGATGATCATGCCGTACCACGCCTGCTCGAGCAGGCCGAGCAGGCGCAGGTCGTGCGCGGTCGGCTCGGCGATCCCGCCGGCGTCGAGCATCAGGTCGATGAAGACCTCGGTGACCCCGGCGGACGGGGTCTGGGCGACCGTGGCGTTGTTGGACTGCATCATCGCGTGCGCCAGCAGGGGGCGGCCGAGCAGCTCGCGCCCGGCCCGGACCAGCACCCGGGCGATGCCCTCCTCCGGCGACTCACCGGGGACCCGCTCGACCGCCATGGCGGCCAGGCCCTCGACCTGGGACCGCATCAGCGCGGTGAACAGGTGGGTCTTGGAGGGGAAGTAGCGGTAGAGCGTCGCGATCGCGACGCCGGCGTCCTTGGCGATGTCGTGCATCTGCACGCGCTCGAGTCCCTTGGCCGCGCCGTGGCGGGCGGCGGCGCGCAGGATGCGGGCGTACCGCTCCTTCTGCTCGCGCGACGTCGGCTCGGCGGGCGGCCGGTCCTCCGCGACTCGTGGCACGTCTCCCCCTCGGTGGATCGGGACCCCCATCCTCCGCGCCCCCGCGCGTGGACCTCCGCCAGCCTACCGCTGGGTGAGACGCGGCTCACGCTCCGCGTGCACCGCTCAGCCTCGGCCGGGGCGCGGGAGGTGCTTGTCGACGAACAGCCCGTCGGCAGACACGCAGACCTCGCCGCCGGCGACGATCTCCCCGGTCGTGCGGATCTTCCGCCCGTCCACCGACACCTGGCGGGCGCGCACGACCAGCTCCTCGAAGAGCGGCGTCGGCCGGTGGTAGCGCAGCGTGAGGGTGCCGGTCATCCCGGAGACGCCGGCCCAGTGGTTGGCGACGCCGAGGGTGTGGTCGAGCAGCAGCGCGGAGACGCCGCCGTGCACGCAGCCCGGCGGCCCCTGGTACGGCAGTCCCAGCGTCGCCCGCCCCTCGATCGACCCGTCGGGCAGGCCGCGCAGCGGCAGCGGCGGCGCGACGGCGTTCTCCGGCCCGGTGACCGGGTCGTGCCGGGTGACGCCCTCGCCGCCCCACATGTCGACGAGCCGCTGCTCGGTTGTCGGTGCGTGCTGCTCGAGGTGCTCGGCGACCTCGGTGAGCCGGGCGGCCACCTCCGTCATCTCGGCCGGGGAGGACCCGCCGGCGTGCAGCAGGGCGGCCACCACGCGGCGTGCCGCGGCGACGGCCGCGTCCACCCCGGCGTTGCTCGGGGTGGCGGTCAGGACGGGTCGCTCGGTCACGGGTGGCTCCTGTCGATGAGGTCGTGCGCAGGATGGCACTGCGTCCTCGCGGGGTCCGCCGCCGCCCCGGCCGGGACGGCGTCCCGGGGTGAACGGACCGCCACCGGCCTCACCTGGCGCGGGGCGAGAACGCCGCGAGGGGCTCGGAGCCGGACCAGTCGTGGCCCCAGTAGGAGTCCGCGGTGATCTCCTCGGCGGTGTACCAGTCCTCGTCGACGAGGGCCCCCTCGGTGCCGTACTCCAGGTCCCATCCGCCGGGGGCGCGGACGTAGAACGACACCATCTTGTCGTTGGTGTGCCGGCCCAGCGTCGAGGACAGCGAGAAGCCGCGGCGGTTCACCTCGTCGAGCGCCCGGCCCACCGCGTCGAGGGAGTCGACCTCCACCATCAGGTGGACCACCCCGGGCGCCTCGCCGTGCGGGGCCGGGCAGACCGCCAGGCTGTGGTGGCGCCGGTTGACGCCGAGGAACCGCACGCGGCGCGGCGGCTGGCCGGCCGGCGGCCGCGGCCCGGCGACGCGGATGGCGCCGCGCGGGAGGAACCCGAGGACCTCGGTGTAGAAGGAGAGGGTGTCGTCCATGGCGGTGGTCGGGAGCACGACGTGGCCCATGCCCTGGTCCCCGGTGATGAACCGCTGCATCCACCGCGTGCGGACCGGGTCGTGGTCGAGCACCGGGCCGGAGAAGACCTCGACCGGGGTCCCGCTGGGGTCCTCGAGGAGGATCGCCGCCTCGACCGCGCGCTCGTCGCACTCGGCCTGGGTCAGCTCCGTGACGCCGAACCCCGCGGCCTCGACCGCCCGCCCGACGCGCGCCAGCGCGAACTGGTCGCGCACCTCCCAGCCGACCGCCAGGACCCGGTCGGTCGCCCCGGGCAGCACGACCAGTCGTGCCGCCCGCTCGTCCATGCGCAGGTAGAGCCCGTCGGCGTCGGGGCCACCGGTTTCCGCCAGCCCCAGCGCCTCGACCGTGAGCTCGCGCCACCGGGGCACGTCGGTGGTCTGCACGCGGAGGTAGCCCAGGCCGCGGACGTCGGTCATCGCGTCGTCACCTCGGGTCGCCGCCTCAGATCATCGACAGGAGCGGACCGGGCGGCGGGGTCACGCCGATGTCGGTCAGCGCGGAGACGTGGTTGACCGGGCCCGGCACGTGGATCGCGTGCGCGAGGCCCATGTGGCCGTCGCGCCAGAAGCGCTGGATCGGGTTGTCCATCCGCAGGCCGTTGCCGCCCGACCGTGCGACGACCTCGTCCATGGCGCGGACCGCGCGCCACGCGGCCGCGACCTGGGTGCGGCGCGACGCCGCGCGCTCGGCGAAGCTGATCCGCCGGCCCGCCTCGGCGGCGTCGTAGAAGCGGCTGACGTTGTCGAGCACCGCGGTCCGCGAGGCCTTGATCTCCTCGGCGGCGGCACCGATGGTCGAGAGCACGTACGGGTCGTCGGTGATCTTGGTGCCGGTCACCTGCACGCGGGTGCGCTGGTAGGCCAGGTGCGCCGCGAGCGCCCCCTCGGCGATGCCGACGACCGCGCTGGTGATGCCCATGGGGAACGCCGTGGTGAACGGGATGTGGTACGTCGGGCTGGTGAGGCCGGCGTTGCGCGGGTGCGAGCCGTCGAGGAAGCCGGCGAAGGACATCGTGCGGTTCTCGGGGACGAACACGTCGGTGACGACGACGTCCTTGGAACCGGTGCCGCGCAGGCCGACGACGTCCCAGCTGTCCTCGACGATCTCGTAGTCCGACCGCGGCAGGATCACGTGGTAGGCCTGCGGCGGCATGACCCGGTTGCCGTCGGCGTCGGCGAGCATCGCGCCGAGGAAGATCCACCGGCAGTGGTCGGTGCCCGAGGAGAACTGCCAGCGGCCGTTGAAGACGTAGCCGCCGTCGACGGGCCGCAGCGTGCCCATCGGGGCGTACGGCGAGGCGATCCAGGTGTCCTGGTCCTCGCCCCAGATCGCCTCCTGCACGTCCGGGTCGCACATCGCCATCTCCCAGGGGTGCACGCCGACGATGCCGGCGACCCACCCGGTGGAGCCGTCCAGCGAGGCGATCCGCATGACCGTCTCGGCGAACTCGCGCGGGTGCGCCTCGGCGCCACCGTGCCTCGCCGGCTGGAGCATGCGCATCACACCGGTCTCGCGGAGCAGCTTGGCCGCTGCGTCGTCGAGACGGCCGAGCCGCTCGTTGGACTCGGCCAGCGCGGCGATCTCCTCGGCACGCTCTTCCACGGCCGCGAGGGCGGGGTTGGTCATGACACCTCCTGTAGACGTGTCCCCACGCTCCCAGCGCGCACGTGCCGGCGCCCCCGGGTCTCCCGGTGACCGGGAGACCGCGAGGGCGCGGAGGTGGGACGGGAGCGGGGCCCTGCCGGGGTCAGTCGGCGCGGGTGAGGAACGCCAGCACGACCGCCTCCCAGGCCGCCTTCTGCTCGATCATCGCCCAGTGGCCGCACCTGGGGAGCACGTGCAGCTCGGCGTCGGGGATCGTGCGCATCGGCACCAGCGCCATGTCCAGCGGGCTGACCCGGTCGTCGCGGCCCCAGGTGAGCAGCGTGCGGGCGCGGACGCGGTGCAGCATCGCCCAGTACGGCGGCTCCGGCGACCGCGCCGCGGCGCGGCCCATCCCCTCGAGCGCGGCGCGGCTGTACATCCGGCGGGCGGCGGCCAGCGTGCTGGGCTCGGTCGCCTGGGTCCACCGCTGCTCGACCATCTCCTCGGTCACCAGGGAGCGGTCGTGGACCATCGAGTGCAGCCACTGCACGAGCCGCTCGCGGCTGGGTGACTCGGTGAACTCCATGAGCAGGTTCAGGCCCTCGCCCGGCGACGGGCTGAAGATCGCCTGGCCGATGCCGCCGACGGTGACCATGCGGCGTACCCGGTCGGGCTCGGCGATCGCGAGCCGGGTCGCCACCACCCCGCCCATCGAGTTGCCGACGACGTCGACGCGGTCCAGGCCCAGCCCGTCGAGGAACCGACCGACCGAGGGCAGGGCGGCCACCATCGGGTGCTGGTCGGTGGGGTCGCTGACGCCGAACCCGGGCAGCTCCAGCACCAGGCAGCGGAAGTGCTCGGCGAACACCGGCAGGTTCTCGCCGAAGTTGCGCCAGCCCGTCACACCGGGCCCGGAGCCGTGCAGCATCAGCAGCGGCGGCGCGTCCGCGTCGCCGGCCTCGTGGTAGCGCAGGACACCGTCCTCGGTGTCCAGCTCGCGCAGGGTCTGCTCGGCGGTCCAGGTGCGCACGGCGGCGATCACGCGGTGACGGTGCGCAGGCGGCGGACCTGGCCCGGGCGCCCGAGGGCGAGGTCCGGGTGCAGCTCGAGGGAGACCTTCCGGGCGGCGTCGAGCACCAGCGGCGCCACGCGCTCCAGCGGCGTGCTCGAGTCGCCGACCAGCGAGATCGCCCCGAGGGGGCCCTCGGGTCCGCGGACGGTCGCGGCCACGCAGGCGATGTCCTCGAAGCACTCCCCGCGCTCGAAGGCCAGGCCGTGGCGGGCGCGCACGCGGGTGAGCTCGTGGTGCAGCGCCTCGACGTCGGCGATGGTGCGACCGGTCATCACCCGCAGGTCCTCGCCGACCCGCTCCTCGACCTCCTCGGCCGGGAGCCAGGCGAGCATCGCGCGGCCGAGCGCCGTGCAGTGCGCCGGCGCGTACCCGCCCACGCGGGAGGGCACGGCCGTCGCGAAGCGGGCGCCGATCTTGTCCAGGTAGTGCACCCGACCCTCGTCGAGGACCGCCAGGTGCACGGTGAGCCCGGTGCGGATCATCAGCGAGTGCAGGTGGGCCGACGCCGCGGCCCGCAGCTCGGAGGTGTCGTCGACGACGCCCCCGAGGTGCAGCGCACGCTGGCCGAGGCTGTAGCCGAAGCTGGAGTGCTCCAGCCAGTTCAGCTTCAGCAGCTGGTCGAGGATGCGGTGCGCGGTCGAGCGCGGCAGGTGGGTGATGCGGGCGACGTCCTCGAGGGTCAGCCGGGCCGACCGGCCCGGGAACGCATCGAGGATCAGGGTCATCCGCTCGACCATCGAGGGCGGCAGCTCACGGCGCTCGGGGGCTTCGGAGCGGGCGACGGTCATGGCGGTTCCTCCAGAACTGAAATGAATTCTAGGTGCGGTGGCGAGCGCCACACTACCGATCCCTGAGCCGGATGGAAGAGCGAAACTAGAATTCGTTCTTGTTTTTGCCCTGGCGACCCGGTTCCCTGGAGGACGGGCGGTGCTTCCGCTCACCGGGACGACCCGATCCCGGCCCGGCCGAGCGGTCCGACACTCGACGGACCGCACCGAGCACCGTTGGAGGAGCAGATGAGCGTCGCCAAGGACGAGGTCCGCCAGATCGAGGCGGAGGCCGCGCCGACCCGCTTCGCCCGGGGCTGGCACTGCCTCGGGCTCGAGCGGGACTTCCGTGACGGCAAGCCGCACGGCATCGAGGCGTTCGGCCAGAAGCTGGTCGTCTTCGCCACGAGCGACGGCGAGGTGAAGGTCCTCGACTCCTACTGCCGCCACATGGGCGGCGACCTGTCCCAGGGCATGGTCAAGGGCGACGAGCTCGCCTGCCCGTTCCACGACTGGCGCTGGGGCGGCGACGGCCGCTGCAAGCAGATCCCCTACGCCCGCCGCGTCCCGCTCCGCGCGCGCACCCAGGCCTGGCACACGCTGGTCCAGGACGGCATGCTCTTCGTCTGGAACGACCCCGAGGGCAACCCGCCGCCGGCCGACGTGACGATCCCGCGGATCGAGGGCTACGAGGACCCCGAGTGGAGCGACTGGGTCTGGTACACCACCACGATCGAGGGCGCGAACTGCCGCGAGATCGTCGACAACGTCGTGGACATGGCGCACTTCTTCTACGTGCACTACTCGTTTCCGACGTACTTCAAGAACGTCTTCGAGGGCCACACCGCGACGCAGTGGATGAACGGCGAGAGCCGCGAGGACATCCTGCCCCCGCCGAAGGCGGGTCGCCCGCCCGCCGTCAAGGCCCAGACCTCGGTCGCGACGTACCACGGCCCGTCGTTCATGATCGACGACCTCGTCTACCACTACGACGACTTCGACGTCCCGAGCGTGCTGATCAACTGCCACTACCCGGTCGACGCCAACACCTTCGTGCTCCAGTACGGCGTGATGGTCAAGAAGCTGCCCGGCCTCGACGACGCCGAGGCGGCCGTCATGGCCCAGAAGATGGGCAACTTCATCCGGCTCGGCTTCGAGCAGGACGTCGCGATCTGGAAGAGCAAGGCCCGCATCGACAACCCGCTGCTGTGCGAGGAGGACGGGCCGGTCTACCAGCTCCGCCGCTGGTACGAGCAGTTCTACGTCGACGCCGCCGCGGTGACCCCCGAGATGACCGAGCGCTTCGAGTTCGAGATCGACACCACCCGGCCCAACGAGGCCTGGCGCCGGGAGGTCGAGGCGAACCTCGCCCGCAAGGCCGAGGCCAGCGGCCAGCCCGTCTGATGGCGGTCCGTCCCGACAACCGCCTCTCCGACGGGCCGATGACGCCGGTCGCCTGCACCACGTGCGGCGCCCGGGTCGAGGCCCGCAAGAGCAGCTGGGAGCAGACCACCGTGCAGTGGCACGAGGACGCCGTGGAGCGGTGCCTCGAGCGGCGCGCGAGCGGTCCGCGGCCCGGCCCGAACGGCACGGCCTTCCCGGGCTGCCAGGCGTTGCGCGACAGCGTGCGCGAGGCCGCCGTCCGCGGCGAGCTGCCCGTCCAGGACGGCGCTCCCCTGCCGACCAACCCCGAGCACCCCGGCAACCCCGACCACCCCGGCAATCCCGAACACGAGGTGTCCCACGCATGATCGACGTCGACCGGCACGGCCCCTGGGCGGTCATCGCGGGCGGTTCGGAGGGCGTGGGCGCGTCCTTCGCCACCCAGCTCGCCGAGGCCGGCCTGGACCTGGTGCTGCTCGCCCGGAAGCCCGGCCCGCTCGAGGAGACCGCCGAGGCGGCACGCGCCCTGGGCGCGGAGGTGCGGACGCTCGCCGTCGACCTCACCGACGCCGACGCGATGGAGCGGATCGCCGAGGTCACCGCCGACCTCGAGGTCGGCCTGCTGGTCTACAACGCCGGCGCGAACACCTACGGGCACGAGTTCGTGTCCGGCGAGCTCGACCGCTTCCAGCAGGTCATCGACCTCAACATCACCGCCCAGCTCGCCCTGGTCCGCCACTTCGGCGGGCTCATGAAGGAGCGCCGCCGCGGCGGCCTGCTCCTCGTGGGGTCGCTGGCCGGCTTCATGGGCTCCGCCCAGATCTCGGTGTACGCCGCGGTCAAGGCGTTCTGCCGCGTCTTCGCCGAGGGGCTGTGGCTGGAGATGCGCGAGCACGACGTGGACGTCCTGGAGTTCGTGCTGGGCGTGACGCGCACCCCGGCGATGGCACGCGCCGGGCTGTCCATGGACATCCCCGGCCTGCACGTCTCCGAGCCCGACGACGTCGCCCGCCAGGCGCTCGCCTCGCTCGGCGACGGCCCGGTCCAGGTGGCCGCGGGCAACGAGAAGGCCGTCGAGGTCCGCAGCCGCACCGACCGCGCGCGGCTGGTGCTCGGCGCGCACGAGGCGTCGAAGAAGATGCTGCCCCCGGCCTCCGCGCCGGCCCGGTGAGCGCCCACGCGCCCGCGCTGCGGATCGGGGTCGTCAGCCCGGTCGTGACCGCCAACCCGGGCGCCCACCAGGAGTGGGAGGCGGGGGCCGGCATCGAGGAGCTCGCCCGGATCGCGGCGGTGGCCGACGGGCTGGGCTTCCACCACCTGACCTGCAGCGAGCACGTCGCCGTGCCGACCGCGATCGCGGCCGAGCGCGGCGCAACGTACTGGGACCCGCTGGCGACCCTCGGCTACCTCGCCGCCCGCACCGAGCGGATCCGGCTCGCCACGCAGGTGCTCGTCCTGGGCTACCACCACCCGCTGGAGATCGCGAAGCGCTACGGCACCCTCGACCTGGTCAGCGGCGGACGCGTGGTGCTGGGGCTCGGCGTCGGCTCCCTCGAGGAGGAGTTCGCGCTGCTGGGCGCGACGTTCGAGGGCCGCGGCGCGATCGCCGACGACGCCCTCGCCGCCCTCCGCGCGGCGCTCGGCCGCCGCACGCCGTCCTACCAGGGCCCGCACTTCTCCTTCGGCGACGTCGTCGTCGAGCCGCACGCCGTCCAGGACCGGGTGCCGCTGTGGATCGGCGGACGCACCCCGCGGTCGCTGCGCCGCGCGCTGGCCCTCGGCGACGGCTGGGTCCCCTTCGGTCTCGGGCTCTCGGCGCTGACCGAGATGCTGGCGCGCGCGGAGGTGCCCGAGGGATTCGAGGTCGTCCTCTCCCCGGGCCGACCTGTCGACCCCCTCGGCGACCCCGAGGCGACCGCCGACCGGCTGCGCCGCGTGCTGGGCGCCGGAGCCACCCTGGTCAGCACGGCGGTCCACGCCGAGTCGGCCGACCACTACTGCGAGCAGCTGGCGGCGCTGGCCGCCGTCGGCGAGGAGATCGGATGAGCACCCCGCCCGAGGAGACCACCGCCCGGCTCGAGGCGCTCGAGCGCCGGCTGGGACAGCTCGAGGACGAGCGCGAGATCACCCACCTGATCACCGGCTACGGCCCGCTGGTCGACGCCGGCGCCGCCGAGGACGTTGCGGCGCTGTGGACCGAGGACGGCGTGTACGACGTCGACGAGGTCTTCCTCGGCGGCGGCACCGCCATCCGCCGGATGGTCGAGTCGCCCGGCCACCAGGGCTGGATCGAGCGGGGCTGCGCGCACTTCATCGGCCCGCCCCGCGTCAGCATCGACGGCGACGAGGCCGTCGCGGTCTGCCACTCGCTGATGGTCGTCAACGGCGAGCAGGGCTTCCGGGTGCGGCGGGCGACCGCCAACCACTGGCAGCTGCGTCGTACGCCGCAGGGCTGGCGGGTGACGGTCCGGACCACCCGCGTGCTGGACGGTCGGCCCGAGTCCCCCGCCCTGCTCGCGGCCGGCGCCCGCGGCGAGCGGCCGTGAGCGGCGCGGGCACCGGCCGGCTGGCCGGCCGGGTCGCGCTGGTGACCGGCGCCGGCGACGGCATCGGCGCCGCGGTGGCCCGGGCCTACGCCGCCGAGGGCGCCCGGGTGGTCGTGGCCGAGCTGTCCGAGGAGACCGGCCCGGCCGTCGCGGCGGAGGTCGGGGGCACCTTCGTGCGCACCGACGTCTCCGACCGGGCGCAGGTGGAGGCGGCCGTCGCGACCGCCCTGGACACCTACGGCTCCCTCGACGTGCTGGTCAACAACGCCTGGGGCTCCGCGCAGCTGTGCCGGGTCGAGGACAAGACCGACGCGATGATCGACCAGGGCATGGCGGTCGGGTTCCGCGGCCCCCTGTGGGCGATGCAGGCGGCGTTCCCCCACATGTCGGCGCGCGGCTGGGGCCGGGTGGTCAACATGTGCAGCCTCAACGGGGTCAACGCCCACGTCGGCACGCTGGAGTACAACGCCGCCAAGGAGGCCCTGCGCGCGCTCACCCGCACCGCCGCGCGCGAGTGGGCGCCGACCGGGGTCGTCGTCAACGCGCTGTGCCCCGGCGCGAAGAGCGCGGCGTTCCGCCGGGTGATGGGCGACCACCCCGAGCTCGAGGCGATGGCCGACGCCGGCAACCCGATGGGCCGCATCGGCGACCCTCTCGCCGACGTCGCGCCGGTCGCGGTGTTCCTGGCGAGCGAGGACTGCCGCTACCTGACCGGCAACACGCTGTTCGTGGACGGTGGCGCGCACATCAACGGGGTCGCGTGGCAGCCTGACCTGCCGTGACGCAGACGCCTGACCCGACCTTCGCCGGACTGGTCGCCGACCGCGCCGGGGACGACGCCACCGCGCTGTGGTTCGAGGAGCGCCGCTGGTCCTGGCGCGAGGTGGTCGAGGAGGCGCGGCGCCGAGCCGGCCTGCTGGCCGAGCTGCGGGTCGAGGGTCCCTGGCACGTCGGCCTGGCGATGGAGAACACCGCCGAGCACCTGTTCTGGTGGTGCGGCGCCGCGCTCGCCGGCGCCACCGTCGTGGGCGTGAACCCCACCCGGCGCGGCCCCGACCTCGCGCGGGACGTCTCCTTCACCGAGTGCCAGGCGCTGGTCGTGGACGAGAGCCGGCGACCCCTCCTCGAGGGGGTCGACACCGGGGTCCCCGCCGAGCGCACGCTGCACGTCGAGGACCCGGCGTACGCCGCCCGGCTCGCGGACGCCGCGCCGCTCGCCGCCGGTGCGGAGGCGGCCGTCGCGCCCGGCACGACGTACTCCCTCGTCTTCACCAGCGGCACCACCGCGGCCCCCAAGGCCGTCGTGTGCACGCAGGGCCGGATGGGCCGGATCGCGGCGCAGCAGGTCGAGCGGCGTGGCCTCACCGCGGCCGACGTGTTCTACGTGGTGATGCCGATGTTCCACTCCAACGCGATCATGGCGGGCATCGCCCCGGCCGTGCGGACCGGCGGCACCATCGTGCTGCGCCGCCGGTTCTCGGCGTCGGCGTGGCTGCCGGACGTGCGGCGGCACGGCGTGACGTTCTTCAACTACGTCGGCAAGCCGCTGCACTACGTGCTGGCCACCCCGGAGCGTCCCGACGACGCCGACAACCCGCTGCGGATCGCCTTCGGCAACGAGGCCTCGGAGCGCGACATCGCGGAGTTCTCCCGGCGCTTCGACTGCCAGGTCGTCGACTCCTTCGGCTCCAGCGAGGGCGAGGTCCGGGTGATGCGCACCCCCGACACCCCGCCCGGCTCGCTCGGCACGGCGCCCGCAGGCACGGTGGTCGTCGACCCCGAGACCCTCGAGGAGTGCCCGCCGGCGCGCTTCGACGACGCCGGGGTGCTGCTCAACGCCGACGAGGCGGTCGGCGAGATCGTCAACAAGGCCGGGGCCGGGCTCTTCGAGGGCTACTGGCGCAACCCCGAGGCGGAGGCCCGCCGGCTGCGGCACGGCTGGGTGTGGTCCGGCGACCTCGCCTACCGCGACGCCGCCGGGTTCTTCTACTTCGCCGGCCGGACCGGGGACTGGCTGCGCGTCGACGGCGAGAACGTCGCCACCGCCCCCGTCGAGCGGCTCCTCGGCCGGTTCCCGGGCTTCTCCTCCGTCGCGGTGCTGGCGGTGCCCGACGAGGCGGTCGGCGACGCTGTCCTGGCCGTCGCGGAGCTCGCGCCCGGGGCGTCCTTCGACGCCGAGGACTTCGCCGGCTTCCTCGCCACCCAGCCCGACCTCGGCACCACCTGGGTGCCGCGCTACCTGCGCCTGGTCGACGAGCTGCCGCGCACGGCGACGAGCAAGGTGGTCAAGCGCGCCGTCGACACCGGGCTCGACGGCGTCCTGGTCCGGCAGGGACGCTCCTACCGCTACGCACCCGGCTGAGCCGGCAGCAGCGCGCTGCGCCCGTGCGCGGCGAAGTCCCGCTCGATCGCCCGCCGCCCCGCCTCGTCGAGCAGCGCGTACGCCGACGTCCGGCCGACCCGGACCCAGACCGGGTCGCCGGTCAGCCAGGCGGCCCTCCGCAGCGGGGCCTTGTCGACCTTGCCGCTCGCGGTGAGCGGGACCGCGGGGGTGACCCGGACGAAGCGCGGCCACCACTTCGCGCCGAGGTCCGGCTGCGCCGCGAGGAAGGTCCCGAACGCGTCGGGGTCGAACCGCGCGCCCGGCAGCAGCTCCAGCGCGCACATGACCTGGTCACCGGTGGCCGGGTCCGGCACCGCGTGGACCACCGCGGAGAGCACGCCGGGCACCCGGGCGAGGACCCGCTCGACCGGAGCCGCCGCGAAGTTCTCCGAGTCCACCCGCAACCAGTCCGAGGAGCGCCCGGCGAACCACAGGAAGCCCTGCTCGTCGCGGTAGGCCAGGTCGCCGGACCAGAAGTCCTCCCCGCGGACGCGGTCCGCCGTCGCCTCCGGGTTGCGCCAGTAGCCCTCGAACGACGCAGCGCCGCCGATCGCGACCATCTGGCCCACCGCCTCGGGGTTCAGCAGGCGCCCGGACGCTTCGAGCACCGCCCGCGGGCACTCCTCCCCGGTCGCCTCGTCCAGGACGCGCACGTCCGCGCCACCGGCCGGCACGCCCAGCGCCCCGGCCGGGGTGTCCGGCGTACGCGCCACGCGGAAGACGCCCTCGCTCATCCCGTAGCCCTCGACCACCTCGCAGCCGAAGCGCTCGGCGAACCGGGCGACGTCGACCTCGGAGGCCTCGGTGCCGAAGGCCAGCTCGAGGGTCGAGGTGCGGTCTCGCGGGCCCTCGGGGCGGCTCAGCACGTAGGACAGCGCCCGCCCGACGTAGTTGACGAAGGTGGCCCCGTGCCGGTGCACGTCCTCGGCGAAGCCGCCCGCGGAGAACCTCCGGGCCATCGCGACCGTCGCGCCGACCCGCATCGCGGTCGCCAGGTTGAGCATCACCGCGTTGCCGTGGAAGAGCGGCATGCACAGGTAGGTCACCGAGTCGCGCCGCAGCCGCACCCGCTCCACGAGGGCCTCCGTCAGCCGCCCCAGCCGGCCCTGGCTGACGACGACCGCCTTCGGCGCGCCGGTGGATCCCGAGCTGAACAGCAGCAGCGCGACCGCCTCGGCCGGCGGCAGCTCCTCCGGCACGTCCGCGCCCCGGTGGGGCGCCAGCGCCGCGTCGTACGACGGGTGGTCGACGACGAGCACCCGGTCCGGCGGGACGCCGTGTTCGGCGCCGTGGAGGAGGTGGGCCAGCCGGTCCTCGGTGACCAGCAGGTCGACGTCGGCGTGCCGGACGTCGCGGGCCAGCTCGGGGCCGCTGCGGCTGGAGTTGAGCCCGACCACCACCGCGCCGGCCATGGAGGCGCCCGCGATCCAGAAGACGTGGTCGGGGACGTTCTCGAGGAGGACGCCGACGTGGACCTGCCGTCGCTCCCCCGCCGGCGGGCCGGGCACCAGCCGCGCCAGCGCCGCGGCACGCACCGCCCCCTCCCGCACGACCTCGTCCCAGGTCCACTCCCGGTCCTCGAAGCGCAGCCCGGCCGCCCCGTCGCCGAGCCGGGAGCGGACGATCTGCGCGAAGGTCTCCACGACCGCACGCTAGGTCGCGGACGGTGGCGCCCGCAGCGGCCTCCCGACCACCGGTACCTCCGCGCGCCGGCCGTACCGATCAGCGAGACCGTCCGGCGGCCGGCCCGCAGCGCACGACACGCTGGCCCCGTGAGCGACCCCTACTCCCCGAGCAACGTCGGCCGCACCGACGTCCCCGACGCCGCGATCCGCGAGGCCGCCGACCGGCTCCTCGAGGCGGCGCGGACCGTCGAGCCCTGCGCGCCGGTGCGCGACCTGATCGGCTCCGAGGACCTCGCCGCGGCGTACGCCGTGCAGTCCCGGCTCGTCGCCGCGCGGCGGGCCGAGGGCGCGGTGGTGGTCGGCCGGAAGATCGGCGCGACCTCGGTGGCGGTGCAGCAGCAGCTCGGCGTCGACCAGCCGGACTTCGGCTGGCTCTTCGACGACATGGACCTCACCGGCGCCGCCGAGGTGCCGATGGCCCGGCTGCTGCAGCCCAAGGCCGAGGCCGAGGTGGCCTTCGTCCTCGGCGCCGACCTCGACGAGGGCCCGCTCGACCACGCGCAGCTCCGCGCGGCCGTCGACCACGCCGTCGCGGCGATCGAGGTCGTCGACAGCCGGATCGCGGGCTGGGACATCTCCTTCGGCGACACCGTCGCCGACAACGCCTCCAGCGGCCTCTACGTCCTCGGCACCGAGCGCCGCACCCTCGACGAGGTCGAGCCGGTCGAGGTCACCATGCGGATGACGATCGACGGCGAGGAGGTCTCCACCGGCAACGGCGCGGCCTGCCTCGGCGACCCGATCAACGCCCTGGCGTGGCTGGCCCGCGCCGCCCGGGCGTACGGCGAGCCGCTCCGCGCCGGCCAGGTCGTCCTCTCCGGCGCGCTGGGCCCGATGCGCGAGGTGCACCCCGGTGCCACCGTCGTCGCCGAGATCGGCGGGCTCGGCTCCGTCACCGCGCGGTTCTCGGGCTGACCGGGAGATTCGTCGGCTGACCGGGAGATCCATCGGCCGGCCGATGAAACTTCCGGCCGCGATCAGCCCTCCCGCGGCGGGCACAGGCAGAACGGGTGCCCGTCGGGGTCGAGCATCACGTGCCACTGCTCCCCGCCCGGCTGCTCGGGCGCCGGCGTGGCACCGAGCGACTCGGCGTGGGCGACCGCCCGGCCGAGGTCGCTGACGCGGAAGTCCAGGTGGTACTGCTGCGGGTGCTCCTGCCCGGGCCACTGCGGCCGCGTGAACCCCTCGGCGCGCTGGAAGTTCACGGTGGTGCCGTCCAGGACGGCCTGCGCGAAGCCGTACTCCGGGTACTCCCCCGTGACCTCCCCACCGACGAGGTCGGCGTAGAAGCGGGCGAGCCGGGCGGAGTCCGAGCAGTCGATGGTGACGGCGAGGAGGGCGGTGACGGGGGTGCTGGTCATGGTGCCCACGATCGGCGACCCACCGTCGGTGGGTCTTGCAAGAATCCGACAGTGACCTGGTCCGTGGCACCGATCGAGGTGGACGAGCCCGCCCACCTGCGGGACGCGCGCGGGTTCACCCCGTCGCTGCGGCGCTGGGCACCTCCGGCCGCCCTCAACGACGTCGTACGCCGGTTCTGGGTGCCGGTCTGGTCACTGCCGCCAAGCGCCTCCTCGGTGCAGCGGGTCCTGCAGCACCCCGTCTGCCAGCTCGTGGTCGGCTCCGAGGAGGCGGTCCTGGTCGGGCCGGACCGCGGGATGGGCACCCGCGAGCTGCGCGGCAGCGGCTGGGCGGTCGGCGTCATGCTGCAGCCGGCCGTGGGCACGGTGCTGGCCGGCGGGCCGATGACGGGGCTCACCGACCGGCAGCTCGACCTGGCGGCCGTGCGGGGGCTCGACGCCGCGGGCGGCGCGGCCGGTCTCGCGTCGCGGGTCCGGGCGGTGATGGCGCCGGGGCCGGCCGACCCCGAGCGCCAGGCCCAGGCCTGCTCGCTCCTGGCGACGGCGCTCGCCGCCCTCCTGCCCGTCGACGAGGAGGGGTTGCTCGTCAACCGGCTGGTGGCGGAGGTCGAGGCCGACCCGGGCATCCGCCGCGTGGGCGACCTGTGCGAGCGGTTCGCCACGACCGAGCGCACCCTGCAGCGGCTCACCGCCCGCCGGATCGGACTGTCGCCCAAGTGGCTGGTCCAGCGCCGCCGGCTGCACGAGGTCGCCGAGCGGCTGCGTGCCGGCGAGGGGGCCGACCTCGCGACCGTCGCCGCCGAGCTGGGCTACGCCGACCAGTCGCACCTGACCCGCGACTTCCGCGCGGTCACCGGCACCACGCCGGGCGCGTTCGCCGCCGAGCCGCGGTGAGCGTCGCCGGGGCTTCACCCTCGCCCTCGTCGGTTCATCAAGGTATGCAGACGGAGCGACGGCGGCTGGTTCGTCTGCATACCTTGGTGGACCAGCGCTTCCCCGGGTGAGCTCGCCACGGGAGGCGACCGTTCGGCGACATACCTTGATGGACCGACAGGCACGGCCGCGCCCCAGCCCAGGCCAGGCCAGGCAAGGCCCGCCCCGGCCGGCTAGCCCCCGGCCACCACGTCGCTGATCGGGGTGATCCAGGCCTGGTGCGTGGCGCTGTTCTTGGTGATCGCGAGCAGCTCGTCCATGTGCGGCTCCAGACCGGTCACCTTGTCCAGCGGGACGCCGACGACCAGCTGGAAGCCGAGCCCCTTCCAGGCCTGCACGGCGCGGCCGGCGAACTCCGAGTCGGCCTTGACGAAGCCCTCGTCGAGGAAGACCGGGGCGAACCGCGGCCGCGAGCGCAGCTCGTCGCCGAGCCGGAAGCGCAGCGCGGAGCCGACGATGAAGGCGACCAGCTCCTGGGTCTCACCGCCGCTCTTCTCCCCCAGCGTCCGGTACGTCGCGCGCAGCTCGCCCGTCGTGTGGTCGTAGCGCTCCGCGCTGACCTCGACGTGGCGGCGCACGTCGAGCAGCCGGTCGCGGTCGGTGGTGACCGGGCCGGCCTCGCCGTTCTGGGCGGGCCGGCGCAGCTGCTGCATGAACCGGCTGAGCTGGTCGAACCGCTCCTCCAGGCCCGCCTCGTCCAGCTCCCGGGTCGTGCCGGAGGAGAGCGCGCGGAGGTCGCGCAGGAACACCTGCACGTGCGCCGGGGCCAGCCGGCGCAGCCGGATCCGCAGGCGGTCGCGGGTGGCGCCGAACTCCAGCCGCCGCAGGATCGCGTTGATCGGCTCGAGGCGGTCCTCGATCTCCTCGATCGAGGCGGCCATGGCACCCACGAGGGGCACGAGGTCCTGCCCGCTCCACTCGGTGAGCCGGCGTCGCCACTCCGAGCGGCGCTGGGCCAGCCCGGTCCCGCGGACCTCGTCGAGGATCCGCGCGTAGTCGGGGTAGGAGTCGGCGCTCGTGCCCAGGTTCGGGGAGTCCCACTGCACCTTGTAGAGCCGGAAGATCGCGCTGAGCTCCTCCTCGACCCGGCGCGTCTCCGCCTCGGCGTCGGCCACCGCCGCGCGCAGCCCCTCGGCGAGCCGGTGGGAGCTCTCGTGGAACCGCTCGAGGTCCTCGGGATCCGCCGGCGCGGCAGCCACCGCGAGCTCGGCGGCCAGGGCGGCGTCCTGCTCGGGGGTCAGCTCGACCTCGCCGGCCTGCTCGACGGCCTCGAGCCGGTCCTTGACGGCGTCCTCGTCGTCGACGAGCGCGGCGTGCGCCCCGGCCAGCTCCCGCTGACGCTGCTCGAGGGCGAACCGCTCGCGCCGGACCACCTCGAGCCGCTCGGAGAGCTCCTCGACCTGGGCCTGCAGCACCTGCAGCCGGTCGTCGGAGCCCAGGATCTCCTCCCGGCGCCGCTCGAGGTCCGCGGTCCGACGGTCGCTCGCGGCAACGTCGAGGTCGTCGAAGCGCGCGGCCGCGACGGTCTCGTACGCCGTGCGCCGCTGCTCGAGCACGCCGGCCCGCCGGTCGAGCTCGGCGACCTCGGCGTCGAGCCCGCGCAGCTGCTCCTCGAGCGCGGCCAGCTCGGCGTCGATCTCGGCGATCGCCTCGGCGTTGGAGAAGCCGATGATGCTGCGGACCTCGGAGCGGCCGTGCGTGCCGCGGCGGCCGTTGCGCGTCTGGCCCGCGGGCGTGACACGGAACCCGTCGCCGGACAGGTCGGCCGCGGTCTCGACGCAGCGCGCGTTGCGCGAGGGGTGCGCGACGTGGGCCTGGACCCAGCCGGAGAACGGCGAGTCCTGGTACAGGAGCTTGCCGGCGATCCGCTCGGGGTCGGCCGGTCCGAGGTCGGGCAGGTCGAGCTCGGCGCCCTCGAACGTCAGCCGTCCCCGCAGCCGGAGGCCGTCGATGGCGCGCGAGAAGTCGCCGAGCCGGTCGAGCGGCACCAGCATGAGGCGCGCGGTGCCGCCGAGCACGGTTTCCACCGCCGTGCGCCACCGCGACTCCTCCGGGGCGACGTCGAGCAGCTCGGCGACGTACGGCAGGTCGGTGGCGGCGAGCCCGCTGGCGCGGGCGACCTCGGCGCGCATCTCGTGCATGCCGGCCGGCACCCGGCCGGCCCGGCTCTCCAGGGAAGCGCGCTCGCGGCGCAGCTCGCCCTGCCGCTGCTGGAGCGGGTAGCGCCGGTCGCGGGCGCCGTCGCGGTCCCGCTTGATCGTCTCCAGCGCCGACCGGCACCCCGAGAGCCACTGCCGCGCGTGCTGCTGGAGCACCGCGAAGGCCTCGGCCGACATCAGCGCGCCGTCCAGGTCGGGCCCCTCGCCGTCGCTGGTGTCGACCAGCGGGAGCAGGCGCTCCTGCAGCGCGGCGCGCCGGGCCAGCCGGTCCTCGCGCACGACCTGCTCCTGCTCCAGGGCGAGCCCGAGCGACTGCAGGGTGGAGCCGCCGGCGGCGCGGTGCTCCTCCTTCGCGGCCTCGAGGTCGCCGAGCAGCGTCTTCTCGGTCGACAGCGCGCTGGTGAGCTCGCTGGTGGTGGTGGCCCGGGCCTCGCGGTTCTCCGTCACCGCGGCCTCGATCAGCCGCAGGTGCGTGCGCAGCAGCCACAGCCGCAGCGGGGTGTCGCCGGGCAGCGTCACGCCGTAGGAGTCCAGCTCGGCCAGCCGGGCCGCGGCGGCCACCCGCCGCTCGTGCAGGGCCGTGATCGGCTCGAGCAGTGCGAGCTTCTGCTCCTCGGTGCGCATCGCGGCGTAGGCGCGCTCGAGGTCGTCGAAGTGCTCGACGGCGCGGTCGGCGGCGGCGTACGTGCTGGGCCGCTCGAGCACCATCTCCTTGTAGAGCTCGTCGACGCTGCGGACCTGGTTGCCGGCCTGGATCCGGGCCAGCAGCCGCAGCGCCTTGGCGCCGTCGCCGTTGGCGCCGATGCCGAGCCGCGCGTGCAGGACCGCGGAGAAGTCCGCGTAGGTCCGGTGGACCCGGACGCCGGGGAAGAGCTTCTTGAGCGTGTTCGCGTGGAACCGGTCCGGGACCGCCACCTCGAGCGTCGCCAGCGGGAGCGCGCCCTCGTGGGTGGCCAGCTGCATCTGCACGTCGGCGGAGCGGGTCGCGCGGCGCGGGACGTAGTAGGTGCGCAGGGCGGTGAACCGGCCGCCCCGGTCGTTGACGAAGGTCATCGCCACGGCGCCCCAGGTGTCGGAGCCCTGCCCGCGCAGCAGCCGCTCGACCGGTCGGCCAGTCCGGGGGTCGTCCACGACGTCGACGGCACCGCGCAGGTACGACAGCAGGTTGCGCTGGCCGACGCCCCGGGCGCGCCCGGCGACCGCGTCGTTGGAGGCGCCGTTGAACTTGGTGTCCGACGGCATCATCAGCGCGGTGTAGGCGTCGAGCACGGTGCTCTTGCCGACGCCGGAAGCGCCGGAGATCATCGTGGCGTCGCCGCGCAGCGGGATGGTGGTGAGCCCGCCGAAGCCGCCCCAGTTGACCAGCTGCATCAGCGCGGCGCGCCACTGCATCCCGTCGTCGGAGGGCAGGGCCACGACCTGCCGGTCGAACAGCCCGTCGGAGCGCTCGCCCTCGACGTGCTCCGGGCGCGCGGGGTCCTCGGGGTGCTGGGTCAGCTGCTCGGTCTCGTCGATCGACATGGTCACTCCCCTGCCTGCACGGCGGCGTCGGCGGCCTCATCGGCGGCGGCGTGGTCGCCGAAGAGGCCGGCGCCCTCCGGCTCCTCCTCTGTCGCGCGCGGCTCGGCGTTGGCACGCCGCAGCGCCTCGAGCAGCTCCTGCAGCAGCTCGAGCGGCAGCAGCGGCTCGACCGCCTCGCTGATCTCGAACCGGTCCTCGTGGTCACCGGCGACCAGCAGCCCGGCCTTGACGATGCTGGTGACCGCGTTGCGGGCGCGCTTCTCGTCACCGGCCTCGTCGGTGGCGTGCGCCGGCCGGAAGCTCGCGACGTGCTCGAGGACGTCCTCGAGGTCCACGAACACCCGGGACTCGCCCCCGGCGGCGCCGGCGCGCAGCCGGTCGCGCAGGTGCACGAGCACGAGGGTCTCCTCGCGCGACCACGCCGCGTCGTACAGCAGGGTCGGGAACCGGCTGCCGGTCTCCGAGGTCGCCTGCCGCTTCCAGGCGACCTCGCGGACGCGGTCGACGACCAGGTCGAGGAAGAGGTCGTTGAGCCGGGAGCGCAGCACCCGCTCGTGCTCGACGAGGACCTGCCAGTCGCGCGGGTGCGTGCGGGCGCTGATGAAGCGCTGCTTGAGCAGGGTCACCAGGGCGTGGCGCTGCGCGTGCTCCAGCCCGCCCTCGTCGCCCTCCCACAGGGAGACCGACGTGTCGTCCAGCCCACCGTCCAGCCCACCGTCCAGCCCACCGGCCAGCCCGGGGCCCAGGTCCAGCTCGTCGCCGGTGTCCACGCTCATGCTCGGGTCTCCCCCTGGGGTCGGTCGGGTCGGTCGGGTCGGTCGGGCCGGTCGGGCCGGTCGGGGTCGGGCAGCGGCGTCCGCGGCACCGCGAAGGTGCGCGTCGAGCCGTCGGGTCGCACGGCGGCGAAGGCCTCCACGGCGTCCTCCTCGCTGGTCCAGTCGCGGTCGGCGGCGAGGTGCAGCAGCCCGAAGACCTCGACCGGTCGGCGCAGCGGCGGCTCCAGGGTGTCGAAGAGCTCGCCGAGCGACCCCGCCGGCGCGAGGGAGGCGAGGGAGGCGTCCAGCCGCTCGCGCAGCTCGGCCAGGCGCGGGCCGCCCTGGGCGACCAGGTCGGCCATCGACAGCGGTGGGGCGTCCTCGGGGTCGGGGTGCCCGATCCGCTCGGGCAGCACGTCGTCGGCGGGGTCGTGGAACCGCTCGCGCAGGTGCTCGATGCCGGTCCGCGCCGGGAGCAGCGGCACGTCGTGGGTGGCGCGGGGACCGGTGCCGGCCATCCACGTCATCAGCTCCGACTCCACCTGGCGCAGCGTCTGCTCGAGCTCGCGGTCCCGGACGGCGTCGCGGGAGACGATGTACTCCTTGAGCGTCGCGGTGACCCGGGACCGCTGGGCCAGCACGCGGTCCAGGCCGTCGCGCACGAGCCGGACGGTGCCCCGCAGCTCCGCCCGCTCGGCGTCGCTGGTGATCCGGTCCGCGAGCGGGTGCTCGAGGAGCGCGGTGAGGTCCTCTCGCAGCTGGGTGACCAGGCCGTCGTCGCGCAGCAGGGCGAACGCGCCCTCGAACGCGCGGCCCTCCTGGGTGGCGGTCATCAGCGCGTCGGCGCGGGCCAGGTAGTCGTCGATCACCTGGCCCGGCGGGCGGTCCTCGGCCCGGAAGGCGGCCAGGATCTCGCCGCGGATGGTGGCGAAGCGCTCCTCGACCCGGGCGAAGTCGCTCGGCAGGGCCGAGACGAGCGAGAGCAGCTCGGTGAACCCCTCGAGCATGTAGTCCTCGGTCGCCCCCACCAGCTCGGCCCCGTCGACCAGCCGGTCGCGCTCGGCCTGCAGCCGGGCGATCTCCGCGTTGAGCAGCCCGACGCGCGCGCCGCGGTCGGGGTTGGCCTCGGCGTTGAAGCGGCGGACCGTGCCCAGGATCGTCGCGATCCGGTGCTCGCTGAGGGTGGCGCGGTCGCGGGCGAGGTTCTTGACCAGCTCCAGCGCCTGCTGGGCGTGCGAGGTCAGCGTGTAGACCTCGCGGCCGCCCTCGTCCAGGGACCGGACCAGCCACTGCCCGCGCATCCACCGCTGGCAGATCTCGCGACCGCTCCCGGTCGGCAGGTCGGTCTCACCGGCGGCGCGGACCTCGGCGAGGTGCTCCTCGACCTGCGCGTGCAGCCGGGCGGTGGGGATCGGCACGTTGTTGCGGCCGAAGGCCTCGCGGAAGATCGTGATGACGACGGCGGCCTGGCGCTGGTGCAGCAGGGTGAGGGTCGGCTGCGCGAAGGCGCGCCGGACCCCCGCGAGCTCCCCCGCGATCCCGCTCATGCCTGCTGCCCCTCCGTCGTGCCTGCTGCGCCGCTCGTGCGACCGCCAAGCATCCCAGGGCCGGTCGCGTGCGCCGAAACGCGGTCCCCGTCACGCTCCTGCCGGCTCAGTGCGCGGCGAGCCGCCCGCTCAGCCGGCGGTGCCGCTCGGCGCTGGCCGCGTCGAGGCCCACGATCTCGACGGCGGTGCCGCGTCGCTCGTACTTCGTGGTGATCGCGTCGAGCGCGGCGACGGTCGAGGCGTCCCAGACGTGGGCGTCCGCGAGGTCGATGACCACCCGGCCGGGGTCGTGCGCGTAGTCGAACTGGGTGGCGAGGTCGTTGCTCGAGGCGAAGAAGAGCTCGCCGGTGACCCGGTAGACCGCCGTGGCCGCGCCGTGCTCGTCCTCGACCAGCGTGCGCTCGGTCGCGGTCAGGTGGGCGACCCGGCGGGCGAAGAGCGTCATCGCGACGAGGACGCCGACGACGACGCCGATCGCGAGGTTGTGGGTGGCGACCGTGACGACGACCGTCGCGACCATGACGGCCGTCTCCGACCGCGGCATCCGGCGCAGGGTGCGGGGGCGGACCGAGTGCCAGTCGAAGGTGCCGACCGAGACCATCACCATGACCGCGACGAGCGCGGCCATGGGGATCAGCGCGACGACGTCGCCGAAGCCGACGACGAGCACCAGCAGCAGGACGCCGGCGAGGAAGGTCGAGATCCGCGTGCGGGCCCCGGAGACCTTCACGTTGATCATCGTCTGGCCGATCATCGCGCAGCCGCCCATGCCGCCGAAGAAGCCGGTGACCAGGTTGGCGGTGCCCTGCCCCCACGCCTCACGGGTCTTGTCCGAAGGGGTGTCGGTGATGTCGTCGACGAGCTTGGCGGTCAGCAGCGACTCCAGGAGCCCGACGACCGCCATGGCCAGGGCGTACGGCGCGATCGTCTCGAGGGTGTCGAGCGTGTACGGCACGTCCGGGACGAACCAGCTCGGCAGGCTGTCCGGCAGCCGGCCCTCGTCGCCCACGTCCGGGACGTCGAAGGAGCCGACCAGCGTGAAGGCGGTGAGCGCGACGATCGCGACGAGGGGCGCCGGCACGACGCTGTTGACCCGCGGGAAGCCGACGATGACCGCGATGCCGACCGCGACCATCGGGTAGACCAGCCACGGCACGTCGACGAGGTGGTCGACCTGGGCCTCGAGGATGAGGATCGCGAGCGCGTTGACGAAGCCGACCATCACCGAGCGCGGGATGAACCTCATCAGCCGCGCGACGCCGGCCAGGGCGAGCACGACCTGGACGAGGCCGCCGAGGATGACGGTAGCGATCAGGTAGTCGTACCCGTGGTCGCGCATGACCGGCGCGATCACGAGCGCGACCGCACCGGTAGCGGCCGAGATCATCGCCGGGCGACCGCCCAGGAACGAGATCGCGACGGCCATCGTGAACGACGCGAAGAGGCCCACCCGCGGGTCCACCCCGGCGATGATCGAGAACGAGATCGCCTCGGGGATGAGGGCGAGGGCCACCACGAGACCGGCGAGGACCTCGGTGCGCAGCAGCCTCGGCGAGCGGAGCGCGGCGCGGACCGACGGCTCGACGGGCGCGGCGGCGCCGGGAGCAGGTGCGGGGGCGGGCGTGGGGTGGGACGTCGGCACCGCCCGGACCCTACCCTTACGTGAGGGTAGGGTTGGCATCCCGGACGACAGTGAGGAGCGTGGGCATGGACACCGCGCGCAGCATGCACATCGGTGAGGTCGCGGCCCGCACCGAGCTCTCCCTGCGCAGCCTGCGCCACTGGGAGGAGGTCGGCCTGCTTCACCCCTCCGGCCGCACCGACGGCGGCTTCCGCCTCTACACCGAGGAGGACGTGGACAAGATCCTCGTCATCCGGCGGATGAAGCCGCTGGGCTTCAGCATCGAGGAGATGAAGGCCGTCATGACCGACATCGAGGTCCTGCGCGACCCCGGCACCGGCCCCGACGCGCGCCGAGAGGCGGGCGCTCGGTTGGAGGCGGTCCGCGACGACGCCGTCGGCCGGCGCGAGCGGCTCGTGCGGCAGCTCGGCATGGCCGACGAGTTCATCGACCTGCTCGGCCGGGAGACCCCCTAGCTCGATGCACCTAGCGCCCCGACCGGCCGGCCGCCAGCTGCCGCACGACGTCGAGGGCGGCGAGCAGGTGCGGCTCGTCCCGCGCCGCCCGGTGGGCGGCGACCAGCGCGACGCGCGGCACCGGGCCGACGAGCGGCACGTAGGTCACCCCGCCCAGCGGGAGGGCCCGCACCGGCTCGGGCACGACCGCGATGCCGAGCCCCCCGGCGACCAGGGTGACGAGGGTCGAGGTCTCACCCACCTCGTGCCGCACCGTCGGCTCGAACCCGGCGTCGCGGCACAGCCCCCGCACGACGTCGTACATCGCGGAGCGGCGCTCCGAGGCGTGCACCAGCAGCTCGACACCCTGGAGGTCGGCGACGCGCAGGCGCCGACGGCCGGCCAGCGGGTGGTCGTCCGGCACGGCCGCCACGAGGCGGTCCTCGCGCAGCGGGGTGACCGTGAGCGTCCCGTCGGTCACCGGCGGGCGCAGCAGCGCCAGGTCGACGGCACCCTGCCGCAGGGCCTCCTGCTGGTCGGCGGCCAGCATCTCGCCGCGGAACGACACGTCGACGCCGGGCAGCTCCTCGCTGAGCCGTCTCGCCAGCGCCGGCAGGAGGCTGTAGGTCACCGAGCCCACGCACCCGACGGTCAGGTGGCCCACCACCCCGGCGGCCGCGCGCCGGGCCTCGTGGGCGGCGTCCTCGACGGCAGCGAGGATCCCCCGGGCCCGCACCAGGTACGCCGCACCCGCGGGCGTGAGGTCGACCCTGCGGGTCGTGCGGGTCAGCAGCTCCACGCCGAGCTCGGCCTCGAGCCGACGGACCTGCTGGGAGAGCGGCGGCTGGGCGATGTGCAGGCGCTCGGCCGCCCGGCCGAAGTGCCGCTCCTCCGCGACCGCGACGAACGAACGGAGCTGTCGGAGCGAATCCATATCACCGAACATATCAATCGGGCGGCATCTTGATACTTCAGGATCCGGGCCGCTCCGCCTACGGTCGAGGGCATGAGCTCCTCCTACGTCTACGCCGCCGTGCGCACGCCCTTCGGCCGGTACGGCGGCGCGCTGGCCGGTGTCCGCCCCGACGACCTCTCCGCCTCGGTCATCCGGGCGGTCCTCGCCACGACGCCCGGGCTCGACCCGGCCGCGATCGGCGACGTCGTCTGGGGGAACGCGAACGGCGCCGGTGAGGAGAACCGGAACGTCGGCCGGATGGCCTCCCTGCTGGCCGGCCTGCCGGTGACCGTGCCCGGCACGACGGTCAACCGGCTCTGCGGCTCGAGCCTGGACGCGGTGGTCACCGGCTCGCGCGCGATCGAGACCGGGGACGCCGACGTCGTGCTGGCCGGCGGAGTGGAGTCGATGTCCCGCGCCCCGTGGGTGCTGCCGAAGCCGGCGAAGGGCTTCCCGGCCGGGGACACCACCGCCGTGTCCACGACCCTGGGCTGGCGGCTGGTCAACCCGCGGATGCCCCGGGAGTGGACGGTCTCCCTCGGCGAGGCCAACGAGCAGCTGCAGGAGCGGTTCGGCATCGACCGCGGGCGCCAGGACGCCTTCGCCGCGCGGTCGCACCGGTTGGCGCACCAGGCCTGGGAGGACGGCTTCTACGACGACCTGGTCGTCACCGTGGAGGGCACCGACCTGACCCGCGACGAGGGCATCCGCCCGTCGGCGTCGCCCGAGACCCTGGCCGGGCTGAAGCCCGCGTTCCGTCCCGACGGCACGATCACGGCCGGGAACGCATCGCCGCTGAGCGACGGCGCCTCGGCGGTGCTGCTGGGGTCGGCCGAAACTGCGGACCGCCTCGGCAGCGCTCCCCTGGCGCGGATCGCCGGGCGCGCGGCGCACGCGCTGGAGCCCCAGGCGTTCGGCTACGCCCCCGTGGAGGCCGCGAACCGCGCACTGGCCCGCGCCGGCATCGGCTGGGGGGAGGTCGGCGCGGTGGAGCTGAACGAGGCGTTCGCCGTGCAGTCGCTGGCGTGCCTCGACGCCTGGGGCGTCGACCCGGAGATCGTCAACACCCGTGGCGGCGCGATCGCCCTCGGCCACCCGCTCGGCGCCTCCGGCGGCCGGGTCGTCGGCACGCTGGCGAAGGTGCTCCGCGAGCGCGGCGAGCGCTGGGGGGTCGCGGCCATCTGCATCGGCGTGGGCCAGGGCCTGGCCGTCGTCCTCGAGAACGAGGCGGCCGCCTGATGGCCCGGACCGCCGTGCTGGAGACCGCCGACGAGGCCGTCGCCGGCATCGAGGACGGCGCGACCGTCCTGGTCGGCGGCTTCGGGCTGGCGGGCATGCCCTTCGACCTCCTCGACGCCCTCGTCCGCCAGGGCGCCACGGACCTCACGGTCGTGGCGAACAACGCCGGCAACGGGGAGGTCGGCCTGGCTGCGCTGCTGAAGGCGGGCCGGGTCCGCCGCATCCTGTGCTCCTTCCCGCGGCAGTCCGACTCCTACGTCTTCGACGAGCTCTACCGCTCCGGGCGGATCGAGCTCGAGGTCGTCCCCCAGGGCAACCTCGCCGAGCGGATGCGTGCGGCCGGTGCCGGCATCGGCGCGTTCTTCAGCCCGACCGCCGCCGGCACCGCGCTCGCCGAGGGCAAGGAGACCCGGGTGATCGACGGGCGCGAGCACGTGCTCGAGCACCCGATCCGCGGGGACTACGCGCTCGTCGCGGCCCACCGCGCCGACCGGACGGGCAACCTCGTCTACCGCAAGACCGCGCGCAACTTCGGGCCGGTCATGGCGACCGCGGCGGCGACGACGATCGTCCAGGTGGCCGAGGTCGTCGAGACCGGCTCGCTCGACCCCGAGGCCGTCGTGACGCCCTCGATCTACGTCGACCGCGTCGTCGCCGTCGAGCCGCAGCACCACACCGTCCGAGGAGCCCGCTGATGACCCTGACCTCCACCGACGCCCCGCTGTCGACCGAGGAGCTGGCCGCGGTCATCGCCGCCGACATCCCGGCCGGATCGTTCGTCAACCTCGGCATCGGCCAGCCGACCCGCATCGCCGACCACCTGACCCCCGCGCAGGAGGTCGTCCTCCACACCGAGAACGGCATGCTCGGCATGGGCCCCGCCGCCGGCCCCGACGAGGTCGACGCCGACCTGACCAACGCGGGCAAGGTGCCGGTCACCGAGCTGCCGGGAGCGGCGTACTTCCACCACGCCGACTCCTTCGCGATGATGCGCGGCGGCCACCTGGACGTCTGCGTCCTCGGCGCCTACCAGGTCGCCGCCACCGGCGACCTGGCCAACTGGCACACCGGGCGGGCCGACGACATCCCCGCCGTCGGCGGCGCCATGGACCTCGCGATCGGCGCGAAGTACGTGCGCGTGATGATGTCGCTCTTCGGTCGCGACGGCTCCCCCAAGCTGGTGCCCGCCTGCACCTACCCGCTCACCGGCGTCGCCTGCGTCAGCCGGGTCTACACCGACCACGGGGTCTTCACGGTCGGCGACGACACGCTCGCCCCGGGCGAGGTGGGCGTGCTGGCGACGTTCGGGACGACCGTCGCCGGACTGCAGGAGCGCCTGTCCGTCGCGCTCGTCGACCGGACCTGAGCGGAGGCCCGGCCCCGCACCGCCGGGGTCAGGCCTCGCCCAGCTCCGCGAGGGCGGCCTGCGCGATCCGGAACGCCGTGTTGGCGTCGGGCACCCCGCAGTAGATCGCGGTCTGCAGCAGCACCTCCTTGATCTCCTCCACGCTGAGCCCGTTCGTCCGCGCGGCACGGACGTGCATCGCCAGCTCCTCGTGGTGGCCCCGCGCCACGAGGGCGGTCAGCGTGACCATCGAGCGCGAGCGGCGGTCCAGCCCGGGGCGGGTCCAGATGCCGCCCCAGGCGTACTCGGTGATGAGCTCCTGGAAGTCCCGCGTGAGGTCGGTGGCCGCGGCCGTCGCCCGGTCGACGTGCGCGTCGCCCAGGACCTCCCGGCGCACCGCCATCCCTTCGTCGCGCACCTGCGCGACGGTCGCGTCCGGCCTGCGGGCGCCCGCGGGGCCCTCGGCGGTGGAGCCACCGCCGGGACGCCTCCCGGGCCCGCGGAGTGCGTGCTCGCGCACGAGGCGGGCCACCTCTTCCGGCGCCTCGACCGGGGCCAGGTGCGCGACACCCGGCAGGACGACCGCCCGGCCGTCCGGGACCCCGTCGGCGATCTCCTCGAGCGCCGACGGGGGCGTCGGCTGGTCGAGCTCCCCCGCCACCGCCAGCACCGGGGCCGCGACCTCGGCGAGCCGGTGCCGGACGTCGTAGGTCGCGAGCGCGCCGCAGACCGCGGCGTACCCCTCGTCGTCGGCGTCGGACAGCGCGTGCAGCAGCGCCGACCCGCGTGCCGGCTCGCGCTCGAGGAAACCGGGTCCGAACCAGCGCTGGGCCGAGCCGCTGACCATCGACGGTGTCCCGGACGCGCGCACCGTCGCCGCGCGCTCGAGCCAGGACTCGGGGGTGCCGATCGTCGCGCCCGTGCAGAGCGCGGTCGCGGTGAGCACCCGGTCCGGGGCGTCGAGCAGCAGCTGGAGCCCGACCGCGCCACCGACGGAGTCCCCGGCGTAGTGGAACGCGGCGGACGGGCCGGCGACCTCGTCGACCACCGCGAGCACGTCGGCGGCGAGCCCGCCGACGGTGACCGGGGAGGCGCCGACCGGCAGCCGGTTGCTGCCGTGGCCCGGCAGGTCCCAGCCGACCACGCGGAAGTCGCGCGCGAGGTGCTCGGCGGCGGCCGACCACAGCGCCGTGACCGACGTCCCGAGCGACGGGCCCAGGACCAGGAGCGGCAGCTCCGGACGGCCTCCGAGGTGGACGGCGGTGACGGTCACGATCGGTCTCCTCGAGGTCGCGGATGCTCGGCGGCGCGGGCCAGGGCCTCGTCGACCAGGTCCCCCACCAGCCCGTCGTACGACGCGAGGGGCTCGCGTCCGGTCAGGCCGGCCAGCGAGCGCTGCTCGGCGCGCACGTCGTGCTCGACCTCGGCGAGGCGGGCGGCCATCCGGTCGGTCCGGACGGAGAGCCCCCGCAGGAGGTCGGACGTATGGGAGGCGGCCACCACGGTGCGGCGCAGCAGCACCGCGATCGTGTGCCACTCCAGGTGCCACCCGCCGTCGGCGCGCTCGTCGACCTGCTCCGCCGCGGCCAGGTGCAGCGCGGCCGCCTGCTGCGGGCCGGCGAGCGCGGCGCGGCGGACGAGCACGGCCAGGGTCGGGTTGGCCTTCTGCGGCATGGCCGAGGAGCCGCCGGCGGAACCGTCCCGGAGCTCGCCCACCTCCGGCCGGCCGAGCGCGAGCACGTCGTTGGCGACCCGCCCCCAGGCGTCGGAGGCGGTGACGGCGGCGTCGGCGAGGCGGGTGACCGGGGTGCGGCGCGTGTGCCAGGGGGCGGACGGCTGCTCGAGGCCCAGCGCCGGTGCGAGGGACCGCCGCAGGGAGCGCGCGCCGTCCGCACCGGCGAGCTCCACGAGCGAGGCGAGGGTGCCGCCGGCGCCGCCGAGCTGCACCGGCAGGGCCAGGGCCGCGAGGAGCTCGTCGGCGTCGAGCACGCCGTGGAGCCAGGTCGCGGCCTTGGCGCCGAAGGTCGTGGGCACGGCCGGCTGCGTGAGCGTGCGCGCGACCATCGGTGTGCCGCGGTGCCGCTCGACGAGGTCGACGAGGACGGCGACCTGGTCCGCGACCTCCGCACGGACGGCGGCCACCGCGTCCCTGGCGCAGAGGACCAAGGCCGTGTCCAGCACGTCCTGGCTGGTCAGGCCGCGGTGCACCCAGGTGGCGGCGGGCTCCGGCAGGCGCTCGCGCAGCAGCCGCACCAGCCCGATCACCGGGTTGCCGCCGCGCTCGGCCTCGACGGCGAGCGACGCCAGCACCGCGGGCTCCGCGGCCGGATCCGGCCACGGCGCCGCACCGGCCGACGCCGGGGCCACGGCCGCGTCGACGAGGCACCGGAGCCACGCGTGCTCGACGGACACCATCGCGGCGAGGAGCGCACGGTCCGACATCGCCGGGCCGGCGCGGTGGTCGCCGGGCCACCACAGGGTCGTCACCTCAGGAGTGTCCCGGATAGGTGAGGAACACGGTCTCGTCCGCCCCCTGCAGCGCGATGTCGAAGCGCAGCCCGTGCTCGTCGCGCTCGCACAGCAGCGTGCCGGCCCGGTCGCCGGTGGAGCGCAGCAGCCCGTCGGGCCCGGCGCCCGGGCGCTCGGCCAGCGGCAGGTAGGCCCGGGTGAACAGCCGGTCGAGGAGTCCCCGGGCGAAGACCGTCACCGCGAAGCACGGCAGCCGGCCGTCCACGGAGCCGGGCTCCAGCGTCGTGAACGTGTAGCGGCCGGTCCGGTCGGTGGTCGAGCGGCCCCAGCCGGTGAAGGTGTGGCCGTCGCGCCGCAGGGAGCCGGCACGCTGGACGACGTTCCCCGCGGGGTCCGCCTGCCAGATCTCGACCAGGGCGTCCTGCACGCCCCGGCCCTCTCCGTCGGTGACCGTCCCGTGCAGGAGCACCGAACCGGGCGTGCCGGGGGCGACCAGGTCGCGGTCGCCGGCGTAGGGCAGGGCGTAGTGGAAGAACGGCCCGACGGTCTGGCCGGGCGTGGCGGTCCGGCGCGGCATCACGCGTCCCCCTCCTCGGTGGTGTCGGTCTCGACCGGGGTCCGGTGGGCCCCGGTGAGCACGATGTCCCACCGGTAGCCGGTGGCCCACTCGTGCTGGGTCAGGTCGTGGTCGTACGTCGCCACCAACCGCTCGCGGGCCTGCGGGTCCACGATCGACTGGTAGATCGGGTCCAGGGCGAAGAGCGGGTCGCCCGGGAAGTACATCTGCGTCACGACCCGCTGGGTGAAGTCGGTGCCGAACAACGAGAAGTGGATGTGCGCCGGCCGCCACGCGTTGTGGTGGTTGCGCCACGGGTAGGGCCCCGGCTTGATCGTGGTGAAGCGGTACCAGCCGTCCTCGTCGGTCAGGCACCGCCCCATGCCGGTGAAGTGCGGGTCGAGGGCGGCCGGGTGCTGGTCGCGCTGGTGGACGTAGCGCCCGCCCGCGTTGGCCTGCCAGATCTCGACGAGCTGGCGCCGCACCGGCCGGCCGTCGCCGTCGACCACGCGCCCGGTGACCACCGTGCGCTCGCCGACGGGCTCGCCGCCCCGCTGGATGGTCAGGTCCGCCTCGAGGGGGTCCACGTCGCGCTCCCCGAAGCACGGCGCCCACAGCTCGACGCCCTCGGGGTCGACCTGCACCAGGGCCTTCGTGGGGTGGCGCAGCAGGCTCGAGCGGTACGGCGGGTAGTCCAACCGCGGCCGGGTCTCCTCGCCGGCGTCCGCGTCGCGCGCGGCGTACTCCTCGGCGGTCCGGCGCATCTCGGCCGAGACCGCGGCCTGCGGTTCCAGCCCGCTGGTGGGGTCCCGCTCGACGTCCGGTCGGTTGGCCGCGGTGCTCCCGGCGGCGGCCGCCGCGCTGCTCTCGCTCACGGGTCCGACGCTAAGCCCCCGTGTGTGACGGCCGCCTCAGCACGCTTCCGGCCAGCGGAAGCCTGTCGTGCCATGCTCCCGGACGCCGGTGTCACGGTGAGCGGGTCCCCGCACCACCTGAGCTAGGAGCACCCCCGTGAGCAGCACACCGTCCACCTCCTCCCCGGGGTCCGTCCGCGGGACGTCGCCCCACCCCGCCTGGCCGGTCGTCCTGTGCTGGCTCGCCGTCGCGCTCGACGGCTTCGACCTGGTCGTGCTCGGCGCGGTCATCCCGGTGCTCTCGGAGTCCGGCGCGCTCGGCTTCACCGACGCGTCCCTGACGACTGCCTCCACCCTCGGGCTCGTCGGCGTCGGCATCGGCGCCGTCCTCATCGGCCCCCTCACCGACCGCTTCGGTCGCCGGCGCGCGCTCATCAGCAGCATCGCGCTGTTCTCCGTGCTGACCCTGGCGATCCCCCTGGCTCAGTCGGTCACCCAGTTCACCGTGCTGCGCTTCCTCGCGGGGCTGGGGCTCGGGGCGTGCCTGCCCACCGCGCTCGCCTACATCGCCGAGCACGCCCCGACGAGCCGCTCGGGTTCCGCGACGACGCGGATGATGACCGGCTACCACGTCGGTGCCGTGCTGACCGCGCTGCTCGCGCTGTGGGTGATCGACGCGTGGGGCTGGGAGTCGATGTTCGTCGTCGGCGGCGTGGCGGGCCTGCTCGTCGTGCCCGTGATGGTCGCGCGCCTCCCCGAGTCCGACAGCTACCTCGCCGCCCGCGAGGCCGTCCGGTCCGGCGTCACCGCGGAGCCCGTCGCACGTCCGGTCGACGTCGTGCGCGGCCGCTACCTGCGGATCAGCATCGGCCTGTGGGTCGCCTCGTTCATGGGCCTGCTGCTCGTCTACGGGCTCAACACCTGGTTGCCCAAGATCATGGGCGAGGCCGGCTACTCCATCAACGCCGGCACCGGCCTGCTGCTGGTGCTCAACGTCGGCGCCGTCATCGGCCTGGTCGTCGCCGGCTCGATCGCCGACGCCCGCGGCGGGAAGAGCACCGTGCTCGCGTGGTTCGGCCTCGCCGCGGTCTTCCTCGCGCTGCTCTCGATCAAGATCGAGAGCACCGTGCTGGTGTACGTCGCGGTGCTGCTCGCCGGCATCTTCGTCTTCAGCGCGCAGGTCCTCGTCTACGCGTTCGTCGGCACCCTCTACCCCGCCGCCGTGCGCGGCACCGCGCTGGGCATGTCGGCCGGCGTCGGCCGGGTCGGCGCCATCGTCGGACCCTCCCTCGGCGGCGCGATGGTGACCGCCGGGATCGCCTACCCCTGGGGCTTCTACGCCTTCGCGGTCGCCGCCGTGCTGGCCGTCCTGGCCCTGGCCACCGTGCCCTCCCGGACCACCCCGGAGCCGGTCGCCGCACCGGCCACCGCCTGAGCCGGGACGACCGGCGCGGCAGACTGGTCGGGTGGCCGGCAACTCGAGCTCCCCGGGCGTCAGCGTCACCGCGCGCGCCCTGTCGCTGCTGACCGCCTTCGACGAGACCCACCGGCGGCTCGGCCTGAGCGAGATGGCTCGCCGCGCCGACCTGCCGCTCGGCACCGCGCACCGCCTCGTCGGCGAGCTGGTGGCGTTCGGCGCCCTCAGCCGGAGCCCGTCCGGTGACTACGTGGTGGGCCGCCGGCTGTGGGACATCGGCCTGCTGGCCCCGGTGCAGACCGGCCTCCGGGAGGCGGCGTCACCGTACCTCCACGACCTCTACGGCGCGACCGCGGCGACCGTGCACCTCGCCGTCCGCGACGGCCTGGAGGTGCTCTACGTCGACCGGCTCCGCGGCAGCTCGTCGGTGCCGGTGGTGAGCACGGTCGGGTCCCGCCTGCCCCTCCACGCGACGGGGGTCGGCAAGGTCCTGCTCGCGCACGCCGGCCCGGAGGTCGAGGCCGCGGCGCTCGCACTGCTGGAGCCGGTGACGCCGTACACCGTCACCCAGCCCGGCACGCTGCGGCGCCAACTCAGCCGCGCCCGACGCGAGGGATGGGCGGCCACCGCGGAGGAGATGAGCCTGGGCGCCTGCTCGGTCGCGGTGCCGGTGCGCCAGCGTGGCGAGGTGGTCGCGGCGCTCGGGCTCGTGGTGGCGTCGCTGCGCACGGACCGGCCCCGCCTGGTGGCGGCCCTGGAGGTGGCGGCCCGCGGCATCGAGCGTGCCGTGGGCCGCCTGCCCGCCGTCGTGCCGCCCGAGGTGCGGAGCACCTGAGCGGCCGGCGTCACCCGGTCAGAACGGGTAGCGCTGGATGTCCGACTGGATCGTCACCCACTGCACGTCGCAGAACGTGTCGAGGTTGACCGAGGAGCCGAAGTGGCCGCCGGCCCCGGAGGCCTTCGTGCCGCCGAACGGCGCCACCGCCTCGTCGTCGACCGTCTGGTCGTTGACGTGGACCGCCCCCGCCTTGATGCGGTCGGCGAGCTGGAGGGCCGCGAACGGGTCCGCGGTCAGGATCGAGACCGACAGGCCGTACTCCGAGGAGTTGACGATGTCGATCGCCTCCTCGACGGTGTCGTAACCGGTCACCGGGGCGACCGGGCCGAAGATCTCCTCGCGCCAGGCCGGGCTGTCGAGGGGTACGTCGGTGAGCACGGTCGGTCGGTAGAAGAGCCCCTCGTGCGTGCCGCCGGCCCGCAGCCGGGCCCCTGCCTCGACGGTCGACCCGACCAGGGCGTGCACCTTCTCCAGCTGGCCCTGGTCGACGATCGGGCCGAGCGCGTTGGCCGGGTCGGTCGGGTCGCCCACCGAGATCCGGTCGGCCGCCTGGGCCAGCTTCGCGGCGTACTCCTCCAGCCGGTCCCGGGGCACCAGGTGCCGGCCGGTCGTCATGCAGATCTGGCCCTGGTGCAGGAAGGACCCCCAGGCGCCGGCCGACGCCGCGGCGTCGATGTCGGCGTCGGGCAGCACGAGCAGCGCGTTGTTGCCGCCGAGCTCGAGGTGCACCTTCTTCAGCAGCCCACCCGCGGTCTCGCCGATCCGGCGGCCGGCGGCCGTGGAGCCGGTGAAGGAGATGCAGGGGACGTCGGGGTGCGCGACGAGCGCCGCGCCGACGTCGGCGCCGGCGGGCAGCACGTGCAGCAGGCCCTCGGGCAGGCCGGCCTCGGCGAGGAGCGCGGCGAGCGCGAGCCCGCCGGAGACCGACGTGCGCGGGTCGGGCTTGAGGACGACCGCGTTGCCGAGCGCGAGGGCGGGCACGACCGATCGCATCGAGAGGATCGCCGGGAAGTTGAAGGGGCTGATCACGCCGACGACGCCCACCGGGGCGTAGCGGCCGATCGACATGCGCGGCTTCATGCTGCGCAGCAGCTGCCCGTAGGGCTGGGCCGCGAGCGCGGCACCGGCCTGCAGCTCGGAGGTCACGAGCATCGCCTCGAAGCCGGCCTTGCCCTGGCCGGAGCCGGACTCCGGCACCAACCAGCGGGTCAGCCGCTCCGGCTCGTCGCCGAGGAGCGCAGCCGCTCGGGTCATCACCGCGGCGCGCTCGGTGTAGGGCAGCGCCGCCCACGCCGGCTGAGCAGCCGCCGCGGCCCGCACCGCCCGGTCGAGGTCGGCGGTGTCGGCCTGCCCGACGCTCGCGATGGTCTCCCCCGTCGCCGGCGCGAGCACGGGACTGGTGCCCGCGCCGCCCGCGACGAAGCCGCCGCTGAAGATCTTGCCGTCCCAGGCCTCGGTCACCATGGCGTCCGTCCTCTCGTGTCCTGGCGACGGGCGTGTCCCGTCCCCAGCGGGGCCGGGGCGCTCACCGCGGCCCCGGCCAGCCCGTGTAGCCCTCGGCGAGGTACGCGGACCCGCTCGGCGAGCCGGTGAGCGAGGCCAGCTCGCCCTCCTGGCGGCGTACGTCGAAGGGCGTCGCCTCGGGCAGCGTGTGGAGCATCGTGGTCATCCAGTACGAGAAGTGCTGCGCCTTCCACACCCGGCCCAGCGCGCGCTCGCTGTACGTCGCCAACGGCTCGGTGCTGCGCTGCGCGACCGCCCGCTCGAGCTCCTCGGCGAGCACGCGGACGTCGGCGAGCGCGAGGTTGAGCCCCTTCGCGCCGGTCGGCGGCACCGTGTGCGCGGCGTCGCCCGCCAGGACGAGCCGGCCGTGGTGCATCGGTTCCTGCACGAAGCTGCGGAACGGCAGCACGGTCCGCGAGGTGATCGGCCCCTCCTGCAGCACGTGCCCGTTGTGGCCCACCCGCGCCTGCAGCTCCGACCAGATCCGGTCGTCCGACCAGTCGCCGACGTCCGCGGCCGGGTCGCACTGGAAGTACATCCGCTGCAGGGTCTCCGTGCGCTGGCTGATGAGCGCGAACCCGCGCGGCGAGTGGTTGTAGATCAGCTCGGGCGCGCTGGGCGGCGCCTCGGCGAGGATCCCGAACCAGGCGAAGGGGTACTCGCGGAAGTACTGCGTCCTCTCCTGCTCCGGCACCTCGCGGCGGCACAGGCTGCGGGACCCGTCGGTGCCGACGAGGAAGTCGGCCCGCACCTCGTGGGCGACGCCCTCGGCGTCGGTGAACCGCAGCACCGGCCGCTCCGAGGTGAGGTCGCCGACACCCACGTCGGTGACGCCGAACCGCACGTCGGCGCCGTCCCTCGCACGGGCGTCGGCGAGGTCGATGAAGACGTCGGTCTGCGGGTAGAGCTGGGCGGCGGCGCCGACGAGGCCCTCGAAGTCGATGCGGTGGCTGGCGCCGCCGAAGGCGAGCTCGATGCCCCCGTGGCGGTAGCCGTCGCGGTGCACGCGGTCCGAGACCCCGGTCTCGACGAGGAGGTCCACCGACCCCTGCTCCAGGATGCCGGCCCGCTGGGTCTCCTCGATCTCCCGGCGGCTGCGCAGGTCGACCGCGACCGACTCGATCCCGGCCGAGGACAGCAGGTGGGAGAGCATCAGGCCCGCCGGCCCGGCTCCGACGATGGCCACCTGCGTCCGGATCGGCGTGGGAGGCGTCATGCCGCGCATCCTGCGCCCACGGCCACGCCGGGACCATGCCACCCTTCCGCTCGGCGGAAGTGCCCTGCGGTGGTCAGCCGACCAGCGCGGGGAGCGCGGCGTCCGAGGCCGCCAGCGCGTCGCGGTCGTACGTCGAGCCGGTGACGAGCAGCTCGTCGGCGGCCGTGCGCTCCACGAGCCGCTCGAGCCGCCGTCGTACCGTGCCCGCGCTGCCGGCGGTCACGGCCGCCAGGCCCTTCTCCACCCGCCCGGCGTCCTGGGCGTCCCAGTCCTGCCCACGGATGTCGGCGACCGGCTCCAGCGGGCCGAAGACGCCGGTCCGGCGCGACCGCGCCATCGCCCACACCTCCGGCAGGGCCAGCTCGCGCGCCTCGGCGTCGGTGTCGGCGACCAGCACGTCCAGCGACACCGTGACCTGGGGATCGCCGCCCCCGTGCGGCCGGAACCCCCGGCGGTACGCCGCGAGCCGCTCCCCCACGTCCGGCTCGTCCAGCACCGGTCCGCCGACGACTACCGGCAGGCCCAGCCCGGCGGCGACCTCGAGCCCCCGCCCGGTGGCCAGCACCGACAGCGGGACCGCGCCGACCCCGGCCGGACGAGCAGTGACCGGGCCGGCGTCCTCGAGGTAGGCGCGCAGCTCGGCGACGTCCTCGGCGAAGGTGTCCGGCTCCTCGGAGCCGCGCCGCAGCGCGCGCCGCACCGGCGCGGTGAACCCGACCGACCGGCCGACGCCCAGGTCGACCCGGTCCGGGTGCAGCGCGGCGAGCATCCGGAACTGCTCGGCCACGACGTACGGTTGGTGGTTGGGCAGCATCACCCCGCCCGAGCCGATCCGGATCGTCGTCGTCCGCCCGCCGACCGCGGCCAGCAGCACCGCCGGCGCACCGGAGGCGACGCCGGGCACGCCGTGGTGCTCGGCGACCCAGAACCGGTGGTAGCCCAGCCGCTCGACCGCGACGGCCCGCTCGACGGTGTGGGCCAGGGCCTCGCCCTCCGGGCGGCCGGCGCGCGTCCGGGAGCGGTCGAGCAGGGACAACCTCATGCCGTCCCCAACGGTGCGGTGCCGTCGAGGCTTCCCGCCGCGCGCGCCGGCCGGTTCAGTCCGGCGGCTCGCCGGACCCGGGCACCTCGGCGTTCCGGTCGTCGAGGAGCCCGGTGCCCAGCCGGTCGTCGCCGTCGGCCGCGACCTTCGCCTCCAGCTGCTCTCACCCACTCGGGGGTGGGTCCGGGAGGGCGGCCGCGGGCACCTCCAGAGCGGCGCTGAGCACCCGGCGTCGCAGACCGCTCCACCCGGAGGTGTCCACCCATGGGGCGTACCACCACACCCTGGCGTACCACCGCACCCATCCCGCTCGCCGGTGTCGACGAGCACTGTGCCGTCCACCAGTTCATCCGCGTCCACGGGCGGCGTCCGACGGCGGAGGAGCTCGCCCGCTGCCAGCGGACCGCACCGCCGCTGCCGGTCGCCACGGGCGCGGCTGGTCCCCCGGTCCCCGCCGCCGGGCCGGCCGCCGCCGTCACCGGCCGCGTGCGGCGCGACATCGCGCGCCTCATCGCGCGCATCTGAGCCTCTCCCCTCGACGCCCCGCCGGGGTCTGGCCGGTACCGGACGAGGTACCTGCACCCCACGGGCCCCTCCGAGGTGCACCTGGGACGCGCTCGAGGCCCACCAGCTGAGACCACGGCTGGTGGGCCGTCCCCACGTCCGGACCTCCGCGGGACCCAGCGGGTAACCGACCCCCGGCTCGGCCGTTGAGCCGGTGACCGTCGCCACCGAGCCCCGAGGACCCGACGTGAAGCACCCGGCCCGCAGCCGCACCAGCACCCGTTCCCGGGCAGCCGCCCTCTTCGCCACCGGCGTGCTCGGCGCGGTCGGCGCCGCCGCACCGGTCCTCCCCGGCACCCCCGCCTCGGTGGCAGCCCCGGCACCCGGGGCGGCGCACGCGGATCGCGCGGCCACGGTGCCGGACGGGTGGCGGGCCCGCACGGCGACGTACCCCGGCACCGTCGCGCGCAGCGACCTCGCCATCGCGATGTCCGACGGCACGGTCCTGCGCGGGGACCTGGAGCTGCCGGCCGGCGCCGACGGCCGGGCCGCGGCCGGCCGGTTCCCGGTCCTGGTGACGATCACGGCGTACAACAAGTCCGTCGCCGGGTCCTCGCTCGGGGAGGACGAGCCGGGCTACCTGGTCCGGCGCGGCTACGCCTCGCTCACCGTCGACGCCCGCGGCACCGGCAGCTCGGAGGGCACCTGGGACGCCTTCGGCGAGCGCGAGCAGCTCGACGGCAAGGAGGTCGTCGAGTGGGCCTCCTCCCGGGCACGTCCCTGGAGCAACGGCAAGGTGGGCATGCGCGGCCCGTCGTACATGGGCATCAACCAGCTCTTCACTGCAGCGCTGCACCCGAAGGGCCTCCGGGCGATCTTCCCCCAGGTGCCGGCGGGTGACGTCTACCGCGACGTCGTCGCCTCCGGCGGCCAGGTGGACGTCGGCTTCATCCCGCTGTGGCTGGGCCTGGTCACGACGACCGGTGTCGTCCCGCCCGCGGTGACCGCGACGGACCCGGCCTCCGGGATCGGGGCCCTGCTGTCCCACGTGCACGGCGCCGCGACGTTCACCGCCCCGCTGCTGCTCGACGCCGTGCTCGGCGGCGACGCGGCGCACGACGGGCCGTTCTACCGGACCCGCTCACCGCTGGAGGTGGTCGACGAGGTGGACGTGCCGACGTTCCTCGTCGGCGGGCAGCAGGACCTCTTCCAGCGCGGGACGCCGCTGCTGTTCGAGGCGCTCCAGGAGCGCGGCGTGCCGACCCGGCTCGTCGTCGGACCGTGGAACCACCTCGAGGGCTCGGCCGGCACGGGCCTGGAGGAGGCCGGCCACGGCACCCTCTCCCAGCTGCAGCTGCGCTGGTTCGACCGCTGGCTGCGCGGGGCGACGGGCACCCGCCTGGGCCGGATCGCACCGGTCACCGTCCACGAGAACGGCTCGGGCACGTGGCGCACCCAGCGGGAGTGGATCAGCCGCGACGCCCGGGCGCGCAGCTACCGGCTGTCGGGGAGCGCGACGACCGGGCTCCGCCCCGGCAGCCTGACGACGGGTACGGCCCGGGACGGCACGGCGGTCGTGCCGCCCGTGCCGGTCTCCGGGCTGTGCACCCGATCGGCGAGCCAGTGGACCGCGGGCATCCCCGGCCTGCTGGCCGGGGACCTGCCGTGCTTCACCGACAACGCGCTCAACGACACCACCGGCATCGTCTACGAGACCGCACCGGTCACCAGGCCGGTCCGCTTCGCCGGACCGCTCAACGCACGCCTCCACGCCTCGAGCCCCACCGGTGGCGGCATGCTGGCGGTCTCGGTCTCCGACGTCTCGCCCTCCGGGCGGGTCACCCGCCTCACCGGCGGCTGGCAGCTCCTCGCCCAGCGGCAGCTCGACCGGCGACGGACCCGCTACCTCGACGGGGAGGTGCTCCAGCCCTACCACCCCTTCACCCGCGGGTCCCGGTCCCCGGCGCCGGGCAGGGTCGTGCCGGTCGACGTCGAGGTCTTCCCGACCGCGGCGAAGATCCGGAAGGGCCACCGGCTGCGCATCGCGGTCCAGGCCTTCGACGTGCCCCACCTGCTGCCCTCGCTGCCGGACCTGCCGGGTGCACTCGCCCCGCTGACCCTGCACACCTCGCGCGCCCACCCCTCCCGGCTCACGATCCCGTGGCTGCCGGCCGGAGCGCGCTGAGCCGCGCCGGAACCGCTCAGCCGTCGACGGGCTCGAGCAGGGCGAACGGCACGGTGAGCACCTGGTCGCGCACGCGCAGGTGGAAGCGGGTGCGCCCGCGCTTGAGCACGGTGCCGACGGTGCCCTCGTAGCGACCGGCCGCCACGATCCGCGCCCGCTGGCCCACGCGCGGCGCCGGACGGACCGAGGCGCCCGCGGGTCCCGCGGCACCGGCCGCGGGCCCCGCGAGGACCCGGCGCAGCGCGGCGTCGTACTCCTCGCCGAGAGGTACGACGGCACCCCGGTGCGTCCACGACAGCAGGTGCTCGGGGCTGAACGTGCGCGAGCACCGGGTGCACGAGGCCGGCCGGGCCGGTCGGCGGTGCCGGGTGACCCGGTGGCCGGCCGGGCAGGTGCCGGCCCAGTCCCCCTCGATGGTGGGGGCGTCCGGGTCCGAGCAGCGCCGGCCCGAGCAGCCGATCCGCAGGGCGGTCGCCTGCCAGACCGCGTCGTGGCCGTGACGCGGGCCGACCAGTGCGTGCGCCACCTCGTGCAGCACCGTGTCGCGCACCTCCGCCTCGTCGTGCAGCCGGGTGAGGGGTCCGCTGAGGCCGATCTGGCGCTGGTGGGGACGGCAGATGCCGGCCCGCCGCTTGGCCCGGTCGAAGACGAGCGTCCAGTCCCGGAGGCCGTGATCGTCCAGCAGCCCGCGCGCCATCCGCGCCGCCTCGTCCAGGTCCACGGCGGCACCCTAGGCCGGTCCACCGACGGACCGCGGCAGCGCCGCGTCGTACGCTCCGCCCGTGTCGATCACTCCTCCGGACCCGACCCTCGAGGCCGCGGCGCGCGAGCGCCTCGCCGGCCTCGCCACCCCGGCCGGCGCCCTCGGCCGGCTCGGCGACCTCGGCGCCCGGCTGAGCGCCGCCCTCGGATCGGTCCCGCCGCCGGAGCTCACCGACGTCCGGCTCGTCGTCTTCGCCGGTGACCACGGTGTCGCCGAGCACGGCGTCTCGGCCTACCCGGCCGCCGTCACCCCCGCCATGGTCCGCTCGCTCGTCGCGGGGACCGCCGGCGTCTCCGCGCTCGCGCGCGCCCACGGCGTGTCCGTCCGCGTGCTCGACATCGCGGTCGACGACGACCTCGACGGCGTGCCCGCGGAGGTCTCCGCCCACCACCTGCGCCGCGCGAGCGGGGCCATCCACCTCGAGGACGCCCTCGCCGCCGACGAGGTGCGCCGCGCGCTGGAGGTCGGCCGCACCGTCGCGGCCGAAGAGCTCGCCGCCGGCGCCCAGGTGCTGATCAGCGGCGACCTGGGCATCGGCAACACCACCCCGGCCGCCGCGCTCGTCGCCGCCGCGCTCGGCCTCCCCGCCGAGGACGTCGTCGGCCGCGGCACCGGCGTCGACGACGCCGGCCTGGCCCGCAAGACCGAGGTCGTCGCCCAGGCGCTGCGCCGCGCCGGCGGCCGCACCGCCGACCCGCTCGAGTCGCTCGCCGCCCTGGCGAGCGCCGACCTCGCCGCGACCACCGGTTTCCTCGTCGCCGCCGCCGAGGCCGGCGTGCCGGTGGTCCTCGACGGCCTGATGTCGGTGGCCTGCGCGCTCACCGCCGAGCGCCTCGCCCCCGGGGCCGCCGCCTGGTTCGTCGCCGGCCACCGCTCGACCGAGCCGGCGCAGTCGCTGGCGCTGGAGAAGCTCGGCCTGGACCCGCTGCTCGACCTCGGCCTCCGGCTCGGGGAGGGCAGCGGCGCCGTCGCCGCCGTCCCGGTGCTGCGCAGCGCGGTCGCGCTGATGCGCGACGTCGCCCTGCTCAGCGACCTGCTCCCCGGGTGACCCGGCCCGTCGACGTGGGCTCCCCCGCCGACGCGTGGCGGCTCGCGGTCGGCACGCTGACCGCCGTGCCGGTCGCGCCCCCGCGCACCGTGGACGCCCGCACCGCGGGTCGCGCGATGCTCCTCGCGCCGCTCGCCGTGCTGCCGCTGGGGCTGCTGGTCGCGGTGGTCGGCCTGGCCGGCCGGGAGGCGGGCCTGGCCCCGCTGGTCACCGCCGTCCTCGCTGTCGCCGGCCTCGCCGCCGGCAGCCGCGCGCTCCACCTCGACGGCCTCTCCGACACCGCGGACGGGCTCACCGCGTCCTACGACCGGCGCCGCTCCCTGGAGGTCATGAAGTCCGGCACGGCCGGTCCCGCCGGCGTCGCCGCCGTCGCCCTCGTGCTGCTGCTGCAGGTCACCGCGCTCACCTCCGTGCTCCGCGAGGACCGGGGGTGGTTGCTCGCCGGCGTGCTCGTGTGCCTCTCCCGCTGCGCACTGGCCCTCGCCTGCACCCGCGGCGTGCCCGGCGCCCGCCCCGACGGCCTCGGCGCGACGTACGTCGGCTCGGTGCGCCCGCTCGCCACGGTCACCCTGTGGCTGGGCGCGGCCCTGCTGGCGGCCGTGTTGGCCGGCGTGCCCGGCCTCGTGGCGGTCGTCGTCGCGGCCGGCGTGGTGGTGCTGCTCCTGCGCCGCACGGTCACCCGCTTCGGCGGCGTCACCGGCGACGTCTTCGGCGCGGCCGTCGAGCTCGCCCTCGCCGCCCTGCTCGTCGTCGCCTCCGCCGGCTGACCCGGCCCACCTGGGCCGGCCCCTCCGCGGCCGCTCAGAGCGGCTCAGAGCGGGTCGGGCAGCCGCAGGACCCGCCCGGCGACGACGAGGTGCACCTCGTCGCAGGCGGCGCCGAGCCGCTGGTTCACCGTGCCCAGCAGGTCGCGGAAGAGCCGGCCGGAGCGGTGCGCGGGGACGACCCCGAGGCCCACCTCGTTCGTCACCAGCACGACCGGGCCCGCGGCGGCACCGAGCGCGGCGAGGACTGGGTCGAGCTCGGCCAGCACCGCGCCGTGCACCTCCTCGGCCGGCGCCTCCCACAGGGCCGCCGCGTCCACGACCGCGGTCAGCCAGGTGCCGACGCAGTCCACCAGCACGGCGCCCGCGGCGGCCGACAGCACGGCGGCGAGGTCCCGGGTCTCGTGGGTGGTCCAGGACGACGGGCGGCGCGAGCGGTGCGCGGCGACCCGGGCCGTCCAGTCCGCGTCGTCCGCCGAGGGGACCGGGCCCGGGGCGACGTACGCCACGGCCGGCTCGTCGGCCAGCAGCCGCTCGGCGTGGGTGGACTTCCCCGAGCGGACGCCGCCGGTCACCAGCACCTTCGTCGACCCGAGCACGGCGGCAGCCTAGCGACCCGATGGTCGGGCGCCCGACCTCTTGCTTGGACATCCAACCAAATGGCAGAGTGCCCGGCATGAGCACCGCAGCGCTGGACCCCGACGAGCGCCGGGCGATCATCGAGGCCGTCCGCGACTTCACCGAGGCCCGGATCGCCCCGAACGCCGTGGCGTGGGACCGCGACCACCACTTCCCCGTCGACGTGCTGGCCGAGGCCGGCGGGCTCGGCCTCGGCGCCATCTACGCCCGCGAGGACGTCGGCGGCTCCGGGCTGGGCCGCAGCGAGGCGGTGCTGATCTTCGAGCAGCTCGCCCGCGGCGACGTCGCGGTGGCGGCGTACATCTCGATCCACAACATGGCCGTCTGGATGATCGACACCTTCGGCACCGACGAGCAGCGCGCCCGTTGGGTGCCGCACCTGGCCGGCATGGAGAACCTCGCGAGCTACTGCCTCACCGAGCCCGACGCGGGCTCCGACGCGGGCAACCTGCGCACCAGCGCCCGCCGCGACGGCGAGGAGTGGGTGCTCAGCGGCACCAAGCAGTTCATCTCCGGCGCCGGCGCCTCGAGCGTGTACGTCGTGATGGCCCGCACCGGCGGCGCCGGCCCGAAGGGCATCAGCGCGTTCATCGTCCCGGCGGGGTCCGAGGGCCTGTCCTTCGGCGCCGAGGAGCAGAAGATGGGCTGGCACGCCCAGCCGACCCGGCAGGTCGTCCTCGACGAGGTCCGCGTCCCCGCCGACAGCCTGCTGGGCGAGGAGGGCCAGGGCTTCGCCATCGCGATGCGGGGGCTCAACGGCGGCCGGCTCAACATCGCCGCCTGCTCCCTCGGCGGCGCCCAGTGGGCCGTGGACCGCGCCGCCGAGCACATCGGCACCCGCCAGGCCTTCGGCGGACCGCTGTCGGACCAGCAGGGCCTGGTCTTCGCGCTCGCCGACGCCCACATCGAGCTGCAGGCCGCGCGCACGATGCTGCACGACGCCGCCGCCCGGCTCGACGCCGGCGAGCCCGACGCGGCCGTGGTCGTCGCCGGCGCGAAGCGCTTCGTCACCGACGCCGGGTTCAAGGCCGCGAACACCGCGCTGCAGCTGCACGGCGGCTACGGCTACCTTGCCGAGTACGGCGTCGAGAAGGTCGTCCGCGACCTCCGTGTGCACCAGATCCTCGAAGGGACCAACGAGATCATGCGAGTCATCGTGGGCCGCGCGCTCACCCGGGGAACGGCATGAGCGACCACCAGCCGGACGCACCGGCCGAGCCCGAGGTCGTCGTCTCCACCACCGGCCACCTGGGCCGGCTGGAGCTCAACCGCCCCCACGCCATCAACGCGCTCAACCACCCGATGGTCGGCCTGCTCCAGCAGGCGCTGGACGCCTGGCGCGACGACGACGCCGTCCGCACGGTGCTGCTCACCGGCCGCGGCGAGCGCGGCCTGTGCGCCGGCGGCGACATCGTCTCGATCTGGAAGGACGCCAGGGCCGGCACCCACGAGTCGGCCCGCTTCTGGTCCGACGAGTACGTCCTCAACCACACGATCGGCCGCTACCCCAAGCCGTACGTCGCGGTGATGGACGGCATCGTCCTCGGCGGCGGCATCGGCGTCTCGGCGCACGCCAGCCACCGCGTCGTCACCGAGCGCTCCTCCCTCGGCATGCCCGAGACCGGCATCGGGTTCGTGCCCGACGTGGGCGGCACCTGGCTGCTCTCCCACGCACCCGGCGAGCTCGGCACGCACCTGGGCCTGACCGCCGGCTCGGTCGGCGCCGGCGACGCCATCGCCCTCGGCCTGGCCGACCACTTCGTCCCCTCCGACCGGATCGATGAGCTGGTCCGCCGGCTCGCCGAGGAGGAGCCGGACGCGGTGCTGGCCGACCTCGCCGAGGAGGCGCCCGAGGCGCCGCTGCTCGCGCAGCGGGACTGGATCGACGAGTGCTACGCCGGCGACGACGCCGCCGCGGTCCTCGCCCGGCTGCGCGAGCACCGTGCCCCCGAGGCCCAGCAGGCCGCCGGGACGCTCGCGAAGCGCTCGCCCTTCGCCGTGACGGCCACCCTGCGCGCGCTGCGCGAGGCCGGCGGGCTCGCCGACCTGGGCCAGGCCCTGGCGATGGAGCTGCGGCTGACCGTGCGGTTCCTCGACGTCCCCGACTTCGTCGAGGGCGTGCGCGCCCAGGTCATCGACAAGGACCGGGACCCGCAGTGGCGGCCCGCGTCGCTCGACGAGGTGGACCCCGCCGCCGTCGCCGCCCTCTTCGAGCCCCTGCCCTCGGGCGAGCTCGAGCTCCCCACCACCTCCGGAGGAACCGCATGAGCACCAGCACCACCGTCGCCTTCATCGGCCTGGGCAACATGGGCGGCCCGATGGCCGCGAACCTGGTGGCCGCCGGCCGCAACGTCACCGGCTTCGACGTCGGCCAGGAGGCCTGCGACCGGGCCCGCGAGGCCGGCGTCGACGTCAAGGGGTCCGCCGAGGAGGCCGTCCACGGTGCCGGCTCGGTCGTGACCATGCTGCCCAACGGCGCCCTCCTCCTCTCGGTGTACGACGAGGTGCTGACCTCCGCGGCACCCGGCACCCTCTTCGTCGACTGCTCGACCGTGGCGGTCTCCGACGCCCGCACCGCGGCCGACCGCGCCGTCGCGGCCGGCCACCGGGCCGCGGACGCACCGGTCTCCGGTGGTGTCGGGGGCGCCGAGGCCGGCACGCTGACCTTCATGCTCGGCTGCGACGACGCCCTCCTCGAGGAGGCCACCGCGCTGCTCGACCCGATGGCCGGCCGCGTCGTCCACTGCGGCGCCTCGGGCGCCGGGCAGGCCGCGAAGATCTGCAACAACATGGTCCTCGGCGCGTCGATGATCGCGATCTCCGAGGCGTTCGTGCTCGGCGAGAAGCTCGGCCTGACCCACCAGGCGTTCTTCGACGTCGCCTCCACCGCGTCGGGCCAGTGCTGGGCGCTGACGACCAACTGCCCGGTGCCCGGACCGGTGCCGACGAGCCCGGCCAACCGGGACTGGAAGCCCGGCTTCGCGGGCGCGCTGATGGCCAAGGACCTCGGCCTGGCGCGCCGCGCGGTCGAGGAGTCCGGCACCGACGCCGCCGTGGGCACGCTCGCCGAGGAGCTCTATCGTCGCTTCGCCGACGAGGGCGGCGCCGGCCTCGACTTCTCCGCCATCGTCAACACCATCCGGGAGCGCTCGGCCACCGCGGCCGGGTGACCCGGACGCGCCACCCGACCCGCACCGCCGACCGATCGCTGAGGAGCCCCATGCCGTCGTACGAGACCATCCAGGTGACCCGCGAGGGCCGCGTCGGGACGATCACCCTCGACCGCCCGAAGGCGCTGAACGCGCTCAACGCCCAGCTGATGACCGAGGTCGTCGCCGCGGCCGAGGAGCTCGACGCCGACCGCGGCATCGGCGCGATCGTCCTCACCGGCTCCGAGCGGGCGTTCGCGGCCGGCGCGGACATCAAGGAGATGGCCGAGCAGTCCTACGCCGACATGGCGCTCGGTGACTGGTTCGCCGACTGGGACCGGTTCGCCTCCCTCCGCACGCCGGTCATCGCAGCCGTCTCCGGCCACGCCCTGGGCGGCGGCTGCGAGCTGGCGATGATGTGCGACATGGTCCTCGCCGCCGAGTCGGCGCGCTTCGGCCAGCCGGAGATCAACCTGGGCGTCTTCCCCGGCATCGGCGGCACCCAGCGGCTGACCCGGGCCGTCGGCAAGGCCGTGGCGATGGACCTCATCCTCACCGGCCGCACGCTGACCGCCCAGGAGGCGCTCGCGGTCGGGCTGGTCTCCCGCGTCGTGCCGACCGAGGAGCTGCTCACGCAGGTCGCCGAGGTCGCCGCGACGATCGCCGAGAAGTCGCTGCCGGTCCTCTACGCCACCAAGGAGGCCGTCAACCGCGCCTTCGAGACCACCCTCGCCGAGGGTGTGAGGTTCGAGCGCCGCACCTTCCACGCGGCGTTCGCGCTCGAGGACCGCACCGAGGGCATGGGCGCCTTCGTGGAGAAGCGGAAGGCCGAGTTCAAGCACCGCTGACGTCGGCCCGCAGGTACGCCGCCACCGCGGCGGCGACCTGCGGCCCGTGCGTCAGCGGCACCATGCGCGCCCCGGCCGGCAACGTCTCGACGCGCGACCCGGCCGGCGCAGCGGCCACGAGCCGCCCGGCCCAGTCCGCCGGGCAGATCCGGTCGTGGCGCCCGCGCAGCACCAGCACCGGGCAGCGGACGTCGACCAGCGTCGCCTCGACGTCGTCGTGCCGGGCCGCGTCCATCGTCCGCTGGATGTGCAGCAGCCCGGTGCGGGAGTAGCTCCACGCCAGGAACGGCACCTGGCCGGGCCGCTCGTGGCGGGCGGTCCGCAGCCAGCGCCCGGCCAGTGCCGGCCAGGTCCGCGCACGCGGGTCGGTGCTCGGACCCACCAGCACGAGGCCGACCACGCGGTCGGCCGCGGCCGCGGCGGCGTGGGCGACGACCTGCGCGCCCGCCGAGTGCCCGAGCAGCACGACCGGCCCGTCCTCCGGCTGCAGCACCGCGGCGAGCCGCAGGCCGCGGGTGGCCGGGTCGAGCGCCTCCCCGCGGCGCGGCCGCACGCCGTACCCCGGCAGCACCTCGGTGCGTGAGCGGTGGCCGGGCAGCGCGGCGAGGGTGGTGTCCCACGCGGTCGGGCGCAGCCCGAGGCCCGGCACGGCGACGAGCGCCGGCCCGGGCTCAGGGCGCGAAGTCACCGCGACCGGCGCGGAACCGGCCGAGGACCTCGACCAGTGCCGCCACGTCCTCCTCGGCCAGCCCGATCGCCTCGAACACCTCGGCGTTGAGCACGGCCGTGGCCTCCTCGACCAGCCGCGCGCCCGAGGCCGTGAGGACCAGCACCGCCGACCGGCCGTCGTCGGGGTTGGCGACCCGCTGGACGTGCCCGTCCTCGGCGAGCCGGGCCGCGAGGCTGGTCAGCGACGTCGGGTGCACCTGGAGCCGCTGGCCGGCCCGTCGCATCGTCATCTGCTGCTCGGAGGCGAACGACAGCAGCCGCAGCAGCTCGAAGCGCGCGAACGTCAGCCCGAAGGGTCGCAGCAGACCGTCGATCTGGGTGAGCAGCAGCTGCTGGGCGCGCATGATCGAGGTGACCGCCGCCATTCCGGGCGCCGCGTCGTCCCACCCGTGGGCCGTCCACTGACGGCGGGCCTCGGCGATCGGGTCGCGGCCGGGCGTCGGTGGGCTGCTCATCGCGGCAGAGCCTAGAACAGGTCGTCGCTGCGCAGGCTCACCTCGGCGCCGCCGTCGACGTACACCACCTGTCCGGTGACGTGGGTGTTGGCCTCCGAGACGAGGAAGCCCAGGACCGACGCGACGGCCTCGGGCGGCGCGTAGCTGTTCAGCGGCATCGGCACCGCGGCGTCCATCACCTCGCGCATCGCCGGGTCGTCGAAGAGCCAGGTGGTCATCGGGGTCAGCACCACGCCGGGCGCGACCACGTTGAGCGCGATGCCGGCGTCGGCCCAGCCGGAGGTCACGCAGGTGCGCCGCGCCCAGGTCGCGAGCGCCCGCTTCGAGGAGGGGTAGACCGAGTAGCCGGCGCCCCGCTCCCCCAGCGCGGTCGCGCGCGCGAGCGCCGCGTCCTCGTCGCCGTCGAGGCAGGCACGCGTGGTCTCCTCGTCGAAGGGCTGGGTGCCGGCGATGGAGCCGACGACCGCCACCCGCGGGGAGTCGGAGGCCGCCAGCACCGGTCGCAGCGCCTGGGCCACCTCGACGGTGCCGAAGTAGTTGATCCGCACCATCAGCGGGCTCGGCTCGGAGACCCCCGCGCAGGTGACCAGCGCGTCGATGCGGTCGCCGGTCAGCTCGCGGACCGCCGCGACGGCGTCCGCGCGGCCGGCGGGCGTGGACAGGTCGGCGACCACCTCGGCGTCGCGCAGGTCGACCCCGACCACCTCCTCGCCGCGGGCGCGCAGCTGCTCGGTGAGGGCGCGGCCGATGCCGGAGGCGCTGCCGGTGACGACGGTACGACGGGGCACGGGGGCCTCCTGGTGAGGTGGGTCGGGACGGTGCGTGGAACTGGGGCGTCAGGTGCCGTCGGCGAGCCGGCGGCCGACCGAGCGGGCGGCGTCGACGACCAGGGGCGCGACGCGGGTCAGCGGGGTGGTGGCGTCACCGACGAGCGAGAGGGCGGCGACCTGGCCGTCGCCGTACCGCACCGGCGCGGCGACGCAGGCGACGTCGCGGGCGTAGGCGCCGCGCTCGAAGGCCAGGCCGTGCCGGCCACGGATCCGGTGGAGCTCGTGGTGGAACCGCGCCAGCGCCTCGGCGTCCAGCGCCGGACCGACGAGGACGTCGACGTCCTCGGAGTCCAGGCAGGCCAGCATGGCGCGGCCCAGGGCGGTGCGGTGCGCCGGCAGGCGGCGCCCGACCCGGGAGGGGACGGTGCTCGCCCGGGGTCCGCCGATCTTGTCGAGGTAGCTGACGTCGGCGTCCTCCAGCACGGCCAGGTGGACCACGAGGCCGGTGCGGACGTGCAGCTCGTGCAGGTGCGGCGCCGCCGCCTCGCGCAGCCCGAGGTGTCCGTCCGTGCGGCGGGCGAGCCCCTGGGCCCGGCGGCCCAGCGCGTAGCCGAACGGCGAGTGGTCGGCCCACTCCAGGCGCACCATCTGCTCGAGGATGCGGTGGGCCGTGGACCGCGGGAGCGCCGTCGCAGCGGCGACCTGCTCGAGCGAGAGCCGCGTGCGCGCGGACCCGAACGCGTCGAGGATGAGCGTCATCCGCTCGACCATCGTCACCGGCGTACCCGTCTCACCGACCTCGTCGGCCGTCAGCAGCGGCACCGGACCTCCTGGGGACTGCCACGCACCCTCGTTGGACGGCCGGACGCTAGCAGCGCGGCGGGGTGGCCGGGCGCGATCTCCCGGTCAGCGGGTCCCGAGGCGTCCGCGACCGCCTCACGACCGTCTCGTGACCGTTCCGTGACCGTTCCGTGACCTCGGCTCCGGCCGTCCTCCGGGCCCTGCCGCGTTTGGGAGGTGGCCCGCCGCGGAACCCTACGGGTGCCACGTGTCGCGGATGTTTCGGCGGGACGAGGACCGGCCCCGATGGTTCACCTCACCCTTTCGGGTCATTTGTCCCTGTCCCGGTTTCACGGGTGTGCCGTCGGGTAGGGACCAGCCATGACGACGAGTGCTGTACCGCTGGGACGCCGACCGAAGGACCTCCGTCGCAAGGCCGAGACCAAGCGCCTCTTCGACGAAGCGGCCACCGCCGTGAGCGAGGCCGAGCGGGAGCGCCTCCACGAGGAGATCGTCCTGCTGAACATCGAGGTCGCCCGCACCCTCGCCTCGCGGTTCCGCAACCGCGGCGTGCCGATCGAGGACCTCGAGCAGGTCGCCCTCCTCACCCTCGTGCGGATCGTGCCGAAGTTCGACGCCAGCAAGGACCGCGACTTCCTCGCGTACGCCGTCCCCTCCATCCGGGGCGACCTCAAGCGCTACTTCCGTGACTTCGGCTGGATGGTGCGTCCGCCCCGTCGCGTCCAGGAGATCCAGTCCGAGGTCGTCGCCGCCCACCAGCGCGCTCGCGAGGCCGGCGAGCCCGCCTCTGCCGAGAAGATCGCCGAGCAGCTCGACCTGAAGCCCTCCGAGGTCCGGGCCGCGCTGATGGCCGACGGCTGCTTCCAGCCGCTCTCGCTCGACGTGCCGGTCTCCCCCGACCACGGTCGCGGCTCCCTGGGCGACACGCTCAGCGACGACGACCCGAGCGGCGAGCGCGCCGCCGAGGCCCGGGCCATGCTCACCCCGCTCATGCGCGAGCTGAGCGAACGCGACCGTCGCATCCTGCACCTCCGCTTCGCCGAGGACTGCACCCAGCAGGAGATCGCCGACCAGCTGGGCGTCACCCAGATGCAGGTCTCGCGCCTCCTGAGCCGGATCCTCGGCACGCTGCGCGAGGGCATCGGCGAGCTGGAGCCCACCGCCGGCTGACCGGCCCCACGGCACGACACGAGGCCCGCCGCTCCCGAGGGGAGCGGCGGGCCTCGTCGTGTCTGGCTGTCGTGCCTGGCTGGAGGAGCTGTCGCCGTCAGGCGGGGACGCGCTCCGCGTGGTCGAACCGACCGGTCGTGCCGGTCAGGTCGATGACGCGGGCCACCGCGGCGCTGAGCGCTGCCACGCTGAAGGAGCCACCGGAGGCGGCCACCTCCTGCTGGCAGGCCAACAGTGCCGAGAGGCCGGTGCAGTCGATGAAGGTCACTCCGTCGAGGTCGAGCACGACAGAGCTGCAGCCGTCCGCCGTGCGGCGCGCGATCGATGCCCGCAAGCCGGACGCCGAGAGGACGTCGAGCTCGCCGGTGACGACGACGCGCAGCTGAGGGGGATCGACCACGGCGTTCACTGAGAAGTACAAGGAACCGACAATCCGGGCCGTGAGGTCCTGGTGGAGGTGCGCCGGAGTCCCCGGCACACCTCGACGCTACGCCGCCTCGGTGTCCACGTCACCATCAGCGGACGAACAATCGGGACAGCCACCCCTGCGGGTGAGGCGCGGCGCGAGCCGCTGTCCAGGCAGGTCAGGGCTGGGCACCCGTGCCCCGGAAACGGCGCGGCAGGGCCAGGACGCGACCTCTGGGGGGCATCGGTCGCGACCTGGCGGCAGGATCCTGGCACAGGCCCGCCCTGCCGTGCGCAACGAGCACCGGCGTGTCCGTCAGAAGGTCGTCGTCGCCGTGCTGAACGGGTTGCAGGTGAACTCCCGCGACCACTCGGTGGTCCACGACCGGAAGCTCGCGGTGACCGTGACGGTGTAGGTCGACGACCTGAAGAGGCGGAACTCCTGGGTGTGCGTGACGCTGCCCTGCTTGTTGCTGAGGGGGGCGGACGTGGCGCCGTTGTCCGAGACCTCGACCTCGTAGGTCGTGCCGCCCAGCTGGCCGGCGTCGCCGACGCCCCTGATGGTCGCCGTACCTCCCGCGGCCAGCCGACCGGCGTTGCTGGTGCACTGGAACGACCCGGTGACCGAGGAGATGGTGGCCATCCGGGCGATCGAGACGCCCGTGCCGGCAGGCGCCTGACGCACGCTGAACACCGCCTGGGCGACCTGCGGGACCAGCAGGAAGCACACCACCGCGAGCACGACGGCCGCGGCGCGGCGCCACGTGTCGGTGCGGTTCATGCGGGCTCCTGCGGGTCTCGGGAGGGACTGATGAGAAGTCTGCCGACACGGCTTCAAGGGGGCCGACCAGAAAACTCAAGAATTCCGCAAGGTCTGGCACACTCGCCCCGTGGACGCAGCGGAGCACGAACGCACGGCACTGGTGGTCGAGGACGACGAGGACATCCGTTCCCTCATCGAGTTCACCCTGCAGACCCAGGGGTTCGTGGTCACCGCGGTCGACTCCGGCCTGGCCGGCGTCGAGGCGGTGCACTCCCTGGACCCGGACCTGATCACGCTGGACCTGGGGCTCCCCGGGATCGACGGCATCGAGACCTGCCGGCGGATCCGCGAGACCAGCGACGCCTACATCGTGATGATCACCGCCCGCGACGACGAGATCGACCGGCTCATCGGCCTGGAGACCGGGGCCGACGACTTCCTGTCCAAGCCGTTCAGCGTCCGTGAGCTCAAGGCGCGGGTCAACGCGCTGTTCCGGCGGCCTCGCCGCGGTCCGGCGCTGTCGGTGGCGCCGACGTCCTCCGAGCCCGAGCACGAGGTCCTCGAGCACGGCGCGCTGCGGGTCGACGTCGACGGCCGGCGCGCGTTCCGCGACGAGGAGGAGCTCGCGCTCACCCGCACCGAGTTCGACCTGCTCACCGAGCTGATGCGCACCCCCGCCCGGGTCTGGACCCGCGAGGCGCTGCTGCGCTCGGTGTGGGGCACCGACTGGGCGACCGACACCCACCTGGTCGAGGTCCACGTCGGCAACCTGCGGCGCAAGCTCGGCGAGAAGCGCGAGGGCCCCAAGTTCGTGCGGACCGTCCGGGGCGTCGGCTACCGGATGGAGTCGCTCTAGCCTCAGCGCGGTCGGTACGACGCGAGGTAGTCGTCGAGGGCCGACTCCGCACGGGTGGCCGCCGACCGCAGGTGCGCGGCCCGGGAGCAGGCTGCGGCCACGTCCCGTCGGCGCACCTCCTGCTCGACCGAGATCGCGAGGCCGGCGAGCTCCCGGGTCCCCATGGTGATCGAGGAGACCTTGAGGCTCAGCACGGCGTCCATCGCGTCGACCAGGTCGCCCTGGGCGAGTGCGGCGACGAGCCGCTCGACGCGGCCCGACAGCATCGCCCGGTAGCGCTGCGCGAACGACAGCGCGAAGCCGTGGTCCTGCACGTCCTCGCCGAGGCGGACGAGGGCGTCGCGGTCGAGCACGCCGTCGGGGCTCAGCATGGCGATCACGCCTCGTCCCCCGCGGTGTCCTCGTCCTGGTCCCCGTCCTCGGCGGGTGACCAGATGAGGGAGAAGCCGAGGAGCAGCGCACCGGCCAGGGCGACCCAGCGGACGCCGTCCTGCACGGCCGGCGACCGGAGGGCGCGGATCGCGGAGCCCAGCTTCGGCACGACCGCCTGCATCTCGTAGACGATGTCGCCCTCGAGGGTGGCGACCCACGGGTCGGCGTTCTCGTTGTTGTCGCCCTTGGTGCGGACCGCGACCGAGCCGTCCTCGCCGTGGATGACCTCGACGACGCGGTGCGTCTCGACGCGGTGGTCCTCGACCGGGATCTGGTAGGTGATGACGTCGCCGACCGCGACGTCGGCCGCCGGCTGCGGCGTGGTGACCACGACGTCGCCGGGCATGATGCCCGGCTCCATGCTGCCGGTCAGCATGGTCGAGGTGCGGTAGCCCAGCAGGTGCGGGCCGACCGCGAGGAAGCAGAACGCCACGGCGCACACGAGCAGCACCAGGCTCGTCACCAGGCTGACCACCCGGCGGCCCCAGCCACGACCGGGACGCTCGCCCCCGGCAGCACCCTGCTCGCCGCCCGGCCGGGCGTCCTGGCCCGGGGCGTCGGCGACACGGCCGGCGAGGGCGCCCTGGCGCAGCGCGGGGCGCTGCGGCTGCTCGGCGCGGTGGCGGCCCACGACGACGGCCTGCGCTGCGACGGTGCTCACGAGCGGGTCTCCTCGGGTGGTCGGGGTGGGTGGCTGGCGGGGTGGGGCCCCGTGCGGCCGGCGGGATCGCCGTCAGCCGCACGGGAGTCGGTCAGCGGAGCTCGCCGGCCCGCTGGGCGGGGGCTCCGTCCGGTGGTGGTCCTCAGGTGGTCCGGCGGGTGGTGCTGCCGGGAACCTGATGACCAGAACTCTGCCGCTCGCAGATCAAGGCTCGAGCCGGTGAATACCGCAGGTTTCCTCAAGCCGCCCGCAAACCCCTCGGACAGCGCCCGGGGCCTCCCCCGCACGAGCGGGAGGGGCCCCGGGCGAGCCACCGGTACGGCGGCACTCAGACGCTGTCGAACCAGCCCGCCAGCGCCGGCACGCGCCGCAGCACCAGCTGGTCGAGCAGGAGCACTGCCAGCAGCGAGATGCCGAAGAACGGCAGCAGCACCCCGAGGGCGACGATCCCGACGACCAGGACGGGTGAGGACCGCAGCGGCATCCGGCCGCGCGGTGCCGCCACGGAGCCGTGCCGCTTCGGCCGGCGACGCCACCACATCAGCGGCCCGGTGACGCAGGAGAAGATCACGCCGAGGCACATCAGCGCCGCCCCCCAGAACGACCAGAGGCCGAGGCTGCGCCCCTCGTGGAGACCGATGCCCTGGGCGACCACCTTCGCGAGCGCCGGGTAGTCGTCGAACCCGTAGGTCGAGACGACCTGGCCGCCGTACCGGTCCACGTGCACCGTCCGCTCGTCGGAGGGCGCGTCGAAGGCGTACCCGATGACGGAGAAGACGCCGTCGTCGGTCGCCGGCAGCGCGACGGTGAAGGGCCGCCGGAGGCCCTCGCGCTCCGCCACGGCGACGGCGGTGTCGACGTTCGCGACGTTGACCTCGCCCTCGCCGTGCTCGCCGCCCCGGGCGCCCCCGGTGTCCTCGGGCACCTCGGAGGTCGGCACGTCGCCCTTCTGCTGGGCCCACGGGATGTCCTGGGCGTGGCTGTGCGGGAGCGACTCGTCGAGCGTGGACAGCGGGCTCGAGGCGGCGCCGTGGTCGGTGCTCCACAGCGACGAGCCCTGGCTGGTGGCCAGCGACTGCACCTGGGCGCCCCAGAACCCGGTCCACGGCAGCCCGGACACGAGGAGGAACAGCAGGCCCAGCCCCACGACCGCGCCGACGACGCCGTGCCTGCCCCGCAGCTTCGCGCCCTTGCGCCCCGACCTCGCCAGCCGCTTCCGGGCGCGGCGCCCGCGGAGGAAGAGGTAGTAGCCGGTGACGGCCATGACGATCGCCCAGCACGCGCCGAGCTCCATCACCGCGTCGCCGACACGCCCCGCCATCAGGTCGGCGTGCAGCCGGACCGCGGTGCCCGACAGCGTGGTGTCGGGGTCCATCGACCCGAGCACCTCCACTGCGAAGGGGTCGACGAAGACGTCGCGGCCCTCGCCGTCGGGCATCGTCACGGAGAAGACGGTGCTGCGGCCCTCCTCCCGTGGCTCGGCCAGGGAGACCACGGTGGCGTCGGGGTAGGCGGAGCGCACCGCGGCGAGCTGGGCGGAGTACGGCTGGGCGGCGGGCTGGGTCGCCGAGGGCTCGGCCTTCATCAGGTCGGGGTGGAGCATCGGCTCGAGCTCGAACCGGAACAGGTAGATCAGGCCGGTCGTGGCCAGCACGAGCAGCACGGGCACCACGACGAACGAGGCGAAGAAGTGCCAGCGCCACACGGCCCGGAAGAGGCCGCTGCCGGATCCCTTCGGGCGGGTCCTGCCCGGTGGCCGCGGCGGGGTGGGTGGGGTCGGAGCGCGCTCGGGCGCGCGGAGGTCGGTCATGGGTCTCTCCTCGAGACGGCGTGCCGCGGCCGCCGTCGGGCGACGGGCACGCACGGGACGACGGACCACCGCAGAGGTGGTCCGCTGGGACGGGCTGGGTCAGGCCGCGAGGAGAGGCGGCCCGCGTCGTACGACGCAGCGCGCGAGGAGGTCGGTCGGCCGGCGGGCGGGTCGGGTGGCCGGCGCGTGGGCGGGAGTGGTGACCACGACGGGCGCGGCCAGGACCAGCGCCAGCGCGAGGAGGAGCGGCCGGAGCACCACGGCCGAGGCGAGCGCGACGAGCGTCCACAGGGCGCGCTCCCCCGCGGCGAGCCAGAGCCCGACGAGGACCGCGGCGACGAGGTGGACGGCCATCATCGGCGCGTGCGCCGACAGGTCGTCCAGCAGGTGGCCGACCGGCAGCGCGGGTGCGACCGCGTGGCTCCCGGACTCGTAGGCCTCCTGGAGGGAGCCCATCCGCCGGCCGTCGACGAGCGGCAGGACGGCGCCCGCCGGCTCCGCGGCGGCCCGGCCGGGCGACGCGGGGGCGTCACCGACGTGGCCGCCGGTGGCCGTGAGGACCCCGTGGACCGCGGCCTGGCCGGCGACGAGCAGGCCGACCACCCGCAGTGTCGAGGCAGGCCGCGAGAGCAGCGCCGCCGAGACGACCGAGCCGACCACCACGACCAGCGCGAGCACTCCCGGGCCGGGCAGCAGCCCGTCGGCCGTGACGTGCCCGGCCGCGCCGAGGAAGACGGCCAGGAGGGTCACCAGGAGCGCGCGTGCCCACAGCACGACGGGATCCATCCGGCCCTCCACGCCCGCGATCATCCCACGCCCCCGAAGGTTGGCGGGCGCGCGTCGACGGTGCCGGTCGCTGGTCGAGCAGGCGAGCCCGGGCGAGCCGCCGTCCCACCGCCCCGCCCGGTCAGTTCAGCCGGCGGGTGTCCTCCGGCGCGGTGCCGCCGCGGTGGACGTCCTCGACCATCTTCTGCAGCGCGGTGAGGGCGACGTTCTGCGAGACCGGGCCGAAGCTGATCCGGGCCACGCCGAGCTCCTGCAGCCGCGCGAGCGGCGGGTGCCCGGGCAGGCCGATGACGGTCAGCCGCTGCGGTCCGAACGCGTCGCAGAGGTGGGCCACCTCCTCCTCGGAGAGGAAGCCCGGCACGAACACCACGGGGGCGCCGGCGTCGAGGAACGCGCGTCCGCGCTCGGTGGCCTCGGCCAGCACCTCGCCCCGGTCGCGGTCCCCCGCCCGGAGGAACACGTCGGTGCGTGCGTTGAGGACGAACTCGACCCCGGCCTGCTCGGCCACCGCCATCACCTGCTCCACCTGGCGGACGGCCTCGGGCAGCGGCTTGAGCTGGTCCTCGAGGTTCGCGCCGACGACGCCGACGTCGATCGCCCGCCGGACCGTGCCGGCCGCGTCGCCGTACCCGCCCTCGAGGTCGGCGGTCACCGGCAGGTCCGTGGCCCGGACGATGCGGCCCACCATGTCGAGCATCTCCTGGACCGGGATGTTCTCCCCGTCCTCGTAGCCCAGGGTGGCGGCGATCGAGTGGCTCGCGGTCGCCAGTGCCCGCGTGCCGGGGACGTCGGCGACGACCCTGGCGCTGATGGCGTCCCAGACGTTGACGACGGTGAGCAGCTCGGGCTCGCGGTGGAGGCGGAGCAGCTCACGCGCCTTGTCGGCGGTGGCGTCGGCGGTGGCGGTGGGGTCGGCGGTGGCGTCGGTCATGGCCCACCCTTACCCCCAGAACACCCGCTCCACGACCGCGCTCGCCTGCCGGGTGCGCCGCAGGTGGTCGTTGACCATCGCGTCGGTCTCGCCGGCGGGGTAGCCCAGGATGCTCGCGACGGCCGCGCGCTCCCGCGCGTCGCGCGGCATCTCGTCCGACGGCTTCCCACGGACCAGCGTCACCGCGTTGCGGACCCGGCTCACGTGCCGCCAGGTCTGCTGCAGGACGTCGGCGTCCTCGGCCTCGACCAGGCCGGCGTCGCGGGCGGCGTCCAGCGCGGCCATGGTGCGGGTGGTCCGCAGCCCCTCGACCCGGCCGGCGTGCCGCATCTGCAGCAGCTGCACGGTCCACTCCACGTCGGCCAGGCCGCCCCGGCCGAGCTTGAGGTGCATCTGCGGGTCGGCACCCCGCGGCAGCCGCTCGCGGTCCACGCGCGCCTTGATCCGGCGCACCTCGAGCACGTCGTCCTCCGAGATGCCGTCCGCCGGGAAGCGCAGCGGGTCGACCACCTCCTCGAAGCGTCGTCGCACGTCGGGGTCGCCGACGGCCGCGTCGGCGCGCAGCAGCGCCTGCGCCTCCCAGACCTTCGACCACTTCGCGTAGTACGCCGCGTAGGAGTCGAGCGTGCGGACCAGCGGCCCTTGCTTGCCCTCGGGCCGCAGGTCGGCGTCGACCGCGAGCGGCGGGTCGCCGCCGGGCAGGCCCAGCAGGCGGCGCAGCTCGTTCGCCACCGCCTGGGCGTACGACGACGCCCGCTGCGGGTCCGCGTCCGGCGCCGGCTCGTGCACGAACAGCACGTCGGCGTCGGAGCCGTAGGACAGCTCGAACCCGCCGTACCGGCCCATCGCCACGATCGCCATCCGGGTGGGCGGCTCCTCGAGCCCGCGCTGCGCGCAGACCGACCGGCCGACCACGTCGAGGGTCACCTCGAGCGTGGCGTCGGTCAGCCTGCTCAGGCCGGCGCCGACGGCGTCGACCTCGGTGAGGCCGACGAGGTCGCCGGCGGCGATCCGGAACAGCTCGCGCCGGCGGATCGCGCGGACCGCGCGCACGGCCTTCTCGGGGTCCTGCTGCCGGCGGGCCGAGGCACGCATCTCGTCGACGAGCGCCTCGCCGGCGAGCGGCGTGAGGTCCTCCCCCAGCATCCGGACGCCCTGCGGCTCGCGCTCGAGCAGGCTGGTGGCGTACCGCGACCGGGACAGCACCTGGGCCAGCCGCTCGGCGACCTGGCCCTCGTCACGCAGGGTCTTGAGGTACCAGGGGCTGTCGCCCAGCGCCTCGCTGATCCGGCGGAAGCCGAACAGCCCGCCGTCGGGGTCGGGGCCCTCGGCGAACCACTGCAGCATGACGGGCAGCAGGGCGCGCTGGATGTTCGCGCTGCGCGAGACGCCGGTCGTCAGCGCCTCGAGGTGGCGCAGCGCGGCCTTGGGGTCCAGGTAGCCCAGGGCGGCGAGCCGCTCGCCCGCCGCCGCGGTCGAGAGCCGGACGCCGGGGCCGGGGATGGCCGCCACGGCCTCGAGCAGCGGCCGGTAGAAGATCTTCTCGTGCAGCCGGCGCACCTCGCGCCGGTGGTGCTGCCACTCCTTGTCCAGCGCGGCCGCGGAGTCGCGCAGGTAGCCGATGCTGCGGCCCAGCCGCCGCATCGCCTCCTCCTCCTCGGGCACCACATGGGTCCGGCGCAGCTGGAAGAGCTGGATCCGGTGCTCGAGGGTGCGGAGGAACGCGTAGGCCTCGTGCAGCGCCTCGCCGTCCTCGCGCCCGACGTACCCGCCCCGGGTCAGCTCGGCGAGGGCGCTGAGCGTGGCGGTGGCCCGGATCCCCTCGTCACCGCGCCCGTGGACCAGCTGCAGCAGCTGCACGGCGAACTCGACGTCACGCAGCCCGCCGGACCCCAGCTTGAGCTGGCGGTCGGCCTCGCGGGCCGGGATGTGCTCGACGACGCGCCGCCGCATGGCGCGGGTGTCGGCCACGAAGCCCTCGCGCTCGGCGGCGCTCCACACCAGCGGGGCGACCATCTCGACGTACGCCGCGCCGAGCTCGCGGTCCCCGGCGACGGGGCGCGCCTTGAGCAGCGCCTGGAACTCCCAGGTCTTCGCCCACCGCTCGTAGTAGCCGCGGTGGCTGGCGAGGGTCCGGGTGAGCGGCCCGGCCTTGCCCTCCGGTCGCAGCGCGGCGTCGACGGGCCAGATCGTGCCCTCGCCGGTCTGGTCGGAGCAGACCTGCATCAGGTTGCTGGCCAGCTGGGTGGCGGCGCGGAGCGCGGCGTGGTCGTCGGCGCCCTCGGCCGGCTCGTGGACGAAGACCACGTCGACGTCGGAGACGTAGTTGAGCTCGTGGCCACCGCACTTGCCCATCGCGACCACCGCCAGCCGCGCCAGCGCACCCTGCTCGCCCACGCGTTGGCGGGCGACGGCGAGCGCGGCCTCGAGCGTGCCGGCGGCGAGGTCGCTCAGCTCGGCCGCCGCGTCGTCGACGCCCAGGTCGTGGGCCAGGTCGCGGGCGGCCAGCCGGAGCAGCAGCCGGCGGTACTCCACGCGCAGCGCGTCGCGGGCCTCCACGTCGGGCAGCGTCGCGGCCGGTGCGGCGTCGTCGGGGTCGGCGCCGACGCTGCGCAGCAGCGAGGCACGCAGGGCGTACGCCGCCGGGCGGGTCGAGCCGAGCGTCGGGTCGGTCAGCTCCTGCCAGTGGCCCGGGTGCCGGACGAGGTGGTCGCCGAGCGCCGCCGAGGCGCCGAGCACCGAGAGCAGCCGCATCGCGGTGCCCTCGTCCTCGGTGAGCGCGCGGAGCATCGGGGCCGGGTCCTCGAGCGCCCCGGCGAGCCGGACGAGCGTCGCCAGGGCGAGGTCGGGGTCGGCCGTGCGGGCCAGCAGGTGGAGCAGCTCCTCGGCGGCGGGCCCCAGGTCGCGCAGGTGCGCCATGGCGTCCTCGCCGTCGAGGAAGCCCAGCCGCAGCAGCGCGCCCTTCGAGGTCGCCGCCCGGTTCACCGGGAGCCGCCCGCGGACCGCTCGGCGAGCTCGGCGAAGCGGCGGGCCAGCGGCCGCCAGGCGGCGTCGAGCTCGGGGCGGGCCCGGTCGACGTCCTCGAGCAGGCGGGCCTGGTCGATCCCGCGCGCCTCGTGCGACCCGCGGTCGTCCTCGGCCCACGGGCCGAGCACCTCGGCCGTCACCTCCGGGTGCAGCTGGACGCCCCAGGCGGCGGCCGCGTGGCGCGCCGCCTGCACGGTGCCGTCGGGGGCGTGCGCCAGGGAGACCGCCCCCGCCGGGAGGGCGGTGACGACGTCGTTGTTCCAGTGCACGCCGCGGCGCGCACCCGCGACCAGCTCGCCGAGGAGGGGGTCGTCGGCCGCCTCGGCGGTCCAGCCGACCTCCAGCAGCCCGAGCTGCTGCCCGTGGCGGTTGACCGCGATCTCGCCGCCCAGCGCCACGGCGAGCAGCTGGTGGCCCAGGCAGATGCCGAGCGTGGGCACGCCGTCACGGACCGCCGCCCGGACCAGCTCGCGGGTCGGAGCGAGCCAGGCGTGCTCGGCGTCGTCGCGGGCGCCCATCGGCCCACCCAGGACGAGCAGGGCGTCGGCGGCGACGGCGTCCGGCAGCACGTCGCCGGCGTGGGGGCGGAGCACCTCGAGCGTGCAGCCCGCCTCGACCAGCCAGTCGCCCACGAGGGCGGGCGGGCAGTCGCGGTCGTGCTCGACCACGAGCACCCGGGGGCCCGTCACCGCTTCGCCGCCAGGTCCGGGTCGTCGGCGATCAGCGCGAGGAAGAGCAGGCTCAGGCCGACGACGATCGTCACGAACCCCAGCTGGCCGACGAGCACCGAGCACGGGAGCAGCGCGACGCCGACCGCCACGCAGGCCCGCCGCGCGGCCGCGCCGCGGGCCGGCAGGGACCGCAGCGCCAGGGCGGTCAGGCCGAGCACGGCGACCGCCGCCACCGAGAGCGACACGGCGTACGTCGCCGCCCCGCCGTCCTCGGGGAGCACGTCCACGAGCACCCACGCCGCCAGGGCGGCGACGGCCACCCCGACGCCGAGGGCGACGAGGAGCGCGATCCGCAGGCGGCGCGCGCGGTCCTGGCTGTAGACGACCGTCGGGCGGTCGGTGGCGGGCACGGCGCTCAGATGACCGGGAGCATCCGGTCCCGCTCGAAGGCGGAGACCTGGCCGCGGTACTCGTCCCACTCCGCCCGCTTGTTGCGCAGGAAGAAGTCGAAGACCTGCTCGCCGAGGGTCTCGGCCAGCAGCTCGGAGCGCTCGGCGATGGTGATCGCCTCGTTGAGGTTCTTCGGCAGCGGCTCGATGCCCAGCGCCCCGCGCTCGCGCTCGGTCAGCGACCACACGTCGTCCTCGGCCTCGCGCGGCAGCTCGTAGTCCTCCTCGATGCCCTTCATGCCGGCGGCGAGCACCGCGGCGAAGGCGAGGTAGGGGTTGCACGCGGCGTCGATCGTGCGCAGCTCGACCCGCGTCGACGGGCCCTTGTTCGGCTTGTACATCGGCACCCGCACCATCGCGGAGCGGTTGTTGTGGCCCCAGCAGATGTAGGACGGCGCCTCGCCGCCGAACATCATCCGCTTGTAGCTGTTGACCCACTGGTTGGTGACGACGCTGATCTCCGGCGCGTGCCGCAGGATGCCGGCGATGAACTGCCGGCCGGTGCGGGAGAGCTGGTACTGCGCACCCGGCTCGTAGAAGGCGTTCTGGTCGCCCTCGAAGAGCGAGACGTGGGTGTGCATGCCCGACCCGGGGTGGGTGGTGAACGGCTTGGGCATGAACGACGCCCAGATGTCCTGGCCCAGCGCGACCTCGCGGATGACCGTGCGGAAGGTCATGATGTTGTCGGCGGTGGTCAGCGCGTCGGCGTACCGCAGGTCGATCTCCTGCTGGCCCGGGCCGCCCTCGTGGTGGCTGAACTCCACCGAGATGCCCATCGACTCCAGCATCGTGATCGCCTCGCGGCGGAAGTCGGCGCCCTTGGACTGCGCGGTGTGGTCGAAGTAGCCGCTGCGGTCGACCGGCACCGGCTCCTCCCCCGCCTCCGGGGCGTTCTTGAACAGGTAGAACTCGATCTCGGGGTGGGTGTAGAAGGTGAAGCCCCGGTCGGCGGCCTTGCCGAGCGTCCGCTTGAGGACGTAGCGGGGGTCGGCGTAGGACGGCGAGCCGTCGGGCATCTCGATGTCGCAGAACATCCGCGCCGTCGAAGGTCCCTCACCCCGCCACGGCAGGATCTGGAACGTCGAGGGGTCCGGCTTGGCCAGCATGTCGGCCTCGTAGACCCGCGCGAAGCCCTCGATCGCCGAGCCGTCGAAGCCGATGCCCTCGGCGAAGGCCCCCTCGAGCTCGGCCGGGGCCACCGCGACGGACTTCAGGAAGCCGAGCACGTCGGTGAACCAGAGCCGGACGAACCGGACGTCGCGCTCCTCGAGAGCGCGGAGAACGAAGTCTTCCTGCTTGCCCATGGCGCCAGCCTAGGGCCGGACGGGCCCGACCCCGCCGCCGGACCCGGCCGTGGACGGCGCCGCCCGACGGGCGACGCCGCCCGGCCCCCGTCAGCGGCAGACCTCGACGTCCTGGGTGCCCAGGACGCCCCCGGGTGCCCGGCGCATCCCGCCCTGCCAGTCCTGGGTGGTGCGGGTGAACGCGATCGTCCCGGGGACCCGGCCGCGCACCCCCGCGACGCGGACCCTGCGCACGACCACCTCGGTGCGCACCTCGTCCTGGCGGGTGCCGGCCCAGCAGGAGGACGCCGAGCCGTGGCGGCGCGCCTCGCCGAACCCGACCCGGTCGCCGACGGTGAGTCCGCGGTAGCGCTGGACGACGTTCGTGACGTAGCCGGTCTGTCCCTCCCACGGCGCCTCGAGCGTCGTGGTCATGCCCCAGGTACGCCGCGTGGCGACGGTGAACCGCACCTCGCCGTCCTCGACCTGCTTGACCTTCGAGGTCCACACGACCGGCTCCTCCCGGTCCGCCTGCTGCCGGGCGCTGGTCAGCTGGACCGAGCACCCCTCGCACCCGGCGACCTCGTAGACCAGCCGCGTCATCGCCGGCCCGGTGCTGCCCGCGCCGCTGCCCGCGCCGCTGCCCGTGCTGCTGGCCGGGGCGCTGCTGCCGGTGGCCGTTCCCGGAGCCGCGGCGGACGTGCCTGCCGCGACCCCCGAGAGGGCCACGGTCACTGCGGCGACCGCCGCCGCCGTACGGAGCTCCATCTGTTCCCTGCTTCCTGTCCCGCCGCGGGCCCTCCGCCCGCGTGCGAGGGGGATACGCCCGGGGACCGCATCTGGTTGCACGCTCCCCCGCGACGCGCAGCAACGCCACGAGCGGCCGCCGGGGACCGGCGACCGCTCGTGGTCGGGAACCGCTCGTCCGTGTCGAGCGGGGCTGGGGTCAGCGGCTCTCGGCGGCGCGCTGGGTGACGTCGAAGACGAGGTTGGCGGTGTTCGAGAGGCCCTGGAACTCGTTGCCGGCGGCGGAGGGCAGGGTCAGCGTGACGCGCAGGTTCGAGGTGCGGGAGGCGTCGGTGTTGAGCGCGGCCAGGGCGTTGGGGAGGTCGACGTTCGACTGCACGAGCGCCCGCTCGGTGAGGACCGGGGTGACGGTGCCGCCGCAGGTCAGCGGGGTCTTGTCGGTGGCGCCGGCGGTGGCGCCCTTGGTCCAGGCGACCGAGCACTGGTCGACGGCGATCCGCAGGCCGTTGGTGGTGTCGGTGGAGAGGGCGTTGGCGGCGGAGGCGGTCGAGGTGAGGCGGAGCGAGCCGAACTTCTCGTCCGTGGCGCCGCGGGTGAGGGTGACGTCGCGCTGCACGGTGTCGCCGGGGACCAGGCCGGTCGCGGCGAGCGTCGTGCCCTGCACGCCCTGGTTGAGGCCGAGCTTGATGGTGCCCGAGGCGACCTGCTCGGAGGCCGAGGTGCTGGAGGTGAAGGAACCGAAGGTGCCCAGGCCGGCGACGGAGGCGGCACCGGCGACCAGCAGGACCGAGGCGGCCAGCTTCGCGGCGGTGGTCCGCTTCGCCTTGCGGGTCGTGGCGGAGGTGGCCTTGCGGGTACCGGTGGCGCGCATCGGGGAGTCCTTTTCGACGAGGTGGCCGCCGGTCTCTCCGGCGGGGTGTTCCTTGATGACCAGAACTCTGCCGAGCCCGGATCAAGGCACTCCCCGCCTTCTCCGCGACGTTTCCTCAAGCCCTCCGCAAGTCCCCTGAGACTCCCCGCCCGCGTGTGGTCCGGGCCACGCGGACGCCGGTCGGCGAGGGCGCGGGGGCCGCCCTGCGGGGTCAGCGGGTCACGTCATGGCGGCGTCCGGGTCGAGCCTCAGCGTCCTCGCCGGAGGTGCGCGCACAGCGACTCCCTGCGCCTGGACCCGGGCGGCCCTAGCCCTCGGGGACGTGCGCCTCGATCTCCGCGAGCCACGCGGCTGCGGAGGCGTCGGAGGGCATCCGCCAGTCACCGCGGGGCGACATCGTGCCGCCCGCGGAGACCTTCGGCCCGTTGGGCAGCGCCGACCGCTTGAACTGGCTGGCGAAGAACCGCTGCACGAACAGCACGAGCCAGCGGCGGACCTCGGGGAGGTCGTACTCGGCGCGCCGGTGCTCGGGGAAGTTCGGAGGCCAGTCCCCCGCCTCCTTGTCGTGCCAGGCGTGCCAGGCCATGAACGCGATCTTCGACGGCGGCATGCCGTAGCGCAGGACGTGGAAGAGCGTGAAGTCCTGCAGGGCGTATGGGCCGACGCTGTCCTCGGTGCGCTGCGGGAGCTTGTCCTCGCGGGTGGGGATCAGCTCGGGGGTGATCTCCTGCTCGAGGATCTCCTGCAGCACCTCGTTGGTGTCCTCCTCGAACTGGCCGCTGCTGATGACCCAGCGGATCAGGTGCTGCACCAGCGTCTTCGGCACGCCCGAGTTCACCGTGTAGTGCGACATCTGGTCGCCGACGCCGTAGGTGCACCACCCCAGCGCGAGCTCGGAGAGGTCCCCGGTGCCCAGCACGATCCCGCCGCGGTGGTTGGCGAGGCGGAAGAGGTAGTCGGTGCGCAGGCCGGCCTGGACGTTCTCGAAGGTGATGTCGAAGACCTCGTCCCCCTGGGCGTAGGGGTGGCCGAGGTCCGCGAGCATCTGGCCCGCCGCGGCGGTGATGTCGATCTCCTCGAAGGTCACGCCGAGCGACCGGGAGAGCCGGGTGGCGTAGGACTTCGTGGTGTCGCCGGTTGCGAAGCCCGGCAGCGTGAAGGCGTGGATGTCGCTGCGGGGCCGGCCGAGCCGGTCCATCGCCCGGGCCGCGACGATGAGCGCGTGGGTGGAGTCCAGCCCGCCGGAGACGCCGATGACCACCTTGGGCTGGCCGATGGAGTCCAGCCGGCGCTCCAGGCCCGAGACCTGGATGTTGTAGGCCTCGTAGCAGTCCTGCGCGAGCCGCTCGGCGTCGTCGGGGACGAACGGGTAGCGGTCGACCTTGCGCAGCAGCCCGATGTCGTCGGTCGGCGGGTCGAGCTCGAACTCGACCGTGCGGAAGTCGGCGTACGTCGCGTGCGAGCGGCGGTTGTCGTCGAAGGTGCCGGTGCGGAGCCGCTCGAGCCGGCTGCGGTCGAGGTCGGTGTCGACCACCGTGCGGCGCGGGCCGTCGGGGAACCGGTCGGTCTCCCCCAGCAGCTCGCCGTGCTCGTAGACCATCGTCTGCCCGTCCCACGACAGGTCGGTGGTCGACTCGCCCTGGCCGGCCGCGGCGTACACGTAGGTCGCCAGGCACCGCGACGACGCCGAGCGGGCCAGGAGCTTGCGGTCCTCGGCGCGGCCGACGGTGATCGGGCTGCCGGAGAGGTTCGCCAGGACCGTGGCACCGGCCAGCGCCGCCTCGGCGCTCGGCGGGATCGGCACCCACATGTCCTCGCAGACCTCGACGTGCAGGACCAGCCCGCGCACGTCGGTCGCGGCGAAGAGAAGGTCGGCGCCCAGCGGCACCTCCTGACCGGCGACGACGGTCGTGCCGCCGAGGTCGTCGCCGGGCGCGAACCAGCGACGCTCGTAGAACTCGCGGTAGTTCGGCAGGTAGGACTTCGGCGCCACGCCGAGCACCCGGCCGCGGTGGACCACGACCGCGGCGTTGAGCACCCGGTTGCCGTGGGCCAGCGGGGCGCCGACGACGATGACGGGGAGCAGGTCCTCGGAGGCGGCCACGATCTCGGCGAGCGCGTCCTCGACGGCGTCGAGCAGCACGTCCTGGAGGAAGAGGTCCTCGGCGGAGTAGCCGCTCAGGCACAGCTCGGGGAACACGGCGACCGCCACCCCCTCCTCGGCGCAGGCGCGGGCCTGCTCGAGGACGGCGCGGGCGTTGGCCGCCGGGTCCCCCAGCGCGACCGGGAGGGTGCAGGCCGCGACGCGCGCGAACCCGTGGGCGTAGGCCGAGTAGAAGTCCACGCCGGGCAGTTTCCCAGGTCCGCTCCCCGGCATGCACGAGCGATGAGTCCGCGCGGCGGCGGCGGTCGGAGCAGGCAGCCGTGCGACACCCACCCGAGGAGCGACCATGTCCGTCACCGCCCACCCCACCAGCATCAGTCCCTGCCTGTGGTTCGACGACCAGCTCGAGGAGGCCGCGGCGTTCTACGTGTCGGTCTTCCCGAACTCCTCGCTCGGCCACCTCAGCCGCTACAGCGACGCCGGGCCCGGCGAGCCCGGCACCGTGATGGCCGGCGACTTCGTCCTCGACGGGATCACCTTCCGCGGCATCAACGGCGGCCCGCAGTTCCGGTTCACCGAGGCGGTGTCCTTCGAGATCGCCTGCCGCGACCAGGCGGAGGTCGACCGGTACTGGGACGTCCTGCTCGCCGACGGCGGCGAGGAGTCGATGTGCGGGTGGCTCAAGGACCGCTTCGGGCTGTCCTGGCAGGTCGTGCCGACCCGTCTCTACGAGCTGGTCTCCGACCCCGACCCGGTCCGGGCCGGCGCCGCCGTCCAGGCGATGCTGGGGATGCGCCGGCTCGTCGTCGCCGACCTCGAGGCGGCCGTGGACGCCGCCACCGGCGCCCCCGCGTGACGAGCGGCACAGGCGCTCGGGCGGCGGCCCGGCACTAGCCTGGGGAGCGGTCCGTGGACCTCATCAGGAGGCCGCGAGATGACACCCGAGGAGCCCGTCATGAGCGAGGAGACCGCGCCGTACGGCACCGGTCCGGCGAAGCCGGCCGCGAGCGCACCGGTCAAGCGCGTCCGCACCCACCACCTGCGCGAGCTGAAGGATCGCGGCGAGCGGTTCACGATGCTCACCGCCTACGAGCAGTACGCCGCGCAGACCTTCGACGAGGCCGGCATCGACGTACTCCTGGTCGGCGACAGCGCCTCGAACAACGTCTTCGGCAACGAGACCTCGCTCCCGGTGACCGTCGACGAGCTCCTCCCGCTCGCGCGCGCCGTGACCCGCTCGGCCCGCCGCGCGCTGGTCGTCGCCGACCTGCCGTTCGGCTCCTACCAGGCCTCGCCGGAGCAGGCGTACCTCACCGCGGTGCGCTTCATGAAGGAGGCCGGCGCGCACGCCGTCAAGCTCGAGGGCGGCGTCGAGATGGCCCCGCAGGTGCGCAAGCTCGTCGAGGGCGGCATCCCGGTGATGGCCCACATCGGCTTCACCCCGCAGAGCGAGCACACCCTCGGCGGCTACCGAGTCCAGGGCCGCGGCGAGGCCGCGAAGCGGGTGCTCGAGGAGGCGCGCGCGATGGAGGACGCCGGCGCCTTCGCCGTCGTGATGGAGATGGTCCCCGGCGACGTCGCCGCCGAGGTGACCGCCGCGCTCGCCATCCCCACCATCGGGATCGGCGCCGGCGCGTCGTGCGACGGCCAGGTGCTGGTCTGGCAGGACGCCTTCGGGCTCCGGACCGCGCGGATGCCGCGCTTCGTCAAGCAGTACGCCGACCTGCACGGCGTCCTGCTCGCCGCCGCCCAGGAGTACGCCGCGGACGTCCGGGCCGGCACGTTCCCCGGGCCCGAGCACACGTTCTGAGGGTTGTCGGGCCGCGGGACGGGCACCGTCACCGCATGCGCGCGCTCTCGGCCGGACTGCTCACCACCCTCGTCGTCGGGCTCGCCCCGGCCTCGGCCGGGGCGGCGCCCCTCGACGGCCCCCCGCGGACCGCGGCGAGCGGGCCGGACCGGGCCGCGAAGGCCCTGCCCGCGCTCCGGGTGCGCACCCTCGCGTCGGGGCTCGACCATCCCTGGGACGTCAAGCCGATCACCGGCGGGCGGCTGTTGGTGACCGAGCGCGACAGCGCCCGGCTGCTGGTGGTCGACGGCGGCACCGCCCGGCCGGTCGACTTCCCCAGCGGGTCGGTGTGGGTCTCGGGCGAGACCGGGCTGATGTCGCTCGAGGTCGACCCGGACTTCGCCGACAACAAGCGCTTCTACACCTGCCAGGGCGGCTTCACCGGCGGCGGTGGGCACGACGTCCGGGTGATGGCCTGGAAGCTCAAGGGCGGGGCGGCCAAGCCCGTCCGCAAGCTCGTCGGCGGCTTCCCGGTCAGCAGCGGACGGCACGGGGGCTGCAAGCTGCTCGTCGCCCGCAACGGCGCGCTCCTCGTCGGCACCGGGGACGCCGCCGTCGGCACCAACCCGCGCGACCTGCGGTCGCTCGGCGGCAAGGTCCTGCGCCTGGACCGGAGGACCGGCAAGCCGTGGCCGGGCAACCCGTTCGCGAAGGCCGGCAACCGCAACAAGCGCTACGTCTTCACCTACGGCCACCGCAACGTCCAGGGCCTGGCGCAGCGCGCCGACGGCAGCATCTGGTCGGTCGAGCAGGGCACCTACCGCGACGACGAGGTCAACCTGCTCAAGCGGGGCGGTGACTACGGCTACCACCCGGTCCCCGGCTACAACGAGGACGTGCCGATGACCGACCAGTCGCTGCCGGGCGAGCAGCAGGCGGCCCGGTGGCGCTCCGGCGACCCGACGCTGGCCACGTCCGGCGCTGCGTGGGTCCGGGGCGGCGGGGGCTGGGGCGGATACGCCGGGATGCTCGCGGTCGGGGTGCAGAAGGGCCAGCGGGTGCTCTTCCTCCGCTTCGACGCCCGCGGCCGGCTCAAGGGCTCCCGCACCCCCGCCGCGCTCCGGGAGTTCGGCCGGATCCGCTCGGTCGTGAGCGCCCCCGACGGCGACCTGCTGCTCACCACCGACAACGGCGACGGCCAGGACCGCCTGCTCCGCGTCAGCCCGCGCTGACCGGAGCACCGGCGGCAGGGCCCGCCGGCCGGCTCGGGCGTCACGCCGCGATGGCGCCCCGGACCTCCTCGCGCAGCGCGACGTACTCCGGCAGCGCGCGGATCTCCTCGGCCGGCACCCGTCCACCACCGTCGGTGAAGACCGCCCGCTCGTCGAGGACGATGCGGCCCGGCCGGGGGCTCATCACCAGGACCCTGGAACCGAGGAACACCGCCTCGTCCACGCTGTGGGTGATGAACAGGATGGTCCGGCCGGTCGAGCGCCAGATCTCGAGCAGCTCCTCCTGCAGCCGCTCGCGGGTCAGCGCGTCCAGTGCGCCGAACGGCTCGTCCATCAGCACGATGTCGGGCTCGTTGGCGAGCACCCGGGCGATCTGGCAGCGCTGCTGCATGCCGCCGGACAGCTCGTAGGGACGGTGCTCGGCGAAGTCCTGCAGCCCGACCAGCTCCAGGTAGCGCTCGGCGGCCGCGCGCCGCTCGGCGGACCCGGTGCCGCGCAGGCGCGGACCGAGCTCGACGTTGCGCCGGACCGAGAGCCATGGGAACAGCGTCGGCTGCTGGAAGACCACTCCCCGCTCCGCCGCCGGTCCCCTCACCGGGGCGTCGCCCACGGTGATCGAGCCGTCGGTGGGGCGCATGAAGCCGGCCAGCAGCCGCAGGAGCGTCGTCTTGCCGCAGCCCGAGGGACCGGCGATGGTCACCAGCTCGCCGGCGTCGATGGTCAGGTCGACCGGCCCGAGCGCCGGGACGGCGGCACCACCCACGGTGAAGTGGTGCCGCACGTCCCGGAAGGCCACCCGGCGGTCGGTCCGATCAACCACCGAGGGCGCTCTTCGCCGGGCCGGCGTCGACGTGCTCGGCGTACTCCTCCGCGGTGCCGACCGCCTCGATGCCGCCCTGGTCGAGCAGGAAGCCGGCGGTGGTGAGCAGGTCGTCGGGGAACGAGGCGGACAGGTAGTCGACCTGCTCCTGCGCGGTGAGGTAGGACAGGCCCGCGAACTGCTTCTCGGCGTCCGCCGGGTCGATGCCCAGGACGGCCGCGACCGACTCGGCCGCGGTGGACGGGTCGTCCTTGACCAGCCCGACCGCGTGGTCCTGCGCCTTGGCCCACTGCTCCATGAACGCGGGGTTCTCCGCGACGAAGCCGCGGTCCGCGGTGCCGACGTCGAACGTCGGGCGGCCCGCCTTCGCGGTGTCGGCACTGGAGAGCAGGCGGGTGCCGCCGTCGTCGAGCAGCTGGGTCTGCACCGGGTCCCAGACCCAGGCGGCGTCGATCTGGTCGCCCTGCCAGGCCCCCGGCATCTTCTCCGGGTCGAGGTTGACCACCTCGACGTCCGTGGCGGGGTCGAGGCCGGCCTCGGTCAGCGCCTGGAGGAGCGAGTAGTGGGCGGTGCTGCTGAACGGCACGCCGATCCTCCCGCCCCGGAGGTCCTCGAGCCCGGTGACCGCGGGGTCCTTCACGACCAGCGACTCCGCGTCGCCGATGACGTCGTGGATCCAGACGACCGCGATGTCGACGTCGCGCACGACGGGCTCGGAGGAGGCGATCGTCGCCGGCGAGGAGCCCATCAGGCCGAGGTCGACGTCGCCGGAGCCGTAGTACTTCACCACGTCCCCGCCGGAGGCGGCCTGCACCCAGGTGATCTCGGCGTTCGGCATGCACGCCTCGAGCAGGCCGAGGTCCTTGACCACGACGTCCGCGTTCGGGATCGCCTGCCAGGCGATCCGCGCGGTGGTGGTCACCGAGTCGTCGGCCTCCCACGGGCAGTCCGACGGCTCGGAGGCGGTGGCGGCGCTGCTGCTGCGCCCGGACTCCACGCACCCGGTCAGGGACAGGGCCAGCGCGGCGGCCAGGGCCGCGGTCGTGAGCGCCGTGGCGCTCCGCCTGGGTCGAGTCTTCACATCTGCTCCTTCAGCGTCCGCGGACGGACGTCTCATGCCTTGCCCCGCCACGGGACAAGGACTCTCTCGAGGGACTTCAGGCCGAGGTCGAGGGCGATCGCCGCGAGGCCGATCACGACGATGCAGGCGATGACGAGCGCGCTCTGCAGCTGCTCGCCGGCGAGGTAGGCCAGGCCGCCGATGCCGGGGATGCCGTTGGCGATCTCGGCGGCGACGACCGTGGTCCAGGCGAACCCGGTCGCCACCCGGACGCCGGTGAGCACCTCCGGGAGCGTCGCCGGGAGCACCACCGCGGACAGCACCTGCCGGCGGGAGGCGCCCAGCGAGCGGACCGCGTTGACCTGGTCCTCGCGGACCCCGCGCACCCCGCTGATCGTCGACATCGCGATCGGCGGGAAGGCCGCCAGGAACAGCAGCCAGATCTTGCTGGTGTCGCCGATGCCGAACCACACGATGAGCAGGCCGATGTAGGCCAGCGGCGGCAGCGAGCGGAGGAAGTTGAGGTACGGCTCCAGCAGCGTCCCCAGCCAGGTCGTGCCCATCAGCAGGCCGAGCGGGACGCCGAGCAGGACGCCTCCCCCGACGCCGACGGCGATCCGCTGCAGGCTGGCGAGCAGGTGCTCCCAGAGGTAGTAGTTCTGCTCACCGCGCACCACCCGCTCCGAGCCCGGGCTGATCGGGTGGTCGGTGTTCGCCCGGACGAGCGCGTCCCACACGGCACCCGGCGAGGGCAGGTAGAGGGGCCGCACCAGCCCGGCGCGGGTCACCATCCACCAGCCGAGCACCAGCACGGCCAGCGAGGTCGTGTGGAGGGCGAGCCGCCGCAGGCGCTGCCGGCGGCGAACCTCGCGCGGACCCGGCCCGGAGGGGGCCGGGCCAGGGTCGGCGGCATCCACGACGGCGGTCGCACGGGTGGTCGCACTGGTGCTCGCGGCAGCGGCCTGGGTCTGCGCCATCGTGCGTGGACTCCTCCGGTCGACGGAACGGTTCGGACGTGACACCCCCGGAGGTGCGTGCACATCTAAACACATCAACTCGATCGACTTTAGGAAGGTCCAGACGAGCCGCCCACGCGTGTCGGCATGTGTCGGGGCGCGTCGGTCCTGCCGGGCCGCGGCGCGGGGCCGGGCGGTCAGGCGGTCAGGCGGTCCAGCCGAGGAACGCGCCGCCGGCGTTCATCACCGCGAACCACAGCACGAGCGCGGTGCCGCCCAGCCAGGGCAGCCGGCCGGGGTGCGGCGTCCACCAGGCACAGGCCAGCACCAGGAAGGCCAGCCACACGGCGACGAGCAGCACGACGGCCCACCAGGGGGCGAGCAGCCCGCTCGCGGCGTACGGGAAGAACGCGACGACGACCAGCCCCATGCCGATGAAGGGCTGGGGCGAGACGGCGTTCGGGTTCTGCGGGCGGACCTTGCGGCGGCGGGCCAACCGGTCAGTCCCGACCGGGCTCGGCGCCGTCCGCGGGCGCGTCGTCGTTCCAGTCGGGGTCGTTGTCCCACGCCTCGTTGCGCTCCTGGGTCTTCTCCAGCGCGCGCTCCGCCTCGGCCGCCGAGGGGTAAGGGCCCAGCCGGTGCCGGCTCGGGCAGAGGTTGTCCGTGGTCTCGACGCGGTGGTGCTTGACGCAGAACCAGTACTCCTCGGGCTCGCTCATGCGGTGAAAGTACCCCGCGGTCCCGGGTCACAGCGCCGCAACACCGGCGACACACGGTTGTGGGTGCATGTCCGCCATGGAGGCGATGTTCGAGGGCTACACCTCCGGTGGCCCGGCGTACGACGAGATGTTCGACGGCTAGGAGCGCGCGTTCCCGCTCGACATCCCTGCCGCGGGTCATCGAGATGGACACCTGGTCGACCATCGACCGGGGCGTCCAGCAGCGGGTGCGGGCCCTCGAGCTCCTGCTCGCCGACGTGCACGACGCCGGGCAGGTCTTCGACGACGGGGTGGTCCCGCGCCAGGTCGTCACCACCTCCTTGCACTTCCACCGTGAGGCCGCCACCGTCCGCCCCGCCAACGGCGTGCGGGTCCACGTGTCCGGCATCGACCTGGTGCGCGACGACGCCGGCGAGTTCCGCGTGCTCGAGGACAACGTGCGGGTGCCGTCGGGGGTGTCGTACGTGATGACCAACCGGCGCGCGATCTCGGCCGCGCTGCCCGAGACGATCGCCGAGCACCGGATCCGGCCGGTCGCGGGCTACCCCCCAGCGCCTGCTCGCCGCGCTGCGCGCCGCCGCCCCGCCCGGCGTGGCCGACCCCACCGTGGTGGTGCTGACCCCCGGCGTCCACAACGGCGCCTACTTCGAGCACGCCCTGCTCGCCCGCACGATGGGGGTCGAGCTCGTCGAGGGGCGCGACCTGGTCTGCCGCCGGGGCCGGGTGCTGATGCGGACCACGAAGGGCTTCGAGCCGGTCCACGTGGTCTACCGGCGCATCGACGACGAGTTCCTCGACCCGGTGCACTTCCGCGCCGACTCCGCGCTCGGGTGCCCCGGGCTGATCGACGCCGCCCGGGCCGGCAACGTCACGCTCGCCAACGCCGTGGGCAACGGCGTCGCCGACGACAAGCTGGTCTACACCTACATGCCCGACATCATCCGCTACCACCTCGGCGAGGAACCGGTGCTGCGCAACGTCGACACGTGGCGGATGGGCGAGCCCGAGCACGCCGACGAGTTGCTCGACCGGCTCGACGAGCTCGTGCTCGAGCCGGTCGACGGCTCGGGCGGCAAGGGCATCGTCATCGGCCCCCAGGCGACCCGCGCCGAGCTCGACGAGCTGCGCCGCAAGGTGCTCGCCGACCCATGGGCGTGGATCGCCCAGCCGGTCGTCCAGCTCTCGACCGTGCCGACCTTCGTCGACGGCGAGCTCGGGCCGCGCCACGTCGACCTGCGGCCGTTCGCAGTCAACGACGGCAGCCGGGTGTGGGTCCTGCCCGGGGGCCTGACCCGGGTCGCGCTCGCGGAGGGCGAGCTGATCGTGAACTCCTCGCGCGGTGGGGGGCCAAGGACACCTGGGTCCTCGCCGGGCCGACCGCCGTCGAGCTGGCCGCCACCGAGCAGGAGCCCGGGCGGGCCGACCACGCCGGGCACCCCGACCACCCCGGGCACCCCGGGCACCCCGGGCACCCCGGGCACCCCGGGCACCTGGAGCGCGCGGATGTCGGTGAAGGTGGACGTCACGCGCCTGGCGTGAGCCTCAGGTGAGGTCGTCGTAGGACCGCTGGCCGGTCTCGGCCAGCCGTCGCTCGACGCGCAGGACGGCGACCTCGTGCTCGGGGTCCCCGCTCATCGCGGCCGCGAGCCGCAGGTGCGGCAGCGCCTCGGCGAGCCGCGCCTGGCGCTCGAGGGCACGTCCCAGCGCGTGGCGTGCCCAGTCGTCGTCGGGGTTCTCCGCGACGAGCGACGCCAGCTCCTCCTCGGCGCGGCCCAGCTGCGCACGCAGCAGGAACGCCCACGCCCGCAGCGACCGCAGCCCGGTGTTCCCCGGCTCCTGCTCCAGCGCCGGCTCGATGACGTCGAGCGCCTCCACCGGCGCGCGGCGGGCGAGCAGGTCGTGCGCGGTGCGGTAGGCGGACTCGTGGCCGCGCTGGCCGGGGAAGACCAGCGGCGGCGCCTTCAGCTCCTCGGGCTCCTCCATGGCTCCAACCTACGTCGGGTGGCGGCGGCCGGGGTGTGCGATCCTTGGGCCGCGGACGGGCTGGCTGGGCGACCGCGGCGCACCCCTCGGGGTGCGGCGAGGAAGGTCCGGGCTCCACAGGGCAGGGTGGTGGGTAACACCCACCCGGGGTGACCCGCGGGAAAGTGCCACAGAGAACAGACCGCCTCCCGGCTCCGGCCGGGCGGCAAGGGTGAAACGGTGGTGCAAGAGACCACCAGCGACCTGGGTGACCAGGTCGGCTCGGCAAACCCCACCCGGAGCAAGGTCAAGAAGTCGCGGGTCCGCCCGCGACGCGTGCACGTTCGAGGGCTGCCCGCCCGAGTGCACGGGTAGACCGCTGGAGGGCGTCGGCAACGGCGCTCGTAGATGGATGGTCGCCCCCCGGTGCCCCGCGAGGGGCCCGGGGACAGAACCCGGCCTACAGGCCAGCCCGTCCGCACCCCCCGAACCCCGGCCCGACGACGTCAGACCGCGAGCTCGGCGAGCTTGTCGGTGGCCCGGTAGCCCTCGGGCACGCCCTGGACCACGCAGGCGATCGAGTGCGAGTTCTCGGTGCGCAGCGGGAGGATCGCCCGGTAGGCGGGCGAGTCGTACCACCGGCGGGCGGCCTCGACGTCGGGGAACTCCAGGACCACGAGGTCCCCGTCCCAGGCGCCCTCGAGCGGGGAGAGCGCGCCGCCGTGCACGAGGAACCTTCCCCCGAAGGGCGCCATCGAGGCGTCGATGCGCTGCAGGTAGTCGACGATCGCCGGACCGACGTTGACGTCACGGAGGTAGGCGACGGCGTAGGCCTTCGCGGCGCGGGGGTCGGTCTGGGTGGTGTCCATGTGGTTCCTCCGGGAGTGAGGGTTCGGGTGCTGCATCGGAGCCCGATCACAGCGCGCCGGAGGTGGTCGCGTCGATGACCTCGGAGGTCATGGCGGCGCCGGCGCACCGCCGCTAGCGTCCCGAGGGTGGACGCCCCGGCCGGAACCCTGATCCGCGAGTGGCGGGTGCGCCGCCACCTCTCCCAGCTCGGCCTGGCGGACCGCGCGGAGGTGTCCTCGAGGCACCTGAGCTGGATCGAGACCGGGCGGAGCCGGCCGACCGCCGCGATGGTCCTCCGCCTCTGCTCGCACCTCGACGTGCCGCTGCGCGAGCAGAACCGCGTCCTCCTCGCCGCCGGGCACGCACCCGCCCATCCCGAGCACCGGCTCGGGGACCCGCCGATGGCGGAGGCCAACGCGGCCCTCGAGGCGATCCTGCGGGCCCACCAGCCCTACCCGGCGCTCGTGGTGGACCGGCAGTGGGACCTCGTCACCGCCAACGACGCGCTCTACGCGCTGCTGGGCGACCTCGACGAGGAGCTGCTCGCCCCGCCCGTCAACGTCATCCGGCTCTCGCTGCACCCGCGCGGACTCGCGCCCAGGATCCTCAACCTCGCCGAGTGGCGTGCGCACCTCGCCGAGCGCCTGCGCCGTGAGCACGAGGCGAGCGGGGAGGCGGCGATCGCCGCGCTGCTCGAGCTGGCGCGTGACGGGCGGACGGCCCCGGCGCCCTCGTCGTCGCTCGTCGTGCCGCTGCGGCTGCGCGTCGGGACGGAGGCGGTGCTGTCGCTGATCTCCACCACCACGGTCTTCGGCACCCCGCGGGAGGTGACCCTCTCGGAGCTGGCGATCGAGGCCTTCTACCCTGCCGACGAGCCGACCCGCAGGTTCCTCCAGGGTCGTCCGTAGGCTCGCGCCATGACCGAACGCCGACTCGTCCTGGTCCGCATCACCGCGGCCGAGATGCCCACCGCGGGTGCCGCGACCGCCTTCGAGCTGCCCGACAGCGTCCTGACGATGCTCGACGAGGGTTGGTCGGTGCTCAGCCACACCACGGGGTTCCCGGACCTCTCCGGCGACATGGTGGTCTCGCTGTACTGCGAGAAGGCGCCCGCCGCCTGAGACCGCGAGGGCTCAGCCGGGCAGCCCGGGCAGCCCCGACCAGGGGTCCTCGCGACGCCACAGGGTCGGCAGGTGGACGGTGACGCCGTCGGCGGTGGCGAGCCGGTCGAGGATGCGGATGGTGGCGTCGAGGTCGTCCCCGGCGTACGGCAGCGCGCGCAGCGGCCGGTCCAGCGGCCGGAAGAAGTCGTCCCAGTGGGTGAGCACGACGCGACGCGCACCGACGGCGCGCACGGTGTGCTCCCAGTACTCCTCGAGGTACGACTCAGGCTGCACGCCCAGCTGGCCGACCCCGAGGTAGGCGACCTCGGCGCGGTGCCCGGCGAGCGAGCCGGCGACGTACCCCGCGCTCCCCTGCACCAGCGCGGTCCGGCCGCTCGGCCCGTGCCCGACCAGGAGGGACCACGCCTCGCCGCAGCGGTACGCCGCGGTGCGCGCCGGCGGCACGAGCGGCGCGTCGATGGTGCCGGGGTAGCGGTCCGGCGGGCAGTGCGCCGAGGCGACGAACGTCAACGTGAACGCCCCGCACCCGACGACGTCCCCGGAGGCGACCGTGCGGACGCGGTCCTCGGCCAGCCCGCCCCCGCGGCCGACGTTCGCGGTCGAGGCGCCGCCGAGCAGCGGGGCGCCGGTGCGCGCCGCGACGACGGCGGAGTCGAGGGCGTGGTCGTAGTGGCTGTGCACCGGGACGACCGCGTCCAGCCCGGCCACGCCGGCGTCGCCGAGGGCGCGGGCCAGCGCCGCGTCGATCCGGCCCGGCGAGGGGGCGATCCGCCCCAGCGCCACTCGCAGCAGCCCGGGTCGGGAGAAGAACCCGTCGGTCATCACCGCCGAGGCCCCGTCGGAGACCAGCAGCGTCGACACCCCGAGGAAGGTCACCCCCAGCGCTCCCGCCTCCGCGGGCGCCACGTCGTGGCGGGAGGCGTGCCGGTGCAGGTCGGGTCGTCCGGGCTTGAGGCGCACGCGGGCACGCTAGTGCGATCTCGTGCCGGCCGGAGGGAACCCCGTGCCCGCCGGGCCGCGTCGTACGCGTGATGGACGAGACGGAGTTCGCGGCGTACGCCGACGGGGCGTGGCCGACGCTGGTGCGGGCGGCCGTCTTCCTCGGGTGCGCGCTGCCCGACGCGGAGGACGCCGCGCAGGCGACCCTCGTCAAGTGCTACCGGTCGTGGGCCAAGGTGACCGGGGCCGACAACCGGGAGGCCTACGTCTACCGGATGCTCGTCAACACCGTCCGGGACAGCCACCGCCGGCCGTGGCGCCGGGAGCGCTCGCACGCCGACGTGCCGCAGGGTCGGGCCGAGGGGCACGACCCCCACCTCGCGGTCGAGGTGACCGACGCAGTGCACCGGGCGCTGGACGGGCTGAGCAAGGTCAACCGCGACGTCGTGGTGCTGCGCTACTTCGTCCAGCTCACCGAGGCCCAGACCGCCGCCGCGCTCGACGTCGCCCCCGGCACCGTCAAGAGCCGCCTGTCCCGGGCCCTCGCCCAGCTCGCCACCGACCACCACCTCGCCGACCTGACCGGGAGGAACGCCCCGTGACCGACCTCGAGCGCCTCTGGGACGACCTCCCCGTCGGCCCCGCGCCCACCGACCGCATCCTCCGCGCCGCACGGGCTGAGCGCGGCGGCCGACGCCGTGCCCTGCTGCGCCCGACCGGCACGGTGCTCGCGCTCGGCGCCCTCGCCGCGGCCTTCGTCGCGGGCACGCACGTGACCGGCGGGGACGGGCCGGGCGAGCCCGGCGACCGGCCGTACGGCGGGGCCGCCACGGGACCCGCGACGTTCTCGGGCGCACTGGTCGCGGCCGGCTCCTGCGAGGCGCTGCTCGAGCACTACGTCGACGCCGGCCGGGAGCTCGTCGGCCCGTGGGGCTGGGACGGCTTGCCGTACCTCGTCGGGCTGGGGGCCGACGGCGCCATCCCTCGCGGCGGCTTCGGCGGCGCCATGCAGCGCAACGCCTACGCCCCCGACCAGGCCAAGGTCACCCGGTCGACCAGCAGCGACACCGGGACCAACGTGCAGGAGGCGGGGGTCGACGAGCCGGACGTGGTCAAGACCGACGGCGAGGTGCTCTACCGGGTCGCCGACGGCCGCCTGACGTCGTACGACGTGAGCGGGCCCGACGTCGAGCGGATCGCCTCGGTGGCGCTGACCGGCATGCCCGACGCGGAGATCCTGCTCGCCGGCGACACCGTGGTCGTGGTCGGAGAGGACCGGCTGCTGAGCGTCGACGTCGCCGACCCGGCCGCGATGGAGCTCCGGAGCCGGGTCGACCTGACCTCCCCGGTGGTGACCGCCCGCCAGCACGGGGACGACGTGCGCCTGGTCGTCTCGACCGGCCTGCCCGACCTGCCCTTCGTGCAGCCGGGCCGCCGCCGCGGCATCAGCCAGGCGGAGGCGACCCGGCGCAACCGCGCGGTGGTCGCGGACACGACGATCGCCGACTGGCTCCCCCGTGCCTCGCTCGACCGCGGACCCGAGGAGCAGCTCTCCGACTGCGCCGACGTCGCCGTCCCGAGCGCCACCGCGCCCCTGGGTACCACCACGGTGCTCGGCTTCACCGGCAGCGACGTCGGCGCCTGGGACGTGACCGCGATCGCCGCCGACGCCTCCACGACGTACTCCTCGACCGACCACCTCTTCCTCGCCACCACCGGCGAGACCGTCGATCCCTGGGGGTGCGCCACCTGCACGAGCCGGACGGTCGGGCCGGCGGGCGACGGCACGACGCAGGTCTTCGACCTCGAGCTCGATGGGATCCGCACCCGGTACGCCGGCGCGGGTCGCGTCGACGGCGCCGTGCGTGACCGCTGGTCGATGGACGAGGCCGACGGCGTCCTGCGGCTGGCGCTGTCCCCCACGTCCGAGACCGGCACCGGCAACGCCGTGGTGACGCTGCGGCGCGAGGGTGACGAGCTGCTCGAGGTCGGGCGGCTCGAGGGGATCGCGCCCGGCGAGGACCTGACGGCGGTCCGCTGGTTCGACGACCTGGCCGTCCTCGTGACCTTCCGGCAGGTCGACCCGCTGTTCACCGTCGACCTGGGCGACCCGCGCGCCCCCAGGCTGCTCGGCGAGCTCAAGATCCCCGGCTTCAGCTCCTACCTCCACCCCCTCGGCGAGCGACGGCTGCTCGGTGTGGGCGAGGGCCCGGTGCCCGCGCGGGACGGACGGACCGGCTGGGGCGCGCAGGTGGGGCTCTTCGACGTCACCGACCTGACCGACGTACGCCGCCTGGACACCGTCGACTACCCCGCCGGCTCCTGGGCCGGGGCGACCGCCGACCCGCGGCAGCTGACCTGGGTGCCGGGACGGCGCACCGTGGTCACCGTGGTCCGCCGCGGCCGGGCCGGGTACGTCTCGGTCCTGCGGCTGGCCGAGGGCCGGATGAGCAACCGGATGGTCCTCGCCGAACGCGGGGACGACGTCGACGCCGTGCGCCTGGTCCCGCTGGCCGGCGACCGGGTCGTGCTGGTGACCGACGACGACGCCTCGTTTCTGCCCCTCGGACCGTCCGCTGGGTGAGACCGCTCTTACGGGTGGGTTTCGTCCGCCACCACGGGGCTATGGGGCAGGGGTCGGACACACCAGCCAGGGTGAAGCGTCACCCTTCTGCGGTGCTCCCGGCACAGGCGCGGCTCGGGGGCCGGCATGGGGTCCTCGGGTCGCGCCGTCCGGGCGTCGGGGACCGGTGCCGGCTGCGCGGCCCCCGTGGGCGGCTCAGCGCAGGTGGACCGCGACCAGCGCGACGTCGTCCTCGCGCCTGCCGGGCAGCATCTGGTGGAGCAGCTCGTCGCAGAACGTCTCCAGGTCGTGGCCCTCGCCGGCCAGGTCGGCCAGGTCGGCCAGCCGGTCCGCGAGCAGCTTCAGCCCGACGTCGATCGACTGGTCGCGCCGCTCGACGAGGCCGTCGGTGTAGAGCAGCAGGGTCGACCCGTGCGGCAGCTCGACGACCGACTCCTCCCGGCCCGGGTCGGGCTGGAGCCCCAGGAGCAGCCCGGGCTCCTCCCCGGCCAGGAAGTGCACCTCGCCGGCGTGGTCGACGACCGCGGGCGGCGGGTGGCCGGCGTTGGACCAGCGGACCCGGGTGGTCCCCGGCTCGCTGCCCCGCTCGAGGCGCACGACTGCCGCGGTGGCGGTGGTGGCGAGGTCGAGCACCTCGATGGCCTCGTCGACCCCGTGCAGCACCGCGGCCGGACCGTCGCCGGTGTGCACCGCGATGCCCCGCAGGAGGCTGCGGATCTGGCCCATCGCGGCCGCGGCCGCGACGTCGTGGCCGACGACGTCACCGATGACGACGACCATGGAGCCGTCGCGCTGGCGGAACGCGTCGTACCAGTCGCCGCCCACCTGCGCGGCCTGCGCCGCTGCCTCGTAGCGCACGACCAGGTCGAGCTCCTCCGACTGCGGCGGCGCCGTCATCATGCTGCGCTGCAGGGCGGCGGCGAGGTCACGCTGCTCGGCGTACAGGCGGGCGTTGTCGACGTGCACCCCGGCCCGGACGGCCACCTCGCGCACCAGCTCCAGGTCGTCACCGTCGAACGTCGGCCGGTCCGCGCCCCGGAAGAGCGTCAGGAGGCCCACGGTGCGCCCGCGGCCGTGCAGCGGGACGACCACCGCCGACTCCGGCAGCAACCCCTGCACGAGCTCCCGCGCCTCCCCCGGGACCAGGACGCGCTCGATGGCGGCCGTCGCCCCGGACCCGACGAGCATCGGGGCGTCGGTCGAGAGGGCACGAGCCACGAAGGAGGCGTCGGTGAGGGAGGAGACCCGCAGCGCGGCGTACCGGTCCAGGTCGGGCCGGCGGGCGGGGTCGGAGTGCCACCACCCGACGTCGCGCAGCCGCTCGCGCCAGTCACCGCGGGCCGTCTCCGAGACCAGCGTGACGACGCACCAGTCGGCGACCTCCGGGACGAGCACCTGCGCGAGCCGGCTGACACCGACCTCGGGGTCCAGCGTGCCGGTCAGGGACTCCGAGACCGCGGCGATCATCGCCGTGCGCCGGCTGTCCCGCGCGAGCAGCTGCTGGGCCGCGTGCCGGTCCGTGACGTCGTTGAAGTAGACCGAGATGCCGTCCGGGGTCGGCCAGGCGCGGACCTCGTACCAGGCGTCCAGGGGCGGCGGGTAGTAGGCGTCGAAGGACACCGGCTCGCCGCTCTCGGCGACGCCGCGGTAGTGCCGCTCGAACTCGCTGCCGACCGCCGCCGGGAACAGCTCCCAGATCACCCCGCCGACCAGCTCCTCGGTGACCCCGCCGAGCAGCTCGTGCGCGACCCGGTTGGCGTAGGTGAAGCGCCACTGCTGGTCGAGGTGGAAGAACGCCGTCGGCATCGCCTCGAGCACGCGCTGGACGCGCGCCTCGCCGTCCTGCACCACGGTGTTGTCGAAGGCGGCGCCCAGCAGCCGCACCGCTGCTCCGTCCGGCCCGGCGAGCGCGCGCCCGCGGGCGACCACCCACCGGGTGAGCCCGTCGGGCAGGACGACGCGGTACTCCGCGGCGTAGTCGCCGCAGGTCGAGATGGCGGTCCGCTGCGCGGCGTCCACCCGCGCGCGGTCGTCGGGGTGGACGACGGCCTCGAAGGCCGCGATGGTCCCGGAGAACGCCTCGGGCTCGACCCCGAACAGCTCGAGCAGGCGGTCGTCCCACCGGAGCTCGCCGGTCACGAGGTCCCAGTCGAAGGCGCCGATGCCGCTCGCGGCCACCGCTCGGCCCCAGCGGACCGAGGGGTGCACCTCGTCAGGGGCGGGGGTCGGAGACCCCCCGGTCGTGCTCGACCGCATCTCCACCAGACCGCTCCCGGGACTCGTCAACGTCCGATGGTCCCACGGCGCTGGTGCGCGGTGGGCCGAATCCCCCAAGTGGCCGGGCACCCCTCCGCGGTCTGCGTCCCGACGCCGCTGGGTACTCCGCCGGCCACAGCCCTTCGTCCCTACAGGAGCGACACCGTGCGAGCGATGGTCTACCGCGGCCCCTACCGCGTCCGCGTGGAGGAGAAGCCCGACCCACGCATCGAGCACCCCAACGACGCCGTCGTCCGGGTGACCCGGGCCGCGATCTGCGGCTCCGACCTGCACCTGTACCACGGGATGATGCCGGACACCCGGGTCGGCCACACGTTCGGCCACGAGTTCATCGGCGTGGTCGAGGAGGTCGGCCCGTCGGTGCAGAACCTGCAGGTCGGCGACAAGGTGATAGTGCCGTTCAACATCTTCTGCGGCTCCTGCTTCTTCTGCGCCCGCGGCCTCTACTCCAACTGCCACAACGTCAACCCGAACGCCACCGCCGTGGGCGCGATCTACGGCTACTCCCACACGACCGGCGGGTACGACGGCGGGCAGGCCGAACGGGTCCGGGTGCCGTTCGCCGACGTCGGCCCCTCGGTCATCCCGGACTGGCTCGACGACGAGGACGCCCTGCTGATGACCGACGCGCTGGCGACCGCCTACTTCGGCGCCCAGCTGGCCGAGATCGGCGAGGGCGACACGGTGGCGGTGCTGGGGGCCGGCCCGATCGGGCTGTACGCCGCGCGCAGCGCCTGGCTGATGGGGGCCGGCCGGGTGGTGGTCGTCGACCAGCTGCCCGAGCGCCTCGAGAAGGCCCGCACCTTCGCGCACGCCGAGACCATCAACTTCAACGTTGTCGACGACATCGTGCTGGAGATGAAGAAGCAGACCGACCACCTCGGCTTCGACGCGGTCATCGACGCCGTGGGCGCGGAGGCGGACGGCAACATGACCCAGCACCTGACCTCGGCCCGGTTCAAGCTGCAGGGCGGCTCGCCGGTCGCGCTGAACTGGGCCATCGACGGGGCGCGCAAGGGCGGGGTCATCTCGGTGATGGGCGCCTACGGCCCGATGTTCAGCTCGGTGAAGTTCGGCGACGCGCTGAACAAGGGGTTGACCCTGCGGATGAACCAGTGCCCGGTCAAGCGGCAGTGGCCGCGCCTGCTCGAGCACATCCGGGCCGGCTACTTCAAGCCCAGCGACATCGTCACGCACCGCATCCCGCTCGAGCACATCGCCGAGGCCTACCACCTGTTCTCGGCCAAGCTCGACGGCTGCATCAAGCCGGTCATCATCCCGGACGCGAGCTGAGGAGGGGTCGTGGACCACACCGAGGACCTCGGGCGCAGCGAGCACCCGCCCGTCTACACCCGCCGCAAGCCGCCGCTCCCCGAGACCCCTGAGCAGCTGCGCGCGCGCATTCCCGGCTGGGGCGCCGACCTGGACCCGGCGGACCGGCCGTCGTACCCGCGCGAGGTCGCCGCGGAGACCGGCGCCCGTTGGGACCTGCCCGAGCGGCAGCCCGAGCACGGCGAGCGGGAGCGCTCGATCGAGCACGGCATGCTGACCCCCGTCTTCGGCACCGCCCAGCCGCTGCACGGCCTGTCCGGGGCGGTGCGGCGCTACGCCTACCGCCGGCACAGCGAGGGCAAGGCTGCGCACTGGCTGCTGCTCCTCGCCGCCGACCGGGTCGACGTGGCCGAGAACGTCGTGCGGTCGTTCGCGACGCTCCGCCCCGACAACCCGGTCACCGAGACCGGGATCCGCGCCGAGGTGTCGCACGGTCGGTCGCGCTTCGGCGCCGGCCGCTCCGACATCCGCCACCAGGCCGTCGACCCCGTCGTCAACGGCGCACCCTGGGTCGCCGGGGCGCTCGGCGCCGCCTGGGTCGTGCGCCGGTTGGCGAGGGCCGCGGCCCGCGGCTGACCCCGCGTCCGGTCCCGCGTCCGCCGGGCGGCGGCTACCGGGTGGCCGTCGCCCGCCACCGGAAGTCGGCACCGTCGTCGACCGGCGTCCCCATGCAGGCGAGGTCGGTGGCCTGCCAGCAGCGGTACCGGCCGCTGCCGTTCGCCAGCGTCACCTCGACCCACGAGGCCGCCCCGAGCGGTGCCCGCAGCGCCGCCCGGCCCCGCCGGTCGGTGCGCACGAGCCGCGTGGTGGCCGGCCGGCCGCGCACCTTCGTGGTCACCACCGCCGCCGCGCCCGCGGCGGGCGGCGGCAGGTCGAGCTGCAGCCGCACCCGCCAGGCGCCCCCCAGGCCCGCGTGCGGGCTCAGCCGCACGGTCCCGGAGGTGAGGTGGTCCAGCCGCACCGAGCCCCAGCCCGTCGTCCGACCGGCGCCGAGCACCGCCCGGTCAGCCAGCGGCGCCTGCGGGTAGTCGTTGGCCCGCCCCTCGTCGTACGTCGCGCGGGGGTGGCGGTTGGCCGCGGCGAAGCGGACGAACGCACCGCGCAGGGTCGTGCCCCGCTGCTGCAGCACCCGCCCGATCGCCTGGACCGACCAGCGGTCCGGCGCACCGCGTCTCGAGTCGGCCTGGCGCCACACGTCCCGCACGAACGTCGGCAGCCCGCCCCTGGCCGTGCGGAACCGCTCGGTGAGGTGGCGGAAGAGCACCCAGCCGCCGTAGCTGGTGAAGCCACCGGCGTCGACGGGGACCGCCGGCTGGCTGAGCGGCGACCGGCGGAGGTACTGCAGGTTGTCGTCGACGGCGTCGTACAGCTCGTCCTCGGCCCAGGTCGCGGTGGCCTCGAGCAGCCACGGGTCCTCCGCGGCGTCGTAGCCGTACTGCACCGCGTGGAAGTACTCGTGCGCGGCGGTCACCCGGAGGTTGCCGAGCGGGGTGCCCTGCGGGAACTGCGCGGGGTCGTAGTCGTCGTCGAGCACGCAGTAGGCCCACGCGTCGTAGGGACCACCGGGCCGCAGGAGCTCGTCGGTGGTGCAGTAGCCGTAGACCGCCTGGTCGCCGATGTCGACCAGGTAGACGTCGGGCCGGCGGTCGCCGCCCAGCGCACCGTCGGCCTTCGGGGCGCGGTAGCCGGCGCGGACGTAGGTGCGGTGCACGCGGGTCAGCACCGCGAGCGCCTGCTCGACGTGGTCGGGCAGGCCGTCGGCGTCGGCGTCCGCGGTGGGCACCGCGTCCACGCCCCGCTCGACCCAGTGCAGGCAGACCACCGTGCACGTGCGCTGCGGGTCGGCGAGCAGCCCGTAGCCGTCGGGGTCCAGCGGGCCGTCGGTGGGCCGCGCGAGGATCCGGTCGGCCTCCTCCCGCTCCCTCCCGACCAGGCCGCCGCGGCGCAGCGCGAGGTCGCGCAGGGCCAGGGTGACCTCGCGACCGTCCCCGGCGAGCGCACCCCGGGCCGCGGCGAGCGCGACCCGCGCCGCCGGGTCGCCGGGGAGCCGCCCCGCGGGACCCGCCGGCCGATCCGCCCGGGCGAGGACCGGGGCGGCCGACAGGAGGACGACCACCACCCCGAGCGCGAGGACGGCGGCGACGATCCGGGCGTGGAGTCGAGGGAGCACGGGTCCTCCGGGAGTGTGACGGGCGTCACCGACGCCCAGGCCGGTGAGCCTGCCACAGGCCGGGGACCCCCGGAGAGTGGTTCAGCCCTCGACCAGCTCGAAGGCGACCTTCCGGGTCGCGACGTCGGCGGTCACCAGGCGCACGCGCACGTCGGTCCCGAGCGGCAGGTCGCCCGTCGCGGTCACCCGTGCCTCCACGGCGTGCTCGTCGACGGCGACGTCGCCCTTGCGCGGGTCGTCGTCCTCGACGTCGACGACCACGCCCGCGAAGACCTGGCCGACCAGCGGCGCCAGCACCCCGGCCTCGACCAGGTCGACCACCGCGCGCTGGTAGCGGTTGCCGCGCTGGCCGGAGGCCTGCAGCGTCGCGGGCAGGTCGGGGAGCCGCTCGCGCACCCACCCGGGCACCTCGGTGCCGGCGCAGAGCGCCAGGCAGACCTCGCCGGCGTACCGGTCCCCCAGGCGACGCAGCGGGGCGGTCACGTGGGCGTACTCCGAGGCCAGCGCCGCGTGCAGCGGCTGCTCGGGCACCTCGCCGTCGAGCGCGACGTAGCCGCTCCCGCGCAGCAGCCGGGTGCAGGCCACCACCATCGCGGCGTGGTGCGGGAGCTCGGGGTCCAGGGACCGGATGAAGTCGGGGTAGAGCTGCTCGGCGGGCCACTCGATCCCGAGCGCCCGGGCCGTGCGGTGCAGCCGCTGGACGTCGCGCGGGTCCGGCGGCGGGAGGGTGCGGAGCAGGCCGACCCGGGCGTAGACCATCAGCGACGCCGCGGCGAAGCCGGTCAGCAGGGAGATCTGCGCGTTCCACTCCTCCACCGGCAGCAGCCGCCGCAGCTCGAGGTGCCAACGGTCGCCGTCGATGACGACGTCCTGCTCCGGCAGCGGCAGCGAGACCCCGCCACGGGCCGCCTCGCGCGCCAGCCGCAGCCGGCCGACCTCGCCGAGCAACACCAGCACCTCCTCGGCGGTGCCGGCGTCCAGGGCGGCCTGCGCCTCGTCGTAGGACAGCCGGCGGCGCGAGCGCACCAGCGCGCGCTCGACGTGCACGGCCGTGCCCTCCCCCTCGGCGTCGACCCGGATCGTCCACAGCAGCGCCGGGCGGACCCGGTCGGGCAGCAGGGAGCCGGCGTCCTCGGAGATCACCTTCGGGTGCAGCGGGATCTTGGAGTCCGCCCCGTAGAGCGTCTCGCCGCGGCGGTGCGACTCGAGGTCGACCGGGTCGCCGGGGCTGACGAAGGCGTGCAGGTCCGCGATCGCGTAGTGCACGACGTACCCGCCCTCGGCGCCGTCGGCGCGCTCGATGTGCAGCGCCTGGTCGAGGTCCATCGAGCCCTCGGGGTCGATGGTGAGGAAGGGCAGGTCGGTGCGGTCGAGGTCCGGCAGCCGGGGCGCGGCGGCCGCACGGGCGGCGGCCTCCTCGACCTCGGGCGGGAAGTCGGGGGCGACCCCCAGCTCCTCGCGCACCTCCTCGATCCCTGCTCGCAGCCGCGCGGCGGCCACCCCGTCCTGCCTCGTGCGGACCCGGACCACGCGGTTGCTCGGCATGCCTCGTACCTTAGGCCGGTGCTGATCCTGCTCCCGCCGAGCGAGGGCAAGACCGCCCCCCGCCGAGGCGCGCCGCTCGACCTGGCCGCCCTCTCCTCCCCGGTGCTGACCGAGGCCCGCGAGCGCGTGCTCGCCGCCCTGGTCGGGCTCTGCTCCGGCAACGCCGCGGAGGCCGCGACCGTGCTCGACCTCGGCCCCTCCCAGATCGACCTGGTCGAGCGCAACGCCATGCTCCGCGACGCGGCGACCGCGCGCGCCGACCGGGTCTACGCCGGTGTCGTGTACGACGCCCTCGGGGCCACGACGCTCAGCCCGGCGGCCAAGCGGCGGGCGGCCTCTCGCGTCGCGGTGGTCTCGAGCCTCTTCGGGCTGGTGCGCCTCGGCGACCGGATCCCGGCGTACCGCCTCTCCGGCGACGCGTCCCTCCCCGGCGTCGGACCGGTCGCCGGCGTGTGGCGCGAGGCCCTCGGCCCCGCGGTCACCGACGCGCTCGGGCGCGGGCTGCTGGTGGACCTGCGCAGCACGATGTACGTCGCCTTCTGGCGCCCCGACCCCAGCCTCGCGGCGCGCACCGCCACCGTGCGGGTGCTGCACGAGGTCGGCGGCACCCGCAAGGTGGTGAGCCACTTCAACAAGGCCACCAAGGGCCGCATCGTCCGCGCCCTCTTGGAGGACGGCCGCGACCCGCGGACGCCGGCCGCCCTGGCGGAGGTGCTCACCGACCTCGGGTGGACCGTCGAGGTGGGCGAGCCGACCGCCAGGGGCACGCAGCTCGACGTGGTCGTCCGCGAGCTGTAGCCCGCGGCCGGCCCCCGCCCCTACCAGCGGCCGAGGTCGGCGAAGACGTCGTCGCCCGGGGGCAGCGCGTTGAACAGCCGCATCGACGCGCGCCGCTCCCCGTCCTCCTCGGCCGGGAAGAACGACAGCACGGTCACCGAGGCCGGCGTCAGCTCCATCCGGAAGACCGCGTCCAGAGGGGCGTCGACCGCGTGCGCGACGAGCGTCTTGATCGGGGTCACGTGGCTGACGACCACGACGGTGCGGCCGGCGTGGTCGGCCAGTACCCGCCCCAGCCCGGCGAGCACCCGCTCCTCGACCGCGCGGAAGGACTCCCCGCCACCGGCCGGCACGTCCAGCGAGCCGAGCCAGGCGTCGAGCCCGGCCTTGTCCTGCTCGGCGACCTCGCCGAAGGTGAGCCCGTCCCAGCTGCCGAACTCCATCTCGGCGAAGCCCGGCTCCTCCACCAGCGGGCGGCCCAGGACCTCCGCGACGATCTCGGCGGACTCCCGGGTGCGGCGTACCGGGCTCGCGACGACGGCGTCGACCCGCTCGGCCATCGGCTGCAGCCAGCGGGCGGTCGCGCGGACCTGCGCCCGCCCCTCGTCGCTGAGCCCGGGGTTGGCGCTGGCGAGCCCGCCGGAGAACCGCTTCTCCTTGGTGTGCGCGGTGACGCCGTGCCGGACGAGCACCAGGGTCGTGGGGGCTCCGGTGCGGGCGGACCAGCCCCGGGCCTGGGACTGGATCGAGGCGGGCGGGTCGCCGGCGGCCGCGGCGTCGGGGCTCTCGATCTCCTCGATCAGGGAGTCCTCGTCAGGCACGTCCCCGCCCTGCGGCCCGGCGACCGTCACGCCGGAGCGCTTGCCGTCGAGCGCCTCGTTGGCGAGCCGGTCGGCGTGCGCGTTCTGCGCGCGCGGCACCCAGGTGTACGTCGTGCCCGGCGGCGCCAGCCGCGTCGCCTCGCGGGCCAGCGGCTGCATGTCGGGGTGCTTGATCCGCCACCGGCCCGACATCTGCTCGACGACGAGCTTGGAGTCCATCCGGACCTCCACCTCGGCGCCCGGGGCGTGGGCGGCGGCCAGCTCGAGGCCGGCGATCAGGCCGGAGTACTCCGCGACGTTGTTGGTCGCGCGCCCGATCGTCGTCCCGTCCTCGGCGATGACCTCGCCGGTCGTGGCGTCCTTGAGCACCGCGCCGTACGCCGCGGGGCCGGGGTTGCCCCGCGAGCCGCCGTCGGCCTCGATGACGACCGAGCGGAAGCGGCTCACAGCCCCGACTCGGAGGTGCGCACGAGGATCCGCGAGCACTCCTCGCAGCGCACGACCTGGTCCGCGGGCGTGCGGGCGATCACGGAGAGCTCGGCGTTGTCGAGGGTCAGCCGGCACCCGCCGCACTGGCGCGCGCGGAGCTCGGCCGCCCCGACGCCGCCCTTGGCGGCGCGCAGCTTGTCGTAGAGCGCCAGCAGGTCCGCGGGGAGGCCCTCGGTCTTGGCGCCGCGACCGCCCTCGACGGTGGCGAGCTCGGCGTCGATCTCGGCGAACCGCTGGTCGCGCTCGGCGACCAGCGCGGCGAGGCGCTCGTCGTGGGCGGCGAGCTGCTCCTCGAGGTGGGCCAGCGCGCGCTGGGCCTCCTCGAGCTTCTCCATCACCTCGAGCTCGTCGTCCTCGAGGGACCCGATCCGCCGCTCGAGCGACTCCAGCTCGCGCTGCATCCGCTCGAGGTCCTTGGGGTTGGTGATCAGCCCCTGGTCCATCCGGTCGCGGTCGCGGGTACGGCGCGTGCGGACGGCCTCGACGTCGGCGTCGACCTTCGCCTGGTCTGCGGTCAGGTCGTCGACGACGATGCGCGCGTCGCGGGCCTGGTCGTCGACCACCTTCCGGCTGGCCTCGAGCTCGGCGATCTCGGCGAGCTGGGGCAGGTGCGTCCGCTGGTGGCGCAGCTGGTCGACGCGGGCGTCGATCTCCTGGACCTCGAGCAGCGCGAGCTGGGCGGCGGGGTCGGCTTTCAGCGGAGTACTCCCTCGTGCGTGTTCAGATGGGTGGGTGCTGCGGTCCGGTCAGGCGCGGAACGTCCACGGGTCGGTGGACGTGGTGCTGACGCGGGTGCTCACCGTACCGCCCAGCGCCTCGGTCAGCCGCCTCTCGAGCACCGGCAGCCAGGTCCACTCCGCCGCCCAGTGGGCCACGTCGACGAGCGCGGGCCCGCCGTGCTCCAGGAACTCCCCCGCCGGGTGGTGACGCAGGTCGCTGGTGACGTAGACGTCGACGTCGACGTCGCGCACCCGGTCGAGCAGGAAGTCGCCCGCGCCGCCGCACAGCGCCACGCGACGCACCCCCCGGTCGGGGTCCCCACCCACGCGCACGCCGTGGGCGGTCGCGGGCAGCGCGTCGCGCACCCGCTCGGCGAACCCGCGCAGGGTGGTCGGCTCGACGTCGCCGACGCGACCGGTCCCGGTCGTCGCGGTCCCGGGATCGGCGAGCTCCACGACGTCGTACGCCGGCTCCTCGTAGGGGTGCGCCTCGAGCACCGCTCGGACGACCGCCGTACGCCGCGCGCGCGGCAGGACGACCTGGATGCCGACCTCGTCGACGACCTCGGGCCGGCCGACCTCGCCGATCGTCGGGTCGGCGCCGGGCAGCGGACGGAACCGGCCCTCCCCCGGGCTGGTGAACGAGGCCTGGTCGTAGTCGCCGATCCGCCCGGCGCCCGCCTCGGCCAGCGCGGTGCGGACCGCCTCGGCGGTGCCGGCCGGGGTGAAGACGGTGAGCTTGTCCAGCGGCTCGGCGGGCGCGGGCACCAGCGGCCGCAGGTCGGTCAGCCCGAGCGCCAGCGCCATCGACTCCGAGACCCCGCCCACGGCCTGGTCGGCGTTGGTGTGCGCCGCGAGCAGCGCGCAGCCGGCCCGGGCGAGCGTGGTCAGGGTGCGTCCCTTGGGGGTCGCGGTGGTGAACCCGTGCACCGGCTTGAGGAACAGCGGGTGGTGGACGACCAGCAGGTCCGCGCCCCACTCCGCCGCCTCGCGGGCGACCACCTCGGTGGGGTCGACGGCGAGCATCACCTTCGCCACCGGCGCGTCGAGGTCGCCGTGGACCAGCCCGACGGCGTCCCAGCCCTCGGCCGTGGCCGGCGGGTACCAGGCGTGCAGGAGGTCGACGAGGTCCGACAGCGTGGGCACGCGGCCAGGCTATCGCCGAGCCTGCCTAGGCTCGGGGCATGCCCGTCGTGAAGATCAACGCCATCGCCGTCCCCCCGCAGGCCGGGCCCGAGCTCGAGAAGCGGTTCGCCGCCCGGGCCGGCACCGTCGAGGGCACCCCCGGCTTCCTCGGCTTCCAACTGCTGCGCCCCGTCGCCGGCGAGGACCGCTACTTCGTGGTGACCCAGTGGGAGGACGACGCCTCCTTCGAGGCCTGGCGCGACGGTGACGCCCGCGCCGCCCACGCCGGCGCCCCCGCAGGTGGTCCGGTCTCCACCGGCGCCTCGCTCCTGGAGTTCGAGGTCGTCCTCGACGTCGGCCGCGGCTGACCGGTACCGGCCACCGGCTGCCGGCTACTGGGCGTCGTCCTCCGGCACGGTGTCCCCGCCGGGCCCGTCTCCGACGATGTCCTGCTCCTCGCCGACCGACTCGTCCGCCGGCTCGTCGGCCACCTCCGAGAGGTCGAGGGCGGGAGGGACCTCGTCGCTGTGCTCGCTCATGACCCGTCGGTGCCCCGCGCGGCCCCCGGCGAACCGCGGCAGCCGGCTCAGCCGACCTGCCGGCCCTGCCCCTCCCAGTACTGCGCGCGCAGCTTGAACTTCTGCAGCTTCCCCGTCGCGGTGCGGGCCAGCTCCTCGCGGAACTCCACCGACGTCGGCGCCTTGTAGCCGGCGGCCTTGTCCTTGCACCACGCGATCAGCTCCTCCTCGGTGGCGGAGGAGCCCTCGGTGAGGACGACCAGGGCCTTGATCGTCTCGCCCCACTTCTCGCTCGGGACGCCGATCACGGCGACCTCGGCGACCGCGGGGTGGGAGAACAGGACGTCCTCGACCTCGATGGAGGAGACGTTCTCCCCGCCGGTGATGATCACGTCCTTCTTCCGGTCCGAGATCGTCAGGTAGCCGTCCTCCCCGATCGTGCCGCCGTCGCCGGTGTGGAACCACCCGTCTGCGAGTGCCGTGGCGCTCTCCTCCGGCTGCTCCCAGTAGCCGTCCATCACGACGTTCGACCGGGCGAGCACCTCGCCCTCGGGACCTGTCGAGAGCCGTACGCCGAGGGCGGGCGCGCCGGCGCGGACCAGCCTGGCAGCGCGGTCGTCGGTGGACAGCCCGTCCCACTCGCTCCGCGTCCGGTTGACCGTCAGCAGCGGCGAGGTCTCGGTGAGGCCGTAGATCTGGATGAACTCCCAGCCGAGCTCCTCCTCGACCCGTGCGACGGTCCGGGTCGGCGGCGGGGCGCCGGCCACGACGATCCGCACCCGGTCGCGGCCGGGGACGTCGCCCTCCCAGGTGGGCAGGGCGTCGAGCACCGCCGCGACGACGGCGGGCGCGGCGCACATGATCGTCACCCCGTGGTCGCGCACCCGCCGGAGGATCTCCGCGCCGTCGATCTTGCGGATGACCACCTGCTTCACGCCGAGGCCGGTGGTCGCGAACGGCATGCCCCAGCCGTTGGCGTGGAACTGCGGCAGCGTGTGGAGGTAGACGTCCCGGTCGGTCAAGCCGGTGTGCAGGCCCATGGTCAGCGCGTTGACCCAGATGTTGCGGTGGGTGATCTGCACGCCCTTGGGCCGCGCGGTCGTGCCGGAGGTGTAGTTGATGCAGGCGGTGGCGTTCTCGTCGGGGTCCCAGGGCCGGGGCATGGCACCGGGTGCGGCGTACAGGTCCTCGTCGTGCCCGAGGGTGAACCGGTGCTCGGCGCCCACGCCGCCGAGCGCGTCCTCGAGCTCGGGGTCGACGTAGAGGGCGCGCGCGCCGGAGTGCTCGACGATGTAGCGCACCTCGTCGGGGCGCAGCCGGAAGTTCACCGGCACGAGCACCCGCCCGGAGCCGGCGACGCCGAAGAAGGAGCCGAGCAGCCGGGCGCTGTTGTGGCTGACCACCGCCACCCGCTCCCCGACACCGATGCCGAGCTCGTCGAGGTGGGCGGCCTGCCGGGCGGCGAGGTCGCCGAGCTCACGGTAGGTCACCTCTCCCAGCGACGGCGCCGGCTGCTGCGGCTCGTCGACGACGCCGGTGCGGTCGGGGTAGACCGTCACGGCCCGGTCGATGAAGTCGGAGACGCTGAAGGGGACGAGCACGGGACCTCCTGGGCGGCGGGTACGGCGTGACGCCGGCCACTCTAGGCAGGCCTCCGGGGTCGCGCCCAGGGCGGTATTCCGAACGGGTCTCGGGGAACCGACGCCCCATGGACACCACCGACTTCAGCAAGCTCAAGCAGGCGGCCGGTCCCTTCGCCACCGCCTTCGTCGACGTCAGCCGCGGCACCGAGAACGGTGAGCACGAGCACGAGCTCCGGGTGCGCGCGGCGGGCGACCAGCTGCGCGAGCAGGGCGCCGACGACGCGGTCGTCGAGACCGTCGTCCGCGTCCTCTCCGAGCCCAGCGACCGGCCCGCTCCGGTCGGGCGGCTGGTGGTCGCGAACGCCGGCGGCGTGGTGCTCGAGGAGGCCGCCTCGGTCCAGGTCGACCAGCCGGTCGCGACGTGGGGACCGCTCCCCGACCTCGCCGCCTGGATCGAGCACCGTGACAGCACCGTCTCGTTCGTGCTGGCGGTCGTGGACCACACCGGCGGCGACGTCGCGGTGCACGTCTCGGACGTGCCGACCGCGCTGGAGGAGCAGAGCATCGAGGTCGACGACCAGCGCGCCGACGACATCAACAAGGTGACCGTCGGCGGCTGGGCGCAGAAGCACTACGAGCTGCGGGCCGAGAACGCCTGGCGCGACAGCGCCGAGGAGGTCGTCGAGGCGGTCACCTCCCACATCCGCGCCGGCCACCGGCTCGTGCTGCTCGCCGGCGACCCGACGTCGAAGGGGATGGTCCGCGACAAGCTCGCCGGGACCGCGGCCGAGGTGGTCGAGCTCGGCACCGGACAGCGCGCCGAGGACGGCGGCGACGAGGCGCTGCAGCAGGCCATCCGCGACGCGCTCATGGAGCAGGTCGTCCAGCGCCGCCTGGGCGTCGTCCACGAGCTCCGCGAGCGCCTCGGCCGCGGGGAGTCGGTGGCGACCGGGATCGACGACGTCGCCGACGCCTTCGTCCGCGGCCAGGTCGACACCCTCCTGCTCGACCCGACCGCGGCCGCCGAGCACGAGCTCGACCCCTCCCGGCACGAGGGCCTCAGCCTCGGCGACGGCGTGCCCCAGCAGCCGCTGCGCGCCGACCAGGCCCTCGTCGCTGCCGCCGTCCTCACCGACGCCGCGGTCACCGTCAGCCCCCACCAGGCGATGGCCGGCGAGCCGGTCGCCGCGCTCCTGCGCTGGGACCAGCCCAGCGTCGGGACCCAGGAGGCCGGGTCGTGAGCAGCGAGGACCTCGGCGCCGAGCACGGCGCCCACACCCAGCCCGACACCGAGGGCGAGCAGCTGCCGCCGCCCGGGTCGGAGGACTCGGTCACCCGGCAGATGGGCCAGGAGCCCGACCACGGCGAGGAGAGCTACCGCGGGAGCGGCCGGCTCCAGGACAAGGTCGCGGTCATCACCGGCGGCGACTCCGGCATCGGCCGCGCGGTGGCCATCGCCTACGCCCGCGAGGGCGCCGACGTCGTGCTGGCCTACCTCGAGGAGGAGGACGAGGACGGCCGGGAGACGGCCCGTCTCGTGGAGGAGGCAGGGCGGCGCGCGATCACCGTCCCGGGTGACCTCACCTCCGAGGACGCGTGCCGGGAGCTGCTCGACACCACCGTGCGCGAGCTCGGCCGGGTCGACGTGCTGGTCAACAACGCGGCGTACCAGATGTCCCAGCCGGGCGGGATCGCCGACATCACCACCGAGCAGCTCGACCGGGTGATGAAGACGAACCTCTACGCGATGTTCTGGCTGTGCAAGATGGCGCTGCCGCACATGCGCGAGGGGTCCTCCATCATCAACACCTCCTCGGTGCAGGCCTCCTCGCCGTCCGTGCCGCTGCTGGACTACGCGACCACGAAGGCCGGCATCGCCAACTTCACGCGCGGCCTGGCCGCGCAGCTCGGCGAGCAGGGCATCCGGGTCAACTCCGTGGCGCCCGGTCCGATCTGGACGCCGTTGATCCCGGCCACCATGCCGGAGGAGAAGGTCGAGACGTTCGGCCAGCAGACGCCGCTCGGGCGGGCGGGCCAGCCGGCGGAGCTCGCGCCGGCGTACGTCTTCCTGGCGTCCGCGGACGCCAGCTACATCACCGGCGAGGTCATCGCCGTGACCGGTGGGCAGCCCGTCACCGTGTGACGGACGCCCACCGGCCGGGTCGTGGGACGGGCCCCGCTCAGCGCGGCTGGGCGGGGTTCGTCGGCACTCCCTGCGACGGCGGGTTCATCGCCGGGCCCTCCTTGAGGCTCGCGGAGTCCTGCGAGCCCGACTGCGGCGCCTGACCGGCCTCCGGGGTGGCCGCGAGCGGCGAGCCGCCGGACGTCGGGGCGCCGTCGCGGACCGCGGCGAGCCGGTTCTCCAGCAGCTGCACCACCTGCACGCGGTTCGCGTGCGCCTGCTCGTAGGCCAGCACCGCCTCGAGCGCGGCGCCGTCGAGCGAGCGGATCCGGCCCTCGAGCGAGCCGACCGGGAGGTGGTCGTAGTCGGGAAGGGGAAGCTGGTCGTGGTGCGGCACGTCAGCCACGGGGACTCCTTCGTTCCGGAGACAGGTCCCCGTCGGGGTACCCGACGGCACCGGGGGCATCCCGATGAGAGTCCTCTCATGGGCCTCTCATCCACCACCCACCGTGCGGCAGGATCGTGGGCACCATGAGCCCGGTGTGGAAGTACCTCCTCGGCCTCGCCGTCGCGCTCCCCGTCGGGGGGTACGTCGCCGGGTCGCTCGTCGCCTCCAGCGCCGACGACCCCGCCCCGCGCGAGGTGATCGTCATCGAGGACGCGCCCTCGTCGCCGCCCTCCCCCGGCACCACGCTCAGCGCCCGCCCGTCCCGGTCGGCGTCGCCGAGCCCCGACGACGACGGCACCGGCGACCGCAGCGGGTCCGGGGCCGGGTCAGGGGACGGCTCGGACGGCGGCGTGCCGGTCGTCAGCCCCCGGCCCGACGACCTCGAGGACGAGCCCGACGAGCAGGAGCCCGACGAGGACGAGCCCGACGAGGACGAGCGGGACGAGGACGAGCGCGGCGGCGGGGACGACGACTGAACGGCGTACCGCCTCCGCCCGGACCCCGTGCCCCGCGCACGGGGTTCTCCGTGCGTGCCCGGATCACCGCCACCGTGGCCGTGCTGGTGCTGGTGGCGCTCAGCGCCGCCGGGGCGATCGTGTACGCCGTGGAGTCCCAGCGGGTGCAGGCGCAGACCGTGGACGAGGTGGAGCAGGAGCTCGACGAGTTCGCCAAGCTTCGCGGGGACGGCATCGACCCCACGACCGGGCAGCCCTTCGCGACCATCCGGGCGCTGCTCGACCTGTTCCTCTCGCGCAACGTCCCGGACGACGACGAGGTGCTCATCGGCTGGGTCGGGGACGGACCGGTGGTGCGGTTCCCCGGCGACGACCCGCTCTACCGGGACCCGGACTTCCTCGCCGCGGTGCGCCCCCTGGTCACCGCCGGCGGCTCGACCCGCGTCGACACCGCCCAGGGCCGCGTGCTGGTCGCCGCGCAACCGGTCCGCCAGGACGACCGGCGGGGCGCGCTGCTCGTGGTCGTCTACCTCGACGAGGACCGCGCCGAGCTGCTCGACACGATGCGGACCTACGTCGTGGTCGCAGGCCTGCTGACGTTCCTCGTCGTGGCGGCGGCCGCGTGGCAGTCCGGGCGCCTGCTGGCGCCGCTGCGCGTCCTGCGGGAGACCGCGGACGAGCTCCGCGAGACCGACCTGTCACGCCGGATCCCCGAGTCGGGCAACGACGACATCACCGCGCTCACGCGCACGCTCAACGGCATGCTCGACCGGCTGGAGACGGCCTTCGCCGACCAGCGCCGGTTCCTCGACGACGCCGGTCACGAGCTGCGCACGCCGCTCACCGTGCTGCGCGGCCACCTCGAGCTGCTCGACGTCCACGACCCGGTCGACGTCGCCGAGACCCGCGCGCTGCTCCTCGACGAGATCGACCGGATGGCCCGCCTGGTCGGCGACCTGATCCTGCTGGCCAAGTCCGACCGTCCCGACTTCGTCATGCCCACCGAGGTCCCGCTCGGCGAGCTCACCGAGGACGTGCTCGCCAAGGTGCGCGGTCTCGGCGACCGCGACTGGCGGCTCGACGGCACGGCCGACGTCGTCGCGCGCGTCGACGGCCAACGGCTCACCCAGGCCCTGCTCCAGCTCGCCGACAACGCCGTCAAGCACACCGGACCCGGGGACGTCGTCGGCATCGGCTCGTCGTACGACGCCGGGCGGGTGCTGCTGTGGGTGCGGGACACGGGCCCCGGCGTCCCGCAGGCGGACCGCCGGACGGTCTTCGAGCGGTTCGGCCGCAGCCGGGTGCCTGCGGGCGACGAAGGGTTCGGCCTCGGGCTCTCCATCGTCCGGGCGATCGTCGCCGCCCACGGCGGGACCGTCACCGTGGAGGACGCCAGCCCGACGCCCCCGCACGGCGCCCGCTTCCTGGTCTCGCTCCCCCGGTCCGTCGTCGTCGAGGAGGTCCCGTGGCCCGCATCCTGATCGTGGAGGACGAGGCGCGCATCGCGTCGTTCCTCGCCAAGGGCCTCCGGGCCGACGGCCACCAGGCCACCGTCGTCGACGACGGGCGCGCCGGGCTCGACGAGGCGCTGTCGGGCGCCCACGACCTGATGGTGCTCGACCTCGGCCTGCCCGGGATGGACGGCCAGGAGGTCCTCGAGCTGCTGCGCGCCCAGGGCTCCCGGATGCCGGTCGTCGTGCTCACCGCGCGGGACTCGGTGACCGACACCGTCACCGCGCTCGAGGGCGGTGCGGACGACTACATGCCCAAGCCGTTCCGCTTCGCCGAGCTGCAGGCCCGGATCCGGCTGCGGCTGCGCCAGGCCCAGGAGCAGGCCGGCCCGGGCGCGGCGGCGCGGGACTCCGTCGAGGCCGGTGGCGTGCGCCTCGACCTGCGCACCCGTCGCGCGACGGTCGCCGGCGCGGAGCTCGACCTCTCGGCCCGCGAGTTCGCGCTGGCCGAGATCTTCATGCTCAACGCCGGCCAGGTGCTCTCCCGCGAGCAGCTGCTCGACCACGTGTGGGGCTTCGACTTCGACCCCGGCTCCAACGTCGTCGACGTGTACGTCGGCTACCTGCGCCGCAAGCTCGGCGCCGCGACGATCGTCACGGTCCGCGGCATGGGGTACCGCTTCGAGCGCTGACCCGGTGCCCCTCCGGGTACGGTCCGCCCGTGCCCACCCGCAGCGAGCGGCTCGACGCCCTCCCCTTCACCCGCGAGCACGGTCGTCTCGTCGTCGGCTCCGGCGTCGGCTGGGCGCTCGACGCCATGGACGTCGGCCTGATCAGCTTCGTGATGGCGGCGCTGGCCGTGCAGTGGGACCTCGGTCCCACGACCCTGTCGTGGATCGCCAGCATCGGCTTCGTCGGCATGGCCGTCGGCGCCACGCTCGGCGGCCTCCTGGCGGACCGGTTCGGCCGGCGCCAGGTCTTCGCGATGACGCTGCTGGTCTACGGGGTCGCGACCGGCGCCGCCGCGCTGTCCTGGTCGGTCGGTGCGCTGCTCGTCTTCCGCTTCCTCATCGGCCTCGGCCTCGGCGCGGAGCTTCCCGTCGCCAGCACGCTGGTGAGCGAGTACGCCCCCGCCCGCATCCGGGGCCGCGTCGTCGTCGCGCTCGAGTCCTTCTGGGCGGTGGGCTGGGTCGTCGCGGCCCTGATCGGCTACTACGTCGTGCCGCAGTCCGACGACGGCTGGCGGTGGGCGCTGGCGATCGGCGCCCTGCCCACGGCGTACGCCGTCGTGGTGCGTCGCGGCCTGCCGGAGTCGGTGCGCTTCCTCGAGCGTCGCGGGCGGTACGAGGAGGCGGAGGCGGCCGTCCGCCGGTTCGAGGCGGCGGCGGGCGTCCCGGCCCCACCGCCGACCGCCGTCGAGCCGGCGACCACCGCCGCTCCCCCGGCGACGCCCGGACCGCTCGCGGTCTGGGAGCGCCCCCACGCCGGCCGCACGGCCGCGCTGTGGGCCGTCTGGTTCGGGGTGAACTTCTCCTACTACGGCGCCTTCATCTGGATCCCGTCCCTGCTGGTCGCCGACGGGATGGACCTGGTGCGGTCCTTCGGGTTCACCCTCGTCATCACCCTGGCGCAGCTGCCGGGGTACGCCGCCGCCGCGGTGCTGGTGGAGCTCTGGGGCCGCCGGGCCACCCTCTCGACGTTCCTCGTGGGCTCGGCCGTCTCGGCGGTGCTGTTCGGGCGCGCCGACAGCGAGGCCGCGATCCTCGCGGCCGGCATGGCGCTGTCGTTCTTCAACCTCGGCGCCTGGGGCGCGTTGTACGCCGTGACCCCCGAGGTCTACCCCACCGGCCTCCGCGCGACCGGCGCCGGTGCGGCTGCGGGCTTCGGACGGATCGCCTCGGTGCTCGCCCCGCTGTCGGTGCCGTGGCTGCTCGACGCCGGCACCGGCACCACCGGCCTGTTCGTCGTGTTCGCGGCGTTCTTCGCCGTCGCCGCCGCCGCCACCTGGGGACTGCCCGAGCGCGCCGGCGACGCGCTCAGCGACGCCTGAGCGCGGCTGCCCCGGCTGTCCCGGCTCGCCCTCAGCGCGTCCGGAACCCCGCCAGCCGCGCACGGGGCAGGCGGTCCAGCACCGGCTCGAGCGCCTCGGCGACCTCGTGCGGCAGCGGTCGGTGGGCCGGGTCGCGCTCGAGCATCGCGGCCACCACCTTGACCACCTCGTGCGGGGTCCGGTCCGGCAGCGGCCGAGGGTCGGCCCACACCTGGGGGTAGCGGTCCCGGACGTCCCGGGCGTCGAGGTCGCCGTAGTCGAAGGGGCGGTGGCCGGCGACCGCCTCGAACAGGGTGGCGCCCAGCCCCCAGACGTCGCTGGCGTGCCCGGGGGTCCCGGTGCGCGGCGGCTCGGCCTGCTCCGGTGAGAGGTAGGCGTCGGTGCCGATCGGCGAGGTGAGCGCCGCGGCATCCTCGACCCGCCGGGCGACCGACAGGTCGATCAGCCGTGCGGGAGCGCCCATGATCACGTTGCTCGGCTTGATGTCCAGGTGGGTCCACCCGAGGTGGCGCAGGTAGTGGAGCGCCGAGGCCACCTCGATGGCCAGCGGCAGGTACTGCTGCTCCTGGAGCGGCCCGTAGCGCCGCACCAGCGTCGACAGCCGCGGGCCGTCCACCTGCTCCAGGACGACGTGCGGCCGCTCCCCGTCGAGCCGGTGGCGCAGGCCGCGCACGACCACCGGGTGGTTGACGGTCGCCAACGCCTCGACCTCGCGGCGCAGGCCGCGCAGCGCCGAGGCGTCGGCGACCAGCCCGGGACGCACGACCTTGACGACCACCGGCGCGTAGGTGATCTCGTCGAAGGCGAGGAACGCCTCGTACGACGAGCCGCCGCCGAGCAGCTTCACGGCGGTCAGCTCGGGGGTGATCGCGTCCCCCTCGGTCAGGTGCCAGCTGTCCCGGGCCATCGGTCAGCGACCCCGCGTGTCGTTGCGCGAGGCGTCGTTCGTCTTGTTCTTGCTCCAGTCGCGGGTCCGGTCGCCGCCGTCCCGCGTCCAGTCCCGGGTCAGGTCGCTGCGGCTCTTGTCCCGGTCGCGGCTGACGTTCGTGAACCGGCTGTTGGTGCCGTCACGGGTCGACTTGCTCACCCCGGTGCCGGTGTTCGTCCGCGTGTCGTCGTTGGTGTCGTCGTCATCGTCGTCGTCGACGGTCATCACGACGTCGGGGTTGTCGTCCTTGCGCTGGAACGCGGTCCCCCGGTCGTCGCGCTCGTCGTCGGCGAACGCCACGGGCGCTCCCCAGGTGATCAGCCCGGCGCTCACGCCGCCCGCGACCGCCAGGACCCCGGTCCTCACCAGCTTGCTCATGTCTCGTCCTCTCGTCGGTGTCGTGCTGACGAGAAGGACTCTGCGGCCCGCGAGTGAGGTCACCGTGAGCCGCGGATGAGAGCGCCCTCATGGAGTGCCTTGACCGGACGGGGGGCGCGACCGGGCCCCGGGGGCGCCAGCAGCGGTAGGCACCCCCGGGTCCCGCGAGGAGCGGCGCCATGGGGTAACGCCGAACACCTCCGACGCTACGACCGTCCGGCCCCCGGCTCATCCCCGGAATCGGGGAGGTGGCGGGCCACCACGCAGGGCGTCCGGCGCCGGTCGGTCACGACGCGCGGGCGGCGTCCTCGTCGGCCAGCCAGGTCACGAGCAGCTCGGGCTCCCACGCGAGCGCCTGGTCGACGTGCTCGGCGCACGCCAGCAGGTCGACGGGGTCCATGGGCACCAGCGCGACGGGAGCCAGCGGGCAGTCCTCGCCGTACTCGCACTCGGGCATGACCCCAGCGTAGGCCGCCGCCGGTCACCCGTCACCGGTCGCCGTGGACGCGGTGGAAGCGGGGCGCGGCCCTGGACGCAGGTGGCTCCAGGGCCGCGCAGGCGCCCCGCCGGTGACTCCCCCCACGGGCCCCCGGCCGGGGCACCAGGAGGACGTTCGGAGCGGGTCGCCGTCCGGATGGGTCACGTGCGGGCGCCGGGCGGGAAGCGCGGCTCCATCGGCAGCAGGCACGCCTCCCGCACCCACTTCGTCACCACCGACCAGGGCAGCTCGCCGCCCCCGACCGCGAACGTCGTCAGGCCCTCCCACCGGGGCTCCCGGTGGCCGGCGACCTGCCGCCACTCCAGCAGGATCCCTGGCGCGACCGGGCCGCGGAACGCCGTCGACTCGTCGACCCACACCGGCACCGGGCGGCTCGTGTCCATCCGGTCCCGGTCGCTCACGCCCATGCCGCCGGACGCTAGGCGGGCGCACCGACGGTGCCGCGCGCGCGGATGGTGGGCGCAGAGGGGATCGAACCCCCGACCACCTCGTTGTAAGCGAGGTGCTCTACCGCTGAGCTATACGCCCGTGCCCGCTCGGGCGGCCACAGACTAGACGGTGGCGGTCGGCCGCGTGAAAAGGGCCGTAAATGGAAGTTGAACCGCTGGCGTCTCGGGTCACCAGCGGTTCAACGAGAAGAACTCTACGCGTCCGCGACGAGCCCCGTCCGCGGATCGCGGCAAAATCGGGACGGCGGTCTAGACGGCGACCGTGGCCCCGGTCAGGCGTGCGCGGAGAGCTGGCGCAGGTGCTCGTCGAGGTCGCGGCCCTCGGACGTCGGGTTGTGGACGGCCCACCGCAGGACGCCCTGCCGGTCGACGACGTACGACGACCGCCGGGGCGCACCGGTCGCCTCGTTGAGGACGTCGTAGGAGCGCGACACCTGCCCATGTGGCCAGAAGTCGGAGAGCAGCGGGAAGTTCAGCCCGTCGCTGTCGGCGAACGCCCGGAGCGCGTAGAGCGGGTCGCAGGAGATCGCCAGCACCTCGGTGTCGAAGGTGAGGAACTCGGCCAGCCGGTCGCGCACCCCGGTCAGCTCCCCGGTGCACACCCCGGAGAAGGCGTAGGGGAAGAACAGGATCGCGACCGCCTTGGTGCCGCGGTACGACGAGAGGGTGACGTCCTGGCCGAACTGGTCGCGCAGCGTGAAGTCGGGCGCCTCGCACCCGAGCGCGAGTCCGCTCACCCGGCGGCCTCCGTGCTGGCGTCCTGGCCGGGCCCCGGGTGGTCCTTCAGCTCACGCTTGAGGACCTTGCCGGTGGCGTTGCGGGGCAGCTCGTCGATGAGCACGATCTCCTTCGGGACCTTGTAGCGCGCGAGGTTCGCCTTCACCCAGTCCTTGAGCGTGTCCTCGTCGGCCGCAGCGCCGTCGCGCAGCACCACGAACGCCCGCAGCCGCTTGCCGTAGTCGGGGTCGTCCACCCCGATCGCCGCGACGTCGACCACGGCCTCGTGGCGGGCCAGGCAGTCCTCGACCTCCTTGGGGAAGACGTTCTCCCCGCCGGAGACGATCATCTCGTCGTCGCGCCCCTCCACGTAGAGGCGGCCGTCCTCCCCGAACCGGCCGACGTCGCCGGTGGCCATCAGCCCGTCGAGGACGTCCTTGCCGCCCCCGCCGGTGTAGCCCTCGAAGAGCAGGCTGTTGCCGACGAAGATCCGGCCCGAGGCGCCCGCGGGCGCCTCCTTGCCCTGCTCGTCGTAGATGCGGACGGTCGTGGCCCACGGCGGCCGGCCGGCGGAGTCGGGGGCCTCGCGCAGGTCCACCGGCGTCGCGATCGAGGCGTAGGCGACCTCGGTCGAGCCGTAGATGTTGTAGAGGTGGTCGCCGAAGTGGTCCATCCAGGTGACCGCCAGGTCACCGGGCAGCGCCGAGCCGGAGGACGCGACCACCTTGACGGTGTCGAGGGAGTACCGCTGCAGCACCTGCTCCTCCAGGCCGAGGATCCGCTGCAGGAACACCGGGATCACCACCAGCGAGTCGCAGCGCTCCTCCTCGACGGTGCGCAGGCAGTCCTCGGGGTCGAAGCGGCGGCGCAGCACGACCGTGGAGCCCAGCAGCATCGACAGCGCCATGTGCGCGAAGCCCCACGTGTGGAAGAGCGGCGCGGCGATGTGGGTGCGCCAGCCGTGCCGCAGCGGCATCCGCGACAGCAGCGAGATCGCGGCGTCGATGCCGGCCTCGCTGCGCGGGGCGCCCTTCGGCGTGCCGGTCGTGCCCGAGGTCAGGATGATCGTGCGGCCGTGCCGGTCGGGCGGGTCGAGGTCGCCGTCGTCCTCGGCAGCGATGAGCTGCTCGAGGGTGGCGACGCCCCCGGTGGCGCCTTCACCGTCGCCGTCGCCGTCGACCCAGGCCAGCACCCGCTCCTCGACGTCGGCCGCGGCCAGCAGGTCGGTGAACTCCTCGTCGTGGACCACGACGGTCGGCTGCTCGCGCTCCAGCACGTCGACCAGCTGCGGCCCGGCGAAGGCGGTGTTGAGGTAGAGCACGTCGGCGCCGAGCTTGGCCACGGCGATGCTCGCGTCGATGAACCCGCGGTGGTTGCGGCACATCACCGCGACCCCGTCGCCCTCGCCGACGCCACGGGCACGCAGTGCGCGCGCCAGTGCGTTCGAGCGGCGGTGCAGCTCGCCGAAGGTCAGCTCGCCGAGCTCGTCGACGAGGCCCACCCGGTCGGGGTAGCGCACGGCCAGGCTGGCGAAGCCGCCCGCGGGGCCGGTCCCCCAGTCCTTGACCGTCCTGGCCAGGCGCGCCAGCACGGCCGGCGGGTAGGGCCGGATGATGCCCGAGGACGCGAGCACCTTGGCACCGGTGCCCGCGGTCGCCGCGCGGCCGAGGAGGGTCTGCAGCACGGGGCGAACCTACGCGGGGGTCTTGGGCGCCACCAGGCGGGTCGCCGCCCAGTCCTTGCTCACCGCGGCGGTCGTCGTCTGGGAGAGCCCGGCGATCGGTGCGGCCTCCGCGACGGTGGCGGCGTCGACGGAGTTCGGGCGGCCGACCTTCGGGGTCAGCAGCCAGATGGCGCCGCCGCCGACGAGGTCGGTCAGCGCGTCGACGAGGCCGTCGACCAGGTCGCCGTCCTCCTGGCGCCACCACAGCAGGACCGCGTCCACGACGTTGCCGTAGTCACCGTCGACCATGTCGGCGTCGATGGTGTCCTCGATGGAGACGCGGAGGTCGTCGTCGGTGTCGTTGTCCCACCCGAGCTCTTGGACGACCATGCCCTTGGTGAACCCCAGTCGCTCCGCAGGTCCGGTGTCGGGTTGGTCGGCGCCTGCGGCGCCGGTCCGGGTGGTCCCCCCACCCTCGGTCGAGCTCAACGTGGTCCTCCAGACGCGATCGGTACGCCCGCGCTCCGCGGGCGATGGGGAGTAGTCCAGCGGAGACCGCGCCGAGGCGCAAGCCGTCCCGACCTGCGGGAACGTCGCGCGCCGCCCCGATCGCCGGCCCGATCGGCGCCCACCGGCCCCGTCGACGTCGGCTTCGGGGCCGGCCGAGGGCCGACCGGCGACCGACGACCGGTCGCCCCCGCCCTTCGTGGCCGCCTGGCTACCGACGGGTAAATTCCGTCCCTCGCACCCGCGTGCAACGATGACGAGGTGACCGGAGAACCACCCACCAGCTCAGGCACGCGCAAGGGCTCGACCCCCTCGGTGATCCACGAGGGCCTGCCGACCCAGCTGCCCGACATCGACCCGGACGAGACCAACGACTGGCTCGACTCCTTCGACTCCCTCGTGGACGAGCGCGGACGCGAGCGCGCGCGCTACGTCATGCTCCGCCTGCTCGAGCGGGCGCGCGAGATGCAGGTCGGCGTCCCCGCCCTGCGGAGCACCGACTACATCAACACCATCCCGCCCGAGCGGGAGCCGTGGTTCCCCGGTGACGAGGAGGCGGAGCGTCGGATCCGCGCGTTCATCCGCTGGAACGCCGCCGTCATGGTGTCCAGCGCGAACCGCAAGGGCCTCGAGGTCGGCGGCCACATCGCGACGTACCAGTCCTCAGCCAGCCTCTACGAGGTCGGCTTCAACCACTTCTTCCGCGGCAAGGACCACCCCGGCGGCGGCGACCAGGTCTACATCCAGGGCCACGCCTCCCCCGGTGTCTACTCCCGCGCGTTCCTCGAGGGTCGCCTGAACGAGGAGCAGCTCTACCGGTTCCGCCAGGAGGTCCAGCACGGGCCCGGCGCCGGGCTGCCGTCCTACCCCCACCCCCGGCTGATGTCGGACTTCTGGGAGTTCCCGACGGTCTCCATGGGCCTGACCGGCATCAACTCCATCTACCAGGCGCGGTTCAACCGCTACCTGCAGAACCGCGGCATCAAGGACACCAGCCAGCAGCACGTCTGGGCGTTCCTCGGTGACGGCGAGATGGCCGAGCCCGAGTCGCTCGGCGCGATCCGGGTCGCGGCCCGCGAGGAGCTCGACAACCTCACCTGGGTGATCAACTGCAACCTGCAGCAGCTCGACGGCCCGGTCACGGGCAACGGGAAGATCATCCAGGAGCTCGAGGCCAACTTCCGCGGCGCCGGCTGGAACGTCATCAAGGTCGTCTGGGGTCGCGAGTGGGACCCGCTGCTGGCCCGCGACGTGGACGGCGTGCTCGTCAACAAGATGAACACCACGCCGGACGGCGCGTTCCAGACCTACTCGGTCGAGGACGGCGCCTACGTGCGCGAGAGCTTCTTCGGTGGCGACCCGCGCCTGCGGGCGATGGTCGAGCACATGAGCGACCAGCAGATCCAGAAGCTGCCGCGCGGTGGCCACGACTACCGCAAGGTGTACGCCGCGTTCGACTCGGCCACCAAGCACGTCGGCCAGCCGACCGTGATCCTCGCCAAGACGATCAAGGGCTGGACGATCGACGCGCTGGAGGGCAAGAACGCCACCCACCAGATGAAGAAGCTGACCCCGGCCGACCTCAAGCGGTTCCGGGACCGGCTCTACCTGCCCATCTCCGACCGCGACCTCGAGCGGGCCTACGAGGAGACCGGCACCGCGCCGTTCTTCCACCCCGGCGCGGACTCCCCCGAGATCGAGTACATGCTCGAGCGTCGTCGCCAGCTCGGCGGCTCGCTGCCCAAGCGCGTCGTGCGGGCCAAGCCGCTCACCCTGCCGGGTGACAAGGCCTACGCCGAGCTCAAGCAGGGCTCGGGCAAGAACTCCGTCGCCACCACGATGGCCGTCGTCCGTCTGCTCAAGGACTGGATGAAGGACACCGAGATCGGCAAGCGCATCGTGCCGATCGCCCCGGACGAGTACCGCACGTTCGGCATGGACGCGATGTTCCCGAGCGCGAAGGTCTACAACCCCTCCGGCCAGCAGTACGAGTCGGTCGACCGGAACATGTTGCTCTCCTACAAGGAGTCGACCCAAGGCCAGATGCTCCACGAGGGCATCTCCGAGGCCGGCGCGATGGCCTCGGCGACCGCCGCCGGCTCGGCGTACTCCACGCACGGCGAGCCGATGATCCCGTTCTACATCTTCTACTCGATGTTCGGGTTCCAGCGGACCGGCGACTCGATCTGGGCCATGGCCGACCAGCTCTCCCGAGGCTTCCTGGTCGGCGCCACCGCCGGTCGCACCACGCTGACCGGTGAGGGCCTGCAGCACGCCGACGGGCACTCCCCGCTGCTCGCGGTGACCAACCCGGCGGTCGTGCACTACGACCCGGCCTACGCCTACGAGGTCGCGCACATCATGCGCTCCGGCCTCGAGCGGATGTACGGCACCGGCGGGCCCGAGGGCAACGGCGAGAACGTCATCTTCTACCTGACGGTCTACAACGAGCCGGTGCCGCAGCCCAAGGAGCCCGAGGACGTCGACGTCGAGGGCATCCTGCGCGGCATGCACCAGGTCTCGCGCGCCGAGGGCGAGGGCCCGCGGGTCACGCTGATGGGCTCGGGCGTCGGCATGCCGTGGATCCAGGACGCGAAGCGGATGCTCGCCGAGGAGTGGGGCGTCCAGGCCGACACCTGGTCGGTCACCTCGTGGAACGAGCTGGCCCGCGACGCCGTCGCCGCCGAGGAGTGGAACCTGCTGCACCCCGGCGAGGAGGCGCGCAGCTCCTACGTCGAGGAGCGGCTGGTCGACGTCGAGGGGCCCGTCGTCGCGGTCTCGGACTTCATGCGGGCCGTGCCCCTGCAGATCGCCCGCTGGGTGCCCGGTGACTACCGGGTGCTGGGTGCCGACGGGTTCGGCTTCGCCGACACCCGCCCGGCCGCCCGACGGTACTTCCACATCGACGCCCAGTCCGTCGTCGTGCAGGCCCTCCAGGCCCTCGCCGACGCCGGGCAGGTCGACCGCTCCCAGGTCGAGAAGGCGTTCGCGACGTACCGGATCGACGACCCCACCGCCGTCGCCGGCGTGAAGCAGGAAGGCGGAGACGCCTGAGGGACGAGGGCGTCAGCCTCGACGCGTGACGGCAGGGCGGTGACCACTCCGGTGGTCACCGCCCTGCTGCGTCCTCAGGCGCTGGTGATGTCGGTGACCGAGGCGACCGGCGCCGGCTCGCTGCGGCCGTTCACCAGCAGCGTCCGCACGCGCTCCCGGTCGTACGTCGAGGGCTGGGTGGTCCGGACGAAGTCGTGGAGCAGCTTGGCGAACCGCTCGGGGTGGTCCTTGTGCGGGAAGTGCCCGGCGTTCGGGATGATCTCCACCCGCGACCGCGGGGCGAGGTCACCGGCCAGCCCGGCGTGGCGCACCGGGATGACGGTGTCGTCGCGGCCCCACACCACCGCCATCGGCATCTCCTCGGTGAGGTAGGCCCGGTCGGCCATCGTGACGACCTGGCCCTTCCAGTCCACGACGCCGCGCACGACGTGGCGGATCGCGTGGCGCGCGGCCGGGTCCTTGAAGGAGTCGTAGATCTCCGCCATCTCACCGAGGTCCCGCGCGTGCCGCGAGGGCAGCGCGGTCATCAGCTGCATGCCCTTCTTGCCCGCGTGCCGGATGCCGGGGAGCGTCAGGACGCCCATGACCTGGTGGAACCCCGGGGTGGTGATCGCGCGGATCGCGGGGGTCACCTCCGGGCCCAGGCCGCCGGAGGCGACAAGGACCAGCCGGTCGGTGCGCTCGGGGAACTGGTAGGCGAACTGCATCGCCACCCCGCCGCCGAAGCTGTGCCCGACGACGGTCACCCGCTCGACCTCGAGGACGGTCAGCAGGTCGCGCATGCCGTTGGCGAATCCGCCGAGGCTGTAGTCCGCCCGCGGCTTGTCCGACTGCCCGTGGCCGAGCAGGTCGGGGGCGATGACGGTGTAGCGCCGAGCGAGCAGGTCGATCACCGGCGCCCAGGTGGTGTGGGAGCACCCCAGCCCGTGCAGGAGCAGCAGCGCGGGACCCGACCCGACCTTCACGTACGCCCGGCGGTGGCCGTGGATCGTGACGTGCTGGACCTCGTGGGACTTCGTGGACACCTGGTACTCCTCCGGCGGGAGCTCGTGCTCGTGCCTGTCCGCCGACCCTAGGGTCCGGCGCCGGGAAACGCGGGATTTCCCTTGTTTTGTCGGGCATCCGGCACGACCTCGTCGTCGTGCCTCGCCCGGTCGACCGGTCCGCGGCCACCCGCGCAACGGTGCGGGACTAGCCTGCGGACGTGTCGAGCAGTCCAGCCGCAGTACCCCACTCGCGCGCCGCCGATGCGCTGCAGCGGGCCACCGGTGCGCTCAGCACCGCCGCCACCGCGCGGATGGACGCCGAGATGCCCTGGTTCCGCGACCTCAGCGCCCAGGACCGCTCCTGGGTCGGCCTGATCGTGCAGGCCGGCATCCGGGGCTTCGTCGACTGGTTCCGCGCCGACGACGGCACGCCCGCGCCCGGCGCCAACGAGCTGGCCGCGTCGGTGTTCGGCGCGGCGCCGAGGGCGCTGGCCGGCGTGATCAACCTCCAGCAGACGGTGGACCTGGTGCGGCTGTCGATCGAGGTCGTCGAGTCCGACATCGACCGCCTGCTCGGCGCCGAGGACGTGCCCCTGGTCCGCGCCGCCGTGCTCCGCTACGCCCGCGAGGTCGCCTTCGCGACCGCGGAGGTCTACGCCCGCGCGGCGGAGGTGCGCGGCGCCTGGGACGCCCGGCTCGAGGCCCTCGTCGTGGACGCCGTGCTCCGCGCCGAGGCCGACGAGGCGGTGCTGAGCCGGGCCAGCGCGCTGGGCTGGAGCGCCGCCGGCGACGTCGCGGTGGTCCTCGGGGCGGTCCCGGAGCGGACGGCGGCCGCCGACCTGCCCGAGGAGGTACGCCGCGCGGCGCGGACCGCGGGCCTGGAGGCGCTGTGCGCCGTGCAGGGCGACCGGCTCGTGGTGCTCCTGGGCGGCGTGGCCGACCCGCGGGTGGCCGCCGAGTCGGTCGTCGGCCTCTTCGGGGAGGGACCCGTCGTCGTGGGCCCCGCCGCCGACGACCTCGCCGGTGCGCACGTCTCCGCACGCGCCGCCGTCTCCGCGCACCGCGCGGCCGCGGGGTGGCCGGGGGCGCCGAGGCCGGTGCAGAGCATCGAGCTGCTGCCCGAGCGCGCACTGGCCGGCGACGGGCACGCCCGCCGGCACCTCGTCGAGCAGCTCTACCTCCCGCTGCTGCGCGCCCGCGGGACGATGGTCGAGACGCTCGCGACGTACCTCGACGAGGGCTCCTCGATCGAGGGCACCGCGCGGGCCCTCTTCGTGCACCCCAACACCGTCCGCTACCGCCTGCGCCAGGTCACCGACACCACCGGCTTCTCCCCCAGCCGCCCCCGGGACGCGTTCGTCCTGCGGATCGCGCTCGTCCTGGGCCGCCAGTCCGGCCGTGTCGAGTAGCCCTCTCCACCGGCCGCGGGACTAGCTGCGACGCCACGTCGGCTTTTGTGGGAACCCCACAAGAACCGGCCTGCGGATTTCGTGGGCGCCGGAGGCGAGCGCGGACCCCTCGGAGGGGCAGGGTGGACCCGTGCTCGTCATCGTCGCCCCGGGCCAGGGGGCCCAGACTCCCGGCTTCCTCCGGCCCTGGCTGGAGGACCCGGTCTTCGCCTCGCGCTTCGAGTGGCTCGCGACCGTCGCCGGGGTCGACCTGGTCGCCCACGGCACCGAGTCCGACGCGGAGACCATCCGCGACACCCGGATCGCGCAGCCGCTGCTCGTCGCGACCGGCCTGGTCGCCGCGCTCGAGCTTTTCCCGCACCCGGCCGACGCCTTCGCCAAGATCGGCGCGGTCGCCGGCCACAGCGTCGGCGAGCTGACCGCCGCGGCGGGCGCCCGGGCGATCACCGCGGAGCAGGCGATGGTGCTGGTGCGCGAGCGCGGCAACGCCATGGCCGACGCCTCGGCCGTGACGCCCACCGGGATGACCGCCGTCCTCGGCGGCGACCGGGACGAGGTGCTGGCCGCCCTCGCGCGGCACGGCCTGACCGCCGCCAACGACAACGGCCCCGGTCAGGTCGTCGCGGCCGGCACCCTCGACCAGCTCGCCGCCCTCGCGGACGACGCGCCCGCCAAGGCCCGGCTGATGCCGCTGAGCGTCGCGGGCGCCTTCCACACCGAGCACATGCGCCCGGCCGTCGACCACGTCGCGCACCTGGCCCGCTCGGTCTCGACCCACGACCCGCGGACGCGGCTGATCTCCAACCGCGACGGGCAGGTCGTCCACGACGGCAACGAGGTGCTGCGCCGGATCGTCGGGCAGATCGCGAGCCCGGTGCGCTGGGACCTGTGCCTGGAGACGATGGCCGACCTCGGCGTCACCGGCATCCTCGAGATGCCGCCGGCGGGCACGCTGACCGGCATCGCCAAGCGCGCGCTCAAGGGCGTGGCGACGTTCGCGCTCAAGACCCCCGACCAGCTCGACGCGGCCCGGGCCTTCTGCGAGGAGCACGGCGAGTCCTCGGAGATGGAGACCTCCCCCACCTGGCGGATGGTCGTCTCCCCGGTCAAGGGCACCTTCCACATCGCCGGCGCCGCGGCCACCTCCGCCGTCCTGCCCGCCGGGGCAGCGATCGGCGACGTCGCCAGCCTGCGGGACCGGATCCCGGTCACCGCCGCCCACGGCGGCCAGGTCGTGGAGTGGCTCGTCGAGGACGGCGACCTCGTCTCGCCCGGCCAGCCACTGCTGCGGCTGCACCCCGAGGGAGCGGCCTGATGGGCGCGCGGATCCAGGCCACCACCGGCGCGGAGCACGCACGCATCCTCGGCATCGGCGCCTACCGCCCCCGCCGGGTCGTCCCCAACTCCGAGGTGGTCGAGGCGATCGACTCCAGCGACGAGTGGATCCAGCAGCGGTCGGGCATCAAGCAGCGCCGGTTCGCCTCCGACGACGAGACCATCCAGATGATGTCGGTCGCCGCCGCGCGCCAGGCGCTCGAGCGCGCCGGCCTCGACGCCGGGCAGGTCGACTGCGTCGTCGTCGCCACCGTCAGCCACCTGATGCAGACCCCGGCCGTCGCGACCCTGGTCGCCCACGAGCTCGGCACCGACCAGGCCGCGGCGTTCGACGTGTCGGCCGCCTGCGCGGGCTTCTGCCACGGCGTCGCGATGGCTGCCGACTTCGTCCGGACCGGCAGCGCGAGGCACGTCCTGGTCGTCGGCGTCGAGCGGCTCTCCGACATCACCGACATGACCGACCGCGGCACGGCGTTCATCTTCGCCGACGGCGCCGGCGCCGCCGTGGTGGGCCCGAGCGACGAGCCGGGCATCGGCCCGGTCGTGTGGGGCTCCGACGGCGAGCAGTCCGACCTCATCCGGTCCCGCCACGACTGGCGTGACGTGCTGGCCGCCGCGGAGCCGGCGATGCCGCACCTGACCATGCAGGGCAGCGCGGTCTTCCGCTGGGCGTCGTTCGCGATGGCCAAGGTGGCCCAGGAGGCCCTGGACCGGGCCGGCATCACCGCCGACCAGCTCGACTGCTTCGTGCCGCACCAGGCGAACATGCGGATCACCGACGCCATGGCCCGGTCGATGAAGCTGCCCCCCACCGTCCGCATCGCCCGCGACATCGCCGAGCAGGGCAACACCTCGGCCGCCTCGATCCCGCTGGCCCTGGACCGGATGGTCACCGAGGGCGACGCCCGCTCCGGCGACACCGCCCTGCTGGTCGCCTTCGGTGCCGGCCTGGCGTACGCCGCCCAGGTCGTCGTCGTCCCCTGAGCCGCTCGACCGCGGCACCACGAGCGCACCACCGCACCACCCCGCAGCACCCCCAGACCCAGCACCACCCCACCACCGAGAGGAACCAGCATGGCCACCACTGAGGAGATCCGCTCCGACCTCGCCGAGATCGTCAACGAGGTCGCGGGCGTCGACGCCGCCGACGTCCAGCTCGACAAGTCGTTCGTCGAGGACCTCGACGTCGACTCGCTGTCGATGGTCGAGGTCGTCGTCGCTGCCGAGGAGAAGTTCGGCGTCTCCATCCCCGACGACGAGGTCAAGAACCTCAAGACCGTCGGTGACGCCGTGGCCTTCATCGAGCGCGCCTCCGCCTGACCCCGACCGGCGCCGGCCCGTCGCGGCCGGCGCCGTCCCCCCTCCGCACGTCCCCTCCCCGAGGAGCAGCCATCATGTCCGCCACGCGCGTCGTCGTCACCGGTCTGGGAGCCACCTCCCCGGTCGGGGGCGACGTCCCCTCCACCTGGTCCGCCCTGCTCGAGGGCCGCTCGGGCGTCCGTCCCCTCGAGGAGGAGTGGGCCGAGCCGCTCGGCGCCCGCATCGCCGCCCGCGTGGCGGTCGAGCCGAGCGAGACCCTCGACCGGGTCAAGGCGCGCCGCATGGACCGCTCGGGGCAGCTGGCCATGGTCGCCGCCCTCGAGGCCTGGGCCGACGCCGGCCTGACCGGCAGCGCCGCCGAGGCGGGCATCGACCCCGAGCGCCTGTCGGTCGCGATGGCGTCGGGCATCGGCGGTGTCACCACGCTGCTGACCAACTACGACGCCCTGCTCGCCAAGGGACCGCGCCGCGTCTCCCCGCTGGCGATCCCGATGCTCATGCCCAACGGCCCGGCCGCCGGCATCGGCCTCGCGCTCGGCGCCAAGTCGGGCGTCCACACGCCGGTCTCGGCGTGCGCCTCGGGCAACGAGGCGATCGCACTGGGCATCGACCTGATCCGCCTGGGCCGCGCCGACATCGTCGTCTGCGGCGGCACCGAGGCCGCGGTCCATGCCCTGCCGATGGCCGCCTTCGGGCAGATGATGGCGCTGTCCAAGCGCAACGACGACCCGGCCGCCGCCTCGCGTCCCTGGGACAAGGGCCGCGACGGCTTCGTGCTCGGTGAGGGTGCCGCGGTCCTCGTGCTGGAGTCCGAGCAGCACGCCGCCGCCCGCGGCGCGCGGGTGTACGCCGAGGCCGGCGGTGCCGGCATCACCGCCGACTCCCATGACATCGCCCAGCCCGACCCGGTCGGCGCCGGCGCGACCCGCGCGATGCGGTTCGCCCTCCGCGACGCCGACCTCTCCCCCGGCGACGTCGCCCACATCAACGCCCACGCCACCTCGACGCCCCAGGGCGACGTGGCCGAGGCGCTCGCGATCCGCAACGCGCTCGGCGATGCGGCGTCCGGCGCGGTCCTCACCTCGACCAAGTCGATGACCGGGCACCTCCTCGGTGCCGCCGGCGCCCTGGAGTCGGTCGCCACCGTGCTCGCGCTCCACCACCGCACCGTGCCGCCGACGATCAACCTCGAGGACCCCGAGGACGTCGGCCTCGACCTGGCCGACAAGGTCCGCGACCTGCCCGAGGGCGACATCGCCGCCCTCAACAACTCCTTCGGCTTCGGCGGCCACAACGTCGCCATCGCGTTCCGGAGCGTCTCGTGACCCAGGCGCCGACGGCCCCGCGGACGCCCACCAAGGTCCCCCGGGACCAGGACCCCCGCCACCCGGTCACCCGGCTGCGGGCCCTGCTCGACGCCGACTCCCTCGAGCTGATCACCCCCGACGACGACTCCGGCATGGTCGCCGCGGTCGGCACCGTCGAGGGCACCCGGGTCGTGGCCTTCTGCTCCGACGCCACCGTGATGGGCGGCGCGATGGGCGACCAGGGCTGCCAGGTCGTCGTCGACGCCTACCACCGAGCGATGACCGACGGCGTCCCGATCATCGGGCTGTGGCACTCCGGCGGCGCCCGTCTCGCCGAGGGCGTGCTGTCGCTGCACGCCGTCGGACGGATCTTCAAGGTGATGACGCAGGCCTCCGGCCGCGTGCCGCAGATCTCGGTCGTGCTCGGCCCGGCCGCCGGCGGCGCGGCGTACGGCCCCGCGCTCACCGACGTCGTCATCCTCGGTCCCGAGGGCCGGATCTTCGTGACGGGCCCAGACGTGGTCCGGTCGGTCACCGGCGAGGACGTCGACATGCTGCGCCTGGGCGGACCCGAGCCGCACGGCCGGCGCTCCGGCGTCGTCCACGTGCTCGCGGAGTCCGAGCGCGAGGCGCTCGACCGCGCGCGGGCCGTCGCGACCCTCCTCGGCGCCCAGGGCAGCCTGCGCGTCTCCGAGGTCGAGGACCGTGACCTCGCCGCGCTGCTGCCCGAGTCCCGCAAGCGGGCGTACGACGTGCACCCGCTCGTGGCCTCCGTGCTCGACGAGGGCACGGCACTCGAGCTGCACGCCAAGTGGGCGCCGAACATCGTCACCACCCTCGGTCGTCTCGGCGGCCGCACCGTCGGCGTGGTCGCGAACAACCCGCTGCGCCTCGGCGGCTGCCTGGACTCCCTCTCCGCGGAGAAGGCCAGCCGCTTCGTGCGGATGTGCGACGCCCTCGGGGTCCCGCTCGTCGTGCTCGTCGACGTCCCGGGCTACCTGCCCGGCGTCGGCCAGGAGTGGGACGGTGTCGTGCGCCGCGGTGCGAAGCTGCTGCACGCGTTCGGCGAGTGCGTGGTCCCCCGCGTCACGCTGGTGACCCGCAAGACGTACGGCGGTGCCTACATCGCGATGAACTCGCGCTCGCTCGGCGCCACCAGGGTCTTCGCCTGGCCCGGCGCCGAAGTCGCGGTCATGGGTGCGGTCGCGGCCATCCGGGTGCTGCACCGCCGTCGCCTGGCCGAGGTCGCTCCCGAGATCCGTCCCCAGGTCGAGGCCGAGCTGGCCGCCGAGCACGAGCGGCTCGCCGGCGGCGTGGACAAGGCCGTCGAGATCGGTGTCGTCGACGAGGTCGTCGACCCGGCACTCACCCGCTCGGCCCTGGCCCGGGCGATCGACGAGGCGGTGCAGGCCGAGGGTGTCCGCCACGGCGTGCACGGCAACATCCCGCTCTAGCCCGCCGGACGCTGAGGCGCACGCCACACTCCGCGAGGGGTGTGGCCCTCACCACTCGTCGGGAACGATGGGGCCATGCGATCCCACGCCCGTCTGCTCGCCGCCGCCCTGGTCGCTGCCAGCCTGCCCCTCCTGGGCCCGGCCGGGCACGCGTCGGCGGCGGAACCGGTCGAGGTCCGCGCGGACTGGGGGCGCACCGCCGCTCCCGACGGCGTGCTCAAGCGCGGCTGCAAGCGCTACGCCTACCGCTACCGCCTCACCGTCCCGACCGACGACTGGGAGGTCGAGGTGAAGATCAAGGACCCGAAGGGCCACAAGGTCGCCTCGACCTACCTCCTCAGCGACAGCGAGGAGCCCACCGGCGGGCTGAGGTTCCGGCTGTGCGGCGTCGCCTCGTCCCCCGGCAGGTTCACCATCAAGGCGAAGGTGTCGGTCTGGGACGGCTGGGACGAGGAGGAGGGCCGACTCCCCAACAGCCACTTCCGGCTCCGGCGACCGTGACGGGCCCGGCGGCCGCGGGGTGACGTAACCCGGTACCACCCGCACGCGTTGACCAGGTGACCGCAGTCACAGTCACCGGAGGTCGCCATGCCGCGCCGCAGCTCCCGCCCGATACCGGCCGCCCTCGCCGCCGCCGCGCTCACCCTCGGCGCCGCGCTGGCACCGACACCGCCGGCCGCGGCGTACGAGCACCGGGACTGGGGCAGCACCGGCGCACCAGACCGCCCGCTGCGCAGCGGGTGCCACGGCTACAACTACCACTACGTCGTCGACCCGCCGAGCGACGACTGGGCGGCGGAGATCTTCCTGGTCGACCCCCGGGGCGTGAAGCTGGCCTCCGGCGCCATCGACGTGGACTCGGACCCGGCGAGGGGCCAGAGGTCGTGGACGATCTGCCGGCCCTCGACGGTCCCGGGTCGGTTCACCATCAAGATGCGGGTGACCTGGCAGACGAGCATCACCGAGATCCACAAGGGCTGGGTCGAGCCGTCGCACTTCCGGCTGTACCGCAAGCGCTGACCCGCGCCCGCCCCCGAGGGCCCCGGGGTGCTCAGACGACCTGGTGCAGCCAGCGCACCGGCGCTCCGTCGCCGGCGTGCCGGAAGGTCTCCAGCTCGTCGTCCCACGGCTTCCCGAGCAGCTTGTCGATCTCGACCAGCAGCGTGGTGTCCCCGAGAGCGGCCTTGACCACGGCGGCCTTGAGCCGGTCCTCGGGGATCATGATGTCGCCGTGCAGGCCGGTGACGGCGTGGAAGACGCCCAGCTCGGGCGTGTAGGAGTACCGGGCACCCTCGGTGCCGGAGGTCGGCTCCTCGGTCACCTCGAAGCGCAGGTGGTTCCAGCCGCGCAGCGCCGAGGCGATGGCGGCTGCCGAACCCGGTGCGCCGGTCCAGGAGAGCTCGGCGCGGTAGGTGCCTGCCTGCGCCGGCTGGGGGGTCCAGTCGGCGTTGACGGCAGCACCCAGCACACCACCGACGGCCCACTCGATGTGCGGGCACAGCGCGGACGGCGCTGAGTGGACGTACAGGACGCCCCTCGTCGCGGTGCGGGTAGCAGTGCGTGCGGTCACCGTGACCTCCTTCTTCCTCCGGCGCGAGCTACGCCTTCCCCAGCGGTCTCGTGTCGGTCGAAGTCAGTCGAGTGACAACGATGTAGTTGTGCCCCCATTGTGACCCATGAGGCGCCTGAGCACCAGCCACCACGACCGATCGGCGGGTCGGGACTCCCCGCCGACGCACTCACCCCGAGCGCACGGGGCTGCTCGGCTCCACCACGTTGGCCGGGTCGAGCAGGGCGCCGAGGCGCACGCCGTCGGCCGGGCCCGTCGGACCGGCCGCTGCGGGGTCGACCTCGACGACGTCGAGCACCACGCAGGTGACGTTGTCCCTGCCGCCGGCCGCGAGCGCGTGGTCGACCAGTGCGGTACCTGCCGCGTCCGGATGACCACGACCGAGGACCTCGCCGATCACCTCGTCGACGACCATGTCGGTGAGGCCGTCGCTGCACAACAGGTAGCGGTCGCCCGCGCGCAGGCGCACCGGGCGCAGGTCGAGCCCTTGGTCGGCGGGGTCACCGTCGACCGACCGCAGCACCACGTTGCGCCAGGGATGCCGGGGCACGGCCTCGCGGGCCAGCTGACCGGACTCCACCAGGTGCGCGACGTACGTGTGGTCGGTGGAGAGCTGCTCGAGGACGCCGGAGCGCAGCCGGTAGGCGCGGGAGTCCCCCACGTGTCCCAGCACTGCCCGCTCCCCGTCGCACAGGAGCACCGTCAGCGTCGTGGCCATCCCGAGCCGGGTGAGGTCGCGCTGGATGGCGCGGCGGATGCCGGCCCGCGCCCGGTCGGCCCCGGCGACGAGGACCTGCTCGGGCGTCCGGGCGTGACCCGGGTCCCCGGCGGGACCCAGGACCGTCTCGACGACCGCGCTGGCGACGGTCGCCGAGGCGACCTCGCCCGCGGCGGCGCCGCCGACCCCGTCGGCCACCAGGCCGAGCGTCGTGCCGACGAAGCCGGCGTCCTCGTTGTGGTCGCGGACGTGGCCCACATCGCTGAACCCTGCACCCGAGAACCGCAGCACCGCTCCTCCTCCAGCCCCCGGGTAGTGAATCCTCCACCGCCGACCGGGTCAAGGCCACGGGAGCTGTACCCGACGTGTCTCGTCCGCAATCGCGGTGTGACGTGCCCTACCCTCGCCCCATGTCCGACAGCCCGCCCCGGACCTCGGCTGCGCTCGAGGTGTCACGGAGCCGGCGGGCGGTCCGCGCCGCCGTGGCGCTGGTCCTGCTGGTCGCGCTGCTCGCGGTCCTGCTGTGGTACACCACCCACCCTCCGGAGCTGGCCACCAGCGAGGAGACCCGCCAGGCCGCCACACCGGTCGGGGTGCCGGTGTACGTCGCGATGGCGCCGGCGCCGACCGACCGCTCGCTGGGCGTCGACGGCGTCAAGCTGCGGGTGACCGCCAACACCGACGTCGACGTGCGTCCGCTGCTGTGTCGGGACGGCTCCCCCGGAGTCACCTCCGACCCGGCGGCGTACTGCAGCGAGCTGGTCGACCCCGAGGGCCAGCGGCTCGAGCCCGGGGACTCGCTGCTCGTCGAGGTGGCAGCGGACGAGCCGGCCATCGTGGTCGTCGACCGGATCCGAGTCGGCTACCAGGACGGCATCCGCGCGGCGACGCAGCCCGCCGGGGTGGACCACGCCGTGGTCAACGTCCTGGGACGCTGACCACGGCCCTTCGCGCTCAGTCCTGCGGGATCCGCTTCTCCAGCGCCTCGGCACGCGCCGCGGCGTCCGTGACCTCGTCGCTGTCGATCGCGTGCGTCCGGTGGAACCACGCCAGCGCGTCGGTCAGCCGACCGGCCGCCTCGAGCGTGTCGGCGTAGGCGTACCGCAGCCGGACGACCCACGACGCCCGCGTCTTCGACGTGAGCGGTGCGAGCTCCAGGGTGCGCAGCGCCGCGTCGACCTGGCCCATGTCCCGACGCGCACCGGCCTCGACGATCGTCATCTCGGCCTTCGCCTCGGGGACGAAGTTGGCCACCGACGGGCTCTTCGCCAGCTTCAGCGCCTGGTCGGGGTGGCCGAGGGCGCGGTGGCAGTCGGCCATGATCGGCAGGTAGGCGGTCGCGCCGTTCATCCGCTTGGCCGCACGCAGCTCGGCGAGCGCCTCGGCGTAGTGCCCGGCTGCGTACGCCGCCTCGCCGGCCGCCTCACGCACGACGGCCAGCCGGGGCGCGCGCGCCCGGGCCGCCAACGTGTGCTGGTAGGCGGTCTCCGGGTCGTCGTCGATGAGCATGCCCGCCGCGGCGAGGTGCCGGGCGACACGGGACGCGAGCTTCTCCGGAAGACCCTTGAGCTGGGCCGTGATCGAGCGGTCGAGCTCCTTGCCGGTCACGTCCTCGGGCAGGTCGGGACCGTCGTAGCGCGCCTGCTCGGCTGTGCGGTCGACCTGCTTGTCGGCGGGACGCTTCCAGTCGGGCTTGCCGCCGGATCGCTCGCTGCGACCGCGCTCGGGTCGTCCACCGCGCTCGGGGCGACCGCCCCGCTCCGGACGACCGCCCGAGCGGCGGTCACGACGCTCGTCGCCACCCGGCTCGAAACGGTCGGCGCGCTCGCTCGACCGCGAGGAGCGGCCGGAGCCGCCCTTCTCGGGACGACCGGCACTGCCCTTGTCGGGACGGCCACGGCCACCGGAGGCCGGCTTGCCGCCGGCGGGCTTGCCGCCTCGCGGACCACCGGACCGGCCTCCGCTGCCGGTCCCCTGCGACGGACGCTGGCTGCGACGCTCCTCGGCCACGGCTCCACCTCTGCACTTCCTGGCCCGGACGGGCCCGATCCTCACGAAATTGCGGGAAAAACACGTAGAGGCCACCTTGCGGTGGCCTCTACGGAGTGTATGTCCGGCGGCGTCCTACTCTCCCACAACCTCGCGGTTGCAGTACCATCGGCGCTGAAAGGCTTAACTTCCGGGTTCGGGATGGGACCGGGTGTTTCCCTTTCGCTATGGCCGCCGTAACTCTAGCGGTCCACACCCTGGCGTGTTGTCAGCCGGGTGTGGCCAAGCCTCTGTTCACATGTGTCGTGCACCCACTTGTCGTGGGGTCGAACTGTGTTCTGGATTCGTGGACGCGAGCACTCATGCAACGTGGTTGTTGTCTTGGTTGAGTGGTTGTGGGACAAGCCCTCGGCCTATTAGTACCGGTCGGCTAGGCATT
>NZ_JBFBFJ010000007.1:0-213233 GCF_040684155.1 Nocardioides sp. NPDC092400 | reverse complement strand
ATCACCTCGATCAATGACTACCAGCTGACGATCGCCTCGGCGGTGGAGGAGCAGACGGCGACGACGAACGAGATGTCGCGCAACGTGGCTGAGGCTGCGACGGGTGGCAACGAGATCGCCTCCAACATCGCCGGAGTGAGCCAGGCCGCCGTGTCGACCACCGAGGCGATGAGCCAGTCGCGCATCGCCGTCGACGAGCTCTCGCGGATGGCCGCCGAGCTGCGCGGGTCGGTGGCCTACTTCAAGGCCTGAGCAGCGGCAGGCCCCGCTCCGGACCGGGGCGGGGGCACGACGACCGGGCCGGCCGGACCATGGGGTCCGGCCGGCCCGGTGCGTTCCTGGAAGGGGCGGCCGTCCGAGGCCCGCGGGTGCGGGTACCGGGTCGCTCGAGACCGTCGGCGTGACGAGGAGGGGTGAGAGGTGCCGTACACCCTGGTGGGCATGTCGGCGCTCGGCTTCGACCTGGTCCGGCTGCCGGGCGGGGCACGCGCCGCAGCGGTCCTCCGCACGGCGCTCGCGTGCACGGACGCCGACCTCGCCGCCCTCGCCGCGCGGCATCCCGGCGACCTGGCGCGAGCCCGGTGGGCGGGGGCCGCGTCGGTCCCGGCCGGACGCACGCGCACGGCCGACGAGCTCGCCCGTGCCGGGGTCGCGCTGCGCAGCCTGGAGACGTCGCTGCTCGGTGACGCGGCCGCGCTCGAGCGGTTCCTGCGCCACGACGCGCTCGAGCGGACGTGGGTGCGCAGCGGCGACCTCGCGGTGCAGGACCCCTCGGCGTCCGGAGCCGCCGACGTGCTCGCCGACGCCGCGCTCGCGTGCTACCTCGAGGAGTCGCTGGCGCCGGAGCAGCGGCGGGGGATGGTGACGGCGCTGCTCCGCTCGGGCGTCGGCGTCCGCGACCACACGGTCCCGGTCGGGCTGCCGGTGGTCGACGACGTCCTCGGCGCGATCGCCGCGAGCGACGACGCCGCGCGGCGCGCCTGGCGCAACGTGGTCGACCGGCTCCGGCCCCGGACGGGGCTGTGGGCGCCGGCCATGCACCGCGCCACCTGGGTGCTGGCGGTCACCGAGCGGCTGCGGGTCGCGGCCGACGCCCAGCTCGCCGCCGCGGTCGCCTTCCAGCGCGGCGGCCTCACCGCCCGCGACGCGGCGTACGGCCTCTGGAACGCGGTGTCCGGCACCGTGCAGGCGCTCACTGCCGTCGACCTGCTCGACGAGGCGGACGCCGAGGTGCTGCTCGCCGCCTGGCAGGACGTCCGGCGCGCCACGGGCTAGCGACCTCAGGTCCGGCGCCCGTCGGCCGATGGAGGAGGGGACCCGCGACGGCCGGGCCGGGCGAAGGGGCGGGTGCGACGTGATCAAGGTGCTGGTCGTCGACGACTCGGTGGTGATCCGACGGCTGGTGAGCGGCCTGCTGGCCGCCGACCCGGAGATCGAGGTGGTCGGCACCGCCGTCAACGGACGGGCCGGCGTCGAGAAGGTCGAGGCGCTCCGCCCGGACCTGGTCACCATGGACATCGAGATGCCGGAGGTGGACGGCATCGAGGCGGTGCGCCGCATCCGCGCCACCGGCAACAAGGTGCCGGTCATCATGTTCAGCACCCTCACCGAGCGCGGCGCCGTCGCGACCCTCGACGCGCTGGCCGCGGGCGCCTCCGACTACGTCGCCAAGCCGGCGAACGTCGGCAGCGTCGGCCGGTCGATGGAGCAGGTCCGCGACGCGCTCATCCCGCGGATCAAGTCCCTGGTCCCGCACCACCGCTCCGCCCGCCCCGACGCCGCCGGCCCTCGGCCGGCGCCGGCCAGCGAGGTGCGGCCGGTGGCACTGCGCCCGGCCCGGCCCGCCCCGGCGGGTGGCCACCGCGTCGTCCTCGTCGGCAGCTCGACCGGGGGACCGGAGGCGCTCGGGACGTTGCTCGCCGCGCTGCCGCTCCTCCCGGTGCCCGTCGTGGTCGTCCAGCACATGCCGCCGCTGTTCACCCGCCAGCTCGCCGCGCGGCTGGACCGCAACGTGGCCGCGCGGGTCGTGGAGGCCGAGCACGGCCAGCCGCTGCTCCCCGGCACCGTGACCATCGCACCGGGTGACCACCACCTGCACGTCACCGGTCGTCCCGGCCGGCTGGCTGTCCGGCTCTCCCAGGAGCCGCCCGAGAACTACTGCCGCCCCGCCGTCGACGTCTTCCTCCGCTCCGCGGTGGAGGTGGTCGGGGGCGCGGCCCTCGGGGTCGTCCTCACCGGCATGGGCCAGGACGGCTGCCGCGGCGCACGCGCCCTCGTCGACGCCGGCGGCAGCGTGCTCGCCCAGGACCAGGCCAGCTCGGTCGTGTGGGGGATGCCGGGCGCCGTCGCCGGTGCCGGCCTCGCCGAGCTCGTGCTGCCCCTCACCGACATCGCCCCCGAGGTGGTGCGCAGGCTCGCCCCGCAGCGCACCGCCGTCCCCGCTGCAGGAGCCACCCGATGAGCATCAGTCCCCGCACGTTCGGCTTCGTCGCCGACCTGGTCCGGTCCGAGAGCGCGATCGTGCTCGCCGCCGGCAAGGAGTACCTCGTGGAGTCGCGGCTGCTCCCGCTGGCCCGCGCCGGCGGTCACGCGGACGTCGACGCCTACGTCGGCGACCTCGAGCGGCGGCGTACGCCGGCGGCGGTCCGCGCCGTGGTCGAGGCGCTCACCACCAACGAGACGTCGTGGTTCCGCGACTCCGAGCCCTTCACCGCCCTCAAGCAGGTGGTGTTGCCCGAGCTGGCCGCACGCCGCGCCGGCCGGCCCATCCGGGTCTGGTGCGCCGCCTGCTCGAGCGGGCAGGAGCCGTACAGCGTCTCGATGGTCGTCCAGGACACCCCCGCGGTCGCCCAGCACCGCGTCGAGATCGTCGCGACCGACCTGTCGGAGGAGATGGTGCAGCGCGCGCGGACGGGGGAGTACTCCCAGCTCGAGGTCAACCGCGGCCTCCCGGCGACCACGCTGGTGCGCTACTTCCAGCGCGCCGGCGTCGGGTGGCGGGTGGATCCCCAGGTCGCCGCAAGGGTGAGCTTCCGGACCCTCAACCTGGTCCGGCCGTTCCCGCCGATGGGCGGCTTCGACGTGGTCATGCTGCGCAATGTGCTCATCTACTTCGACCTGGCGACCAAGCGCGACATCCTGCGCCGGGTCAGCCGGGTGCTGGCGCCCGACGGCTACCTGTTCCTCGGCGCGGCCGAGATGACCACGGGCGTCGACGACTCCTGGGAGCGCGTCCCCGCGGGCCGCTCCTCGATCTACCGTCCGAAGCCGGCGACCCGCAGCGGCGTGGCCTGAGCGGCCTCCTGCGCGGGAGAGGGTCAGCGGCGCTTGCGCAGCTGCTCGGCGAGGGCCGAGACGGTCTCCTCGGCCGGGGAGGCCGCGGCCCGGTTGCTCGACTCGAGCTCGGCGAGCAGCTCGGCGCGGTTGACCGACACCGAGCGGGGCGCGTCGATCCCGATCCGGACGACGTCGCCACGGACGTCGAGGACGGTGACGGTCACGGAGTCGCCGATGACGACGCTCTCGCCGACCCGACGGCTCAGAACCAGCACGGCAGCAGGCTACGCGACGAGCGGCGTGGTGACGGACAGGGCGGTGTCCTCGAGGATCACCTGGCAGGCGCGGCGGGTGCTCGTGTTGAGCACGAGCGGGGCGCGCAGGTTCGCGGTGGTCTCCTGCAGCGAGCCGCCGGGGGTGAGCACGAGGAGGACGACGACGTCCTCGACCGCGGAGATCTCCAGGTCGGCGACCGCGGCGTCGTCCACGACGGGTGCGTAGTCGGGGAAGAACGGGCCGGGGGGCGCCACGAGGAAGCGCAGCTCGGGGTCCTCGAGCGAGCGCAGCGCGCACAGCACGCCGTCCTCGTCGAGCTCGACGAGGGTGAAGCGCCGCTCGTCGGGGAAGCCCGGCAGGGGGTGCACCAGCTCGATCACCGGGATGTCGGACATGTCAGCAGCCTCCCACGGGCTCAGCGGAGGAAGTCGAGCAGGCTGGGCTGGGTCACGCGCGCCGTCGCGCCCAGGGCCGCCTGGTAGGCGACCTCCTGGAGCTTGAGGTCGACGAGGGCCCGGGGCAGGTCGACGTTCTCGACGTCGGAGAGGCGCGTGGTCAGGGCCAGCTTGGCGTCGCCGGTGGCGACGACCGCGCGCTCGACCTGGGCCTGGCGCGAGCCGACGACCGCCTGGGTGGCGCCCATCTTGTCGAGGTGGCCGGCGAGCTTGGTCAGGGCCGCGTCCATCTCGGCCTGGTCGCCGCCGATGACGGCGGTCGAGGCCGCCTCGAGGGTCGCGAAGAGCGAGTCGTCGCCCGCCCCGAAGACGTCCGGGCCGGCCACGTCGACCCGGACGGTGACGTCGGAGCCGACCTGCCGGGAGATCGCGCCGGCGGTGCCCACCCAGGTCCCGGACGCGTCGTACGCCCCGGTCCCGGTGGTGATGCCGCCGAAGACCGGCCGCTGCAGGTAGCTGGTGTTCGCCTCGGCGAGCAGGCTCTCCCGCAGCTGGTCGATCTCGGTGGCCAGCGCCTGGCGGGCGGCGGGACCGCTCGCGCCGTTCACGCCCTGCTGGACCAGCTCGCGGGCGCGCCGCACCTGGCTCGTCATGCTGCCCAGGGTGGTGTCGATGAGCCCGAGGCGGCCCTCGGCGTCGTCGGCGTTGCGGGCGTGCTGCTCGGCCTGCGCCAGCGAGGAGCGGATGCGCATCGCGCTGGTGGTGTCGGTGGGGGAGTCCGAGGGCCGGTTGAGCACGCGACCGGTGGTGAGCTGCTCCTGGACGGCGGCCAGCCGGCCGAGCCCGGCCTGCATCGAGCGCAGCGAGCTGTTCGCGAGCATGGTCTGGGTGACCCGGAAGGTCGTCATCGGGTGACTCCCGTGCGGTTGATGAGGGTGTCGATCACGGCGTCGACGGTCGAGATGACCCGCGCGGCCGCCTCGTAGGCACGCTGGGCGGCGACCAGGTTGAGCGTCTCCTCGTCGAGGTTGACGCCGGTCAGCTGCTCGCGCGAGCCCTCCACCTGGGCGGTGACCAGGCGCTGGGTGCTCGCCAGGCGGGTGGCCGACTGGACGCTGCTGCCGAAGCCGTTGACCAGGCGCTGGTACGACGACGCGGCGCCCTCGACCTGCGCGCCGACGGCCGTGGCGTTGGAGCCGTCGAAGGTGCCGGCGACCTTGGCGACACCGAGCTGGTCGGGGGAGGTGATCGCGACCCGCAGGCTGCCGGCCGCACCGTCGGGGTCGTAGGCGAAGTAGTCACGACCCGAGACGCCGTCCAGGCCGTAGCCGGTCCGGTGGGCGGTGTTGACCGCCGTGGCCAGCGTGACCGCGACGCCGTCCAGCCCGGCGAGGTGCTGGGGGAGCGTCGTGGTGACCAGCTCGGCGACGGCGCCGAGCCGGCCGCCCCAGGCGGAGGTCGGGACCGTCGTCGTGGTGGTCCCGTCGTCGATGCCGAGCACCAGCGGTGCCCCGCCGCTGCCGCCGCTGACGGTGACGGTGCTCGAGGTGGACCCGGTGACGAGGGCGGTCCCGTTGACCGTCACGTCCATCCCGCCGTCGGGGCGGACCTTCGCCTCGCCGCCGGTCAGCGTGGAGAGCCGGTCCGCGAGCTCGTCGCGCCGGTCGAGCAGGTCGTTGCTGTCGGTGCCGTCGAGCTGGGCGGCGGCGAGGCTGCGGTTGACCTCGGCCAGGCTCGCGGCCGTCGCGTCGATCTCCGCGCCGAGGTCGGTCGCGTGGTGGACCTGGTCCTCGATCTCGGTGGTGACGTTCGCGGCCTGGACGCGCACGGCGTCGGCGAGCGTCGCACCCGCGGAGAGCACCGCGCTGCGCGACGCCTCCCGCTCGGGGTGGTTGCCGAGGTCCGCCCAGGCGGCGGCGAAGTCGTCGAGCGCCGCGGCCACGCCGCTGTCGCCCGGCTCGCCGATGCCGCTCTCGACCCGGTCCAGCACGGCCACCCGGGTGTCGAGGAAGGCCTGCTTGCCGTGCTCGCGGCGCGCGCGCAGGTCCAGGAAGGGGTCGACCATCCGGTCGAGGCTCCCCAGGGCCACCCCGCCGGCGGTGTCGTCGGACCGCGACCACAGCGCGGCCTGCACGGCGGCGCCGGTCGAGACGGCGTCCGCGCGGCGGCGTACGTAGCCGTCGGTGGTGACGTTGGCGATGTTGTTGGCGGCCACGTCCATCGCGATGCGCTGGTAGCGCAGCGCGCTGAGGCCGGTGTTGAACGAGGCGAAGGTGCCGGCCATCTCAGAAGGTCCTGTCCACGAGGGCGGGGGCGTCGACCTGGGTGACGGCACTGCCGTCGGCGCCGTAGCTCAGCGTCGTGCCGCCGATCGCGAGGAGCGTCTCGCGGGCGGAGCGGTGGCCGGCGCTGAGCAGGTCGCGGTTGCTGTCGGCGAGCGCGGTGATCTCGCGCGTCATCGACGTCAGCGCGTCGCGGTGCTCGGCGAGGATGGTCCGCCACGGCTCGGGGCTCGCGTCGACCAGCTGCTGCAGCGTCGGCGCGGGGTCGAGGCCGAGACGCTCGCCGACGCCGTCGGCCTCCGCGGAGCGCAGCACCTCGGCGGTCCGCAGCTGCTCGAGCACGCTCTCGACGTCCTTCGCGGCGCGCATCAGCCAGGTCGTGCGGCCACTGGCGAGGACCAGCTGCTCCACCTCGAGGTGGTACTGCAGGGTCTCCAGCAGCTCGCGCTCGTGCCACAAGGTGGCGGACAGGTTCTCCATGGCCCCTCACGCCCGACGCGGCTGACCGGCCGGGCCCCACTGGTTCGCTCGGGCCGCGCGCCGACCGTGGCCGGAGGCGGCTTCCCGCTGACGGCCGACCCATCGGCGCGGGGGTGGGGGTCCTGAGCGGTTCGGCAAAGAGATTGCCGCTTCCGCACGACTCTCGGTCGACACCGCATAGCCCGTTCGGACTAGTACCGGGTGGTACGCACCCCCCGTCTCGGTCATTTCGGGGGGACACGGACGGAAGTGCCAGCGGGCGAGCCCTGGGTATGACGGAATCCTCCACGTGACCCCCCCGATCACGCCCCCCACCCTTGTCCACGAGCCCCTCGGCCCCGTCGACGCGCACACCCCCGCGCTCACGACCGCCGAGGCGGACCAGCGTGCCGTCGACCACGTGCCGCTGGTGGCCCACGTCGTCCGCGAGACCCTGTCGCGCGTCCCGTCGCACGTGAACGGCGACGACCTGCGCTCCGCCGGCCTGGCCGCGCTGGTCCAGGCGGCGCGGTCCTACGACCCCGCCCGCGGCGTGCCGTTCGGCAGCTACGCCACCTCGCGCATCCGCGGCGCGATCCTCGACGAGCTGCGCTCGGTCGACTGGGCGTCGCGCTCGGTGCGGCGCCGCAGCCGCGAGATCGAGGAGGCGCGGACGCGGCTGGCCGCGACCATGGGCCGGCTGCCCGACGACGCCGCCGTGGCCGAGGCGCTCGGGCTCGAGGTGGCCGAGGTACAGCGCTCCGACGACGACGTCGCCCGGGCGAGCGTGCTGTCGCTCAACGCGGGGCCGGACGGTTCCGACGGGTCCGTGGCGGACTCCCTCAGCTCGACCGAGCCGGGCCCCGAGGCCGCGCTCCTCGTCGCCGAGCGGCTCCAGTACCTCCAGGAGGCGATCGTCGAGCTGCCCGAGCGGCTGCGCGCGGTGGTCACCGGCTACTTCATCGACGAGCGGCCGATGGCCGAGCTCGCCGCCGAGCTCGGGGTCACGGAGTCGCGCATCTCCCAGATCCGCGCCGAGGCCCTCGTGCTCCTGCGCGACGCCCTCAACGCGGCCCTCGACCCCGACCGGCTGCAGCCGCACGCGAAGCCGAACGGCTGCGTCGCCCGCCGCCGCGACGCGTACGTCGCCGCCGTCGCCGAGCGGCACGCCGCCGCGCGCTCCGTGCGCGCCACCCTGCCGGTCTTCGACACCACCGCCTGACCGCTCGCTGCTCCTCGCCGCACGCCGCGGCCGGCCCTCGTGCCGGTCGCGGCGTCGTCGTTCGTGCCCGGCGGTCCACCCAGGGATGCAGGGACGTCGCCGCCTCCCCGGGTGAGCTCCACCAGGGGAGCGACCGTTCGTCGACATCCCTTGATGAAGCGTCTGCGACCGTCCGGTTCCGCTCAGGTCGCCCGCGGCCGTGCCGATCGGAGCGTCGGTCCGGCCGGGGCTCGCACTCCGTGGGGAGCCCCGCCGAACTTCTTTCACCGAATCGCTCATCCGGCACCGCCGGGTGCCGATCAATCGTCCGACGGAGCCCACGGACGGGCTCCAGCAGGTCGACTCACCCAGGAAGGAACCACCATGAGTCTCCGCATCAACCAGAACATCGACGCCATGAACTCGTACCGAAACCTCTCGGTCACGCAGGGCCAGATGTCGAAGTCCCTCGAGAAGCTGTCCTCCGGCTTCCGCATCAACCGCGCCGCCGACGACGCCGCCGGCCTCGCCATCTCCGAGGGCCTGCGCTCGCAGATCGGTGGCCTCAAGGTCGCCGTCCGCAACACCCAGGACGGCATCAGCGTCGTGCAGACCGCTGAGGGCGCGCTCACCGAGACGCACTCGATCCTGCAGCGCATGCGCGACCTGTCGGTCCAGGCGTCGAACGACAGCAACGACACCAACTCCCGCGCCGCCATCCAGTCGGAGAACGACGCCCTGGCCAAGGAGCTGGACCGGATCGCGACGTCCACGACGTTCAACAACGTCTCGCTCCTGGACGGCAACTACACCAACAAGAACTTCCAGGTCGGCTACGGCACCGGTGCCACCGACTCCATCGCGGTCAGCATCACCTCCACCGGCACCGGCGGCGCGAAGTCCAGCTGGGGCAACGGCGCCGCGGAGGCGACCGCCGCGGCGGCCACCTTCACGCACGGCGGCGTGGTCACGACCACCGCTGCCCTCACCGCGTCGACGGACGCCAACGCCATCGCGACCGAGCTGAACAACGACGCGGCGTTCAAGACCAACTACACCGCGTCGGTGGACGACAAGGGCGGCCTCGTCGTCTCCTCGAAGGACGGCCTGGCCGGCGCCATCACCGTCGGTGGCGGCCTGAACGCGGCCACGACGAACGCCGCGCCGGGTGCGAACGCCGGCTTCGGCTCGACCGACCTCGGTGTCGGCGCCCTGGTCCTGAACAACGCGACCAACGCGAAGGCCTCGACGGACAAGCTGGACGCCGCCATCAAGTCGGTGTCCTCCGCCCGCGCGAACCTGGGTGCGCTGCAGAACCGGTTCGAGCACACCATCAACAACCTCAACGTGACGCAGGAGAACCTCTCGGCCTCCGAGAGCCGGATCCGCGACACCGACATGGCCAGCGAGATGATGAGCTTCACCCGCTCGCAGATCCTGTCGCAGGCCGGCACCGCGATGCTCGCCCAGGCCAACCAGGCCCCGCAGGGCGTGCTCTCGCTGCTCCGCTGATCCCGTCCCTGGTCACGGCGGCACCGCCGCCGTGACCGGGGTCGTTCAGCTCGCGCCCCGGCGGGGTGGTCACCCACCGCCCCGCCGGGGCGCGCACCACCCCAGGCGCCACGATCCACGGAGGACAGGCAGATGGCCAGCGTCAGCGGGCTGGGCGGGTTCGACTCCGCCAGCCTGGTCGACCAGCTCATGCAGCTGGAGAAGGTGCCGCAGCAGCGGGTGCAGACCCGCTTGTCCGGCGAGCAGCTGCAGCTCAACGCGCTGCAGACCCTCAACTCGAAGATCGCCTCGCTCGTCACCAAGGCCGAGGCCGCCGCCGACCCCGCCAAGTGGGGCGGCCGCTCCGCGACGTCGACCGACACCAAGGTCGCCGTGACCGCCGGGGCCAGCGCCTCGCCCGGGTCGCTGAGCATCAAGGTCGAGAGGACGGCGCTGAGCCACCAGCTCGGCTTCGCGTCCACGGCGGCCCGCGCGGACGTCGTCGTCGCCGGCGGCACGCAGGTCCGGCTCGACCGGCTCGACGGCACCACGAAGACGATCGACACCAAGGACGGGACCCTCCAGGGGCTCGCCGACGCGCTCAACGACCCGGCGAACGAGACCGGTGTCCGGGCGAGCCTGGTCAGCACCACCGGCGGCTACCGGCTGCTGGTCGAGTCGACCACCACCGGCAAGGCGTCGGACTTCGCGCTCACCGGCGCCGACGGCTCCGCCCTGCTCGGGGGCGCGACCGCGCGCGCCGGGCAGGACGCCGAGCTCAGCCTCGGCGCCGGGATCACGACCACGTCGGCGACCAACACGTTCACCGACCTGCTGCCCGGCGTGACGGTGACCGTCGCTGCCGGCTCGGCGGGCACCACCAGCGAGGTCACGGTCTCCCGCGACGAGGCCGGTGCCACCAAGCTGGTCAAGGACCTCGTCGACGGCCTCAACTCCGTGCTCACCGAGATGACCGGCCTGACGACGTACGGCACGGGCACGGCCGGCACCGGCAGGGGGATGCTCGCCGGCGACTCCACTGTCCGGTCGGTCCAGTCCCAGCTGCGGGGGACGGTCTTCGGCAGCGGCGACGAGTCGCTCGCGAAGCTCGGGATCCAGATCGACCGCAACGGCGCGTTCACGTTCAACGAGGCCGACTTCAAGAAGGCCTACACCGCCGACCCGGCCGGCACGGCCGCGTCGATCAGCAGCGGGTTCGCCAGCCGCGTGGAGAAGACGGCCGACGCGGCCAGCAACAAGGACACCGGTCTCCTGACCGCCGCGATCACCGGGCGCAAGGCCGGCATCGAGCGGCTCACCGACAGCGTCGAGGCGTGGGACCGACGGCTGGAGCTGCGGCGCACCGCGCTCACCCGCCAGTTCACCGCGCTCGAGACCGCCCTCAGCACGATGAGCAGCCAGTCCTCGTGGCTCTCCAGCCAGATCTCCGCCCTCGGCTCGTCCTCGAGCAGCTGACCCCGGTCCCGAAGGAAGGCACCCCATGCCCAACGCACGCGACACCTACCTCGGCGCCTCCGTGTCCACCGCGGACCCCGCCCGGCTCCTCGTCATGCTGCTCGACCGCCTGGTCCTCGACGTGACCCGCGGTCTCGAGGCCCAGCGCCGCGGGGTGCACGACGAGGCGAGCACCCAGCTGCTGCACGCCCAGGACATCGTTCTCGAGCTGCGTACCAGCCTGCGCCTCGACGTCTGGGACGGCGCGGCGGGCCTGGCCGCGATCTACGACTACCTGCACCGCCGGCTGATCTCGGCGAACACCAGCCGCGACACCGCCGTCACCGAGGAGTGCCTGGTCCTTGCCACCGACCTCGCCGCGACCTGGCGCGAGGCGGCCATGCAGTCGGCGCACCCCGCGCCGGCCGTGGCCGCGGCCGGATGACCGCGGGGCCGGTCGACCGCGGGGGCATGCCCCTCAGCCGCGACGTCGACCGGGAGGCGTGGGAGGTCGCGCTCGACCGGTTGGAGCTCGACCTCGTCCGGGTGGAGCGCTCGCTGGGCGTCGGCGACCGCGTCGCCGAGGCCGACCCGTGGGAGGTGCCGGAGAAGTACGGCCCGCTCCCGCCCGACCTCCGCCAGCGCGCCGAGGAGCTCGTCGTCCGCCAGCAGTCGGTGATCGACACCCTCCGCTGCCGGATGGCAGCGACGCTGCGCCAGCGCGCCGTGATCGAGAGCGTCGGCCGGACGTCCGGCCCGACCGAGCCGCGCGCCGTCTACATCGACCTGACCGCCTGACCTGACCGCCTGACCTGACTGCCTGACCTGCCCCCGCCGAGCACCTGGAGCACCGCATGCAAGCGCTGATCATCGACGACTCCCGTGCGATGCGGTCGATCCTGCGCCGGATCGTCACCGGTCTCGGCTGGACGACGGCGGAGGCCGGGGACGGCCAGGAGGCGCTCGACCTGCTCGAGGGCGGCCTGGTCCCCGACCTGTGCCTCATCGACTGGAACATGCCGGTCATGGACGGCTACACGTTCGTCCAGCGGGTCCGAGCCGAGCAGCGCTGGCGCGACGTCACGCTGATGATGGTCACGACCGAGAGCGAGCACGGCCAGATCGTGCGCGCCCTGGCCGCCGGCGCCCACGAGTACGTCATCAAGCCGTTCACCGCGGAGGCCATCGTCGAGAAGCTCGGCCTCCTCGGTCTGCTGGACCAGGAGGTCCCCGCATGAGCACCCTCGCTCCGTCCGCCCTCGACCTCGAGGCCCTCGTCACCGACATGTGGGCCTCCTTCGTGGGATCCCCCGAGCTGCTGCTTCCCGCGGGACCGCCCGCCGACGACGTGGCGCTGTGGTCGGCGACCGTGACCGTCACGGGGGAGTGGCGCGGCATGGTCAGCGTCGACCTGGCCGAGGCCGCGGTCCTCGGCGTCACCCGAGGGATGCTCGGCTTCGGCGAGGACGAGGAGCCCGACGCGGCGTCGTGCACCGACGCGGTCGGCGAGCTGGTCAACGTCGTCGGCGGCAACGTCAAGAGCCTCATGCCCGGACCCAGCTCGCTCTCGCTCCCGGTCGTCTCGCGAGGAGCGGTGGAGCTGCCGTCGGAGATGACCGAGGCCAGCGTCCTGCACCTCGACTGGTGCGGCGCACCCGTCCGCGTCCGGGTCCTCACCGCCCCCTCGTCCTGACCCACCCGCACGACCACCCGCACGATCACCACCGCTCGACCACCACTGCTGGGAGCCGAACCCATGAAGATCCTCGTCGCCGACGACAGCCGCGTGATGCGCCAGATCGTGATCCGCACCCTGCGCCAGGCCGGCCACGGCGGCCACGACATCGTCGAGGCGGAGAACGGCCGGCAGGCCGTCGAGCTGGTGCAGACCGAGGCGCCCGACCTGGTGCTCTCGGACTGGAACATGCCCGAGATGAACGGCATCGACGCCCTGCTCACGCTGCGCGGCGCCGGCAACGCCGTGCCGTTCGGCTTCGTGACCTCCGAGGGCTCCGACGAGATGCGCGCGCGGGCCGAGCAGGCCGGCGCGGCGTTCCTCATCGCCAAGCCGTTCACCCCCGAGGCCTTCGACGAGGCGCTCTCCGGCGTCGGGCTGGTCGCGTCGTGACCGTCGGGGCGGTCGAGACCCACCTGCCCGGGCCCAAGGAGGTGCGCGACCTGCTCAGCGGGCTGCTGGGCCGCGAGGTCGAGCTGCGCACCGCCCCGCCCCTGGTGGTCAGCCGCAAGCGCCCGGCCAGCGTCGGGGTGTACGTCGACGCCCGGCTCGTCGTCCGCGCCGTGATCGTCTGCGACCTGCCGCTGTCGGCGTACGCCGCGGCCGCGATCGCCCTGCTCCCGCTCCCCACCACCGAGGCCTCGCTCGAGGCCGGCGGCCTGGACGAGACCCTCGCGGAGAACCTCCACGAGGTGCTCAACGTGGCGGCGTCGATGTTCAACGTGCCGGACGCCCCGCACCTCAAGCTGCACGCGCTGCACCCGGCGGGCCTGCCGCTCCCCGGCGACGTGCACGGCCGCACCCTCACCCTCGGGCGCCGCGAGGACCTCGCGGTCGACGTGCCCGGCTACGGCAGCGGCCGGCTCTCCGTCGTCCTGACCTGACCTGCTCGCGCGACGGCTCCGGCGGAGCGCCTGTGGACGACCAGGGCCGGGACGTTTCAGCGGCCAGCCGATGAACCTGGCGCTGGGACGATGAAGCTTCAGCGGCCGAGCGACAGTTCCAGCGGCCAGCCGACGAAGCTCCCGCCGCGGCGGACGAGTGAGCGCGAGGTCCGAGGTTTCTCCTCAGGTGCGGACGACGGCGGTCGATGAGGAGGGCGAGCACGGATCGCTCGTCCCCCCATGCCGACGGATTGGCACATGGCACACCTGAGGAAGGACGGCCGTGCCCATTTCGCCCGTCGGCCACGACGCGGTCTCGACCGTGCTCGGCACCACCCTGGACGGACTCTCGCTGCGGCGTGACGTGATCGCGGACAACATCGCGAACGTCGACACCCCCGGGTTCCGGGCCAGCACCGTCGACTTCGAGACCGCCCTGCGGTCCTCGGTCCTGTCCGGCGACGCGCGCTCGCTGGAGCGGGGGATCGACCTCGGCGTCACCGCGACCGCGACCCCGGTCGGCGCCGACGGCAACAACGTCGACCTGCGGCACGAGGCGATGGCCGCCATGCAGACCCAGTACCAGTACCAGGTGATGACGCGCGCGATGAGCGACCGCTTCGACCTGGTCAAGACCGCGGCGGGTGCCTCCTGATGGGCGCCTACGACACGCTGCACATCGCCGGCTCCAGCCTCGGCATGCACCAGACCTGGTTGGACGCGCTGGCGCACAACATCGCCAACGTCAACACCGTCGTCCCGACCGACCAGGACGCCTTCCAGGCGCAGATGGTCGTCGCCGGCGCCGACCCCGCGGGCGGCGTCGACGTGCGCGGCATCGTGCTGGGCGACCCCGAGGGCGTGCTCGAGCACGACCCGGGCAACCCGCTCGCGGACGAGGACGGCTACGTCCGGGCCCCCGCCACGGACCTCGCCAGCCAGATGTCGCAGCTGATCATCGCCCAGCGCGGCTACCAGGCGTCGGTCCAGACGACGAAGTACGCCCAGGACGCCTACTCCAGCGCGCTGCAGATCGGGGCCCGCTGATGAGCGTCGCCGGCATCGAGGGCTTCGTGCCGCTCGACCTCACCCAGGTCCGCTCCACCGACCCGACCACCTCGGTCGCCGGTGCCCGCGGGCCGCAGGGCCCCGAGGCGGCCGACGGGCCGTCGTTCTCCAGCTTCCTCGTCGACGGTCTCGACCGGCTCGACGGCGTGCAGCGCACCGCCGACGACCTCGCGGTGCGGGCCGCCACCGGCGACCTGCAGAACATCCACGACTACACGATCGCCGCCTCCGAGGCCGCCGTGACCACGCAGGTCACCGTCGCCGTGCGGAACAAGGCGGTCGAGGCCTTCACCGAGATCATGCGGATGCAGGTGTGATGAAGCAGAACGTCACCCGGTTCCTCCAGCGCGCCCAGCAGGGCTTCGCCGCCTTCACCACCGGGCAGAAGGTCGTGGCCGTGATCGGCACGGTCGCGGTGCTGCTCGGTGGGTTCATGGTCTTCCAGTGGGCGGCCCGGCCCAGCATGGCGCCGCTGTACCACGACCTCTCCACGACCGACGCCAGCGCCGTGGTCGAGCAGCTCGAGGCGCAGGGCACGCCGTACGAGCTGGCCGGCGACGGGACCACCGTCATGGTGCCCCGGGACCTCGTCCGCGCCACCCGCATCGACATGTCCGGCGAGGGCCTGCCCAGCGGCTCCGACGGCGGCTACTCGCTGCTCGACGACCAGGGCCTGACCACCTCGGACTTCAAGGAGCGCACGGACTACAAGCGGGCGATGGAGGGCGAGCTGTCCGCGACCATCGAGTCCATCGACGGCGTCGAGACCGCCGTCGTCCACCTCGCGATCCCCGAGAAGGAGGTCTTCGAGGAGGAGCAGGTGCCGACGACCGCGTCGGTCCTCGTCGACACCCGCTCCGGCTCGACGCTGGACCCGGGCCAGGTGCAGGCGGTCGTCAACCTGGTCGCCTCGAGCATCGACGGCCTCGAGCCCGAGCAGGTCACCGTCGCCGACGCCACCGGCAAGGTGCTCTCCACCCCCGGCGGTGCCGCGGGCACGGACGGCACGGCGCGCGCCCAGATGGTCGCCGACGTCCAGGAGGAGTACCGCGCCCGCCTCCAGTCGATGCTCGACCGCGTGGTCGGGCCCGGCAACTCCACCGTCCAGGTCAGCGCGGAGCTCGACTTCGACAAGGCGGTCAGCGAGACCGTCGAGTACGACGCGGAGGCCGAGGCGCTGCCGCTGTCCTCGAGCGAGACCGACGAGACGTACGACGGCGCGGCCGCCGGCGGGGTGACCGGGGTCGTCGGGCCCGACGGGCAGATGGACCCCGCTGCGGGCGGTGCCGCCGACGGCAGCGGCAGCTACCGCAAGTCCGAGACCACCCGCGACAACGCGGTGGGCTCCCGCAGCGAGCGCCGCGAGTCCACCCCCGGGGCGATCGAGAAGCTGAGCATCGGTGTCGTCGTGGACTCGATGTCGGCGCAGCAGGCCAACGAGACCGACATCCGCCAGCTCGTCATGGGCACCGCCGGCATCAGCCGCCAGCGTGGCGACAGCCTCGCGGTCGCGTCCCTGCCCTTCGACCGCAGCGCCGAGGAGGCCGCCGCCGCCGCGCTGGCGGAGGAGAAGGCCGCCGAGGCCGCGGCCAGCCGCAACCGGCTGATCCGCAACGCCGTCATCGGCCTGCTCGTCATCGGTGCACTGGTCTTCCTCGCCTTCCGCAGCCGGCGCCGCGCGCGCCGCCGCGAGGAGGAGACGACGTACATCGTCGAGCAGCTGCGCGAGCGGCGCCAGGCCCAGGCCGCGCTCGAGCCGTCGCCGGCCCTCCTCGCGCTGGAGGAGTCCGAGGCCAGCCGCGCCGACGACCTCCGCGACGAGCTCACCGACCTCATCGAGCGCCAGCCCGACGACGTCGCCGCGCTGCTGCGCGGCTGGCTCACGGAGCGTCCCTGATGACCGCGACGATGAGCGGGCTCGGTGCCCGCAAGGCCGCGGTGCTGCTGATCCAGGTCGGCAAGGAGAAGGCCTCCCAGGTCCTCGCGCAGCTCAGCGAGCCGGAGGTCGAGGCGATCTCCGTCGAGATCGCGCGCCTGGACTCGATCAGCAGCGCCGAGGGCGAGGCGGTGATGGAGGAGTTCCGCGACCTGATGACCGCGCGCGCCCACATCGCCCAGGGCGGTCTCGGCTACGCGCAGAAGCTGCTCGAGGACTCGCTCGGCGCCGAGCGCGCGGCGGAGATCATGGAGCGGCTCAACGCCGCGGCCGTGCAGATGCCCTTCCAGTTCCTCCACGCGGCCGACCCGGCCCAGCTGCGCTCGTTCATCATCGACGAGCACCCGCAGGTGATCGCGCTGGTGCTGGCCCACCTGACGGCCGACAAGGCCTCGATGCTGCTGGCCAGCCTCGAGCCGGACAAGCAGGCCGAGGTCGCCCACCGGATCGCGGTCATGGACCGCACGTCGCCGGAGATCGTCCAGGCCGTGGAGTCGACGCTGGAGCGCAAGCTCTCCTCGATGCTGCAGCCGACCACGGTCTCCCGCGTCGGTGGCGTGGACCCGCTGGTCAACATCATCAACCGCTCCGACCGAGCCACCGAGCGGCAGATCGTCGAGGGCCTCGAGGCGCTCGACGCCGAGCTGGCCGACGAGGTGCGCAGCCGGATGTTCATGTTCGAGGACATCGTCACCCTCGACGACCGGTCGGTGCAGCAGGTGCTGCGGCAGGTGGACGGGTCCCAGCTGGCCCTGGCGCTCAAGGGCGTCGCGACGGCGGTGCGGGACAAGATCACGAGCAACATGTCCGAGCGTGCGTCCGCGACGCTCGTCGAGGACGTCGAGCTGCTCGGCGCGGTCCGCCTCGCGCAGGTCGAGGAGGCCCAGCAGGCCATCATCCGCACGATCCGCGACCTGGAGGAGCAGGGCCAGATCATGGTGCGGCGAGGGGGCGACGATGAGTTCGTCGAGTGACGCCCCGGTGCTGCGCGGCGCGGAGGCCTCGGCCGTCCGGGTCGCCAGCACCCCCGAACTGCGCACCGGCGCCTGGACCCGCTTCGGCGCCGGCTCGGTGCTCGGCGACCGGGTCACCGAGGAGACCCTGAGCGGGCTCGCCGAGACCGCCCGGCGCGCCGCGCAGTCCCAGGGGTACGCCGTCGGCTGGGCCGAGGGACGCCGCGAGGCTGCGGAGGTCGCCAGGGAGGCGGCACTGCGCCGCGAGGCCGACCGGGCCGCCGAGGACCAGCGCCGCGAGGCCGAGCACCAGCAGGCTCTCGCCGGCCTCCGGCGGGCCGCGGCGGAGCTCTCCGCCCGCGCCGGCGACGTCGAGCGGCACGTCCACGCCCAGGCCGTCGCCCTCGCCCGCGAGCTGACCGAGGCGCTCGTCGGCCACGAGCTCCGCTCCGCGCCGGACCGGGCCGACGACGTCGTACGACGCGTGCTGGCCGAGCGCCCGGACGACCGTCCCGTCGTCGCGCGGCTCCACCCCGGCCTGCTGGACGCCGCGGCGACCGCCGAGCTGGCCGCGGCGGGTGTCCGCGTCGTCGAGGACGACCGGCTCGAGCCCGACGACGCGATGGTCGAGGTCGACGGCAGCGTCATCGACCTGCGCGTCAGCCGGCGCCTCGAGCGGGTCCGCGAGGTGCTGTCGTGACCGCGCCCGCCCTGGACGCCCTCGACGCCTTGGAGGGCCGGCGCGACCGCGCGCTCGCCGCCACGCGTCCGGAGGTGCTGGGTCGTGTCGACGAGATGCTCGGCCTGCACCTGCGGGTGACCGGCCTCCGCGCCGCGGTCGGGGACCTGGTCGAGGTGCTCGGACCGCAGCCCCTGCTGGCCGAGGTCGGCGCGAGCAGCACCGAGGGCCTGACCTGCCTGCCGCTCGGCGACACCCGCGGCCTCGGCGTCGGCGCCGTCGTGCGGCACACCGGCGGCCCGCTGCGGATCCGGGTCGGGGAGCAGCTCACCGGCCGCGTCCTCGACGGGCTGGGCCGGCCGGTCGACGGCGGGCCGGACCTGCGCGGCCTGCTCGAGGTGACCGTGGACCAGGACGCCCCCGACGCCCTCTCCCGCCCGCGGATCGACCAGCAGCTGCGTCTCGGTGTTCGCGCGCTCGACGCGCTCGTGCCCTGCGGGCGCGGCCAGCGGCTGGGCATCATGGCCGGGTCCGGCGTCGGCAAGTCCAGCCTGCTCTCGATGATCGCCCGCGGCACCGACGCCGAGGTCTCCGTGATCGCGCTCGTCGGCGAGCGCGGCCGCGAGGTCCGCGAGTTCCTGGACAACGACCTGGGTCCCGAGGGCCTGGCCCGCTCGGTGGTCGTGGTGGCGACCTCCGACGCGCCGCCGGTCGAGCGGCTGCGGGCGGCGTTCGTGGCGACCCGGATCGCGGAGTGGTTCCGCGACGCCGGCCGCCACGTCGTGCTGATGATGGACAGCCTCACCCGCGTCGCCATGGCCCAGCGCGAGATCGGCCTGTCCGCGGGGGAGCCGCCGGCGACCCGCGGCTACCCGCCCAGCGTCTTCGGGCTGCTGCCCCGCCTGCTCGAGCGCGCCGGCACCTCGCCGTCCGGCTCGATCACCGGCCTCTACACCGTCCTCGTCGAGGGCGACGACCTGCAGGACCCGGTCGGCGACACCGCCCGGTCGATCCTCGACGGCCACGTCGTGCTCTCGCGCCGGCTCGCCACCTCCGGGCACTTCCCGAGCATCGACGTGCTCGAGTCGATCTCGCGCGTCACCTCCGCGGTGACCAGCGCCGACCACCAGGCCGACGCGACGCGCCTGCGCCGCATGCTCGCCGCGCACCGCGACGTCAAGGAGCTGGTCGAGATCGGCGCGTACGTCGGCGGCAGCGACCCCGACGCCGACGCCGCGATCGCCCGGATGGGCCGCATCGACGGCTTCCTGCGCCAGTCGATGTCCGAGAGCACCCCGCTCGAGGACACCCGCCTCGCCCTGCACGACCTGGTCGCGCCGTGAGCGCCCGCGAGCGGGACCGCGGCCTGCGTGCCGTCGCGCGCGTCCGGGAGGTGCGCGAGCGCGACAGCCGGCTCGGGCTCCAGCGCGCCCTCCAGGAGCAGCAGGAGCACGCCCTCGTCCTCTCCGCCCTCGAGGTCGAGCTCGCGTCGCGGGTCGAGGACCCCGGCACCGCCGACGCCGCGGCGTACGTCGCCCGGCGCGCGGCCCTGCAGTCGCTCGGTGCGGCCGTGGGCGGCGCCCGCGGGCGGCTCGACTCCGCCGAGGTCGTGCGCGCCGCCGCGGACGCGCACTGGCGCTCCGACCACACCCGGCTGTCCGCCGTCGAAGGACTGCTCGAGGGGCGGGCCGACGTGCGCCGGGCCGAGGCCCTCCACGAGGAGGCCAAGGAGCTCGACGACGCCGCCGGCCGGCAGTGGCTGCGCCGCGCGGTCGCCATGCGCCGTGCGGAGGAGGGACGATGAGCGTCGCCGCGGTGACCAGCCGCGTCGCCGAGATCCAGGGCGTGCTCACCCAGCTCGGGGGCGCCCGCGTGGCGCGGTCCGCCTCCGCCGCCGGTGCCTTCCGCGCGGCGATGGACGGCGCCCTCGCGACCGCGCTCCCGGCCGCGCCCGCGCCCGGCGCCTCCCCGGCCGGGGCACGCGTCGTCGCGCAGGCCGAGAAGTACCTCGGCGTCCCCTACGTGTGGGGCGGCACCGACCCCGCGAAGGGGCTCGACTGCTCCGGCCTCGTCCAGCTCGTCTACCGCGACCTCGGCATCGACCTGCCCCGCGTCTCCCGCGACCAGGCGCAGGCCGGCCGTCCGGTCGCGTCGCTGGCCGAGGCGCAGCCCGGCGACCTGCTCGCGTTCAACTCCCCGGTCAGCCACATCGCGATCTACGCCGGCGACGGCAAGATGATCGAGGCCCCGCGACCGGGTCTCGCGGTGCGGGTCACCGAGGTCAGCGGCGACCTCACGGCGATCCGCCGCGTGCTGCCGGAGTCGGCCCCGGCCGTCTCCGGGCGGGCCGCGGGCCAGGTCTCCGCGGTGCCGTACGCCGACCTGTTCAACCGGGCCGCCACGACGTACGGCGTGGACGCGGGGCTGCTCTCGGCGATAGCCCGGCAGGAGTCCGGCTACCGCGCCGACGCGGTCAGCCCGGTGGGCGCGCAGGGGCTGATGCAGCTGATGCCGGCGACGGCCCGGGGACTGGGGGTCGCCGACAGCTTCGACCCGGCCCAGGCCGTCGACGGCGCGGCCCGGCTGGTCCGCGACCTGCTCGACCGGTTCGGGCGCACCGACCTCGCGCTCGCGGCGTACAACGCCGGGCCGGGCGCGGTGCTGCGCTACGACGGCATCCCGCCGTACCCGGAGACCCAGAACTACGTCAGGTCCGTCCTGGCCATGGTGGGAGGCACCCCATGAGCACCACGACCGCGCTGCCGGCCACCGCCACGCCGGTGCCGCTCCCGGGCGCGGGCGCCGCGGCCCCGGCGGTCCCCGCCGTCGCCGGCCAGCCCGGCACTGACGGCGGCGCGGGGGAGGGGTCGGAGTTCACCGCCCTGCTCGCCGCGCTCGTCGCCGGCGGGGAGGCGGGGACCGGCGCGACCGTCCCGGTTCCCACCGAGGTACCGGCCCCGGCCGAGGACCTCGAGGAGCGGACCGACGCCGCGCTCGTCGCGCTCCAGGCGGCGCTCGTCCTGCCACCCCTCGTCCTGGTCCGACCGGTCGTGACGCCGGTCGTGACGCCGGCTGCGCCGGCGGGGGCGGTCACCCCCGCGGCGACGAGCGCGGACGCCGTGGCCGGCGACGGCGTCGTCCCGGCGCCCGCCGCCGGCCTGCCGGAAGGCACCGACCCCGGCGCGGCGCTGCCGGCTCCGGCCCCGGCCCCGGCTGCGGACCACCCGCTCGCCCTCGCCGACCCGCCGGCCGGCACGAGCGCGGCGGCACCGGCCGGGGCAGGCGGTCCGGCCCCGACCGGCGAGCGCGACGCGTCCGCGGCGGGACAGCCGGCCGAGGCGCCGGCAGCCGCCGCTGCCACCGGGACGAGCGGGACGTCCGGGACCACGGTGACCGCGGGACAGGCGGCCGCGGTCGCCGCGCCCGTCGCTGCGGCTCCTGCGGGCCCGGCGGCCACCGCCTCCGGCCCCGCGTCGGCACCCGCCCCGGTCAGCCGGCAGCTCGCCGACACCGTGCAGCAGCTGGCGCGGTCGGGGGAGGGCACGCACCGGATGACGCTGCGCCTCGACCCCGGCTCGCTCGGCGAGGTGCGCGTGCACCTGGTCGTGCGGGACGGCGGCCTGCAGGTCCACCTCGCCGCGGGCCACGAGGCGCTGCAGGCCCTGGGCGAGGGCTCCGAGGAGCTGCTCCGGCTGCTGCAGACCTCCGGCCCCGCCGACGTCCGGGTGACCGTGCGTGACCTCGCGGGCGGTGCCGGGCAGCAGACGGGCGGTGCCGAGCAGCAGACGGGCCAGCAGACGGGCGGGGCCGCGGGCGGCGAGGACCGTCCCGACCGCCAGGCGCCCCAGGACGCACCCGACCGCCCCGCGGGACCGACCGCCCCGCCGACCACGACCGACCGGTCCGGGACCTCCCGGACCGCGCCGCACGACCCGACCGGGTGGACGTCCTCGCGCGTCGACCTGGACCTGTGAGGAGACCCATGAGCATCACCCCGACCGAGGGCGTCGGCCCCACGTCCGTCTTCGCTCCGCAGACGGCGGCGAGCACCGGCTCGACCGCCGACAAGGACATGTTCCTGCAGCTGATGGTCGCGCAGATGAAGTACCAGGACCCGATGAACCCCACCGACTCCTCGCAGTTCCTCTCCCAGACCGCGCAGTTCACCGCGCTGGAGAAGATGCAGGACGTCGCCGACCAGACCGGGCTCCTGCTCGGCGCCTCGCTGGCCTTCGGCGCCAGCGGCATGGTCGGCCGCACGGTCACCTACGGCCGCGAGGACGGCACGACCGCCACCGGCACGGTCACCGGCGTCACCTTCGGCGCGAACGGCCCGGTGCTCGACGTCGACGGCGCCGAGGTCCCGCTGAGCCTGGTCCAGCAGGTCCGCGACTCGGCTGCACCCGCGAGCGCACCCGCCCCGACGCCCGCCCCCTCCGACACCACCGACTGACGCACCACCCCGGCACCACACCCCCTCGGCACCACCTCCCGAAAGGAACCCCCCGTGCTGCGCTCCCTCTTCGCTGGCATCAGCGGCCTCCGCGTCAACCAGACGATGCTCGACGTGACCGGCAACAACATCGCCAACGCCAACACCACCGGCTTCAAGGCGAGCACCACCGTCTTCCAGGACACGCTGAGCCAGATGCTCACCGGCGCCTCCGGCGGGAACGCCGCGCAGGGCGGCACCAACCCGATCCAGGTCGGCCTCGGCGTGCAGCTCGCGGCCACCGCGACGAACCTCGGCCAGGGCTCCGCGCAGACGACCGGCCGCGCCACGGACGTGATGATCTCCGGCGACGGCTTCTTCGTCGTCCGCTCCGGCAACGAGCAGCTCTACACCCGGGCCGGTGCGTTCACCTTCGACAAGGCGGGCGACCTGGTCACCTCGTCGGGCGCGCGGGTGATGGGCATCGGCGCGGGCGGCGCGCTCGCGCCGATCAACATCAGCACCATCCCGGGCGGCGGGGAGCTGGAGTCGATGAGCATCGGCAGCGACGGCAAGCTGATGGGCATCGTCAACGGCACCAGCACCCAGCTGGGCCAGCTGGCCATCGCCACGTTCACCAACCCGATGGGCCTGGAGAAGGTCGGCGAGACGGCGTTCCGTGCCTCGGCCAACTCCGGTGCCGCGGAGGCGGGCGTCCCCGGCGCGGGCAGCCGGGGCACGATCATGGCCGGCGCGCTGGAGATGTCGAACGTCGACCTGGCGGCCGAGTTCACCAACCTGATCCTCGCCCAGCGCGGCTTCCAGGCCAGCTCCCGCGTCATCACGACCTCGGACTCGGTGCTCGAGGACCTCGTCAACCTCAAGCGCTGAGCCGCCGCGACGGCCTCGCCGCGCGGATCCGCTCAGGATCCGCGCGGTGGTGCCGATCAGGACCCTGGTGGCCACGGACGGCTGCCGCCTCGACGCACTAAGGATGGTGCAACGCATGATCTCGCTGACCCGTCTCTCGGGTGCGGAGCTGGTCCTCAACTCCGACCTGATCGAGCGCGTGGACAAGACGCCGGACACGGTGATCACGCTGACCACCGGCGCGAAGTACGTCGTGTCCGAGAGCCTGCGCGCCGTCGTCGCCGCGATCCGGCTGCACCGTGCCGAGATCATCGCGCTCAGCGAGCTGGTCCGGGTCGGTCCGGACGCCGACGACACCGCCCACCCGGCCGACGACGCCCGCGAGCGACCGCTCGCCACCGTGACCGCGCACCCGGCCGTCGCGACCGCGACCGCGACCGCGGGGGAGGAGGGCTGATGGACAAGGCCACGATCATCGGCGTCGGCGGCGCCGTCGGCGTCATCGTCGTCGCGAACATCCTCGAGGGCGGCAGCCCGATGAGCCTGCTGATGCTGCCCCCGATGCTCCTCGTCTTCGGCGCCACCCTGCTCATCTCCATGGCCGGCGGCACCATCGCCGACGCCAAGGCGTCGGTCCGCGCCGCCAAGCGCGCCTTCACCGCGAAGGTCCCGACCGCGGGCGACGTCGTCCCGACCGTCGTCTCCCTGGCCGACAAGGCCCGCCGCGAGGGCCTGCTGGCGCTCGAGGACGCCACCAAGGACATCGACGACCCCTTCCTCGTCAAGGGCGTCACTCTGGCCATCGACGGCAACGACCCGGAGGAGGTCCGCGACATCCTCGAGGCCGAGGTCGCCGCCAAGCGCAAGGTCGACAAGCAGGCCGCGAAGCTCTTCGCCGACGCCGGCGCGTACGCCCCGACGATCGGCATCATCGGCACGGTCATGGGCCTGGTCCACGTGCTCGAGAACCTCTCCGAGCCCGAGACCCTCGGCCACTCGATCGCCGGCGCGTTCATCGCCACCCTCTGGGGCGTCATGTCCGCCAACGTCTTCTGGCTGCCCATCGCCACCAAGCTCAAGCGGCTCAGCGAGCTCGAGGTGGCCCGGATGGAGGTCATCGTCGAGGGCGTCGCTGCGATCCAGGCCGGCTCCAACCCACGGGTCATCCAGCACCGCCTGGTCGCCCTGCTCCCGGCCGACCAGCAGCCCGCGCAGGCGGCCTGAGGTGTCCCGCCCGCCCACCCGGTCGCGCCACCGGCCGCACGAGGAGGAGGAGCACGAGAACCACGAGCGGTGGATGGTCACCTACGCGGACATGATCACGCTGCTCATGGTGCTCTTCATCGTCCTCTTCGCCATGGGCCAGACCGACGTGGAGAAGTTCAAGGCGCTCAAGGCCAGCCTGGCCATGGGGTTCGGCCAGGAGTCCGCGGTGCTCGACGGCAGCTCCTCGCTGCTCCAGGAGCCGGGGACCGAGGCGGTCGCGCAGGTGGCCCCGCGGACCCCGCGGCCGGCCGCCGCCCCGGGCAGCCAGGTGGACCGGACGGTCGCCACCCGCAACGCCGCGCAGCGCGAGCTCGCCCGGCTGCGCGGGGTCGAGGCGCGGGTCCGGGCGGCCCTGCGGCGGCGAGGGCTGGAGAGCGACGTGCGGACGACGTACGACGAGCGCGGGCTGGTCGTCAGCCTGGTCTCGAAGCACGTGGTGTTCCGCAACGACCTCGCCACGCTGTCGGCCCGCGGCGAGCGGGTCGTCGACGCGGTCGGTCCCGTCCTCGCCGACCTGCCCGACCGGCTGGAGATCGCGGGAAACACCAACCAGGTCGACGTGAGCCCGGCCTTCTTCGACACCGACTGGGACCTCTCCTCCGCACGGGCGGTCACCGTGCTGCGCCGCCTCGAGGAGCGGCTCGGGGTCCGCACCGACCGGCTCTCGGTGGCGGCGTACGGACGGACCCGACCGCTGGTCGACCCGGCCCGCCCCGGCTCCCAGGTCGTCAACAAGCGCGTCGACATCGTCGTCCTCTCGCCGGCCGACGCCGCCGTGCGGGAGCTGCTGCCCGGGCTCGCGGACGGCGACGCCTCCCGCACCACGTCCGCTGCCGTCCCCACGCCCCCCACCACCGACTCGGGAGACCCCTCATGAGCACCACCACGCTGCCGGCCCCGGCCGCCGCTGCCGCCGAGGAGGAGCCGTCCGGCGGCGGGCGCAAGAAGCTCGTCCTGCTGCTGGTCGTCGCGCTGGTCGCCGCGGCCGCGGCGTACTGGTTCCTGCTGCGCCCCGGCGGGGACGCCGAGCCCGTGCCGGGGGAGGTGCTGGTCATGGAGCCGGTGCAGGTCAACCTCGCCGACGGCCACTACCTCAGCGTCGGGATCGCGCTGCAGCTGGTCGAGGGCGCCGCGCACGCCGACGGCAGCAAGGCGCTCGACGCCACCATCGACCTGTTCAGCGGTCGCGAGGCCGACGAGCTGGTCCGCGCGAAGAACCGCCACGAGCTCAAGGAGGAGCTGATGGGCGAGCTGGACCACCGCTACCACGGGGAGGTCCTGGACGTGTACTTCACCCAGTTCGTCACCCAGTGACGGCTGGGACCACCGGCCCGACAGGAGGAACCGGGGAGGGGCTCCCCGACAGCTGAAGATCCGTCGACACGTTTGTGCTCAGGTCCGCGCCCGCAGGACCGATGGGTGCCTCCGTGAGCACGACGACGTCCGCAGCCGAGCGCACCGCCGCGCCCTCGGCCGTACGGTCGCGCCGTCGGGGCCGCTCGGCCTCGGCCGTCGCGGTGCCCTACGACTTCAGCCGGCCGCTCCAGCTCAGCCGCGAGCACCAGCGGATGCTGCAGCTCGCGTTCGACGGCTTCGGCCGGCAGGTGACCACGGTGTTCACCTCCATGCTGCGCAGCGTCTGCCAGGTCACTCTCCGCGGCATCGACCAGCGCACGTACGCCGAGTACGTCCAGTCGCTGCCGAGCACGACGTACCTCACCCTCTTCAGTGCCGACCCGGTCGCCGGTCGGGGCATCCTCGAGATGCCGCTGGAGTCGGTCATGGCCTGCATCGACCACATGCTCGGCGGGCCCGGGTCCGACCGGCAGCCGCGACGGCCCCTCACCGAGATCGAGAGCGGCGTCGTCAGCGGCCTCATGGACCGGCTCTTCGGCGAGATGCGCTACTCGCTGGGCTCGATCGTGCCGATCGAGCCGACGGTCGAGGGCGTCGAGTACAGCCCGCAGTTCGCCCAGGCCGCCGGCGCCTCCGACGTGGTCGTCGTCGTGGACCTCGAGCTCCGCATCGACGAGCGCGCCCACCGGATGACCGTGTGCCTGCCGTTCGTCGGGCTGCTGCCGCACCTGACGGCCGCCGCGGCGCCCGCTCCGGTCTCCGGCCGGGAGCGCGCCCAGCGGGCGCAGGCCGCCGAGCTCCTCCGCCAGCAGTTCGAGCACGTGCCGGTGGACGTCGCCGTCCGCTGCCGGCCGACCACGCTGACCCCCCAGGTCTTCGCCGACCTGCGCCCCGGCGACGTCATCCGCCTGGGCCACCCGGCCTCCGCGCCCCTCGACGTCGCCGTCGACGGCACCGTCTTCGCCCACGCCACCGCCGGCACCCAGGGCCCGCGCCTGGCCGCCCTCATCGTCGCCACCCCGAAGGAACTCTCGTGACCACCATGCCGACCGGTACGCCCCGCGACCCCGACGAGCTCGCGCTCGCCGCCGCCCGGGCGGCTGCCGCGGTGATCCCGGCCGCCGACGAGCTGGAGGCCGGTGGCGTCCAGCCGGGCGGTCCCGAGGTGACCGCGCTCTTCGCCGGCGCCGTCGTCGCCGAGCTCGGCGGTCCCGTCGGCGGCGTGCTGGGGCTCCTGGTCGCCGACGACCTGGTCTCGGCGCTCGCGTCCAGCCCGATCGGCGGCCTGGACCTCCCGGCAGCGGTGCAGCCGGCGCTCGACGCCGCGGCGGCCGTGCTCGGCACCTCCGTGCGGGCCGCGCGCCAGGTCGACCGCGACGCCGTCGTCCCCTCCGTGCTGGCCGGCACCGACGCCGGCTTCGCCGTCGTGCCGCTCGTCGGCGACACGATCGCCGCCGCCCTGCTCGTCTCGGTCCCCACCCTCGCCGCCCACGCGGCCGGGGGCCCCACTCCCGTGCCGCTGCCCGCCGTCGGCGGTGCCGCGCCCGTGGCCGCCGCTGCCGGCTCGCCGGCCGCGCCGCACCCGCTGACCGTGCCCGCACCCGGCTCCGCCGGCACCCCGGGGCCGCGCCGCGGCATCGAGATGCTCAACGAGGTCGACATGGAGGTCACCGTCGAGCTCGGGCGCACCCGGATGACGCTGCGGGACCTCCTCGCGCTGAGCCCGGGCAACGTGCTGGAGCTCGACCGCGCGGCCGGCAGCCCGGCCGACCTGCTGGTCAACGGCCACCTCATCGCCCGTGGTGAGGTCGTCGTCATCGACGAGGACTTCGGCCTGCGCGTCACCGAGATCCTCGAGACCGCGACCGCGGGCTGAGGTCGTCGTGCTCGAGCTCGTCCTGCGGCTGGTCTTCTCGCTGGCCGTCGTCCTGGGGCTGGTGCTGCTCGTCGCCCGGGTCGCCCAGCGCCGCCTCGGCACCCGCAGCGGTGCGCCGCTGTCGGTGCTCCACCGCCAGGCCGTGGGTCGGCACGCCTCGGTCGCCGTCGTCGCGGTGGGCGGTCGCACGCTGCTCCTCGGCGTCACCGAGCAGCAGGTCCGGATGATCACCGAGCTCGACGGCGCCGACCTCGTCCCCGCCGAGGCCGCGACGGTCACCGCGCTCCCCGGCGTCGAGCGCGAGCCGACGGACGGTCCGGCACAGCAGGCACACGACCAGGCGGGCGACCAGCCGTACTTCGCCGCAGTCCTGCACGAGCAGGCCGCCGAGCTGGCCCGGACGACCGCTGCGGCCGGTGCGACCGCTGCGACCCGGGCGGCCCGCCCCGGCGCACGACGCGCGGCCCGGCCCACCCGGCCCACCCGGCAGGACGACGGCCCGCTGGCCGGCTCGCTGCTGTCGCCGGCCACGTGGCGGCGCGCCGTCGAGGCGGTCCGGGGCCAGGCGTCGTGAGCGCCGCCGCCCACCGTCCCGTGCTCCGGCCGGGACGGCTCGTCGGGGCTGCCCTCCTGCTGGCGCTGGTCACCGCGGGGCTGTGGCTCGCCCTGCCCGTCGCGGGCGCCCACGCCCACGCCCACGCCTCCGCCGCGGCCGTCGCCGGCGACGTGCCGGAGGTCGGGCCGCACGCCCTCGCGCTGCCGCCGGGCGGTCCGCAGGGCCCCGACGGCCCGGACGGCGGGGACAGCTCGGTCACCGTCGACCTCGAGGGGCTGACCGACAAGCCCGGCACGTCGGTCGCGGTGCTGCTGACCCTCACGCTGCTCTCGCTGCTGCCGGCGATCGTGCTGACCTGCACCAGCTTCACGAAGATCCTGATCGTGCTGGGCCTGACCCGCAACGCGCTCGGCCTGCAGCAGACCCCGCCGAACCAGGTGCTGGCCGGCCTCGCGCTGTTCCTCAGCCTCTTCATCATGGCGCCGGTGCTCTCCGACATCAACGACGCCGGCCTCCAGCCCTACCTCGACGGCGACAAGACGAGCACCCAGGCCTGGGAGGACGGGATCGCGCCGCTGCGCGGCTTCATGCTCGCCCAGACCGACGACGAGGAGCTGGAGCTGCTCACCAACGTCTCAGGCCGCGAGCTGCCGGAGACCCGCGAGGACGTCGCGATGTCGACGCTCGTGCCGGCGTTCATCCTCAGCGAGCTCGAGCAGGCCTTCGTCATCGGCTTCATCATCTTCATCCCGTTCCTCGTCATCGACATCGTCGTGAGCGGGGCGCTGATGGCGCTGGGCATGATGATGATGCCGCCGGCGATGGTGTCGCTGCCGTTCAAGCTGCTGCTGTTCGTGCTGGTCAACGGCTGGGCGCTGATCATCACCGCGCTCGTGGGGAGCTACGGGTGAGCGACCGATGAGTGACACCGAGATCATCGAGATCGCGATGCAGACCATGGTCGTCGCGCTCAAGCTGTCCGCCCCGATCCTGGTCACGTCGCTGGTCATCGGCTTCGCCATCTCGCTGTTCCAGTCGATGACGCAGATCCAGGAGTTCACGCTGTCGTTCGTGCCGAAGGTCGTCGGCGTCGGCATCGCGCTGCTGGTCAGCGGCAACTGGATGCTGCACACGCTGGTGAACTTCACCGAGCAGCTCTACTCCCAGATCCCCGCCCTCCTCGGCTGACCGGGGCCTGCGATGACCCTCACCGTCTCCGGCGAGCCGCTGCTGACGTTCCTGGTCGCCTCGGTGCGGATCATCGCCTGGCTCGCGGTCGTGCAGCCGTTCTCCTCGCGCACCGTCCCGTCCGCGGCGAAGGTGGTGCTGGCCCTGGGGCTGGCCTTCGCGGTCTCCCCGTCCCTGGGCGACAGCAGGATCCCGGTCGACACGATCGGCCTGCTGATGACCGTGGTCACCCAGGTGGTGCTCGGCGCGGCGATGGGGTACGTCACCTCCCTGCTCTTCACCGCGGTGGCGGCGGCCGGCTCCCTCATCGACGTCTTCGGCGGCTTCTCCCTCGCCCAGGCGTTCGACCCGCTGGGCATGAACTCCAGCACCGTGCTCGGCAACCTGCACCAGTGGCTCGCGACCGTCCTGCTGTTCGTCAGCGGCGGCTACCTGATCGTCGTCGGCGGGCTGCTGCGCTCCTTCACGGCGGTCCCGATCGGTCGCAGCCCCGAGCTCCCCGGAGGAGTGGAGGTGCTGACCTCGGTGTTCCAGCTGTTCTTCATCACCGCGGTCCAGATCGCGCTGCCGATGGCGGCGGTCCTGTTCATCACCGACCTCGGGCTCGCCCTGCTGACCAAGGTGGCCCCGCAGCTGAACGCGATCAACGTCGTGTTCCCCGCCAAGATCGGCCTCACCCTGCTGCTCGTCGGGCTGTCCTTCCCGGTGCTCCCCGGAGTGGTCGACCGCCTGGTCGAGGCGGCGCTGGAGGCCATGGCCGCGATCGTGGGGGCGTCGTGAGCGACGACAAGACCGAGAAGCCGACACCCAAGCGCCGCAAGGAGGCGCGCAAGGAGGGGCAGGTCGCGCGCACCCAGGAGCTCGGCGCGTGGTCGGCCCTGCTGCTGGTCTCGCTGGTGGTCCCGGCGCTGCTGCGCCACGAGCTGGAGACCCTGTCGGCCCTGCTCGAGCGGTGCCTGAGCTCCGCGGAGGGCGCCGACGTGCCGATGGCGCTCGAGCTGCTCGCCGAGGCCGGCGGGCACATCCTGCTCACCCTGGTGGTGCTCGGCTGCTGCGTGATGGTCGTCGGGGTCGCCGGCGCGCTGGCGCAGGGCGGGTTCTTCGTCGCCACCAAGACGGTCACGCCGAACCTCAAGAAGCTCGACCCCATCAAGGGCTTCAAGCGGATCTTCGGCCCGCAGGCCTGGTGGGAGGGGGCGAAGATGCTGGTCAAGTGCGCCCTGGTCGCCGGCCTGGTCTGGCTCGGCGTCGACGCGATGATGCCGGTCCTCGGCGGGTTCGTGCCGGTCGGCGTCGTGCTGGAGATCGTCGGCGGCGAGGCGCTCACCATGCTGCGCAACATCGCGATCGCCGGGCTGCTGATGGCGGTCGTCGACTACGCGGTGCAGCGCCGCCGGATCGGCAAGCAGACCCGGATGAGCAAGGACGAGGTCAAGAGGGAGCACAAGCAGACCGAGGGCGACCCGCTGGTCAAGAGCGCCATCCGCTCGCGCCAGCTCGCGGCGTCGCGCAACCGGATGCTCGCCGACGTGCCGACCGCCGACGTGGTCCTGGTCAACCCCACGCACGTCGCCGTCGCCCTGCGGTACGACGAGGGCTCGCCGGCCCCGCGCGTGGTCGCGCGCGGCGCCGGGCTGGTCGCCCAGCGGATCCGCGAGACCGCGGCGGCCAACGACGTGCCGCTCGTGCGCGACGTACCCCTCGCCCGGGCGCTGTACGCCGCCACCGACGTCGGCCGGGAGATCCCGGCCGAGCTGTTCGCGGCCGTCGCGCAGGTGCTCGCGTTCGTGATCAGCCGGCGCGCGCGGGGGCAGCGCGGGGGCGAGCACCGGACCCCGCGGGCGACGGCCGACCTGCCTGCGGTGACGAGCGGCCGTCGTCGTCCGCGGAACTCCTCAGCCGCGGCGCTGCCCGGCCGATAGGGGTGGGCAGCAGGGGACCAGGACGGCCCCCACCCGCGCCAGGGACGGCGCCGCCCGCAGCCTCCCCGAGGAGCCACCCGCGTTGTCCCTGAAGCGCCTGACCCAGCTCGGCGTGCCGCTCGGCATCGTGCTCATCGTGGTCATGCTGGTGATCCCGCTGCCGGCGATCGTCCTGGACCTGCTGATCGCGCTGAACATCACCGGTGCGCTGCTGATCCTGCTCACCGCGATGTTCGTGAGCCGCCCGCTCGACTTCGCGGCGTTCCCCGCGGTCCTGCTCGTGATGACGCTGTTCCGGCTGGCGCTCAACGTCAGCGCGACCCGGTTGGTCCTGCTGCACGGCGACGCGGGGAAGGTGATCGAGACCTTCGGCCACTTCGTCGTCGGCGGCTCGCTGATCGTCGGCCTGATCGTCTTCGCGATCCTGCTGGTCATCCAGTTCGTCGTGATCACCAACGGCGCCGGCCGCGTCGCGGAGGTCGGCGCGCGGTTCACGCTCGACGCGATGCCGGGCAAGCAGATGGCCATCGACGCCGACCTCAACAGCGGCCTGATCGACGAGGAGCAGGCGCGGCGGCGCCGGGCCGAGGTGCACGCCGAGGCGGACTTCTACGGCGCCATGGACGGCGCCTCGAAGTTCGTCAAGGGCGACGCGATCGCCGCGATCGTGATCACGCTGGTCAACCTGCTGGGGGGCTTCGCCGTGGGCATGGCCCAGCGGGGGATGTCGGCCGGCGACGCGGTGCAGACCTACAGCCTGCTCTCGGTCGGCGACGGCCTGGTCTCCCAGATCCCGGCGCTGCTGCTCTCGGTGGCGACCGGCCTGGTGGTGACCCGCGGCGTCGGCGACGGCGACATGGGCTCCGACATCATCCGCCAGCTCACCCGGCAGCGGACGCCGCTGCGCGTGGCGGGCGGCTCCGCCCTCGCCCTGTGCCTGGTGCCCGGCATGCCGAAGATCCCGTTCCTGCTCGCCGGCGGCGCCTTCCTCCTCGTCTCCACCCGGATCGACGAGTCCTCCGGCGACGCCGCGGCGGAGCAGGCCCCCGAGCTCGCCGCCGCCCCGCGGGACACCCCCGAGCTGCTCGCCGCGGAGATCCAGGTCGACCCGCTCAGCCTGGAGCTCTCCGCGGACCTCATCGACCTCGTCGACCGCGAGCACGGCGGCGACCTGCTGGAGCGGGTCAAGGCGCTGCGCCGGAAGGTGGCGCTCGAGACCGGCGTGCTGATCCCGCCGGTGCGCACCCGCGACAACCTCGAGCTCCCGCTGCGCACCTACGTCATCAAGCTCTTCGGCATCGAGGTCGCCCGCGGCGAGGCGCCGCGCGGCACGGTCCTGGCGATCGGCGACCACCTCGCGTCGCTGCCCGGCGAGCTCACCCGGGAGCCGGTCTTCGGCCTCGAGGCGAAGTGGATCCCCGCCGAGCTCGCCCACCAGGCCGAGATCGGCGGCGCGACCGTGGTCGAGCGGACCGCCGTCATGACCACCCACCTCTCCCACGTGGTCAACACCCACGCCAGCCGCCTGCTCGGCCGCGAGGACGTCCGGCTGCTCACCGACGTGCTCAAGCGGACGCACCCGGTCGTGGTCGACGAGCTGACCCCGACGCTGCTCAGCCTCGGCCAGGTGCAGCGGGTGCTGCAGTCGCTCCTCGACGAGGGGGTGTCGATCCGCGACCTGGTCCGGATCTACGAGGCGCTCTCGCTGCGCGCCGCCGACAGCAAGGAGCACGACGCCCTCGTCGAGGCGGCCCGGGTCGCGCTCGGGCCCGCCGTCGTCGCACCGCACCTGCGCGAGGGGGTGGTCCACGTGATCAGCCTCGACCCGCGCCTGGAGCAGCAGATGCTGGAGTCGATGCGGCTGGGGGAGGAGGGCAACGTGCTCCTCCTCGACCCGGTGCTCGCCCAGTCGGTGGTGACCCGGCTGGGTCAGCTGCTCATCGAGGCGGAGAACGCCGACATGCGCCCGGTGCTGGTCTGCGCCCCGCAGATCCGGCCGGCGCTGCGCCGGTTGGTCCACCAGCAGGTCGACCGGCTGCCGGTGCTGTCCTACCAGGAGCTCGTCGGCTCCGCGCAGGTCCGCTCGGTCGGCGTGGTCTCCGGCGAGGCGATGATCGAGGTGGGCTCGTGAAGCCGCTCTCCGTCCCCGTGCTCGGCGTCGCCGCCGTGCTCACCGCCCCCGCCCTGTGGTCGGCGCTCGTCGGCGAGCTGCCGGTCGAGACGGCCGCGGTCCGCTACGTCGTCGTCGCCGCCCTCGCCTGGGCCGCGCTCTCCGCGCTCGCGCTCCTGGTGGGGCCGCCGCCCGCCGGCGCCGGCGCCGAGGAGGCCGGGACGGGCAGCGGGGACCAGGACGCCCTGGACCCCACTGCGGTGCTGCCCGCCGTCGACGGACCCGGCGCCGGAGCCTGAGCCGGGCCTGAGTCGGCCCTGAGTCGGCCCTGGGTCGGCCCTGGGTCGGCCCCGACCCGGTGCCGCGGTCCTAGTCGAGGAAGTGGTCCGCGGTCAGCGGCAGGCCGCGGACCCGCACACCGGTGGCGTGGTACGTCGCGTTGGCGACCGCCGCGGCGGTGCCCACGATCCCGATCTCGCCGATGCCGCGGGACCCCATCGGCGTGGACAGCTCGTCGACGTCGTCGAGCCACTCGGCCTCGATCTGCTTGACGTCGGCGTTCGCCGCCACGTGGTAGGTCGCCAGGTCCTGGGTGACCGTGTGGCCGGTGCGCGGGTCGCGCCAGCCGTCCTCGAACAGCGCCGCCGAGAGCCCCATCACCAGGCCGCCGAGCAGCTGCGACCGGGCCGTGCGCGGGTTGACCACGCGGCCGACGGAGTACACGCCGAGCAGCCGGGGCACGCGGACCTCGCCGGTGTAGCGGTGCACCCGCGCCTCGCAGAAGACGGCGCCGAAGGAGTGCAGCGCATGGCCGTCCATGTCGGCGTACTGCCCCGAGGCCGCCGTCGTCTCCACGCCCGGGTCGGGGTGGTCGCCGTGGTCGGCGCGGAACTGCTGGGCGGCCGCCACGATCGCGGTGCCCCACGAGGTGGTGCCCGAGGACCCGCCCGCGACCGAGCCGAAGGGCAGGTCGCTGTCGGCCATGTCGAGGTCGATCGCCTCCGGCGGGCAGCCGAGCGCGTCGGCCGCGATCTGGACGAGCACGGTGCGGGCGCCGGTGCCGATGTCGGTGGCGGCGATCGCCACGCCGTACCGGCCGCCGTCGAGGGAGCGGACCCGGGCGACGTTGCCGGGCATCCACAGCATCGGGTACGTCGAGGCGGCCATGCCGGTGCCGACCCACCACTCGCCGTCGGCCGTCGCGCGGGCCTCGGCGGGCCGGTCGGCCCAGCCGAACCGCTCGGCGCCGCGCCGCAGGCACTCCACCAGGCGACGGTTGCCCCACGGGTTGCCGGTGTCGGGGTCGACGTCCGGCTCGTTGCGCACGCGCAGCTCGACGGGGTCGACACCGGTGTGCAGCGCGAGCTCGTCCATCGCGACCTCGTGGGCGAACATCCCGGGCATCTCGCCGGGAGCCCGCATCCACGACGGGACCGCCACGTCGAGCTCCGCGACCCGGTGGGTGGTCGCGCGGTGCGGCGCGGCGTACATCACGCGAGCCGGGACGGCGGCCTGCTCGGCGAACTCCTTGATCCGCGAGGACTGCGACACCGTGTCGTGGCGCAGCGCCTCGATCCGGCCGTCGGGGTGGGCGCCGAACCGTACGTGGGAGCGCGTGGCGGTGCGGTAGCCGGTCAGCGCGAACATCTGCTGGCGGGTCACCGCCAGCCGGACCGGCCGGCCCGGGACGGTCATCGCCGCCATCGCGGCCGCCATCTCCGGGGCGTGGGGGAGCCCCTTGGAGCCGAACCCGCCGCCGACGTACGGCGCGAGCACCCGCACCTGCTCCTCCTCGAGCCCGAGCATCGGCGCGAGCGTGCCGCGCACCGGGCGCGGGCCCTGGGTGGAGTCGTGCAGGGTCAGCCGCTCGCCGTCCCACAGCGCGGTGGCGGCGTGCGGCTCCATCGGGTTGTTGAACTCGTACGGCGTCGTGTAGGTCGCGTCGACGGTCACCACCGCCCGGGCCAGGGCCTCGTCGGGGCCGCCGTCGAGGGTGTCGGTCTCCGAGCCGCCGTTGACCTGCTCGGGGGCGTACGTCGGGGTGTCCGCGTCGAAGACCACCTCGTGCGGCTGCGCCTCCTGCTCGACGCGCACGAGCGCGGCGCCCTCGCGGGCGGACTCGGCGGTCTCGGCGAGGACGATCGCGACGATCTGCCCGCGGAAGTCGACGACGTCGTCCTGCAGGATCGCCAGCTCGCGGTCACTGGTCTCGGCCAGCCGCGGGGCGTCGGTGTGGTCGACCACCGCGACGACGCCGGGGTGCGCCAGGGCGGCGCTCCGGTCGATCGAGACGACGCGGCCCCGGGCGACGGTCGAGGTGACCAGCCAGGCCTGGAGCGGCGGCTCGCCGCCGGCACCGGTGACGGGGTGCTCGACGGCGTACGCCGCCGACCCCGTGACCTTCTCCACGCCGTCGCGGCGCAGCAGGCTGGTGCCGATCGAGCTCGGCGCGACCGGGGTGGGCGTGACCTCGTTGGCGGTCATCGGGCGGCTCCTTCCGCGAGGCTCGTCAGGGTGAGCGCGGTCAGGTTGCGGACCATCGCGACCTTGTAGGCGGTCTGCTCGTCGGTGACGGCGGCCTCGAGCTCGGCCTCGGCGGCCTGCCGCACCGCGTCCTCGCCGAGGTACTGCCCGCGCAGCGCCTCCTCGGCGACCTCCGCCCGCCACGGCTTGTGCGCGACCCCGCCCCAGGCGATCCGCACGTCGCGGACCCGGCCGCCGTCGAGCTCGACGCCGGCGGCGACGGAGACCAGCGCGAAGGCGTACGACGCCCGGTCCCGCGCCTTGCGGTACGTCGAGCGCGCCGCCACCGGGCTGGCCGGCAGCTCCACCGCGGTCACCAGCTCGCCGTGGGCGAGCGTGGTGTCCTGCTCGGGCCGGTCCCCGGGCAGCCGGTGGAAGTCGCCGATGGGGACCCGGCGCTCGCCGTCCGGGCCGAGCACCACGACGGTCGCGTCCACGGCGGCCAGGCCGACGGCGAGGTCCGAGGGGTGCGTGGTCACGCAGGACCCGCTCGCCCCGAGGATCGCGTTGTAGCGGCCGTAGCCGCCGATCGCGCTGCACCCCGTGCCCGGCTCCCGCTTGTTGCACGGGGTGGTGACGTCCTGGAAGTACACGCAGCGGGTCCGCTGGAGCAGGTTGCCGCCGGTCGTCGCCTGGTTGCGGATCTGTCCCGACGCCCCGGAGAGCAGCGCCCGGGTCACCACCGGCCAGCCGCGGCGTACCGCCGGGTGGGAGGCGAGGTCGCTGTTGCGGACGTTGGCCCCGACCCGCAGGCCGCCGTCGGGCAGCTCGGTGACCTCGTCGAGCGGGAGCCGGCTGACGTCGACCAGCGTCGTCGGCGACGTGACGCCGAGCTTGAGGTGGTCGACCAGGTTGGTGCCGCCGCCGAGGAAGCGCGCGTCGGGGTCGCCCGAGACGAGGGCGACGGCCGCCGTCGCGTCGGTGGCGCGGTGGTACGTCAGCTCCTTCATGCCGCGCCCGCCTGCCCGGCCTGCTTCACGGCCGCAACGATGCCGGCGTACGCGCCGCAGCGGCACAGGTTGCCGCTCATCCGCTCGCGGACCTCCTCGTCGGTGAGCTCGGGGTCGGCCTCGAGGTCGTCGGTGACGTGGCTGCGGTGCCCCTGCTCGATCTCGTCGAGGACGCCGACGGCCGAGCAGACCTGCCCGGGCGTGCAGTAGCCGCACTGGTAGCCGTCCTGGTCCAGGAACGCCTGCTGCACCGGGTGCAGCCCGCCGTCGCTCCCGGCCAGCCCGCCCGCGGTCGTCACCTCGGCACCGTCGTGCGCGACGGCCAGCGCCAGGCAGGTCAGGTGCCGGCGCCCGTCGAGCAGCACCGTGCACGACCCGCACTGCCCGTGGTCGCACCCCTTCTTGGGGTTGTTGACGCCGAGCCGCTCGCGCAGCGCGTCGAGCAACGTCGTCCGGGTGTCGACCGTGACGGTCCGCTCCTGCCCGTCGACGGTGAGGGTGATGTCCGCATCCATGGCGACGAGGTACCCACCCGCGCGCCGACGACCAGCGAGCGCGAGCGAGCGTCGTCGAGACCCGAGACCGTTGGTCGAGCAGCGAGCGCCAGCGAGCGTCGTCGAGACCCGGTGAGGTGCGCAGAGCCTCGGGGTGCGGCCGCTGGTCGAGCAGCGAGCGCTGGCGAGCGTCGTCGAGACCCGGTGAGGTGCGCAGGGCGCCGGGGTGGTCGTCGGGCCGCCGGGTGGTGCCAGGGCAGGTCCAATTCTCGAGTCGTGTGGTTGCGCGCCGCTGTGGTCGAGGTCCTGGTCGCGCCTGCTTCTCGGCCCACGGCCGGCGGGGGTCGACCGCTGTGGTTGCGGTGGACAAGGTGTATTCGTTGGGTCGGCCTAGGTCCGGCGGTAGAACGCGACCTCCCCTCCGGGCAGGTGCGTGGTCTCGTACGCCGGGTCATGGATCCGGGCGTGGTGCCTAGGGCAGAGGTTCCGGGCGTTCGTCAGGTCGGTGGCTCCGCCTGCGGACCAGGGTTGGTCGTGGTGGGCGTGGCAGAGGTGGGCGGGCCAGTCGCAGCCTTCTGCGGTGCAGGTCAGCTGGGTGGTGTTGAGGGCCCGTCGTTGGGCTCCGGTGAAGAGCCTCGTCGTGCGGCCGAGGTCGAGCAGCTCTGACTTGCTGCCGAGGACGGCGGGGATGAGTCCTGCTTCGCAGGCCAGTCTCCGTGCGGTGGTTGCGGAGATGGTGGTGCCGTCGTCGAGCACACCCGGCGCGAGGCCACCCATGAGGGACGCGATGTCCATGGTGACGACGACGGTGGCGTTGAGCCCGCCGAGCTTGGGGATCGACACGGCGGGGATCCGTTCGAGGAGCTCGCAGAACGCGTCGCCCATCCGCTCCGGTGACGGCCGCCGCTCCACGGGCTCGGATCCGCCTGGTTCCTGGGTGGCGGCTTGGTGCTTCGGGGCGGCGAACGCGAGGAGCGTCTTCTTCAGCATCGCGCCGTGGAGCTCGGGGATCTTGAACTTCCCGACCACTGACCCGCGTCCGTCGGGGCTCATCGTCAGCCACGCGGTCTCCCGGGCGAGGCGCTCCTCGGCTTCCAGGGCGCGGGCATCGCGGGCTTCGCCGATCTCGGGCGCCACGACGGTCAGCACGTGCTTGGCCAGGACCCGCAACGCCTTGGGGTCACGGTGCTGCGCCTCGGCCAGCAGGTGCTGCTCCGCACGAAGGGGGATGGTCGGGTCGTCGAGGTCGGCGGGGAGCCGGTCGAGGCACTCGGTGATCACCCGGGCGTGGTCCACCGACACCTCGCCTCGGCGAGGACTGCCGCGGTGAGGTCGTGGCGGTCCAGAGACTCCGCGAGCCGCATCCGGTGCTTCGCAGCCGGCCTCGTCTGGCGAGTCTCGACTGCCCACCAGGCGGCGGTGTCGGTGGCACCGACGCGTTCCCCGGCGTGCCGGCGGTCGGCTTCCGCGGCGAGGCGGAGCTCCAGTGCCTCGGCCTGTGCACGGAGCCGCGCGGCCTCGCGGAGCGTGTCGGTGACGTCGTCGTCCGACATCGACCACAGGTGGACCTCGGCGGCTGACCGCATCTGCTTGCGGGACTTCGCGACAGCGCGGCACACCACGTGTGTGCTGCGTCGGGAGTCCTTGGCCATGGGTCTACTCAAGCACCGACCACCGACAGTCAGACGCGTGTTTCCCCAGGTCAGACCACATTATGGACCACGACTTCAGGGAACTCGAGTGCTCGATGCCCTGCGCACCTCACTGGGTCTCGACGACGCCTCGCCAGGGCCCGGCTGCTCGACCAGCGGCAGCCGGGAGACCGCCGCGACCACCCGCCGTACCCCTCCCGTAGCTGCCCCCACCGCAACCACCGATGACCAGGAAGCCTGAGGCGCGCGCCCGAGGCCCTGCGCACCTCACCGGGTCTCGACGACGCCTCGCCAGGGCTCGCCTGCTCGACCAGCAGCAGCCGGGAGACCGCCGCGACCACCCGCCGTACCTCTCCCGTAGCTGCTCCCACCGCAACCACCGATGACCAGGAAGCCTGAGGCGCGCACCCAGGCCCTGCGCACCTCGCCGGGTCTCGACGACGCCTCGCCAGGGCTCGGCTGCTCGACCAACAGGGCGACCTGGCAGCCGGGAGACCGCCGCGACCACCCGCCGTACCTCTCCCGTAGCTGCCCCCACCGCAACCACCCATGGCCCGGCAGTCGGAGGCGAGCACCCAGGCCCTGCGCACCTCACTGGGTCTCGACGACGCCTCGCCAGGGCTCGGCTGCTCGACCAGTGAGGGCGAGGCTCAGTGGCGACGCCACTCGATGGCGGGACAGGTGTCCATGACCATGGGGACGCCGGCGGAGGTGGTCCGCTCGAAGGCCGCCTCGTCGACGACGCCGAGCTGGAACCACACGGCCTTCGCGCCCACGGCGACGGCCTGGTCGGCGAACTCGCCGGCCGCCTCCGAGCGGCGGAAGACGTCGACGACGTCGATCGGGAACGGCACGTCGGCCAGCGAGGCGTACCCCTGCTCGCCCAGCACCGTCTCGGCCGACGGGTGGACCGGCACGATCCGCTTGCCGCGATCCTGCAGCAGCTGCGCGATGTGGTACGCCGTGCGGCTCGGGTCACCGGAGAGGCCCACCACCGCCCACGTGTCGCAGTCGTCGAGCATGAACCGGACCGCCTCGGGGTCCTGCCAGCTGGTCATGGCGCCAGTCAACCACCGTGCCGCACGCGCCCGCCGTACGGCGACCCGGCGCGATCCGCTGCGGCGAGCGCCGCGTGCACCTAGGTTGGCCGCTGGTGCGTGCCGGGAGGCGGCAGCGCCCTGCTCTCGGGAGGAGCCCCATGACCGCCGTCGCCGGCCTCGCCGCCACGCTCGCCACCACGCTCGCAGCGGCGACGATGGTCGGCGCGACCACCACCCCGGCCCGCGCAGCAGCCCCCGGCACCGGCACCGCGACGTTCAGCTGCGGCGTGCCGCTCCTCGGTGCGGTCGAGGTGCCGCTGACCCTGTCGCCGGAGACGCTGCCGACCGAGCTCCTCGCCGACAGCCGCCTGGGCCGGCTCCCCGTGGCCGGGCAGCTCGAGCTCGGCGGGCTGCTCGGGCTCCTCGGCAGCCTCCCGCTGCTCGGCCCGGTCACGCAGCTAGGGACGAGCCTGACGGACTTCGACCTCCTGCTCGGCGCGCGCCCGGTCCCCGTCTCCGGCCTCGGCTCGCAGGTCGGCCCGCCGGGCCCCGTCGCCGTCCTGACCGGCGCGCTCGGCGGGGCGGGCGTGCGGGCTCCGGCCAGGCCCGGCACCTACGAGCTGAGGTTGCCCCGCGCCTTCGAGCTCCGGGCGCTGGGCCTGCCGGCCCCGCTGGCCGACCTGGTCCCCGCCCTCTCCTGCACGATCAGCGACGGCCGGGGCCCCGTCGTCGGCACCGTCACCGTCACGAAGCAGTCGCCGGCGCTCTCCGCCCGCGTCGTGCGCGACACCGTGCGCAAGGGCAAGCCCGTCAAGGTGCGGACCAAGGTGACCCGCGAGGACGGGAAGGAGGCGACCGGAAAGGTCGTCGCCGTCGTCGGCGGCAAGCAGGTCGCGCGCCGGTTCCTGCAGAACGGCCGGGCCACCCTGGCGATCTGGAGGCTCGGCGCGGGCAGCAAGCGGGTCGTGGTGAAGTACCTCGGCGACAGCGCCACCCGCACGGCGCGGCGGACGGTGCGGGTCACGGTCCGGCGGTAGCGGCCGAGCGACCAGCAGGGTCTGAGTAAGTCGACCGACCCGCTACGGTTAGCGGGTGCTGGCCGTCCCCCTCGTCCTCGCGCTGCCCGTCGGCGTCCTGGTTGGGATGGTCGGCGTCGGCGGCCTCCTCCTGCCGGCCGCCCTGGCCGGGCCCGGAGGGCTGGACCCGCACCAGGCGGCCGCCACCAGCTCGTGGGCGTTCCTCTTCACCGGCGTCGTGGCCGCCGTCGTCCTGGCCCGCGCCGGCCGGCTCCCGTGGCGCACGGCCGGCCCGCTCGCGCTCGGGGCCGCCCCCGGCGCCGCGCTCGGGGCCGTCGTCGGCGGTGCCGTGCCGGGCGCGGTCCTCGTCCTGCTCCTCGCCGCCGTCACCCTCGGCTCGGGCCTGCACGACCTGGTGGGCAGGGGGCGGCGGCCGGCCGGGCGCTCCCTGCCCGTCCCGGTCGTCGTCGGCATCGGCGCCGCCGTCGGCCTGGGGTCGGCCCTCACCGGCACCGGCGGGCCGGTCCTCCTCGTCCCCGTGCTGCTCCTCCTGGGCGTCGACCTCGTCGAGACCATCGCGCTGGGCCAGCTCGTCCAGCTGCCGATCGTGTCCTTCGCGGTCGCCGGCTACTGGCCGCAGGGGTACGTCGACGTACGGCTCGGCACCCTGCTCGGGCTGCTGGCGGGGGCCGGCGCGGTGGTCGGCCTGCTGCTGGTGCGCCGCGTGCCGGCGGGGGACCTGCGGCGGGCGACCAGTGTGCTGCTCGTCCTCACCGGTACCTACCTGGCGGTCTCCGCGACGTTCTGACCGGCGCCGCGGCGGAGCTGCCGCCCGGCCCCGCGGCCCGATTCACCCGAGCGGGTGGTGGGTACCTGCGCGGCATGTCCACCAACGCCAAGCTCCGCTACACGGTTCCCGGCATGAGCGAGTCCGACGCCGAGCGCGTCGTGGAACTGCTCCAGGGCCGGCTGAACGCCACCAACGACCTGCACCTGACGCTCAAGCACATCCACTGGAACGTCGTGGGTCCCCACTTCATCGCCGTCCACGAGATGCTCGACCCGCAGGTCGAGGCGATCCGTGGCTTCGCCGACGAGCTCGCCGAGCGCATCGCGACCCTGGGCGGGTCCCCGGTCGGCACGCCCGGCCGCCTCGTCGAGGCCCGCGACTGGGACGAGTACTCCATCGGTCGCGCGACGACCCAGGAGCACCTCGGTGCCCTCGACCTCGTCTACACCGGCGTGATCGAGGACTACCGCAAGGGCATCGAGGAGCTCGGTGAGCTCGATCCGGTGACCGAGGACATGTTCATCGCCCAGACCAACCAGATCGAGCTCTTCCACTGGTTCGTCCGGGCGCACCTCGAGGACAAGGGCGGCAACCTCAGCACCGCGGGCGCCACCTCGGAGACCGAGGCGGCCAGCGCCGCCGGCTGAGCCGACACCGATCCACTGCCGGTCACGACCGGCACGCAGCGCAGCGCACGACCCGACCGGGGCGCGGACGAGGAGTCCGCGCCCCGGTCGTCGTGTGTCTGGACCGCCTCTCTCGATCCGGTGGCAGCGGCCGACACCCCGTGGGAGCATGCAGCCGTTGGCTGGGGGGATCAGCCGATGACGGAGGTCGGGGTCGTGGGGACCGAGAGCGACTGGGCGTACGACGGCGGCACGCCGCCCGCGCCCGAGCGGCGAGCACCCCAGCGGGAGACCGCGGGGGAGTGGAGCGTCGGCACGCAGCCGCCCGCGCCCGTCGCCGCTCCCGCACCGGACGCCCCGACGCTGTCCCGAACGGTGCCCCCGCAGCGCGCACGCATGACCGACAGCAGGCGCCGGATGGAGACCGCCCGGCTGCTGTCCCGCGCCCGCGCGAGCCAGGGCGAGCTGCGCACCCGCTACGAGGACGAGGTGATCCGGCTCAACATGACCGTCGCCTCGGACGTGGCCCGGCGCTACCACGGCCGCGGGATCGCTGCCGAGGACGTCGACCAGGTCGCCTACCTCGGCCTGGTCAAGGCGGTTCGGGGCTTCGACCCGACGCTGGGGGAGGACTTCCTCAGCTTCGCGGTCCCGACGCTGCGCGGGGAGATCCGCCGCTACTTCCGCGACGCCGGCTGGGCGGTCCGCCCGCCGCGGTCGGTGCAGGAGGTGCAGGCGCGGGTCACCGCGGCCGAGGGTGAGCTGGCCCAGCAGCTGGGACGGACCCCCCGGCCCGCCGAGGTCGCGGTCCACCTCGACGTACCGCTGCAGCTGGTGCTCGACGCGCTCCACGCCACGGGGTGCTTCACCCCGGTGTCCCTCGACGCGCCTAGGCCCGACGGCGTCGAGGACCCGACGGAGTCGATGGGCGACCTCGACCCCGCCTTCGCCTCGGCCGAGGCCCGGGTCGCGCTGCGCCCGCTGATGGCCGAGCTCACCGACCGCGAGCGGCGGATCATCGAGCTCCGCTTCTTCGAGAACCGCACCCAGACCCAGATCGGCGACGAGGTCGGTGTCACCCAGGAGCAGGTCTCCCGGCTGATCACCTCGATCCTCGCCCGGCTGCGCAAGAGCCTCGCCGCCTGAGCCGACGCCCGGGCCCGCCGGCCAGGTCCGCGACGTCCGACCGGCCGCGGGAGGGTCAGAAGACCGGCGGCAGGTCCGAGGCCCGGCCCGTGAACTCCGGCGCGCGCTTCTCGCGGAAGGCCGCCACGCCCTCCTTGCCGTCGCCGACGGAGGTCCAGTACATCGCCAGCGAGTCGTTGAGGTGCGCCTCGAGCGGGTCCGCGGCGGCGGCACCCCGGTGGAGCAGCTGCTTGGCCAGGGCCAGCGCGACCGGCGACCGCCCGTCCACGAAGGACCGGGCCAGCTCCCGGGCGGCCGGCAGCAGCTCGTCGGGCTCGTGCACCGAACGCAGCAGCCGGCCGGCGAGCGCCTGCTCGGCGTTCAGGACCTCCGCGGAGTAGACCCACTCCAGCGCCTGCTGGATGCCGACGATCCGGGGCAGGAAGTACGACGACGCCGCCTCCGGCACGATGCCGAGCCGGCCGAAGACGAACCCGATCCGCGCCTTCGTCGAGGCCAGCCGCAGGTCCATCGCGAGCGTCATCGTCGCGCCGATGCCGACGGCCGGGCCGTTGATCGCGGCGATGACCGGCTTGGGCAGCGCGTGGACGGCCAGCGTCACCTTCCCGCCGGTGTCGCGGACGCCGGCGTCGTACGGCGCCTGGTCGTACGCCGCGCGGAACGCCGCCGGGTCGGGGCGGACCGACTCGTCGAGCCCGAAGACGTTGCCCTCGGCCGAGAGGTCCATCCCCGCGCAGAACGCGCGGCCGGACCCGGTCACCACGACGGCGCGGACGTCGTCGGAGAGGGCCTCGGTGCGGAACACCTGCTCCAGCTCGCCGGCCATGGTCACGTCGAAGGCGTTGAGCTGGTCGGGTCGGTGCAGGGTGAGGGTCGCGACGCCGTGGTCGTCGACGTCCCACAGCAGGGTCTCGTAGGAGGTCATCCGGTCACTTCCTTCGGCAGCCCGGTCGGGGTGCACAGCTTGCGCGGGATCGAGTCGGTGTCGTCCTCGATGATCGCCTGGAACATCTGCTCGGACCGCTCGGGGTCCCAGGTGACCGCGAGGTCGGAGATGGGGACGCCGCAGGTCAGCCCGGACTCGCCGTTCACCCGGGTCATCGCCATCGCCCACATGCCGGCGCGCAATGGGCCGGTGCCCTCGCCGAAGGCGAAGAAGCCGGGCACGGAGTGGTTGAGGTCCCAGTAGCGGAACGGGTTGAGCACGGTCCACGGCGAGACGACCTTCTTCCCGACCGCCGAGACCACCTCACGCTGGGCCTGGGCCCGCTGGGTGTCGCCGAACCGGGTGTAGGTCTTGCGCGAGCGTGCGTAGCCCAGCGCCGTCGGTCCGTCGGCCTCCTGGCAGCCGGCCTCGATGTCGAGCTTGGCCTGGGGGTCCTTCATCGCGTTCTCGGGGCAGATCTCGATCCCGCCCACCGCGTCGACGACCCCGGCGAGGCCGCCCATGCCGATCTCGACGTAGTCGTCGACACGGATGCCGGTGGACTGCTCGATCGTCTGCACCAGCAGCTTCGGGCCGCCGAACGCGTAGGCGGCGTTGATCTTGTTGAGCCCGCGCCCGGGGATCTCGACGTTGGAGTCGCGCGGGATCGACATCAGCAGGTTCGGCCCGGAGCCGGTGTGCAGCAGCATGATCGTGTCGGTGCGCTGCCCCTCCGCGCCGCCGGTGCCGAGCCGCTTGCGCTCCTCGGGGGAGAGGTCGCCGCGCGAGTCGCTGCCGACCATCAGGTACGTCGTGCCGGGCTGGTCGCCCGGGCGGTCGCCGTCGGGCTCGAAGTCGACCTTGTCCACGTCGTTCCACGCCATCACCGGCACGATCACCAGGTAGGCGATCCAGGCCAGCACCAGCAGGAACACCCACCGCAGCCGCGGTCGCGGGAACCGGAAGCCCCGCCGCTCGCGGGTCGCGGGGCTCGCGGGGCCCGACGGGACGCCCGCGCCCCGAGGTCGGGAGGTCGCAGGGCCCCCCGGGGGCGTGTCCCGTCCGACCGGCTGGGCCGGTCGGGGTGGCTGGGCCGGCTGCCCCGGCACGGCGCGCGACCGGCCGCCGTCGCGCGGCTGCACGGGCATGACGCGGGTCTCCTCGGGGCCGGGCTCACGGGGCTGCTTCCCGCCGTAGAGCCAGCCGTACTCTCGGGACCCGTCCTCGGGACCGCCGTTCCGGGGACGATCTGCCATGGGCCCGACGCTACCGTGCAGCCATGCCGGAACCCTCGGAGCGGCCGCTCGAGCCGCGGCCCCCGTCCTACGCGCGGGTGGCCCTGGGCCAGGTCGTCACCAGCCGCGAGGCCAACCTGCTCGGCAACATCCACGGTGGCGAGATCGTCAAGCTCGCCGACTCCGCCGCGGGCGTCGTCGCCCAGCGGCACAGCGGGGGACCGGCGGTCACCGCGGCGCTCGACGAGATGACGTTCCTCGAGCCCGTGCACGTCGGCGACATCGTCCGCACCTATTCCCAGGTGAACTGGGCCGGACGCTCGTCGATGGAGATCGGCGTGCGGATCGAGGCCCAGCCCTGGGACGACCCGACGGTCACCTCGCTGCACGTCGCCTCGGCGTACTTCGTCTTCGTCGCGATCACCGCCGAGGGCGGCTCGCGGCCGGTGCCGTCGCTGCGCCCCGAGGCCCCCGACGAGCTCCGCCGCCAGCGGGAGGCCGAGATCCGGCGGGCGCACCGGCTGGCCCGCCGCGAGGAGATCGAGTCGGGCCGACGTGGCCCACGCGACACCTGAGCGGCGCCCCGATCCGGGCGACCGGCGCGTCGCGCGCGGCTGTGACGCCTGTGACTGGTGATACTGACCGGGCAGCACTGACCTTCCCCTTCAGTACTCACGGCAGTACCCAGCAGAAAGAGGCATGTCGATGCCACCCGTCTCTTCCCCCGGGTTGCTCGACGGCACGAGCCGCGTGCCGCGCACCCCCCTCGAGGAGCGCGCGGCACGCGTGCGCTTCCGTCGGGCGATCTCGCTGATGGTGATGACCCTCGTCCTCCCCGGCTCGGCGCAGCTGGTCGCCGGCAACCGCCGGGTCGGCGGCGTCGCCCTGGTCGTCTGGTTCGGGGCCGTCGTCTCCGGCGTCCTGCTCCTGCTCGTCGGACTGGTGCACCACCAGGCGCTGTTCACGCTCTTCTCCAGCACCGGTGTGCTGCTGGTGCTGCGCGCGCTGCTCGTGGTCGGGGCGATCGCGTGGGCCGCGCTGTTCATGGACGCCTGGCGCATCGGTCAGCCGCTGAGCCTCGGCCTGGCGCACCGCCGGGCCGTCGTCGGGGTGAACGGCGTGCTGTGCCTCTCCGTCATCGGCACCATGCTGTTCGGCGCGCACGTCGTCGGGGTCCAGCGCGACTTCATCCTCACGATGTTCGGCTCCGACAAGGTCGTCGGTGCGCACGACGGCCGCTTCAACGTCCTGCTCCTCGGCGGTGACTCCGGCGCCGGGCGCTGGGGCCTGCGCCCGGACTCGCTCACCGTCGCCTCGATCGACGCCGAGACCGGCCGCACCGTGCTGGTCGGCCTCCCGCGCAACATGGCGTCCTTCCCGTTCCGGCAGGGCTCGCCGATGGCGAAGGAGTTCCCCGACGGGTTCGACTGCGACGGCTGCTACCTCAACGGCGTCAGCACCTGGGCCCAGGACCACACCGAGCTCTTCCCCGACTCCGAGAACCCCGGCATCGACGCGACCGTCTCGGCCGTGGAGGGCATCACCGACCTGCGGATCAACTACTGGGCGATGGTCAACCTCGAGGGCTTCAAGGACTTGGTCGACGCGGTCGGTGGGGTCACCCTCAACGTCCGCCAGCCGATCCCGGTCGGCCTGCCGCACGAGTCGACGTTCCACTACATCGAGGCGGGCACGCGCAAGCTGAACGGCCACGACACGCTCTGGTACGCCCGCGCCCGTGAGGGCTCCGACGACTACTCGCGGATGGCGCGGCAGAAGTGCGTCATGAACGCGATGCTGCAGCAGGTCAGCCCGCAGGTCGCGGTCCGGAACTTCGAGAAGATCGCCACGGCCTCCACGGAGATGATCTCGACCAACCTCCCGGCCTCCGAGCTCGACACCTTCATGGACCTCGCGCTCAAGGCCCGCGGCCAGAAGGTCTCGACGCTCTCGCTGGTGCCGCCCATGATCGTCACCGCCGACCCCGACATCGACCTGGTCCGCTCCAAGGTCGCCCAGGCGATCGACCGGGCCGAGGGCGGGACCACCGCCAAGGCGGGGGGCGCCAAGCCCAAGCCCGCGCCCGACTCCGTCACCGGCGGGTCGCTCGGCTCGCTGTCCGAGGGGTACGCCGCGAACCAGGCCGAGGACCTCGGCTCCGCCTGCTGATCGCCCCACCCGCTGGTCGAGCAGCGAGCGCCAGCCAGCCGGGTGCGTTGCCGGTGGTCGGGTCGGGGCAGCCGCTGGTCGAGCAGCGAGCGCGAGCGAGCGTCGTCGAGACCCGGTGAGGCGGGCTGCGGCGTCGGCTCCACCGGCCCTGCGCTCGTGCCTCGCTCCGGGCTGCCAGACCCGACCACGACCGGGCCTACCCGCCCGTCGTCCACCTCCGGCCCCGAGCCCGCGGCAGCCGCTGGTCGAGCAGCGAGCGCCAGCGAGCGTCGTCGAGACCCGGTGAGGCGGGCTGCGGTGTCGGCTCCGCCGGCCTGATGACAGCCCGGCCCGATCGTTCCTCCACCCGCCGACTTCTCAGGGATAACCAGCGCTTCTCAGGGAATGCGTCCCCTGAGAAGCGCCGGAATCCCCGGGGGGCCGGGGAAACCGACGGCCCACCCCCGCCACCCGCACCCACCACCGCCGGGCTCGTAGGGTGACGCCCGTGACCGACCCCAGTGTGCCGCCGCCGCGGGTGGTGGCCGTCGTCGTGACGTACGACCGGATCGAGCTGCTGCAGCGGCTGGTCGAGCGGCTCGACGAGGTGGGCGCCCGCGAGGGGAGCCCGCTGGTCGAGGTGCTCGTCGTCGACAACGCCTCCTCTGACGGCACGGGGGAGTGGCTGGCCGGGCTGACGGACCGGGAGATGCCCGACGAGCACGCGAGCACGCCGGTGCTGGGGCGGACGCTGGCCGAGAACCTCGGCGGCGCCGGCGGGTTCCACGCCGGCCTGGCCTGGGCGGTCGAGCGCGGGGCGGACCTGGTCTGGCTGATGGACGACGACGGGCTGCCCGACGCCGGGTGCCTGGAGACGCTGCTGGAGCACCGCGGCGACCTGGACTTCTGGGGCCCGGTGGTCGTCGACGAGGACGACCCGGGCCGGCTGGTCTTCCCGATCCGGCTGCCCGGGGGCACCCGCGTGGTGCACCGGATGGCGGACGTCGCCGCGGCGGCCGACGGGGACGGGCTGATCCGCGACGTGGTGATCCCGTTCAACGGCGTGCTCGTGACGCGGGAGCTGGTCGAGCGGGTCGGCCTGCCGCGCGAGGAGTTCTTCATCTGGGGCGACGACCACGAGTACCGCCTCCGCGCCGAGCGTGCCGGAGGACGGGTCGCGACGGTGGTCGACGCCCGGGTGCTGCACCCCTCGGTGGGCGAGCTCGGCACCCCGATGCTGGGCGGCCGGACGACGTACAACCACAGCCCCAGCGACCTCAAGCACTACTGCATGGCGCGCAACAACCTGCTCAACCTGCGGGAGTACCGCGGCTGGCCGCACGCCCTCGCGTTCGTCGCCAAGACCCTGTGGTTCTACACCGTCACCCGGCCCCGGCCGCGCCGCCTCGTGCTCAGCGCCCGGGCGTGGGTCGCCGCCCTGCGCGGCGACTTCACCGGCCACCGGCGGTACCTGCGGTGACCGGTCGCGAGAGCGTCGCGGTCGTCGTGGTGACCTACAACCGCGCCGACCTGCTCGACCGGATGCTCGACGGCCTGGCCGCGCTGACCACCCAGCCCGACGCGGTGCTGGTGGTCGACAACGCCAGCACCGACCACACCGCCCGGGTGCTGGCCGCGCGGACCGAGCCGTGGCTGCGGGTGACGCGGACCGAGGAGAACCTCGGCGGCGCCGGCGGCTTCTCCCTCGGCGTGCGCCAGGCCCACGCCGGCGGCTGGGACCGGATCTGGCTGATGGACGACGACGTGGTGCCCGCGCCGGACTGCCTCGACGTGCTGCTCGACCAGGACGAGGACTGCCTGATGGCCGTGCGCGAGGACACCTCGGGCCGGCTGTGCGAGAAGGCCGCCACCCGCTTCGACCTCCGCAACCCGCTGGCGATCAAGCCGAAGACGTCGATGGTCGAGACCGACTGGGGCACCCGGCCCGCGATGCCCGAGCGGGTCGAGCTGGAGAACGTCGCCTTCGAGGGCTTCATGTGCCGCCGCGGCGTGGTCGAGCGGATCGGGCTGCCCGACCCGTCGTACTTCATCTTCTACGACGACGTGGACTTCGCCGTCCGCGCGCGGCGGGCCGGCTTCCGGATCTGGGCGGTCCGCGACGCCGTGCTGGTGCGCCAGCTCGACTTCGACCAGCAGCACGACCTGGCCGGCTGGAAGGGGTTCTACATGTACCGGAACCTCTTCGCCGTGCACTTCCGGTACGGCGAGAACGCGCTCGTCCGGGCCAAGCCCTGGCTCGTCGCGCTGGCGGTCGTCGTGCTCAGCCCGCTGCGCGGCGGGCGGGCCGAGGCGGGCAACGTGATCCGGGCCATCGTCGCGGCGCGTGCGATGCGGACGCCTCCGCCGCTCTCCGTAGACTGACCCACCGTGTCCTCCCCTGATCCGGCTCCCGCGTCCGCACCCGACCTGGTCGTCGTCGGCTCCGGCTTCTTCGGCCTGACCGTCGCCGAGCGCTGCGCCAGCGAGCTGGGCCTGAAGGTGCTCGTCCTCGAGCGCCGCAGCCACATCGGCGGCAACGCCTACTCCGAGATCGACCCCGAGACCGGCATCGAGGTGCACGTCTACGGCACCCACCTGTTCCACACCTCCAACACCAAGGTGTGGGAGTACGTCAACAGGTTCACCGACTTCACCGACTACCAGCACCGGGTCTTCGCCAAGTACCAGGGGCAGGTCTACTCCTTCCCGATGAACCTGGGCCTGATCAACCAGTTCTTCGGGAAGTCCCACACGCCCGACGAGGCGCGCGCGCTGATCGCCGAGCAGGCCAGCGAGATCGCCACCGCGGACGCCACGAACCTCGAGGAGAAGGCGATCTCCCTCATCGGCCGTCCGCTCTACGAGGCGTTCGTGAAGGGCTACACCGCCAAGCAGTGGCAGACCGACCCCACGGAGCTCAGCGCGGACATCATCACGCGCCTCCCGGTCCGCTACACCTTCGACAACCGCTACTTCAACGACACCTACGAGGGCCTCCCGGTCGACGGCTACACCGCCTGGCTCGACCGGATGGCCGACCACCCGAACATCGAGGTCCGGCTCGAGACCGACTTCTTCGACGTGGCCGACGAGTGGAGGGGCACCGTCCCGATCGTCTACACCGGACCGGTCGACGAGTACTTCGGCAACTCCGAGGGCCGCCTGTCGTGGCGCACCATCGACCTCGAGCGGGAGACCGTCGACGTCGACGACTACCAGGGCACCGGCGTGGTCAACGCCAACGACCAGGACGTCCCGTGGACGCGCGTGCTGGAGTTCAAGCACCTGCACCCCGAGCGCACCTACCTGCCGGGCAAGTCGATCGTGGTCCACGAGTACAGCCGCTTCGCCGAGGAGGGCGACGAGCCGTACTACCCGGTCAACACCGCCGCCGACCGGGAGAAGCTGCTGAAGTACCGGGAGCTGGCCAAGAAGGAGCCGATGGTGCTCTTCGGGGGCCGCCTCGGGACCTACAAGTACCTCGACATGCACATGGCTATCGGGTCGGCCCTGTCGATGTTCGAGAACAAGCTGCGTCCGCACTTCGCGGACGGCACGCCGCTGACCAGCGGAGGAGTCGACGCATGACCACCACCAGCACGAGCACCGGCACGGCCACGAGCGGCACGGCCGGCACCGCCACCCGCCTGCTCCAGCGCCAGATCCTGCCGCTGGACCGCGACTCCGACGTCCTGGCGCTGTACGTCGACCCCGAGGACGCCAAGCTCGACGCCGACAAGTACGAGATCGGCGGCAACCGCTCGGCCAAGGCGCTCAACAACGCCGCGCTCCGGCAGTCGACGTCCACCGGCCGCGCCCTGCACCCCGACCAGATCGAGTCGCGCACCGCGCTGCGGGTGGAGTCCGGCGACCGGCTCTCGTTCGGCACCTACTTCAACGCGTTCCCCGCCAGCTACTGGCGCCGCTGGACGGTCGTCACCGAGGTGACGCTCACCGTCACGCTGCGGGGGAGCGGGGCGACCGTGATCGTCTACAAGTCCATGGCACGCGGCAACGCCCAGCGCGTCGACGCGGCGGAGACGACCTCGTCCGGCTCGGAGTCCTTCAGCTTCGACCTCACCCTCAAGCCCTTCGTCGACGGCGGCTGGTACTGGTACGACGTCATCGCGGGCGACGAGGACGTGGTGGTCGAGTCGGCCGAGTGGACCGCGGAGGTCCCCGCCGACCGCGCCCAGCACGGCACCGTCGACATCGCGATCACCACGATGAACCGGCCCGACTTCTGCGCCCAGCTGCTGACCCAGATCGGCGAGGACGAGGCGCTTCGGCCCTACCTCGACACCGTGATGGTGATGGAGCAGGGCACCGACAAGGTCACCGGCTCGGCGGACTTCGCGCGGGCGCAGGAGGCCCTCGGGGACGTGCTGCGGGTCATCGAGCAGGGCAACCTCGGCGGTTCCGGCGGCTACGCCCGGGGCCAGCTGGAGTCGGTGCGCAAGGGCACCGCGACGTACGCGCTGATGATGGACGACGACGTCGTCTGCGAGCCCGAGGGCATCGTCCGCGCCGTGACCTTCGGCGACCTGGCCCGCCGGCCCACGATCGTGGGCGGCCACATGTTCAACATCTACTCGCGCTCGCGGATGCACAGCTTCGGCGAGATCGTCCAGCCGTGGCGGTTCTGGTGGCAGTCGGCGCCCGACACCCAGACCGACTGGGACTTCGCGGGCCGCAACCTGCGCTCGAGCCGGTGGCTGCACAAGCGGATCGACGTCGACTACAACGGCTGGTTCATGTGCCTGGTCCCGCGGGTCGTGCTCGAGGAGGTCGGCCTCTCGCTGCCGCTCTTCATCAAGTGGGACGACTCGGAGTTCGGCCTGCGGGCCAAGCAGGCCGGCTTCCCGACCGTGACGTTCCCCGGCGCCGCCGTCTGGCACGTGCCGTGGACCGACAAGAACGACGCGCTGGACTGGCAGGCCTACTTCCACCACCGCAACCGCCTGGTGGCGGCGCTGCTGCACTCGGTCTACCCCAAGGGTGGCCGGATGATCCGGGAGAGCCTCAACCACCAGGTCGCCCACCTGGTCTCGATGCAGTACTCCACCGCCGAGCTCCGGCTGCTGGCGATGGAGGACGTGCTCGCCGGTCCCCACGGCCTGCACGAGATGCTGCCGACCCGGTTGGCGGAGGTCAACGCGCTGCGCAAGCAGTTCACCGACGCCCAGCTCCAGGTCGACCCCGACGCCTTCCCGTCGGTGCGCCGCAGCAAGCCGCCGCGCAAGGGCCGGGACAGCGCGGAGGTGCCGGGCCGGCTCTCGACCCTGGTCAGCGCCGGTCTCCAGCCGCTGCGCCAGCTGAAGAAGCCGCGTCCGCTGGCCCAGGAGCACCCCGAGGCCGAGATCCGCGCGATGGACGCCAAGTGGTACCGCCTCGGCACCCTGGACTCCGCGGTCGTCTCGATGAACGACGGCACCTCTGCGGCGTTCTACCGACGCGACCCCGACAAGTTCCGCGACCTGGTGAAGCGGACCGTCGAGATCCACGAGCGCTACCGCCGCGAGTGGCCGCGGCTGGCCCAGGACTACCGCGAGGCGCTCGGCGAGATCACCTCGCCCGAGGCCTGGGAGAAGACCTTCGGCCCGTGGCTGGACCGGACCGAGCCGACCGGGTCGCGGGCGACCCCGTCGGCGAGCGCGCAGCAGGGATCCGATGACTGAGGCCGGCCGGCAGCGCGTGGTCGACGCGCCGCTGGCGTCGCCGGCCCCGGCGGCGGGACTGATCGACGTCCTCGGACGCCGCTACCTGCTCAAGCTGCTCGTGCGCCGCGAGATCAGTGCGCGCTACCAGGGGTCGTTCCTGGGCCTGGTGTGGTCCTACATCAACCCGCTCTCGCAGCTGTTCATCTACTGGTTCGTCTTCGGCTACATCATCGGCCGCGGGAACGTCGAGCGGTACGCCGTGCACGTCTTCTGCGGCCTGGTCGTCGTCCATTTCTTCACCGAGACCTTCAACGCCGGCACCCGCTCGATCGTGCGGAACAAGGCGCTGGTGCGGAAGATGGCGATGCCCAAGGAGATGTTCCCGGTCGCCTCGATGCTGGTCTCGCTCTACCACGTGGGGCCGCAGGTGGTGATCCTGACGATCGTGTGCCTCTTCTGCGGGTGGGCACCCGACCCTGTGGGCGTGCTGGCCTTCGTCCTCGCCGTCGCGGTCATCGCGGTGCTCGGCACCGCGCTGGCCCTGATGTTCAGCGCCGCGAACGTGTTCTTCCGCGACTTCGCCAGCGCGGTCACGATCCTCACCAACTTCGTCCGCTTCGGCGTGCCGATGCTCTACCCCTACACGATGGTCGACGACCGGTTCGGCCGCTTCGCCGAGCTCTACCTGCTCAACCCGATCGCCGACGCGGTGCTGCTGGTGCAGCGCGCGTTCTGGGTGGGGTCCACCAGCGACCCGGAGCGGACCGCCGCCGAGCAGATCCCCGACCACCTCCTGCTGTACGGCCTCGGGTCGCTGGTCGGCTCGCTGGTCCTGCTGCTCCTCGCCCAGCTGCTCTTCAGCCGGCTCGAGAACAAGATCCCGGAGCGCCTGTCGTGACCGTCGACCCCTCGTCGTACCCGGCTGACGCCTCGATCGTGGTCGACCACGTCAGCAAGGACTTCACGCTGCGCTACCACCGCACCGCCAAGCAGATGGCGGTCGCGATGGTCAAGGGGCGCGACATCAGCGACTCCTTCACGGCGCTCGACGACGTGTCGTTCACGGTCCAGCAGGGCGAGTCGGTCGGCCTGATGGGCCTCAACGGCTCGGGCAAGAGCACGCTGCTCAAGCTGATCAACGGCGTGATGAAGCCCGACAGCGGCACCGTGCTCACGCGCGGCCGGATCGCCGGCCTGATCGCCACCGGGGCCGGTTTCCACCCCCAGCTCACCGGGCGCGAGAACGTCTACCTCAACGCCGCGATCCTGGGCATGTCCGAGGCCGAGACGCAGCGCAAGTTCGACTCGATCGTGGAGTTCGCCGACATCGGCCGCTTCCTGGAGACCCCGGTCGGCAACTACTCCTCCGGCATGTTCGCCCGCCTCGGCTTCGCGGTCGCCATCCACGTCGACTCCGACATCTTCCTCGCCGACGAGGTGCTCGCGGTGGGGGACCGGCCGTTCAAGCGCAAGTGCCTGGCCAAGATGCAGGAGATCCGCGAGTCCGGGCGCACCCTCGTCTACGTCAGCCACGCGGCGGGCTCGGTGCGCAAGATGTGCGACCGGGTGATCGTCCTCGAGGGCGGCCGGGTCGGCTTCGACGGCCCCGTCGACGCGGGCATCAAGTACGTGAAGTACGAGGAGGACGAGCCCACGGCCCTGGAGGACCGAGAGGACGACGAGCTCGGCTCGGACGTCTGACCGCTCGGTCTTCGGGGTCCGTCCTGTCCGTTCGGCCTACGCGCTGCGGTGCGCCCGGGCGGCCTGCGCGCGCGCCACGACGACCCCGGTCCGGGGTTGTCTGAGCCAGTTCCGGTGAACTTGACAAATCTCCGATCCACCGGCGTGTCGACTGGAAATTACAGCCTTGTAGTTACTCACGGACCCTTCCGTCGGCCTGTGACGCATGTGAAAGTTGCGCCTTGTGTGAACTTCCCCCGCACGAGAGCAGGCCGTCATGTCCAGGTCGAAGGACCGTTTCGTCACCGGTTGCCAGCAGCTGCTGGCCCTCGGTGCGGTGCTGGCCGTCCTGACCCCGGCAGCGCGGGTCCTCACCCTCGACGTCGTCCACGAGGCCCCGGGCACCCCGGCCCTCGGCCTGGGCGAGAGCAACGGCGTGGCGGTGACCGGGCGGCTCTCGGCGTACGCCGCCGAGCAGGCCCAGCAATCGGTGCTGCCGGCCGAGCCGGTCGACCCCGTCGTCACCGAGTACGCGCTGAGCGCGCCGGCGAACGGGCGACTGGCCAGGGGAGCCCTGCACGCCCGCACCCGCGTGCAGGGCCGGCAGGCCGTCGTGGTCGCCGAGCCGCAGCCGGTGCGCGGGTACGGCGCGGTCGGCGTCACCTGGCAGCACGGCGAGGAGGTCGCCGACGACGCGATCACCTTCCAGGTCCGCACGGAGACCGGCGGGGCCTGGACCGGCTGGTCGGCGATGGCCTACCACGACGAGCACGGGCCCGACCCTGACAGCGCCGAGGCGCGGCGCGCCCGGCCCGGCACCGACGAGCTGCTCGTCGGCGAGGTCGACCGGGTGCAGGTGCGCGTGCGCTCGGAGGCCGGCGTTCCGGACGACATGCGCCTCGCGGTGGTCGACCCCGGCGAGGCCGACGACCTGACCCGCGAGGCGCCCGCGCTGCACGCGACCGGCGGCGACGCCCCGGCTCCGCCCGCCACGGACACGACGGACACGGCAACCACGGCAACCGCGGACGCCACGGCCGGCGGCGCGATGGCGCTCAGCGCGGCGGCGTACACCCCTCGCCCGGTCGTCTACTCCCGCGCGCAGTGGGGCGCCAACGAGAAGCTCCGGGGCGCGACCGCCCCGTCGTACTACGAGGTGCACGCCGGCTTCGTGCACCACACGGTCAACGCGAACGAGTACACCCGCGACGAGGTGCCGGGCATCCTGCGCAGCATCTACGCGTACCACACCCAGTCCCGCGGCTGGTCCGACGTGGGCTACAACTTCCTGGTCGACCGGTTCGGCCGGATCTGGGAGGGCCGCTACGGCGGCATCGACCGCCCGGTCGTCGGCGCGCACACCCTCGGCTACAACGAGAACTCCTTCGCCATGTCGGCGATCGGCAACTTCGACGTCAAGCAGCCGAGCAGCGCGATGGTCCAGGCCTACGGCGCGCTCTTCGCCTGGAAGCTGTCGCTGCACGGCGTCGACGCCTCCTCCCCGAGCCAGGTCGTCGGCAAGAAGTCCTTCCGCGCGATCAACGGGCACCGCGACGCGGGCTCGACCGCCTGCCCGGGCCGATACCTCTACGCCAAGCTCGGCAAGATCCGCACGCTGGCCGCGCAGGACCAGATCGGCTGGGCCGGCCGCGAGCGCGAGTCGGACCTGGTGGGCACCCCGCACCCCGACCTGCTGGTCCGGAACGCGACCGACGGCCTGGCCTACGTCCTGCCCCTCGTCGCCGACGAGGCCGGCACCGTGTCGACGGCGGCACCGGTGCCGACCGGCATCCGGGTCCGCGGCGCCGACGCGCTGCTCAGCGTGGGCGACTGGGACCGCGACGGCTTCGGCGACATGGTCGTGCGGACCAAGGCCACCGGCGTGCTCAAGGTCCGGCGCGGCGACGGCACGGGCCACTTCTCCAAGGCGGTGCCGATCGGCAGCGGCTTCGGCGGCGTCTCGCTGCTGTCGGCCGCCGGCGACATGACCGGCGACGGGTGGCCCGACCTCCTCGGCCAGCCCGCCGGCGGCGCGATGCGCGTCTACCCGGGGCGCGGCCTCGAGGGCCTCGCCGCGTCGTACGTCGTGCACTCACGCGTCTCGGCGACCCAGCAGGTCGCGGTGGGCCGCTGGGACGCCGACGGTGCTCCGGACAGCCTGCTGCGGGTGGGGAACAAGCTCACGCTCTACCCGGGCAACGGTCCGGGCGGGCTGACCTCGCCCCGGGCGCTCGGCATGGCCGTCTCGGCCTACGACTGGCTGGTCGGCGTCAGCGACGTGGGGCTGACCGGGCACGCCGACGTGGTCGCGCGCAGCAGGGCCGACGGACGGCTCTGGCTGCTGCCGGGCACGCCGACGGGATTCGGCGCCCGCGTGCCCCTCGGCGAGGGCGCGAGCGCCTACGACCTGGTGGGCTGAGCAGCCCGAGCAGGCCGAGCAGGCCGAGCAGGCAGAGCAGCCTGAGCAGCCCCAGGAGACCTGGTCCCGGTGGTCATGCGGGGAAGCGTGCGGTGGCGCGCTCGGCGGCGTACGTCGCCTCGAGCCGCTCCCGGTCGGCGCCGACCACCAGGACCAGCGAGCCGCCCCTCGCGAGCGGCTCGGTGACGGTGGCGATGCCCGGTGGGGAAGCCGGGTCCGCCTCCGAGAGGAGGCGGCCGCCGTCGGTGAGGAGACTCCCGGCGGCGGCCGCGCTCCACAACCCGGCCTGGGTCACCTCGTCGCCGGCGAGCGCCAGCGCGAGGTCGTCGTCCTGCGGCGGGTCCCAGGGGATGAAGGAGTCCGGCTGGGACCACACCTCCACCCCGACGTCGTGCACGCCGGCCGGCAGCGGGTCGGCGAACCGCACCCCCAGCGGCAGCAGCGAGCAGGCCAGGACGGGCACGTCGCCCGCCCGGTCGGCCCACCGCCCGAGCCCGCCGGGACCGCAGACCACCGCGTCCGCGTCGTCGGCGTCGGTGACGACCAGGCCCGCGTTCCAGGCGGCGCCGAGGAACACCGGGGCGAGCCAGTGCGGGGGGAGGTCCACCCGCAGCGCGTCGCCGCGTACCAGGTCGTGCTCCTCGACGAGGAGTGAGGAGACCTTCGCGACCCAGTTGGCGTACGTCGTGACCGACAGCTCCACCCGCTCGCCGGTCGCGTGGTCGTAGAAGGTCACCAGGGGCCGGCCCGGCTCCTTGCGGAGCAGGTCGGCGAGCACGGTCGCGAAGGTCGTCACAGCGCCTCACCCTAGACAGGGGCCGGACCCTAGGCTCACGCCCATGAGCTCCGCTGCCGCCGCTCCCGCGTCCACCGGCCCGTCCGCGCTCGAGGGCTTCTGGGCGGTGATCCCCGCCGGCGGCGCCGGGACCCGCCTCTGGCCGCTGTCGCGGCGCACCTCGCCGAAGTTCCTCCGCGACCTCACCGGCAGCGGCCGCTCCCTGCTGCAGGAGACCCACGACCGGCTCGAGCCGCTGGCCGAGGACCGGTTCCTGGTCGTCACCGGCCGGCCGCACCGCGACGCGGTGGGCGAGCAGCTGGCGACGCTGGCCGAGGAGGCCGTCATCGCCGAGCCGTCGGCCCGGGACTCGATGGCCGCCATCGGCCTCGCCGCCGCGGTCCTCGAGCGGCGGGACCCCGACGCCGTCATGGGCTCGTTCGCGGCCGACCACGTCATCGCCGACCCCGAGGCGTTCCGGGACTGCGTGCGCACGGCCGTGCGGGTCGCGCGGGAGGGCTGGCTGGTCACCCTCGGGATCGAGCCGACGTTCGCTTCCTCCGCCTTCGGCTACGTCCACCTCGGCGAGGAGCTGCCCGGCCACCCCGGCGTCGCGGCGGTGCGCGAGTTCGTGGAGAAGCCCTCGACGGAGGTGGCCGCGCAGTACCTCGCGACCGGTCGCTACCGCTGGAACGCCGGCATGTTCGTCGTGCGTCCCACGGTGCTCCTCGACCTGCTCGCCACCTGGCACCCGTCGTTCGCCGCGGCGCTGCGTGCCATCGCCGCCGAGCCGGGGCGGCTCGACGAGCTGTGGCCGGACCTGCCGAAGATCGCGCTGGACCACGCCGTCGCCGAGCCCGCGGCCGACGCCGGCCGCGTCGCCACGGTCCCCTCGACGTTCGGGTGGGACGACATCGGCGACTTCGACTCCCTCGCCACGCTGCTCGACGCGCTCCGGGACCCCGACGGGCAGGCCCGGGAGCGGGACCGGGGCGTGCTCGTGCTGGGGGAGGAGGGCCTGGTCCGTGCCGTCGACAGCACCGGGCTCGTGGTCCCGCGCTCGGAGCGCGTGGTCGCCGTGGTCGGCCTCGACGACGTGGTCGTCGTGGACACCCCCGACGCCCTGCTCGTCACCACGCGGGCCCGCGCGCAGGACGTCAAGGCCGTCGTCACGGGCCTCACCGAGGCCGGGCGCACCGACCTAACCTGACCGCGAAGCCACGCGGGACGCCCCGGGGGCGCATACTGGCGGTGATGTCACCTTCACACCGGGCGCGGCCACGCCATCTCGCCAGCAGCCCCTTCAAGCCCGAGCCCGAGCTGGTCGTCGAGCAGTACGACGTCGACGACCGCGTCTCCCACGACGCGCACGGGCTCGGCCGCGTGGTCGCCGTCGACTCCGCCGCGGTGATCGTGGACTTCGGCTCCACCAACATCCGGGTGCCGGCGCCGTTCACCCGGATGTCCAAGCTCTGACGTCCCCAGTCCCTTCATGACGACGGGCCGCCCTCCGTGATGGAGGGCGGCCCGTCGTCGTCGGAGCCGGTTCGCCGGGGTCAGGTCACCCGGCGTTGGGCTCGGGGGAGTCCATGTAGGGGTACTCGATCATGAAGTCCTCGAGCGCCTCGCCGGACGGCTCGGAGCAGTACTGCCAGACGCCCACCTGGGTGGAGGTGTCGGAGACGTCCTTGTCGGCGCCGCCGATCGACCAGTGGGTGTAGGCGATGTGCTGGCCCTCGGGGAACGGCTCGCCGTCCTCCTCGGTCCACGGGACGGCCTTGAACTTCAGGCGCAGGTTCGAGGTGCCCTTGAACTTGGTGGCGAGGCCCCGGATGTCGTCCATCATCGCGTCGTCCGCGGCGGCGGTCTCGTCGTACCAGAGGATCGTGTAGCCGTGCTCGAGGTTGTGCACGAGCGCCTCGACCTCGGGTCGGTCGTCGGCGGTGTAGAGCTTGCGCTCCATCGGGTCCGGCGCGACGTTCGCCTCGTTCCAGTGGGCGCCGTACGCCGGCGGGGCGTGGTCGTACTCCACCGGCGTGCCGGTGGGGACGTGCTCCTGGTTGCCGGTCGCCTTCTGGGTGGTGATCTTCTGGCAGGCCGACGCCGGGGCGCCGATGGAGGCGACGTCGATGTCGTTGAACTTGCGCAGGTCCCACCAGTCCTTGACGGGCTTGAACGCCGCGGCACCGATGAGCAGGACGGCGACCAGCGCGCATACACCGACGATCGCGAAGCCCCGGCGCTTGTCGGCGCCCTTCTGCTTCTTGCGGATCTGGTCGATGACCGCTTGGCGGTCGGACTTGGCGGGCTTGGCCACGGTTCGGATTTCCTCGCGGTGGGTACGGCGGGCAGGGATGCGCGGCCGAGTCTAGGTCGTCGCTGGGCGCAGCCGTGCCTCGGCGGCGGAACCGGACGGCCCCGCCGCGGTCGCCGGCGCCAGGGCCCACCCGTGGGCGAAGGCGAGCGCGGCCAGCGCCTCGAGGCGCGCGGTGCGGACGACCAGGACCTGCGCCTCGTCGGTGGCTTCCTGCCTCGCCTCGACGCCGAGCACGCGACGGACCACGTCGGCGAGGTCCTCGGCCGCGACGGGAGCGCCGAACGGCGCCTGGTCGGCCGGGTCGCCGAGCAGTGCGCGCACGACGGCCTCGCGGGCGCCGTACCCGAACAGGTCGCCGCCCTCCGGCCGCACCAGCGCGCGGGCGCCGGGCCCGTCCTCGCCGGGCGGCAGCACCAGGTCGGCGCGGCCGCGGACGACCGCGAAGGGCCGGGCGCCGAGCTTGCCCGAGGCCAGCTCGGCCACGCCGGCGATCTCGTCGGCGACGGCCGGCGCGGTCACCACCAGCGGGTTGCCGTGGGCGTCGACCCGGCCACCGAAGTCCTCGGCGACCAGCAGCCCGGCGGCGCCGACCGCGATGTCGGTCTGGCCCTCCCGCCAGGCACGGCCGGCGGTGTCGGTGACCACGACGCCGACGTTGCGGCCGGTCCGCTGCAGGAGCGTGGCGCGCAGGGCCCGGGCGGAGGCGTCGGGGTCGAGCGGGAGCAGCACGACCGAGCCGACCTCGACGTTGCTGGCGTCGATCCCGGCGGCGGCCATGGTGAGCCCGTGCCGGGTGCGCACGATGGTGGTGGGCCCGCGGCGGGCGACCACGCGGACCGTCTCGGCCGCGAGCTGCTCCTCGCGCGTCGTGCCGCTCACGACGCGGCCCTCGGCCTTGCTGACCACCTTGCTGGTCACGACGAGCACGTCGCCGTCGGCCAGGTCGACCAGCGGCAGCACCAGCGCAGCGAGGTCGTCCCCGGCGCGCACCTCACCGACGCCGTCGGGCGCCTCGACGGTGATCACGCGCTCACCCGGTGACGAGCCCGACGGCGGCCGCGGCCATCGCGGCGGTGGCGTCGTGGTCGGTCATCATCAGCGGCACCGCGGCGCAGGCGACGCCGCCCTCGCGCACCCGGGCGACCTGGTCGGCGTCGCCCTCGTCGACCAGCCAGCCGTCGAGGACCCCGCCGGCCGAGCGTGCGCCGTAGTGCAGCCCGACCGCCGCGGCGCTGACCTCGACACCGATCGAGGTCAGCATCTGCTCGGCCATGCCGTGGACGTGGCTGGGCCCGACGATGGGGGAGATCCCGACGACGGGGGCCTTCGTCACCCGCAGGACGTCGCGGACGTCGGGCACGCCGAGGATCGTGCCGACGGAGACGACCGGGTTCGACGGCGGGAGCACGACCAGGTCGGCGCCGGAGATCGCGTCGAGGACACCCGGGCCAGGGGTCGCCTGCTCGAGGCCGACGAAGACCACGGTCTCGGCGGGGACCGAGGCCCGGAGGCGGACCCAGTACTCCTGGAAGTGGACCACCCGGCGGCCGCTCGGGCTCTCCTCGTCGGTGATCGCGACGTGGGTCTCGACCCGGTCGTCGGTCATCGGGAGCAGCCGCACCCGGTCGCCGTACGTCGGGGCGAGCCAGCGCCGGCACAGGGCGGTGGTGACCTGCGAGAGCGGGAAGCCGGCCTCGAGCATCTGGGTGCGGACCAGGTGGGTGGCGACGTCGCGGTCGCCGAGCCCGAACCAGGTCGGCTCCACGCCGTACTCGGCCAGCTCGGTCCGGACGCTCCACGTCTCCTCGCGCCGGCCCCAGCGGCGGACGGGGTCGATGCCGTCGCCGAGGGTGTACATCACGGTGTCGAGGTCGGGGCAGACCTTGAGGCCGTGCACCCAGATGTCGTCGGCGGTGTTGGCCACCACGGTCACGACGGCGTCGGGCGCGACGCCCGGGAGCGTGCCCGCCTCGATGCCGTGGAGGAGGCCCTGGAGGAACCGGGCCCCGCCGGTGCCCCCGGCCAGGACGGTGATGTCCCTGATCATGGAGCCATCATCGCGTGCCGCCCCCGACCCCCGGCCCGCGCCCCGGCTCGCGGACGCCCGGCCCCGCGACACGCCGGGGGACGCTCCGCGGCGACACGCCGGGGTACCCGTGGTCCGTTCGGGTCATTGTGGCCGCGAACGGCGCCCATAGCAGATGCGGGCTTGACCGCAGGGGTACGACAGGCATGTAATTCCCACAGTGTTGTTCGAGTGGGACACATGCAGCATCACCGGGTCGAAAGGGCGAGTGCCGTGAGAGAACTCTTTCTCCTCGACGGAGACGCCGAAGATGCGGGTTGGCAGGAGCGCGCGCTGTGCGCTCAGACCGACCCCGAGGCGTTCTTCCCCGAGAAGGGTGGATCGACGAGGGAGGCCAAGAAGGTCTGCCTCACCTGCGAGGTGCGGACCGAGTGTCTGGAGTCCGCACTGATGAACGACGAGCGCTTCGGCATCTGGGGCGGTCTCTCCGAGAGGGAGCGCCGCAAGCTGAAGAAGAGCGCCGTCTGAGAAGGGAACCCCGGTCGGGAACGGCCGGGGTCCTTCTTTTCCAGCACCTCCCGCACCGCCCACCGGGCCCGGTCACCCGCGCCGCCGGTGGGCGCCGTCATTGGAGAACGGGGGAGGGACCCCCGTAGGGTCTTCCGACGTGTCTGCTCCCGGTCCGGTCGTCGCGCTGCTCGTCAGCCACGACGGAGCGCGGTGGCTGCCGGCGGTCCTCGAGGGGCTCCGCGGCCAGACCCGCCCCGTCGACGCGGTCGTCGCGGTCGACACCGGCAGCAAGGACGGCAGCGCCGACCTGGTCGAGTCCGCGCTCGGCGACCTCCTGGTCGGCGGGGTCGAGCGGGTCACCGGCGCCACGTCGTACCCCGCGGCGGTGCGGATCGGTCTGGACCGGTCGCCCGACGCCGAGTGGGTCTGGTTGCTGCACGACGACAGCAACCCCGACCCCGGCGCGCTGGAGGCGCTCCTCGCCGCCGCCGCGGCCGATCCCGAGTCCGACGTGCTCGGTCCCAAGCTGCGCGAGTGGCCCTCGCTGCGCCGGCTCCTCGAGCTGGGCGTCACCATCTCGGGCACGGGCCGGCGCGAGACCGGCCTCGAGCGCGGCGAGTACGACCAGGGCCAGCACGACGAGGTCCGCACCGTGCTCGCGGTCAACACCGCCGGCATGCTCGTGCGTCGTCGCGTGCTGGAGGAGCTCGACGGGTTCGACCGCCAGCTGCCGATCTTCGGCAACGACGTGGACTTCGGCTGGCGGGCCGCGACCGCCGGCCACCGCACCCTCGTGGTGCCGCAGGCGGTCGTCTTCCACGCCGAGGCGGCCCACCGCGGGATCCGGCGCACGCCACTGACCGGCCGGCACACCCACTACCAGGAGCGCCGGGCGGCGCTCTACACGCTGCTGGCCAACTCCCGCGCGCGCACGCTGCCCTTCCAGCTGGTGCGGCTCACGCTCGGGACCGTGCTGCGCGTGATCGGCTTCCTGCTCGTCCGCTCCGTCGGCGAGGCGCTCGACGAGCTGGCCGCGCTGGTCTCCATCGTCTCCAGCCCCCGCGAGGTCCACGCCGCCCGCCGCGAGCGGCAGCAGCGGCGAGTCCGAGAGCCCGCCGACGTACGGCGCCTGCTCGCGCCCGCGTGGCTGCCCTACCGGCACGGCCTGGACTTCGTCAGCGACCTCGCCGCCGCGGCCACCAACCAGGCGGCCGACGTGGCCGAGCGCCGGCGCGCCGCCCAGGCCCGGCACGACCCCTCCTCGATGGCCGCGCGCCGCCAGGTGCTCGACGAGGACGAGGAGTACGCCGACACCGGCGTGGTGGCCCGCTTCCTCACCAACCCCGTGGCGGTCGCGCTCGCCGTGCTCGTGGTCGCCCTGCTCGTGGGCGCGCGCGAGGCGTACGGCGCGGTCGTCGGCGGCGGGCTCTCCCCGGTGCCGGCCGCCGTCGGGGACTGGTGGCGCCTGCACGTCGAGCACTGGCACCCGCTCGGCCAGGGGACCGGCGTGCCGGCCCCGCCGTACCTCCTCCCGCTCGCCCTGCTGGGCACCGTCCTCGGCACCACGACCGCGGTCAGCGCGCTGCTCGTGCTGTCCGCGCCCGTCGCGCTCTGGGGCGCGTGGCGCCTGCTGCGGGTGGTCGGGCGCTTCGTCTCGCCGCAGGGCGCGCCCCGCTGGCTGCTGCTGTGGGGGTCGGCGACCTGGTCGCTGGTGGCCGTGACCAGCGGCGCCTGGGGCGACGGCCGGCTCGGTCCCGTCGTCGCCGTCGCGGTGCTGCCCTGGCTGGCCCACGCGGCCCTGGGCTTCGCCGACCCCGAGCCGGACCGCCGCTGGCGCGCCGCCTGGCGCACCGGGGTGCTGCTCGCGCTGACCACTGCCTTCGCCCCGGTGGCGTGGCCGTTCGCGGTGCTGCTCGGGGCGGTCGTCCTGGCCGCGTCGTACGCCGTCGTGCGCGGCGGCCTGCGCGACCGCTCGGTCTGGGCCCCGCCGCTGGTGGCGCTCGGCGTCCCGCTGCTGCTCCTGGCGCCGTGGTGGCTGCCGAGCCTGCTCGAGCGCGCGGCCGCGGGGCTGCTCCTCGAGCCCGGCCGGCTCCCCGTGCCGACCGTCGACCCGCTCGACCTGGTCGCCGGCCGGCTCGGCGACCTCGGGGCGCCGTGGTGGCTCGGCGTCGTGGTCGCGGTCCTCGCCGTCGCCGGGCTCGTCCCGCGGGCGACGCGGATCCCGGTCCTGGTGTGCTGGATCGTCGCAGCCGTGGCCGCCGCGGTGGCCGCCCTGCTCGGCACCGTCACGCTTTCGCTGCCGTCGGTCTCCACCGGCCCCGCGCTCGGCTTCCTCGTGGTCGTCCTCCAGGGCGCGTTCGTCGTCGCCGCCGTCCTCGGCGGGCAGGGCGCACCGCGACGCCTCGCCGCCGTGCTCGCCGTCGTCGCGGCGGTCGTCCCGCTCGGCGGCCTCGTGTGGTTCGTCGCCGGCGCCGACGCCTCGTTCGACGAGGACCCACGGTCCGGCATCCCGGCGTACATGGTCCAGGCCGCCACCGAGGGCGACGACCACGGCATCCTGGTGGTCCGCGGCTCCGTCGAGGACGGGCTGACCTGGGTCGTCCGGCGCGGCGACGGCGTCACGCTCGGCGAGGACGAGGTCCTCGCCCTCGCACCCGAGGACACCGACCTCACCCGCGACGTCCAGCAGCTGGCCTCGCGGCCCACGCCGGCGCTGGTGACCGAGCTCGCGGACCGCGGGATCGAGTACGTCGTGCTCCCGGCCCCCGCCGACGGCTCGGTGGCTTCCCTGCTCGACGCCACCGGCGGCCTCGTCCAGGCCAGCGCGGCCGACCCCGGCACCCGGGCCTGGCAGGTCGACCGGCCGCTGTCCGACGACGCGCTCGACGGGCCGCGCTCGTGGCTGCGCACCGCGCTGCTCCTCGTGCAGGGCGTCGGGCTGGTGTGGGTCCTCGTCCTGTGCGCCCCGACGACCGAGCGGGCGACCGAGCGGAGGCGCCGATGAGCACGCCCTCGCGCCGGGCCACCCGGTCCACCCCGGGGGCCTCGCGCCGCGTGGCGCTCGACGTCACCGTCGTCCTCGCCGTGCTGCTCCCGCTGCTGACCGGCGGGGCGGTGCTGCTGACCCGCACCGAGGCGCCGTCGCAGCCGGACACGGCGCCCACCGAGACCGCCCTCGGTGCGGCCTCGGTGGTCTGCCCCGCGGCCGCCGCGCCGACCCTGGTCACGACGGCCTCCGGCAGCGCCGGCACGGTCACCGTCGGGCTGGGCCCCGACGGCCGCCAGCAGGAGGTGGACGTCGCCGAGGGCGCCGTCGCGACGGCGCCCGGCGCCGACGACGAACCGGTCGTCGTGCGCGCCGAGGACGACCTCGCCCCGGGACTCGTGGCCGGGCGGTACGACGAGCGCCCGCTGCGGGTCGCGGAGTGCGCCGCCCCCGCGCCCGAGCAGTGGTTCACCGGTGTCGGCGCCGGGACCGGGCACTCCTCGGTGCTGGAGCTGGTCAACCCCGACAACGGCCCGGCCGTCGCCGACGTCGTCGTCACCGGTCGGTCCGGCCTCGTCGACGCCCCCGCGCTGCGCGGTGTCGCGGTGCCGGGCGGGAGCAGCGTGCGGCTCGACCTCGGCGAGGTGGTGCCCCGGCGCGACGAGCTCTCGCTGCACGTCACCACGCAGCGGGGCCGCGTCTTCTCCGCGGTGCTGGACCGCGTCGACGAGCTCGGCGCCGGGCCCCGGGCCGAGGACTTCCTGCCGCCGCAGGCCGAGCCGGCCACCGCGCTCACGCTGCTGGGCCTGCCCGTCGGGTCCGGGAGGCGGACCCTCGTGCTGGCCAACGACGGCGACTCCGAGGTCCGGGCCGGGCTCCGGGTGGTCGACGAGCGCTCGGTCTTCGCACCGGAAGGGCTCGAGGAGGTGCGCATCGCGCCGCAGAGCGTCGCGCGCGTCCAGCTCGGCGCCACTCTCGGGCCGCTGGTCGGGGACGGGGCGCTCGGGCTGGTCGTCGAGGCCACCGGCCCGGTCACCGCGACGCTGCGGTCCTTCGTCGGGGGCGACCTCGCCCACGCGGTGCCCTCCGAGCCGGTCACGGAGCCGACCGTCGCGGTCGTGCCGCCGGGCCGCAAGCGGCTGGTGCTGTCCGGGGCCACCTCCACCGGCGTGGTCGAGGTGGTCGCCCGGGACGCCGCGGGGGAGGAGCTGGCCTCGAAGCGGGTGGAGGTCGCGCCGGACCGCGGGTTCGTCCTCGGCCTGCCGGCGCGGGCGGTGCACCTGACGGTCACCCCCGACCGCACACCGGTCGTCGGGGCGGTCGTCGCCGCGACCGGCGGTGCCGGCGTCGTACGCCTCCACGAGCTGGTGCGCTCCGGGCTCGTGCCCGCCGTGCGCCCCGGGCTGCCCTAGTCGGACTCGTAGCGGGGGTCGATGACCTGGGGCTCGACGTTGAGCAGGTCGGCCACCTGCTCGACGACCACCGTCAGCACGAGCACGTCGAGCTCGGAGCGGGACTCCGCGCGTCGCTCGATCGGCCGGCGGAACACGACGACCCGCGAGGGCTCGCCGCCGGTGCCGCGGACGGCGGAGCCGAGGGGGACCTCCGTGGGGTCCCAGTCGTCGGGGAGGTCGGGGGTGTCCTCGACGGCGTACTCGACGGTGCCGAGGCGGTCGGCCCACTGGGCGTCGACCTCGGTGACCACGGCGAGCACCAGGTCGTCGAAGCGCTCGCGACGGGTGCGCGTCTCGGGCCGCCCGGGGGTCCGGGGGAGCACCCCGGGGCCGCGCATGCCGCGCCCGCGCCGGTCGCGGCGGCGGGGCCCGGGAGCGCGGTCGGTCATGCCGCGAGCCTAAGCCGGGCGGTCGGGGCCGAGGGGTACGGTCTGCTCGTGAGTCCCGCCCGTCGCTGTTCGCGCACCGCGTGCGGCCGTCCCGCGACCAGCACGCTCACCTACGTCTACGCCGACCAGACCGCCGTGCTCGGCCCGCTGGCGACGTACGCCGAGCCGCACGCCTACGACCTGTGCGAGGTCCACAGCGAGCGGCTCTCGGCCCCGCGGGGCTGGGAGGTCCTGCGGCTGGTGCGCGACCAGGCGGCCCAGGGGCCCTCGACCGACGACCTGCTCGCCCTCGCCGACGCGGTCCGCGAGGCCGCCCGCCCGGTGCAGCAGGTGGTGCGGCTGCCACCCGCGGAGGAGAACGTCCGCGAGCGCGGGCGACGCGGCCACCTCCGCGTGCTCTCCACCGACTGACCTCGTTACTGTCTGGCCCATGCCCGACACCCTCGACGCCGCGAACGTCGCCGCGATCTTCAAGGCGTACGACGTGCGCGGCACCGTCCCCGACCAGCTCGACGACGAGCTCGCCCGCGCGACGGGCCGCGCCTACGTGCAGGTCGTCGGCGCCGGGACGGTCGTCGTGGGGCACGACATGCGGCCCAGCAGCCCCGGGATGGCCCGGTCCTTCGCCGAGGGTGCGACGGCGGCCGGCGCGGACGTGGTGATGATCGGGCTCGCCTCGACCGACCAGCTCTACTTCGCCTCCGGGCACCTCGGTGTCCCCGGAGCGATGTTCACCGCGAGCCACAACCCCGCGCAGTACAACGGCATCAAGATGTGCCGCGCCCACGCCCAGCCGATCGGCATGGAGACCGGCCTGGCCGAGATCCGCGACCTCGTGGTCGGCGGCGGGCCGTCCACCACGCCGGCCGAGGGCGCCCGGACCGGCACCGTGACCGAGCAGGACGTCCTCGCGGCGTACGCCGACCACCTGCTCTCCCTCGCCCCGGTGAGCGGCCGACGGCTGAAGGTCGTCGTCGACGCCGGCAACGGCATGGCCGGGCACACCGCGCCGGCGGTCTTCGAGCGCCTGGGCAGCGACCGGGTCGAGCTCGTCCCGATGTACTTCGAGCTCGACGGCACCTTCCCGAACCACGAGGCGAACCCGATCGAGGCGGAGAACCTGCGCGACCTGCAGGCGAAGGTCGTCGAGACCGGTGCCGACATCGGCCTGGCCTTCGACGGCGACGCCGACCGCTGCTTCCTCGTCGACGAGACCGGGCGCAACGTCTCCCCGTCGACCCTGACCGCGCTGATCGCGGCGCGCGAGCTGGCCAAGGAGCCCGGCGCGACGATCATCCACAACCTGATCACCAGCCGGGCGGTCCCCGAGCTGGTCGCCGAGCTCGGCGGCACGCCCGTCCGGACCCGGGTCGGCCACTCCTACATCAAGGCGCGGATGGCCGAGACCGACGCGGTCTTCGGCGGCGAGCACAGCGGCCACTTCTACTTCCGCGACTTCTGGCGCGCCGACTCCGGCATGCTGGCGGCGCTGCACGCCCTCGCGGCGCTCGCCGGCGCCGACGTCCCCCTGTCCGAGCTGCTCGCGGAGTACGAGCGCTACCCGGTCAGCGGCGAGATCAACTCCACCGTCGCCGACCAGCAGGCCGCCGTCGCCCGCATCGAGCGGCAGTACGCCGCGCGCGACGGCGTCACGACCGACCGGCTCGACGGGCTGACCGTCAGCCACGCCGACTGGACCTTCAACGTGCGGCCCTCGAACACCGAGCCGCTGCTCCGCCTCAACGCCGAGGGCCGGGACGAGGCCACCATGGCCGCGATCCGCGACGAGGTCCTCACGACGATCCGCCAGGAGAGCTGATGAACATCGACCAGGGGCTGCTGGACATCATCGTCTGCCCGAACTGCCACGGGGACCTGCTCCCGGTGCCGGGCCAGGACCAGGGCGACGAGCTCGTCTGCCAGGGGGAGTGCGGCTACGCCTACCCCGTCCGCGACGACATCCCGGTCCTGCTCGTCGACGAGGCCCGGAAGCCCTGAGGCCATGACCTGGTTCGACGAGTCCCGCCTGGACGACGAGACCGCGATCGGCGCGGCCGACCTGCGGTTCCGCACGCTCGCCGAGTCCGGCTCGCGCGTGCGCCGGGAGTGCATCGACGCCGCGGACGCGATCCGGGAGGCGGTGGGCAGGCTCGAGGGCCAGGCCCGGCCGCGCGCGATCATCGCCGCCGGCCCCGACTCCCGCCTGCTGCGGGCGGTGCTCGAGCCCTGGTGCCCGGTGCCGTTCGTCGCCTGGCCCGGGCCGACGCTGCCGGGCTGGGCGGGCTCGCTGGACCTCGTCGTCGTGCTGGCCCCCGACGGCGCCGACGCCGGGACCGCGTCGGCCGTCGCCGAGGCGGTGCGCCGCGGCTGCCAGGTGGTCGTCGCCTGCCCGCCCACCTCGATGGTCGCCGACCACGCGGCGGGCCGGTGGAGCACGATCTTCCCGATCGCCACGCGGGACCAGCTCGCCACGGCCACGGTCGTGCTCTCCTTCCTCGACCAGGTGGCGCTCGGTCCGAGCGCCGACCCCGAGGTCGTGGCGACCGCCCTCGACGAGGTCGCGATCGCCTGCTCGCCGTACCGCGACCTCTCGATCAACCCCGCCAAGATGCTCGCGATCGCGCTGGCCGACGCCAACCCGCTGGTCTGGGGCGGCTCGGTGCTCGCGGCCCGCGCGGCGCGGCGCGTCGCCGAGTCGGTCCGCCGCGCCAGCGGCCGCACCGCCCTCGCCGGCGACGTCGAGCAGGTGCTGCCGGTCATCGAGGCCACCCGCCCGCGCGACGTCTTCGACGACCCCTTCGCCGAGGGTGGCGGCGAGCTCCGCCCGACGCTGCTCGTGCTCGACGACGGCAACGAGGAGCCCGTCCTCGGCGAGCACCGGCGCCGGCTCGAGGACGCCGCCGCCTCGCGCGGCGTACGCGTGGAGACCCTCACCACCGAGGCCCCCAGTGACGTCGCGCGGTACGCCTCGCTCCTCCTGCAGGGCACCTGGGCCGCGGAGTACCTCCGGCTCGGGCTCGTCGACGACTGAGCATGCATGTGACCGGTCGGTCACGTGTACGGCCGCTGGGCCCCGGGCACCGCACCGGGGTGCAGCGTGATCCCTGGTTCGACAACGCCAAGATGGCCCTGGTCACCCTGGTGGTGCTCGGCCACTCCTGGGTGCTGCTGCCCGACACCGACCTCGTCGGGCACGGCTACGACTTCCTCTACGCCTGGCACGTGCCGGCGTTCGTCTTCGTCACCGGGTACCTCTCGCGCTCCTTCACCTACACCCGCGCGCGCATGTGGCAGCTCGTCCGCACGGTCGCGGTGCCCTACGTCGTGTTCGAGGCGGCGATCGCGGCCTTCCGGATCCTCGTGGGCGGCGAGCAGATCGAGGACCTCTGGCGCGATCCGCACTGGCCGATGTGGTACCTCGCCGCACTGTTCTTCTGGCGCCTGCTGACCCCGGTGTTCCGGCCGATGTGGGGCGGGCTCGCGGTCGCCGTCGCGGTCAGCATCGTGGCCGGGCTCTACGCGGGGGACACCCTCGACATGGCCCGGGTGCTGGGCCTCCTGCCGTTCTTCGTGATGGGCCTCAAGGCGACCCCCGAGCGGCTCGAGCGGCTGCGCGCCCGCTGGGTCCGGGTGAGCGCCGTGCTGGTCCTCGCCGCGATCTGGGTGCTGACCTCGCGCACCGACGACTGGGCCGGCACGGAGTGGCTGTACTACCGGGCCCGCTACGAGGACCTCGACGTCAGCGACTCCCAGGCGTTCCTGACCCGGGCCTGCCTGCTGGTCCTGGGCACCCTGGGTGCGTGGGCGTTCCTCGCGCTCGTCCCCCGCGTCGGCGGCTGGTTCGCCCGGATGGGCGCCGCGACGCTGGTCGTCTACCTCTTCCACGGCTTCTTCGTGAAGGGCGCGGAGTACGCCGGGTTCCCCGAGTGGGCCGTGGACCACTACGCCCTGTCCATCCTCGTCACGTCGGCGGCTGCCGTCGGGCTCAGCCTCCTGCTCGCCTGGGAGCCGGTGTCCTCGCGGCTGCAGCACCTGGTCGACCCGTTCGGCTTCGCCGAGCAGCGGGTCGACCACGCCCACGGGCTGCGCGACGCGACCGTCGAGGCCGACGTGCTGGCCGGGGCGGTCCAGGAGGCCGCCGAGGAGCGCGCCGAGGACGAGGCCCGCCGGGCGGCGGCGGGCCGCCGCTAGGGTTCAGGCCGTGTCGCGCGCCGTGCCGACAACCGTGACGACCGCAGGAGTGACCGCCCCGTGAGCGCTGGACTTTTCGGACTGCTCGACGACGTCGCCGCGCTGGCGCGCCTCGCCGCTGCGTCGGTCGACGACGTCGGTGCCGCTGCCGGGCGGGCGACGACCAAGGCCGCCGGCGTGGTCGTCGACGACACCGCGGTGACCCCGCAGTACGTCCACGGCGTGACCGCCGACCGCGAGCTGCCCATGATCAAGCGGATCGCCATCGGCTCGATCCGCAACAAGCTGCTGATCATCCTCCCGGTGGCGCTGCTCCTGAGCCAGTTCGCCGAGTTCCTGCTGACCCCGATCCTCATGCTGGGCGGCGCCTACCTGTGCTTCGAGGGTGCCGAGAAGATCTGGGGCAAGATCCGCGGGCACGACTCCCACGCCGCCCCGGTGGGCGGCACGGGCGCCGACGCGGAGAAGGCGATGGTCGGCGGCGCGATCCGGACCGACCTCATCCTCTCGGCCGAGATCATGGTGATCTCGCTCAACGAGGTCGCCGACGAGGGCTTCTGGAGCCGCGCGGTCATCCTCGTCGTGGTGGCCGTCGCCATCACCGTCGCCGTGTACGGCGTGGTCGCGCTCATCGTGAAGATGGACGACATCGGGCTCAAGCTGGCCCAGCGCAGCTCGGCCGCCGCGCAGAAGATCGGCCGCGGCCTGGTCAACGGCATGCCCAAGCTGCTCACCGTCATCTCGGTCGTCGGCACGGTCGCCATGCTGTGGGTCGGCGGCCACATCGAACTGGTCGGCCTCGACGAGCTCGGCTGGCACGCGCCGTACGACTTCGTGCACCACCTCGAGGAGGAGGTCCACCACGCCACCGGCGCCCTCGGCGGTGTCCTGGGCTGGCTGGTCAACACCGCCTGCTCCGCCGTCTTCGGCCTGGTCCTCGGCGCGATCATCGTCGCCGTCGTGCACGTCCTCCCCTTCGGCAAGAAGGACGACCAGGAGCACGCCGCCGCCCACTGATCCCGCCGCTGGTCGAGCAGCGAGCGCGAGCGAGCGTCGTCGAGACCTCAACCGCTGGTCGAGCAGCGAGCCCTGGCGAGCGTCGTCGAGACCCGGGCCTGCTGGTCGAGCAGCGAGCGCTGGCGAGCGTCGTCGAGACCCGGTGAGGTGGGCAGGGCGTCGGGGGGTCGTCTGGCCGGCCCCTGCTGGTCGAGCAGCGAGCGCTGGCGAGCGTCGTCGAGACCCGGCGAGGTGCGCAGGGCGCCGGGGTGGTGGCCGGGCCGCCGGGTGGGCTCGGCGCGAGGCTTCTTTTTGAGTCGTGTGGTTGCGCGCCGCTGTGGTCGAGGTCCTGGTCGCGGCTGCTCGTCGGGTCACGGTCGGCGGGGGTCGACCGTTGTGGTTGCGGTGGTGGAGGGACTCGCTCGGGTCGGCCTATGTCCTGCGGTGGAAGGCGACCTTCCCGCCGGGCAGGTGGGTGGTGTCGTAGGCCGGGTCGTGGATCCGGGCGTGGTGCCTGGGGCAGAGGTTCCGGGCGTTGACCAGGTCGGTGGCGCCGCCGGTGGACCAGGGTTGGTCGTGGTGGGCGTGGCAGAGGTGGGCGGGCCAGTCGCAGGATTCTACGGTGCAGGTCGGTTGGGTCAGGTTGAGCGCCCGGCGCTGGGCGCCGGTGAAGAGACGGGTGGTGCGGCCGAGGTCGAGCAGCTCGGACCTCGACCCGAGGACGGCGGGAATCAAGCCTGCCTCGCAGGCCAGTCTCCGTGCGGTGGCTGCGGAAATGGTGGCGCCGTCGTCGAGGACACCGGGTGCGAGTCCACCCGTGAGCGAGGCGATGTCCATGGTGATGACGACGGTGGCGTTGAGGCCGCCGAGCTTCGGGACCGAGGCGGTGGGGAGGCGTTCGAGGAGCTCGCAGAACGCGCCGCCCATCCGTTCCGGTGACGGGCGGCGCTCGACCGGCTCGGCGGCAGAGGGGTCCTGGGTGGCGGCTTGGTGCTTCGGGGCGGCGAACGCGAGGAGGGTCTTCTTCAGCATCGCGCCGTGCAGCTCGGGGATCTTGAACTTCCCGACCACCGACCCGCGTCCGTCGGGGCTCATCGTCAGCCACGCGGTCTCCCGGGTCAGGCGCTCCTCGGCTTCGAGGGCCTTGGCGTCGCGTGCTTCACCGATCTCGGGTGCGACGACGGTGAGGACGTGCTTGGCCAGGATGCGCAGCGACTTGGGGTCACGGTGCCGTGCCTCGGCCAGGAGGTGCTGCTCCGCACGGAGCGGGATGGTCGGGTCGTCGAGGTCGGTGGGGAGCTTGTCGAGGCACTCGGTGATCACCCGGGCGTGGTCGACCGACACATCACCGTCGGCGAGGACTGCCGCGGTGAGGTCGTGACGGTCCAGCGACTCCGCGAGCCGCATCCGGTGCTTCGCCGAGGGCCTCGTCTGGCGGGTCTCGACTGCCCACCAGGCGGCGGTGTCGGTCGCGCCGACGCGTTCGCCGGCGTGCCGGCGGTCGGCTTCCGCGGCGAGGCGGAGCTCGAGCGCCTCGGCCTGCGCGCGCAACCGGGACGCCTCGACCAGGGTGTTGGTGACGTCGTCGTCCGACATCGACCACAGGTGGACCTCGGCGGCCGAGCGCAGCTGCTTGCGGGACTTCGCGACGGCGCGGCACACGACGTGGGCGCTGCGTCGGGAGTCCTTGGCCATGGGTCTACTCAAGCACCGACCACCGACAGTCCCGTGCCTGTTTCCCCAGGTCAGACTACATCGCGGACGACAAGTTCGGTGACTTTCTCGCCGGCCGATGGGAGTGGCCGAGGCCCTGCGCACCTCACTGGGTCTCGACGACGCCTCGCCAGGGCTCGGCTGCTCGACCGGCGGGGGCAGACCAGGCGCCCGGTAGGCCGCGGCGACCACCCGCCCGCCCTGCACCTCACCGGGTCTCGACGACGCCTCGCCAGGGCTCGCTGCTCGACCAACAGGGCACCGCCGGCACCCGGGAGGCCACTGCGACCACCCGCCGTACCTCTCCCGTAGCTGCCCCCACCGCAACCACCCATGGCCAGGCAGCCTGAGGCGAGCGCCTGAGGCCCTGCGCACCTCACCGGGTCTCGACGACGCCTCGCCAGGGCTCGGCTGCTCAACCAGCGGCGGCACCTGCACCGGGTCTCGACGACGCCTCGCCAGGGCTCGGCTGGTCGACCGGCGGTGGCCCGACCCGTGCCCGGACCGGTCTCGACCGCGGTGCCGCGAGGATTGCCGCCTCCGCGCGCGGGCGTCCTACTCTCGAGGGGATGTCCGCCGCACTCCCAGGAGCACCCATGGACCACAAGGTCGCCGACCTCAGCCTGGCCGACTTCGGCCGCACCGAGATCCAGCTCGCCGAGCACGAGATGCCCGGCCTGATGGCCATGCGTGAGCGGTACGCCGCGGAGCAGCCGCTCGCCGGCGCGCGGATCGCGGGCTCGCTGCACATGACCATCCAGACCGCGGTCCTCATCGAGACCCTGGTCGCGCTCGGCGCCGAGGTCCGCTGGGCCTCCTGCAACATCTTCTCCACCCAGGACCACGCCGCGGCCGCCATCGCGGTGGGCCCGAACGGCACGCCGGAGGACCCCCAGGGCGTCCCGGTCTTCGCCTGGAAGGGCGAGACGCTCGAGGAGTACTGGTGGTGCACCCAGCAGATCCTCCAGTGGCCGGACGTGGACGGCGAGAAGCGCTTCGCCAACATGATCCTGGACGACGGCGGCGACGCGACCCTCTTCGTCCACCTCGGTGTCGAGGCGGAGAAGAAGGGCGAGGCCCCTGACCCGGCCACCGCCACCAGCACCGAGCAGCGGATCATCTTCGAGGCGCTGAACACGTCGCTGGCGGAGAGCCAGGACCGCTGGACCCAGATCGCGGCGGAGATCAAGGGCGTCACCGAGGAGACCACCACCGGTGTGCTCCGCCTCTACGACATGATGCGCGAGGGCTCGCTCCTCGTCCCGGCCATCAACGTCAACGACTCGGTCACCAAGTCGAAGTTCGACAACAAGTACGGCTGCCGCCACTCGCTCATCGACGGCATCAACCGCGCGACCGACGTCCTCATGGGCGGCAAGGTCGCCGTCGTCTGCGGCTACGGCGACGTCGGCAAGGGCTGCGCGGAGTCGCTGCGCGGCCAGGGCGCCCGCGTCATCGTGACGGAGATCGACCCGATCTGCGCGCTGCAGGCGGCCATGGACGGCTACCAGGTCTCCACCCTCGACGACGTCGTGGAGACCGCCGACATCATCATCACCGCGACCGGCAACAAGGACGTCGTGACGCTGGACCAGATGCGCCGGATGAAGCAGAACGCGATCCTCGGCAACATCGGCCACTTCGACAACGAGATCGACATGGCCGGCCTCGAGACCTACCCCGGCGTCGTCCGCAAGAACGTCAAGCCGCAGGTCGACCTCTGGACGTTCCCCGAGGGCGAGGGCAACGCGATCATCGTGCTCTCCGAGGGCCGCCTGATGAACCTCGGCAACGCGACCGGTCACCCGTCGTTCGTGATGTCGAACTCCTTCACCAACCAGGTCCTCGCCCAGATCGAGCTGTTCACCAAGCCCGAGGAGTACCCGGTCGGCGTCTACGTGCTGCCCAAGCACCTCGACGAGGAGGTCGCCCGCCTCCACCTCGACGCCCTCGGCGTCAAGCTCACCACCCTGTCGGACTCCCAGGCCTCCTACCTCGGCGTCGACGTGGCGGGCCCCTACAAGTCCGACCAGTACCGCTACTGACGCGTAGCCCGGGCGCCGCCTGAGCGCCGCCCGGCAGCGCCACCAGCAGCACCCCCAGCAGCACCACGGCAGCAGCCCCCGGCTCGAGGAGTCGGGGGCTGCTCCGTCGTGCTGGCAGGATTGGTGCCATGAGCCAGTCCGGCACCGGGAACGACCTCACCGCGAAGGGGCGCATCCTCGTCGTCGACGACGACGCCTCCCTCGCGGAGATGCTCACCATCGTGCTGCGCCAGGAGGGCTTCGACAGCGCGATGGTGACCCGCGGCGACGAGGCGCTGGGGGCCTTCCGCGACTACCGGCCCGACCTGGTCCTGCTCGATCTGATGCTCCCCGGGCGGGACGGCATCGACGTGTGCAAGGAGATCCGGGCCGAGTCCGGGGTGCCGATCGTGATGCTCACCGCCAAGGGCGACACCGTCGACGTGGTGGTGGGCCTGGAGTCCGGCGCCGACGACTACGTCGTCAAGCCGTTCAAGCCCAAGGAGCTGATCGCGCGGATCCGGGCACGGGTACGCCGCTTCGACTCGACGTCGCAGGCCGAGACTCTGACCATCGGTGACCTGGTGATCGACGTGGCCGGCCACTCGGTGACCCGCGGCGGCGCGCCGATCAGCCTGACCCCGCTGGAGTTCGACCTGCTCGTCGCGCTGGCCCGCAAGCCGTGGCAGGTCTTCAGCCGCGAGGTGCTCCTGGAGCAGGTCTGGGGCTACCGGCACGCCGCGGACACCCGCCTGGTCAACGTGCACGTGCAGCGCCTGCGCTCCAAGGTCGAGCACGACCCCGAGAACCCTGAGATCGTGGTGACCGTCCGTGGCGTCGGGTACAAGGCCGGCAACGCCTGAGCGCGGCCCGTCGGCCCGGCGCAGCGTCCCTGCCACCGTCCGGCGCGGCCTGACGTTCTGGCGCCGGTCCATCCAGGCCCGCGTGGTGGCCTCCACGCTGGTCCTCTCCGCGGTCGTCGTCAGCGTCGTCGGCTGGTTCCTGCTCCAGCAGACCCGCGACGGCCTGCTGGAGAACCGCGTCGCCGCGGTCGTCGCCGAGGCCGACAACGAGTCGGCGGAGGCGGTCGCCCGCCTGGTCGCCGTCCCCGGCGCCGACACCGACGCCAGCGCGCAGGCCTCCGACCTGGCCACGCCGATCATCGCCCGCGGCCAGTCCCGCGGGTTCGACGTCGTCCTCGGCGGGCCGGGGAGCTCGACCGACGGCCTGGAGGCGGCCGGCAGCGTCTACACCCCGGGCCTGGACACCACCAGCGTGCCGCAGTCGCTGCTGGACCACTTCGCCGAGGACTCCGGCACCGCGTGGACCTACGCGCCGATCCGCACCCTCGACGAGGCCGGTCGGGTGGCCTCCACCCAGCCCGGGATCGTCGTGGGCTCCCAGGTGCGGCTGCCCTCCGACGGGCGGGCGTGGACGCTGTACTTCCTCTTCCCGCTGGAGGAGGAGCAGGACACCCTCGCGCTGGTGACCCGGGCCCTGCTCACCGCCGGCGGGCTCCTCCTCGTGCTCGTGGCCGGGCTCGCCTGGCTCGTGACCCGCCAGGTGGTGACCCCCATCCGGCACGCCCGCCGCGTCGCCGAGCGGCTCGCGGCCGGCCACCTGCAGGAGCGGGTCCGGGTCTCCGGCGAGGACGACCTGGCGCGCCTCGCGCTGTCGTTCAACCAGATGGCCAGCAGCCTGCAGCGCCAGATCCGGCAGCTCGAGGAGCTCAGCCGGGTCCAGCGGCGGTTCGTCTCCGACGTCTCCCACGAGCTGCGCACCCCGCTGACCACGGTGCGGATGGCCGGCGACGTCCTCTTCGACGCCCGCGCCGACTTCGACCCGGTCACCGCGCGGGCCGCCGAGCTGCTGCAGACCGAGCTGGACCGGTTCGAGACGCTGCTGGTCGACCTGCTCGAGATCAGCCGCTTCGACGCGGGGGCCGCGGTGCTCGAGCTCGACGACGTCAACCTCGTCGACGTCGCCCATCGGGTCGTGGAGCGGAACCGGGCCCTCGCCGAGCAGCGCGGCGTCACCCTGGTCGTGCGGGCCCCGGCGCGACCCGCGCTCGCGGAGGCCGACGTACGCCGCGTCGAGCGCATCGTGCGCAACCTCGTCACCAACGCCATCGACCACGCCGGGCCGCCCGAGCGCGGCCGGTCCCGGGTGGTCGTGCAGGTCGCCGGGGACGACCACGCCGCCGCCATCGCCGTCCGCGACTACGGCGTCGGCCTGGCACCGGGGGAGTCCGCGCTGGTCTTCAACCGGTTCTGGCGTGCCGACCCGGCCCGGGCCCGCACGAGCGGTGGTACCGGCCTGGGCCTGTCGATCTCACTGGAGGACACCCACCTGCACGGCGGCTGGCTGCAGGCATGGGGCCGTCCGGACGAGGGGGCGCAGTTCCGCCTGACCCTGCCGCGTCGGGCAGGCACCCCGCTGCGGCAGAGCCCGCTGCCGCTCGTGCCGATGGACGCCCGCGAGCGGACCAGTGGTGCCGGGGCGGCGGTGGGCGCCGGCCTCACCGGCCCGCCCGCCGGCCCCGGCGCGGAGTCGGTGAACGGCTCGGTGAACAGCCCGGTGAACAGCTCGGTGACCGGGACCCCGACGGACCCGCCGGCCGGATCGACCACCGGGCCCACGACCGGGCCCACGACCGGGCCCACCACCGGGAAGGGGGCGGGCTCGTGACCGCCCGGCGCGCCGCGGTCCTCGCCCCGGTCCTCGCGCTCGTCCTGGCGCTCGGTGGCTGCGTCTCGCTGCCCGAGGGCGGCCCGGTCGTCGAGACCGGTCCGCGCAGCGGCGACGGCGAGGAGGCCGGCCAGTACTACTTCGACCCGCCGCCGCCGCCCGACGGCGCCTCGCCGGCCGAGATCGTCGACCGGTTCCTCGACGCGATGACGGCCTTCCCGATCAGCACGTCGGTGGCGCGGCAGTACCTCGCGCCGGAGTTCCGCGAGTCCTGGAGCCCCAAGGACGGGATCATCACCTACGACGACTTCCTGTCGCCCCGCGGCAGCTCGCAGGTCCGGGTGACCCTCGTCGGAGGCGAGCGGCTCGACGGCAGCGGGCGGTGGCGCGGCCGCCTGCCGACGTACGACGAGTCGCTGACCTTCCCGGTGGAGCTGGTCGACGGGCAGTACCGCATCGCCTCGGCGCCGGACGCGCTGGTCGTGCCGCAGTCCTGGTTCGAGCAGCGCTACCAGCGGGTGACGCTCTACTTCTTCGACCCCAACGCGCGGGTGCTCGTGCCCGAGCCGGCGTTCGTGCCGCGCGGGGACCAGCGGGTCAGCAACCTGGTGTCGGCGCTGCTCGCCGGGCCGGGCCCGGAGCTCTCGCGGGTCGCGACGACGTTCCTGCCCGCCGGCTCCAGCGTCGAGCTGTCGGTGCCGGTCGGCGACGTCGTCGACATCGCGATCGACGCCTCCGGCGGGGCGCCGGCGCCCACTCCCGAGGCGGTCCGCCTGGTCGTCGCCCAGCTGGCCTGGACGCTGCGCCAGGTGCCCACGATCGAGCGGTTCCGCGTCTCCATCGACGGTCGGCCGGTCCAGCTGCCCGGCGGTGTCACCGAGTTCGAGGTCACCGAGGGGTCGGCGTACGACCCGACGGGCTACCAGGCGACGGACCTGGTCTACGCGCTGCGCGAGGGCGTGCTCGTCTCCGGCGACGCCGACGCCCTCGAGGCGACCGACGGGCCGCTCGGCACCCGCGACCTCGGCGTCCGGTCGTTCGCGGTCGACCTCACCTCGACCACCGTGGCAGCCGTCGCCGACAGCGGCCGCACCCTGCTGCGGGCGCCGGTGCGCGGGGTGGAGGCGACCGCCGAGCCGGTCCTCAGCGGCGCCACGAACCTGCTCCCGCCCGCCTGGGACGTCAGCGGCCGGCTGTGGGTCGTCGACCGGGCCGGTGGCGGTGCCCGGGTCACGACCGTCCTCGAGGACGGTGCCCCGGTCCAGCTGAGGGTGCCCGGGATCAGCGGGTCGGACGTGCGGTCGTTCCTCGTGTCGCGCGACGGCTCGCGGATGGTGGCCGTCGTGCGGACCGCCTCCGGCGACCAGGTGCGCGTGAGCCGGATCCGCTACGACCAGAAGGGCCTCGTCTCGGCCACCCCGGCGCGCCGGCTGGTGTGGGAGGGCGGGGACGACGTGCGCATCCGCGACCTCGCCTGGCGCTCGCCGACCTCGGTCGCGGTGCTGCACCGCCTCGCCGACGAGCTCTTCGAGGTCCGCACGCTCTCCGTCGACGGCGCTCCGGCCGGGATGGAGTCGGTGGCCACGACGCTGCGGGGCCGCTACCTCGCGCTGGCCGGGACCCCGGTCACCACCGACAGCGTCTGGGCGGTCACCCAGGGCGGCCTCGTGGACGCCAGCAACCAGATGCGGGACGTCGTCGACCTCGACGACGGCGTCACCTCCGTGCGGTACGTCGGCTGACGGCTCGTCCACAGGCGGGCCCCGCCCCGGTTGCCCGGCCGCGCCGGTCCGGTGAGGCTCGGACGGTGCTCGACGCCGCGGCCGACCTGCTTCTGGGTGGCCGCTGCGCCGGCTGCGAGCGACCGGGTCGCGTGCTGTGCCGGGACTGCGCGGCCGCCCTGCCGGACTCGGCGCGCCCCGCCTGGCCGACCCCGGTGCCCGCCGGCCTGGTCGAGCCGTGGGCCGCGGCGGCGTACGACGGGCTGGTCCGGAGCCTGGTCCTGGGGCTGAAGGAGCGCCGGCTGCTGGGACTCCGGCGACCGCTGGCCGACCTGCTGGCCACCGCGGCGTCCGCGGCGGTGGGCAGTGCGGTGCCGGCGGGCTCGGTGGCGCTCGTGCCGGTGCCGTCGCGGACGGCGACGGTCCGCGAGCGCGGCCACGACCCGACGTACGCCGTGACGGCGGGCGCGGCCGCCCGGCTGCGGGCCGCAGGGGTCGACGCGGTGGCCGTCCGGATGCTGCGCACCCGGCCCGGCGTCGTGGACCAGGCGGGGCTCGACGCGGTCGCGCGGTCGGCCAACCTCACCGGCTCGATGGCGTGCACCAACGCCTCGCTCCGGCGGCTCGCCCGCCGCCGGCCCCGCGTGTCGGTCGTCGTCTGCGACGACGTGCTGACCACCGGTTCCACGGCCCGCGAGGCCCAGCGCGCCCTCGAGGCGGTCGGGCTGCACGTGGCCGCCGTCGCGGCGGTCGCGGCGACGCGACGGCGGTTCCCCGCGCCGCGGCAGGGGCCCTCACCCGGTCGGGCGGAGGCGCCCTACCGGTGACTTGGGTCACGGACTAACGTCTCCACATGGAGTCCGTCCGGGTCCGTGGTTGCACCGTCTGGGTGCCGGCCTCGACACGGGGTGCGGTGCGCAGGCGGCTAGCCGATGCCAGTCGCAGGCGAAACGGTCCACGTAAGGCGCGGTCCGGGGAGACCCGGGCCCGCCGATCACGGTGCGGCTTAGAGGTAAGACCTGCCTCGCCCCGGCCACCAGATGTGGCCGACGGCGGGAGAGGGCCGGTAGTGGCGGAGAAGCTGCGGAAGCCCCAGCAGGCGGTTGTGGGGTCGAAGACCAGGTCGGCCGGACGGACTCCTCCCCGCCACGTCACGCCAGGCGCGCCCGGTGCGCGCCCTCCGGCGTACGTGTCGTGCTGCCCGCAGGTGGGCACGAGTGGGGCCTGAGGAAACCAACTGATCACCAGGAGGTTCACATGGAAGTTGTCGTCACGGCTCGGAACTGCGAGATCTCGGACCGCTACCGCGAGCACGCCGCGGAGAAGCTGGCCCGGCTCGAGAAGCACGACCACCGCATCATGCGGGTGCACGTCGAGGTCGACTGCGAGGCGAACCCGCGCCAGCACGACCGCGCGGTGCACGTGGAGCTGACGGCCTTCTCCAAGGGCCCGGTGATCCGTGCCGAGGCCGCCGCCGACGACAAGATGGGCGCACTGGACCTCGCCGTGGACAAGATGGCGGCGCAGATGCGGCGCGCCGCGGACCGCCGCCGCGTCCACCGCGGCCAGAAGACCCCGGTCTCGGTCGGCCAGGCGCTCGCCGAGGCCGACGCGCTCGCGGCCGCGGCGGAGGCCCCCGAGGACGACGCGCCGCTCGAGCGGAAGGTCGGGCCGATCGCCGTCGTGGGCGACGGGCCGCTGGTGGTCCGGGAGAAGACCCACCCGGCCAGCCCGATGACCCTCGACCAGGCGCTCTACGAGATGGAGCTGGTCGGCCACGACTTCTACCTGTTCGTCGACAAGGACAGCGAGCGGCCCTCGGTGGTCTACCGCCGGCGCGGCTACGACTACGGCGTGATCGCGCTCGACCTCGGCGCCCAGGAGTAGCCGGGTCGGAGGCGACGTACGGCGGGGTGGTCCGGTCACGGGCCACCCCGCCGCCGTGTCCGGCCCGCGAGCCGGGCGCCGCCGCGCTTCCGCCAGCCGGACGGGCGCACCCAGCCCCCTGCGCGTGCCATGATGCCCCGGTGACAGGACAGAGCACGGCCGCAGCCGGCGGGGCTGCCGAGCCGATCCGGGTCCTGGTCGTCGACGACCAGGAGCTCTTCCGCCGCGGACTGACCATGCTGCTCACCGTCGAGGAGGGCATCGAGGTCGTCGGTGAGGCCGGCGACGGCGTCGAGGGCACCAACCTGGCGACGAGCGCGGCGCCCGACGTGGTGCTGCTGGACATCCGGATGCCCAAGCGCACCGGCATCGAGGCGTGCCGGGCCATCAAGGAGGCCGTGCCCTCGGCCAAGATCATCATGCTCACCGTCTCCGACGAGGAGGCCGACCTCTACGAGGCGGTCAAGTCCGGCGCCTCCGGCTACCTGCTCAAGGACTCCTCGATCGAGGAGGTCGCCCAGGCGGTCCGCGTGGTCGCCGACGGCCAGTCGCTGATCAGCCCGTCGATGGCGGTCAAGCTGATCGACGAGTTCAAGCAGATGTCGCGGCCCGAGCGGGAGCACGTCCCCGGCCTGCGGCTCACCGAGCGCGAGCTGGAGGTCCTCCGGCTGGTCGCCCGCGGGATGAACAACCGCGAGATCGCCAAGCAGCTCTTCATCTCCGAGAACACCGTCAAGAACCACGTCCGCAACATCCTCGAGAAGCTCCAGCTCCACTCCCGCATGGAGGCCGTGATGTACGCGGTCAAGGAGAAGCTGCTCGACCTGCCGTAGGCCGACCGGCCCCGCCGGTCGAGCGGCGGGGCCGTTGGTGGTGGGGGCCGGGGGCTGCGGTTCCCGCCGGACGGGCAGGCCCGGTCTACCGGCCCTGCGCTCGTGCCTCGCTCCGGGCTGCCAGCCCCGACCACGACCGGGCCTGGCCGCCCGTCGTCCACCTCCGGCCCCGACCCGCGCGGCAGCCGCTGGTCGAGCAGCGAGCGCGAGCGAGCGTCGTCGAGACCCGGTGAGCCGAGCCGCGGCCCCGACCCACGCGGCGTACCCGGTCGCGGGCGCGGCGCCCCCCCCGGGAGGCTGCTTGCCGGGGTAGTCCCTTGCTCACCGGGGCAGATCTACCCCGGTAAGCGAGGGAGTCCCCGGTTGACCGGGGACTCCAGCGACCGCGCCCGCAGCGCCGGGAAGGCAGGCGTCGGCGGCGGGCCCTACCCTCCAACGCGTGACCGAGCACCTGTCCCGCGCGCAGGCCCGGCGAGTGGCGCTGGCGGCGCAGGGGTTCCTGGACCCGCGCCACACCGTGCCGACCATGCGGACGTTCACCCGCACCCTGGAGCGCACCGGCGTGCTGCAGGTCGACTCCGTCAACGTGCTGCAGCGGGCGCACTACGTGCCGCTCTACTCGCGCATGGGGCCGTACGACACCGAGCTGCTCCGCCGGGCGGCGGAGCAGCGGCCGCGGCGCGTGGTGGAGTACTGGGCGCACGTCCAGGCGTTCATGCCGGTCGACCTGTGGCCGCACATGCAGCACCGGATGGCGGACTACCGCGAGCGGCGGGGCAAGTGGTGGCGCGACCTGCCCGAGGAGCTCACCGCCTCCGTGCTGGCCGAGGTGCGCGCACGCGGCGCGTCGACGGCCCGCGAGCTGGAGCCGGCCCTGGGTGCGGACGGGCCGCGCAGCAAGGAGCACTGGGGCTGGAACTGGTCGGAGGCGCGCAAGGCGCTGGACCTGTTGTTCATGACCGGTGAGCTGGCCGTCGCGGCGCGCACGCCGTCCTTCGAGCCGGTCTACGACCTGCCCGAGCGGGTGCTGCCGGCCGAGGTGCTCGCACGCCCCGTGCCGACGCCCGCGGAGGCGGCGCGCGAGCTGGTCCGGCGGGCCGCCCGCTCGCACGGGGTCGCCAGCGCCCCCTGCCTGCGCGACTACTACCGGATGGGCGTCGACGAGACGCGCCGGGCGGTCGCTGAGCTGGTCGAGGCCGGCGAGCTGCTCCCGGCCCGCGTCGAGGGGTGGGACCGGCCGGTCTACCTCCACCGCGACGCCCGCCGGCCGCGCCGGGTAGACGCCCGCGCGCTGCTGAGCCCCTTCGACCCGGTCGTGTGGGAGCGCGAGCGCACCGAGCGGATCTTCGGGTTCCGCTACCGCATCGAGATCTACGTGCCGGCCGACAAGCGGGTGCACGGCTACTACGTGCTGCCGTTCCTGCTCGGCGACCGCCTGGTGGCGCGCGTCGACCTCAAGGCCGACCGGGCGGCGGGGCGGCTCCTCGTGCGCGGGGCGTACGCCGAGCCCGGCGCGCCGCCGGAGACCGCGCCCGAGCTGGTCCTCGAGCTGCGCCGGCTGGCCGGCTGGCTCGGGCTCGTCGCCGACGAGCCGCTCGTCGTGGAGCCCCGGGGCGACCTGGCGCCGGTGCTGGAGGAGCTGCTCCGATCCGGTTAGGGCCGCCTCGACCCGCTGGGTAGAGTGGCGGCGCCGCCCGTCCGGCTTCCCATCGCTAGGAGTTGTACCCCCGTGCCCGTGATCATCGACAAGCTCCTCCGCATCGGCGAGGGCAAGATCGTGCGCCAGCTGGAGACCATCGCCAAGGCCGTCAACGCCATCGAGGACGACTTCGTCGCGATGACCGACGAGCAGCTCCAGGCGATGACCGGCGAGCTCAAGCAGCGCCATGAGGACGGCGAGTCCCTCGACGACCTGATGCCGGAGGCGTTCGCGACCGTCCGCGAGGCCGCCAAGCGCGTCAGCGGCCAGCGCCACTACGACGTCCAGCTCATGGGTGGCGCGGCGCTGCACCTGGGCAACATCGCCGAGATGAAGACCGGTGAGGGCAAGACGCTGGTCGCGACCCTGCCGGCGTACCTCAACGCGCTGACCGGCAAGGGCGTCCACGTCGTCACCGTCAACGACTACCTGGCCAAGTACCAGTCCGAGATGATGGGCCGCATCCACCACTTCCTCGGTCTCACGACCGGGGTGATCCTGCCGGAGATGCGCCCGGCGGAGCGGCGCGCGGCGTACGCCTGCGACATCACCTACGGCACCAACAACGAGCTCGGCTTCGACTACCTGCGCGACAACATGGCCTCCTCGCTGGAGGACTGCGTGCAGCGCGGCCACAACTTCGCCGTGGTCGACGAGGTCGACTCGATCCTCATCGACGAGGCGCGGACCCCGCTGATCATCAGCGGTCCCACCCAGGACGAGGTCAAGTGGTACGGCGAGTTCGCCAAGATCGCGCGCCGCCTGGAGAAGGACGTCGACTACGAGGTCGACGAGAAGAAGCGGACGATCTCGGTGCTCGAGCCGGGCATCACCAAGGTCGAGGACTACCTCGGCATCGAGAACCTCTACGACTCGGTGAACACCCCGCTCATCTCCTTCATGAACAACTGCATCAAGGCCAAGGAGCTGTTCCGGCGCGACAAGGAGTACGTCGTGCAGGGCGGCGAGGTGCTCATCGTCGACGAGCACACCGGCCGCATGCTCGCCGGCCGCCGCTACAACGACGGCCTGCACCAGGCGATCGAGGCCAAGGAGGGCGTCGAGGTCCGCGAGGAGTACCAGACGCTCGCGACCGTCACGCTGCAGAACTACTTCCGCCTCTACGACAAGCTCTCCGGCATGACCGGCACGGCGATGACCGAGGCCAGCGAGTTCGACAAGATCTACAAGCTCGGCGTGGTCCCGATCCCGACCAACAAGCCGATGGCCCGCATCGACCAGCCCGACCTCGTCTACCGGACCGAGGAGGCGAAGTACGACGCGGTCGTGGAGGACATCGCCACCCGCAACGAAAAGGGCCAGCCGATCCTGGTCGGCACCGTCTCGGTCGAGAAGTCCGAGCACCTCTCCGAGAAGCTCAAGCGCCGCGGCATCCCGCACACCGTGCTGAACGCGAAGGTCCACGCCGACGAGGCCAAGATCGTCGCGATGGCCGGTCACAAGGGCGCGGTCACCGTCGCGACCAACATGGCCGGTCGAGGCACCGACATCATGCTCGGTGGCTCGGTGGAGTTCCTCGCCGACCAGGAGCTCCGCAAGCGCGGCCTCGAGCCGGGCGGCGAGACGGGCGAGGCGTACGACGAGGCGTGGCCCGAGACGATCGAGCGCATCAAGCGCCAGGTCGGGACCGAGCACGACGAGGTCAAGGACCTCGGCGGCCTCTACGTCATCGGCACCGAGCGCCACGAGTCGCGCCGCATCGACAACCAGCTGCGTGGTCGCTCCGGCCGCCAGGGCGACCCGGGCGAGTCCAGGTTCTACCTGTCGCTGCAGGACGAGCTGATGCGGCTGTTCAAGTCCGAGTGGGTCGACCGGGTGCTCCAGGTCCTCAAGATCCCCGACGACGTCCCGATCGAGAACAAGCGGGTTACGAACGCGATCGCCAACGCCCAGGGCCAGGTCGAGTCGCAGAACTTCGAGTCCCGCAAGAACGTCCTGAAGTACGACGACGTCATGGACCGCCAGCGCAAGGTCATCTACGGCGAGCGCCGCGCGGTCCTCGAGGGCGCCGACCTGCAGCAGCAGATCCGGACCTTCATCGACGACGTCGTCGAGGGGTACGTCGCCGGCTCGCTGGTCGACTTCGCCGAGGAGTGGGACCTCGAGCAGCTCTGGACCGACCTCGGCCAGCTGTGGCCGGTCTCGCTGGACCACGAGAAGCTCGTCGAAGAGGCCGGCGGCAAGTCCGCGCTGGACCGCGACGACCTGGTCAAGCTGCTCCGCGAGGACGCGCACGCGGCGTACGACCATCGCGAGGCGGAGGTCGGCGCGGAGGTGATGCGCGAGCTCGAGCGCCGCGTGCTGCTCTCGGTGCTCGACCGCAAGTGGCGCGAGCACCTGTACGAGATGGACTACCTGCGCGAGGGCATCTACCTGCGGGCCTACTCGCAGCGCGACCCGCTGGTGGAGTACCAGCGCGAGGGCTTCGACATGTTCGCCGCGATGATGGACGGGATCAAGGAGGAGGCCGTCGGCTTCCTGTTCAACCTCGACGTCCAGGTCGAGGAGGAGCCGGCGCCCACGCTGTCGGTCGCCGAGGGCCTGCAGTCTCCGGTCGGCCAGGTCGACGGCGCCGCCGCGGCCCCGGTCGAGCACGCGCCGCAGATCCGGGCCAAGGGCCTGGACGCGCCGCAGCGCCCGCAGCAGCTGGCCTACTCCGCCCCCACCGTCGACGGCGAGGCCGAGGTGGCCACGCGGGTCGAGCAGGAGGACGAGGACGAGTTCGCCGGCACCGGCCGCAACACCAAGTGCCCCTGCGGCTCGGGCAAGAAGTACAAGCAGTGCCACGGCGCACCGGGCGGCCCCACCGGGCACGCCGCGCGCGTCAACGGCTGAGGCGCCTCAGCACCCACGAACGCCGGCCGGTCCCCCCAGGACCGGCCGGCGTTCGCCGTCCGTGCGCTTCCGTCGGTCGGGCATCGCGCGTCGACGAGCGTCGGCGAGGCCCCGTGACCGTGTTGTGGCCCGAGGCCCTGCGCACCTCACCGGGTCTCGACCCGGCCGTCGCGAGCTCGTTCCTCGCTCGCGGGCCCCGCTCGACCCGCCTTCGCGACGGACCGGCCTCGTTCCTCGGCCGGTCCTGCTCAGGCGACTCAGGCGAAGTCGAGAGCGGTGCAGACCCAGCGGGCCGGGGTGCCCTTGCCGGCGCGCTCCTCGAACCGGACGGCGAGGGCGCGGGAGCGCTCGCCGTACCGCACGTGCACGCTGGTCTCGACCACGACGGCGGACACGAAGCAGCTGTGCACGCTGAGCACCTTGGGGCCGACCGGCTGTGCGCGGCCGGCGCCCGGGCGGTGACCGCCGGCGCGGGCGACCAGGCAGGCGCGGCGGTCGAGGTCGGCGTACACCTCCGGTGAGGTCCACCGCAGCAGCTGGCTGACCGGGCGGTCGCCACCGACGATCTCGACGGCGGCCTGGGCGAACCGGCGCGACCACTGCTCGAGACCCCTGCGGCGGCGGAGGTCGACCGGGACCACCCCGGCGCTCGTGGCGCCGTCGGGGCCCTGGGCCGGCGGCGGGTCGAGCCGCGGGCTCAGGTCGAGGGCCAGGGTGCCCTGGACGCTCGTCGGCTCGGGCGGGCGCGGGAAGCGCAGGACGTTGCGGCGCTGGGCGTCGAGGGGCGGTGTGGTCATGAGCGGTCTCCTCGGTCAGCGGCCGGCGGCAGCAGCAGCCGCTGGCCGGGTCGGATGAGGTCCGGGTCGTCGCCGATGACGGCCCGGTTGAGGTCGTGGAGGCGGTGCCAGCGCCGGGTGACCGCGGCGGGGGCGGCAGCGGGGGAGACGTCCGCCGCGGCGATGCCCCACAGCGTGTCCCCGGGACGTACGACGTGGGTCCGCGCCGCGGGCTGCGGGTGCGCGAGGGCGCCGGAGATCCAGGCGGCCGTCGAGGTGGCCCGGTCCGGCATCGGCAGCCCGTGCAGCGGGTGCGGCTGGTCCGCCGAGGCCAGTGCCGGTGCGCACGGCACCACGAGGGCGACGCCGCAGGCACCCAGGACCGCTGCGCGGACGACCCGCGGGACGCCCCGGCCGCCCGACCCGGGGCCGCCGCCCCGGAGGGCCTCGACCACGACCGCGGTCGTCACGAGCCACAGCCAGGAGGCGGCCACGAGCGCCACCACCGCGCAGGCGCCGACCAGCAGGTCGTCGAACGCGCGCTCCGAGGAGCCTGCGACGCTCCCGGCGGCGGGGACCGCCAGCGCGGCGAGCCCGGTGAGGGCGGCTGTCGCGGCGACCTCCACCAGGAGGCAGCGCGGCACGGAGCCGCGTGTGGTGTGGTCCTTCCCGAGATCCATTCGTGCGTCGATCCTTGCGTTTGCGTCCGTTTGCGTCCGCATGGACCACACAACGCCGATTTTCCGCAGGCGTCAACCGCCCGTCCACAGGTCGCGTGGGCGGCATCACGGCGATCGGGGCGCACGCCGGGGCATGCGGACGCCCGGTGGGTCGTTGTGCCGGGTGGACGAGAAGACCTACTGCCTCTGGAGAGACATGCTCATCCCGCCCCCCGTTCGGATCAGCCTCGGATCGCCGCGTGAGTGGCTGCGGTCGCTGGACGCCTACACGCTGTGGGCGTTCAACCCCCAGCACGTGCACGCGCGGCGCACCGCCGACAGCTGACGGAGCTCCTACGACGACCGCCCCGACCGCACTGCGGTCGGGGCGGTCGTGCGTCTGCCGCGTGCGTCTGCCGCGTGCGTCTGCCGCGTGCGCCTGCGGCGTGCGTCGGGCGGCTCAGCCGGTGGGCTTGACGACCGTCGTGTCGCTGGCCGTGGCGCGGGTGGAGGTCGCCGTGGACCGGACGACCGCGCTGACGTCGTGCCGGCCCGCGGGCAGGTCGCGGACGAGCCCGGAGGCGCGGCCGTCCTTCAGCCTGAACGTCTGGGTCCTCCCGGCGACCCGTACGACGACCTCGGTGGCCGGGTGCCCGGCGGCGAGCCCGGCGGCCGTGGCCACCACCGTGATGAGCGCGCGTCCCTTGCGGCCGGCGGCCCGGACGGTGAGCGAGGTGGCGGCACGACCCCGCCCCGGCCACGAGACCGTCTGCGACGCGGTGGCGGCGCCCTCGGCCGCGACGTCGACGCGGCAGGTGATCCGGGAGCCGATGTCGGCCCGGCGGATGTTGTAGTCCGACCCGCGGGCGCCGCCGATGGGCTTGCCGTCGCGCAGCCAGGTGTAGGTGGGGGTGGCCCCCGCGGGGGTCCACGTCCCTGGCCGGACCTCGACCTTGGTCCCGAAAACGACCTTGCCGGACCTGGTGAACGGCGCCGTGATCGTGACGGCGGAGCCCTGCCCGCGGAAGTTGTCGATGCGCTTCTTCGTCTTCTGCCGGATCGCGGGCAGCGCGGCGTAGAGGTTCGAGCCGGGGCAGGAGGTGTCGTTGGTGTCGCGGTGGCCGTCGATGACCGGCAGCGTCACCGACCGCCCCGCGCCGTACTTGTCGCTGCCCTCGCTGCGCACGGTGGTCCTGCCCAGCGGGTCGCGCCCGTACTGGTCGAGCTTCCAGGCCGCGACCCGGGCGATGGCGTCGATGACCGCCTGGGGCGGCTTGACCTGGTCGAAGTTGCCGATGACCGAGATGCCGGCCGAGGTGGCGTTGAAGCCGAGGGTGTGGGCGCCGCGGACGTTCTTCGAGGCCCCGCCGGCGCGACCCGTCCAGACCCGGCCGAAGCGGTCGACGAGGAAGTTGTAGCCGAGGTCGGACCAGCCCAGGCTCTGGGTGTGGTACGCGTACATCCCGCGGATGAGCGCCGGCACCTCGCCCTCGCCGTAGGTGTTGCTGTTGACCGTGTGGTGCACGTGCACCTGCTGGATCGTCGAGATGTACGACGGCGGCTTGTCGCGCAGGTCCTCGTTCGCGCCCCAGGCCTGGCGGTTGCGGATGTTGGGTCGGGGGACGCCGGCGGCGGCCCGGGCCGAGGTGCGGCCGAGCGGCAGGACCTCGGAGTCGTCGGCGTCGTCGAGCGCGGCCTCGTCGCCGGGGAGCGGGGTCGGGTGGAGCAGCACGAGCGCGAGGTCGGCCGGGCGCTCGCCGACGACCCGCACGCGGATGCCGTCGGTCGGGCCCACCCAGACCAGGTCGCTGCCGACCGTGGAGCCGACCTCGCCGGTCCCGGGGTCCGGGGACTCGTGCGACTGCGGGGCGCGCGCCCAGGGCTGCCAGGCGGACCCGCGTCGCACGCTCAGCTCGAGGGTCGGCTCGGTCGCCCCCCGGGTCCAGGTGAAGCCGACCATCGAGTACGTCGTGGTCGCCAGCTTGCCGGTGCCGCGGCGGGCCGTGGGCGCGCCGGGGGTCGGGGAGGTGCCCGGTGCTCCCTCGACCAGCACCTCGTCGTCCAGCGGCAGCGTGAGGGACTCCACGCCCATGTTGCCGGCGCTCAGCTCCAACCGGCCGCCGCGCGGCCCGTCGTCACCGCCTCCTCCGATCAGCCCGGTGCGGGCTGCCGTGCCGATGCCGGCGACGGCTGCGGTTCCCCCGGCGAGGGCCAGGAGGAGCGGGCGGCGTCGGGTCGTCGTCACCCGGACATCATCCGTCACTCCTGCCCCCGAAATCACGTTCCGGCGATCGTGGGCCTGTCGCTCGGCCCCCGCCGAAGGACTTCGTGAAAACATTCACAAAGTCTTCGCTCCCCGGCGCTCCCGGCCTACCGTCGAGGTGTGGTGCCCATCGACGTGCTCCAGTCCCTGCCCGACGCGCTGACGACCCTCGCGGCCGAGCCTTCCGACCCCGCCGGGCTCCTGCCCGCCCGCCAGCAGATGGCGCTCTCGCTGGGTTGGCACATCATCCTGGCCTGCTTCGGCGTCGCCTTCCCGGCGATCATCTTCACGATGCACCTGATCGGCCTGCGCCGGGGCGACCAGGACGCGCTGACCCTCGCCCAGCGCTGGGCGAAGGTGTCGGCGGTGCTCTTCGCCATCGGCGCGGTCTCCGGCACCGTGCTGAGCTTCGAGATGGGCCTGCTCTGGCCCGGCCTGATGGGGACCTACGGCGACGTGCTCGGCCTCCCGTTCGCCTTCGAGGGCCTGGCGTTCTTCCTCGAGGCGATCTTCCTCGGCATCTACCTCTACGGCTGGGGCCGGATGCCGGCCAAGCAGCACCTGCTGATGATCCTGCCGATGGCGGTGACCGGCGTGGTCGGCACCTACTGCGTGATCGCGGTCAACGCCTGGATGAACGTCCCCACCGGCTTCCGCGTCGTCGACGGCGAGGTCACCGACATCGAGCCGTGGGCGGTGCTGTTCAACCCCGCGGGCTTCTGGCAGTTCCTGCACATGTGGGTGGCGGCGTACATGGTCGCCGGCTTCGCCATCGCCGCGGTCTACGCCGTGGGCATGCTCCGCGGCCGTCGCGACCGGCGCCACCGCCTGGGCTTCACCGTGGCGTTCGCCTTCGCGAGCGTCTCGGCGGTCGTCCAGCCGGTCGTGGGCCACCTGCTCGGCGGTCGGCTGGCGGAGTGGCAGCCGGCGAAGCTCGCGGCCTTCGAGCTGGCGACCGAGACCGAGAGCCCCTCTCCGCTGCGGCTCGGCGGGTTCCTCGTCGACGGCGAGGTGAAGTGGGCCATCGACATCCCCTACCTCGGGTCGATCATCGCCCGGAACTCCCTCACCGAGCCCGTCGTCGGGCTCGACGCCTTCCCGGCCGACACCCACCCGCCGGTCAACCTCACCCACTGGGCCTTCCAGGTCATGGTCGCGATCGGGACCCTGCTCGCGCTGGCGGCCGTCGCCTACTGGGTGGCCCGCTGGCGCGGGCGCGACCTCCTCGACAACCGGTGGTTCCTCCGGTTCGCCGCGACCGGCGGCGTCCTGGCGGTGGTCGCCATGGAGGCCGGCTGGATCGCCACCGAGGTGGGCCGCCAGCCGTGGATCGTGCAGGGCTTCATGCGCACGCCCGAGGCCGCGGGGGACAACTCGGGGCTGTGGTGGCTGCTCGGCGCGACGGCGGTGGTGTACGTCGCGATGACCACCGGCGCGGTCGTCGTGCTGCGCTCGATGGCGCGGCGCTGGCGGGCCGGCGAGGACGACCTGCCGAGCCCCTACGCCCCCGACCCGCCCGGCTCCGAGGACTCGGGCACGCCGACCGCGGGGGCGGTGCACTGATGCTCGAGGTGGCCGTCGCCGCGGCGCTGTTCGTCGGCGTGCTGGCGTACGCCGTGTTCGCCGGAGCCGACTTCGGGTCGGGCTTCTACGACCTGACGGCCGGCGGCAGCCGTCGCGGGGCGGAGCTGCGGACGCTGGTCGACCACAGCATCGGCCCGGTGTGGGAGGCCAACCACGTGTGGCTGATCTACGTGCTGGTGACGTGGTGGACGGCGTTCCCGGAGTCCTTCGCCGCCGCCATGAACACCCTGATCCTGCCGATGCTGCTCGCGCTGCTCGGCATCGTCCTGCGCGGCGCCAGCTTCGCCTTCCGCAAGTACGCCGCGTCCCTGGCGCAGGCGCGGCTGTTCGGCGCGGTCTTCGCGACCTCCTCGCTGGTGACGCCGTTCTTCCTGGGGGCCGTGGCCGGGGGGATCGCCTCGGGGCGGGTGCCGGCCGAGGGGCGCGGCGACCTGTGGAGCTCCTGGCTCAACCCCACCTCGGCGTTCGGCGGGGTGATCGCGATCGGCACCTGCGCCTTCCTGGCCGGGTGCTTCCTGTGCTCCGACGCCGCCCGCGGCGGGCACGAGCGGCTCGCCGAGCAGCTGCGGCGCCGCACGATCGGGGTCGGCGTGGTCACCGGGGCGGTGGTGCTCGCGGCGCTCGTGCCGCTCGAGCGGGACGCGCCGACGCTGGCCGACGGCCTGGAGACCCAGGCGGCGCCGCTGGTAGTGGCCTCGGCGCTCGCCGGGATCGCGACGCTGGTGCTGCTGGCGCGCCGCAGGTTCGGCCTGGCGCGCGTGACGGCCGTCGTCGCGGTCGCCGCGGTGGTCTCCGGCTGGGGCGTCGGACAGTACCCGTGGATCCTGGTCGACCAGCTCACCATCGCCGAGGCGGCCGGCGCGGACGCGACGCTGCAGGCGCTGCTGGTGGCGGTGGGCCTCGCGGCGGTGATCGTGCTGCCGGCGCTGGCCTACCTCTTCCGCCTCACGCAGACGGAGGCGTGGTCACGCCCCGAGCACTAGCCCGGGGGTGACCACGCCTCCGGCGTGGTGCGTGCTGCTCGTGCAGCGCTGGGTCAGCGGTGCGCGGCGCGGCCGTGCGTCTTGTTGCGACCGGTCAGCGTCGAGGCCAGGACCACGAGCACCGCGGCGATCGCGATGGAGACGATCCAGCGGGTCCAGTCGATGCCGTTGGAGCCGTTGCCGCCGAAGGCCTGGTAGACGCCCAGGCCGATCAGGACGCCGCCGATGCCGCAGAGCACCGTGAGCCACAGCGGGATGTTGTCCTTGTCGCCGGGGGCGACGAGCTTGCCGAGCAGGCCGATGATCAGACCGGCGATGATGATGCCCACGATCTCCATGGGTGTCTCCTTCGATGCAGGGAATGCCGTGCGGGGGAAAGGCGCGGTGAGCGCCGTGTCGACCCGGTACCCGGCATCGGTGCAGGTCAGCCCTCTGCGGGTGGCGCGTGACCGTGCTCACCGCTCCGCCCGCGCGCGGGGACCCGGCTCCGGGGCCGCGTCGCCGGTGTGTGTGCGTGCCCGTGCGGCCCGCGCCCAGGGGACGGTTCCGCCCGCCGGGTGCGCAGGGCGGCTAACGTGCGCCGGCATGGGCTGGGAGCGCGAGCTGTTCGCCGTCCTCGACGACCTGGAGCAGCAGGCGGAGGCGGCGTACGACCTCGAGCGCGCCGCCGAGCTGGCCGACCGCAGCCGGGCGGAGTACCAGCAGGTGACGCTCGCCTCGCGGCTCGTCGCCTCCCTCGACACCGACCTCGCCCTCGAGGTGCGCGGCGCGGGCCTGCTCGCCGGGACGCTCGAGCGCGTGGGCACCGGCTGGTGCCACCTGCGGGCACCCGCCCAGGACTGGGTGGTCCACCTGCCGGCCGTGACCGCGGTCCACGGGGCCTCGGCGCGGTCGGTCCCGGAGGTGGCGTGGCCCGTCACGTCCCGGCTCGGGATCACCTCGGCGCTGCGCCGCCTCGCCGACGCGGGGGAGCGGTGCGTGGTGCGCGTGGTCGACGGGTCCGGCCACGACGGCACCCTGGGCCGGGTCGGCGCCGACTTCGTCGAGGTGCGCACCGGCGCGTCCGGGCGCGCGGTCCTGGTGGCGACGGCCGCGGTCGCCGCGGTCCAGAGCCGCGAGGACTGATCCGGGAGGGGTCAGGTGGCGTCGACGTCGTACGGCGGGACCTCGCCGTCGACCAGCGGGCGCAGGCCGCGGCGCTTGGGACGGGCGGCCTCCTCCTCGGCGTCGGCCATCGCCTCCATCACGTGCTTGCGCACGATCGCGCGGGGGTCGAGGTCGCGCAGCTCGAGGTCGGCGTACTCCGGGCCGAGCTCGCTGCGCAGCTCGTCACGCGCGGAGTTGGCGAACTGCTTGGCCTTGCGGAGGAACTGACCGGCCTGCTTGGCCAGGTCGGGCAGCCGGTCGGGGCCGAACACGAGCACAGCGACGAACGCGATGACCGCGAACTCCGGCAGCCCGACCCCGAACACAGGTCAGAACCTAGCGGCAGGCGTGAGCCCCAGCTGCATGCCGGCCAGGCCGCGGCCGCGGCCGGAGAGCGTCGAGGCCACCTGGAGCAGCTGACGCGCGGCCGGGGCGGTCGGGTCCGCCTCGACGATCGGCTTGCCGACGTCACCGCCCTCGCGCAGCGAGATGTCGAGCGGGATCCGGCCCAGCACGGGCACGTCGTACCCGAAGCGGGACGACAGCGTCTCGGCCACCCGGTCGCCACCGCCGGCGCCGAACACCTCGAGGCGGTGCTCCTTGCCCTCGGGGGTGCAGTGCGGGCAGGGGAGGTAGCTCATGTTCTCGACGACGCCCACGACGCGCTGGTGCATCATCGAGGCCATCGTGCCGGCGCGCTCGGCGACCTCGGCGGCGGCCTCCTGCGGGGTCGTCACGACGACCACCTCAGCGCCGGGCAGGTGCTGGCCCAGCGAGATGGCCACGTCGCCGGTGCCCGGCGGCAGGTCGAGCAGGAGGACGTCGAGGTCGCCCCAGTAGACGTCGGCGAGCATCTGGACCAGGGCGCGGTCCAGCATCGGGCCACGCCAGGCGACGACCTGGTCGCGGCGCGGCTTGAGCATCCCGATGGAGATGACCGAGACGCCGCTGGCGGTGGGGACCGGCATGATCAGGTCCTCGACCTGGGTCGGTCGCGAGTCCGCGACGCCCAGCATCGCCGGCACCGAGTGGCCGTAGATGTCGGCGTCGACGATGCCGACCTTCATGCCCTGGCCGGCCATGGCCAGCGCCAGGTTCACGGTCACTGAGGACTTGCCGACGCCGCCCTTGCCGCTGGCGATCGCGAAGACCTTGGTGAGGTTGCCGGGCTGGGCGAAGGGGATCTCGCGCTGCGCCTTGCCGTCGCTGAGGACGTCCTTGAGGCCGGCGCGCTGCTCGGGCGTCATGACGCCCAGGGAGAGGTCCACGCCGGTGATCCCGGGGACCTGGCCGACCGCGGCGGTGACGTCGCGGTTGATGGTGTCCTTCAGCGGGCAGCCGGCGACCGTGAGGAGGACGTGGACCCGGGCGAGGCCCGCGCCGTCGACCTCGACGGAGTCGACCATGCCCAGCTCGGTGATCGGCCGCTTGATCTCGGGGTCGTTGACCGTCGCGAGAGCTGCGTTGACCTTGTCGACAAGCCCGGTGCTCATGATGTCCGAGTCTAGGTCGCGGGTGTGCCGGACCCGTCATCCGGAGCAGGGGTGGGACGAGCCTCACGCGCCTGGCGCCGGTCGGCGTGCTCGTCGGCACGGTCCAGCGCCCCCGCCTCGGCCCGCTCGTCGAGCTCCTGGAGCAGCGCCCGCAGCTCCGAGCGCAGGAAGTCGCGGGTGGCCATCTCGCCGACCGACATCCGCAGCGAGGCGACCTCGCGGGCGAGGAACTCCATGTCGGCGTGCGCGCGGGCGTTGGCCTGGCGGTCCTGCTCGGCGATCACCTTGTCGCGCTGCTCCTGCCGGTTCTGGGCCAGCAGGATCAGCGGTGCGGCGTACGACGCCTGGAGGCTGAGCATCAGCGTCAGGAAGATGAAGGCGTAGGGGTCGTAGCGCCAGTCCTCGGGCGCCAGGCTGTTCCACAGCACCCACGCGATCACGAACCCCGTCATGTAGATGAGGAACCGGGCGGTGCCCATGAACCGGGCGAACTGCTCGGCGAAGACCCCGAACGTGTCCGCGTCGTACGACGGGCGCCGGGTGAAGAAGGAGCGGCGCCGGACCTCGCGGGGCGTGTCCAGCCGGCTGGTGGCGCGCTGCTCAGGCACGGCGCACCGCCCGGTCCCGCCAGCCCTCCGGCAGCATGTGGTCGAGCAGGTCGTCGACCGTGACGGCGCCGAGCAGGTGGCCGTTCTCGTCGACGACCGGCGCCGCGACGAGGTTGTACGTCGCCAGGTGCGCCGCGACCTGGTCGATGGTGGCCTCGGGCTTGAGGTTCTCCATCGAGTCGTCGAGGGCGCCGGCGACCAGCGTCGAGGGCGGCTCGCGCAGCAGCCGCTGGATGTGGGCGACGCCGAGGAACCGGCCGGTCGGGGTCTCCAGCGGCTGGCGGCAGACGTAGACCAGCGCGGCCAGGGCCGGGGTCAGCTCGGGGTTGCGCACGTGCGCCAGCGCGTCCGCGATGGTCGCGTCCGGGCCGAGGATCACCGGCTCGGGCGTCATCATCGCGCCGGCGGTGTTCTCGACGTACGACATCAGGCGGCGCACGTCCTCGGCCTCGGCCGGCTCCATCAGGTCCAGCAGCACCTCGGCGGTCTCGGGGGAGAGGTCGGCGATCAGGTCGGCCGCGTCGTCGGCCGACATCTCCTCCAGGACGTCGGCGGCGCGCTCGGAGTCGAGGTCGCTGAGGATCTCGACCTGGTCCTCCTCCGGCAGCTCCTCGAGGACGTCGGCCAGGCGCTCGTCGTCCAGCGCGGCCACCACGGCCGTGCGCCGCTCCTTGGGCAGGTCGTGGATCATGCTCGCCGCGTCGGCCGGGCGCATCTCGTTGAGCGCGTGCACCAGGTGGGTGGCCCCCTGCGTCTCCTCGCGGCGGGTCAGCCCGAGGACGTCGCGCCACTCGACCACGTGGGTCTGGCCGCGGCGGCGCAGCCCCTTGGACGGCTCCTGCACCGCGACGCGGCTCAGCACCCAGTCGCGGTTGCGCGCCTGCTCCATCGCGACGTCGTAGACGGTGCCGCGCACGCCGCTGGAGGGGATGGTGACCTCGCGGTCGAGCATCTCGCCGATCACGAGCGTCTCGGTGGAGCGCTGCTCGAAGCGCCGCATGTTCAGCAGGCCGGTCGTGTAGACCTGCCCGGCGTCGATGTGGGTGACCCGCGTCATCGGCACGAAGATCCGCCGCCGCCCGAACACCTCGGCCACCATGCCGAGGACCCGCGGCTGGTTGACCTCCGAGCGGACGGCCGCCACCAGGTCGCGCACCTTGGCCACCTGGTCGCCCTGCGGGTCGAAGATCGGCAGCCCGACGAGTCGGGCTGCGTAGACGCGCGCGGGGGTGGTGCTCACGAGGCGAGGTTAGTGGCTCGCCGAGGGCGCGGGCGCCCGGCGGCGCGCGGTGGGAGGATGCGCTCCGTGCGCGTCGTCCTCCACGTCGGGTTGCCCAAGACCGGTACGACGTACCTCCAGTCGCTGCTCGCGACCCAGCGCGACGCCCTGCGCGCCGGCGGCGTGCTCCACCCGTTCCTACGGCCCGGCGCGATGTTCCAGGCGGCGGTCGAGCTGCGCGGCTCCGCCGCCAAGTTCGGCCTCGCCGAGCAGCAGGTGGCCGGAACCTGGGCCGCCCTCTGCGATCGCGCCCGCGCCCACGACGGGCCGGTCCTCCTCGGCCACGAGGTGCTCGCCGGCGCCACCCCCGAGCAGGTCGCGGCCGCGCTCGCGCCGCTGGCCGGGGTGGAGGTCGACGTCGTGGTCACGGCCCGCGACCTGGGCCGCCAGGCCACCGCGCACTGGCAGGAGGAGGTCAAGCTCGGCGACACCCGCTCCTTCGCCGAGCTCGAGGCCGGCGAGCTGCGGGCCGACACCGGCCGCGACGCCGGGCCGGACGCCGGCGGGCGGCGCCCGCACTTCTGGCATGCCCAGGACTGGGGCTGGGCGCTCGAGCGCTGGTCCACCGCCGTCCCCGCCTCCCGCGTGCACCTCGTCGTCTGCCCCGAGCCGGGCGCCGCGCCCGCCGAGCTGTGGCGGCGGTTCGCCGCGGCCGCGCGGATCGACCCCGGCCTCGTGGACGCGGACGCCGTGCCCGTGGCCAACCCCTCGCTCGGCCGCTCGGAGGTCGCGCTGCTGCGCGCGGTCAACCGCGAGCTGGCCGGCCGGCTCGACCGCGACACCTACCTGCGCGTGGTCAAGCGGGAGTACGCCGAGGGCGTGCTCGCCGCGGACGGCCGCGGCGCCGCGGACCGGCCGCGGACGCCGTACCGGCTCGCCGGCCTGCTCGAGGAGGCGACCGGCCGCTGGACCGCCGACCTCGCGCGGAGCGCCCACCCGGTGCACGGCGATCCCGCCGGGCTGCGGCCGGTCGTCGGCGGGCCCGACGACCCCGACCCGGACGCCCCCGTGCCGGCGGGCGTGGACCCCGCGGCCGTCGCCGCCGGGCTCTTGGCGCAGGCCGGCGCCGCTCCCCGCCGGCGGGGCCTGCTGCGGCGTAGGGTGCGGGGATGACCCGACGGAGGACCGCAGCCCTGCTCGCGCCGCTGGTGCTGACCGGCGCCCTCCTCGCCGGCTGCGGCGGGGACGAGGGCGCGACGGCCACCGATCCCTCGGCCCCGACCGGCTCGGGTGCCTCCGCGAGCGGCTCGAGCACCCCCAGCGCGCCGGCCGCCGACGGTCCGGACTGCGCGGAGGTCTGGGTCGCGGGCGAGCAGCTCCCCGGCGGCTACCAGGAGTGCTGGTCCGACGGGCAGCGCGTGAAGGCCGACGGTCGCTACTGCGAGTTCGGCAAGCCGCTCATCACCTACGACGACCGCTTCTGGGCCGTCCCGGGCGGCCGCATCGGCGAGGCGGAGGGCGGCCTGCTCCAGGACGCCGCGTACAAGGACGCCCTGCGCAAGTGCGGTGGCTGACCGAGCCGCGGGGTAGCCTGCCGGAACGGGAGCGGGACGGTCATCGTCGCCACCCGTCGTCCGTCTCCTCGATCCCCGGAGTGTGAACCCGCGTGCGTCGTCTCTCCGCCGCGACCGTGCTGACGACCAGCCTGCTGCTGGTCGCCGGCCTGCTCGGTGCCCTGCCCACCTCCGCCAGCGCCGCGCCCGACCGGGCGCGCGCCGCGACGGCCGCCGCGCCCGCGGCGAAGCCCAAGCCGGCGCCGCTGCGCTACACCCCCGACCAGGGGGTCCGGGTCAACAACCCCCTCGGTGACGCCGCGGCCCGCCGCCGGATCATCGGCCACCTGCTCCGCACCATCCAGAGCGTCCCGGGCCAGGAGAAGATCCGGGTCGCGAGCTGGAACGTCCGCAGCGACGACATCGCCAACGCCCTCATCGCGGCCCACCGCCGCGGCGTGTCGGTCCGGGTCGTCATGGACCGGCTCAACGCCAACAAGAGCAACGTCAACGAGGGCGTCAACCGGATGCAGGCCGCGTTCAAGAAGAACGAGGCCAACCGCTCGGCGGCCATGAGGAGCGACGTGCGCAAGTGCGTGAGCTCGTGCCGCAACCGCGGCGGCATCGCGCACACCAAGTTCTTCCTGTTCAGCAAGGCCGGCAAGGCCAAGAACGTCGTGATCTACGGCTCGAACAACGCCACCGACCTCGCGGCGTACGGCCAGTGGAACGACGTCTACACGATCACCGGCAAGGCCGGCATCTACGGCGAGTTCGAGCACGTCTTCGACCAGATGCGCCGGGACAAGCCGGTCAAGCAGGCCTACGAGTCCCACGAGCACGGCAAGTACACCTCGTACTTCTACCCCTACCGGGGCAAGGGCACCGAGGCCGACCCGCTGCTGCGCGACCTCGACGACATCGTCTGCGCCGGCGCCACCGGCGGGACCGGGACCAACGGCCGGACGAAGATCCGCATCGCCCAGACCTCCATGCACGGCGACCGCGGCAAGGCCATCGCCGAGCGGCTGCGGACGATGTGGCAGCGCGGCTGCGACATCAAGATCGTCTACGCCGTCTTCGGCAACAACGTGCTGCAGATCCTCCGCAACACCAGCCGCGGCCCGGTCCCGATCAAGCAGATCGCCCAGGACTTCAACCTCGACGGGGTCTACGACCGCTACCTGCACATGAAGACGATGGCGGTCAGCGGGCACTACCGCGGCAACACCGCCGCCCAGGTCACCTGGAACGGCTCGGCCAACTGGACCAGCGTCGCGCTGGCCAGCGACGAGATCGTCATGCGGATCTTCGACGGCGGCGTGCGCAAGCACTACGCCGACTGGGTCGACTATCTCTACGCGCACCCGCCGAAGTACTCCAACAACCCGGTGGTGCAGGACCAGATGGAGACCCGCTCGCTCCTCGCCCGCCGCTCCCTCGTGGCGCGCGGCGGCAACCCCTACGCGGGCATCCAGGTCAACTGACCCTCGCGGTCCCCAGGCGGCGGCGCGGCTCCCGTGGCGGAGCGGCGTCGCCGCCTACCGTGTCCCCGTGCGACGTCGGGGCAGCCAGGCCCTCCTGCTGGTCGCCGCCGCGCTCGTCTCGGTGGCGGTGGTCGCGGCGCTCCTGCACACCGGCTCCGAGCCCGGCCCCGGTGAGGACCGCGGCCGCGTCGTCCTGGGCGCCGCGACCGCCGCGACCGTCGACGAGTGCGCCGACCTGCTGCTGCTCGGCGTGGACGGCGCCGGCGAGGCGCCCAGCGGTGGCGCGACGTACGGCCGCACGGTCGGCGCCTTCGCGGCGAGGCTGACCCGGCTCGCCCGGCGGGCCGACCGCAGCGTGGAGCAGGTGCGCGTGCCGATGGCGTCGCGGCCGACCGCCGACCTCCTGGGGAAGCGCCCGGACCGGCGCAAGGCGCTGCGCAGCGTCACGGTCGCGCGGGCACGGACCTGGATGCGCCCGGTCGACACGGCGACGCAGCGGATGCTCGCCCTGCTCGACCAGCACGCGTTCGACTGCCCCGACCAGCAGGTCGTGCTGGCCGGCCACGCGCAGGGCGCCGCCGTCGCCCACCGGGCCCTCACGACGCTCGCCTCCCGCCCCGACGGCCTCCTCGACGTCGTCGGCGCCGCGCTGGTCGCCGACCCCGACCGGCGGCCCCGTACCGCGGCCACCCGCCTGGGTGCCCCCGCGGCCGCGGGCCGGAGCAGCGGTGTCGCGGCACGCCGGCTCGGCCGGGTGCGCGACGTGCCGGCCCGCTCCGCGACGTACGCCGCCTGGAGCGTGTGCACCGCCGGCGACCTGGTCTGCGACCCGCGGAACATCGCCACCACCAAGGCCCTGCAGAAGAACCGCTCCTACGCGTACGGCGCCGGCGCAGCCGTCCTGCGCCGGGTCGCGGCCGGTCTCGTGGCGAGCGCCCGGCTGCGTCCCGTGCCGCGCCCCGAGGTGCAGGTGGCGACGGCGCCGGTGCGCCAGCCGTTCAGCCTGCGGCTCGCCGCGTCCACCTCGGCCACCCGCGGGGTGGTCTGGCAGGAGCCGCGCAACCTCCCGCCGGGGCTGACGCTCGACGCCTCCGGCCTGCTCGCGGGCACACCGACCGAGCCGGGCACCTGGAACATCTCCTACGTCGTGCGCGGCACCAGCCCCGCGACCGCCGGCGCGACCGGCGTGGTCGTGCTGACGGTCCCCGCGGGGCCCGCGTCGGTCAGTGCCGGCGGCCAGGTCTCCTGCCAGGTCCGCGACGGCGGCAGCGCCTGGTGCTGGGGCCGCAACAGCTTCGGCCAGCTCGGCGACGGCACGACCGCGAACCGCGCCCGGCCCGTCGCCGTGGCCGGCGGCGGTGACTGGTCGACGATCAGCACCAGCGGTGCCACGACCTGCGGGGTGCGCACCGACGGCACCCTGTGGTGCTGGGGGCTGGACAACTTCGGGCAGCTCGGCGTCGGGCGCGGCGAGGCACGCCGCACGCCGGTGCAGGTCGGCGCCAACGCGACCTGGACCTCGGTGAGCACCAGCTGGTTCCACACCTGCGGCACGCGCGGCAACGGCAGCCTGTGGTGCTGGGGGCAGAACCTCCGCGGCCAGCTCGGGGACGGCACCTTCTCCCACCGGGGCCGCCCGACCCGGGTCGGCAAGGACACCGGCTGGGCGGACGTGAGCGCGGGCGGCTTCTTCACCTGCGCGACCCGGACCAGCGGCACGGCCTGGTGCTGGGGCCAGAACACCTTCGGCCAGCTGGGCAACACCGACGCCGACCCGCAGCCCTCCCCGGTGCAGGTCGGCACCGGCACCACCTGGGCGTCGATCGACGCCGGCTGGGCCCACACCTGCGGCACGACCGTCGGCGGGGAGGCGTCGTGCTGGGGGCTCAACGACCGCGGCCAGCTCGGCGACGGCGGGCGCACGCTGCGGCGTGCACCGAAGGCCGTCTCCGGCGGGCGGATCTGGACTAGCATCACGACCGGCGACGCCACCACGTGCGGCGTCGACAACACCGGCAGTGCCTGGTGCTGGGGGAGCGGTCGCTACGGGCAGGTCGGCGACGGGTCCCGCAAGGACCGGACGGTGCCGACGCTGGTCGCCGGCGAGCGCCCCTGGCTCTCCCTGGACGCCGGCTGGTTCCACGCGTGCGGAGGCCTCGACACCGGGGCGACCGCCTGCTGGGGCAACAACGAGGTGGGCCAGGTGGGCGACGGCTCCACCACCGACCAACCGCTGCCGGAGGGACTCCCGTGAGCAGGCCACCCGAGGAGCAGGGCAGCGAGCGGCGGGCAGCGCTCGCCACGGTCGGTGCCGTCGTCGCGATCGTCCTGGTCGTCGTCGGCGCCAACCTGCTCACCCGCGGTGCCGGCGGGGGCGCCGACCCGGCTCCCGGGGCACCGGCCGCAGCGGAGCCGAGCACGCCCACGGCCGCGGAGCTGGAGACGATGAGCCCGCAGGAGGTCGCCGACGCCGCGCTCCTCGACCGCGGCGAGGTCGCCCCGCAAGCGCTGCCCAGCGGTGCCGGCCGCCTGCGCAACCGGGTGCAGGACCTGGTCACCGCGCAGCCGTACTCCTTCACGCTGACCACCTTCAACATCCTGGGCAGCCAGCACACGGCTCCCGGCGGCGCCGCCGCGGAGTACGCCCCAGGACGGGTCCGCACCGAGTGGGCGGCCGCCCTCGTGGCGTCGTACGGCTCGAGCATCGTGGGCCTGCAGGAGCTCCAGGCCGACCAGCTGGCCGCCCTGGGCCGCGCCACCGACGGCCGGTTCGCGTTCTGGCCCGGCACCGCGCTGGGCGGGACGGGCGTACCGCAGTCGCTGATGTGGGACTCCTCGGTGTGGACCCCGACCTACCAGGACTCCATCACCGTGCCGTTCATGGGCGGCACCCGTCCGCAGCCGATCGTCCGGCTCCAGCACGTCGCGACCGGTCGGGAGGTCTACGTGCTGAACATCCACAACTCGCCCAAGGACGCGCAGGGCCGCGAGGACGAGCGGGACAAGGCCGAGCAGATCGAGGTCGCGGCGGTCAACACCCTGAGGAAGGACGGCATCCCGGTCTTCATCCTGGGTGACTTCAACGAGCACGAGGACGCGTTCTGCCGGTTCACCGGCCAGGCCGGCATGCAGGCGGCGAACGGCGGCTCCCACAGCGGCGCCTGCCGCCCGCCGCGCCCGATGCGGGTGGACTGGATCTTCGGCACGCCCGACGTGCAGTTCTCCGGGTTCCGGATGGACACCGGTCCCGCGGTACGACGGATCACCGACCACGCGGTCATCACGACCCAGGTCACGGTGCCGTAGCCTCACCCCTCGTGGTGGACGACGGCACGGACGCGCGCCCGCGCGTCGACGACGCCGGGGTGCACCTGCCCGCCGGGTTCGCCGGGTCCGGGGACGTGCTCTTCGACGGCCACCACGCCTGGTCGTTCACCGCCGAGGCGGGCTCCTCCCTCGTGCCGTGGCCCAAGCGGATGACCCGCTGGCTCGACGGCGTCTCCCACGTGCGGGTCGTCTCCGGGGACACCGAGGTGTACGCCGGGGACGTGTCGTTCGGCAGCGGCGAGGGCCGGGTGCGCTTCGTCGACAAGGACGGCATCCCGGTCATGATCGACAAGTGGGGGCTGCTGCAGCGCCCCTTCTCCGGGCGCGACACCCGCGTCATCGAGCAGATGGTCGACATGACCGAGCGGATCCTCGACGTCATGGAGGCCGAGTGCGGCGTCCGCGGCTGGATCGCGTTCGGCACGCTGCTCGGCGCCGCCCGCGAGGGCGCGGTCATCGGGCATGACTCGGACGTCGACCTCGCCTACCTCTCGGAGAAGACCACGCCCGCGGAGATGGCGGTCGAGCTGTGGGACATCGCCCGCGCGCTGCGCCGCCACGACCTGCGGGTGCTGCACAAGTCCGCGGCGTTCATCACCGTGCTCTTCACCTCGCCCGACGGCGGCATGTCGAGCATCGACGTCTACACCTGCTTCTACGTCGGCGACCTGCTCCACGAGACCGCCACCGTGCGCCAGCGGGTGCCGCGCGAGGCGATCCTCCCGCTCACCGAGCTGTCCTTCGAGGGCCGGATGCTGCCGGCGCCGGCCGACCCCGACGCCATGCTCGCCGTGTCGTACGGCGAGGGCTGGCGCGTCCCGGACCCCTCCTTCCGCCACGAGCCGGGGCCGGAGGTCACCGAGCGCTTCGACGGGTGGTTCTCCTCCCTCATGCGGCAGCGCCGGGACTGGGAGCGCTACCTCTCCGACCTGGTCCAGGACGACCTGCACGGGCCCTCGGCCACCGCCGACTGGGTCGCCGACCACCTCGTGGACCGCCTGGCGCAGGAGCCGGACCTGCGCGTCGTCGAGCTCGGCGCCGGCACCGGCGAGGACGCCCTGCGCCTGGCCGAGCGCGGCCTGTCCGTGCTGGCCCTCGACTACGCCCGCCAGAGCCTGCGGGCCCCGGCCCGCCGCGCGCGCCGCGAGGAGCTGCCGGCGGAGTTCGACCACCTCAACCTCTACGACCTGCGCGACGTGCTCACCCGCGGCGCGCTGGTCGCCCGGCGACGCTCCCGCCAGGCGCTCTACGCCCGCGACCTGCTCGAGGCCCTCGAGCCCGACGGCCTGGAGAACTTCTGGCGCTTCGCGTCGATGACGATGCGCGACGGCGGCACGGCGTACCTCGAGGGCCAGGCGCTCTCCCGCGCCGACGCCGCCGAGCAGCGCGCCGAGCGCGGCGGCGGCCGGCTGCGTCCGGTCGACCCGCGCGTGCTCGAGGGGCGGGCCGTGCGCACCGGCGGCCGGGTCGTGCACCGCGAGGGGTTCCTCGACGCGGCGGCCGCGGTCGCCGGGGGAGCGCCGGCACGCTGGAGGATGATCGTCGAGTGGCCCACCAGGGAGGACCAGTGACCGAGCGCGTCTACCTGCACGTCGGAGCGCCGAAGTCCGGCACGACGTACCTGCAGCGGATCCTGGAGGCCAACCGGGGACCCCTGGCCGACGCCGGGATCCTCGTGGTCGGGGACACCCACCTCGACCGCATCCACGCCGCGATGGTGGTGCGCGAGGACCCGCGGCTCGACTCGCTGCCCGCCCGCGCGTCGACCGCCTGGGACCGCCTGGTCGCCCAGGTCCGCGGCTGGCGGGGACCGGTGGCGATCCTGTCCTACGAGCTGTTCGCCGGGGCCTCGGCCGACCAGGTGGCCCGGGTGCTGCGCGACCTCGACGGCATCGAGGTGCACGTGGTGATCACCGCCCGCGACCTCGGCCGCGCGGTGCCGTCGGCGTGGCAGGAGCGCCTGAAGTTCGCGCTCACGACCCCGCTGGAGAAGTGGCGGCCGCGCCCGGAGTCCGCCGGCGTCCGCGCCGAGTGGGGCTGGCGCACGATGGACCCCGCCGGCGTCGCCGCCCGCTGGGGCGCCGAGCTGCCGCCCGAGCGTGTGCACGTGGTGACCGTCCCGACGACCCCCGGCGACGAGCACGAGCTGTGGCGCCGCTTCGCCGCCGCCTGCGCGATCGACCCGGCCGGGCTGCGGCTCGACGTCGAGCGGGCCAACGAGTCGATGGGGCTGGTCGCCGCCGAGCTGCTGCGCCGGGTCAACGAGCGGGTCCGCGAGCCGATCACCGGCAACCGCGAGCAGGCGGTGTGGCTGCGCGACACCCTCGCGCACGGCATCCTCGCCCAGCTGGGGCGCGAGCCGATCGGCCTGACCGACGCGCAGTACGCCGACGCCACCCAGCGTGCCGACGCGGCCGTCGGGGCGATCGCCGAGGCCGGGTACGACGTGCGCGGCGACCTCGAGGACCTGCGCGCCACCCGCCCCGAGGCGCGGACGCCCGGGGAGGCCAGCGACGGCGAGCTGCTCGAGACCGCGGTCGAGACGATCGTCCGGCTGCTCGTCCTCGTGCGGGAGCGCACCCGGGAGCGCGACGCGGCCCGCACCACGCTCGCCCGGGACCCCGACGAGTCCAAGGTCGTGGCGCTCGGGAAGGGCGTCGTGCGCCGGATCACCGCGCCGCGGGTCGAGAGCCGTGCCGAGGACCTCCGCGCCCGGATCGCGGAGCTCGAGCAGGAGGTCGCGCGCAGCCGCGAGCTCCAGCTGCGCGTCGCCGAGCTGTCCGACGTGGTCACCGAGCTGCTGCTCCCGCCGCGCTCGAGCGACGGCCGGGTGACCGCCAAGGCGCTCAACGCCTACCGGACCCGGTCGCTGTGAGGGAGTCGCTGTGAGGGGGCTGCCGCGCCGCTCCGACGTGCTCGGCCGGGTGGCCGCCGGCACGGGCGTCGAGGAGGTGCTGGCACTGGAGCAGAAGGTCGAGGAGCTCGCCGAGGCCGTCGCCGAGAACGCCGCCCTTGAGGTCCCGCTGGCCGTGATCGTCGCCGAGCTCGAGCAGGCGCTCGTCGGGCCGCTGGAGCACCGCGTCCGTCTGGCGGCGGAGCAGAGCGGGCGGTGACGCCGGTGTGAGCGGTGTGAGCCGGGGCATACCGCGCCTCCCTACCGGGCGGTAACCTCGCCGACACATCCCCGCCGTACCGTCCCCACCACACGAGGAGCAGTCCATGGGCCGCCTGTGCGAGACCGAGGGTCTCACCGAGGAGCAGACCGAGATCATCAAGGCGGTCCGCACGTTCGTCGACGAGAAGATCCTGCCGGTCGCGACCGAGCTGGAGCACGCCGATGAGTACCCCCAAGAGATCGTCGACGGGCTCAAGGAGCTCGGCATCTTCGGGCTGATGATCCCCGAGGAGTACGACGGGCTGGGTGAGTCGCTGCTGACCTACGCTCTGTGCGTGGAGGAGATCGCGCGCGGCTGGATGAGCGTCTCGGGCGTCATCAACACCCACTTCATCGTGGCCTACATGCTGATGAGGCACGGGACCGAGGAGCAGAAGCAGAAGTACCTGCCGAAGATGGCCACCGGCGAGATCCGGGGGTCGTTCTCGATGTCCGAGCCGGGCCTGGGCTCGGACGTCTCGGCGATCAAGACCAAGGCGGTCAAGAACGACGCCGGCGGCTACACCATCGACGGCCAGAAGATGTGGCTGACCAACGGTGGCACCTCGAACCTGATCGCGGTGCTGGTCAAGACCGACGAGGGCGCGGACTCGGTCTACAAGAACATGACGACCTTCCTGGTGGAGAAGGAGCCCGGCTTCGGCGAGACCGCGCCGGGCCTGACCATCCCCGGCAAGATCGACAAGATGGGCTACAAGGGCGTCGACACCACCGAGGCGGTCTTCGAGGGCCACCAGGTCGGTGCCGAGCAGGTCCTGGGCGGGGAGACCGGCAAGGGCTTCTACCAGATGATGGACGGCGTCGAGGTCGGCCGCGTGAACGTCGCGGCCCGTGCGTGCGGCATCGCGCTGCGCGCCTTCGAGCTGGCCATCGCCTACGCCCAGCAGCGGGAGACGTTCGGCAAGCAGATCGCCGACCACCAGGCGATCCTGTTCCGGCTCGCTGAGATGGCGACCAAGGTCGAGGCCTCCCACGCGATGATGGTGAAGGCCGCGCGGCTCAAGGACTCCGGCAAGCGGATGGACGTCGAGGCCGGCATGGCCAAGATGCTCGCCGCGGAGTACTGCAACGAGGTCGTGCAGGACTCCTTCCGCATCCACGGCGGCTACGGCTACTCCAAGGAGTACGAGATCGAGCGCCTCTACCGCGAGGCCGCGTTCATGCTGATCGGCGAGGGCACCTCCGACATCCAGAAGATGATCATCGGCCGCTCCCTGCTCAAGGACTACAAGCTCAAGGCCTGACCCTGCTCGGACCCGCACCACCTCGGACCACCCGGTCCGCCACGGATAGCCTTCGGGACGTGGCGAGCCGGGTGGTCCTGCACGTGGGGCTGATGAAGTCCGGCACCTCCTACCTCCAGCAGCGGCTCGGCGCCAACCGCGCGCTCCTGCTCGAGCGGGGCGTGCTCTTCCCCGGCGGGACCTGGCGCGACCAGGTGCTGGCGGTCTCCGACGTGCTGGGCCGCAAGCAGGCCGGGCCCGCGGCCCGCGGCCGGTGGGCCGCGCTGGTCGCCGAGGCGGCGGCGTACGACGGCGTCGTGGTGGTCAGCATGGAGTTCCTCGGCCCCGCGCCGCCGGAGCGGGTCGCCGAGGTCGTCGGGTCCTTCGGCGAGGTACCTGTCGAGGTCGTGCTGACGCTGCGCGACCTCGGCCGCGGGGTGCCGGCCATGTGGCAGGAGAGCCTGCAGAACGGCGGCACGACCGACTGGGCGACGTACGTCGCGGGGCTGGACGGCAAGCGCAAGCCCGCGCGGTCGTTCTGGCGGCAGCAGGGGATGGGCCGGATCGTGCGCAACTGGGCCGAGGCGGTGGGGCCGCAGCGGACCGCCGTGGTGACCGTGCCGCCCCCGGGGGCGGCCGCGGGGCTGCTCTGGGACCGGTTCGGCGTGGCTGCCGGGATCGACGTCGCCGGCGCGGTCGAGGTCGAGCCGGCGAACACCTCCCTCGACGCCGCCTCCGCCCTCGTGCTGCTCGACCTGAACCGCCGGCTGGAGGCCGCCAAGCTGTCGGCGGCCGACTACCACACGCTCGTGAAGTTCCGCCTGGCCAAGCGGGTGATGGCCGGGCGTGGCGGAGGAGCGATCGGGTTCACCCCGCCGCCGTGGCTGGTCGCGCGCTCCGCCGAGGTCGTCGACCGGGTCGCCGCGACCGGCGCCCGGGTGGTCGGTGACCTCGACGAGCTCGCGCCGGTCGCCGTCCCCGGCGTCGACCCCGACGCCGTACCGGCCGAGGAGCGGCTCGCGGCCGCGGTCGACGTCCTCGCCGGGCTCACCGTCCAGCGTGCGGACCAGCGACGCGCGGGCTCCGCGGCGGCTAGGTTGCGGACATGAAGACACGACTCACCTGCCCCTGCGGCGAGGTCGTCAAGGGCACCGACGAGGACGAGCTGGTCGAGAAGGCGCAGGCCCACCTCGCCGCGCAGCACCCCGGCCGGGAGTACGAGCGGGAGATGATCCTGTTCATGGCGACGTAGGTCGCCTGCTGGTAGACCAGCGACCGTTGCTGGTTGAGCAGCGAGCGCCAGCGACCCTCGCTGGTCGGCAGCGAGCGCCAGCGAGCGTCGTCGAAACCCCCATGGGGCGACCGCTGCCCACCTTCCCGGGGCAGTCCCCCGCTTCCCGGGGCAGATCTGCCCCGGTAAGCGGGGGAGTCACCGGTGGACCGGGGACTCCGACGCCCCCGGGCCGAGCCGGGGCCGAATCCGTTCGACACCGGAGTCGGCGAGTGTCACGGTGGGGGTCCAACGCGACCCTCGGAGGATCCATGACGGCGAACGGCAACGACGACCTCAAGGCGCGGATGAAGGAGGCGCTGGAGCACAAGCAGGCCAACGACCGCGGGGTGCCGAAGGACCGCCCGGCGAAGTCGAAGGCCAACGGGCCCGAGGTGGTGGGCTCCGCACCGAGGATGCACCGGCGCAAGGCCGGCGGCGGCGGTTCGTGAACCTACCGTGAGATGACCCACGCGGAGCAGCAGTGACGGAGGGGACGGCGCCCGGGCAGGATGTCCGGGTCCCGTCCCCGAGTCGTTCAAGGAGCCCCCGTGCAGTTCGGTCGCAGCTATGAGGAGTTCGAGGTCGGTGCGACGTACAAGCACTGGCCCGGCAAGACGGTCACCGAGTTCGACGACCACATGTTCTGCCTGCTGACGATGAACCACCACCCGCTCCACCTCGACAGCAACTACGCCGAGGAGACGACCCAGTTCGGCAAGAACGTCGTGGTCGGCAACTACGTCTACTCGATCCTCCTCGGCATGTCGGTCCCCGACATCTCCGGCAAGGCGATCGCCAACCTGGAGATCGAGTCGCTGCGCCACGTCGCGCCGACCTTCCACGGCGACACGCTGTACGGCGAGACGCGGGTGCTGGACAAGTGGGAGTCGACGTCGAAGGACGACCGCGGCGTCGTCCACGTCGAGACCGTCGGCTACAACCAGGACGGCAAGGTGGTGTGCATCTTCCGCCGCAAGGTGATGGTGCCCAAGGACAGCTACCTCGAAGCGCGCGGAGGCGAGCAGCCCGGCCGGCCCGTCCCGCAGCCGGACAAGAACTGGCCCGGCCCCGACGCCACCGAGTGACCGGGTGACCGGGCGACCGGGTGCTCGTGACCTGGTGCCCGTGACCTAGGGCTCAGGACTGACCACGGCGGGTCCGGGGCACCGGACCCGCCGTGACTTCTCCCGCTTCCCCCGAGCCGGACACGACCGCACGGGTCGAGGACCGGGGGTTCCTCGGCCAGCCGCGCCCGCTGGCCAACCTCTTCGGCGTGGAGCTGTGGGAGCGGTTCAGCTTCTACGGCATGCAGGGGATCCTGCTGATCTACCTGTACTACTCCGCCACCGACGGCGGCCTCGGCATGGACCGGGGCACCGCGACCGGCATCGTCGGCGCGTACGGCGGCTCGGTCTACCTCTCCACGATCCTCGGTGCCTGGCTCGCCGACCGGGTGCTCGGGCCCGAGCGGACGCTGTTCGGCTCGGCGGTCGTCGTGATGCTCGGCCACGTCGCGCTGGCGCTCGTGCCGGGCTTCGCCGGCGTCGGGATCGGGTGCGTGCTCATCGCCCTGGGCAGCGGCGGCGTCAAGGCCACCGCGACCAGCCTGGTCGGCGCGCTCTACGCCGAGGGCGACGAGCGCCGCGACGCCGGGTTCTCGCTGTTCTACATGGGCATCAACATCGGCGCGCTGGTCGGGCCGCTGCTCACCGGACTGCTCCAGGAGGAGGCCGGCTTCCACTGGGGGTTCGGGCTGGCCGCGGTCGGCATGGCCGCCGGCCTGGCGCAGTACGCCGTGGGCCGGCGCCGGCTGCCTCCCGAGACCGCGGTGGTCCCGAACCCGCTGCCCCGCCCGCTCGTGGTGCGGTACGCCGCAGCGGCGGCTGGTGTGGTCGTCGTCGTCGCCGTCCTCGCGCTCACCGGGCTGGTGACGGTCGACAACCTCGACGACTGGGTCGCCGCGGTGACCCTGCTGGCGGCCGTGGCGTACTTCGCCGTGATCCTCACCAGCAGCAGCGTCGACGCGACCGAGCGCAGCCGGGTGTGGTCCTTCGTGCCGCTCTTCGTCGTCAACGCGGTCTTCTGGTCGCTCTACCAGCAGCAGTTCACCGTCGTCACGATCTACTCCGACGAGCGCTTGGACCGGGACCTGTTCGGCTGGGAGATGCCGGTCTCCTGGGTGCAGTCGATCAACCCGGTCTTCATCATCGCGCTGGCCGGTGGGTTCGCGGCGCTGTGGACGCGGCTGGGTCCCCGCCAGCCCTCGACCCCGGTCAAGTTCGGCCTCGGCACCGTCACGATGGGCGTGGCGTTCCTGCTCTTCCTGCTCACACCGCAGGGGGCGGGCTCCGTGCCGCTGCTCGCGCTGGCCGGGATCCTGCTGGTCTTCACCGTCGCCGAGCTGCTGATCTCCCCGGTCGGGCTGTCGCTGTCGACGAAGCTCGCGCCACGCCAGTTCCGCACCCAGATGGTCGCGCTGTACTTCCTCTCGGTCTCCCTCGGCACGACGATGGCCGGGCGGCTGGGGGAGTACTACGACCCCGAGGACGAGGGCGGCTACTTCCTCGTCATCGGCCTCGTCGCGATCGTGGTCGGCGGCCTGCTGCTGGTCGCTACGAAGCCGATCCGGAGGCTGATGGCCGGGGTGCAATGACCCCGGACCTGGCGGACGCCCCCGACGACGCCGACGCGGCGGCGAAGGTCCGGGCCAGCGGCACGAGCGCCAGCACGAGCACCATGGGCACCGCGAACCCGACGCGCAGCGACCCGGCACCGGCGAGGCCGGTCAGCACCGACCCGAGCAGCGCACCGAGGTAGTTGAACTGGTTGAACCGGGCGACGACCGCGTCCACGCGGGCCTGTTCGCCGCCGGCGATGCGGGCGGCCGCGGAGAAGCTCAGCGGCGCGATGACCGCCACGCCGGCGCCGAGCAGCGTGAAGCCGGCGACCGCGACCTGCCAGGTCGGCGCCAGCACGACCACGCCGAGCGCGACCGACGCGACCACGGCCCCCACCCGCAGCACCCGCACGGCGCCGTACGCCGCCACCAGCCGGTCGCCGGCGAGCCGCACGACCAGGCTCGCCAGCAGGTAGGGGAACGTCGCCAGCGCGACCAGCCGCTCGGGCGCCGCGACGACGTCCTCGAGGTAGAGCGGGCCCCACGCCGCCGAGGCGCTGTCGACCATGTAGAAGACCACCATCGCGACGCCGACCATGACGATCGGGCGCCAGGGGACGGCCACGGCCTCGGGAGCCGGGCCGGGGCCGGCGGGGCCCTGCGTGCGGGGGAGGTACGGCGCCGCCGCCACCAGCACCGGCACCACGGCCAGCGCCGCGGTCGCGCCGAGCGGGAGCCCGGCCGTCGCGAGGGTGGTGGCCGCCCCGAGGAGGCCGCCGAGGGTCCAGCAGCCGTGCAGCGAGGGGAGCAGCGGCCGGCCGTACCGCTGCTCCACGGCGACCCCCTGCATGTTCGTCGCGGCGTCGACCAGCCCCAGCGCGAGCCCGTAGCCGGCGATCCCGATGACGAGCACGCCGAGCGACCCCGCCAGGACCAGGACGGGCAGGGCGACCGCCATGGCCAGCAGCCCGACGCGCAGCAGCACCGCGCTGTCGTGGCGTGCGGCCACCCGCTCGGCCAGGACCGAGCCGACGCCGGCCAGGACGACGAGCAGGAGCAGCAGCCCCGAGATCGCCACCTCGGAGAGGTCCCAGCGGTCGGCGATGTCGGGCAGCCGCGTGGTGAGGCTGATGAAGACCAGCCCCTGCGTCGCGAAGGCGGCCGCGGTCGCGGCGCGGGCCCGGGTCGGTGGCACGGGACCGACTCTCGCACTGTCTGCGGGAGCCCGCTGGGAGACTGCTGACATGACCCGGTGGGAACGAAGGGCCGAGCTCCCGCTCGCCGTGCTGGCGATCGTCTTCCGCGCTGGCTACGCGTGGCCGATCCTCGACCCGGGGCTCGCTGCCGGTTCACCACGATGACGACGGTCGGGTACGGGGACGAGGTGCCGGTCACCACTGGTGGGCGACTCGTCGGACTGGGCTGGTGATCGCGGGCCTGGCGCTCCTGGGCAGCGTGACCGCGACCCTGGCGAGCTGGCTCGTGCACGCGGTGGCACGGGAGGACGCCGCCCAGGAGGCAGGGGTCCGGGACGAGACGCAGGCGCTGCGGGCGGAGATCGCGGAGCTGCGGCACCAGGTCACCGAGCTGGTCGACCTGCTGCGGCCGGCGGGTGTGCCGGACCCTGCCGATCCCGATCGTCCTGTCCACGTCGCGGCTCGAACGACTCCTCGTGAGTGAAGCACGCGCCGATCGGCAACATGGCCGAGCATGAGTGAGCTGTGGCTGGTCCGGCACGGGCAGACAGAATGGAGCCGGGACTCCCGGCACACCTCGGTGACCGACCTCCCCCTCCTTCCCGAGGGCGAGGAGGTGGCGCGCACGCTGCGCGACCGGCTCGACCCGGCCGACTTCGAGGTCGTGCGCACCAGCCCGCGCCGCCGGGCGCGGCGTACCGCCGAGCTCGCCGGGTTCCCTGACGCCGAGGTCGACGAGGACCTCGTGGAGTGGGCCTATGGCGAGTACGAGGGCGTCACCACCGAGGAGATCCGGGAGACCGTGCCGGACTGGACGGTCTGGACCCACGACTCTCCCGGCGGCGAGAGCGCCGCGCAGGTCACCGAGCGGCTCGACCGGGTCGTCGAGCGGGCACGCGCGGTCGAGGGGCGCACCCTGGTCTTCGCCCACGGGCACTGCCTGCGCGCGCTCGCCGCGCGCTGGCTGGGGCTGCCGGTCACCGACGGGCGCCACCTGAAGCTGGGCACGGCGACGGTCTCGGCGCTCGGGTGGGAGCGGGAGACGCCGGTCGTGGAGCGGTGGAACGCCTGAGCCGCTTGACGAGCCCCGGCTGATCGGCGTATCTGGACCCATGGCGTTGACGGCAGGCTGCCCCCGCTGCCCGACCCCCGTGGGCCCGGTGGGACCCGACGGCGCGTGGTCCTGCCCCGACCACGGGCCGATCGAGCCGCTGTGGCGGCCGGGCGAGGCGTCGTACGACGGGTTCGCGGCGCACCTGCTGGCGGCGAGTGGCTTCCCGACGTACCTCCCGTGGCCGATGAGTCCCGGCTGGTCGGTCACCGACTTCGGGGTCGTCGGCAGCGCCCCCGACCGGGTGCGCGCGACGATGACCTGCTGCTCGGGCACCAGCGAGCTCGACGGGCCGGTGGACGTGCTGGTGGTCACCGAGGAGGCCGGCACCGGGCTCGGCGCCCGGTGCGCCGGGACGACCTACCTCGACCCGGGCGCGGAGATCGGCGAGGGCCCGCCCTCGGTCAAGGTGCGCCTGGACAACCAGGCCGTCGGGCTGTGGCCGGTGTCCACGAGCGCCGCGACGGGGGAGTGGGACCGCTCCGTGGTCGCCGGGGAGGCGCGGGGCCGGTGGCTGTGGATCGTGCTGCGGCCGGCCTCGGCGATCCTGCTGCTGCGCGACGACTGGATCCTGCGCGACGTCTCCGACGTGGGACCGCCGCTGGTCGAGATGGCCTTCGGAGGGCCGCGCCCGTCCTGGTGAGTGGGTACCTGCCGGACGTGTACCAGGACAATCGACCCTGCGACGTGTGCGGCTCCGAGGTGCGCCTGCGCGCGCACGAGGCCACCGAGGACCCCGCCGACGCGACCGTGCACGGCGACAACGACAGCACCGTCGACGAGCGGGTGTGCACGAACCCCGACTGCCTCACCAACGCCGGTGGTGCGGACGCCCCGCGGCCCTGACGGCGCCCGTGCCTAGGCTGGGCCCCGTGCGCATCGACCTCCACACCCACTCGCGGGCCAGCGACGGCACGCAGCGCCCGGGTGACCTCGTCCGCGCGGCCGCGGCCGCCGGGCTGGACGCGCTCGCGATCACCGACCACGACACCGCCGACGGCTGGGCCGAGGCCGAGCGCGCCGCCACCGAGGTCGGCATCGAGCTGGTCCGCGGGATGGAGGTGAGCACGCGCTACCAGGGCCGCGGCGTGCACCTGCTGGCCTACCTGCCCGACCCGACGTACCCGCCGCTGGTCGAGCAGCTCGGCCGCGTGCTGGAGGGCCGCCAGGCGCGCGTGCCCGACATGCTCGAGCGCCTGCACGCGCTCGGGATCGAGGTCTCCGACGCCGACGTGGCCAGGGCCGCCGACGGCACCGCCGCGACCGGCCGGCCCCACGTCGCCGACGCGCTCGTCGCCGTCGGCGCGGTGCGGGACCGGACCGAGGCGTTCGACCGCTACCTGGGGGCCGGGCGGCCGGCGTACGTCGACCGGTACGCCGCCCCGCTCGCCGAGACCATCCGGCTCGTCACCGAGGCCGGCGGCGTCACCGTCGTGGCCCACCCGTGGGGCCGCTCCCAGCGCGAGTGGCCCGGCGAGCCGGAGCTGGCCGAGCTGCAGGCGGCCGGGCTGAGCGGCATCGAGGTCGACCACGAGGACCACACGCCCTCGAGCCGCGACAAGCTGCGCGCGATCGCCCGGAACCTCGACCTCGTCGTCACCGGGTCCAGCGACCACCACGGCACCGGCAAGATCGACCACGAGCTCGGGTGCAACACCACCGCGCCGGAGCAGTACGACCGGCTCCTCGCTGAGGCGGCGGCCGCTGCGGTGACCGCCCGGGCGGCGGGCCGCACGCCGCCCGGCGTCGTCCGTCCCTGAGCGCCGTCGGCGGGTGCTACTTCCGCCCGAGCGACTGGAAGCGCTGCAGCACCGGGCTGGGGACCACGCGCGCGAGCGTGGCGATGGCCTTGTAGCGCGCGCTCGGGATCGAGAAGACCTTGCCCGCCTCGTGGTCGGCCAGGGCGGTGCGGACCAGCTCGTCGGCGTCGAGCCAGAGGAACGAGGGCGCCGAGGACCGGCTGACGTCCATCCGCTCGTGGAACTCGGTGCGGGTGAAGCCGGGCAGCAGCGCGGTGACCCGCACGCCCTGCGGGCGGTACTCGTCGGCCGCCCACTCGCTGAAGCTGTTGACCCACGCCTTGGCCGCCGAGTACGTCCCGCGCGGGAGGTAGGAGGCGACGCTGGAGACGTTGATGACGCCGCCGCTGCCCCGCTCGGTCATCGGTCCGAGCGCGGCGTGGGTGAGCCGCAGGACCGCCGTCACGAGCACGTCGAGCATCGCCGTCTCGAGGTCGACGGGGTTGTCGAGGAACCGCTCCTTGAGGCCGAAGCCGGCGTTGTTGACCAGCAGGTCGACCGGGCGGTCGCGGTCGGCGAGCCGGGCCTCGACCAGCGCCATGCCGTCCCGGTCGGCCAGGTCGGCGGCCAGGACCTCGACGCCCACGCCGTGGGCGGCGGTCAGCTCGGCCGCGACGGCCTCGAGCCGGGCGGCGTCGCGGGCGACGAGCACGAGGTCGTCACCCCGGGCGGCGAGCTGCTGGGCGAAGGAGTGGCCGATGCCGGCGGTCGCGCCGGTGACGAGGGCGGTGGGCACGGGCACCAGTGAAACAGCCGGGCGCAACAGCGGTGTCGCCAGGATCGCGGGCCGGGTCTCGGGCATGATGAACGGCGATGACCACCACGCTCGCGATCGCCAACCAGAAGGGCGGCGTCGCCAAGACGACGACCGTCGCCTCGCTCGGTGCCGCGCTCGCCGAGCTGGGCCACTCGGTCCTCCTCGTCGACCTCGACCCGCAGGCGTGCCTGACCTTCTCCCTCGGCATCGATCCCGAGGACGTCGAGACCTCGGTGCACCACGTGCTGACCCGGGGCGTCGACGCCACCGAGGTGGTCATCGCGGCCGAGGACGGCGTCGACCTGCTGCCGGCGACCATCGAGCTGGCCCGGGCGGAGGCCGACCTGCTCACCCGCACCGGCCGCGAGCACGTGGTGAAGGGTGTCGTCGAGGAGCTCGGGGACACCTACGACTGGGTGCTGCTGGACTGCCCGCCGTCGCTGGGGGTGCTGACCGTCGCCGCGCTCACCGCCGCGGACGGCGTGCTCGTGCCGCTGCAGTGCGAGACCCTCTCCCACCGCGGGGTGGGCCAGCTGCTCGACACCGTCCACGACGTCCGCCGGTTCACCAACAAGCGGCTCGAGGTGTGGGGCGTGCTGCCGACGCTGTACGACGGGCGCACCACCCACTCGCGCACGGTGCTCGAGACGATCGCCGGGACCTACTCCCTCGACGTGGTCGAGCCGCCGATCCCCAAGACGATCAAGTTCGCCGAGGCGCCCGCCGCCGGGCGCTCGATCCTCGCCACCAGCCGCACCAGCAAGGGCGCGCAGGCCTACCGCGAGGTCGCCGCCAACCTGGTGCGGCGAGCGGCCCGCCCGCGCGGGCATGCCTGACGTGGGCAGCCACCGCGCCACGGAGGTCCGGCCGAGGTACGGCCGGATCGGGATGCTGGCCGCCTCGGTGGTCGTCACGGTCGTCGCGGTCCTGGGTGGCACCGGCGTGCTGCCCGGTGCGACCCCGGCCGACGCCGGCTCCGGGACGCTCGTCGCGGTCGACCCGGCCGCCTCCGCCCCCAGCCCCTCCGCCCCCAGCCCCTCCACCGAGGCGGACGACCCGCTCGGGCCGGCGACCAGCAGCAGCTCCGCCGAGGACGCCGTGGTCGACCCGCGCGAGGACACCACGCTGCCGACCGGCACCGGCCGCGGCAAGCGGGTCGTCTTCAGCGAGGGGCGCCAGCGGGTGTGGCTCGTCGAGGGCCGCGCGAAGGTCGTGCGCACCTACCTCGTCTCCGGCAGCGTCGAGGACAACCTCGACCCGGGCACGTACGCGGTGTACTCCCGCTCCGAGCAGGCCTACGGCATCGACGACTCCGGCACGATGAAGTACTTCGTCCGCTTCACCCAGGGCGAGCGGGCCGCGATCGGCTTCCACGACATCCCGGTCGACGACGGCGAGAAGGTGCAGACCGTCGACGAGCTCGGCAGCCCCCGGTCGCACGGCTGCATCCGCCAGAAGCGGGCCGACGCGATCGCCCTGTGGGACTTCGCCCCGCTCGGCACCACCGTCGTCGTCACCGCCTGACGCAGACCCGCGAGCGCCGCGCGACGGCCGGCGACGTGCGTCCGGCGGCGCGTGCTTCCCGGGGCAGTCCCTCGCTTCCCGGGGCAGATCTGCCCCGGGAAGCGAGGAAGTTCCCGGTGCACCGGGGACTCCGACGCCCCCGCGCACCTCCCGTCACCTGCAACCGATACGTTGTTGCGAGTGATGTGCAACAAGGCCGACCGGTGAGCACGCAGGTGGCCCCGGGCGGGCTCGCCGCAGCGGAGCGCACCCAGGCCCGTCGCGCGTCGGCCTGGCTGGTCGGCCTCGCCGCGCTGCTCGTCGTCACCGTCGTGGCCGGGGTCGGCGCCGGGGCGGTGGGCGTGCCGCCGGGGACCGTCGCCCGCGTGCTGGGGCACCACCTGCTGGGCGTGCCCGGCGAGGTGACCTGGAGCCTGCCGCAGGACGCCATCGTCTGGCAGGTCCGGCTGCCGAGGGTCGTCCTCGGGCTGCTGGTCGGTGCGGGCCTCGCGGTGTGCGGGGTCGCCCTGCAGGCGATGGTCCGCAACGTCCTGGCCGACCCCTACCTGCTCGGCGTCAACTCCGGTGCCTCCAGCGGCGCCGCCGCAGCGATCCTCTTCGGCGTGGGGTCCGGCCTCGGCCAGCACGCGCTCCCGGTCAGCGCATTCCTCGGGGCGCTGGCCGCCTCGGCGCTGGTCTTCCTCGTCGCGCGGTCCGCGGGCCGGGTCACCTCCGTGCGGCTGCTGCTCGCCGGCGTCGCGGTGGGCTACGCGCTCTACGCCACGACGAGCTTCCTGATCTTCGCCTCCGGCTCCGCCGAGGGCGCCCGCTCGGTGATGTTCTGGCTGCTCGGCTCGCTCGGGCTCGCGCAGTGGGACGCACCGCTGGCCGTCGTGGCGGTCGTGGTGCTCGCGACGGTCGCGCTCCTGGCCACGTGGGGGCGGTGCCTCGACGTCCTCGCGCTGGGCGACGAGACGGCCCACGCCCTCGGGACGTCCCCGGACCGGTTCCGCACGGTGCTGCTCCTCGTGGTCGCGCTGTGCGTCGGCGTGCTCGTCTCGGCCGCCGGCAGCATCGGGTTCGTCGGCCTCGTGGTCCCGCACCTGGCCCGCCGGGTCGTCGGCGGCCGCCACGTGCGCGTCGTGCCCGTCGCCGCGCTGATGGGCGCGGTCCTGCTCGTGTGGGCCGACGTGGTCGCCCGCGTGCTGCTCCAGCCGCAGGAGATCCCGATCGGGATCATCACCTCCCTCGTCGGCGCCCCCTTCCTGCTCCTGCTGGTCCGCCGCCTCCACGCCACCACCGCCTGAGGAGTCCCTCGTGAAGCGACTGCTGCTCCTGCCCGCCGCCCTGCCGGTCCTGCTGCTCACCGCCTGCGGTGCCGGCCCCGGCGAGGGTGCCACCCCGGCCGCCGCCGGCGACGCCGCGGCGGGTGCCTACCCGGTCACGGTCGAGAACTGCGGCGCGGAGGTGACGTTCACCGAGCAGCCCGAGCGGGTCGTCCTGCTCAAGAGCGCCTCGGTGCCGTTCCTCCACGACCTCGGCGTGCTCGACCGCGTGACCGCCCGCGCCGGGCAGTACCCGCCCGGCTACTACGACGAGGAGACCCTCGCCGAGCTCGACGGGATCCCGCTGCTCACCGACCGCACCGACACCAGCGGCCACCTCCAGATCTCGCGGGAGACCGTGATCGGCCAGGAGCCCGACCTGGTGCTAGGCGAGGTCGACAACCTCTCGCGCGCCTCGCTCGAGGCGGTCGGCATCCCGCTGGTCGAGGAGCCCGGGCTCTGCGACGAGGGGCTGGCCGACCCGGGCTTCGACGACGTCGAGGACCAGATGCGCACCTACGGCCGGGTCTTCGGCCGCACCGAGGAGGCCGACCGCGCGGTCGCCTCGCTGCGCGACCGCGTCGAGGCCGTCGAGGAGCGCGTCGGCGAGGGCTCGGGTCTGCGCGCCGCGGTGCTCTACCCCACGGTCGGCGGCGGCACGACGTACGCCTACGGCACCCGCAGCATGGCCCAGCCGCAGCTGGAGGCGGCGGGCCTGGTCAACGTCTTCGACGACGTCGACGAGCGGGTCTTCGAGGTGACGCTGGAGGAGCTGCTCGGTCGCGACCCGGAGGTCCTGGTCCTGCTCCACGGCGACGGCGACCCCGCCGAGGTGGAGCGCGCACTGACCGACCTGCCCGGCGCCGAGCGGCTCACCGCCGTCCGGGAGGGCAGGATCGTCACCCAGCTGTTCAACTTCACCGAGCCGCCGACCCCGTTGTCGGTCACCGGTCTCGAGCGCCTCGTCGACCGGCTCGCGGAGCTCGAGCGGTGATCACCGCCGAGGACGTGTCCTGGTCGTACGGCGCCACGCCGGTCGTCGCCGGGGTGCACCTGCGCACCGAGCCCGGCCGCGTCCTGGGCCTGATCGGTCCCAACGGCAGCGGCAAGACCACCCTGCTCCGGCTGCTGCACGGCGCCCTGCGCGGCCGGAGCGGGCGGGTCAGCGTCGACGGCGACGACCTCGTCGGACTCGGGCCCCGCGAGGCCGGCCGCCGGCTCGCCGTCGTCGTCCAGGAGGGAGCGGGGGAGTCCACCCTGACGGTCGCGGAGATGGTCCTGCTCGGCCGCAGCCCGCGCCTGGGCACCTTCCAGCGCACCGGGGCGCGCGACCACGCCGTCGCCGCGGCGTGCCTGGAACGGGTGGGCGCGACGCACCTGGCCGGACGGTCCTTCGCGGGACTCTCCGGCGGCGAGCGGCAGCGGGTCCTGATCGCCCGCGCGCTCGCGCAGGAGGCGACGCACCTGCTGCTCGACGAGCCCACCAACCACCTCGACATCCGCTACCAGCACGAGGTCCTGCGCCTCGTCGCTGACCTGGCCCACCGCTCCGAGGCCTGCGCCGTGGTTGTCCTGCACGACCTCAACCTCGCCGCCCGGTACTGCGACGACCTGGTCCTGCTGGGCGGCGGTCCCCACGGCGGCGGCGTCGTCGCGGCCGGCCCCGCCGAGGAGGTCCTCGACCCGGCCCTGCTCGAGCCGGTCTACGGCATCGGCGTCCGCCCGGTCCGGCTCGAGGACCGGCTGCACCTGCTGTTCGAACCGTTCACCCACCTGACCGAGGAGCCCGCATGACCGTCCCGTCCGTCCAGGACCGCATCGACGCCTACTGGACGCGTCGCGCGCCGGCGTACGACGACCACCAGCAGCGGCCGGACCGCCGCGAGCTCGACCGGGCCGCGTGGGCCGACGTGTGGACGGCGGCCCTGCCCCCGGCGCCCGCCGACGTGCTCGACGTCGGCACCGGCAGCGGCCACGTCGCCTGCCTGCTCGCCGCGCTCGGCCACCGGGTGACCGGGATCGACCTGGCGGAGGGGATGCTCGAGCGGGCCCGGGAGCACGCCGCGTCCCTGGGCGTCGCGCAGCCGCCGCGGTTCCTGCGCGGGGACGCCGTCGACCCCGACCTGCCGGCCGGCTCCGTCGACGCCGTCACCGGCCGCTACGTGATGTGGACGCTCCGCGAGCCCGTGGCCGCCGTGCGGCGCTGGGCCGCGCTGCTGCGGCCGGGCGGCGTCGTGGCGGTCGTGGACAGCACGTGGTTCCCCGAGGGCGTCGCGACCGGGGGAGAGGCCTTCACCGCGGCGTACGACGACGACGTGGTCGCCGCCCTCCCGCTGGCCGAGGCGCGCAGCATCGACGCCACAGCCGACGTGCTGCGCGCCGCCGGGCTCCTCGACGTCACCGTCACCCCGCTCACCGCCGTGCTCGACCTCGACCGGGCCCACGGCGTCGCGCCGGGCCACGAGGTGCGCCCGCAGCACCTGGTCACCGGCCGGGTCGCCGGCTGAGCCCCCGCCCGAGGCGCCGGGTACGACGCAGGGCCGCCCGATCTGAGATCGTGCGGCCCTGCGTCGTGCTGGTCCTGCGGCTGGCGCCGGGGAGCGGAGGTCAGTCCTCGGCGCCGCTGCCGGCGGTGGCCGGCTGGCCCTCGCCCGCACCCTGGCCGGACCCGCCGCCCGAGCCGCCACGGCGGCGGCGGCGACGGTTGCGGCTCGGTGCCGCGTCACCCTCGCCGCTCGCGGGGGCAGCGGCCGGTGCGGTGGTCTCGGCGCCCTCGGCGACGGTCTCGCCGCTGCGGGTGCGCGTCCGGCTGCGGTTGCGGTTCCGCGAGGGACGCTCGCCCCCGCGCTCGCCCCCGCGACCGCCGCGCTCGGGGCGGTCGGAGCGCTCCTTCTTCTCGACCGGCTTGGGGTCGACGATGCGGCCCTTGGTGCCTGGGGCGATGCCCTGGTCGGTGAAGAGGTGCTCGGAGGTGGAGTAGGTCTCGACCGGCTCGTCGAAGGGCAGGTCGAGGGTCTTGTTGATCATCTTCCAGCGGTGCAGGTCCGCCCAGTCGACGAAGGTGATCGCGGTGCCCGTCGCGCCCGCGCGGCCGGTGCGGCCGATGCGGTGGACGTAGGTCTTGTCGTCCTCGGGGCAGGTGTAGTTGATGACGTGCGAGACACCGCGGACGTCGATGCCGCGGGCGGCGACGTCGGTGGCGACCAGGACGCGGATCTTGTCCTCGCGGAACTTCGCGAGCGCCTTCTCGCGGGCCACCTGGGCCATGTCGCCGTGCAGCGGGCTGGCGCTGAAGCCGCGCTCGGCCAGGTCGTCGGCGACGCGCTGCGACTGCCGCTTGGTGCGGGTGAAGACGATGATCTTCTCGGCGTCCTCGGCCTGCAGGATCCGGCCGATGATCTCGGGCTTGTCGAGGTCGTGGGCCTGGTAGATGAACTGCGCGGTCGCCGGGACCATCGTGGTGTCGTAGGACGACTCGGCGCGGATGTTCATCGGGTGGCGCATGTGCATGCGGGCCAGCGCGACGATCGCCGAGGGCATCGTCGCCGAGAACAGCATCGTCTGCCGGGTCTCGGGGGTCAGCTTGAGGATCCGCTCGACGTCGGGCAGGAAGCCCAGGTCCAGCATCTCGTCGGCCTCGTCGAGCACGAGCGCGTGCACGTGGGAGAGGTCCAGCGCCTTGCGGTTGGCCAGGTCGATGAGCCGGCCCGGGGTGCCGACGACGATGTCGACGCCCTCCTCGAGCGCGTCGAGCTGGGTGTCGTACCCCACGCCGCCGTACACCGTCAGCACACGGAGGCCGACGTCCTTGCTGGCCAGGTGGAGGTCGTTGGAGACCTGGAGGGCCAGCTCGCGGGTCGGGGCGACGATGAGCGCCTGGGGCTTGCCCTGCGGCAGGTCGGCGTACGCCGGGTCGCTCGGCGCGACGCTGCGCTGCAGCACCGGGATGCCGAAGGCGAGGGTCTTGCCGGTGCCGGTGCGGGCCTGCCCGATCAGATCGGTGCCCATCAGGGCGACGGAGAGGGTCATCTCCTGGATGGCGAACGGGGTGGTGATGCCGGCGCGCTCGAGCGCGTCGCAGATCTCGGGAAGCACCCCGAGCTCTCGGAAGGTGGTGGTCAGAGTCTTGTCGCTTTCGTGAGTTCAGCCGGTTCGACCGAAGAAGGTTCGAGTGCGGCGGTCTCACGGAGGTCCGGGGACGCTGTCAGGAGGTCAGCCGCGCACATACTGCGGGCCGCCGGCGGGGCGCTCGACCGAGCGGGACGAGCGCCGGAGGCAGCCTCGTACTCCTTCACCTTATCGGTAGGGTGCGCACGTGACGGCATCGACGGACGGACCGGTGGAGGACGACGCGCCGCTGGCGCTGCAGGACCCGGAGTACCGCGAGGCCGTCGTCGACCTCCTCGGTGCGATCGCCTACGGCGAGATCTCCGCCTTCGAGCGGCTCGCCGAGGACGCCGGGCTGGCCCCCTCGCTGGAGGACAAGGTCGCCATCGCCGGGATGGCCAGCGCGGAGTTCGGCAAGGTCGCCGGCATCCACGCCCGGATCACCGAGCTCGGCTCGGACCCGTTCGCCGCGATGGCGCCGTTCCGCTCCGCGATCGACCGCTTCCACGAGCACACGGCGCCCGCCGACTGGTACGAGAGCCTGGTCAAGGCGTACGTCGGCGACGGGCTCGCCAACGACTTCTACCGCGAGATCGCGGCCTACCTCGACGCCACCACCCGCGACCTGGTCGTGTCCTCGCTCGAGGACGCCGGCCACTCGGCGTTCGTCGTCGAGCGGGTCCGCGCCGCGATCGCCGCGGACCACCGGCTCGGCGGGCGGCTGGCCCTGTGGGGCCGCCGGCTGATGGGGGAGGCGCTCACCCAGGCCCAGCGGGTCGCCGCCGAGCGGGACGCGCTCTCCGCGCTGCTGGCCGGCGGCGTCGACCGGCCCGGTCTGGACCTCGCTGCCATCGGCCGGATGTTCGCCCGGATCACCGAGCGGCACGCCGACCGGATGGCCGAGCTCGGCCTCGCGCACTGACCCTGACCGCTCCTGTTCGGGGAGTGCCCGGTGCCGGGGCGCGAGCGACCGAGGGTGCGGAGGATCAGTGCGCGCGCCGACTGGCGGTGAGGTTCGCGACCGCGACGACGAGCGCGGCCGCGACGGCGATCTGCCAGGCGTGGCGCCACCAGTCCAGGCCGGGGGTGTAGGCGTCCCAGACGCGGGTGTAGAGCCAGTCGCCGAGGTAGACCCCGGCGACGCCGCACAGCACCGTCAGCCACACCGGGACGTCGTCGGGGTCGCCCGGCGCGAGCAGCTTGCCGAGGAGGCCGACGACCGCGCCGCCGACCAGCGCCCACAGCAGCGTGAGCAAGCTCAGCTCCGGAAGCCCACCTGGCCGACGACGCCGCCACCGATCTCGACGTAGGCGATCTTCGCGGCCGGGACGACGAGCTTGCGGCCCTTGCTGTCCGAGAGCGTCAGCACCGTACCGGCCTCGACGGCCTCGGCGACGAGCTGCTGGACGGAGTCGGCGGACTCGTTGGTGTCGACGACGAGCTCACGGGGGGCGTGCTGGACACCGATCTTGACCTCCACGAGGTCCTCCTTCAGTCAGGTCCCGCAGCGGGTGCGGGGGCGGGTCGTACGAGGTGGTGCAGGGACGAGGGTCAGTGGTCGAGCGGGTACCCACCGATGCCGCGCCACGCCAGCCCGGAGACCAGTGCCGCGGCGTCGGCGCGGCTGATGCCGCCGCCCTCGGAGAGCCAGAACCGCGAGCTGACCTGGGCCATTCCCACGAGCGAGACGGCGAGCAGGCGGGCGGCGGGGTCGGAGAGGCCGGTGTCCTGCTGGATGACCTCGGCGATCATCGCGGCGCACTCGCTGGTGACGCGGTCGACGTGCTCGCGCACGGCCGGCTCGTTGGTCAGGTCGGACTCGAACACCAGGCGGAACGCCCCGGACTCCTGCGCGACGTACGCGTAGAAGGCGTCGACCGCGGCGGCGACGCGGAGCTTGTTGTCCTGCGTGGAGGCCAGCGCCTGGCGGCAGCTGTCGATGATCGCGTCGCAGGAGCTGTCGAGCAGCGCGAGGTAGAGGTCGAGCTTGCCGGGGAAGTGCTGGTACAGCACCGGCTTGGAGACGCCCGCGCGGTCGGCGATGTCGTCCATCGCAGCGGCGTGGTAGCCCTGGGCCACGAAGACCTCGAGAGCGGACTCGAGCAGCTGGGCGCGTCGCTCGCGCCGCGGCATCCGCCCGCCCCGGGGCCGAGCGTTGTCGACGTCGTACTGGCCTGCGCTCACGATCCCGCTCTCCTCCCGTCCCTCCGGTGCACCCACCGGCGGACCGGCGCTGCGTGCCGGGACTCTACCCGTCGGTCACCCCGGTCCGGATGACGGGACGCCGCGCCGGCGCCGTGCCGTCGCGGAGGGACCATGGAGGGAACATCGTGAGGTGCCCCGGTGTTGACCGGGGACTGATCGACGAACCGCTACGAGGAGCGTGACGTGAGCTTTCCCCCGCTGGTCGAGCCGGCCGACGAGCTGACCATCGACGAGGTACGGCGCTACAGCCGCCACCTGATCATCCCTGACGTGGGCATGACCGGGCAGAAGCGGCTGAAGAACGCCAAGGTGCTCGTCATCGGCGCCGGCGGCCTCGGCAGCCCCGCCCTGCTCTATCTGGCCGCTGCCGGTGTCGGCACGCTCGGCATCGCGGAGTTCGACGAGGTCGACGAGTCGAACCTGCAGCGCCAGATCATCCACGGCCAGTCCGACATCGGTAAGTCCAAGGCGGTCTCGGCCCAGGAGTCGATCGCCGAGGCGAACCCCTACGTCGAGGTCGTGCTGCACGAGGAGCGCCTCGACAACGACAACGTCATGGACGTCTTCCGGGGCTACGACCTCATCGTCGACGGCACCGACAACTTCGCGACCCGCTACATGGTCAACGACGCGGCGTACTTCCTCGGGATCCCCTACGTGTGGGGCTCGATCTACCGCTTCGACGGCCAGGCCTCGGTCTTCGCGCCGACCATGGCCGACGACGCGCCGTGCTACCGCTGCCTCTACCCCGAGCCCCCGCCGCCGGGCATGGTCCCCAGCTGCGCCGAGGGCGGCGTCCTGGGCGTGCTGTGCGCGGCCATCGGCTCGATCCAGGTCAACGAGGCCATCAAGGTGCTCACCGGCATCGGCGACCCGGCCATCGGCAAGCTGGTCATCTACGACGCACTCGAGCTGGAGTGGCGCAAGCTGAAGGTCCGCAAGGACCCCAAGTGCGCGCTCTGCGGCGAGAACCCGACCGTCACCGGCCTCATCGACTACGACGCCTTCTGCGGCGCGATCTCCGACGAGGCCGCCGACGCCGCCGCCGGGTCGACCATCTCGGTGACCCAGCTCGAGCACATGCTCAAGGAGCGCGAGGAGGGCACCCGCGACTTCGTCCTCGTCGACGTGCGCGAGCCCAACGAGTACGAGATCAACAAGATCCCCGGCTCGGTGCTGATCCCCAAGGGCGAGTTCCTCAACGGCTCGGCCCTGGAGAAGCTGCCCGCCGACAAGCAGGTCGTCATGCACTGCAAGTCGGGCGTCCGCTCGGCCGAGACGCTCGCGATCGTCAAGGGCGCGGGGTACGCCGACGCGGTGCACGTGGGCGGCGGCGTGGTCGCCTGGGTCAACCAGATCGACCCCAGCCAGCCGTCGTACTGAGGCGTTCCTGACCGGCGTCCCGCCGGTCCCGACCGGACGACCCGAGGTAAAACCTCGGGTCGTCCGGTCATTTCGGGCCATGCCGACGTAACCCCGTCGGTTGCACCCGCGTTGTGCCTGTCGTCACACCGGCGCCCTCCCGCGTCGCCGGTCCCTCTCGGAAAGGCAGAACTCGATGAAGGCTCGTCCCACCACGGTCCGGTCCGCCCGACGGCTCACCGGCGCGCTCGCCGTCCTCGCCAGCGCGGTCCTCGGCACGGCGATGATCACCAGCGCCCCTGCCTCGGCGGCGCCGCAGTGGGCGCCCGCGGGCGAGGCGGCGATCCACCCGGGCGTGCAGATGTACACCGAGGGCGCCCAGTGCACGAGCAACTTCGTCTTCACCGACGCCGCGAGCAACGTCTACGTCGGGTACGCCGCGCACTGCGCCGGCACCGGCGCGGCCACCGACACCGACGGCTGCCTCTCCGACTCCCTTCCGCTCGGCACGCGCGTCTCGTTCAACGAGGGCGGCAGCCTGCTCTCCGAGGGCACCCGGGTCGGCGGCGGGACCCTCGTCTACTCCTCGTGGGCCGCCATGGACGAGGTCGGCACGACCGACCCGAACACCTGCGCCTACAACGACTTCGCGCTGGTGCAGGTCGACGCCGCCGACACCGGCAAGGTCAACCCCTCGATCCCGCTGTGGGGCGGCCCGACCGGCATCGACACCGACGGCACCACCGCCGGCGAGCGGGTCTACTCCTACGGCAACTCCAGCCTGCGCTTCGGCGTCGAGCTGCTCTCGCCGAAGACCGGCATCAGCCTCGGCGACGCCGCGGACGACGGCGGCTGGAGCCACCCGCTCTACACGCTGACCCCGGGCGTCCCCGGCGACTCCGGCTCGGCGTTCGTCGACCGGGACGGCGAGGCGATCGGCACGCTGTCCACCCTCGGCCTGGCGCCGCTGCCGGCCTCCAACAACATCGGCGACCTCGCCCGGGAGCTCGCCTTCGCCCAGCAGCACTCCGGCATCGACGGCCTTCGCCTGGTCGAGGGCACCGAGCCGTTCTCGCCGGTCCTCTGACTGCCTGACCTCACCGACTCGGGGGTGGGGATGGGCCACGGGCCCGACGCGACGCCGTCCGCGGCTAGCGTCGGGCCCGTGCGGCATCCCGAGGAGTACGTCGAGGCGGTGCTGGCGTGCGTCGAGTCGGTGCCGCGCGGCCGGGTCACGACGTACGGCGCGGTCGCCGACGCGGTGGGCCGGTTCGGTCCCCGCCGGGTCGGCAACGTGATGGCCGAGCACGGTGCCGCGGTGCCCTGGTGGCGGGTCGTGCGGGCGGACGGCTCGCTGCCGCCGAGCCACCAGGGTGAGGCACGGCAGGCCTACCTCGAGGAGGGCACGCCGCTGCGTCCCTCGGGGAACGTCGACATCGTCGCGGCCTTCTTCCAGCCGCCGCCGCTCGCCTGAGCCGGCGGGGTCGGCGGGTCGGCGGGTGGTCGCGGGCCGTCGCAATCGTTCAATTGCGCGGAAACGGTGGTGGGCAAGCGCTTGCGCACCGTCGCAACCCAGCAATTGAACGATGGGTGTGCCCCCGACCGGGCCGAACGTCAGCGCAGCCGGCCGACGTACGCCTGCGCGCGACGCAGCTCGCCCAGCCGGCGCTCCCACGTGACGCCCACGACGGTGAGAGCGGTGCCGGCGGCGCCGATGAGGATCCACTGCGGGGTGGCGGCGGCGTACGGCGCGAGCTCGCGGACCACGAGCAGGAGACCGACGACCCAGCCGACGGCGACCGGTGCGCTCCACCGCAGCGCCGTGCCGCCGAGCACCATCGCCAGGCACGCCAGCCCGAGGAGGGCCGCTCGCAGGGACACCGGGTCCAGGGCCAGCACCCACAGCAACGTCGGCACGGTCGCGAGCAGGAGGCCGGGGGTCAGGGCGGGCCCGGTCGGCGCGGCGGGGTCGCGGCGCAGCGTCGCCACGCCGACGAGCAGCAGCGCGAGGGCCGAGGGGAGCGTGTAGGCCTCGGGCTGGCTGACGCCGAGCTCGGCCAGTCGGACCCAGGTGGCGGCGGCGAGCAGGAGCCCGCCGGCCCACGCGACCACCCGTCGCTGCGCCACCAGCAGGGCGTGGACGGTGACGAGCGCGCCACCGACGGTGAGGTGGACCGCCAACGAGGTCGGCTCGGTGACCGCGAGGGCCGCGGCGAGGGTGCCGGTCACGGCGGCGACGGCCTCCAGCTCCGGGCGGGGGCGGAGCAGCGCGAGGGCCGCGAGGGCGAGGAGCACCGGCACGCCGCGGACGGCCGGGTCGACGTCCGCGACGGCGAGCGCCGTCCAGACCGACGCGCCGAGCGCGGCGGGGAGCACGGCGGCGGCCTCGGTGCGGTCCCGGACGAGCCAGCAGCCCCCGACGAGCGCGACCAGGGCGCCCAGGGTGAGGACCTGGCTCGGCAGCGCCACGAGCACCGCGGCGAGGAGCAGCACCCCGGCGACCGGCCGGGAGCCGATGCCCACCAGCCCGATGCCCACCAGCCCGGCGGCCGCCAGCACGGCGACCACCACGGCGAGCGGCACCGGGAGCAGGGCCGCCGTGGTGGTCGCGCCGAGGACACCGGCCGCCACCCAGGCGGCGGGCGGCACCGGGCGGCCCGTCCCGGCGACGTACGCCACCACGAGCGCGAGCGCCGAGGCGGCCGCGAGCGCGGGGTGCGCGAGGGCCGTCGTGGCCGGCAGGCGGACCGCGGCGCCGGCGGTGCCCGGTGCCGCGACCAGCAGGAGCCGGTCCAGGGCCTCGGCGACCAGCACCACCAGGACGCAGGTGCTGGCGACCGCCGAGGCGGCGAGGGGCACGCGGACCACGGTGGCGCCGCCGGAACGGGTCGCCAGCCCCAGGAGCGCCCACCCGAGCACGGCGGCGAGTGCCGCCGCACCGAACGACGTGCCGCCCTCGTCGAGCGCGGGCAGCACCGCGACGAGCGTCAGGATGCTCGTCGTGCCGGCCAGCGCCGGCCGCCACAGCACGGCCACCGCGGCGAGCAGGAGCGCCGCGGTCAGCAGGGGGAGGGCGTGGCCCTCGGCCCACAGCCCGGCCAGGGTCGGGTACGACGCGGCGTCGACCAGCCCGCCCAGCGCGAGCCAGCCCCAGCACAGCGCGGCGCCGGAGCCCGCGGCCCAGGGCAGCAGGCGCGCGCCGGCGACGACGCCGAGCGCGACGAGGGCGGCCATCAGCAGCGTGGCGGTGGTGGCGACGACGTGCGGGTGGGCGGTGAGCTCGACCGCGGCGACCGCCGCGAGGCCCAGGCCCAGGGGTGCGACGAGCTGGGGAGCGCCCAGCCTGGTGCGCAGCCACGCGAGCGAGGCCAGGGCGACCACGACGCCGACGACGCACGCGAGGCCCGCACCGGAGGCCTCGCCCAGCCAGCCGGCGCCGGCGGCACCGACCAGGTCGAGCACCAGCAGGCCGAGGGAGACGACCGACAGGGACTCGCCGGCCACCCGCAGCCCGCGCCCGGCGAGGACGGCGCCGAGCGCGGCGGTCGCGCCGGTCAGCCCGACCAGCACCGCCGTGCGCCCACCGACCCCGAGCGCGGACCAGGCCACCGCGAGGAAGGCCACCGCCGCGACGAGCAGGCAGAGCGCGCCGAGGCCGAGGAGCAGCGCGGGGACCGAGGGGACCGGCAGGCCGCGCGCGGGTCGGGCCGGCCGTGCGGGGGCGGCCGGCGGGGGAGCGACGGGGTACGTCGGCAGCGGCGCGGGCTGCTGGACGGGCTGCACGTGCTGCTGGACCGGCACGCGCGAGCCGCAGGTCGGGCAGGTGCCGAGGACGGTCGGGGTCATGCCGCCCATCGGACCGCGGCGGGCGGGTCGGCCGGATCGGGACGACGGCTCAACCGCGCTGAGCACGGGTACTCACCGGCGCTCGGGCGGAGCGTCCGCGATCGGGGGATGCCGGGTACCTGACGGCGTGACCTCCGATCTCGTCTACGTCGTCGCCGGCGGGGCCCTGCTCCTGGCGATCGTCCTCCCGGAGCTGTTGAGCCGCTGGGCGGTCTCCTCGCCGATGGTGCTGGTCGGGGTCGGGATGCTCCTCGGGCTGACGTCGCTGCCCGACGGGCTGCCGCTGGACCCGCAGGCCAACCGCGCGGTGATCGAGCACGTGACCGAGCTCGTCGTGATCGTCGCGCTGATGGGTGTCGGGCTGGCCATCGACCGCCCGCTGCTCGTGCGGCGGGTGCGCTCGTGGCGGCCGTGGGGGCCGACCTGGCGGCTGCTGGGCATCGGGATGCCGCTGTCCATCGCCGGCGTCGCGCTGCTGGGCTGGTGGTGGGCGGGGCTGCCGCTGGCCGCCGCGGTCCTGCTCGGCGGCGTCCTGGCACCGACCGACCCGGTGCTCGCCTCGGACGTGCAGGTCGCCGGTCCGCGGACCGGCGAGGAGCACGAGGTCGACGAGGAGGACGAGCTGCGGTTCACCCTCACCTCGGAGGCGGGCCTCAACGACGGGCTGGCGTTCCCGTTCGTCTACCTCGCGATCCTCATCGCCACCGAGGGGCTCAGCCTGGCGCTGGTCCCGACCTGGGTCGGGTTCTACCTGGTCGGCAAGATCGTGATCGGCGTGGCCGCCGGGATCCTGGTGGGACGGGTGCTGGCCTACCTCGCCTTCCGGTCGCAGTCGGCCTCGCTGCGGGTCGCGGAGCGGGGGGAGTCGCTGCTGGCGCTGGCGGCGCTGGTGGCGGCGTACGGCGTGGGGGAGGTGGCGCACGGCTACGGCTTCCTCGCCGTCTTTGCGTGCGCCATGACGTTCCGCTCCGCGGAGCGCTCGCACGACTACCACGCCGCCATGCACGACGTCGCGGAGCGGCTGGAGCGGCTGCTCACCCTCTTCGTCCTCCTGGTGCTGGGCATCGCGCTGACCCGCGGCCTGCTGGAGAGCCTGGACCTGCGCGGCGTCGCCATCGGCCTGGGCCTGATCTTCGTCATCCGCCCGCTCGCGGGGGCCCTGTCGCTCGGCGCGTGGCGAGCGGCGTCGGGGCCCGGCCTGACCAAGGGCGAGAAGTGGGCGGCCGCCTTCTTCGGAGTGCGCGGGATCGGCTCGATCTACTACCTGGCCTACGCCGCGGGCGAGGCCGACGAGCTCGGCACCGACTGGCTGTGGTCGACCGTCGGGTTCACCGTGGTCGCCTCGGTCTTCGTCCACGGGGTCCTCGCCACACCGGTCATGTCGCGGATCGGGCGGGACCGCGACCGGGCGGCCGAGGAGGAGGCCGACGAGGAGGAGGCGGCCGAGCGCTCGGGCTAGCGGCCGCCGCCCGCCGCGATCACGGCCGCGCCCGCCGGGTGCGGTTGGATGGGACGGTGCTCGAGGACCTGCCGTACCGCGACGCGGGCTCGTTGCGCGCGACGTACGACGCGGTGGACTGGGCGGCGACGCCGCTGGGCGATCCGTCGGGCTGGTCGCCGACGCTGCGCGCGACGCTCGACATCGCGCTGAACACGCGGTACGCCGTCACTTTGATGTGGGGCCCGGAGATGGTGCTGCTCTACAACGAGGCATACGTCGAGCTGATCGGCCAGAAGCACCCCGACGCGCTCGGCCGACCCGCGCAGGAGGTCTTCCCCGAGGCGTGGTCGGTCATCGGGCCGATGCTCCAGTCGGTGCTGGACGGCGAGGGCCCGACGTACGTGCGCGACCAGCCGCTGCCCCTGGTCCGGGCCGGCTTCCTCGAGGAGTGCCACTTCACCTACTCCTACTCGCCGGTGCACGGCCCCGACGGCCGGGTGCAAGGGGCCTTCGACATCGTCAGCGAGACCACCGGGCAGGTGGTCGCCGAGCGCCGGCTGCGCCTGCTGGGGCGGCTCAAGGACGCGCTGGGCACCGTGGAGTCCGCCGACCAGGTGCGCTCCCGGGCGCACGCCCTGCTCGCGGACGCCACGGCCGACCTCGCCGCGGTGCGCATCGAGGTCGTGGCGGCCCACGGCGGCGCCGGCTCCCGCGCCGGGCAGTCGCTGGGCCAGCACGACATGGTCGTGCAGGAGGACCAGGACGGTCACCGGGCCCGGCTCGGCATCGGCACCGGCACGCCGTACGCCGGGTCGGTCCTCGAGGTGGTGCTCAGCCCGCGGGTCCCGCTGGGTGCGCCGGTCCTCGACTTCCTCCGCCTCGTCGGTGCGACGCTGAGCCGCTCGCTCGAGCAGGTCGCACGCATCCAGGCGGAGCGCTCGATCTCCGCAGCCCTGCAGCGCAGCCTGCTCGCGGACCCGCCGCAGCGGCCCGGCATGACCGTCGCGGTGCGCTACCAGCCGGCCGCCAACGACGCGCAGGTGGGCGGAGACTGGTACGACGCCTTCGTGCTGCCCGGCGGGTCGCTGCTGGTGGCGGTGGGCGACGTGGCCGGGCACGACGAGGGCGCGGCGGCGTCGATGGCGCAGCTGCGCAACCTGGTCCGGGGCATCGGGTGGACGGCCCACGGAACGCCCGCGGAGGTGCTGCGCCGGCTGGACAGCACGATGGACGGCCTCGCGCTCGACGTGGTCGCGACCGCCCAGCTGGTCCAGGCCGAGCGGGACGGCGAGCGGCTGGTGCTCACCTGGTCCAGCGCGGGCCACCCGCCGCCGGTGCACGTCCGCGCCGAGGGCCGCGCGGAGGTGCTGCTGCGCAAGCCCGACCTGCTCCTGGGGATCGACCACGCCACCGACCGCACCGACCACCGCACGGTGCTCGAGCCGGGCGACAGCGTGGTGCTCTACACCGACGGGCTCGTCGAGCGTCGCGGGGCGCCGATCACCGAGGGCCTGGACTGGCTCGAGACCGAGCTCACCGGGTGCGCCCACCTCACCCCCGAGCAGGTCTGCGACCACCTGCTCGACCTGGTCGGCGACGACGTCGAGGACGACGTCGCGCTGCTCGTGCTGCACCACGGCTGAACCCGCCCCGGCTCCCGCCGACCGGTCCGCGGGAGCCGATGAGGCTGACCCGCGGGTAACCGCCATGCTGGCGGTCATGCCCAGCACACCGTCGGTGTACGGCGTCCTCCACGCGGTCGTGCCGCCCCTCGCGCGAGCCGTCTGGCGGCCGACGATCACGGGTCTCGAGCACGTGCCGGAGACCGGCCCGGTCATCCTGGCCAGCAACCACCGCAGCTTCGCCGACTCCGTGGTGATCCCCGTCGTGGTGCCGCGCAAGGTCGTCTTCCTCGCCAAGTCCGACTACTTCACCGGCACCGGCGTGCGGGGCCGGCTGCAGCGGGCGTGGTTCGAGGGGCTCGGGATGCTGCCGGTCGACCGGGACGACACCAAGGCCGCGATGGCCAGCCTCGACGTCGCCCTCGGCGTGCTGGCCCGCGGCGAGGCGTTCGGGATCTACCCCGAGGGCACCCGCTCGCGCGACGGCCGCCTCCACCGCGGGCGCACCGGGGCGGCCCACCTCGCGCTCACCGCCGGCGTCCCGGTCGTCCCGGTCGGGCTCCGGGGCACCGAGCAGCTGCAGCCGGTCGGGGCCCGCTGGCCGCGGCTGGCCCGCGTCTCGGTCGCCTTCGGCGAGCCGATCGACCCGCGCGGGCGGTACGACGGCGTACCCCTCGGGCGGGCGCGGCGGCTGCTCACCGACGAGGTGATGGCGGCCGTGCAGCGCCTGTCGGGGCAGGAGCAGAGCGGCGTCTACAACGACCGGGCACCCGACGCCTGACCCTGAGGCCACCGACGCCGTGCGGGCGGCCGTCAGGCAGCGCCCAGCCCCCACCGGTCGTGGAACTCCTCGACGGGGAGGGTCGCGAGCTGGTCGTCGAGGGCCTGGCGCGTGATCGCGGCCTCCTCCTCGCCGCCGGCCTCGACGCGCAGGACCTCTGTGCCGTCGTCGCGCCTCCGGACCACCCACTGCCCGACCGACGGGGCGTCGAGATGGCCCAGGGTCGCGGCGCTCGCCAGCGACCAGGCCGCGACGGCGAGGCGGCGCCAGCGGTGCCGCTCGTGGCGCTCCAGCCCGACGACGTACACGTCTCCTGCGGTGGTCACGCCCGACCAACGAGCGGTGCGGGCCGTGGGGTTCCCGCCGGGCCCCCTCGAGAGGTCACCGCACCGCCTCGGACGTGTTGCGGGCAGGTGACAGTCCGTTCGGCCCCTGCCGCTCGGGCCGGATCTGCGCCATATTCAGCCCTCACGGTGCCGTCTCTCCGCGGCGTCGCCCCCCACCGGATAAGAGGACGTCCTTGAGGAACACACGCGTAGTCGCGGGCGCGACCGGTCTCGGTCTCGCCGCAACGGTGCTGGCCTGGTCGGGCACCACCGCCGCGGCGGAGCCCGGCACCCCCACCCCCACCCGCGCCGAGGCCGGCGGCGACGCCGGTCGCGGGCCCGGCACCGCGAAGCGGGTCGGTCCGGTCGAGCGGGCCCAGGTGGCCCGCGCGGCCGCCGCGGCCCCGGCCGTCGGCGAGCCGGTCCAGATGCCCACGTCGTACCCGTTCCAGCCCGAGCTGCGCGTCTACGACGCCAACCCCGACGACGCCGCGCACACCGCCGAGCTGCTGGGCCACCCCGACCTGGCCCCCCGGCTCCAGGCGCTGATGGAGCGCAGCGACCGGATCTCGGTCCAGGTCGTCGGCCAGTCCACCGAGGGCCGCGACCTGTACCTGGTCACGCTGACCGCCCCGGAGACCGCGGCCCAGACGGCCGAGCAGACGGCCTGGCGCCGCAAGATCAAGGAGGCCCCAGCCGCGGCGGCGGCCGACCGGGCGCTGCTCGCCGGCTACAAGACGCCGGTGTGGATCAGCAACAACATCCACGGCAACGAGTGGGAGGGCACCGACGCCGCGATGCGGTACATCGAGCACCTCGCCACCGCGCCGCTGGCCGAGGTCGGCGACGTGCTCAGCAGCCACCGGCTGTACTTCTCCCCGTCGCTGAACCCCGACGGCCGCACGAAGGCCACCCGCGCCACCGCGCTCGGCCTCGACCCCAACCGCGACATGATCACCAGCACCACTCCGGAGTCCCGCTCGTTCGTGCGGACCGCGCAGGCGATCCAGCCGATCTACGCCGCCGACTTCCACGGCTACACCGGCGTGCTGCAGATGGAGCCCTGCGGCCCGCCGCACGGCTCGAACTACGAGTACGACCTGTACCTCCCGCACAACTACGCGCTCGCGCTCAAGGTCGAGCAGGACGTCGTCGCCGCGGAGATCCCCGGCAACACCTACTACGACGCCGCCACCGACGACGCGGTCACCGAGAACACCGGCAGGATCAAGATCCCCTACCGCGACACCCCCGACGGCTGGGACGACTTCCCGCCGATCTTCACCGCGCAGTACGCCGCCTACTACGGCGCCGCGACCGCGACGGTCGAGCTGCCGCTGTCGCGCAACGCCCCGGGCGGGCGGCAGAGCCCGGCGAACGCCAAGGTCAACGTGGCGGTGGCGCAGCAGACGATGGAGAGCATCGTCGGCTACCTCGAGGAGGGCACCAACGCCCGCGAGATGCTGCGCAACCAGATCGAGGTCTTCCGCCGCGGCACCACCGGCGCGGCCAAGGAGTCGCTGACGACCGAGGACGTCGCCGCCGTGCCGGGCCCCTCGCAGTGGAAGGAGCACTGGGACGTCGCCGACGACCAGGAGCCCGTCTCGCTGCCGCGCGCCTACGTCATCCCGGTCGGTGCCGGCCAGCGCTCGACCAGCGACGCGACCCGCTTGGTGCGGCACCTGATCGACCACGAGATCGAGGTCGGCACGCTGCGCGCGCCCGCGCGGATCGGCGGCACGACGTACCCCCGCGGCTCCTACGTCGTCGACCTGCACCAGCCGCTCCGCGGCCTCGCCAACGCGCTCCTCGCGGTCGGTGACGACATCTCCGACAAGGTGCCGTCGATGTACGACATCTCCGCCTGGAGCCTCGGCGAGCTCTGGGGCGCGACGGTCGAGCCGGTCGGGTCCACGACCGGCCGCCCGATCGGGAAGGTGACGCCGCTGAAGGCGCTCCCGCTGCCCGGCCGCGTGCCGGCCGCCCGCGGGCCGCTGACCTTCGACGTCGCCGGCGTGCCGGACTTCCAGGCCCTCAACGCGCTGCTCGAGGACGACGTCGCGGTCTCGATGCTCGCCGACGGCTCCGCGGTCGTCGAGGCAGCCGGCTGGGACGAGGCGAAGGCCGTGGCGAAGCAGACCGGTGTCCGCTTCGCCGCCGCCGAGCGCAAGGACCTGCGGGCCCTGCGCACCGCCAAGGGCCTCGAGGACCTCACCGTCGGGTACGTCGGCACGCAGGACGACCGGCTCTCGCTGACCGAGCTGGGCTTCGACGACCTCACGGCGCTCACCGCCGCCGGCCTCGAGACCGACGCCTCGGCCCTCGCCGGGGTCGACGTGCTCTGGATCGGCTCGAGCTTCGCACCGGCGGTCGGGTCCGCCGCCCGCACCGCGGTGCAGGCGTGGGTCGACGCGGGCGGCTCGATCGCCGGTCGCGGCGCCGCCGGGTTCGACGCGGCCAAGGCGTTCGGCCTGCTGGAGGGCACGGCCGTCACCGGCAACCGCTCGGCCAACGGCATCGTGGCGGTCGACACCCCGGCCACCGGGGTGCTCGCGCCGTACGCCCAGGACACCTCGTTCATCTACCCGGCCACCTGGTTCACCGGGCTGGGCGAGGCCGTCACCGTCGAGCAGCGCTACGACGCCGCGAAGCCGTTCCTCGCCGGCCACTGGCTGCCGACGGAGACCGGCGGCGACGGCCCCGACGCGGCCGCGGGCCAGCCCTCGGCGGTCTCCGCGGAGGCGGCGTCCGGTGCCCGGGCGTTCGTCCTCGGCACCGCGGTGTTCTTCCGCACCCACCCCAAGGGCGGGCTCACCCAGGCGGCTCGCGGGCTGTTCTGGGCCGCTCCGGCCGGTGACGGCGTGGAGGCGCCGCAGCAGTCGCGCACGCGGCTGACCGCCGGCAAGGTCGGCGTGGTCCGCGGCGGCAAGGCCACGGTCCGGCTGACCGTCGCGCTCGAGGTCGCCGGCCGGCCCGCCACCGGGCGGGTCGTCCTCGCCGAGGGCGGCCGGACGCTGCGCACCGTCAAGGTCAGGGCCGCGGCGGACGGCCGCGCGGTCGTCCAGGTGCGGCTGCGCCGCGGCGTGCACACCCTGCGGGCGACGTACGCCGGGAACAGCGGTGCGCTCGGCAGCCGGGACTCGGTGACCGTCCGGGTCCGCTGACGAGCTCGTCACGAGCACGAGGGCCGGCGCCCCTGGGGGGTGCCGGCCCTCGTCGCGTGCTCCGCCGCGAACCGCGAAGCCGCTCCGGGCGTCACACGAGCCGGCCCCTCACCGGGGTCGCCCCTCGAGATGGAGACTCCCGTGCCGCACCACCCCCGCCTGCTGCTCCCTGCGCTCGCCCTGCTGGCGGCGGTCCCGGTGACCGCGGCAGCGACGCCACGGCACGTCGGTCCCGCGACGGCCGAGGCGCCGGCCGTCTCGGTGGCCTGGCGCGACGCGCCCGTGGAGCCCGCCCGGGTCGCGGTCGGGGACACCCTGGTCGCGCAGGTCGCTGTGGACTCGGTGCCCGACGCGGGCGTCCTGCGGGTGTCGGCGCGGGGAGGCCGCTTCACGGCCCTGCCCCGAGGCTGCGTCCCGAGCTCCATCGTGCGCCGGCGGTCGAGCATCTCCGCCGACGGGACGCGGCTGCGCTGCCTGGTGCGGCCCGGCCCCCGGGTGCTCCGGGCCCCGCTGGAGGTGACCGCGGGGCCGGGTCGCGCGGTCGGCGTGGTGGCGACGCTGGGCCGGGCGCAGGCGGCTGCGCCGCGGCTGACCTCCCTGGGTGGCCCGTCGGCGGCGCCGGCGTACCGCTTCCTGTCCAGCCCCGACTTCCTCAACGGCGACGTCGCGGACCTGCGTCGGGGACCGGGCGCGTGGGACCCGCGGCGCTCGCCGAACTCGATCAACGCCGCCTACCGCTCGGCGCTCGACCACGTGCTCGGCGCCTTCGCGGACGAGGCACCCGGCTCGGTCCTGGTGGCCGGAGACCTGGTCGAGGGCTGGTGGGGCACCGACCCGGGCCGGACCGGGACCTTCGGACCGGTCGGCACGCCGGCCGAGCGGCGGGCGGCCCTGCGCCGGGCGGCGGACACCTACTACCCCCAGTGGCTGCAGCGGTTCCGCTCCCGCGGCCTGGCGGTCCTTCCGGCGATGGGCGACCACGAGCTGGGCGACGACCCGTGGACCAGCCGCAAGCGGGCGCTCGCGCCGGTGTTCGAGCGGGCGTGGAGCCGGTGGTTCGGCCGCCGCGCCGACGGCTCCCCGCGGTTCGCGGACCGCCCGCGGCGCTCGCGCCACGAGCTCAGCGCGTACGCCGTCCGTCCCACGCCCGAGCTCCAGGTCGTCACCATCAACGTCTTCGACGTGACGCCCGGTCGCGCCCGGGTCCAGGTCGACCCGGCCCAGCTGGCCTGGCTGCGCGACGTCCTGCGCCGGGCCCGGCGCGACGGGGTCGCGTGGGTGGTGGTCCAGGGCCATGCGCCCGTCCTGCGGACCGACCGGGCGCGCGGGTCGAGCGGCCTGCACGTCCGCGGCGGCGCCGGCTCGGCGCTGTGGCGGATCTTCGCCCGGTTCGGGGTCGACCTCTACCTGTGCGGTGAGGTGCACGACGTGTCCGTCGCCGAGCGCGACGGGGTGGTGCAGGTGACGCACGGCGGGATTTTCCAGTTCGGGCTCACCAACTACCTGCGGGCCGACGTGCGACCGGACCGGGTGGAGCTGGAGCTGCGCGACTTCGCCGCCCGGTCGGCCGACGCCGCGGACGGCTCCCGGCTGTGGGAGACCCGTCCGGCCGGGATGCCGGCGGTGGTCCGCGTCCGGCGCACGCCGTTCACGATCGGGATGATGACCCTCGGCCTCGACGGGGTGCAGCAGGCGAGCGGGGTCCTGCGGCCCCGGAGGTGAGGGCAGGATGCCGCCCATGGCCCCGACGACCGAGACGAACCCGACCACCCGTCCGCGCACCCTGGTCACCGGCGGCACCCGCGGCATCGGTGCGGCCGTCGCCCGCCGCCTCGCCGAGGCGGGCCACGACCTGGTCCTGTCCTACCGCGCCGACGACGAGGCCGCCGCGCGCACGCGGGCCGAGGTCGAGGCCCTCGGCGCCGCCTGCGCGACGGTGCGCGCGGACGTGGTCGACCCGGGCCAGGTCGAGGAGCTGTTCGCGGCGGCCGGTGCGCTGACCGGCGTCGTGTCGAACGCCGGCGCCACCCTGCACATCGGACCGCTGGCCGACACCCCGGTCGAGGTCGTGGCGCGGACGGTCGAGCTCAACCTCACCGCCGCGCTGTACGTCGCCCGGGCGGCCGTCCGGACGATGGCGGTGAGCCGCGGCGGCTCCGGCGGCGTGCTGGTGACCATCGGCTCCGTCGCCGCGGCGACGGGCGCGCCGGGGGAGTACGTGCAGTACGCCGCGGCCAAGGCCGGGGTGGAGGCGATGACCGTGGGGCTCGCGCACGAGGTCGCCGCGGACGGGGTGCGGGTGGTTGCCGTCGCGCCGGGGATCATCGAGACCACGATCCACGCCGACGCCGGGGAGCCGGGTCGGCTGGCGCGGGTGGGCCCGACCGTGCCGCTGGGGCGCGCGGGCGAGCCCGCCGAGGTCGCCCACGCCGTGGCCTGGCTGCTCTCGGCGGAGGCGTCGTACGTCACCGGCACGACGCTGCGCGTCGGCGGCGGGCGCTGACCGGACGCCCCGTCGGGCCGGCGGCTCAGGGCTCGACCAGGCCCGCGCGGATCGCGTAGCGGGTCAGCTGGGTGCGGTCGCTCATCCCGAGCTTGGCCAGGATGTTCGCCCGGTGCCGCTCGACGGTTTTAGGGCTGATGGTCAGCATCCGGGCGATCTCGCGGGTCGAGGCGCCCTCGGCGACCAGCTTGAGCACCTGGTCCTCGCGCGCGGTGAGCACGGTGTTGGGGACCCGCTCGCCGCGGCGGACCCGGTCGAGGTGGTCGCGGACCAGGGTGCGCATGGCGCCGGGGTAGACGAACGCCTCGCCGCGCACCGCCGCGCGGCAGGCGCTCACCAGGTCCTCGTCGGCCACCGACTTCAGGACGTACCCGCTGGCGCCGGCCTTGAGGGCCTGGAAGAAGTACTGCTCGTTGTCGTGCATGGAGAGCATCAGGAGCTTCGGCGGGTCGGGCCGGCGGGAGATCTCCCGCGCGGCCTGCAGCCCGGTCATCCGCGGCATCGCGATGTCCAGCACGACCAGGTCCACCTCGAGGTCGCGCAGCGCCTCCACCGCCTCCGCCCCGTCGCCGGCCTCCGCCGCGACGTGCAGGTCGGGCTCGGCGTCGAGGATGAGGCGGACGCCGCGCCGCACCAGCGTGTGGTCGTCGACGAGGAGGATCCGGGTGGGCGTCCCGCGGGTCGCGCTCACGTCGGCACGACCAGCCGCACGACCGTGCCCGCGCCGGGGGCGCTGTCGACGTGCAGCTCGCCGCCCACCAGCGCCGCCCGCTCGCGCATGCCGAGCACCCCGGAGCCGGGGACGAGGTCCGCGGTGCCGCGGCCGTCGTCGCGGACGACGAGCACCACCGTGTCGCCGACGCGCGTCAGCGACAGCTCCACCTCGGTGGCGCCGGCGTGCCGGGCGACGTTGGTCAGCGCCTCCTGCGCGACCCGGTAGACGACCAGCTCCGCCTCGTGCGAGAGCTGCGGCAGCCCCGGGGTGGTCGTCCGGGTCAGGTGGGCGCCGCCGAGGCCCGCGACGTCGCTGGCCAGGGCCGCGAGCGCGCTGTGCAGGCCCAGGTCCTCGAGCACGCCCGGCCGCAGCTGTCGGGCCACACGGCGTACGTCGTCGAGCCCGGTGCGGGCGCTCTCCCGGACCAGCGCCAGCTCCTCGGCGAGGTCCTCGGCCGTACCCGGCGCCGCGGCACCCGCCACCAGCCGGTCCTCGAGCCGCTTGAGCCCCAGCAGCACCACGGTGAGGCTCTGGCCGACCTCGTCGTGCAGCTCCTGCGCGATCCGGTGGCGCTCGGCCTCCTGGGCGGCGAGCGCCCTCGCCGCACCGGCGCCGCGCTCGGCCTCCAGCCGGTCGAGCAGCGCGTCCCACCCCGCCACCAGCCGGGCGCCGGGGCCCGACGAGGGCTGCTGGAGGCGGCGCTCGGGACGGGCGAGGTCGACGGTCGCCATCTCGCGGATCACCGCGTCGACAGGGGCGAGGCTCAGCCGCAGCAGGGCGGCGTTGACCGCCAGCATGACCGCGAGGCCGACGGCGAGCACGACGGCCTCGGAGGCCAGCACGTCCTCGGACACGCGCGCCGGCGAGAGGGCGAGCACGAGCGTCCCGACCAGGAACACCGCGCCGTTGGTCAGGCAGACCTTCCAGTAGAGGGGCAGCTCGCGCACGGACCCAGCCTCGCAGAATGGGTGGCAGCACCCATTCGGTCCGGGCCTCGTGCCGGTCACGCTGGAGGCGTGACCACTCCCGTCGGCCTCGTCCTCGCCCTGGCCGTGGTCGGCCTGGTCGGCTGGGCGACCCTCGCCTGGGCGGGCGCCGGCCGGGGCGTCGCGGTGCTGCGGCGCGGGCGCGTCGTGCGGGTCGGCGACCGCGGGCCGGTGCCGCACGTGCCGGTGCTCGAGGAGGTGCGCGGCTGGCCGACGGGTGAGGTGGTGCTGCCGCTCCTCGCGCGCGGCACCACCCGCGACGGGACCGACGTACGCGTCCTCGCCGAGCTGCGGACCCGGCTGGCTGCCCCGCTGATCGGCACGGCGTACGTCGACCCCGTCGCCGCGGCCGAGCGGTACGTCGAGCAGCGGGTCGTGGCCGCGGTGGGCGCGCGGGACGTCGCGGTCCTGCTCGACGAGGTCGAGGGCCTCCCGGCGGTGCTGCCCGCCGGGGTCGAGCTGGTGGAGGTGGACGCCGTCCTGGGGCGGGGGCACGCGCGTGGGTCCCGATGACCTGAACCTCGTCCTCGGCATCGGCGCGCTGGTCGTGCTGGCCGCCGCGGCCGCGGTCCGGGTGGCGACGCGCGCCGGGCTGCCCAGCCTCCTGCTCTACCTCGGCATCGGGCTCGCGCTGGGGGAGTCGGGGTCGGGGCTGCGGTTCGAGGACGCGGAGCTGACCCAGCTCCTCGGGAACGTCGCGCTCGCGGTGATCCTCGCCGACGGCGGGTTCACGACCCGCTGGTCCACGGTGCGGCCGGTCGCGCCGATGGCGGCCGTGCTGGCCACCGTCGGCGTCCTCATCAGCGTGACGGTGACCAGCGGGCTGGTGCTCCTGGTCCTCGACGTCGACCTGCGCACGGCGATCGTGCTGGGCGCGGTCGCGTCCTCGACCGACGCGGCCGCGGTCTTCTCGGTGCTGCGGTCGATGCCGGTGCGCGGTCGGCTCCGGTCCCTGGTGGAGGCGGAGTCGGGGTTCAACGACCCGCCCGTGATCATCCTGGTCACGGTCGTCACCAGCGATGCCTGGGAGAGCGCGGGCGCCCTCTCGATCGCCGGGCAGATCGGCTACCAGCTCGTCGTCGGCATCCTGGTCGGGGTGGGCGTCGCGCTCGCGGGCGTCTGGCTGCTGGCCCGCAGCGCGTTGCCGGCGAGCGGCCTCTACCCGCTGGCCACCCTCGCGATCGCGTTCCTCGCCTTCGCGGCCTCCGGCCTGCTCGGCGCGAGCCCGATCATGGCGATCTACGTCGCCGGGCTGGTGCTGGGGAACTCCGAGCTGCCGCACCGGACCACCACCGGCAGCTTCGTGGAGGGCATGGCCTGGCTGGCCCAGATCGGGCTGTTCGTGCTGCTGGGGCTCCTCGCCAGCCCCGGCCGGCTGCTCGAGGCGCTCCCCACCGCGATCGTGGTGGGCGCGGCGCTCACGCTCGTGGCCCGGCCGCTGTCGGTGCTGGCCTGCCTCACGCCGTTCCGGGTGCCGCCCCGCGACCAGGTATTCATCAGCTGGGCGGGCCTGCGCGGAGCCGTGCCGATCGTGCTGGCCACGATCCCGATGAGCGTCGGCCTGCCGGGGGCGGAGCGGATCTTCGACGTGGTGTTCCTGCTGGTCGTGGTCTTCACCCTGGTCCAGGGGCCGACCCTGCCGTGGGTCGCCCGCCGGACCGGGGCCACGGCGGCGGAGAACCCCCGCGCCGTCGAGCTGGAGTCGGCGCCGCTGGAGGCCCTCGACGCCACCCTCCTGCAGTTCACTGTCGCGCCGGAGTCCCGGCTGGCGGGGGTCGAGGTCGCCGAGCTGCGGCTTCCGGCCGGTGCGGTCGTGACCCTGCTGATGCGCGACGGGCGGCTGTTCGTGCCCTCGCCGTCGACCGCGCTGCGCGCCGGCGACCACGCCCTGCTGGCGACCGACCGCGCCCACGTCCCCGACATCGAGGAGCGGCTGCGGATGGTGAGCCAGGACGGGCGCCTCGCCGGCTGGTACGCCGCGCTGCCCGCCGGCGCGGGGGCAGGCACCGGCGCCCGGTCAGGCCGCTAGGACCGCCACATCCACTCCATCTCGGCCACGGTGACGTCCTTGGTCGCCGTGCCGGCCAGCTCGTCGACCGCCTTGAGCGCGAGGTCGACCCCCGCGGAGACGCCGGCGGAGGTCCACAGCCGCTCGGCGCTGCGGACGAAGCGCTGGCCCCGCTCGACCGTCAGGGTCGGGTCCAGCGCGGCCAGCTCGTCGAACGCCGTGTGGTGCGTCGTCGCGCGCCGGCGCGCGAGCAGCCCGGCACGGGCCAGCAGCAGCGAACCGGTGCAGACCGACATCAGCAGCTCGACCTCGGCCGCGCGCTCGCGCAGCCAGGCGAGCAGGCGCTCGTCCTCGAGCAGCGGGCGGACCCCGGCCCCGCCCGGGACCACGAGGACGTCCGGCGGCGGGCACTCCTCGAGCGCATGCGTCGGCAGGACGGTGAACCCGCCGCGGCCGACGACCGGCGCGCCGGTCAGGCCGACCGACCGCACCTCGAACGGGGTCCCGGCGCCGAGCTCGCCGGCCACGTTGAACACCTCGTAGGGGCCGGCGTAGTCGAGCACCTCCATGTCGTCGAAGGCGAGGATGGCGACGGTCCGCGGGCTCACGGGCCACATCCTGGCAGCACCGGCCGGCCGGCGCCGCGTGACGTCCGACCCTGGTCTTGCGCGTCTTCCCGTGCCGGATCCGGTGTCCGTCCCCGCGCTGTCGGTGCTCGATGTTGTGATGGGTCCATGACCACCACCGCTGCGAGGACGCCGGGCACGACGTACCGCCTCGCGCGCCGTCCGGTGGCGGGTGCGGTCCCGGTCCTCGACGAGCACCAGCAGCGCGTCGTCGACCACGCCGGTGGGCCGCTGCTCGTGCTGGCCGGCCCGGGGACGGGCAAGACCACGACGCTCGTCGAGGCGATCGTGCGCCGTGTCGAGGAGGGTGCGCGGCCCGACGAGGTGCTCGCGCTGACCTTCTCGCGCAAGGCCGCCGAGCAGCTGCGCGACCGGGTCACCGCGCGGCTGGGCCGCACGATGGCGACCGGGCTGTCCTCGACGTTCCACTCCTTCGCCTACGCGCTGGTGCGCCGCTACGCGCCCGCGGAGCTGTACGCCGCTCCGCTGCGGCTGCTGTCGGCGCCCGAGCAGGACGTCGTGCTGCAGGAGCTGCTGACCGACGCCCCGGAGTCGGTGCGCTGGCCCGACCACCTCAAGGCCGCCGTCGGCACCCGCGGGTTCGCCCGCGAGGTGCACGCCGTGCTGTCCCGCGCACGCGAGCGGGGCCTGGACCCCGTCGACCTCGCCGCCCTGGGGCGCGCGGAGCGGGTGCCGGAGCTGGAGGCGGCCGGGCTGTTCCTCGAGCAGTACCTCGACGTCCTGGGCGACCAGTCCGCGATCGACTACCCCGACCTGGTGGCACGGGCCGTGATCGAGGCACAGGTGCACCGCGACGAGCTGCGCGCCCAGCTGCGCTACGTGTTCGTCGACGAGTACCAGGACACCGACCCCAGCCAGGTCGCGCTGCTGCGCGCCATCGCCGGCGACGGACGCGACCTCACGGTCGTGGGGGACCCCGACCAGTCGATCTACGGCTTCCGCGGCGCGGACGTCCGCGGGATCCTCGACTTCCCCCGGGAGTTCCCGACCCTGGGCGGGGACCCGGCGCCGGTGGTCGCGCTCGGCACCACCCGCCGCTTCGGCTCCCGGCTGCTGCGCGCCTCCCGCTCGATCGCCGCGTCGATCGGCGTGACCGGCTCCATCCCGGTCGAGCAGCACGCCGCGTTCCGCAACCCGGTTCCCGCCGACAACGCCCACGGGCCGGGCAGCGTCGAGGTGCTGACCTTCGACACCCACCGCGCCGAGACCGAGCACACCGCCGACCTGTTGCGCCGCGCCCACCTCGAGGACGGCGTGCCGTGGTCGGAGATGGCCGTGCTGGTGCGCTCGGGCCGCGCCTCGATCCCCGGGCTGCGCCGGTCGCTCGCGGCCGCCGGGGTGCCGGTGGAGGTGGCCGCCGACGAGACGCCGCTGGTCCGGGAGCCGGCCGTGCTGCCGCTGCTCTCGGCGCTCGCGGTGGTCGTCGACGCCGGGGTCGAGGACCCCGCCGACGAGGACCACGTCGGCGCCGACCGCGCCGAGGCGCTGCTGACCTCCCCGCTCGGCGGTCTCGACGCGACCGACGTGCGCTCGCTGACCCGCGCCCTGCGCGCCGCCGCGCCGGGGTCCCCGGCGCGGGAGCTCGTCCGCAGCGCGGTGCTCGACCCCGGCGTCCTCGCCGGCATCGACGGGGAGCCGGCGCGCCGGGCGCTGCGGCTGGCCGACCTGCTGGCGCTTGCCCGGGAGGCGCTCGCCGACGGGGCGACCGCCGAGGAGGTGCTCTGGCTGCTCTGGGACGGCACCGACTGGGGCCGGCGGCTGCGCCAGGGCACGGCCGGCGGCGGACAGGCCGCCCGGCTGGCCCACCGCGACCTCGACGCGCTCTGCGCGCTGTTCGAGGTCGCCGCCCGGACCGAGGAGCAGCAGGGCCACCGCAGCGTCCGCAGCTTCCTGGAGACGCTGCGTGCCCAGGAGATCCCCGCCGACACCCTCGCCGACCGCGGCGTCCGGGGCGAGGCGGTGCGGCTGCTCACCGCGCACCGCTCGAAGGGCCTGGAGTGGCGCCTGGTCGTGGTCGCGCACGTGCAGGAGGGCGCCTGGCCCGACCTGCGCCGACGCGACTCGCTGCTGCAGGCCGACCGGATCGGCCGCGACGGGCTGCTCCCGCCGCTCACCCGCGGGGCGATGCTGGCCGAGGAGCGCCGGCTGTTCTACGTCGCGGCCACCCGCGCCAAGCAGCGGCTCGTCGTGACCGCCGTGAAGTCGCCCGACGACGAGGGCGAGCAGCCCTCGCGGTTCCTCTCCGAGCTCGGCCGCGAGCCGGTGCACCGCATCGGCCGGCCCCGCCGGCCGCTCTCGATGGCCGGGTTGGTCTCGGAGCTGCGCCGCACGCTCGCCGACCCCGGCGAGCCCGAGCCGCTGCGCCGCGCAGCGGCGCGCCGGCTGCGCGCGCTCTCCGAGCTCGACGTGCACGGACGCCCCGTCGCGCCGCAGGCGGACCCCGCGACCTGGTGGGGGCTGCGGGCGCCCAGCCGCTCCGAGCGCCCGATCCGTCCCGGCGAGGAGCCGCTCACCCTCTCCGCCAGCGCTCTCGACGGCCTGCTCACGTGCCCGGCCCAGTGGTTCCTCCAGCGCGAGGCCGGCGGCGAGGTCGTCAGCTCGAGCGGCCAGGGCTTCGGCAAGGTCGTCCACGCGGTCGCCGAGCGGCTCGCGAACGGCTCGCTCGGCGCCGCCTCGGGCGAGGGCATCGACGAGGTCGACGTCGAGCGGGACCTGATGCCGCTGGTCGACGAGGTCTGGGGACGGATGGAGTTCCGGACCCCGTGGTCACGTGCCCGCGAGCGGGAGGCCGTGGCCGCAGCACTGGAACGCTTCCTCACTTGGCACCGACGGCCCGGCGCCCGGACCGTGCTCGCCGTGGAGCCGAAGATCCGCGCCGAGGTCCAGCTCCCCGACGGCCAGGTCGTCCGGCTGCACGGGTACGCCGACCGCCTGGAGCTCGACGAGGACGGCCGGGTCGTGGTCGTGGACCTCAAGACCGGCAAGTACGCCCCGACCGGGCCGGAGGTCCAGCGCCACTCCCAGCTGGGCCTCTACCAGCTCGCCGTCGACCACGGCGCCGCGGACGAGCACCTGCGCGAGGCGGGCATGGAGGGGCCGGGCGTCTCCGGCGGGGCCGAGCTCGTCCAGCTCCGGCTCGGTGAGGTGCTGCCCAAGGTGCAGCACCAGCCGCCCGCCGCGGACGACGGGCCCCGCTTGGTCGAGCAGCAGCTGGCGGCCGCCGCGGCCGCCCTGCGCGCCGAGGAGTTCGTGGCGCGGCCGGGTTCGCACTGCGACCGCTGCGCCTTCCAGGCGATCTGCCCCACCAAGGCCTCAGGGACGGTGCTCTCATGACCTCGACCATGCCCGACCGGACCGCGGTGCCGGCCCGCGAGATCTCGACGCCGGAGCAGCTGCGCGAGCTGATGGGTGTCGACTGGACCTTCAGCGACCAGCAGTTCGCCGCGGTCACCGCTCCCTTGGAGCCGGCCGTCGTGATCGCGGGTGCGGGGTCCGGCAAGACGACGGTGATGGCAGCCCGGGTCGTCTGGCTGGTGGCCACCGGCCGCGTGGCGCCCGGCGAGATCCTCGGCCTCACGTTCACCACCAAGGCGACCGCCGAGCTGCAGACGCGGATCCGCGAGAGCCTGCGCCAGGCCGGCCTCCTGCCCGAGCGCGGCACCCGCGCCCCCGGGCCGGACGGGGAGGAGCAGGAGGTCGAGGAGCCGACCGTCGCGACGTACCACTCCTACGCCTCGGCGCTGCTCTCCGAGCACGGGCTGCGCATCGGCCACGAGCCCGACACCCGTCTTGTCGCCGACGCCAGCCGCTTCCAGCTGGCGGCCCGCGCCGTGCAGCGGTACGCGGCTCCGGTCGAGCAGCTGACCGACTCCCCGCGCCACGTCGTCCAGTACCTCCTCGCGCTCGACGCGGAGATGAGCGAGCACCTCGTGGGCCCCGCGGACGTCCGGGCCCACGACGAGCGGCTGCGCCCGCTGCTGGTCGACGGCATGGCCACCGAGCACCGCAAGACCTACCGCGCGCTGAACGAGAAGGCCGTCGCCGCGATCGACAAGCGGGCCGAGCTCCTCGGGCTGGTCGAGGCCTACCGCGCCCTCAAGCGGCACCACGGGCTGATGGACTTCTCCGACCAGATCGCCCTGGCCGCCCGGCTGGCCGAGGAGCGGCCGGAGGTGGGGGAGGCCGAGCGGGCGAAGTACCGGATCGTCCTGCTCGACGAGTACCAGGACACCTCGGTCGCCCAGGCGCTGATGCTGCGCCGGCTCTTCTCCGGGCCCGAGCCGGGGGCCGGTCGCGGCCACCCGGTGATGGCGGTCGGCGACCCGAACCAGGCGATCTACGGGTGGCGCGGCGCGTCGGTCTCGAACATCCTGGAGTTCACCCGCGAGTTCCCGACGGCGGACGGCGCCCCCGGCACGACGTACCCGCTCACGGTCAACCGCCGCTCCGACGCCCGCATCCTCGCCACCGCCAACCACCTGGCCGAGGAGCTGTACGCCAGCCGGCCCGACCTGCTGCCGCTCGAGGCCAAGCCGGGCGCCGACCCGGGCGAGGTCCGAGCGGTCGTGCACGAGACGTGGGACGACGAGCTGGCCTGGCTGGGGGACCGGGTGCTCGAGACCCACGCCGCGCTGTCGGCGACCACCGACGGTCCGTGCTGGAAGGAGATCGGGGTCCTCACCCGCGACAACGCCCACGCCGCAGCCGTCTTCGACGCGCTGAGCGAGCGGGAGGTCCCGGTCGAGATCGTGGGTCTCAAGGGCCTGCTCCGCCTGCCCGAGGTCTCGGAGGTGGTCGCGACGCTGACCCTGGTCCAGGACGTGACGGCCAACGCCGCGCTGCTGACCCTCCTGGCGGGGCCGCGCTGGGCGATCGGGCCGCGCGACCTCGCGCTGCTCGGCCGGCGGGCCCGGGAGCTCGCCGGCGACACCTCGGGCGGGGCGACGTTCACCGACGTCCGCGAGCAGCTGGCCGCCGCCGTCGAGGGCGCCGACCCCACCGAGATCGCCTCCCTGTGCGACGCGCTGGAGGACCCGGGCGACCTGGAGTACTCACCCGAGGCGCGCGAGCGGTTCGCGCTGCTCGCCACCGAGCTGCGCCGGCTCCGCGGAGCGCTCGGCGAGCCGATCCTCGACCTGGTGCGACGCATCGTCGACACGACCGGCATCGACGTCGAGCTGGCCTCCTCGGTCAGCCCCGCCGCCGCCGCGCGCCGCGACAACCTCGACCTGTTCGTCCAGGCGGTGGCGGAGTTCCAGGCCGTCGACGGCCAGGTCACGCTGCCGGCACTGCTCGCGTGGCTCGAGGCGGAGGACGAGTTCGGCCAGGGCCTCGACGTGGCGACACCGTCGGAGGCCGACTCGGTCAAGCTGCTGACGGTGCACCGCGCCAAGGGCCTGGAGTGGGACGCGGTGTTCCTCGTCGGGGTGACGGAGCGGAAGTTCCCGACCAACCGGACCCGGTCGAGCTGGCTGACCGTGCCGTTCGTGATGCCGACCGCGCTGCGCGGCGACGCCCGCGACCTGCCGCAGCTGGCCGGCCACGGCCCCGAGGACATCAAGGCGCTGGGCGAGGCGGTCAAGGCCCACGAGGCGCTCGAGGAGCTCCGGCTCGGGTACGTCGCCTGGACCCGCGCCCGTCACCAGATGTGGGTCTCGGCCTGGCGCTGGGCGCCGCACCTCAAGAGCGGCCTCGGGCCCTCGGCGTACCTCTGCGCCACCCGTGAGGCCATGGCGACCTGGGGCGCCGAGCCGGACCGGTGGGCCGACTGCGTCGCGAAGGGCGAGACCAACCCCTACGCCGACGCCTCGCCCGACCTGCCGTGGCCCATCTCGCACCGCACCGCCGAGGTCGAGCGGCGGATCGAGGCGGCGCGCCGGGTGCGGGAGGCTGACCCGGTGACCCCGGCCGAGCTGGAGGGCGGCTTCGACGACCGGATCGAGGACGTCCTGGAGCTCGAGCGCGTCCAGCAGTGGGACGACGAGATCGCCCGCCTGCTCGAGGAGGCCCGGCGGGACCGCTCACCCCACGTCGAGGTCGAGCTGCCCAGCAGCCTCTCGGCGACCTCGCTGGCCCGGCTCCGGGACGACCCCGAGGAGCTGGCCCGCGACCTGGCCCGGCCGATGCCGCGACGACCGTCGTCGGCGGCGCGCTTCGGCACCCGGTTCCACGCCTGGGTGGAGACCCGGTTCGGCCAGCAGCTGCTCCTCGACCCCGACGAGCTGCCGGGCCGTGCCGACCTCGACATCGACGACGACGCGGACCTGCAGGAGCTGGTCGCGCGCTTCGAGGAGGGCCCCTTCGCGGAGCGGGTCCCGCACGCGGTCGAGCCGTCCTTCGCGCTGGTCGTCGAGGGACAGGTGGTCCGGGGCCGCATCGACGCCGTCTACCGCGAGGACACCGAGGAGGGGGAGGGCTACCTCGTCGTGGACTGGAAGACCGGCCGCTCCGGCGAGGCCGACCCGCTCCAGCTCGCGATATACCGCCAGGCGTGGGCCGAGCTGCACGACCTCCCGGTCGAGCGGGTGCGGGCTGCCTTCTACTTCGTGCGCAGCGGCCGCGTCGTCGAGCCGGCCGGGCTGCCGGACCGTCAGGAGCTGGCGGCGCTGCTGCGGCTCTGAGCGGAGGTGAGGTACCGCTGCACCGAGCGGGCGGCCACGCGGCCGGCCCGGTTGGCACCGATGGTGCTCGCCGACGGCCCGTAGCCGACCAGCTGCACCCGCTGGTCGGCCACGGCGGTGGTGCCGTCCAGGCGGATGCCGCCGAGCTCCGAGCGCAGGTGGAGCGGCGCGAGGTGGGCGACGGCCGGCCGGAAGCCGGTGGCCCACAGGATCGCGTCGGCCGGCTCGAGGGTGCCGTCCGGCATCCGCACGCCGTCGGGCTCGACGGCGAGGAACATCGGGTGCCGCTCGTAGGCGCCCAGCCGGGCCGCCTCCTGCTCCTGGGGCCGCAGCGCCAGCCCGGTCACGCTGACCACGCTGGCCGGCGGCAGCCCGCGGCGTACCCGCTCCTCGACCAGCGCGACGGCCTCGCGTCCACGGTCGGGGGTGAAGTCGTCGCTGCGCCACACCGGCTCCCGGCGCGTCACCCAGAAGGTGTCGGTGACGGGCGCAAGCTCGCCGAGGTGCTGGACCGCCGAGGCGCCGCCACCGACGACCACCACCCGGCGACCGCGGAAGTGCTCGGGGCCGGGGAAGGCGACCGTGTGCCACTGCTCGCCGCGGAACGTCTCCGTGCCGGGGTACCGCGGCACGAACGGCCGGCGCCAGGTGCCGGTGGCGTTGACGAGCGTGCGGGCCGTCCAGGACCGGGCCCCGGCCCGCACGACCAGCAGGTCGTCGGGCCCGTCCTCGACCGTCTCCACGGCCACCGGCCGCAGCACGGGGAGGTCGTGCTCGCGCTCGTAGGCGGCGAAGTACGCCGGCACCACGACGTTGGCGCGGCCGGCGTCGCCGGCGGGAGCGGCCGAGTCGGGCAGCGCCGCGACGCCGTGGACGTCGTGCATCGTCAGGGAGTCCCAGCGGTGCTGCCAGGCACCGCCCGCGGTGGCGTCCGCGTCGAGGACGACGTGGTCGAGCCCCAGCCGGCGCAGGTGGTACGACGCGGACAGGCCGGCCTGCCCGGCCCCGACCACCACCGCGTCGTACGTCCTCACGCCGGCACAACGCGGCACCGGCCCGGGATAGTCCGCGTCCCGTCGCGGGTGGTCGGCGCGGCCGCGGGGCGCACCGGCCGGTCCGGCTCAGGAGGCCGCGTCTAGCCTCCGGACGTGACCTCGTCCGACCGCACCGCCCCGCTCCCGCCGCACCTCCGGATGGCCCAGGAGGCCCACGACCGCGCTGCGCTGCGGCGCAAGGACGACGCCTGGCTGGCGCAGCGGTGGGCCGACGAGGAGAGCCGCGTGCTGGTCGTCTCCGGCACGCGCATCCGTCCGCGCGACGGGGCCGTGGAGTGGGTGGCGCCGTCGCAGGCGCCGGAGGGGCTGCGCGTCCTGCTGGGGGAGCGCGACGGCCGCGCCTGGTTCGCGGTGGTCACCGGTCCCGAGGTCGCCAAGGCGGGCGGCGACTGGCTGCCGCTCCGGGGCCTCCTGCCCACGCTGTCGGACGACAACCTGGCGGCCGCGCCGCTGGTCTTCCACGCGCTCGGCCTGGCCGAGTGGCTGTTCGTGACGCGCTACTGCCCGCGCTGCGGAGGGACGCTCGAGGCGCGCGCCTCCGGGCACGAGCTGGTCTGCACACAGTGCGGCAAGGCGCAGTTCCCGCGCACGGACCCGGCGGTGATCATGGTGGTGGCCTCGGGGGAGCCCGGGGCGGAGGACGAACGCTGCCTGCTCGGCCGGCAGGCGATCTGGCCGGAGGGGCGCTTCTCGACGCTCGCGGGCTTCTGCGAGCCGGGCGAGACGCTCGAGGACGCCGTACGTCGCGAGGTCGCTGAGGAGACCGGGGTGGTGGTCGGCGAGGTGGAGTACTTCGGCAACCAGCCCTGGCCGCTGCCGGCGAGCCTGATGCTCGGCTTCGTCGCCCGCGCGACCTCCACCGACATCACCGTCGACGAGGACGAGATCGAGGACGCCCGCTGGTTCACCCGCGCCGAGATGCGAGAGCAGGCCGAGTCCGGCCGGCTCGTGCTGCCCGGAGGCGTCTCCATCAGCCGCTCGCTCGTCGAGCACTGGTACGGCGGCCCGCTGCCCGGTCAGTGGTGACCGGGCGCGGGCGCCGGCTCAGGAGGCCAGCGCCGCCAGCTTCTCCTTGACCTGGGCCAGCGAGGGGTTGGTCTGCGCGGTCCCGTCGGAGTACACGAGGGTGGGGACGGTCTGGTTGCCGTTGTTGGCGGACTCGACGAGCTGGGCGGCCTCGGGCACCTGCTCGATGTCGACGACGTCGTAGGCGATCCCCTCACGGTCGAGCTGGCTCTTCAGCCGGTGGCAGTAGCCGCACCACGGGGTCGTGTACATCGTGAACTGGCCGCTCATCTGGACTGTCGCCTCCGGCGTCTAGGGTCTGGAACCGTCACCGATCCAACCACCGGTCCCCAGGAGTTGTTCCCCGCATGTCCCGCCCCGACGACCTGCTCACCGCCCTCGACCCGGAGCAGCGCCGGGTCGCCGAGGCGCTCCGCGGGCCGGTGCGGGTGCTGGCCGGTGCGGGCACGGGCAAGACCCGGGCGATCACCCACCGCATCGCGTACGGCGTGGCGACCGGCACCTACGCCCCGACCGAGGTCCTCGCGGTCACGTTCACCACCCGCGCGGCCGGCGAGATGCGCGGCCGGCTGCGCACTCTGGGCGCCGGCGGCGTGCAGGCGCGCACGTTCCACTCCGCCGCGCTGCGCCAGCTGCGCTACTTCTGGCCGCACGTCCACGGCACCGAGCTGCCCCAGCTGATCGAGTCCAAGATCGGCCTGCTGGCCAGCGCCGCCCGCCGGCAGCGGATCTCGGCCGACCAGGCACTCCTGCGCGACCTGGCCTCCGAGGTCGAGTGGGCGAAGGTCAGCAACGTCCACCCCGACGACTACGCCCGGGTCGCGGCGGCCCGCGGCCGCAGCGTGACCAACCTCGACCACGACACCGTCGGGCGGCTGTTCGGCAGCTACGAGGACGCCAAGCGCGAGTCCGGCCGGATGGACATGGAGGACGTGCTGCTGCTCACCGCCGGCATGCTCGCCGAGGACGAGCGCGTCGCGGCGCAGGTGCGCCGGCAGTACAAGTGGTTCGTCGTCGACGAGTTCCAGGACGTCTCCCCGCTCCAGTCGGCCCTGCTCGACCTGTGGCTGGGTGGGCGCGACGAGCTCTGCGTCGTCGGCGACCCGGCGCAGACGATCTACTCCTTCGCCGGCGCCAACGCCGACTACCTGCGCGACTTCCCGAAGCGCTACGCCGGCACCACCTCGGTGGAGCTGGTCCGCAACTACCGCTCGACCCCGCAGGTCGTCGACGCCGCCAACACCCTGCTCGCCGGGACCACCAGCCAGGGCGTCGACCTGCGCGCCCAGCGTCCGTCCGGCCCTCCGGTGACCTACTCCGCCCGGCCCGACGAGGTCGCCGAGGCCGAGGACGTCGCCGCCCGGATCCTCAAGCTCCGCGACGCCGGCCGGCCGCTCGGCGAGGTGGCGATCCTGTTCCGCATCAACGCCCAGTCCGAGGCCTTCGAGGAGGCGCTGTCGGCGCGCCGGATCCCGTACGTCGTCCGCGGCGCGGCGCGGTTCTTCGACCGGCCCGAGGTCCGCGAGGCGGTCACCCGTATCCGTGGCGCCGCCCGGTCCGGCGAGGGCGTCGGCGTCGTCGACACCGTGACCGCCACGCTGGCCGGCATGGGCTGGACGTCCGAGGCGCCCAGCGCCCGCGGCCAGACCCGGGACCGGTGGGAGTCCTGGCAGGCGCTGGTCGACCAGGCGACCGAGTTCGAGGGCGGTGGGGGAGACCTCGAGGCGTTCGTCGCCGACCTCGACCGCCGCGCCTCCGAGCAGCACGCGCCCGTCGCCGACGGGGTCACGCTCGCGACGTTCCACGCCGCCAAGGGCCTGGAGTGGGACTCGGTGTTCCTCTGCGGCCTCCAGGACGGCACGCTCCCGATCACCTACGCCGACACCCCCGCGGCGGTGGAGGAGGAGCGTCGCCTCCTCTACGTCGGCATGACCCGCGCGCGGCTCGACCTCGCGCTGTCGTGGGCGGCCGCCCGGAACCCCGGTGGCCGGGCGTCGCGCCGTCCCTCGCGGTTCCTCGACCCGCTGCTGCCCGAGGAGACCCGGGCGCAGGACCAGCCGCGGCGTCGCAAGGTCGCCGGGTGCCGGGAGTGCGGCAAGCCGCTGACCAGCGCCGTCGAGAAGAAGCGCGGCCGCTGCCACGACTGCCCCGCGTCGTACGACGAGGAGCTGTTCGAGCGGCTGCGCACCTGGCGCAAGGAGCGCGCCGACACCGAGTCGGTGCCTGCGTTCGTCGTCTTCACCGACGCCACCCTGCAGCTGATCGCCGAGCACAAGCCGCGCACGCCCGAGGCGATGCTGCGCATCGCTGGTATAGGCCGCTCCAAGGTCGAGAAGTACGGCGAGGACGTCCTCGGCCTCGTCGGCTGAGTTCTCGCAGGTCAGCACGGGTCGGGGCCGGTCGCGACGGAGGACCGCGGGCGGCCGGTCCGGGCGCTCGGCGGGCCCGCCCGCAGGCCCTTGAAAAAGAAATCGGCGAAATGACCAGTAAATGGTTTGCCCCTTACCGAGCGGGGGCGCTAACTTCCTGTCACCAGTCAACGCGCACCACGGTCCTGACACGACCGGCGCCCGCACGCACCGAGGAGGTGTCCCGCATGTTCACGAACCTGACGATCTCGACGGCTCAGATCCCGTCCGGCTTCGCCCTGCCCATGTGCGGCCACGCCTCCGCCCGCGCCTCGTTCCGCGCCACCGGTGTCGTCCTCGGCGCCACCGAGGTCGTCGTGCGTGATCGGCAGGCCGACACCGCGATCCGCGCCGCCGCCGCCGACAAGCGCACGACCCGCACCACGGCCTACTTCCCGGGTACCACCGCCTGGAGACCACCGATCTGCTGAGACCACTCAGCACCGGCAGCCTCCAGGCCGCGGAACCCGACACCCGGGATCCGCGGCCTTTCTGATTTCCCGCACACCCGCGATCAAGGAAACCGAGGAGGTGAAACATGACCATCAGCGTTCTCGACCGCAGTCCGGCACCGGAGTCCACCCTCGGCTCCCTGCACGACCAGGCGGCCCAGGTCGACGACGAGCTGCTGCCCTGCCGGGCGAACAACCCCGAGCTGTGGTTCGCCGAGTCCCCGTCCGACGTGGAGCACGCCAAGGCCCTCTGCCAGGAGTGCCCGGTCCAGGCCCTGTGCCTGGACGGGGCCCTCGACCGCCGGGAGCCCTGGGGTGTCTGGGGCGGACAGCTCTTCCTCCAGGGAGTGGTGATCCCCCGCAAGCGGCCCCGTGGCCGTCCCCGCAAGAACGACGCCGCCTGACCGGCGCGCGCCCGACCAGCACAGCAGCACCAGCACGACCGACCATCTCCATCACTCACGACAAGGACGTCGCGATGAACACCCTCACCGTCGATCTCGCCCGCGCGCACACGAGCGCGCGCCTGGCCGAGGCGAAGCAGGCCCGCCGGTCCCACCAGCTGGCCCGCTCCATCCGGATGCACCGCAAGGCCGAGACGGCCGCGCAGCAGGCCCGGACCGCCCTCGCCCGAGCGCTCTGACGCCGCCCACACGAAGGACCGGACACCGACCCATGAAGACCTCGAGCCCCACCACCCACACCCCGAACGGAAGCACCGACATGAATCTGATGCACGAAGAACTGGCCCGCGCACAAATGGCCGCGCGCCTGGGAGAGGCGCAACAGTCCCGCCGCGGCCACGAGCTGGCCCGTGCCCTCCGCCTGAGCCGCAAGGCCGAGCGGGCCGCGCAGCAGGCGCGTCTCGCCCTGGCCCGTGCACTCTGAGGCGGACCCGAGCTCACCCTGATCGCGGGTGATGCAGGAGGAGCCCGGCACCACAGCAGTGGTGTCGGGCTCCTTCACGTCCCGCTCGCGCCGGCGGGCCGATCCCCGAGGTGGCGTGCGTTCCAGCGGCCCACCGGGAGCTTCATCGGCTGGCCGCTGGAGCTCCTGGTTGGCCGATGAAGCTTCAGCGGCCAACCGACAGGTCCATCGGCTGGCCGCTGAATCTTCCGGCCGCCCGCTCCTCCCGCCGGCCCGGCTACCCTCGCCGGATGGAGCAGCGTGACCGGTCCGAGGAGCAGCAGGCGCGGACCTGCGCCTGGTGCGGTCGGCAGGAGTCCGACCCCGCCCGGACTCTCGCCTGGACGACCGCGGTGGAGCGCGGCCGGTCGGTGACGTTCTGCGACGGCTGCTCGCGCGAGCACCTGCGCGCGATGGAGGGCAAGCTCGACAGCGAGTTCTGGTGACTGCCGACCGCTGAGGTCCCGACCGGACTAGCCGGCGCACGCGGGCACGAGGTCCGCCCAGGAGCACCCGCAGTGCGGGTGCCGGGGGACGGGCGTGCGCACGGGGTCCCCCGCGCCGAGCGAGTACGCCGCGCCCCAGGTCGACGGCCGGTCGCCCTCGAGCCACGCCAGCAGGTCGCGGACCGCCCAGGCGAGCGCCAGCGCCAGCAGCACCGGGTCCCCGGCCGGCGGGGCCGCTCGGGCGAGCTGCTCGAGCACCACCGCTCGGCGGGGGTCGGCCTCGGCGCGGCGGGCGTCGTCGCACCGCAGGCACCCGGTCACCCCGGGCAGCACGAACGGCCCCACGACGTACGCCCCCTCGTGGCCGGCGACCGGGAGGTGCGGGACACCCGCGCGCAGGCAGGGGTCCAACCGGTCGCGGCCGAGCGTGCCGTGGCTGACGGCGAGGTGGACGTCGCCCTGCCCGGCGCCGGTGACCCGCAGGCCGGACCCGGCGAGGAGCGGGGCGAGGTGGTCGGCGACGTCCCGCGGGGCGTCGAGCGACACGGTCGCGGCGGCTCGGGCCGCGAGGCGGCGGGCGGCGTCGTCGCCGTGCCGCGCCCAGGCGGCCCCGGTCGCGGGGGAGGAGCCCCGCGGCCGCGGCGCGGGCAGGTCGACCAGCAGGTCGGCGGCGGTCAGCGCCGCGACCACGCGGGCGGTGGCCCCGCCGGGGGCTGGTGGCTCGCCGCGCACGAGCGAGGCGAGCACGCGACGTACGTCCGGGGCCTCGCGCAGCACCACCCGGCGGGGCGGGTCGACCCCGACCTGCAGGTGCCCGTCGTCGCGGCGCACCACCAGCACTCCGGGACGCAGCGTGCGGCTCATGTCCAGCAGCGTCACACGGGGGCCGCCGGCGTGCAGCCGCTCATCCACAGGCCGCGGGCGGGAGACGACTCCGGCGGCGTCCCCGTCGAGGGGACGCCGCCGGGCAGTCGTGGGCAGTCGGTCGGGCCGGCTCAGGCCTTGCCGAGGATGCGGTTGAGGTTCGTGCTGCAGACGGGGCACACGGCCTTGGCCATGCGGGTGCCCTTGTCGTTGACCTTGACCTCGCCCTCCGCCTCGCGCTTCTCCTTGCACTTGACGCAGTAGAACTCGCCGCTCCAGGTCTCCGCCATGACGGCCTCCTTCTGATCTTCGCTCCGGACGTCGCGACGGGATGCAGGGGGCCCGCCGGAGCCCGGTGGCGGTCGCCGCCGGGCGGCTCGACCCTACGACAGGCGGCCGTTCCCGGCCCGCAGGCGCTCCGCGGCGCCCGCGCCGGCCGTCGGTAGCCTGCCGCCCATGGCTGACCTCACCCACCTGCGCCTGGACCGCACCGACGACGGCGTGGCCGTCCTGACCCTGGACAACCCCGACATGCGCAACGCCATGTCCGACGAGATGACCGCCTCCTGGGTGGCCGCGATCGACGAGCTCGCGGCCGACCGGTCGGTCCGCGCGGTCGTGGTGACCGGCGAGGGGACGGCGTTCTGCTCGGGCGGCAACACCGGCTGGATCGCCAGCGAGCCGGACGCGTCGGTGGACTACCTGCGCACGCGGATGATGGCGTTCTACCGGGCCTGGCTGTCCATCCGGAGGCTCGAGGTCCCCACGATCGCCGCGGTCAACGGCGCCGCGATCGGGGCCGGGCTGTGCCTGGCCCTGGCCTGCGACATCCGGTACGCCGCGCGTGGCGCGAAGCTCGGGGCGCCGTTCGTGAAGCTCGGGATGCACGCCGGCATGGCCGGCACCTACCTGCTGCCCAACGTGGTCGGCGAGGCGCACGCCCGCGACCTGCTGCTCACCGGCCGCGTCGTCGGCGCCGAGGAGGCGCTGGGCATGGGCATGGTCTCCCGCGTCATCGAGCCCGAGGGCTTCCTCGAAGAGGTGCTCGGGACCGCGCACGGCATCGCCGCCACCGCCCCCATCGCCAGCAGGCTGACCAAGCTGGCGCTCCTCGACGGCGGGCACCGCGACTTCGAGGCCTGCATCCAGTGGGAGGCCATGGCCCAGCCGATCACGCTGGCGACGGCCGACCTGCAGGAGGGGATCCGCGCCAGCCGTGAGAAGCGGTCGCCGGTCTTCACCGGCGAGTGACGGCGAGTGACGGCGGGTGACGTGGCGAGGCCCCCGGCCGCCGCGTGACACCCGCCTTCCCCTTGCGGATGTCGTGCGCCGGACCCGGGGGCCTCGTCTGCCTCCACGCTAGGTTCGGGCGGGGACGCGGTCAACGGCGGCGACCCCCAGCCTGTGGACAAGCTTGTGGACAGACCTGTGGAGCAGGCGTCGTACCCGTGGAGGACACGCGGTGCGCACCGGGACAGCCCTGTGGAGGACACGCCCGGGCCCGGCAGTGGGCACCGGTCTGACCAGCACCGATGTCCGTCCACCGGCTGTGGACGGAAATGACTTCCGAGAGGTGGGCTGTGGGCGACGGAGCGGGTGGCGGGATCGGGAGCGCGTACGCCGCGGGGCCGGTCGCCGCGCTGCGGCGGATCGCGTTCCTGCTGGAGCGGGCGCGGGAGGACACCTACAAGGTCAAGGCCTACCGCGGGGCCGCCGCCGCGATCCTGCCGTTGCCGGACGCCGAGGTGGCCCGGATGGTCGAGGACGGCACGCTGACCGACGTGCCGGGGGTCGGCAAGTCCTCGGGGCGGGTGATCGCGGAGGCCGTGGCCGGCACGACCCCGCGCCGGCTGGCCGAGCTCGAGGCCGAGCACGCCGGTCCGCTGACCGACGAGGGTCACGACCTGCACGCCGCGCTCCGCGGGGACTGCCACTCCCACTCCGACTGGTCCGACGGCGGCTCGCCGATCGAGGAGATGGCGGTGACCGCGATGGAGCTCGGCCACGAGTACCTCGTGCTGACCGACCACTCGCCGCGGCTGAAGGTGGCACGCGGGCTCAGCGCGGAGCGGCTGACCCGGCAGCTCGGCGTGGTCGAGGCCGTCAACGAGCACCTCGGCGGGTCCTTCACGCTGCTCAAGGGCATCGAGGTCGACATCCTCGACGACGGGGGACTGGACCAGACCGAGGAGATGCTCGACCGGCTCGACGTCCGGGTCGCGAGCGTCCACTCCAAGCTGCGGATGGACCGCGACGCCATGACCCGGCGGATGGTCGCGGCGACGCGCAACCGCCACGTCAACGTGCTGGGGCACTGCACCGGTCGGCTGGTCACGGGCGGCCGGGGCACGCGACCGCCCTCGGAGTTCGACGCCCGGGCGGTCTTCGAGTCCTGCGCGGAGCACGACGTGGCGGTCGAGATCAACTCCCGCCCGGAGCGGCGCGACCCGCCGACCGAGCTGCTGGAGCTGGCCCGCGACGTCGGCTGCGTCTTCTCCATCGACAGCGACGCCCACGCCCCGGGCCAGCTCGACTTCCTCTGGTACGGCGCGGAGCGGGCCGCCGCCGCCGGGATCGAGCCGGAGCGGATCGTCAACACGTGGCCCAAGGAGCGCCTGCTGGGGTGGGCGACGAAGTAGGTTCCCGCCATGGGTGCCCGGCCGGACGTGGAGGTGCGTCGCTCCAAGCGGCGGCGCCGCACCGTCTCGGCGTACCGTGACGGCGAGCGGATCGTCGTCCTCGTGCCCGCCACCCTCAGCCGCACCGAGGAGGCGGACTGGGTCGAGAAGATGGTCGCCCGGCTGGAGCGCTCCGAGCAGCGCCGCCGGCCCACCGACGAGGACCTGCTGGCCCGGGCGCGCCAGCTCAGCGACCGCTACCTCGGGGGGATCGCCGCTCCGGAGTCGGTCCGCTGGGTCGACAACCAGACCTCGCGCTGGGGGTCGTGCACGCCGCTGGACCGGACCATCCGGGTCTCGACGCGGCTGCAGGGGATGCCGTCGTGGGTGCTGGACTACGTGGTCGTCCACGAGCTGGCCCACCTGATCGAGCCGGGCCACGACGCCCGGTTCTGGGCCTGGGTCGACCGCTACCCCCAGTCCGAGCGGGCGAAGGGCTACCTGCTCGGCTGGTCGGCCGCCGCCCGGCTCGACCCACCGCCGGGCGAGGTCGTCGACTGACCCCGGCGGACGCGGGCGAGGCCCCGGGCGACCAGCTCGGCCAGCTCGGGGTTCGGCAGCGCGTCGACCGGCCACCAGGCCACGTCGACCGACTCCTCGCTCACGGCGTGCGCCGCGCCCGCGGGCGCGAGGGCCAGGAACCGCACGTCGAGGTGGTGGACCGGCCGGCCGTCCGGCAGCGGCCCGCCGCAGAACGGCACGGCGTGCTCGGAGAGGTGCACCGGCTGCGGGTCGACGACGAGCCCCGCGATGCCCGACTCCTCGGTGGCCTCGCGCAGCGCGGCGCCGGCCAACGTGGTGTCACCTGCTTCGCAGTGCCCGCCGAGCTGGAACCACTGACGTGCCTTCGCGTGGAGGGTCAGCAGCACCCGCTCGCCGGCCCCGTCGAGGACGAGCGTGCTGGCCGTGACGTGGTCGGGCCGGCACGAGCGCTCCAGCCCGTCGGGGCGGGCGCGCAGGTGCGCGACGTACCGCTCGCGCAGCGCCTCCTGCTCCGCCCCCGGTGCCGACCAGCCGTCGAGCAGCGCGAGCGCGTCGGCGTGCAGGCTCACTCCGCGGAGGACCCGGGATCGAGCAGCTTGCGGAGCTCGGCGTCGAAGTCCTCCTCGCTCAGCGACTCCGGGGCCGCGGCGTCCTCGCGGAAGCCCAGCGGGTCGTCGAGGTCGGCGGCCGAGGGCAGCAGGTCGGGGTGCATCCAAACCCCGTCGCGGCCCTCGATGCCCTGGCGGCTGCGCAGCGACCCCCACAGGGTGGAGGCGTCGCGCAGGCGGCGCGGCCGGAGCTCCAGCCCGACCAGGGTGGCGAAGGTCTGCTCGGCCGGACCGCCGGCGGCCCGGCGGCGGCGTACCGCCTCCTGCATCTTGGCCGCGGCCGGCATCCGCTCGGTGGTGGCCTGCCCGACGACCTCGTCGACCCAGCCCTCCACGAGCGCGAGCACGGTCTCGAGTCGCTGCAGCGCGGCCTCCTGGCGCGGGGACCGCGGCAGGTCGAACAGCCCGCCCTCGAGCAGCTGCTGCATCGACTCGGGGTTCGTCGGGTCCATCCCGCGCATCTGCTCCTCGATGCGCGACTGGATGGCCTCGGCGTTGATCTCGACGCCCTTGGCGTAGTCGGTGACCGCCGCGATGACGTGCTCGCGCAGCCACGGCACGTGGGCGAAGAGCCGCTGATGGGCGGCCTCGCGCAGCGCGAGGTAGAGCAGGACGTCGTCCTCGGTGACGTCGAGGCCCTCGGCGAACGCCGCCACGTTGGCCGGCAGCAGAGCAGCCTGTCCCGGTCGGGTGAGCGGCACCCCGACGTCGGAGCCGCTCAGCACCTCCCCGGCGAGGGCGCCGAGCCCGGAGCCGACCTGGCTGGCAAGCATCGCGCCCACGGCCTTGCCGAGGATGCCGAGGATCGGCCCCGCCTGGGCCTTGGCCTCGGGCGGAAGCGCGTCGGCGATGCCCTGGGTGGACTGGAGCGCGACGGGCTCGACGAGCACCTTCCAGACCTCGGCGGTGCCGACGACCCACTCGGCGCGGCTCCAGGCCGCGGTCGAGGTGACGCCGGAGGGGAAGGTGGTGGTCTCGTCGAGCCAGTGGTCGGCGAGCCGGAGTGTGTCGGCGACGGCGTCCTTCTGCCGCTGCGTCGGCGAGGGGTCGGGCTGCGCGACGGCCTTGCGGGCGGTGTCGAGCGCGAGGTCCCAGTTCAGCGGGCCGTCGTAGGGCTGCATCATCGCCTGGATCTGGCCGAACAGCTGGTTCAGGTCGGGCATCCCGCCCGGCAGGCCGCCGGGGAAGCCACCCGGCAGGCCACCCGGGAAGCCGCCGGCGCCACCGGAGAAGAACGCCTCGAAGGGCGTGCCCTGGAAGGGGTTCTGGCCGCGGTCCGGGCCGTCGTCCCGGCCGTCGTCGGGACCGTCCGACGGGTTGTTGGTCATGGGTCAACGGTACGCGGCGGGTCCAGGGCTAGGGTCGGCCCCATGACCCATCCGGCCGTCCGCCTCGTCGGCCTGCGCGAGACGCCCCTCGACGTCGAGGAGGTCCTCCGCTCCCTCGACGACGACGCCGCCGGGGGGCTGGTCCTCTTCGTCGGACGCGTGCGCGACCACGACGGCGGCAAGGGCGTGACCGGGCTGGACTACTCCGCCCACCCGACCGCGCTCGACCGGCTCACCGCCGTCTGCGAGCAGGTGGCCGCCGACCACGACGTGCACGGCGTCGCCGCGGTCCACCGGGTGGGGACGCTCGCCATCGGCGACGCCGCGGTCGTCGTCGCGACCGCCTCCTCCCACCGCGGCACCGCCTTCGAGGCCTCCCGCGCGCTCATCGACACCCTCAAGGCCGAGGTGCCGATCTGGAAGCACCAGCGCTTCGGCGACGGCACCGAGGAGTGGGTCGGCGCTCCCTGAGCCCCTCTCGGGCACGCCGTGGGCGTGGCTCCCCGACGCGGGGCGCCCGGCTGCCTACCGTGGGCGACGTGGAGATCCTGCTCTGGCTCGTGCCGCCCGCCGTCGTCGCGGCCGTGGCGATGGCGTGGGCGTCGTGGCTCGGCCGCGAGGGGCGCGGCGAGGTCGACCGGGAGGTCGCCGTGCGCCGGATGGGTGCGGCCATGGAGCGCGGCCACCGCGCGACGTACGCCGCCCCGCCGCGTGAGCCCGACCGCAGCACCGGCGTCGCCGTGCGGCCCTCGCGCCGCGCCTCCTGACCTCGCGACCGCCCACGCCGCCGCCTGCTCTGCGCCCACCGCTGCCGCCGGGCAGCGCGGCGGCGGTTGCAGGCGTTTGAGAAGGTGGCGGCATGACGCAGCGCACGATCGCCGCCCTCCTGGCGGTGCCGCTGGTGGTGGCGCTCCTCGTCGCCGCCGGTACCCAACCGCTGCCGTACGTCACCTACGAGCCCGGACTGACCGTCGACGTCCTCGGTGAGAGCGACGGCGGCGAGATCGTCGAGGTCGACGGGGAGCAGACCTACCGCGACGACGGGCAGCTGCGGATGACCACGGTCTTCGTCTCCCGGCCCAACGCCGACGTGTCGCTGCTCGAGGTCATGAAGGACTGGCTCAGCGACGAGGACGCGGTCTACCCCTACGACGCGGTCTACGAGGAGGGGACGACCGACGAGGAGAACGAGACCGAGGGCGCGGTCGACATGGTCACCTCCCAGGACGCCGCCACCGCCATCGCGCTGACCGAGCTGGGGTACGACGTGGAGCCGGCGGTCGAGGTCCTCTACGTCACCGAGGACACCCCCGCCGACGGCCGGCTGCAGGCGCGGGACGTGTTCCTCTCCGCGAACGGCACCCCGATCGAGGAGCCGCAGGACCTCGTGGACGTCGTGCAGGCGACCGAGCCCGGCGAGCCGGTGACCTTCCGCGTGCTGCGCAAGGGGGAGGAGCGCACCGTGCAGGTCGTGCCGGAGGAGGTCGACGGCTCCCCGCAGGTCGGCGTCCGGCTCGGAACCGGCTTCACCTTCCCCTTCGACGTCTCGGTCAACATCGACCCGAACATCGGCGGCCCCAGCGCCGGGCTGATGTTCAGCCTGGCGATCTACGACACCCTGACCGAGGGCTCGCTGACCGGCGGCGAGGTCGTCGCCGGCACCGGCACGATCGACCCCGAGGGGAACGTGGGACCCATCGGCGGCATCCAGCAGAAGGTGGTCGGCGCCCGTGACGCCGGCGCCCGGCTGTTCCTCGTGCCGCCCGACAACTGCGCGGACGCCCTCGGCGCCCCCAACGAGGACATGCGCCTCGTCCGCGCTGACACCATGCACGACGCCGTCGAGGCGATCCAGGACTGGGTCGAGGACCCGGATGCGAAGCTCCCGAGCTGCGAGGACGTGAAGTGACCGACCCCACCCCCGACGAGCCCACCGAGGGCCGGACCACCGCAGGCCTGCCCGCCGACGACCTGCCCGCGCCGGCGACCGACGCCGAGGGCGACGGGCTGCTCGACGACCTTGACACCGACCCGGCGCTCGCGGCGGCCGTCCTCGAGATCGAGCAGCACCTGGCCGGCGACGGCTGGGACCAGCCCTCGCGCCTCTACGCGCTGGTCGACACCGGGACGCTCGTGCGCCAGGAGCCCGCGCTCGCCGCGCAGATGGGCCTGGACGCGTCCTCCGAGCGAGGCTCGCTGACCGCCGTCGAGCAGGACCAGCTGCCGCCCGACGTACCGCTGGAGCAGGTGCTGGAGACGATCCTGTGGCCGCACGGCGTGGCCGGGTGCGCGGCGGTCGTCGAGCGGCTCGTGCTGCCGCCCGGCGTCGACGGCGAGGTGCCGGAGGACCCGGCCGAGGCCGAGGCCTTCGCCCGCGAGCACCCGGACCGCCAGGAGGTCCGCATCGTCGCGGGCGCCACCCGCGACGGGTCGACGTACTGCGCGCTGCGGATGAGGGCGCACGACGACGACCTCTCGGTCGTCGGCGGTGCCGACCTCGTGCCGGGGCTGGTCGCGCTGCTGCGCGCGACGCTGGAGGACGACGACGCGATGGCCGGGACCCCCGGCCCGAGCGACCAGGAGAACCCGATGGACCACACAGGAGACGACGCGTGAGCGAGCTGTTCGACGACGATCCGCGGGACACCCCGCCCCCCGGACGGGAGGTGCCGCGCCGGTCGCGGGCGCTGATCATCACCGCCGTCATCGTCGTGCTGGCCTTCTTCGGGCTCACGACGTTCGCGTCGTTCTACACCGACCGGCTCTGGTTCCGCGGCGCGGGCTTCGGGTCGGTCTTCACCACCCTGTTCTGGACGCGTGCCGGGCTCTTCCTCGTCTTCGGCGCCATCATGGCGATCGTCGTCGGGCTGAACATGTGGCTGGCCTACCGCCACCGGCCGGTCTTCCGCATGCCGTCGCCCGAGCAGAGCGGCCTGGACCGCTACCGCGAGGCGGTCACCCCCGTCCGCACCTGGCTGCTCGCCGGCATCGCGCTGGTCATGGGCGTCTTCGCGGGCACCTCCGGCTCGGGGGAGTGGCGCAACTACCTGCTGTGGCGCAACGGCACCTCGTTCGGTGACGAGGACGAGTACTTCGGCCGCGACATCGGCTTCTACGTCTTCGACCTGCCCTGGCTGCACTTCCTCGTCGACTTCACGATGGCGATGGTCGTCGTCGCGCTGCTCGCCGCGGCGGTCGTGCACTACCTGTACGGCGGCATCCGGCTGCAGGTCCCCCAGGACCGGCTCTCGGGCGCGGCGCAGGTCCAGCTCTCGGTGCTGCTGGGCGTCTTCGTGCTCGCCAAGGGCGTCGACTACTACCTCGACCGGTTCGACCTGGTCACCCAGAGCGGTGAGCTGTTCACCGGCATGAGCTACACCGACGACCACGCCGTGCTGCCGGCCAAGAACATCCTCATGGGCATCGCGGTCATCTGCGCGGTGCTGTTCTTCCTCAACGTGTGGCGCCGCACCTGGCTGCTGCCGTCGATGGGCCTCGCGCTGCTCGCGCTGTCGGCGGTCCTGCTCGGCCTGATCTGGCCCGGCATCGTCCAGCAGTTCCAGGTCAACCCCTCCCAGGCCGACAAGGAGGAGAGCTACCTCAAGGCCAACATCGACGCCACCCGCTCGGCGTACGACGTGGCCGACGTCGAGATGGAGGACTACACCGCCAGCGCCGACCTCTCCACGAGCCTGGCCGCGCTCGACGACCAGACCTCGTCGGTCCCGCTCGTCGACCCGCAGCTCGTGCGCGCCGCCTTCGAGCAGGAGCAGCAGGTCCGCGCGTACTACTCGGTCGCCGACGTCCTCGACGTCGACCGCTACCCGATCGACGAGGAGGAGCGCGCCCTCGTGCTCGCCGTGCGCGAGCTCGACCAGTCCGGCATCAACGAGGGCGACCGCAACTGGGGCAACCTGCACACGGTCTACACCCACGGCAACGGCATCATCGCGGCGTACGCGAACGCCCGCCCGCAGGACAACTCCGCGCAGGAGGAGGCCGAGGGCACCGAGGCCGAGGACGCCGGCATCGAGTGGGCCGAGGGCGACACCGAGCGGGAGCTCACCGCCGCGACCGGCGGGTTCGAGACGCGGGTCTACTACGGCGAGGAGAGCCCGGAGTACTCCATCGTCGGCAAGGCCGAGAGCGACGACCCCGACGTGGAGCTGAACCTGCCCACCGGCGAGGACGAGGCCGGCACCACCTCGACGACCTACGACGGCGACGGCGACGTCGCCATCGGCGGGTTCTTCAACCAGCTGATGTACGCGGTGAAGTACGGCGAGCCGAACTTCCTGCTCTCCGGCCGGGTCAACGAGAACAGCAAGATCCTCTACAACCGCGAGCCGCGCGAGCGCGTCCAGAAGGTCGCGCCGTGGCTGACGGTCGACGCCGACGCCTACCCGGCGATCATCGACGGGCGGATCCAGTGGATCCTCGACGGCTACACGACCACCGACCGCTACCCGCAGGCGCAGCGCGAGTCGCTGGACACGATGACCGACGACTCGCTGGACTCCCCGAGCGCGCTGCGGGCGATCCCGACCGACGAGATCAACTACATGCGCAACGCGGTGAAGGCGACCGTCGACGCCTACACCGGTGACGTCGTCCTCTACGCGTGGGACGAGGAGGACCCGATCCTCGAAGCGTGGAGCAACGCCTTCCCCGGGACCGTCGAGCCCCGCAGCGAGATCCCCGAGGAGCTCGAGGAGCACCTGCGCTACCCCGAGGACCTGTTCAAGGTCCAGCGCTACCAGTTCGCCCGCTACCACGTCACCGACCCGCGGGACTTCTACCAGGGCAACAACCGCTGGCAGGTCCCCGAGGACCCGTACTCCGGCGCTGCTGCCAAGCTCCAGCCGCCGTACCGGCTCTTCGTCCGCAACCCGGGCGACGCCGAGGAGACGTTCTCGCTCACCTCGACCTTCGTGCCGTTCGGAAAGAACAACCTCGCGTCGTTCGTGTCGGTGAACGCCGACGCCACCAGCGACGACTACGGCCGGATCCGGGTGCTCCAGCTGCCCAACGAGCAGACCGACGGCCCCGGCCTGGTCGCCAACGCCTTCACCTCCGACGAGGGCGTGCGGCAGGCGCTGCTCCCGCTGCAGTCCGGTGGCGCGAAGCCCGTGTACGGCAACCTGCTGACGCTGCCGGTCGACGACGGCCTGCTCTACGTCCAGCCGGTGTACACCACGCGCGAGCTCTCCGACGCCAGCTACCCGATCCTCCAGTACGTGCTGACCAAGTACGGCGAGGAGGTCGGCGTCGGCAACACGCTGACCGAGTCCCTGGGCAACCTGCTCGGCGCGGAGGCCGGCGGACCCTCGACCGGGGGCACCGGCGGCGGCGACGGTGGAAACGGCGACGGGAACGGCAACGGTGACGGCGCCCCGACCGGCAGCCGGCAGGAGCAGATCGCGCAGCTGCTGGCCACCGCGGAGGACGCCTTCGCGGCCGCCCAGGACGCGCTGGCCGACCAGGACCTCGCGACGTACCAGGAGCAGGTCGAGATCGCCGAGGACGCCGTGGCCCGGGCGCTTGCGCTCTCCGGGCAGTCCGGTGCCACCGCGGGCGGAGGCGGCGACGCGGGCGCGGGCGGGGGCGCCTCGGAGGCGCCCTCGGGGTCGGGCTCGGAGGCGCCGGAGCCCGCCGAGTAGACCCCGATTTGGTGGGTCTCCACCCCGTGTCGTAACGTTGGGTTCACCGACGCGGGGTGGAGCAGCTCGGTAGCTCGCTGGGCTCATAACCCAGAGGTCGCAGGTTCAAATCCTGCCCCCGCTACAAGGCGAACGGCCCGTGGCCTGCGGAGACGCAGACCACGGGCCGTTCGGCATTCCAGAGGCGCTCTGGGCCCCGGTGCCGGGGGCTGGACCGGGTCCACAGGCATTCCCGGATTCCCGGCCGGCCGTCCCGATGCGCCGTAGCATCCGAGGCACGCACGCTGCGCGCAGGTCTGCGGACCTGGCCCGCGGCGTCCCACCGGCGGCTGTCGCGGCCGAGACAGAAGGGTGCTCGGCACATGGGCTTCATGGACAAGGTCCGCGGACAGTTCATCGACATCGTCGAGTTCCTCGACGACACCCGGGACACGATCGTGTGGCGCTTCCCGCGCCAAGGCAACGAGATCAAGATGGGCGCCCAGCTCGTCGTCCGCGAGGGCCAGGTCGCGGTGTTCGTCGACGAGGGCCAGATCGCCGACGTCTTCACCCCCGGCACCTACGAGCTCACCACCGAGAACATCCCGATCCTCAGCACGCTCAAGGGCTGGAAGTACGGGTTCAGCTCGCCGTTCAAGGCCGAGGTCTACTTCGTCGGTACGCGCCAGTACACCGACCTCAAGTGGGGCACCCAGAACCCCTTCGCCGTCCGGGACGCGGAGTTCGGTCTCGTGCGGCTCCGCGCGTTCGGGACGTACGCGCTGCGCGTGACCGACCCCGCGACCCTGCTGCGGCAGCTCGTCGGCACGGACCCCGACTTCGTGACCGGGGAGGTCGCGGAGTTCCTGCGCCAGGTCATCGTCGAGGCGGTCACCACCGCGCTCGCCGGAGCCGGCATCCCGATGCTCGACCTCGCCGCCAACCAGGGCGAGATCTCCAAGAAGCTCGTCGGGACGCTGTCCGCGAGCCTCGCGGAGTACGGCATCGCGCTGCCGCGCTTCGTCATCGAGAACATCTCCGTCCCGCCGGAGGTCGAGGAGGCCCTCGACAAGCGGAGCCGGATGGGCATCGTCGGCGACCTCGGCGCCTACACGCAGTTCCAGGCCGCGACCGCCCTCGAGGCCGCTGCGAACAACCCCGGGGCCGCCGGCTCCGGGGCCGGCATGGTCATCGGGATGGGGCTCGGCCAGGCCGCCGCCGGTGCCGTCGCGGGTGCCGGGCAGGCGCCTGCGGCCGGTGCCGGTGCCGCGCCGCCGCCGCTGCCGGGCGCCCAGTGGTACGTCGCCATCGACGGACAGCAGGCCGGCCCCTTCGCGGTCGCCAGCCTGCCCGAGAAAGTCGCCTCGGGGCGGATGGGCGCGGACACGCTCGTGTGGCGCGACGGGATGGCCGCGTGGCAGCCCGCCGCGCAGGTCCCCGACCTCGCGTCGCTGTTCGCCGCGACCCCGCCGCCGCTACCGCCGCAGGCCTGAGATGACGAGCACGCCACCGCCGGTCCCGCAGGCCGGGCCCGGTGGCCCGCCGCCGCTGCCCCCGACGTCGCTCGCCGACGCCGGACCCGCACGCGGGCCGGCACCGGCGGACGTGCTGTTCGCGTCCTGCCGCTCCTGCGGCTCCCAGGTCACCCATGCGCCGGGGACGGCCAGCGTGACCTGCGGGGCCTGCGGGGCCTCCCGCGAGATCGAGGCCGGTGCGGACACCACCGTCGACGAGCACTCCTTCGACGCCTGGGTCGCCGCGAACGCGGACGTCCGGGTGAGCGCGCTCAGCGGGCAGGTGCTGCGCTGCGAGGGCTGCGGCGCGCAGGTCGAGACCGCCGACCTGGCCCAGAAGTGCCAGTTCTGCACCGGCCACCTCGTGGTGCTCTCCACGCCCGACGGCCTGGTCCCGCCCGAGGCGGTCGTGCCCTTCGCGGTGGGGCAGGAGGGCGCCCAGGCGGCGTTCAGGACGTGGGTCACCTCGCGCTGGTTCGCGCCGGGCTCGCTGAAGGAGGTCGGGACGGCCCACTCCCTCCAGGGCACCTACGTGCCGCACTGGACCTTCGACGCCCGGACCCGGAGCGACTACACCGGCCAGCGCGGCGACCACTACTACGTCACCCGCACCCGGACCGTCTCCGACGGCAACGGCGGCACGCGCACGGAGACCTACCAGGAGCGCCAGACGCGCTGGTCCCGGGCGTCGGGGCAGGTCGCGCGGGACTTCGACGACGTGCTCGTGCGGGCGACCGGCCGGCTGGACGCCGACCGTCTCGACGAGATGGGGCCGTGGCGGCTCGAGACCGCGGTGCCCTACCAGCCGCAGTACCTCGCGGGGTACTCCGCACTGCGCTACGACGTCGACCCGCACGACGGGGCGCAGGCGGCGCGCGCCGAGATGGCGGAGGTCATCGAGGACGACGTACGCCGCGACATCGGCGGGGACGAGCAGCGTGTCGGCCAGGTGGACACCGCCTACGCGCAGGTGATGTTCAAGCTGGTGCTGCTCCCGCTGTGGCTGGCGACCTACACCCACGGTGGCAAGCAGTGGCAGGTGATGGTCAACGCCGGCACCGGCGAGGTCACCGGCGCCCGGCCGTACTCCGCGGTCAAGATCGCGTGCGCGGTCCTCGCCGCGCTCGCCCTGGTCGCGGTCGTGGTGCTGCTGGTCCTGCAGGCGCGGGACGGCTCGGGGAGCGGCTCCGGGCTGGGCACGACCCTCTCCGGGGGCCTCGTCGGTCTCCTGCCGTCCGGCGGCGCGGTGACCGCCGCCGGGGGCTGACCCCTACCGGGTCACCTGCGCCCTCCGGCCGTCGCGGGAACGGGCGCGGTGACCTCGCCGGCGAGGGCGGCGGCGAGGAGGACGAACCCGGCGGCGACGCCGGTCGCCGGGGCGGCGTCGCCGACGTCGGCGAGGACCGCTGCCGCACCGGCGAGGGCGACGACCACCAGGGCGACGGCGAGGCGGGCGAACACCGGCGCGGCGAAGGCGCGGGCGAAGGGCCAGAAGTGCAGGCCCACCACGCCCACCACCCAGGGGAGCGTGAGGTCGGAGGAGTCGAGGAGGGCGAGCAGCCGCGCCCCGAGCACGATGGCGACGACCATGAGGGTCACGCACCAGCCGTAGGTCCGCACCGCGGACCGTGGGGGAGGAGCGACGTCGACCGTCGGGCGCCGCCCCGCGACGACCACCGCCACGAGCACGACGACCGCGGCCGTGCGCAGCGCCCACGCACCGGGCAGGGCGCCGGCGTTGACCAGGACGAAGACGAGACCACCCACCGCACCGAGGAGACTGCCTGCCGTCCGCCGCTTCACGCCGAGCACTCAACCAGACCGCTCGGCCCAGCGGGGCGTCAAGTCGGCGTCAGCAGGCGTCAAGCCCTCGTCAGGACGGCCGCGGCCGGGGTCGGCGGGGGAGAGGCTCGGGACGTGAACAGAACCGCCGAGGTCGATGCCCTGCTGCGCCACGTCGCCGACGCCTTCCGGGCGACCCTCCACGCCACCCTGGACGGCGACCGCGACGGTGCGCGCGAGGTGGCAGACGGCACCGGGGGGCGACGAGGGCTCGCCGACGCCGCCCACGCCATGCTCACCGCCCGCCGCTGGGTGCCGGCTCCGCAGCTGGAGCGCGAGCGCGCCTTCGTCGACGGCGTCGACCGCATCGGCGAGCTGGTCGAGGACCTCGCCGCCGCGGTGGCGGACGGCGCGCTGCACGCCCTCACCCCGACGGCGCAGCTCGAGCTGACCGTGCTCCTCGACGTCGGCGACCGCCGCCTGCGCCAGCTGATCGACGGCGCCGTCACCCCCGAGGCGCACGCGACGTACCGCGGGTGCGCCGCCGCGCTGATCGACATCGCCGGGCACTCCGCAGGCGACCCGACCGGCGACCCCGCCCTGCGCACCGCGAGCGCGTCGGTGACCGCGCGGTGCTCCCTGCTCGCCGCGGCGCTGCTCGTGGCCGGACGGCAGGCGGCGGCCGCGTAGCGGGGCAGCCGGTCGCTCGGGCGTTCAGCGGGGCTTCAGGTCCGGTGCCCGACAATGGCGGTCCCCGACCCTCCGGAGGCCGTCATGCGTGTGCTCGTCGTCGACGACGAGAGGCGGCTGGCCCGATCCCTGCGGGTGGGCCTGGAGGCGGAGGGGTTCGCGGTCGACGTGGCGCACGACGGCACCGACGGCCTGTGGCTGGCGCGGGAGAACACCTACGACGCGATCGTGCTGGACCTGATGCTGCCGGGCATCAACGGCTACCAGGTCTGCGCGACCCTGCGCGCCGAGGAGGACTGGACGCCGATCCTGATGCTGACGGCCAAGGACGGCGAGTGGGACCAGGTGGAGGGGCTCGACACCGGCGCCGACGACTACCTGACCAAGCCGTTCTCGTTCCCCGTGCTGGTGGCGCGGCTGCGCGCGGTGGCCAGGCGCGGCGCCCGGGAGCGGCCCACCGAGCTCCGGGTGGGGGACCTGCGGGTCGACCCGGCCGCCCGGCGCGTGTGGCGCGGCGAGGTGGAGGTCGCCCTGACGGCGCGGGAGTTCTCGCTGCTGGCCTTCCTGGCCCGGCACCCCGGCGACGTGGTCTCGAAGCGGCAGATCCTCGACGCGGTCTGGGACGTCGACTTCGACGGCGACCCGAACATCGTCGAGGTCTACGTCCGCCACCTGCGCAACAAGCTCGACCGCCCCTTCGACCGGCAGGCGATCCAGACCCTCCGCGGCGCTGGGTACCGACTGGCGAGCGACGGTGGCTGAGGTGGGCGGCGGCCGGGCGTCGGTGCGGCTGCGGACGACCGCGGCGGCGGTGCTGGTGGTCGCGGTCGCCCTCCTGGTCGGGGCGTTCGCGCTGGTGGCCCTGGTCCGCGGCTCGCTGCGCGACGGGCTGGAGAGCACCGCCGAGCAGCGCGCCTCCGAGCTGGCCGACCAGGTGGAGAGGTCCGGCCCGTCCGGGGTCGCTCCCGACGACGCCGGCGACGATCCCGATGACGAGCCGGACGACGAGCCCGACGACGAGCCCGATGACGAGCCCGGGGAGCTCGTCTGGCAGGTGGTCGCTGCCGACGGCACCGTGGTGGCTGCCTCCCAGCCCCTCGCCGGGACCGTCCCGGCCGAGGACGGCGAGGAGGTGCGGCTGCCGGGCGCCGACCACGCCTACCTCGTGGTCACCGAGGACGCCCAGGCGGGCGGAGCGTCGTACGACGTCGTCGTCGCCGCGTCCCTGGAGGAGGTCGACGACTCCACCGACGCGCTGGTCCCGCCGCTCGCGCTCGGGCTGCCGCTCGTCCTGCTGCTGGTCGGCGGCACGACGTGGGTGGTCGCCGGCCGGGCGCTCGCGCCGGTCGAGCGGATCCGTCGCGAGGTCGAGCAGATCACCGGTGACCGGCTGGACCGGCGGGTGCCGGAGCCGCGGTCGCGCGACGAGGTGCGGCGGCTGGCGCGCACCATGAACGACATGCTCGGGCGGCTCCAGGAGTCCCGCGAGCGGCAGCAGCGCTTCGTGGGCGACGCCTCCCACGAGCTGCGCTCCCCGCTGGCGAGCATCCGGCAGACCGCGGAGGTGGCGCGGGCCCACCCGGGCGCCCTCCCGGAGGGCGAGCTGGCCGAGGCCGTGCTCGAGGAGTCCGCGCGGATGCAGCGGCTGGTCGAGCAGATGCTGGTGCTGACCCGGGCCGACGAGGGCGCGCTCGCGCGCGGCGACCACGAGGTCGACCTCGACGACCTGGTGCTGGCCGAGGCCCGCCGGGTGCGGCGGGCGGGCCTGGACGTCGAGGCCTCGGGGGTCGCGCGGGTGCGCGGTGACGCTCCGGCGCTTGCGCAGGTGGTGCGCAACCTCGTCGACAACGCCGCCCGGCACGCGCGCTCGGCCGTGGCCGTCTCGCTCCGCGAGGACGGTCCCTGGGTCGAGCTGGCCGTCGAGGACGACGGCGCCGGGATCCCCGAGGAGGACCGCGAACGCGTCCTGGAGCGGTTCGTGCGCCTCGACGAGGCGCGTGCCCGCGACACCGGTGGCAGCGGTCTCGGGCTGGCGATCGTGCGGGAGATCGTCGAGGCCCACGGCGGCTCGGTCGTCGTGTCGTCCTCCGGGCTCGGCGGCGCGCGGGTGGTGGTCCGGCTCCCCGCCGATGGTGGTCCGGACGGCGGTCCGGGTGGCGCCGTACGGCGTGGCTGAACGCGCCTTCAGGTGCGTTCAGGTGGGCTTCAGCGACCGGGGCGCAGGGTGGGACCACACCCCGCAACCGAACCGGAAGGCACTCCTGTGAACACCGCCAAGCTCCGCACGAAGCGCGTCCTCGTCCCTGCCGTCGCCGTCGTCGCCGTCCTCGGCGTGGGCGGCACGGTCTGGACCGCCACCGCGAACGACGACGTCCGTGGCGGCGACCGTGACCGGGTCTCCGCCGCGGCCGTGGAGGCCGTCGGCGGCGGCGAGGCCGTCGACGTGGAGAAGAGCGGCGACCCCGGCGAGGCCTACGAGGTCGAGGTCCGCCTCGAGGACGGCTCCGAGGTCGACGTGACGCTCGACGACGCGCTGGAGGTCGTCAGCGAGGACCGGGACGACGCCGACGACGCCGACGACGCAGACGACGCCGACGACGTGGACGACGCGAACGAAACCGATGACAGGGACGACGTCGACGGGACCGACGGGTCCGACGCCGACGACCGCGCTCTCGGCACGGCGGAGCGCCGGGCGGCCGAGAAGGCGGCCGTGGCGGCCGTCGGCGGCGGCACGGTGCTGGACGTCGACGCCGGCGACGACCGCGGTGAGGCCTACGAGGTCGAGGTCCGCGACACCGACGGCACCGAGTGGGACGTCGAGCTCGACGCCGACCACCAGGTGCTGCGCAAGACCGCCGGCAGCTGACGCCGCGCAGCGAGAGGACCAAGGTCCCGGGGTCGGAGGACCTCGGGACCTGCCTCGTGCTCCTCGCCCGGGCCAGGCTGGTGGCACACCCGAGGACGAGGAGATCCGATGACCACCAACTACGCGCAGCTCGACTGGAGCCCGGTGACCTGGGCGCTGTTCCTGGGCGGCATGGCCACCGCCGCGGTGGTCTGCATGTCGCTCGCCGTCCTCATGGCCTTCCGCGCCAGCCAGGCGACCTCCGTCCGGCCCGCCGTCGCCGCGGTGCCGACCCCCGAGCACGCTCCGGCCGCCCCGGCAGCCCCGGCCGCCGTCGAGCACGCCACCGCCGCCTGAGACCGCTCCCGGGCGTCGACGTCCCATGTAACGCGCTGTTCGGTGCTCTACCCGCCTGGTGCAACGTGCCGACAGAGCAGCGAACAGCGCGTTACATGCGGCCAGGCCCGTTCGCGGACCACGGCAGAGGAGGTTTGCGGGTCGGCCCGGGCGAGCACAACGCGAGGACCATGGCAGACCGAACCACCCGCCCCAGCCGTCCCGGGGAGACCCCGCCGCTGCGCGGGTGGCGAGCGGTCGCGATGGGGGTGTTCTCGGTGCTCTGCGCCGTCGTCGGCGTCGTCGCGCTGGCGCTGCTGCCGGGGGCGTACGCGGAGAGCAGCGCGATCGCGGACGCCCCGGTCTGCGAGCCCACGCCGACCGCGCCGCAGCAGGACCCGACCTGCCTGGCCGAGGTGGGCGGCGCCGTCGACGACGTACGCCGGTCCTCGGGGCGCGGCGCGCGGAGCCCGGACTGGCACTTCGCGCCGGACGACCCCGCGTTCCCTGCCGCGTGGGTCGACTTCCGCGGCACGTCCGACGAGGACGACTGGTCGGCGGCGCAGCGCCACCTCTTCGCCGGCGAGCCGGTGACCGCGCGCTACTGGGGCGCCGAGCCGGTCGCGTTCGTGACTCAGGAGGGGCCGCTGCGCACCTCGAGCGGCCGCGACGGCGCCTGGACGGCCATGCTCTGGGTGGGCCTGGGCGGGCTCGCGCTGGGCGGGATGCAGCCGGCGACGGCGTACCTGCGGCGCCGCGCCACGCCCGGCGTCCCGCTCGGCACCCGGCTGCGCGCGACGCTCGTGGGGGCGACGCCGCTGTGGCTCCTCTTCGGCGTGGGCGCGGCGATCTTCCCCGAGCGCGTCTCCACGCAGGTGGTCGCGGCCGCCACGGTGCTCCTCGCCGGCCTCGCGCTCACCGGCGCGGGCGCGGTGTGGACGGCTCGACGGGAGTCCCGGGCGCCGCGCTGAGTGCGAGCGCCGGGGACGCGGTGCTCAGAGGGTCGAGGCGCGCGCCACGAGCTCGGGGGTGAAGGTGACCTGCTGGTGCACGTGGTCGGGGTCGGTGGACTCCTCCAGCACCAGGGCGGCGGCGGTGCGGCCGAGCTGGTGGCGCGGCTGGCGGACCGACGTCAGCGGCACCGCCGCGGCGGCGGCGAACTCGATGTCGTCGTAGCCCACGATCGCCAGGTCGCCGGGCACCGACCGTCCGCTGCCGATCGACTGCTGCAGCAGTCCGAGGGCCAGCAGGTCGTTGACGCAGAACGCCGCGGTGGGGCGCCGCTTCGAGGGCATCCCGACCAGCCGCTCGCCGGCCGAGCGGCCCTCCGCGACGGTCATCGCCTCGGTCGCGACCACCACGAGGTCCTCGGCGGGCAGGCCGGCGTCGGCCCAGGCGGCGCGCGCCCCGGCGTACCGGTCGCTGACCTGGCCGATGGAGGCGGGGCCGCCGACCACCGCGACCCGGCGGTGCCCGCGGTCGACGAGGTGCTCCACGGCGAGCCGGCCGCCCAGGACGTCGTCGACGGCGACGGTGCAGAAGTCCTCGAGCCGGCGCGTGCGGTCCACCACGACGATCGGCGTCCCGCGGCGCGCCACCTGCTCCAGGGCGGCGGCGTCGGCGTCGACGGGGGTGATCAGGATGCCCTGGACCCGCTGCTGCTCGAGGAGGGTCAGGTGCGCGGCCTCGCGGTCGGCCCGGTTCGCGCTGTTGCACAGGAACAGCGACAGCGCCGCGTCGTCGGCCGCGTCGTCGATGCCGGCGGCCACGTCGGTGAAGAACGGGTTGCCGGCGTCGAGCATCACGTAGGCCAGCGTCCGGCTGCCGCCGGCGCGGAGCTGGCGGGCCGACTCGTTGCGGACGAACCCCAGCTCCAGCATCACCCGCTCGACCCGCTCGCGGGTGGCCGGGCTGACCCGGTCGGGGCGATTGAGCACGTTCGAGACCGTGCCGAGGGAGACGCCGGCCGCGGCCGCGACGTCCTTGACCGACGCACTGCGCACGGGCATCGGAGTCCTCCTCGGCGGCCGGGAAAGTAAAGCGGAGTGAAACGGTACACACATTCCGCCCCGGGGGCCGCACGCCGTCTCGCCGGATCAGACACGGGGCGGAAACTTTCCGGAAACGCTTGACGTCTGTGACGACAGCCACGTACGTTCCCGGCATCGCTTTTTGAAACCTTTCACTGACAGGAGGCTCCGTGGTCGAGCAGTCGTCCCGCGTGGCCCTCGAGCTGCGCGACGTGGGCAAGTCCTTCGGCGCCGTGGTCGCGCTGCGCAGCGGCACGCTCGTCGTCGAGCGCGGCTCCATCCACGCCCTCGTCGGCGAGAACGGCGCCGGCAAGTCGACGCTGGTCAAGATCGTCGCCGGCGTGCACCGCCGCGACTCGGGCACCTTCCGGCTCCACGGCAAGGACGTCGACTTCGGCTCGACCGCGGAGTCCAAGGCCGCCGGCGTCGCGGTGATCTACCAGGAGCCGACGCTCTTCCCGGACCTCTCGGTCACCGAGAACATCTTCATGGGCCGCCAGCCGCGTGGCCGGCTCGGCCGCATCGACCGGGCGGCGATGCACCGCGAGGCCACCGAGCTGTTCGCGCGCCTCGGGGTCGACATCGACCCGCGCCGTCCGGCCCTCGGGCTCTCGATCGCCGACCAGCAGATCATCGAGATCGCCAAGGCCATCTCGCTCGACGCCAGCCTGCTGATCATGGACGAGCCCACCGCGGCGCTCAGCGGCGTCGAGGTCGAGCGGCTCTTCGCCGTCGCCCGCAGCCTGCGCGACGAGGGTCGGGCGCTGGTCTTCATCTCCCACCGCTTCGACGAGGTCTTCGACCTCTGCGACACCGTCACCGTGATGCGCGACGGCGAGTACGTCTCGACCGACGCGATCGCCACGACCACGCCCGACGAGATCGTCTCCCGCATGGTCGGCCGCGAGGTCGCCGAGCTGTTCCCCAAGACCGCAGCCACCATCGGCGAGCCGGTGCTCGAGGTCGAGGGCCTGCAGCGCGCCGGCGTCTTCCACGACGTCAGCCTCACCGTCCGGGCGGGGGAGATCGTCGGTCTCGCCGGCCTCGTCGGCGCCGGCCGCAGCGAGATCGCCCGCGCCGTCTTCGGCGTGGACGCGTACGACGCCGGCTCGGTGCGCCTGGCCGGCCGGGCGGTCAGGCCGCGCAACCCGCGGGCCGCCATCCGCGCCGGCATGGCGTTCGTGCCCGAGGACCGCCGCAAGCAGGGGCTGGTCACCGAGGGCTCGGTCGCCCGCAACGTCGCCGGGGTGATCCGGCGCGGGCTGACCCGCGCCGGGCTGCTCACCTCCGGTGCCGAGAACCGCGCCGCCGGCCCGTGGGCCGCCAAGCTCGAGGTCAAGACCAGCGCGCTGGACATGCACGCCACCACGATGAGCGGCGGCAACCAGCAGAAGGTCGTCATCGCCAAGTGGCTCGCCACCGACCCCAAGCTCCTGATCATCGACGAGCCCACCCGCGGCATCGACGTCGGCACCAAGGCCGAGGTGCACCGCCTGCTCTCCGAGCTGGCCGGCCAGGGCCTGGCGATCCTGATGATCTCCAGCGAGCTGCCCGAGGTGCTCGGCATGGCCGACCGCGTCCTCGTCGTCTGCGAGGGCCGGATCACCGCCGAGCTCGACCGCGGCGAGGCGACGCCCGAGAACGTCATGCGCGCGGCGACCGCCTCGCACGCCACGTCCGCCGCGACCGGCCCGGCCACCGGGTCCGCGACGCCCGACTCCCAGGAGGTGCCGGCATGAGCGCCGTCCTCACGCCCCCGAGCGCGTCCCCGAGCGACGTCAACCCCAGCTCGGTCCCGCGCGGTCGCCGCCTCCTCGGCACGGTCCTGCGCTCGCGCGAGATCGCGGTGGCCGTCGTGCTGCTCGCGCTGATCGCGTTCACGACCGTCAAGAGCACCGGCTTCGTCTTCAGCTCCGACGGCTGGCGCAACCTGCTGGTGACCCCGTCGCTGCTCCTGCTCCTGGCGGTCGGGCAGACCGTCGTCATCGTCACCCGCAACGTCGACCTGTCCGTCGGCTCGGTGCTCGGCCTCACGGCGTACTTCACCGGCAAGCTGTTCTCCGACAACCCCGGTCTGCCGATCCCGGTCGTGTTCCTCGCCGGGATCGCCTTCGGTGCGGTGCTCGGGCTGGTCAACGGCGTCCTGGTGGCCTTCGGCAAGGTGCCGGCGCTGGTCATCACGCTGGGCACGCTCTACATCTACCGCGGGGTCTTCCTCAGCTGGGCCGGCAGCGACCGGATCAACGCCTCCGACCTGCCCGCAGGGTTCCTCGACCTCGGCACGAAGACCGTGCTGACCATCCCGGTCCTCACGATCATCGCGCTCGTCGTGCTGGCGGCGGTCGGCTACTACCTGCACACCGCCCGTGGCGGCCGTGAGCTCTACGCCATCGGCTCCGACCCCGACGCCGCCAAGCTCTACGGCCTCACCGTCACCCGCCGCGTGGTCGCCGCCTTCGTCGTGAGCGGCGCGCTCGCCGGCCTCGCCGGCGTCGTGTACGCCGCCCGCTACGGCACGGTCAGCTCCGGGGCCGGCTCCGCCATCGAGCTCCAGGCCGTCGGTGCGGCCGTCATCGGCGGCGTCGCGATCTTCGGCGGCAGCGGCACGGTGTGGGGCGCGGCCATCGGCGCGTTCCTGCTGGTCACCATCAACCGGGCCCTGCCCATCGTCGGCATCTCCGACTTCTGGCAGCGTGCCGTCGTCGGCGCCCTGATCATCGCCGCCATCGTCCTGGACCGCGTCCTCTCCGCCCGACGCGAGCGCCGGCTGGTGGCCGCCCGAGACGAAGCGAGGAAGAGCGCATGAGCGTCGACACGCGCACCCCGGCCGAGGCGGCCACGCCCGCGCCCACCCGCAGCTACGCGGCGTACTCCAAGCCGCTGTGGCGCCGCGCCCTGATGACCCGCGAGTTCGCCGTCATCGCGCTGCTGCTCGTGGTCTTCTTCTACTCCAACGCGCAGGTGCCGAACTTCGACGGCCCGCTGACGCTGTACTACCTCTTCCTCGACATCACGCCGATCCTGCTGATCGCGCTGCCGATGACGATGATCATCATCACCGGCGAGATCGACCTGTCGGTCGCCAGCACCGTCGGGCTGACCAGCGTGCTCACCGGCGTCCTGCACCAGGACGCGGGCATGTCGCTGCCGGCCGCCGCGCTGCTCGCCGTCGTGGTGGGCGCGGTGTGCGGCGCCTTCAACGGCTTCCTGGTCGGGTACGTCGGGCTGCCCTCGCTCGCGGTCACCATCGGCACGCTCGCGCTCTACCGCGGCATCGCGGTCGGCCTGCTGGGCACGACGGCGATCACCGACTTCCCCGACAAGTGGACCGACCTGGCCACCGAGCGGATCCAGGAGGGGTCGAGCTACCCGCTCGTCCTGCTGCCGATCATCGTGCTGATCGCGGTGTTCGCGCTGCTGCTCCACTTCTCCCCGTTCGGCCGCGGCGTCTTCGAGATCGGGCTCAACGACGAGGCGGCGCACTTCACCGGCGTCGACGTCGCGCGCACCAAGCTCATCCTCTTCGTCCTCTCCGGGGCGGTCTCGGCGCTCGCCGGGATCTACTTCACCCTCCGCTACGGCAGCGCCCGCGGCGACAACGCCACCGGCATGGAGCTGCAGGTCATCGCGGCGGTGCTCCTCGGCGGGGTGTCCATCTTCGGCGGCCGCGGCGCGCTCCACGGCGTCGTCGCCGGCGTCGTCCTGATCGGTGTCCTCTCCAGTGCGATGCGCCTGGAGGGCCAGACGGTCAACGTCATCAACATCGTCATCGGCCTCCTCCTGGTGGCCTCGGTGATGTCCACCAGCCTCCTCTCCTGGGTCTCGGCACGCACTGGAGGGAAGGGGGGCCCACGGGCCCTCGTCAGGCGCCGGCAGTCGGCGACCGAACCACGAAAGGCACAAGCATGAAGCTCCTCAACCGACGGCTCTCCGCCCTTGCGGCGGTCGGCCTGGCTGCCAGCCTCTCCCTGACCGCGTGCGGCAGCGACGACGGCGACTCCGGCTCGGGCTCCGGCTCGGGCGGTGGTGGCGGCGACGTCGCCATCACGATGCTGCCGAAGAACCTCGGCAACCCCTACTTCGACACCTCCACCAAGGGTGCGGAGGCCGCGGCGAAGGAGGTCGGCGCCACCCTCGAGGAGGTCGGCCCCGACACCGCGACCCCCGACGCCCAGGTGCCGTTCATCAACACCGCGGCCCAGCAGGGCGTCGACGCGCTGATCGTCTCGGCGAACGACCCGACCGCGATCTGCGACGCGCTCGAGGAGGCCAGCGGCGCCGGCACCAAGATCGTCACGTTCGACTCCGACACCGACCCCGAGTGCCGCGACCTCTACATCAGCCAGGCCGACGCCGCGGGCATCGCCAAGGCGCAGGTCGACCTGATCGCCGAGCAGATCGGTGACCAGGGCGAGATCGCCGTCCTCTCGGCCGCGGCCAACGCGACCAACCAGAACGAGTGGATCAAGCTGATGGAGGAGGAGCTCGAGGCCAACCACCCCGACATCGAGCTCGTCGACACCGTCTACGGCGACGACGACGACCAGACGTCGTTCGACAAGACCGCCGCGCTCCTCGAGTCGCACCCCGACCTCAAGGGCATCGTCTCGCCGACCACCGTCGGCATCGCGGCCGCCGCGCGCTACCTGTCCACCTCGGACGCCAAGGGCAAGGTCAAGCTGACCGGCCTGGGCACCCCGAACCAGATGCGCCAGTACGTCGAGGACGGCACCGTCGACGCCTTCGCCCTGTGGAACCCCGAGGACCTCGGCTACCTCGCGGCCTTCGCCGCGGACGCGCTGGCCTCCGGTGACATCGAGGGCGCGGAGGGCGACACCTTCACCGCCGGCGAGCTGGGCGACTACGAGGTCGGCGCCGACGGCGTCGTGCTCCTCGGCGAGCCCTTCGTCTTCGACAAGTCCAACATCGCCGATTTCGACTTCTGATCCTCGAGGTCGACGGCACCACCGGCAGCACCCGTTCCACGAGCAGCACCTGAGGTCCGCCGGGGCGTGCGACCCACGCCCCGGCGGCCCCCGCAGCAAGCAACCGCCAGCCAGCCAGCAGTCGAGGAGAGTCGCCGTGCACCGCGTGTGCTTCCAGCTCCAGGTCAAGCCCGACCGGATCGAGGAGTACAAGGAGCGCCACCGGGCCGTGTGGCCCGACATGCTCCGGGCGCTCCACGAGACCGGCTGGCACAACTACTCGCTCTTCCTGCGCCCCGACGGCCTCCTGGTCGGCTACCTCGAGACGCCGTCGCTGGAGCAGGCCCAGGCCGGCATGGACGCCACCGAGGTCAACGCCCGGTGGCAGGCCGAGATGGGGGAGCTGTTCGAGGAGCTCGACGGCGTCCCGCCCGACCAGGGCTTCCTGCAGCTCGAGGAGGTCTTCCACCTCGAGGACCAGCTCGACCGGCTCGGGGAGCCCGAGGCCTGATCCCCGCTCCGCCCGCACCACCCCCGCAGCCCCCGTGGCCTGCCCGCCACCCGCGGGCCTTCGCGCCGTTCGGCATGAAACGTTTCAATCGGAGATGAGATGACTGACTTCGCCCAGATCGCCCCCCAGCTCGAGGGGCAGGCCATCGAGCTGCCCTCGTGGGCGTTCGGCAACTCCGGCACCCGGTTCAAGGTGTTCGGCTCGCCCGGCACGGCCCGCACCGTGGAGGAGAAGGTCGCCGACGCCGCGACCGTGCACCGCTTCACCGGCCTCGCGCCGTCGGTCGCCCTCCACATCCCGTGGGACCTCGTCGACGACTACGCCGCGCTGCGCCGGTACGCCGAGGACCACGGCGTGCGGCTCGGGACGATCAACTCCAACACCTTCCAGGACGACGACTACAAGCTCGGCGCCCTGACCCACACCGACGCCAAGATCCGCCAGAAGGCGATCGACCACCACTTCGAGTGCATCGACGTCATGGACGCCACCGGATCGCGCGACCTGAAGATCTGGCTCGCCGAGGGCAGCAACTACCCCGGCCAGGCCGACCTGCGCGGGCGCCAGGACCGGCTGCACGAGTCGCTCTCGGCGATCTACGACCGGCTCGGCGAGGACCAGCGGCTGGTGCTGGAGTACAAGTTCTTCGAGCCGGCCTTCTACCACACCGACGTCCCGGACTGGGGCACGTCGTACGTCCAGGTCGCGGCTCTCGGCGACCGCGCCGTGGTCTGCCTCGACACCGGCCACCACGCGCCGGGCACGAACATCGAGTTCATCGTCATGCAGCTGCTGCGCCTGGGGCGGCTCGGCTCCTTCGACTTCAACAGCCGCTTCTACGCCGACGACGACCTCATCGTCGGGTCGGCCGACCCCTTCCAGCTCTTCCGCATCCTGTTCGAGGTGATCCGCGGCGGCGGCTACGGCCCCGCGAACCCCGACGGGCACAGCGACGTCGCGTTCATGCTCGACCAGTGCCACAACATCGAGGCGAAGATCCCCGGCCAGATCCGCTCGGTGCTCAACGTGCAGGAGATGACGGCGCGCGCGCTGCTCGTGGACCGCGCGGCGCTCACCGTCGCCCAGGAGGCCGGTGACGTGCTCGGCGCGAACGAGATCTTCATGGACGCCTTCTCCACCGACGTCCGCGCCGACCTCGCCGCCTGGCGCGAGCAGCGCGGCCTCCCCGCCAACCCGATGCGCGCGTACGCCGAGTCGGGCCACCAGCAGCAGATCGAGGCGGACCGCATCGGCGGCACGCAGGCAGGATGGAACTGAGGACATGACCGACTCCAGCACCGCGAAGCAGACCAACCCCGCGGCCGCCGCGCTGATCGAGCGGTCCAACCGCCTCGGCGCGGACCCCAAGAACACCAACTACGCGGGCGGCAACACCTCCGCCAAGGGCACCGAGACCGACCCGGTGACCGGCGAGCCGGTCGAGCTGCTGTGGGTCAAGGGCTCCGGCGGCGACCTCGGCACCCTCCGGGAGCCCGGCCTCGCCGTGCTCCGCCTGGACCGGATGCGCGCCCTCGTCGACGTCTACCCCGGCATCGACCGCGAGGACGAGATGGTCGCGGCCTTCGACTACTGCCTGCACGGCAAGGGCGGCGCCGCGCCGTCGATCGACACCGCCATGCACGGGCTCGTCGACGCCGCGCACGTCGACCACCTGCACCCCGACTCCGGCATCGCGATCGCGACCGCCGCCGACGGCGAGGCGCTCACCAAGGAGATCTTCGGCGGGAAGGTCGTCTGGGTCCCGTGGCGCCGACCGGGCTTCCAGCTCGGCCTCGACATCGCCGCGATCAAGGCGGCCAACCCCAACGCGGTCGGCTGCATCCTCGGCGGCCACGGCATCACCGCGTGGGGCGAGACCAGCGAGGAGGCCGAGGCCCGCTCGCTGTGGATCATCGACACCGCGGCCGACTACATCGCCGAGAACAGCGCGGCCGAGCCGTTCGGCCCCGCGCTGGAGGGGTACGCCGCGCTGCCGGACGCCGAGCGCCGCGCCAAGGCCGCCGCCCTCGCCCCGACCATCCGGGGCATCGCCTCGGCGGACCGGCCCATGGTCGGCCACTTCACCGACGCCGACGTCGTCCTGGACTTCCTCGCGCACGCCGAGCACCCGCGGCTGGCCGCGCTGGGCACCTCCTGCCCCGACCACTTCCTGCGCACCAAGGTCAAGCCGCTCGTGCTGGACCTGCCCGCGGGCGCCTCGGTCGAGGACAGCATCGCCCGGCTCCAGGAGCTCGCGGTGTCCTACCGCGAGGACTACCAGGCCTACTACGACCGGCACGCGACCCCGGACAGCCCGGCGATCCGCGGCAAGGACCCGCTGATCGTGCTGGTGCCCGGCGTCGGCATGTTCTCCTTCGGCAAGGACAAGCAGACCGCGCGCGTGGCCGGCGAGTTCTACGTCAACGCCATCAACGTGATGCGCGGGGCCGAGGGCCTCTCGACGTACGCGCCGATCGACGAGGCGGAGAAGTTCCGCATCGAGTACTGGGCGCTGGAGGAGGCCAAGCTCCAGCGGATGCCGAAGCCCAAGCCGCTCGCCACCCGGATCGCGCTGGTCACCGGTGCCGCCGGCGGCATCGGCAAGGCCACCGCCAAGCGGCTCGCCGCCGAGGGCGCCTGCGTCGTCGTCGCCGACCTGTCGCTGGAGAAGGCCGAGGCCGCCGCGGCGGAGATCGGCGGCCCGGACGTGGCCGTCGGCGTCGCCGCGGACGTCAGCAAGGCCGACGCCGTCCAGGCCATGGTCGACGCGGCCGTGCTCGCCTTCGGCGGTCTCGACCTGGTCGTCAACAACGCCGGGCTCTCGCTGTCCAAGGCGCTGCTCGACACGACCGAGGCCGACTGGGACCTGCAGCACGACGTGATGGCCAAGGGCTCGTTCCTGGTGTCCAAGGCGACCGCGAGGGTGATGGTCGAGCAGGAGATGGGCGGCGACATCGTCTACATCTCCAGCAAGAACTCGATCTTCGCCGGCCCCAACAACATCGCCTACTCCGCCGCGAAGGCCGACCAGGCCCACCAGGTGCGCCTGCTCGCCGCCGAGCTGGGCGCCCACGGGATCAAGGTCAACGGCGTCAACCCCGACGGCGTCGTCCAGGGCTCGGGCATCTTCGCCAGCGGCTGGGGAGCCAACCGGGCCGCGGTCTACGGCGTGGAGGAGAAGGACCTGGGCAAGTTCTACGCCCAGCGCACCATCCTCAAGCGCGAGGTGCTGCCGGAGAACATCGCCAACGCGGTGTTCGTCCTGTGCACCTCCGACCTGTCGCACACCACCGGCCTGCACGTGCCGGTCGACGCCGGCGTCGCCGCCGCGTTCCTGCGGTGACGGCTCCGACCCGGCCGGTGCGCGTCGCGGCCGTCGACCTCGGGGCCACCAGCGGCCGCGTGATGGCCGGCCGGGTCGGGCCGCGCTCGCTCCACCTGGAGGAGGTGCACCGCTTCCCCAACGGGGGAGTGCGCGCGCACGGCTCGCTGTTCTGGGACGTGCTCGGCATCCACCGCGAGCTGCTCGCGGGTGTCCGGGAGGTGGCCCGCACCGGGCCGCTCGACGGCATCGGCATCGACTCCTGGGCGGTCGACTACGGCCTGCTGGACCGCGACGGCCACCTGCTCGGCAACCCCTACAGTCACCGCGACGCGCGCTCCGACGGTGTCGCGGCGCGGGTGCTGCAGCAGGTGGGCGCGGCGGAGATGTACGCGACGACGGGCCTCCAGCAGCTGCCGTTCAACACCGTCTACCAGCTGGTCGCGGCCCGGGGGACCGCGGCCCTCGAGGCGGCCGAGACGCTGCTGCTGCTGCCGGACCTGCTCGGCTACTGGCTGACCGGGAACGTCGGCGCCGAGCGCACCAACGCCTCCACCACCGGGCTGTACGACGTCCGCTCGGGCGGCTGGGCCACCGACCTCGCCGCCCGGGTCGGCCTGCCGTGGGCGGTCCTGCCGCCGCTGCGCGACCCCGGCGACCTGGTCGGCCGGGTCCTGCCCGAGGTGGCCGCCCAGCTCGGGACCACCACCGACCTGCCGGTGGTCGCGGTCGGCTCGCACGACACCGCCTCCGCGGTCGTCGGCGTGCCGGCCACCGAGGACGACTTCGCCTACATCTCCTCCGGCACATGGTCGCTGGTCGGGCTGGAGCTGGACGAGCCGGTGCTCACCGAGGCGGCCCGGCTGGCCGACTTCACCAACGAGGGCGGCGTCGACGGGACCGTGCGGTTCCTCAAGAACGTCATGGGCATGTGGGTGCTCTCGGAGTCGGTCCGCGCCTGGGCCGACGAGCGGATCGCCGGCGCCGACCTGCCCTCCCTGCTGGCCGGCGCCGCCGACGCCCCGGCCCTGCGCACCGTCGTGGACATCAACGACCCGCGCCTGCTGCCCCCCGGCACCTCCGCCGCCACGAGCATGCCGGCACGGATCGCCCGGCTCGCCGAGGAGGCCGGCGAGCCCGTCCCGCGCACGCCGGTCGCGGTGACCCGGTGCATCCTCGACAGCCTCGCCCTGGCCTACCGCCGCCACCTGCGCGTCGCGGCAGACCTCGCCGGCCGGGCGCCGACCGTCGTGCACGTGGTCGGCGGCGGCTCGCAGAACCACCTGCTCTGCCAGCTCACCGCCGACGCCACCGGCCTGCCGGTGCTCGCCGGGCCGTCGGAGGCCGCGGCGCTCGGCAACGTGCTGGTGCAGGCCCGCTCGCTGGGGGCCGGGCTGCCGGACCTGGCCGCCATGCGCGACCTCGTGCGGCGTACCCACGAGCTCCACCGCTTCGAGCCGCGCCCGGGGCTCGACTGGGACGGCGCCGAGGCGCGCGTCACCAGCGCCTGACCCCGCCGGGCACCTCCCCCCACCCCTCACCTCTCGGAGAACCATGAGCCAGCCCCCCACACTCGCCGTCCGCCGTCGTTCGCTCTTCGGTGCCGCCGCCGCGGCCGCCGGTGTCGCGGCCCTCGCCGACCCCCTCGCCTCCGCCGCCTCGGCGGCGCCCGGCAAGCCGCACCCGGGCTCCCTGCCCCGGGACCTGGTCCGCGCGTTCGCCGAGCCCGGCACCGGGACGGCCGCGGGCTTCCGCTGGTGGTGGCCGCACGGCCTCGTCGACCCGCGCGAGGTCGCCCGCGAGGTCGACCAGGTCGCCGACGCCGGCTTCGGCATCCTCGAGGTCGCCGACGTCACCCACTCGCTGCGGGCGCGCGACATAGAGATCGACCTCGAGCGCCACGGCTGGGGGAGCCCCTCGTGGGTCGCGGGCGTCAAGGCCGCGCTCGAGCGGGGCGCGAAGCGCGACGTGCGCATCGACATCACCGTCGGTCCGTCCTGGCCCGCCGCCGTCCCCACGATCACCCCCGACGACGACGCCGCCTGCACCGAGCTCGCCCACGGGCGCGCCGACGTCGCGGCCGGCTCGTCGTACGACGGCCCGGTCCCCGAGCCGGCTGTGCCGGCCGCGAGCGCCGCCACCCGCCGCGAGCTGGTCGCCGTCCAGGCCTTCCGGGACCTCGGCACGGTCAAGGCCGTCACGACCCTCGACCGGTCCTCGCTGGTCGACCTCACCGATCAGGTCCGCGACGGGCGGCTCACCTGGACCCCGCCCGCCGACGGTGCCTGGACCGTGCTGTCGTACTGGCGCCGCGGCTCCGCGCAGGAGCCCGAGGCGGGTCCGCACACCAACCCGCGCTCGTGGGTCGTCGACCACTTCAGCGCCGCCGGCTCCGACGCCGTCGTCGAGCTGTGGCAGGACCGCGTCCTCGACAAGGAGATGCGCCGCCTGCTGGCCGAGGCCGGCGGCTACCTCTTCGAGGACTCCCTCGAGATCGAGACCGACGCGACGATCTGGACGCCGCGCATGCTCGCGGAGTTCCGCGAGCGGGCCGGCTACGACCTGCTCCCGCACCTGCCCGCCGTCGTCGAGGCCCACGAGAAGTACCTGTTCGCCTTCACCGACGCCGTCGCCACCACGCGGGTGCGCGACGACTTCAACCAGGTGCTCAGCGACCTCTACCGCGACCACCACCTGCTGCCGCTGCAGCGGTTCGCGCGCAGCCTGGGCCTGGGGCTGCGGGTGCAGCCCTACGGGCTCGAGACCGACACCGTCGAGCACGCCGCCCTGCTCGACGTCCCGGAGACCGAGTCGCTGGGCTTCAAGAACCTCGACGACTACCGCGTCATGGCCGGTGGCCGGGACATGGCCGGCCACACGCTGCTCTCCTGCGAGGCGGCCTGCTACTTCGGCGCGGCCTACAACACCACGTGGGACCGTGCGCTGCAGACGCTCAACAGCATCTTCGCCGCCGGTGTGAACTCCGCCGTCCTGCACGGCTTCGCCTACGCCGACGCCCCGGGCGTCACCTGGCCGGGCTTCGCCGCGTTCTCGCCGTACTACGACGGTGCGGTGGGGTACGGCGAGGCCTGGGGCCCGCGGACCCCGCAGTGGCGGCACGTGCCCGACGTCGCGGCGTACCTCGCCCGCACCCAGCTGGTCCTGCAGACGGGCGTGCCGAAGTACGACGTGGTCTTCCTGCGGCAGAAGGGCTGGACCTCCACCGGAATCGGCGCCCCGTGGGCCACCAACGACGGCATCCCGCTCGGCTGGACCCACTCCTTCGCCACCCCGGCGCTGCTCGACCTCCCGCTGGCCACGGTCCGCGGGGGAGTGCTCGCGCCCGACGGGCCGGCGTACAAGGCCGTCGTCGTGGGTCCCGACCAGTTCCGCGGCCAGGAGCGCACCATCGCCGTGGCCACCGCGCGCCGGCTCCTCGAGCTGGGCCGCGCCGGCCTGCCCGTCGTGCTCCGCGGGGACTGGACGACCGCCGAGCCGGTCGGGCTGCCGCAGGACGGCGAGACCGCGGAGGTCCGGCGCCTGGTCGCCGAGCTCGCCGCCCTCCCGACCACGCGTGCCGCCGCCACCGACGCCGACATCCCGCTCGCCCTGGCCGCGCTCGGGGTGGTCCGCGACGTCGAGCACGAGCGCTCGACGGTGGCGCACGTGCGCCGGGTGGTCGGGGACACCGACCTGTACTACCTGGCCAACGCCAAGCACGCCGAGAACCGGCGCCTGGTGCGGGTCACCCAGGACGTCTGGCTCACCAGCACCCGCGGCGACGCGGTGCCGTACCTCCTCGACGCCTGGACCGGGACGATCACGCCGCTGGCGGCGCACGAGCGCCAGGGCCGGCGCGTCCGGGTCCGCGTCGACCTGCTCCCCGGCCAGTCGACCGTCGTCGCGCTCGGCGCGCCCCACCCGGGCGACCGCACCCCCGCCGTGGTCGCCTCGACCGGTGACGTGCGGCGCGACGACCGCGGACTCCTGCTGCGGGCGGCCACGCCCGGCCGGCACACCGCGACGCTCGCCGGCGGCCGGCAGGTGGCCACCGCGGTCGCCCGGGTGCACGAGCCGGTCGTCCCGGCCAGGTGGGAGCTGGTCGTCGAGGACTGGCAGCCGGGCCGGACGGCGACCGAGACCGTCCGGCCGCTGCGCCGCGCCGAGCTCACGACCCTCGTACCGTGGTCGCGCGTCCCGGGGCTGGAGGACGTCTCCGGCGTCGGCCGCTACCGCACCGTGGTCGAGCTCGACAGGTCCTGGGGGCCCGAGGACGGCGCCCTGCTCGAGCTCGGCGAGGTCAACGACACCTTCCGGGTGACCGTCAACGGCCGGGCGCTGCCGCCGTGCGACGTCCTCGACACCACCGTCGACCTGGGACACACGCTGCGAGCCGGTCGCAACGTGGTGGAGGTCGAGGTGGCGAGTACACTGATCAATCGTTTGCGCACCGTCACGCCCGAGGTGTACGGCGTCGCAGCGCGGCAGGACTACGGCCTCGTCGGCCCGGTCCGGCTCGTCCCCTACGTCGAGAGGAAGCTGACCACCTGATGGATCCCCACGGGAGTGCGAGGGTGGAGCCATGCGCGTCGCACTGATGGTCACCTGCGTCAACGACGCGATGTTCCCCGAGACCGGCAAGGCGGTCGTCCGGCTGCTGCGCCGGCTCGGGGTGGACGTGGAGTTCCCCGCGGCCCAGACCTGCTGCGCGCAGCCGATGGTCAACACCGGCTACCTCGACGAGGCCGTGCCGGTGGTGCGGACCTTCGTCGACGCGTTCGCCGGGTACGACGCCGTCGTGACCCCCAGCGGGTCGTGCGCGGGGTCCGCGCGGCACCAGCACGGCCTCGTGGCGCGCCGCTCCGGTGACGCCGGGCTGGCCGCCGCGGTCGCGGAGACCTCGCCGAAGGTCTACGAGCTGAGCGAGTTCCTCGTCGACGTGCTCGGCGTGGTCGACGTGGGCGCCTACTTCCCGCACACCGTGACCTACCACCCGACCTGCCACTCGCTGCGGATGCTCGGCGTCGGCGACCGGCCCCGGCAGCTGCTGGAGAACGTCCGCGGCCTGCGCCTGCTGGACCTGCCGCAGGCCGAGCAGTGCTGCGGCTTCGGCGGGACGTTCGCGGTCAAGAACGCCGACACCTCGGTGGCGATGGGCGCGGACAAGGCGCGCCACGTCCGCGAGACCGGTGCGGAGGTGCTGGTGGCCGGGGACAACTCCTGCCTGATGCACGTCGGCGGCGTGCTGTCGCGCCAGCAGGCCGGCGTACGCGTCGTGCACCTCGCCGAGATCCTCGCCTCGACCGAGGAGGGCGCGAGCGGACCGCCTGGTGGGGCCTCGGCTCATCCCGAGGTCGAGCTGGCACGGGGGGAGCAGCGGTGAGCGCGACGTTCGTCGGGATGCCGGCGTTCCCGACCGCCGCGCGGTCCGCGCTGGCCGACACCCAGCTGCGCCACAACCTGGCCCACGCCACCTCGACGATCCGCGCCAAGCGGGCCGCCGTCGTCGGCGAGGTCGAGGAGTGGGAGGAGCTGCGGCTCGCGGGCGCGGCGGTCAAGGAGGCCGCCCTCCGTGACCTCGACACCCACCTGGTGCGGCTCGAGGAGTCGCTGACCGCCCGCGGCGCGACGGTCCACTGGGCCCGCAACGCCGCGGAGGCCAACGAGATCGTCGCCCGGGTCGCCCGCGACCACGGCGCCGACGAGGTCGTGAAGGTCAAGTCGATGGCCACCCAGGAGATCGGCCTGAACGAGGCGCTGGCCGAGCACGGCATCGCCGCGTGGGAGACCGACCTCGCCGAGCTCATCGTGCAGCTCGGCGACGACCTGCCCAGCCACATCCTGGTCCCGGCGATCCACCGCAACCGGGCCGAGGTGCGCGAGATCTTCCTGCGCGCGATGGGCGAGGTCGGGCGACCGGCGCCGGCCGACCTCACCGACGAGCCGGCCGTCCTGGCCGGCGCCGCCCGGGAGCACCTGCGCGAGAAGTTCCTGCGCGCCAAGGTCGCGGTCTCGGGGGCGAACTTCGCGGTCGCCGAGACCGGCACGCTGGTCGTGGTGGAGTCCGAGGGCAACGGCCGGATGTGCCTGACCCTGCCCGAGGTGCTCATCAGCGTCGTCGGCATCGAGAAGGTCGTGCCGACGTTCGCCGAGCTCGACCCGCTGCTGCGGCTGCTGCCGCGGTCCTCGACCGGTGAGCGGATGAACCCCTACACCTCGACCTGGACCGGCGTCACGCCCGGCGACGGGCCGCAGGAGGTGCACGTCGTGCTGCTCGACAACGGGCGCACCCGGGCGCTGGCCGACGACGTCGGGCGGCAGGCGCTGCGCTGCATCCGGTGCTCGGCCTGCCTGAACGCCTGCCCGGTCTACGAGCGGACCGGGGGCCACGCCTACGGCTCGGTCTACCCCGGCCCGATCGGCGCGATCCTGAACCCGCTGATGAAGGGGACCGGCGACCCCCAGACCGACTCGCTGCCGTACGCCTCCTCGCTGTGCGGCGCGTGCTTCGAGGTCTGCCCCGTGCGCATCGACATCCCGGAGGTGCTGGTCCACCTGCGCTCGAAGGTGGTCGACAGCCACCGCGACGACACCGTCCCCAAGGCCGAGGCGGTGGCGATGAAGGCGGCGGCCTGGTCCTTCGGCGACAGCCGCCGGCTGGGCTGGGTCGAGAGGGCCTCCGGCGTCGCCGGGCGCCTGCTCACCCGCTTCGGACGCACGACGCTGCCGGGCGGCCGCTCCGCCGCCGGGCGCATCCCCGGCCCGGGTGCCGCCGCCTGGACCGGTGCGCGGGACCTGCCCGCGCCGCCGCGGGAGTCGTTCCGTGCGTGGTGGCGGCGGACCGATGGTGGCCGGGCCGATGGTGGCCGGGCCGATGGTGGCCGGGCCGATGGAGGACGCTCATGACCAGCGCACGCGACGAGATCCTGGGCCGGGTGCGCTCGGCGCTGGACGGGGTGGACCGGACGGCGCCCGAGGCCCCGGCGCCGCGGATCACTCCGGTGGCGGACCTGGTCGGGCACTTCGCCGACCGCGTCGAGCACTACCGCGCCGTCGTCGAGCGCTGCGCCCCCACCGACGTCGAGGCGACCGTCGCCGCCGCCCTCGCCCGGCACCTGCCGGGCGGGTCCGGCACGGTCGTCGTGCCGGCGGGCCTGTCGTTCGACGTGGCGGGTGCCGTGGTCGACACGGGCCACACCGCCCTGCAGCTCGACCGGGTCGACGCCGTGGTCACCGAGGCGGCGGTCGGCGTCGCCGAGACCGGCACGATCGTGCTGGACCACGGCCCCGGCCAGGGCCGGCGCGCGGTCACGCTGGTGCCCGACCGGCACGTGTGCGTCGTCCGCGCCGAGCAGGTCGTGCCCGACGTGCCCGACGCGCTCGCCCGGCTCGACCCGCTGCGCCCGATGACCTGGATCAGCGGCCCCTCGGCCACCAGCGACATCGAGCTCGACCGGGTCGAGGGCGTCCACGGCCCGCGCACCCTGCACGTGGTCGTCGTCGACCCCGCCTGACCCGCCCGGCGTCGTCGCTGGTGGCCGGGGGAGCGCCGCCGGCCGGGACGGCTCAGCCCATCGCGGACATGTCCATGTGCATGACCTCCCAGACGTGGCCGTCGGGGTCGCGGAAGGAGCCGCCGTACATCGGGCCCTCGCCGGTCCGCGCGTCGGCGTCGGTGGCGCCGGCCGCGGCGGCGCGGGTGCACAGCTCGTCGACCTCCTCGCGGCTCCCGGCGGCGAGGCAGACCAGCACCTCGGTGCCGCCCGCGGAGGTGGTGCCGTGGAAGGAGTGGAAGAACTCCTCCTGCAGCAGCATCGCGCTGCACTGCTCGTTGAGGACCAGGCACGCGGCCTTGCCGTCGCTGAACTGCTCGTCGAAGGTGAGGCCGAGAGCGGTCCAGAAGTCGCGTGCGCGCTGGACGTCGGCGACGGGGAGGTTCAGGAAGATCATGCGGCTCATCGGGGTCTCCTGCGGGTCGGGGTGAGTGGCTGCCGGAGGAGACCGTGGCCGGACGCCGGACTCATCGGCGGCCAGGGAGCGGGGATTCCGCTACCCTCCCCAACAAACAGTCACGCCTGACTGTTTGTTGCCCCCGGGAGTCCGCATGAGCGAGTCCGACCTGCCCACCCAGCCCGCCGGCTACCCGCGCGTGGTGCGCGCGTCCGCGGACGTCGCCGCGCCGCTCGCCCTGGCGCAGGGCCTGGTCGCCGACCTCTCGCAGTACGCCGCGTGGCTGAGCCTGCACGCGTCGTTCCGCGGGTCGCCGCCGGAGGTGGCCAGCGTGGGGGACACCTTCGAGGAGCAGGTCACCTTGATGGGGATCCCGGCCGACATCGCCTGGACCGTCGTCGCGGCCGACGACGGCCTGGTCGGCCTCGAGGGCACCGGCCCGATGGACCTGGTGCTCGGGCTGCGGACCAGCGTCACCGGCACCGACGGGTCGGTCCGCGTCGCGGTGGAGGCCGGCATCGGCGGGGACCCGGTCGAGGGCCCGCTCGGCGCGACGGTCGCGGCCAGCGTCGAGGAGGCGCTGACGGAGTCCGCGACCCGGTTCGCCGGGCTCGCCGCAGAGCTCGCCGCGGACCCGGCCGTGGCCGCGGGCGGCCGGTTCCCGCGCCGTACCGTCGTCCACGAGCGCACCGGCGCCCGCCTCGACCCCAGCACGCCGGTCCTCGTCGGCGTGGGGCAGGTCGCCCAGCGCGAGCCCGACCTCGGCGCGCCCGAGGACCCGGTCGCGCTCGCCGTCGAGGCGCTGCGCCGCGCGGGCGTGGACAGCGGCGCGGGCTCGGAGCTGCTGGCGGCGGCCGACGCGGTGTACGCCGTCGCGAGCGCGTCGTGGACCTACCGCGACGCCGCTGCCCTGGTCGCCGAGGCGCTCGGCGCGGAGCCGGGCGAGACCGCGATGTCCGCGCCGTACGGCGGCGACGCCGGCCAGGTCCTCGTCAACACCGCCGGCCAGGCGGTCGCCGAGGGGCGCGCCGACGTCGTGCTGGTCTGCGGCGCGGAGGCCGGCGCCACCCTCGCCGCGGCGCAGAAGCAGGGCATCGACCTCGACTGGCCGACCCAGCCCGCCGACGTGGCGCCCGACCGGGTGATCGGCAGCGACCGCGAGGCCAACAACGGGCCGGAGTCGGCGGCCGGCCTGACCGTGCCGGTCTACACCTACGCGCTGATGGAGTCCGCCGTGCGGGCGAAGGCCGGCGAGTCCCCCGAGGAGCACCTGCGCACCATCACGGGCCTGTGGTCGCGCCTCTCCGAGGTCGCCGCGGGCAACGAGCACGCCTGGCTCCCGAAGGCGTTCACGCCCGAGGAGCTCGCGACGCCCGGCGGCGGCAACCGGATGATCAGCGAGCCCTACCCGAAGCTGCTGTGCGCGAACCTCACCGTCGACCTCGCCGCCGGCGTCGTCGTCACCAGCGTCGCGGCCGCCGACGCGCTCGGCATCCCCCAGGACAAGTGGGTCTTCCTGCACGCCGGGGCCGCGGCGTACGACGAGTGGTTCGTCTCCGAGCGGCGCGACCTCGCAGCCTCGCCGGCGATCCGGGCGATCGGCGAGGCGGCGTTCGCGCACGCCGGCATCGGTCCCGACGACGTCGACCACGTCGACCTCTACTCCTGCTTCCCGGCGGCGGTGCAGATCGCGGCGGGCGAGCTCGGGTTCCCGCTCGACGACCCGCGGCGGCCGCTGTCGGTGACCGGCGGGCTGACCTTCGCGGGGGGCCCGGGGAACAACTACGGCACCCACGCGGTCGCGACGCTCGTCGGCCGGCTGCGCGAGGACCCCGAGGCCTACGGGCTGTCGACCTCGCTCGGCTGGTTCGTGACCAAGCACGCGCTGGGCATCTACTCCGCGACGCCGCCGCGCGCGCCGTACCGCGCGCTCGCCCCGGTCCTGCTCCCCGAGCGCTCCCGCCCGGCGCTGGACACCTGGTCCGGTCCGGGCGTCGTGGAGGCGGCGACCGCGCAGTACGACCGGTCGGGTGCGCCCGAGCACGCGATCCTCAGCGTGCTGACCCCCGACGGCTCCCGGGTGCTGGTGCGCTCCGCACAGCCCGAGGTGCTGAAGCAGGTCGTGGGCGGCGACCCGCTGCGCCGCCCGGTCGAGGTGGCCGACGCCAAGAACGTGCGCTTCACCGGCGCCGAGCGCCACGAGCTGCCCGAGCCGCCGGAGCCGCCGCTGCTGACCGAGCGCCGCGGCCCGGTGCTGGTCATCACGATCAACCGCCCCCACCGCCGCAACGCCATCGACCTGCAGACCGCCCAGCTGCTCGAGCGGGTCATCGACGCCTTCGAGGCCGACGACGAGGCGCGGGTCGCGGTGCTGACCGGGGCGGGCGGGACGTTCTCGGCCGGGATGGACCTCAAGGCCGCGGCGGGCGGCTCGTTCGCGCTGACCGACCGGCGCGGGCCGCTCGGCATCGCCGGGCTGCCGATCAGCAAGCCGGTCATCGCCGCGGTGGAGGGGCACGCGCTCGCCGGCGGCTGCGAGCTGGCCCTGGTCGCCGACCTGATCGTGGCCGCCGACGACTCCCAGTTCGGCGTCCCGGAGCCCAAGCGGGGGCTCGTGGCGGCCGCCGGCGGCGTCATGCGGCTGGCCGAGCGGCTGCCCCGGAACGTCGCCATGGAGCTCGCGCTCACCGGCAACCCGATGCCGGCGACGCGGATGGCCGAGCTCGGCCTCGTCAACCGGCTGGCCGCGCCCGGCGCCGTCCTCGACACGGCGCTCGCCCTGGCCGACGAGATCGTCGCCAACGCCCCGCTCTCGGTCGCCGCGAGCCGCCGGATCGTGCTCGAGTCGCCCGGCTGGTCGCCCGAGGAGGCCTTCGCCCGGCAGAGCGACCTCGCGGCCGTCGCGGTCATGTCCGAGGACGCCGCCGAGGGCATCGCCGCCTTCGCCGAGCACCGCGACCCGGTGTGGCGGGGCCGCTGACCGCGGCTGCGGCGTACGGGCTCATGTAACGCGCCGTTCGGTGCACTACCCGCACGTTGCAACGGGTGGGTAGATCACCGAACAGCGCGTTACATGCCGCGACACCCGCCCGCCGGCCCCGCCGGACCGGTCACGACCACGCCTCGACGGCCCGCTCCAGGTTCACCCACACAGCAGCCGCGGACAGGTGCTTGTCATCGGTGGTGGCGAGCCGGGCGACGAGCAGGCCGAGCTCCTCGACGGCACGTTCGGCGTCGGCGGTGGGGACGGTGGCGGCGTCCTCCTCGCGCGGGTCCTCCTCGGCGCTGCGCAGCATCGTCGCCACGGCGCGCATCGCCCGGGCCATCGTGTCGCGCAGGTCCTGCGACGGCTCGTCGTCGCGGTGCACGGCGGCGCGCTGGTCGGTGACGAGCGCGGAGACCTCGTCCACGCAGCCGGCCAGCCGTTCCAGCGCCCGCGCCTGGTCGTAGCGCCGGTCCGCGGTCTGGGTCCAGTGGCCGGCGCGCCAGTTCGCCCGCCGCGCGTCGTTGGCCTCGGCGACGAGCGCCCGCAGCTCCTCGACGTGCGGCTCGAGCCGGCGGCGCTGCTCCTCCCAGAACGAGGTGTCGAGCAGCTCCTCGGCGAGCAGGCCGTCGGCCAGGCCGTCCAGCTCGTCGGCGAGCCGGTGGCGCAGGCGCGCCTGGGCCCGCGCCACGGGGGCGAGCGGCAGCTGCGGGACGAGCGCGTTGACGACGGTCGCCACGACGGCGCCGAACGCCGTCAGGCCGACGTACGCCGCGACGTACGCCTCCGGGTCGTGGCCGCCGATGATCAGCACGAACAACGCCGCGACCAAGACCCAGCCACCCATCGCGCCGAGCAGCCGGATCCCGGCGAGCAGCGTCGCGACCGCGATGGTCAGGGTCAGCGCGAGCCAGCCGGGGGCGTCGAGGAGGCCGGCCCCGGCGGCGATGAGGGCGCCGAGCGCGATCGCGCCGACGGCCTGGACGGAGGTGCGGATGGAGCCGGCGACCGTCGTCGACATCACGGCGGCGGCGCCCATGGGCGCGTAGTAGGGGTAGTCGCCGATCGGGCCGTCGAGCGGTTGCACGAGCAGCCAGGCGGCGCCCGCGGCGAGAGCTGTCTTGACCGCCAGGAGCCATCGGGGGTGCTCCCAGGAGGCGGTCCGCAGTCGTCGCCAGGGGTGGGCGGCGGGGGAGGGGGACATCGTCTGGCCCCGTACCCGCTCCACCAACGCGCGTCACCCCCTGGGGTGAGCATGGTCACAGGCGCCGGCAGGCACCGTAGGAGCATGGACATGGGGCTGGCCTCGAGCGGAGCTGGGACGGTCGCGCTGCGGACCGTCGAGCGCGGGGAGCGGCGCGACCGTCCCGCCTTCTGGTACGACGACGCGGGGACGCCACGTGACGACGTCGAGGCCGTGGCCGCGGTGCTGGCCGACCAGGGCTACGACCTGGACGCGATCGCCGGCTGGTTCACCGAGCCGAACCCCGGGCTCCCCGGCCGTGCGGCACCGGTCGACCTGCTGCCCGCCCACGTCGGCCGCGTCCTCGCGCTGGCCGGCTCCGACCGGCCCTGCGGCACCTGACCCGGGTGGCCCGGCCACGCCGCTGACGGCTCCGCCGGGTCTGCGACCGGCCGGGGCGGGGGACCGAGCGGCGGAGATGCCGACGACGTACCCAGGCCACCTGTTCCTCGTCCGCGGCCGCATCGAGACGGTCGTCCACGACGCCGCCGTCGTGCCCACGAACGACTCCGGCGAGGTCGCCGACAGCTGGCGCCCCGTGCTCGACGGCGGCCCGTCGGTCTGGTTCGTCAGCGTCGGCTCCGGTGACGGCGTCCCGCCCGCGGAGCTGGTACGCCGCGTGCTGGCCGTCGTCGAGGAGGTGGCGGCCAGCGACCTCCCGCCGGCCGGCGGACGGGTCAAGCCCGTGCTCGCGGTGCCGGTGCTCGGCCTCGAGGGCGGCGGCCACGACCGGGACCGCGGCGAGGTGCTCCAGGAGCTGCTGGCCGGGCTGCTCGACGCCGTGCAGCGGGTCGACCTCGACGTCGCCGTCGTCGTCCCGGACGCCGCGGTGCACGCCGCGGCCCAGCACGTCCGGGCCGGCCTGGCGGCGCCGCCGCTCGAGGAGGGGCTGGCCGCCGAGGCCGACCGGCTCGGCGCCCTCGCCCGTCGCGGGGACCTCGCGCTGTTCCTGGGGGCCGGCGTCAGCGTCCCGGCCGGCCTGCCGTCGTGGGGCCGGATGCTGCGGCTGCTCGCCGAGCGCACCGGCGGGCACGACGGCCCGGCGGTCGACCGGCTCACCCTCCTCGACCGGGCGCAGCTCCTCGAGCAGCGGGTGCCCGACCTCGGCGAGCGGGTCGCGGAGCTGTGCGGGGGTGCGGAGCGCGGGTCGCTGGCCCACGGGCTGCTGGCCGGCCTGGGGTGCCGGGCGACGGTGACGACGAACTACGACCGGCTCTACGAGACCGCCGTGCGTGCGGCCGGCGGGGACGTGGCGGTGCTGCCGTGGGCCAGCCCGCTCGAGGCGGCCGGCTGGGTGCTGAAGCTGCACGGCGACGTCGACCACCCCGAGAGCATCGTGCTGACCCGCCGCGACGTCGTCCGGTTCACCGCCGAGGTGGGGCCGACGGGGGCGATGCTGCAGAACCTCCTGCTCACCCGGCACCTGCTCGTCGTCGGCTCCTCGATGACCGACGACAACGTGGTCCGGCTGGCCCAGGAGGTCCAGGTGCACCGCGAGCAGCACGGCGTCGTCGGCGAGGTCGGCACGGTGCTCGACGTCGACGACGACGCCGCGCGCGGGCAGCTGTGGGGCGGGCAGCTGTCCTGGCTGACGCTCCCGGGCGGGCGGCTCGAGGAGCGGGCCCGGAACCTCGAGATCTTCCTCGACGCGGTCGCGGCACGCGCCTCCGACGACGCCCGGTGGCTGCTCGACCCCCGCTTCTCCGGCCTGCTCGACGAGGACGGGCAGGCCCTCGCCGCCGACGTACGACGCCTGCGGGCCGCGGCCGGCGAGCACGACGCGACCGGTGCCTGGCGCCCGCTGGTGGCCGCCCTCGACGCGCTGGGCGCCGGGGAGGAATGAGCGTCGTGCCCGTCGCGTAGGCTCCCGCCGCGGCACGGCGGAAGGAGGCCTGGTGGGCCAGCGGCGCGACCTGTTCGACGAGGGCACCCCCGTCGGGCGCCTGATGGCGCGCACGGACTGGTCCGCGACACCGGTCGGCGAGCCGGACACCTGGCCCGAGACGCTGCGGGTGCTGGTGCGCACGGCGCAGTCCTCGCGCTACCCGATGCTGATCCTCTGGGGCGAGCAGTTCACCCAGATCTACAACGACGCCTACTCCGCGCTCATCGGCGACCGCCACCCCGCCGCGATGGGCGGCGACTGCCGGGTGACCCTCTCGGAGGGCTGGCCCGTCCTCGGCCCGCTCATCGCCGAGGCCATGGCGACCGGGGTCGCGAGCTGGGTGCCGGCCCTGCAGCTGCTGCTCGAGCGGGCCGGCTACCGCGAGGAGGCGTACTTCAGCGTCAGCCACGCACCGGCCGAGGACGACGAGGGCGTGACCCGGGGCGTGCTCACGGTCTGCTCGGAGGTGACCGAGCAGGTGGTCGGCGAGCGGCGGCTGCGCCTGCTCCAGGCCGTCACGCTGGCCGACGACACCACCGTGCCCGTCGACGAGGTCGCCGGCCGGATCCTGGCCGCGGTCGAGGAGCGGCCCCTCGACGTGCCGTTCGTCGGTCTCTACCTGCGCTCGGGGGACCGCCTGCGCCGCGTCGCCGCCTCGATCGACGGCCTGCCCGAGGCGGCCGACCTGGCCGGGGACGACGACCCGTGGGGCCTCGGCGCCGCCGGCCGCGGCGCCGCCACGACCGTCGCGGTGCCGCCCGGCACGCAGGTCCTCGGCGGCGCGTTCTCCGAGCCGGTCACCGAGGCGGTGTCGATCCCGATCCCGTCGGCGGACCCCCGCACCCCGCTCGGCGTCCTGGTCGCCGGGGTCTCGCCGAGCCGGGCGCTCGACGACCTGTACCGCTCCTTCCTCGGTCTCCTCGCCCAGCAGGTCGGGACGGCGCTGCGCAACGCGCTGGCCTACGAGGAGGAGCGCGCCCGCGCGGAGGCGCTGGCCGAGCTGGACCGGGTGAAGACCGAGTTCTTCACCAACGTCAGCCACGAGTTCCGCACCCCGCTGACGCTGATGCTCGGACCGCTCGGCGACGCGCTGGAGGACCAGGAGGAACCGCTCGCTCCGGCGCAGCGCGACCGGGTCGGCACGGCCCTGCGGGCCTCGCGGCGGCTGCTCAAGCTCGTCAACAACCTGCTCACCTTCTCCTCCCTCGAGGCGGGGGCCGCCGCGAGCGAGCCCGAGGTCGTCGACCTGCCGGCGCTCACCTCCGACGTCGCCAGCGGCTTCCGGGCCGCGGTCGAGCGCGGCGGGCTGACCCTGGACGTCGCCTGCGCCGCCCTGCCGCCGACGCTCGTCGACCCGGTGCACTGGGAGACGATCGTGACGAACCTGCTCTCCAACGCGCTGAAGTTCACCTTCACCGGCGGCATCACGGTCCGGCTCGAGGGCGACGCGGAGGAGGTCCGGCTCGTCGTGGCCGACACCGGCGTCGGGGTCGCCGAGGAGGACCTGCCCCGGCTCTTCGACCGGTTCCACCGCGCCCGCGGCGCCCGCTCCCGCAGCCACGAGGGCTCGGGCATCGGCCTGGCGCTCGTCGGCGAGCTGGTGGCGCTGCACGGCGGCACGGTCGACGTCGACAGCCGGGTCGGCGCCGGCACGACCTTCACCGTGCGGCTGCCCGTCCGCTCCGCTCCGGCGCCGACCCGAGGTGCGCACGGCACGGACGGCAGGCCCGGCCCGTCCGGCCCGCGGCTGGCGGCCGCGGTCGAGGAGGCGGAGTCGTGGGTGTCGCTCGAGCGGTCCGCCGAGCCGGCCGGCCGGGCCGGCGACGTACCTCCCGGCGAGCGGACGCGCGTCCTGGTCGCCGACGACAACGCCGACATGCGCGAGCACGTCACCCGGCTCCTGGAGGGCGAGGGGTGGGAGGTGACGGCCGTGGCCGACGGCCGGGTGGCCCTCGACCTGGCCCTGCGCGAGGTCCCGGACCTGCTGCTGACCGACGTGATGATGCCCCGGCTCGACGGGTTCGAGCTGGTCCGGGCGCTGCGCGCGGACCCGCGCACCGCGACGCTCCCGATCGTCGTGCTCTCCGCGCGGGCCGGGGAGGGCGCGTCGGCCGAGGGCCTGGACCTGGGCGCCGACGACTACGTCGTCAAGCCGTTCGCCAGCTCCGACCTGCTCGCGCGGCTGCGCACCACCCTGCGCCTGGCCCGCCAGCGCACCCAGCACGTCGCGCAGCTGCGCGAGCTGGCCGACGCCGCGGCGCTGATCACCTCCGGCCGGCGGCTCGACGACGCCCTGGGCAGCCTGGTCGAGCAGGTCCGGGCGCTGCTCCCGGCCGACGAGGTGGTGCTGACGCTGGCCGCCGAGGACGGCGGGCCCGACGTGACCTTCCGCGCCGGTGCGCCGAGCGCGTCGGCCGAGCTGTTGTCGGCGACCGTGCGGGGCCGGGGCGACCACCGGCTCGGCACCCTCGAGGTCCGGCTGCCCGCCGCGGCGGCGCTGCGCCCGCAGAGCCGGGCCCTCCTGGAGCCGGTGACCCGCGTGCTCGCCGCGGTCGTCGAGGAGGGCTGGCACGCCGAGCGCGACGTGGTCGTCGCCTCCACGCTGCAGCGGGCCCTGCTGCCCGAGCGGCTCCCCGACGTCGCCGGGCTGCGGCTCGCCGCGGCGTACCGCCCCGCCGAGCGCTCGGTCCAGGTCGGCGGCGACTGGTACGACGTGCTCGCGCTGCCCGACGGCCGGGTCGCGCTGTGCATGGGCGACGTGGCCGGGCAGGGGCTGACCAGCGCGCTGGTCATGGGCCAGCTGCGGACCGCCGTCCGCGCCTACGCGCTGGAGGGGCTGAGCCCCACCGAGAGCGTCGCCGCCCTCGACGAGCTGATGGACCGGATGCCCGGTGCGTCGTTCACGACGATGTTCCTGGGTCACCTCGACGTCGTCTCCGGCACGCTGAGCTGGTGCAACGCCGGGCACCCGCCTCCGGTGCTGCTCGGCCCCGACGGCGGCGCGGAGCTGCTCGGCGGCGAGGTCACCCCGCCGCTCGGCGCGGCCTTCGGCCTGGCCCCGTCCGCGGGGAGCACGCAGGTGCCGGCCGGCGCGACCCTGGTCGCCTACACCGACGGGCTGGTCGAGGACCGCGCGACCCAGCTGGAGGGCGGCCCCGAGCGGCTCGTGCAGCTGCTCGCGAGCCGGGCGGGGGACGACGTGCACGCGATCGTCGACGACGTGCTCGGGCTGGTGGCCGGCCGGGAGCGCACCGACGACGTCGCGGTGCTGGTCCTGCAGCGACCGCCGGGCGCGCCGCCGCAGTCGGTGCTGGTGCCGATGGAGCTCGAGCTCGACCTCCCGCTGGCGCTCGAGGCCGCCGGCCGCGCGCGGCGCGAGGTCGGTCCCCGCCTGCTGGCCGCGGGGCTGACCGAGCGCGACGTGTTCGAGGTGCTGATCAGCCTCTCCGAGGCGGTCAACAACTCCGTCGAGCACGCCGTGGCGCCGACGCGCGACCGCGTGCTCGTCCGGGTCGAGGTCGACGACGTCCAGCGCCGGGTCCGCGTCGAGGTGCAGGACTTCGGCCGCTGGCGCGAGCGCCGGGCGAGCATGGACCGGGGCCACGGCGCCGCGCTGATGAGCGCCGCCGGCGAGGTCCGGGTGGTCCCGAGCGAGAGCGGCACGACCGTCGTCCTGGAGCGGTCGGTCTGATCGCCGGACGCGCGCGGCGCGACCGGGCAGGATCGGCCGGGTGACCACGCTGACGCCCCTCCCGCCCGGCGAGCACGGCCTGCTGGCCGCCCGGCCCGGCCCCGACCTCGCCGCGGCGGGGTACGTCGAGTCCGAGCTGGTCGCGAGCGGCACCGCCCGCTCGTGGAGCGCGGCCGAGCTGCCCCAGGACGGACGGTGGGCGCTGGCCGAGCGCGACCGCGCCGACTTCGCCACCCGGGTCGTGCTGCGCGCGCCGGCCGACCCGGCGACGTTCAGCGGCACCCTGCTGGTGGAGTGGCTCAACGTCAGCTCCGGCACCGACGCCGCCCCGGACTGGACCTACCTGGCCGAGGAGGTCGTCCGTCGCGGCCACGCCTGGGCCGGGGTCTCCGCCCAGCACATCGGCGTGATGGGCGGGGTCTCCGCGGTCGGGCTCGGAGCCCCGAGCGCGGGCCTGCGCGGGCAGGAGCGGTACGCCGCGCTGCACCACCCGGGCGACGCGTACGCCTACGACGTCTACACCGAGGTGGCCGGCGCGCTGGTGGACCACCTCGCCGGCGGGCCCGGCCCGGTCACCTGCCTGCTCGCGGTGGGGGAGTCGCAGTCGGCGTACGCGCTGACGACCTACGCCAACGGCCTTCAGCCGCTCACCGGCCGGTTCGACGGGTTCCTCGTGCACTCCCGCGGCGGCGCCGCGATGCCGCTGGGGGAGCCGGGCGCCGCGGTGGACATCGGCGTCTTCCGCTGCGACCCGCCGGTGCGCGTCCGCGACGACCTCGACGTGCCGGTCGTCATGGTGCAGACCGAGACCGACCTGACCGGCCGCCTGGCCTACCTGCCCGCGCGGCAGCCGGACGCCGACCGCGTGCGGCTGTGGGAGGTCGCGGGCACCGCGCACGCCGACAAGTTCCAGATCGGCGACTGCGAGCAGTACCTCGCCTGCCCGCGGCCGGTGAACCGCGGCCAGCAGGCCTACGTCGTCCGCGCGGCCGTCCGGCACCTCGAGGCGTGGGCGCGCGGCGGACCGGCCGCACCCGCGGCCGAGCGGCTCGAGGTCGAGGACGGCCGGTTCGTGACCGACGAGGTCGGCAACGCCCGCGGCGGGGTCCGCACGCCCGCGGTCGACGCGGCCGTGGAGGTGCTCTCCGGCGACACCGAGCCGGGCGCGCCGGTCATCTGCGAGCTGTTCGGCAGCACGCTGCCGGTCGAGCCCGAGCGGCTGGCGGCGGCGTACCCCGACGTGGCCGGCTACCTCGCGGCGTACGAGCGGGCGACCGACGCCGCGGTCGCGGCCGGGTTCGTCCTCGCCGAGGACCGCGACGAGGTGCTCGCCGAGGCCCGGCCCGACCTCGTCGAGGAGGCGCTGCGGGGGTGAGCCTCAGGTGGCCCAGCGGGGGACGATGAAGACGCCGTCGGCCTCGACGGTCACCCCGTCGGGGTCGCCGATCGTCGCGACGACGAACACCTTGCGTCCCTCCTCGCGGGCGATGCGGCTCTCGATCCGCACCGGCCCGAGCGGCGTGCTCCGGACGTAGCGCATGGTGAGCGTCCCGGTGAAGGTCACCCGCTTGAACGCGCTCGCCGTCTCGCCCATGACGTGGTCGAGCAGCATCGCGGCGACGCCGCCGTGGACCATGCCGGGCGGTCCCTCGTACGCCGCGCCGAGCACGGTCTCGGCGTGGGCCAGCCCGTCGGGCTCGTGGACGACCCGCAGCGGCGGCGCGACCGCGTTGCGCTGGCCGACCACGGCGTTGCCCCAGCTCCAGCTGCGGGCCTCGGAGTTGTAGCGGACGCCGGCGGGGCCGTCGAGCTGGCGGGCGCGCAACCGGGCGACGAGGGCGTCGACCTCCGCGCGGACCGCGTGCACCTCCTCGTCGTCGACGGTGGTGCGGATGGTGGCGTCGACGAGCTCGCGGACGCTGTCGGCGAGCGGCCGGTGCAGCGCCTCGAGCCGGTCGACCTCGGCGGTGGGGACGTCCTCGTGGACGAAGACCGGGTGGCTCACGCGTGCGCCGGGTGGACCGGGGTGATCGGCAGCGAGCGCCGCGGCTGGAACTCGAAGGAGGCGCCCGTGCTGATCCGGGTCACCGCGACCTCGTCGGGCTCCTCGGCCGGCTCCTCGCGGGTGACGACGGTGGCCGTCCAGTGCTCGGCGGTGCCCGTGACCTCGACGTCGAGGTAGGGGCTGACGGCGCGCACGGCCGCCTGCAGCGGACCGGTGCTGCCCGGGCCGACCAGCGTGACCCACGCGCTGTCCGCGTGCGCGGCCGACGGGGCGACGGTGACCGACCGGGTGCCGACCGACGCCTCGACGTACGCCGCCGGGTTGAGCAGCGGGTGCAGCCGGAGCACCTCGGTGGCGCCGTCGGCGTCGGCGGGCAGGTCGAGCGCGCGCCGGATCCGGTCCGCGGCGACACCGGCGATGCCGGTGAGCTGCTTGGTCGCGATGGTGCGGTGCTGGGCGGCGCCGGCCCCGTCGTCCCGGGTGCGCGCCCGCAGCGCGAGGAGGAACGCGAGGTTCAGCAGGTGCATCTGCAGGCAGACCTCGTCGGCGATCCGCACCAGCGCGGAGCGGCTGAAGGCGGTGAGGTCGAGGTCGGCGAGCAGCGGCCCGGCGTAGTCGGCCGCCCCCTCGTCGAGGGGGTCCACCGGGTCCAGCTCCGTGGTGGCCGCGCGGGAGCGCTCGACGAGGGCGAGGGCGGGGATGCCCTCGACCGGCGGGTACGACGGGTCGATCCGCACCGTCCAGGCGCAGTGCGGGGTGCGCCCGGCGGGGACCCGCGGGGGCCGGTGGACCGGTCGCACCTGCGCCCGCGGGTTCGTCGCGACGGCGGTGGCGTCGAAGGTCGGGTCCTCGATCGTGTGGCACATCGAGCGGACGTAGTCGGGGCCCATCGGCTCGACGTCCATCAGCGCGCCGCAGTGGTCGAGGTGGAACTCGCCGTGCCACCGGTCGTGGACGGTGTAGCGGAAGTCCATGAACTGCGGGGGAGCGCCGATGTCGAGCTGCAGGCCCTTGAAGATCGTCACGACGTCGCCCTCGCCGGGCTCCGCGGCGTACCCCAGCGCCCGCTGCATCCGGCGGGTGTAGACCGGCGAGGACGCCGCCCACTCCTCGATGGCGATCTGGGCCATCTCCTCGCGGCCGAACGCGGCGATGCACCACGCCATGCCCGAGCGGTCGATGAGCTGGCCGATCAGCAGCAGCTCGCGCACGAGCGTCGCGAGCTGGGCGCGCGAGAGGTCGGCGTACCGGCTGGTCATGCGGGCATCGTCAGCCACCACCGCCGAGGTGTCAACAGTGTTGACAGTTCGGACTCTTTGCCCGGAAACGGTTGACGTACGTCACACCAGGGGACATGTTGACGCGCGTCGAGTGATCTGGAACACGTTCCAGTTCGGTGGGAGCAGAAGCGAGCCGGAGGGCGAGGGCAATGGCGGAGAACGTGCAGCAGCTGGTGCGGGAGCGGGCCGAGGACGACGGGGTCGCGGTCAAGCACGGCGACCGCACCTGGACGTGGCGTGAGCACGTCGCGGAGGCCTCGGCGGAGGCGTCGGCGCTGCTGGGGCTCGTCGACCCCGAGCGCCCGGTCCACGTGGCGGTCCTGCTCGGCAACACCCCCGACATGCTGCGGTCGATGGCCGCGGCCGCCCTGGGCGGCTACGTCCTGTGCGGGGTCAACAACACCCGGCGCGGGGCCGGGCTGGCCGCCGACGTACGCCGCTGCGACGCGCAGGTGCTGCTCACCGACGCCGAGCACCGGCCGCTGCTCGAGGGGCTCGACCTCGACGGCGTGCGCGTGCTCGAGGTGGGCACGCCGGAGTACGACGAGCTCGTCGCCGGCGCCGGGCCGCTCGTGCCGCACCGCGAGGTCGAGGCGATGGACACCTTCATGATGATCTTCACCTCCGGGACGAGCGGTGACCCCAAGGCCGTGCAGGTGGCGCACCTGATGGTGCTCTTCGCCGGCATCACGCTCATCGACAAGTACGCCGTCACCGCGGACGACACCTGCTACCTCTCGATGCCGCTGTTCCACTCCAACGCGGTCCTCGCCGGGTGGTCGGTCGCGATCGGGTCCGGTGCCGCGATGGCGCCGGCGAAGTTCTCGGCCTCGCACTTCCTCGACGACGTGCGCCACTACGGCGCGACGTACATGAACTACGTCGGCAAGCCGCTCGCCTACGTCCTCGCGACGCCCGAGCAGTCCGACGACGCCGACAACCCGCTGCGGGTCGCCTTCGGCAACGAGGCCAGCGACCGCGACATCGAGGAGTTCTCGCGGCGGTTCGGCTGCACCGTCTGGGACGGCTTCGGCTCCACCGAGAGCGCGGTGATCATCACCCGCGAGCCGGGGACGCCCAAGGGCTCGATCGGCAAGGGCTTCGACGGCGTCGCGATCTACGACCCCGAGACCGTCACCGAGTGCGAGCCGGCGGTCTTCGACGAGCACGGCGCGCTGGCCAACGCCGACCGGGCCGTCGGCGAGCTGGTCAACACCCAGGGCGCCGGCTACTTCTCCGGCTACTACAACGACCAGGCGGCCAACGACGAGCGGATGCGCCACGGGATGTTCTGGTCGGGGGACCTGGCCTACCGCGACGCCGACGGCTGGATCTACCTCGCCGGCCGCACCGCGGACTGGATGCGGGTCGACGGCGAGAACCTCGCCGCCGCCCCGATCGAGCGGATCTTCCTTCGCCTGCCGCAGCTCAACCGGGTCGCGGTGTACGCCGTCCCCGACGGCAACGTCGGCGACCAGGTGATGGCCGCGATCGTGCTGCAGGACGACGCCGTGCTGACCCCGGCCGAGCTCGAGGCGTTCCTCGCCGAGCAGCAGGACCTCTCGCCGAAGGCCTGGCCGCGCTACGTCCGCGTCGCCCCCGACCTGCCCTCCACCGCCACCAACAAGGTCGTCAAGCGCGAGCTGATCGCCCAGGGCCCCACGCCCGGCGACGGCGAGCTGTGGGTGCGCGAGGAGCGAGGTCGCACCTACGCCCCCGCCGGCGCCCCCGTCCCCGCCTGACCCCGCGCCCTGCTGGTCGAGCAGGGAGGCGCGCCAGCGCCGAGCGTCGTCGAGACCCGGTGAGGTGCCCACGGTGCTGGGGACGGTCGCCGGGTCTCGACGACGGCTCGCTGGCGCTCGGGATAGGGAGAGCGGGGGGGGGGGAAAGAGTGTTGGGG
>NZ_JBFBFJ010000006.1:0-217116 GCF_040684155.1 Nocardioides sp. NPDC092400 | reverse complement strand
TGTGAGATGCGAATGCTTGGTCGCTTCACACCTCACCCGGAGGTCTTCGTCATGGTCCAGCAACCACGCCGTACCTAACGTCCGTGGTCAGTACAACTAGCGGGCACTCGCGAGCAGTCCAGGCATCAAAGCCGAGGAGGGCTCGGGACCAGCCGAACGGCTGCTCATGACGCGGTGCCATTAGGACCTCGCGCTCGGCGGCGGTGAGCCTGTCCCAGTCGCCGCGCTGCTGGCTGCCAAGCACGAGCGCGGCCTGCGTCGCCACCTGTAGGCGGATCGCCGTTCGGATGCGTGCGACGAGCCGGGCCTGCTCGTCCACCTCCGCGTACGCCGGCTCACCCGTCAGGACGCCGACGGCCTCAATGACATCGTCGAAGTAGCAGAGCCGCCCGCCCCCGCTGAAGCGCATCACCCACTCGAACGGCGAGCCGTCGTCCCGAGCCGGGACGACCCGAACCTCCCCCTTCAGCCGAGGTCGGTCCTTTACCACGCGGTAAGCCATGCGTCCTCCTTGCGCTGCTGGACGCGGCACGGTAAGCGCCACCACCGACACCCCTTGCGAGGTCGTTCGGCTAAGGCCCGCTGAACCTGCACCGTCGCCCTCGGCGGTAGCGCCCTTCCCCTTCGGAACGGACTTCACCGCGGACTGCGGTGCCTTCGCTGCTCGGACCGCTCGGCCCGCCAGCACGGTCGCACGTTTTGCCGACCCCGCCGACGTCCGCTGTGAGCGCTCGCTGGTCGCCTTGCCTGCCGACGGATGTTCATCGGGTGCCTTCCGGTCGAGAGCCGCAGGGCACCCCTTCAGCCACCTGTCACTACTGGTTGTAAGTCATGTCTGACTTCTTCGTTCGTGGACGGCGGGGCTGTTCCTCTCGAACTCCGAGGCACGCGCTTTCGCGATCGAAGTCGCAGCGGGAGACGCCGAGCGGCGGATGCGATTACGCGTTCGACGCTTCGATTCCTGCCGCTTCGTACATTGCTCGTCGGTGACGACTTGCCTCCGAAGCCGCCGCGTCGTGTCCCTTCCTTCGCCTCGGTCGAACATTCGCTAGTACGAGGTCCCCGCTGGCTTGCTGGTGCGAGCCGGGGCACATCTTCGATGAACCCCAATCGCGGAGACCATACGGGCAGGAGTATCGGTTGGTCCGGGCCCGTCTGGGACGGGGGCTCGGACCAAGTCCGTCATGCGTCTCGGTGCTTTAGTACGTCGGCGATGTCGACTGTCGCTCCTGCCACGGGAATGGTGAAAGACCCCTTTATCTTCCCGTCGACATTCGCTGCCGTTGCTGTCCAAGTGACACTGACAGGTTCGGCGTACGGTGCCTTGGCGATGAGCCGAAGAGTGATCAGATCTGTGGTGCTGACGGGGTAGAGATGGACCGGCACGCACGTGACGGTGACGGAACCATCGTTGCGAATGGTCGGGCTCGGCCAGGGGTCACCGGCGCGGAGGGTGTCAAACGACGACGAGGGGGCCGAGTAGAGCGAACCGAGGTCAGGCATGCGCATACCGGCGAGCAAGCGGTTCTCAGTCCAAGGTCCCCAAGGTCGCGGCGCATCGGGCAGGTAGTCGGCGAGGTTGGCGAACTCGGCGTCGTACTCATAGCCGTACACATCCCCATCGAAGTGCAGTTCGACGAAGGTTTGTTCGTAGTTTTGGTTCGTCTGGTTCGTGATGCTGAGGGTGATCTCGGTTGCGGCAGTGGAGCGGAGGTCTTCGAATGCTTCGACGAGGTGTCTCCGGCAGTCCTCAAGGTAGACAGTCACCTCGGCCCGGTACTCCTCCTCCGAGCGACTCTCCTCGTGGGTGACCGTTCCCAGGGTCGCCGCCATGGCGGCTGCCGCCTTGTCTGCCTGGGCGGCGTAGTCGGCGATGATCTTCCTGCTGATGCCGAGAGCCTTGAGTTCGGCGTCCGTGACGGGTCGAGATGCTGGTGGCGGGTCTAGTGGGGCGAGGAGGCGACGCTCTTCTGCGCGCAGCCAGTCGTCGAGCCAAGTATCCGGGTAATCAATTACGGGAATCGTGCCGGTGCCGTGCTCGATGGAGATGCCGCTGATGGTCTTGCCGGCGTTGGACAGGCGGGCAGAGAGGCGTCGGATGTCCGCGGAGGTCGCCCTTTCGGACTTGCCCTGCTTTCGCACGTAGATGTGTCCGTCGATGGCGTCGCCGGAGTTCTTACCGATGCAGGCGATGGGGTCGCCCTGGTGGGGCGGGTCGACGGTGATGATCAGGACGTGCTCACCCTTATAGGTCACCGGCGTCGGGTCCCATGCCGGAGCGGGGGCTGCGAGCAACTGATTGATGTTGTTGTAGAGGTCGGCAGGGTCAACCTCGCGGGACCCCGTTAGGTTTCCCGGTTCGAGTCCCACGACGATGATGGCGTGGCCCGCGAGCCACTTAGCCGCGACCTTGGGGTCGCGGTTCGCGAAAGCAACGATGGCCTTGGCGACCGCGAAGCGACCGTTAACGGTCGTGGGGTCGAGGTTGGCCTTGAACTCGATCCACTGGTTCTCGTCGTTCAGGTGTGCGTCTTCGACAGCGGTGAGCAGGCTGGTCCAGCCGATAGTGCCTTTCGGCAAAGCGGACGTGTCGTAGTCGATCGCCATACGCGTGGATCCTCTTTTCGGCTACCGATGTGGATGACTTCGCCCGAAGACGGGCCCGTCACGCCCATTGTTCCGGGAGATGAGACCCGGCGCCCGGCGCCCGGCGCCCGGCGCCCGGCAAGTGAGCCGCTTCTGTGAGTCTGCAGTTTGAAGTACGCGAACCGCTGCAGTCCTTCGTCGTCGCGGGTGCGCTTCAGGCCGGTGGCGTAGCGGATGGGGGCGCTTTCAACGTGTCGCGGACGAGTTGGTACACCGTCTGTGCGCGGCTCTCGTCGCCGTGACGGTACGTGAACATGTCGAGGCCCACGACGTGAAGGGTGCTAGGGGTGTCACCGAATCCGTTGACGGCCCAAGAGAGTGTCGGCCCGGCCTCTGGGTAGACGATGACTGCACGCCGAGCACCTGTCACTGCTGCGGTGGTCAGAGCCTGGAACGTGTGTTTACGCAGGTCGGCCGCGTTTGGTTTAACGTACTTGGCCTCGAAGGAGACGAGGACCTCGCTTCCCCGCTTGAGTACGCCGTCGGGGTTGACCCAGCCCGGCTTCGCCAGACGCTGCAGCGAGATGTCACCACGGTCGGCACGTCGTCCGATCGGCTTGCGCACTATGAAGTTTCCAGCGTGACCGTATCCAGTGATACCGACGACGCCTTCGGCGCTGGCGAGGGCGGCAACCTGTTCGAGGGTGATGGCGAGGAGTGTCTCTAGCAGGGGCCACGGCTCGACCGCCAAGCCGATGCCCTGGAGGGACCCGTCGCGGTGCAGCGGAGTGATCTTGCGAATGACTGCGCGCGCCGTTTCCCATGCGGGTCGATACTCGCGCCATTGCGCAGGGATGTCGCGCAGGGCAACACCGGGAGCGAGACGGGTGTGGGTCGGCATTCCGGGGCGAAGGCGGGTGGCCAGGCGGACGAGTCGCGACGATGTGCGCGGGTCGCTCGTCCGGGAGGCGAGCGTTTGGGCCACCCACGCCATCGCGTTGGTGAACTCGTTATCAACGGTCAGATTTGTTCGATGCTGCGGAAACTGCGCTGGCTGAAGCGGCCGGGAGGTCACCCACTTGGTCACGTCCAGCCTGCCTGTGAGCGATGAAGCGGTGAGGTCATGGGCTCGAATCAGCGTCAGCGGTCCTTCTCGGCGGATGGCGCGGTCGAGTTGGGTGGCGTAGAGGTCCGCGAACGCATCGGGAAGGACACGCGCGTGGCGTCGTTCGGCCTTATGGTGGATGCCGCCGTACTGCGCTCGTGTCTGTGCGGTCAGCAGATCCACGAGTGCACCGGCCCAGTCGGTTCCGACCGGCACCTTCGGGGCGACGTCGAGGACGAGTTGAGAGTTGACCTGCAGCGACCCGGCCAGATTGCGAATGATCACTTGCTCGCCGGTGGCGCCGAGGAACCGCAGTCGTGGCTTCAGCGTGGTCGTCAGGTCGGAGAGTGCGGCCCGCACCTGACGTGCTTCCTCGCGGGTAAGACCCGCTATGGGCTCACCCTCGATGACAGTGACACGCTTAAACGTCACGCCCCGTCTGCGCCCTCATCCTCGGCTGCGTCAATATGTCCGACCTCCTCGGCGTCCTCGGCGTCGTCCAGGGCAGCGGCGGCCGAGGCTCCTAGGAGGTTGACTAACGCCGTCGCGAAGTCACCTAAGGACAGCGTCTGCATCGAGTTGACCTTCAACCGGCGGCCGTATCGTTCCAACACACCGGTTCCACGCGCCCATGAGGCGACGGCAGGGGTCGTGGTGGTGTCCGTGACGTTCAGGACGTCCGCTAGCGCCTCGTCCTCATCGGTGAACGTCAGGGCCAGCGTGCCGAGGACCCGGTTGTCGAGCGCCGCGGCCAACGACTGCAACGCCTCATCGACAGAATCGCCGATGACGTGCCAGAAGACCGACTGCCCGAGCAGGAAGTCACGCCCCAGGATGTAACCAATACGCTCGTTGAGGGTCTCCAATATCCGAATGGCGACGGCATACACGTGCTCAGGGGTGGTCCATGTCGACGGGTCGGACGCGACGAACCCGTCCTCGTAATCGGGGCCGAGGTGGGTGCTGAGCGCGTTGATGTCGGGGTCGACGTGGACGATGGCGAAGCGACGACGCAACGCGGCGTCAAGGGGTGCCACTGAGCGGTCAGCAGAGTTCATCGCCGCGAGGATGCGCAGTGAGCCGGGGAGCGTGGTCTGAGGCCCCAGCGGCTCTTCGTTGCCGCCGTAGGTGACGGTCGGCTTGAGGTGGACGTACGGAGTCTCGATGACAGCGACGTCCCGCTTGTCGCGGTCGAGAAGTGCAAGCGTGTCGCCGAAGATCGCGGCAGCGTTGCCGCGATTGAACTCGTCAAGCAGCAACAGGGCGGCGTGATCGTCCTTCGAAGCGAAATGCGCAAGTTCGAGAAGCGGACCAACGTGCGGCTTGACCACGACGCCGTCGGGACCGGCGTCGGGAAGCAGGCCCATAACGAAGTGCTCGTAGGCATAGGAAGGGTGGAACAATAGCGAGGCTGCGCGTCGCTCACCGGCAGGGGCTGCTGTTGCGGTGCCAAACGCGTTGTGCAGTACGTCGGGGTCGAACATGGGTGCATCCAGAGTCTCTCCGGAGTACAGGCTCGCGACCAGTTCCATTGCCACGGTCTTACCGGTACCGGGCGGCCCCACGAGGAGCACGTTAGGCGAGTCCTCGAACGCGTCCATGATCCGCAATGCGAGTTCATTGCTCATGTCTGCTCCTTGCCGATATTCCACGAATCCCATGACCTGCCTGCCCTTGAAGGCTTTGACCGCGGCTCGTACTTCGGGCGGTACGAGGTCTAAGGAAGCGTCGGCGTGTGCTGGGGTGGGGTTCTCGAATACGACGCGGGTGTGCAACACCGGGCCTTCCCCGGCAAGGTGGACAGCCAGCAGCCAGGGATGCTCGCCGGTTGCGACCAAGTTCTGGAACTGCTGGTCGGCCAGTTGCGGCGTTCCGAGGTCGGGCGTGCCCGCCAGCACCTCGACGTCGCCGGGCTGCGGCGAGGGCTTGAGTCGCCAAGGGGTGGGCGGATGGTTCTTAGGCCAAGCCAGGTCCTTGCGGACCATCTTCTTGTCGTGCTGGCGAAGAGTTCCCTCGACCTCCCCTCCCGGCCATCGCCAAACGAAGGGCACCGCCCCGTCCTCGGCTGCGGGGACTCGGCCAAGGACCTTCTCCAGGGCAGCCGATCCAGGGGCGTCGGGCTGAAGGTAGTCCTTCGTGTACGAGGCCTCCTTCTTGCCTGTTACTGGGTCGGGCTGCGAGCCGCTCATTGGATTGCGCCCGTAGACGGGCTTGAAGACAGAGTCGGCCTCCATCTTCCAGATGAAGACGGCGTCGACGACTTGAGCGGTCACGTGACCGGTCCGCCGACAATGAGCGCCTCTGGAGAGTCCAGGGCCTCGACGTCCCGCCGGTTCTGGGCCGCAACGGAGCGTCTCGTGGTGAAGCGGACGATGTGATTGTTGGGGAAGAGGTCCCGGACCTGCTCGGTATCGCGGTTCGACATGAGCCAGTGCACGCCCCGGTCCGTCAGGTCGTGGCAGAGGTCAGCCAACCCGACAAGGTCGGGAGCACGGAAGCGTTTCTCCGTGTAGAGGTAGAACTTCGAGGTGTCGCTGATGGGTAGGTACGGCGGGTCCAGGTAGACGAAGTCGCCTGCCTGGGGCTTGGCCAGGGTGTCGCGGAAGTCGTTGGTGGTGATAGACGCCCCGATGAGCGCGTCGGAGAGGCGGTGCAGGGTGTCTTCGTCGATGCCCCGAAAGGGTCGATCACCCCACGGGACGTTGAAGATCCCGTGCTTGTTCACCCGCCACAGACCGTTCCAGGCGGTCTGGTTGAGGTAGATGAACCGGGCAGCCTGGCCCAGCAGGGTCTCGGGGGCGGCAGTGCGCTGCTCGTAGTAGAACTCCTTCGAGTCCCGCTCCATGTACCAGGCCAGGGCCTGGTGCAGGCCGCTTGGGTCCTGCTGTACGCGCTGCCACACGCTGATGAGGATCTCGTTGAGGTCGTGTAGGTGTGCAGTGCCGTTGATGCGTTCACGTATGGCCCAGAACATCGCGCCGCCGCCGAGGAACGGCTCGTGATAGTTCTCGAAGGACTCGGGGACGTACGGGAGGATGCGGGGCAACAGTCGGGTCTTGCCGCCTGCCCACTTCAAGAACGGTCGCAACGGAGCAGCGATGGCGTCCGGGGGGAGGGCGGCAGTCATGGGCGAGAGCCTAAAGGGAGGCTCCGACCGTTTCCGGGCGACGTGCCGAAGAGGTGATCTCTAAGTGGTTCTGACCGGAGTTTCTCCGACGAGACTGTCGGAGGGCGATGGTTGACTGTCGCCTTGTGAGCACTTCGGCGACCTTCTCGTGGCCCAACAAGCACCGCACCTTGGTCTCAAAGAACGGCCTGGACTACGAGTGGGTTGACCCTGCCGACCTCCGGAGCGAGTCGCAGGCTGCCATCCTCCCCGAGGTCACCGACTACGGCGTCGTCGGCGAGGACACCCCGACCGGCATCGTGGTATGCGGGGACGGGCTCGATGCCGTCGATCTGCTGGTCGCCCAGGGTGCGCTAACGGAGAAGTCGATTCGATGCGTCTACGTCGACCCGCCGTTCAACACGGGTAAGACCTTCGGTCACTACCGCGACGCCATGGCGGAGTCGGCGTGGTTGTCGATGATGCGCGACCGCCTCTTGGCCCTGCGGCCGCTCCTCGCTGATGACGCGTCGGTGTGGATCCACCTTGACGAGACCATGAGCCACAAGGCCCGACTTGTCGCCGATGAGGTGTTCGGCTCGAACGCCTATGTCGCCACCATCGTGTGGCAGAAGCGGCTGACGGTGGAGTCACGGACGGCCATCTCATTCGCGCACGATCCGGTGCTCGTCTACGCCCCGGCGGGGCCGAAGGCATGGAAGAAGGCCCGCAATCGCGTGACCGGCGGGGTCGCGGCCTCGAACCGCGACGGCGATGCGCGCGGCCCCTGGCGGGACGCACCCTTCACGGCACCGGGCTACCGCTCAGGTCAGCAATACACCATCGTCAACCCAGCCGGGATCGAGTTGCAGCCGCCGCGAGGGCGCTCTTGGTTCGCCACTCAGCCGGTCTTCGAGCGACTCATAGCCGAGGACCGCATCTGGTGGACCAAGAACGGTGCCGGGCAGCCGCGCATGAAGAACTTCGACATCGACGCTCTCCAGGTTCCGAACACAATCTGGGGCGGGCGCGATGTCGGCACCAACGACGAGGCCAAGAAGCACCTTGCGGCGCTGTTCGCCGACGAGGACGTCTTGTTCGACACTCCCAAGCCCGAGACCTTGCTACAGCGCATCCTTCACATCGCCACGAACCCTGGCGAACTCGTGGTCGACTTGTTCGCGGGCTCGGGCAGCACTGCTGCGACCGCGCACAAGATGGGTCGACGATGGGTCGCGGCCGAAAGGCTCGTCGCGACAACGGAGAACGTCCTTATTCCCCGCCTCAAGCGCGTCGTCGACGGCACCGACACCGGCGGTATCAGCGGCCACGTCAGTTGGACTGGCGGCGGAGCATTCCGGGTTATCCAGGTCCAGCCTCGATTGGGGACAGTCCCTGCGCTCAAGTTGATGCAACACGCCCTTGCTGCGACGGTCGCTGACCGCACGGCCTGACTCGAAGAGGGGGAGTCTTAGGGTTGTCTCATGCTTGGCTACCGAGGACACGCCACGTGGCGTGACATGTCGGAGTACGTAGTGCACTTCCCACGACACGAGGTCGCGGGAGGAAAAAGTGGCTACGACACCGTCTTGTCGATTCTTTCGGACCGACAGGTGATGCCAAGTGGACCTTTCGGGGCTGCGCGGAGGCTGAATGCCTTGGGCGACACCCAGAAGGCCGCGTGCTTTTCAGAGGTCCCGCTCGACCGACTTGACCGCCTGGTCGAGCGCCGTAGTAAGTACGGCGTCGCCTTCCGGCAGGAGTTCCTCACTCAACGCGGCGGTGCGCGAGTGTGGTATGTCGAGAACGATGGCGCAGTCGCTCAATCAATCCGCGAGATGGTCACGGCTCGGGCCGTTCCTGGCATGGACGTTGACGACACGTTCTGGAAGATGACGCCCTTCTTCGACTTCCCGAGCGAGGCTTACGACTATCAGTTCGAGTGGGAGCGCGAGTGGCGCGTGCCCGGCGGCTTGACATTCCAACCTGCAGACGTGGCGTTCTTGTTCATTCCTGAGAACCTGCATTCAGCGGCCCGCGCCTTCTTCGACGACCACGAGGCCGAGGGGACCGGCCCGTCCTATAAATGCCCGTACCTCGATCCCTTGTGGCCTGACGAGAGATTGCAGGCAGTGTTCGCTGGAGCGGAACTTTGACCCAGGGGGGTCGCTGGAACCTCGCCTGCCGTAGTGACCAACGGGCAGGCGGGCGCAAGAAGATGAACATCCGCAAGAGGATGAGTAGGCGTCAGGTTTGGCGGAGACGCTGCTCGGGTCGCGCATCCGAAGACTTCTGACAGATTTCTGACAAGACAACAGAGAACACCCCTGATCGACCAGGGTCGACCAGGGGTGTTCTCGCAGGTCAGAGGCAACTAATGTCGCCGACTGCGCGTGTCGCAGCCCACGCTCGCTCAGATGTCGTAGTACAGCTCGAACTCGTGGGGGTGAGGACGGGCCTGGACGGGCGCGATCTCGTTGGCGCGCTTGTAGTCGATCCACGTCTCGATCAGGTCCGGCGTGAAGACGTTGCCGGCCGTGAGGAACTCGTGGTCGGCCTCGAGGGAGTCGAGGACGGCGTTGAGCGAGGTCGGGACCTGGTCGATGTCGGCCATCTCGTCCGGCGGGAGCTCGTAGATGTCCTTGTCGATCGGGGCGGCGGGCTCGATCTTGTTCTTGATGCCGTCGAGGCCGGCCAGCAGCAGCGCCGAGAAGGCGAGGTAGGGGTTGGCCGACGGGTCGGGGCAGCGGAACTCGATGCGCTTGGCCTTCGGGTTGGAGCCCGTGATCGGGATCCGGACGCAGGCCGAGCGGTTGCGCTGGGAGTAGACCAGCGAGATCGGGGCCTCGAAGCCGGGCACCAGGCGGTGGTAGGAGTTCACCGTCGGGTTGGTGAAGGCCAGCAGCGACGGGGCGTGCTTGAGGATGCCGCCGATGTAGTAGCGGGCCATGTCCGAGAGGCCGCCGTACCCGGTCTCGTCGTAGAACAGCGGCGAGCCGTCGTTCCAGATCGACTGGTGGACGTGCATGCCCGAGCCGTTGTCGCCGAAGATCGGCTTCGGCATGAAGGTGGCGGTCTTGCCGTTGCGCCAGGCGACGTTCTTGACGATGTACTTGAACTTCATGACGTCGTCCGCGGCCTGGAGCAGCTCGCTGAAGCGGTAGTTGATCTCGGCCTGGCCGGCGGTGCCGACCTCGTGGTGGGCGCGCTCGACCTGCAGGCCGGAGCGCTCCATCTCGATGACCATCTCGTCGCGGAGCTCACCGAAGTGGTCGGTCGGCGCGACGGGGAAGTAGCCGCCCTTGTACTTGACCTTGTAGCCGCGGTTGTCGTTCTCGAACGCGTCGCCGGTGTTCCAGGCGCCGGCCGAGGAGTTGATCTCGTAGTAGCCGGCGTTCGCCTTGGTCTCGAAGCGCACGTTGTCGAAGACGTAGAACTCCGCCTCCGGGGCGAAGAACGCGGTGTCGCCGATGCCCGTGGTGCTGAGGTAGGCCATCGCCTTGCGGGCGATGTTGCGCGGGTCGCGGGAGTACGCCTCGCCGGTGAGCGGGTCGTGGATGAAGAAGTTCACCACCAGCGTCTTCGCGGTCCGGAACGGGTCGATGTAGGCCGTCGTCGGGTCCGGGAACAGCGACATGTCGGACTCGTGGATGGCCTGGAACCCGCGGATCGAGGAGCCGTCGAAGCTCAGCCCGTCCTCGAAGACGCTCTGGTCGAACGACGAGACGGGGACCGTGAAGTGCTGCATGATGCCCGGCAGGTCGCAGAAGCGGACGTCGACCATCTCGACGCCCTCGTCCTTGATGTACGCGAGCAGCTCGTCGCTGTTCTGGAACATTCGTCCTCCTGTGGCTGCGACGTGGGCCGCCAGCCGGCGAAAATCTCTGGGTCGTGACGGCCGGGGCGGCACTGCTCCGGACGACTGCCGCCACCCTCGCTGGGGGCGGTTTCTCGACCATATCCAGATTGTTTCCGGCGTGTAACAGGTGCCCCGGCTCCGGGCGGTCGTCGGCGGCCGGCGACCGCCGCCTAGGCTCGGGCCGTGACGAGCACAGCCCCCGGACCAGGCATCGAGACCGCCTCCTGGGCGCGGCGCATCCTGGCGCTCGTCGTGGACTGGATCGCCTCCACGCTGGTCGTCATCGCCTTCATCGGCATCGACGACTACGCGGCGACCGGCAGCCCGGCCCCGGCTTACGTCCTGCTCGTGTACGTCGTGGAGTCGGCGCTCCTCACCTGGCTGGCCGGCGGCAGCTTCGGCAAGCTCGCGACCCGCCTGCGCGTGGTGCGGGTCGACGCCGGCACGCGGCCGCTGAACCCCGCGGTGCTGCTGGCCCGCCAGGTCGCGATCGCCCTGGTCATCCCGCCGCTGGTCTACCGGCCCGATGGCCGCGGGCTGCACGACGTGCTCGCCGGGACCTCCACCGTCACCCTGCAGGTGTACCGCTCGCTCGGCCGCTGACGGCCATCCCGACGGCTGCCCCGACGGCTGCCCCGACGGCTGCCCCGACGGCTGCCCCGGCGCCGGGTCACGGCCTGGTCGCATCGGGCCGGCGCAGGTTTGGGCAGACGGCTCGGGGCCATGCTGGGGGAGACCTTCCCGATCACCAGAAAGGCCCGACGTGACCCGTCCGCTCCGCACCCGCCGCCTGCTCGCCGCCGTCGCGGTGGCCCCGCTCCTGTCGACCGCGCTCGTCGCGTGCGGCGGTGACGGCGACGAGGAGGCCAGCGACCCGGCAGCCAGCAGCTCGACCAGCGAGTCCTCCGACGCCGAGACCGACGCGGCCGAGACCGAGGACGCCGGGACCGGCGACCTCGAGGAGGGCCAGACCGTCGAGCCGTCGGCGTTCGTCGACATCGTCGCCGGCGGCGTCGAGGCGTCCACGACCGCCAACGTCACCCAGCGCTCGTCCTTCGGCGGCACCGAGTTCGGCGGCGAGGGTGTCGTGGACTACACGACCAAGCCCCCGTCGATCGCCATGACCAACGACAACCCCGCCGGCGGCGGCGAGACCAAGGTGGTCTCCGTCGACGGCATCACCTACATGAACCTCGGCGCGCTGAGCCAGGGCAAGTACTGGAAGTTCGACCCCGCCGACGCCAGCGGCCCGCTCGCGGAGATGGGGCTGGACAAGATCCTCCAGCAGAGCGACCCCCTCGCGGCCCTGCAGGCCATGGAGGACAGCATCGACACCGTCACCTACGTCGGTGAGGAGGACGTCGACGGTCGCGACCTGGACCACTACGAGATGACGGTCGACCTCCAGGCCTCGCTCGAGACCCTCGGCACCGACCTGCCGCCCGCCGCGACCAAGGGCATGCCCAAGACGATCGCCTACGACCTCTGGCTCGACGAGGAGGACCGGTTCGGTCGGATGGTGATGGACATCCCGATGGGTGGCCAGGAGATCACCACGGAGATGGTCCTCGACGACTGGGGCACCGACGTCACGATCGAGGCCCCGCCGGCCGACCAGGTCACCGACATGCCGAAGATGCCCGGTGGCGCGGGCGGCGGCGTCGCGGGCTGACCGCACCGGTCTCAGGACCGACCGAGCACCGACTGAGCACCGACGAAGACGAGCGCCCCTCGACCGACCGGCCGAGGGGCGCTTCGCTTGCTGCTGTTGCTGCTGCTGCTGGTGGTGTCGTGCCGTGCTGCCGTGCCGTGCTGCCGGGGGAGTGTGCTCAGCGACCGCGGAGGTTGCCGCGCATGCCCTTCATCGAGGTCGGCACCGGGCCCTTGGGCAGCGGGATGTTGGAGCGGGTGGCGTCCAGCGCCTTGAGCCGCGAGAGCACGTCGGTGATCTCGGCCGGCTTGACCTGGCGACCGAGCTTCTGGACGTGGCGGATCAGCTTCGGCAGCGGGACCTGGCCCTCGCCGTTGCCGCAGACGACCTCGTGGATCGGGACCTCGGAGGCGACCCGCTCGTGCTTGCGGTGCTCGTTGACGAGCAGCTGCTTGATCCGGGTCGGGCTGGTGCCCTCGCCGATCAGCACGATGCCCGGAGGGCCGACCACGCGGTGGACGACGTCCTGGTTCTTGTTGAAGGCGATGACCGGGTCGGACTTCCAGCCGCGTCGCAGCATCCGCAGCGCGGCCGCCGCGGCACCGGGCTGGCCCTCCATCTGGCGGTACGCCGCGTTCTGCGCCCGGCGGCCGAAGACGATCATCGCCGCCAGCGAGCCCGCGAGCAGCGAGCCGACCACGGCCAGGATCCAGCCGATGACGCCCTCGCCCGGCAGCACCCAGAACACGAGGAAGCCGAGGAAGCCGGCGACCAGCGCCGAGCCGAAGGTGAGCAGGCCGACCTTCGAGTCGTTGCGCCGGGTCATCCGGTAGGTCTCGACGATCTGCTGCCGACGGCTCATGTCGGCGGTCGCCGTCGGGACGGCGGTCGCCCCGGTGCTCTTGTTCTTCGAAGCGTCCTTGGCCATGGAGGAGGTTCGTGCCCTTTGCTGTCGTGCCGAGGTGAGGAGGCCGCCGGTCAGGCGGTCGCGACGCCCGCGCGGGCGTCCATGGCCTGACGGTACAGGCGCCCGGCGCGGTACGACGAACGCACCAGCGGGCCCGACAGGACGCCGGAGAAGCCGATCTCCTCGGCCTCCGCGGCCAGCTCCACGAACTCCTCGGGCTTGACCCACCGCTCGACGGGGTGGTGGCGCACCGAGGGCCGGAGGTACTGGGTGACGGTGATCAGCTCGCAGCCGGCGGCGTGCAGGTCGCGCAGCGCCTGGCTGACCTCCTCGCGGGTCTCGCCCATGCCGAGGATGAGGTTGGACTTGGTGACCAGGCCGAAGTCGCGGGCCTGGGTGATGACGTCGAGGGACCGCTCGTAGCGGAACGCGGGCCGGATCCGCTTGAAGATCCGCGGCACGGTCTCGACGTTGTGGGCCAGCACCTCGGGCCGGGACTCGAAGACCTCGGCCAGCAGCTCGGGCCGCCCGTTGAAGTCGGGGATGAGGTTCTCGACGCCGGTGTCGGGGTTGAGCTCGTGGATGGCGCGCACGGTCTCGGCGTACAGCCAGGCGCCGCCGTCGGGGAGGTCGTCGCGGGCGACGCCGGTGATGGTCGCGTAGCGCAGGCCCATCGTCTGGACGGACTCGGCGACCCGGCGGGGCTCGTCGCGGTCCAGCGCCTGCGGCTTGCCGGTGTCGATCTGGCAGAAGTCGCAGCGCCGGGTGCACTGGTCGCCGCCGATGAGGAACGTCGCCTCCCGGTCCTCCCAGCACTCGAAGATGTTGGGGCAGCCGGCCTCCTGGCAGACCGTGTGGAGTCCCTCGGACTTCACCAGGCTCTGCAGGTGCTTGTACTCAGGGCCCATCTTGGCCCGGGTCTTGATCCACTCCGGCTTCCGCTCGATCGGGGTCTCCGCGTTGCGGACCTCGAGGCGGAGGAGCTTTCTTCCTTCGGGAGCGGGAGCCTGCGTCACGCCCTTCACTGTACGCCGCAGGGGTGCGGCACCCCGACTCGGCGGCGGGAGCGCGGGCCGGGTGCAGGATGGGCGCATGCCCGTCCCCACCGGCCGCGTCGTCGGCGGCACCCTGGTCCTGACCCGCCACCTCCCGCTCCCCGCCGAGGAGGTGTGGGCGGCGCTCACCGAGCCGGACCGGCTCGAGCGCTGGATCGGGACGTGGACCGGCGACCCGGCCGAGGGCAGCGTGATGTTCCGGATGACCGCGGAGGGCGAGGACGCGCCCACCGAGCAGATGACGATCAGCGTCTGCGAGCCGCCGCTGCGGCTGGTGCTGGTCTCCCGCGTCGGCGACGACTGGTGGGACCTCGAGCTGGAGCTCGGCGCGGCCACCGACGGCGGCACCCTCCTGACCTTCCGGCAGCCGGGCCTCGACCCCACCGCCGCCGAGAGCGTCGGCCCGGGCTGGGAGTACTACCTCGACCGGCTCGTCGCCGCGGAGACCGGCGGGGACGTCGCGGCCGTCGACTTCGACCGCGACTACTACCCGGCGATGGCCGGACACTACCGGTCGCTGGGCTGAGCGGGCCCGCGGTGGTCCCGGGTCAGGGGACGTCGCGACGCCGGAAGGACAGCACCGACGCGGCGCCGACTGCCAGCAGCGGGGCCCCGAGGTACAGCACGCCGTGCACCGGGCCCATCTCACGCCGGTCGTCGCACTCGGAGCCGTCGGGGACCGGTCCGCGGCTCGTCCAGCACCGCTCGGGCACGTCGACCCAGTAGGTGGTGCCGTTCTGCACCACGGCGGCGACGTTGACCTGGGGCTGCCAGCGCTCGCCGATGCCGAGCACGCCGACGAAGAGCACGCCGAGCACCGCGACCGCGAAGAGCACGCCCAGGGTGGCGACCGTGCTGCGGAGCAGCATCGTGAGGGCGTAGCAGCCGAGGGCCGCCGCGGCGGCGAACCCGGCGCCGCGCAGCCCCAGCTCCAGGCAGTCGCCGAGCGCGCCGTCCCTGAGGGGTAGGTCGCGGGCCCGCGCGACCGACCAGAGCGTGAGCCAGTAGGCGCTGCTCACCGCCGCCGCGACGACGCCCGCCAGCCCGGTGACGGCGAGCGCCTTCGCCGCCCACACCCGCCCGCGCCGTGGCTGGAACAGCAGCTGGTTGCTCATCGACCCGCTGTTCCAGTCGTGCCCGACGAACGTCGTCGCCGCCAGCATCAGCAGCACGGTCAGCAGACCGGTGACGGCGATCCCGGAACCGGCGCGCTCGCGGGCGAGGCTGAGCGGCTCGCGGCCGACGTTCCAGCCGACGAGCAGCTGCTCGCACCGCTCCGGGGCCGCCCGGGGCACGCCGTACCGCCCCGGCCGCTGCTCGCAGCGGGCGATCTCGCCCGCGACGCCCGCGCGGACCTCGGCCAGCTCGGACTCCGACACCGGGCGGGTGCCCCACAGGGTGCTCGCGGCGATGAGGGCCGCCACCACCAGGCAGCCGAGCAGCAGGAGCAGCACCGCCCGCCGCCAGCGCAGCCGGGTGAGCTCGACGCGGACCAGGGAGGTCATCGGTCCTCCTCCTCCGCCGAGTCGCTCAGCCCGGCCCCGGCAGTGAGCTCGAGGAAGATCGACTCCAGGTCGGCCCGGACCGGGGTGAGCTCGGTCAGCCAGATGTCGCGCGCGGCGAGCAGCCGGGTGACGCCGGCAGGGTCCTCGGTCTCGACCCGCAGGGCGCCGTCCTGCACGGTGGCGGTCACGCCGGCCGCGGCGAGCGCGGCGGTGGCCGCGGCCGGATCGGGGACGACCACCCGGTACGTCGTGCTGCGGCCGAGCAGGTCCTCGACGGTGCCGCTGGCGAGCAGCCGGCCGTTGCCGACGATCGTGGCGGACGTGCACACCGCCTGGACCTCGGCGAGGATGTGGGAGCTCAGCAGGACGGTCACCCCGGCGGCCCCGAGGCCGCGGATGGTCTCCCGGATCTCCCGGATGCCGGCCGGGTCCAGGCCGTTCGTCGGCTCGTCGAGGATCAGCAGCTCCGGCTCCTTGAGCAGGGTGGCGGCGATGGCCAGGCGCTGCTTCATGCCGAGGGAGTAGGCCTTGTACCGGTCGCGGTCGCGGCCGGTGAGCCCCACGGTGTCGACCGCGGCGTCCACGCGGGCGTCGGGCGCGCCGATCGAGCGGGAGAGCAGCAGGAGGTTCTGCCGGCCGGTGAGGTTGGGGGAGAACTTCGGGGACTCGACCACCGCGCCGACCCGGTCCACGACGGCGGGCAGGCGCTCGGGCACCGGCTGTCCCAGCAGCCGCATCGTGCCGCGGGTGGGGCGCGAGAGCCCCAGCAGCATCCGGATCGTCGTGGTCTTGCCCGAGCCGTTGGGGCCGAGGAAGCCGTGCACGCCGCCGGCACGCACCGCGAGGTCCAGGTCGGACACGGCGACGCGCAGCCCTCGTCGGGTGCGGTACTCCTTGCGGAGCCCCTGGGTCTCGATCGCGAGGTCGGGCACCTCGCGAGTCAAGCAGCGACCCGGCCGGTTGTCCGGGGACGCGCCGAGGGTCCTTTACCTGGGGGTGAGCAGCTCGATGCGCGGTCCGCGGCCCGGCTCCGGCCGGGGGTCGTAGTCCGGCGTCGCGGCGTACGGCTCCCAGGCGAGGTACGTCGCCAGCTCCTGCTCCACGAGCGGGAGCACGTCGTTCGTGGTGACCCGGCGGCCCAGCTCGGCGGTCAGCGTGGTGACGCCGGCGTCGGCGATGCCGCACGGGACGAACCGGTCGTACCAGCCGAGGTCGACGTCGCAGTTGAGCGAGAAGCCGTGCATCGTCACGCCCCGGCTGACCCGGATGCCGATGGCGGCGATCTTGCGCTCCGGGCCCCGGTCGTCGGCGCGCAGCCAGACGCCGCTGCGGCCCGGGACGCGCGCGGTGGGGACGCCGAGAGCGCCGCACACGCGGATCAGCGCCTCCTCGACCCGGCGCACGTAGTCGACGACCTTGACGTGGTCGGGGAGCGCGACGATCGGGTAGCCGACGAGCTGGCCGGGGCCGTGGAAGGTGATCTTCCCGCCGCGGTCGACGTCGACGACCTGCGCGCCGCCGGGGTCGAGCGGGCGCTCGTGCGGCTCGGTGCGCTTGCCGGCGGTGTAGACGGGCGGGTGCTCGAGGAGCAGCACCGTCGGCGGGAGGGACCCGTCGGCGACCTGCGCGTGGACGTCGCGCTGGAGCTCCCAGGCGGCGAGGTAGTCGACCGCGTCGGCGCCGAGGCCGACCGTGCGGAACGTCAGGCTGCTCACCTGTTCGACTCTACCTGTGGACGACGCGCCGCGACCCGCCCGTGCTGGGTAGGTGACCGGTGTGCGCCGACCGCTCCTGCTGCTCGCCTCCGTCCTCCTCACCGCCGGGCTCGTGGTGCCCGGCGTGCTGCTCGCGGGCGGCCCCGCGCCACCCGCCCCGCCGCCTGCCCTGCGGGCCGTGGCCACGGTCGGGCCCGACGCGCGGTCGGTGCTGGCGGCGTGGGACGACCGGCGGGCGGCTGCCTGGGCGGCGGGCGACGTCGGCGCGCTGCGGCGGTTGTACGTCGTCGGGTCGGCGGCCGGCCGCCACGACGCCGCGCTGCTGGCGCGGTGGGCCGCCCGGGGGCTGCGGGTGACCGGTCTCGAGCTCGACCTGCTGGAGGTCAGCGAGCTGCGGACCGGGGACGACCGGCTCGAGCTGCGGGTCACCGACCGGGTCGCCGCGGGCCGCGCCGTCGGGCGCGGGGTGGACCGGAACCTGCCCTCCGACGGCCCGACGACGCGGCGGGTGACGCTCGTGCGGACCGCCGGCGCGTGGCGGGTCGAAGAAGTCAGGTGAGCGACCGGCACCTCGTCGGCGAGGATGTGCCCGTGGGCGACCTGAGACTGCGACCGCTGCGCACCGACGACGAGGCCGCGGCCGTCCAGGCCCACCGCGAGCTGGAGGCAGACGGCTTCGAGTTCCTGCTCGGCTGGACGCCGGAGCGCCCCTGGGCCGACCTCCTCGCGCAGTACGACGCCGAGCGCCGTGGCACCGACCTGCCCGCGGGCCGCGTGCCGGCGGCGTTCCTGGTCGCGGACCTCGGCGGCGAGGTCGTCGGCCGGTTGTCGATCAGGTTCGAGCTGAACGACTGGCTGCTGGCGTACGGCGGCCACGTCGGGTACGGCGTGCGGCCGGCGTACCGCCGTCGCGGCATCGCCACCGAGCTCCTGCGCCAGGCGCTGGTCATCGCGCGGGCCGGCGGGGTGGACCGGGTGCTCGTCACCTGCGACGACGACAACCAGGCGTCCGCCGCCACGATCGAGCGGTGCGGCGGCGTCCTGGAGGACGTGGTGGAGCAGCCGGGCGAGCCGGTCGCGAAGCGTCGCTACTGGATCGACTGAGACGACGGGGCGACGATGCCGTGTGGACATCTTCGAGGAGGTCGCCGACGAGCGCCGCGCCGTGGCCGACCTGGTCTCCGGGCTGACGCCCGAGCAGCAGGCCGCCCGCAGCCTGTGCACCGAGTGGAGCGTGCGCGAGGTCGTCGCCCACCTCGTCGTGCCGCTGGAGGTGGGCCTGCGCGGGTTCGCGCTCGCGATGCTGACGAGCGGCGGGAGCTTCGACCGGGCGAACGTCCGGCTGGCCCGCAGGCAGTCCCGCAGGCCCTTCGAGGAGCTCGTGGAGGTGCTGCGGCAGCGGGCCGGCTCGCGGTTCACCCCGCCCGGGTCGGGCCCCGAGGCGCCGTTGACCGACGTGCTGGTGCACGGCCTGGACCTCCGCTGGCCGCTCGGGCTGCACCGGGACGTGCCGGCCGAGCGGCTGCGGACCTCGCTGGATTTCCTGGCCGACGCCCGCGGAGGCGGACTCGTCCCGCGCGGCAGGACCGACGGGCTGCGGTTCGAGGCGGCCGACGTCGGGTGGGCCCACGGCCGTGGGCCGACGGTGCGCGGGAGCGCCGAGGCCCTGCTGCTGGCGCTCACCGGCCGGGTCGCCGCCCTCGAGCACCTCGACGGGGAGGGCCTGCCGGCGCTGCGCGATCGGCTCGCGTGAGCCTCAGCGCAGGCCGGCGGTGAGCACCGCGGTCACGTCGCGGTCGGAGAAGGTGAACCCCGCCGCCTCGAGCGCCGCGGGCCGGACGTTGAGCGACCCGAGCAGCTCGGGCGCCATCCGGCCCGCGCCGAGGCGCAGCGCGAGCGAGGGGACCGGCAGGACCGCCGGCCGGTGCACGGCGCGGGCGAGCGCGCGGGTGAAGTCGGCGTTGGTCGGCGGCTCCGGGCAGGTGAGGTTGACCGGACCGCTGACCGTGTCGTGCTCGGCGAGGAACACCACGGCGTCGACCCAGTCGCGCAGCGAGATCATCGCCATGTGCTGGCGGCCGCTGCCCAGGCGGGCGCCGAGCCCGGTGCGGAAGAGCGGGGCGAGCAGCTTCAACGGCGCCGCGCGCCGGTCCATCACCGGCGCGGTCCGCAGGTAGCAGACCCGGGCGCCCGCCTCGACCGCCGGCTGCGCCGCCGCCTGCCACTCCCGGGTGACGTCGGTGAGCAGCGCCTGCCCCCGGCTGTCGGAGGCCTCGGTCAGGACCTGGTCGCCGTGGTCGCCGTAGTAGGAGATGCCGTTGCCCGCGAGGTACGCCGGCGGGCGGGGCGCCTCGGCGACCGCGCGCGCGAGCACGCGGGTGGAGGTCACCCGGCTCTCGCGCAGCTCGCGGGCCCAGGAGTCCGAGTGCGGGTTGCCGAGCGTGGGGGAGCCGGCCAGGTTGACCACGACGTCGGCGCCGTGCACCGCGGCCCGGTCGTAGGTGCCGGCCGCCGGGTCCCACGCCGCCTCGTCGGGCGCGGCCGGCGCGCGCCGTACGAGCCGGGTGACCTGGTGGTCCCGGTCGCGCAGCGCGTCGACGAGGTGGCTGCCCAGGAAGCCGGAGGAGCCGGCGATGACGATGCGCATGCTGCGAGCCTCCCAGGACGGACAAGCCATGGACGCACAGGGGCCCGGGACCTGTGCGGTCCCGGGCCCTCGTGGTCAGGCGGTGGTGCTCAGACGTCGAAGACGCCGGCCTCCAGGCGCTTCTTCACGTCCTGCAGGAAGCGGCCCGCGTCGGCGCCGTCGACCAGGCGGTGGTCGTAGGTCAGCGCGAGGTAGACCATGTGGCGCACCGCGATCGTCTCGCCGAGGTTCGGGTCGTCGATCACGACGGGCCGCTTGACGACCGCGCCCGGACCGAGGATCGCGACCTGCGGCTTGTTGATGATCGGGGTGTCCCACAGGGCGCCCACGCTGCCGAGGTTGGTGATCGTGAAGGTGCCGCCGGACAGCTCGTCGGGACCGATCTTGTTGGTCCGGGTGCGCTGCGCGACGTCCGCGATCTTCTTGGCCAGGCCCGCGATCGACAGGTCGCCCGCGTCCTTGATCACCGGGGTGATCAGGCCCTTCTCGGTGTCCACCGCGATCGCGAGGTTCTCGCGGTCGTAGTAGGTGATCTCGCCGGCGTCGGTGTCGATGCCGGCGTTCAGCTTCGGGTGCTGCTTGAGCGCGTCGATCGCCGCCTTGGCGAAGAACGGCAGGTACGACAGCTTGACGCCCTCGCGCGCCTGGAAGTCGCCCTTCACCGAGTCGCGCAGCCGCGCGATGTTGGTGACGTCGACCTCGATGACCTGCGTGAGCTGCGCGCCGGTCTGCAGCGAGTCGACCATGCGCTCGGCGATGATCTTGCGCAGCCGGCTGATCTTCTCGGTCGTCCCGCGCAGCGGCGAGGGGCTGACCGACGGGGCCTGCCGGGCCGACGAGGCCGACGAGGTGGACGCGGCCGGGGCGGCGGGCTGGGCGGCCGGAGCCGGTGCCTCCTTGGCCTTCGCGGCGTCGAGGACGTCCTGCTTGCGGATGCGGCCGCCGACGCCGGTGCCCTCGACGGTCGACAGGTCGACGTCGTGCTGCGCGGCGAGCTTGCGGACCAGCGGGGTCACGTAGCCGGCACCGTCGGCGGTCTTCTCCGAGCGGGCCTGCTCCTGGTCCCCGCCCTTGTTCCCGGAGTCGTCGGACGAGGAGCGCTCACCGGTGCTCGGCGACTGCGAGCTCGGGGCGGGCGCGGTCTCGGCGGCCGGCTGGTGGTCCTTCTCGGGCTCGGGCTGCTCGGTCGCGGCCTCGCCCTCGTCGGTCGGCTGGGTCGGCTTGGTCTCCTCCTGGGCCGGGCTCGGCTCGGCGGCCTGCTCCGGCTCGGGGGTCGGCTCGGGAGCGCTCTGCGGGGCGGCGCCCTTGTCGCCGATGATCGCCAGCTCGGCGCCCACCTCGACGGTCTCGTCCTCCTCGGCCTTGATCTCGAGCAGGGTGCCCGCGACCGGCGAGGGGATCTCGGTGTCGACCTTGTCGGTCGAGACCTCCAAGAGCGGCTCGTCGACGGCGACGTCGTCGCCGACCGACTTCAGCCAGCGGGTCACGGTGCCCTCGGTGACCGACTCGCCCAGGGCGGGCAGCACGACCGGCGTACCACTGCCGCCGCCACTGCCGCCGCCGTTGCCGCCGGAGGAGGCTGCGGGCTGCTCGGAGCCGGAGGACTTCTCGGCCTCGGGGGTCTCGTCGCCCGGGGGCAGGTCGCCGGTCTCCTCGGCGATCTCCTGCTCCTGCTCGGCCTTCTTCTCGGCCTGCTCCTCGTCCTTGGGCTGCGCCTCGGGCTCGGCGGAGCCGGACGCGTCGCCGGCGGACTCACCCTCGTCACCGATGACCGCGAGCACGGCACCGACCTCGACGGTGTCGTCCTCCTGCGCCTTGATCTCGAGCAGGGTGCCCGCGACGGGGGAGGGGATCTCGGTGTCGACCTTGTCGGTCGAGACCTCGAGCAGCGGCTCGTCGACGGCGACCGAGTCACCCACGGCCTTCAGCCAGCGGGTGACGGTGCCTTCGGTGACGGATTCCCCGAGGGCCGGGAGGTTGACTTCGGTGGCCATGAGTTCCTTCGCTCTTCGGTGGTTGCGGTGGTCAGGAGTGCGCGTGCAGGGGCTTGCCGGCGAGGGCGAGGTGGGCCTCGCCCAGCGCCTCGTTCTGCGTGGGGTGGGCGTGGACGAGCGGAGCGACGTCCTCCGGGTACCCCTCCCAGCCGTAGATGAGCTGAGCCTCGCCGACGAGCTCGCCGACGCGGTCGCCGACCAGGTGGATGCCGACGACGGGTCCGTCGGTGCGGCGGACGAGCTTGACGAACCCCTGGGTCTTGAGGATCTGGCTCTTGCCGTTGCCACCGAGGTCGTAGGTCACGCTCTCGATGCCGTCGGCGCCGTACTTCTCCGCGGCCGTGCGCTCGTCGAGCCCGACGGAGGCCAGCTCGGGGTGGGAGTAGGTGACGCGGGGGATCGCGGTCTCGTCGACGGGCCGCGGGTCGAGCCCGGCGATGTCCTCGGCGACGAAGATGCCCTGCTGGAAGCCCCGGTGGGCCAGCTGCAGGCCGGGGACGATGTCGCCCACGGCGTACACGCCCTCGACGTTCGTGCGGCAGCGCTCGTCGGTGACCACGAAGCCGCGGTCCAGGGTGATGCCCTGCTCGTCGTACCCCAGGCCGTCGGTGACGGGGCCGCGGCCGACGGCGACGAGCATCAGCTCGGCCTCGATCCGGTCGCCGCCCTCGACGGTCACGGCGACGCCGTCGTCGGTGCGCTCGACCGACTCGAACCGGGTGCCGGTGCGGAAGACGATGCCGCGCTTCCGGAACGCCCGCTCGAGCGCCTTGGAGCTGGCCTCGTCCTCGGCCGCGACCAGCCGGGGGAGGGCCTCGACGATGGTGACCTCGGCGCCGAAGCTGCGCCACACGCTGGCGAACTCGCAGCCGATCACCCCGCCGCCGAGCACGACGACGCTGCGGGGGACGCGGTCCAGGCGCAGGGCGTGCTCGGAGGTCAGGACGCGCTCGCCGTCGACCTCGAGGCCGGGGAGGCTGCGCGAGTGGGACCCGGAGGCCAGCACGACGCTGCGACCGGAGTAGGTGCGACCGTCGACGGTGACCTGCTTGGGGCCGGTCAGGCGGCCCTCGCCCTCGATGACGGTGATCCCGCGGCTCTTGACCAGGCCGGTGAGGCCCTTGAAGAGCCGGCTGACGACCCCGTCCTTGTAGGAGTTCACGCCGGCCATGTCGATGCCCTCGAGCGTCGCGCGGACGCCGAACTGCTCGGAGTCCCGCGCGCTGTCGGCGACCTCGGCGGCGTGCAGCAGCGCCTTGGTGGGGATGCAGCCGACGTGGAGGCAGGTGCCGCCGACCTTGCCCTTCTCGACGAGACCGACGGTGAGCCCGAGCTGGGCGGCGCGGAGGGCGCACGCGTAGCCGCCGGAACCCGCACCGAGGATGAGTACGTCGTAGTCGGCGTCGGCCACCGTGGTCCTTCCCTTGTCGGCCTCGGCCCCTCTGGATCGCAGAGGAGCGCCCGACCATCTTTGCACCCTTCCCGGGCGTGTCCACACCGGGTCGCGTGGCTCCCGGCAGACTGGTGCCATGGCATGGACCGACCGATTCCGACGCGGCCCGCGGATGAGCAAGCCCGCGGGCGACGCGGCGCGCACCGGTTCGACGCGGGTGCGCGCGTCGGACAAGGTGGACGAGCAGCACCTGCGCACCTGGGTCCAGGAACGACGCGGTGTCGAGGGGTTCGTCGAGCCCCGCACCGCCGTCAGCGACGTGACCCTCCTGCTCGTCGCCCACGACGGTGAGTGGACCCGTCGTCGCGTGCCCTCGGTCGAGTGGGCCCACCGCTTCTGCAACGACCACCGCGTCCCCTCCTACGACGCCGCCGTCGTCGGCGTCCCCCAGCGCATGCGCGACTACAACCGCCGCCGCAAGCAGCAGGGCCTGTAGGTCCGTCGCCGGTCTGTCGGTCGAAGGGCGAGCGTCGTCGAGACCCCGCATTGCTGGTCGAGCAGCGAGCCCCGGCGAGCGTCGTCGAGACCCGCGCACTGCTGGTCGAGCAGCGAGCCCCGGCGAGCGTCGTCGAGACCCCACATTGCTGGTCGAGCAGCGAGCCTCGGCGAGCGTCGTCGAGACCCCCGGCAGCCGACCTGCGGCCTGCGGGAGGTGGGTGGTCGCGGTGGTGGCAGCTACAGGACAAGTACGCCGTGGGTCCCGCGCCGTCGCCGGCCCACCGCTGGTCGAGCAGCGAGCCCTGGCGAGCGTCGTCGAGACCCCTGTCGCCACTCCACAACCGTGCGCACGAACCTTCCATTCGAACACACGTACGAGTAGAATAAGGCCATGGCCCTCACCGCGACGCTCGAGCACCCGCTGGACACCCCAGCCGACGTGCTCGCCGCTGCCCGTGCGAGCCAACGCGCGGCGAACGCCGCCGAAGCCGAACTCCTCCAAGCCGCAGTGCAGTGGTGCGTGATGCACCCCGCCGAATCAATCGGCACCTCTTCGGCGTGGTCGACGCTGAAGGGGTTCGGCGACAAAGCGATCGGCCTCGCCGGGGAGGGTGCACCGTTGGTGAGCGAGTTCGCGGTCATCGAGTTCGCCGCCGGGATCGGGAAGTCCGAGGACGCCGGCCGGACCTACCTCGCCGAGGCCCTCGAGCTGCGCTACCGCCTCCCCCGGACCTGGGCGAAGGTCACCAACCTCGCCCTCCCCGCGTGGAAGGCCCGGTCCATCGCGCGGCGCACCCTGCACCTGCCCAAGGCCGGTGCAGGGTTCGTGGACACCCACGTCGCCCCCGTCGCCGCCACCATCGGCCCCGCCGCGCTCGACCGGCTCCTCGACGAAGCACTCGTCCGGTTCGACCCTGATGAGGCCGAACGGGTCCGGTACGAACGCACCGAAGCCCGCCACTTCACCATCCAGACCCGACAGGTCTCCTACGACGGCCACGTCGACATCTGGGGCACCCTCGACCTCGCCGACGCCCTCGACCTCGAGGACGCGATCACCAAGGGCGCCGCCCGCCTCGCGCAACTCGGGTCAACAGAGGCCGAAGGCGCACGGCGGGCGATGGCCGCCGGCGACATGGCGCGGCGCCAGCTCCAGCTGCAGTTCGACACCGACCCCACACCCCTCGTCGTCCACGTCCACCAGAAGGCGGGTGGTGAACTCGACGGCATCACCCGGGTCGAAGCCACGAGGGGGTTCGTGCTCACCACCCAGCTCGCCGAGTGGTGCACCCGCGCCGCCCGCGACGGCGCACCCATCACCATCAAGCCCGTGATCGACCTGAACGAACGCATCCACGTCGAGGCCTACGAGGTCCCCGACCGCCTCTCCGTCCAGACCCGGCTGCGAGACCACCACTGCGTCTTCCCCTGGTGCACCCGCCCCGCCCACACCACCAGCAGAGTCGACGACGACCACGTCATCCCCCACAGCAGGGGCGGGCCCACCGCCACCGAGAACATCGCCCCACTGTGCCGACGCCACCACCGCGTCAAGACCCACACCGGCTGGCACCAACAGTCACCCAGCCCCGGGACCTACCTGTGGCGCAGCCCCACCGGGATGACCTACCGCGTCGACCACCACGGCACCCACGAGACCACCGACCCGCCCGACCATTAGCCGCCCCGCCCACACCCCGCCGGAGCAACCAACCGGCGGGGCACAGGCACGTCGTCACGGGCACGATGGACCCATGCCGGACGAGCGCACCACGTACGCCTGGGTGGTCAGGTGGATCGCTGCAGACGGTCGCACCCACGAGCGGGCCAGGTCGTACGAGCGGCTCGCGGACGCCGAGGACGCGGCGGACGACGTCCGTGCGGCCGGGATCGGGACCGAGGTGACGCTCACGTCCGAGCCCGACCTGGCGCCGGAGGGCCTGTCGCCCGCGTTCGTGGCGCGGATGGGGGTCGAGACGAGGCCGGGTCGGGTGCTCGTCGACCGGGAGCACGCCGGCCCGGTGGAGGTGCGGGTGACGCACGAGGTGCTGCTCGCGCTCGCCCACCAGCAGGAGGACGTCGCCGACGACCGGGACCTCGACGTCGTGCCCCGCGTTCCGCACCCGAGGCGGACCGGCCTCGCCCGGCTCGTCGCGGACGTGCAGGACCGGGTCGACGCGCTGGACCCGGACGTCACGGTGCTCCGGGTCGAGTAGGCCGCTGAGGGGCCGCCGGAGCCCGGCCAGGTCAGCCCTTCGCAGCGACCGCCCGGGCGTAGTCGACCAGCGTGGCCACGGCGACGCCGGTGCCGCCGGAGGTGACGTGGCCCGAGGGCCCGCCGGAGGCGAAGGCGGGGCCGGCGATGTCGAGGTGGGCCCAGGGGAGGCCCGCGGTGAACTCGCGGAGGAACGCGGCGGCGTACAGCCCACCGCCCCAGCGGATCCAGTCGTGCTGGGCGAGGTCGGCGATCTTGCTGGAGGTGATCCGCTCGCGCATGTGCTCGGGGATCGGCATCGGCCAGAACTCCTCGCCGGCGACGACCGCCGCGTCGAGCACGTCCTGGACGACGGCCTCGCTGCCCATCACGCCGGCGACCTTGTCCCCGAGGGCGACGACCATGTGGCCGGTGAGCGTGGCGACGTCGAGGATGGTGTCTGGCTGCTGCTCGGTGGCCCGGACGATCGCGTCGGCGAGCACCAGGCGCCCCTCGGCGTCGGTGTTGAGCACCTCGACGGTCGTGCCGCCGTAGATCCGCAGCACGTCGCCGGGGCGGGTCGCGCCGCCGGAGACCATGTTCTCGGCCATCGGCACGAACGTGCTCACGCGGATCGGCAGGCCGAGCGCGGCGATCGCGAGGGTGGCCTGGACGACGGCGGCGGCACCGGCCATGTCGGACTTCATCTCGTGCATGCCCTGGGCCGGCTTGATCGACAGGCCGCCGGAGTCGAACGTGATGCCCTTGCCCACGAGCGCGAGGTGGTGCTTGGCACCGCGGGGGGAGTAGGTCAGCTCGACCAGGCGCGGCGGTGCGTCCGAGCCGGCGCCGACGCCGAGGAGGCCGCCGCACCCGAGCTCGGCGAGCGACGCCTCGTCGTGGACGGTGATCCCGATCTTGGGGGTGCCCCGGCCCTTGGTCGCGGCCTTGGTGGCGGCGACCACGGCGTCGGCGAACGCCGGCGGGCGCAGGTCGCCGGGAGGCGTGTTGACCCAGTCGCGGGTGGCGGCGACGGCGGCCGCCACGACCTGCGCCTCCTCGAGGGCGGACGTCGCCTCCTTGCGCCGTGCGGCGGCGGTCAGCACGACGACCTCGGCGGGCGCGGAGTCGTGGGGGTCCTTGGCGTCCTTCTTGTACGCCGTGAAGGAGTAGCCGCCCAGCTGGTGGCCCTCGACCACGGCACGTACGAGCTCGGGCGTGCCGGCCGGGAGCGCGAGCGCGATCGAGGCGGCGTTGGTGACCGCGCGGGCGGCGGCGCCGGCAGCACGGCGCACGCCGGCGGGCGTCGTGTCCTTGCCCAGGCCGACCAGCACCAGCAGCGGGCTCGCGACGGCGTCGCCGGTCGGGACCTTGACCACCTCGCCGGCCTTGCCGGTGACACCGAGCGTGGACAGCAGCGGCCGCAGCTTGCGGCCGTAGGCCTTGGCGACGTCGGCGCCGCCGTCGGCGAGCTCGGGCCCGTCGCCGCCCTGCAGGACACCGACCACCACCGCGTCGGTCTTGGTCTTGGCAGGGCTGGCGTTCCGGAGCGTGTACGACGTCACCCGAGGAAGGATAGACAGACGCTGCGGTAGGTTCCGGGCATGGCTGAGGACCCCACCCTGCTGCGGTCACCGATCCACGACCGTCACGTCGCCCTCGGCGCCAAGATGGCCGAGTTCGGCGGCTGGTCGATGCCCCTGGAGTACGCCGCCGGCACGGTCAAGGAGCACACCGCCGTGCGCGAGGCGGTCGGCGTCTTCGACGTCAGCCACCTCGGCAAGGCGCTCGTCTCCGGGCCGGGCGCGGCGGCGTACGTGAACGCGACGCTGACCAACGACCTCGGCCGGATCGCGCCGGGCCAGGCGCAGTACACGCTGTGCTGCGACGACGCGACCGGCGGGATCGTCGACGACCTGATCGTCTACCTCCACGACGACGAGCACGTCCTGCTCGTCCCGAACGCCGCGAACACCGCCGAGGTGGTCCGCCGGCTCGCCGCGGACGCGCCCGACGGCGTGACCGTCGAGGACCAGCACCGCGACCACGCCGTGCTGGCCGTGCAGGGGCCGCTCTCCGACGAGGTGCTCGCCGGGGTGGGCCTGCCCGCCGGCCACGACTACATGTCGTTCGTGGTGGCGCCGTTCGCCGACGCCGAGGTCGTGGTCTGCCGCACCGGGTACACCGGCGAGCGCGGCTACGAGCTGATCGCCCCCGCGGGCGTCGCCGTCGCCCTGTGGGACGCGCTCCTGGCCGCCGGCGAGCCGCACGGCATGCTCGCCTGCGGCCTCGGGTCGCGTGACACCCTGCGCACCGAGATGGGCTACCCGCTGCACGGCCAGGACATCTCCCTCGACGTCACCCCCAACGAGGCGCGCCTGGGCTGGGCCGTCGGCTGGTCCAAGCCGGCGTTCTGGGGCCGCGACGTGCTGCTCGCCGAGCGCGAGGCCGGGCCCAAGCGGGTGCTGCGCGGGCTGGTCGCCACCGGCCGGGGCATCCCGCGCCCGCACATGAGCGTCTCCTTGACCCGCGACGTGCTGCTCGGCGAGGTCACCTCGGGCACCTTCTCCCCGACGCTGCGCACCGGGATCGGGATGGCGCTGCTGCCGTCGTTCGTCGACCCCGAGGCCGAGGTGGGCGTCGACGTCCGCGGCCGTCGCGAGATCTTCCAGCTCACCAAGCCGCCGTTCGTGCGCACCAACGTCCGGAGCAGCTGATGAACCTCCCCGAGCAGCCCACCACGTTCCGCACCCCGCCGCCGACCGAGCGGCCCTGGTTCTGGCGGCTCGAGAACGCCGCGGGCGAGGAGGTCAGCGTGGCCGGGGAGCTCGGGGCCGAGCGCTTCACCAACCAGTCCGACGCGGAGTCGTGGGTCGGTGAGGTCTTCGCCGAGCTGGCCGCCCACGGCGTCGACGCGGTCACCCTCTTCGAGCTCGACCGCCGGGTCTACGGCCCGATGTCCCTGCACCCCTAGCACCGGGGCGACCGGGAGGACCGAATGCGCGCGGCCGACGACTTCCCGGACTACCTCGCCGCGCGCTGGACCACGCTCGTCCGGGTCGTCCTGCTGCTGGGCGCGCCCCGGCCGGTGGCCGAGCAGGTCACCGCGGTCGCCCTGGGACGCGCCCGTCGGGACTGGCGGGAGCTGCGCACGGCCGCCGACCTCGACGCCGAGGTCGTCGAGGTGCTGCTCGCCACCTGGGCCGACGCGCGGCGGCACCAGCCCGACGCGACGGCCGCCGTCGAGGCACCCGCCGTCGAGGTCCCCGCGTCCGAGGACCTCGATCGCGTGGGTCGGCGCCTGGGCGCGCTGTCCGACGCCGAGCGCCAGCGGACCGTGGTGAGCGCGCTCGTCGGGACCGGTGCCGTGCCGGCGGACCCCGCCCTGGAGGAGGAGGTACGGCGCGCCGCCGCCGACCTGCTCGTCGGCGGCGCGCCACCGGCGGACTCGCTCCCCACGCGGCTGCGCCCGCCGCGGACCGGCCGGTGGCTGGCCGCCGGGGCGGCCGTCCTCGCGCTCCTCGTCGCCGCGACGTACCTCCTCGGTGTGGTCCGGGGCGACCCGCCCGACCCGGACCGGGAGGAACGGCTCCCGGCCGTGACGGTGCGGAGGGAGGCGAACCCGGCACCGCTCGCGTGGTGGGCCGACGGCGTGCTGCACCTGCCGCGGACGTCCGTGGAGCTCCCGGGCGTCATCGACCTGGTCGAGGTCCCGGACGGCGCGGTGGTGACCGACGAGGACCACCGCGTCGTGCACGTGCGGTTCGACGGCGGCCGGACCGTCCTCGGCCGCCAGGTGCCGGGCAGCGGGCTCGCCGTCGAGCCGGGGTCGGCGCTGGTCGCCTGGGTGGAGCCGGAGCACGACGTCGTCCTCCACGACCTGGCGGCCGGGCGCGACGTGGGCCGGCACACGCTGGACATCTTCGACGCCGACTCCGGCCGGGTGGTCGCGGTGGACGGCGGCGCGGTGCTGCTCACCTCCTCCTTCGGGGACGTCCGGTGGCTCGGCGGCAGCGCGGTCTCGGCGATCGAGCAGCCACCGGTCCTCCTCGACCGCGCCGCCGGGACGGTGCTGACCCGGCTCGACGGCCGCCGGCTGCGCATGCAGCAGCCGTTCTTCAGCGTCGGCTTCACCGTGCGCGGGCGCGCCGGCCAGGTCTCGCCCGACGGTCGCCACGTCCTCACCGCGCCGACGACCGTCGGCGGGCCGGCCTCTGCGCTGCGCCTGCGCGACGCGGCCAGCGGTCGCGTGCTTGCCACCGGCCTCGCCGGGGACGCCGGGGACGCTGGGGACGCTGTGGACGCGGTCGTGCTGGCGTCCGCCTTCGGCGCGTCCGGCCGCACCCTCACCCACCTCCTGAGGCGGTCACCGGAGGCCGTCGAGCTGGTGACCTGCCGGGTGCCCGGGCCGGGGCGCGGGGCCTGCCGGGTCGACGCCACCCTCGACGGTGGCCCCTACGGGGTCGGCAGCGCGCCCCTGCTCGCGACGTCCTGAGGATCGGCCTAGGGTCGGCGCCGTGAGCAGCCGTGTGTTCCGCCAGGTCGACGTGTTCTCCACCGAGCCGCTGCTCGGCAACCCCGTCGCGGTGGTCCACGACGCCGACGGCCTCAGCGACGAGCAGATGGCCGCGCTGGCCCGCTGGACGAACCTCTCGGAGACGACGTTCCTCCTCCGCCCGACGGACCCGGCGGCCGACTACCGGCTGCGGATCTTCACGCCGGGCCGGGAGCTGCCCTTCGCCGGCCACCCGACCCTCGGCAGCGCGCACGCCTGGCTGGAGGCCGGGGGAGCGCCGGCCGGCGCGGAGCTGGTCCAGGAGTGCGGGGCGGGACTGGTGCGCCTGCGCCGCGAGGAGGTGCTGGCCTTCGAGGCGCCCCCGCTGCTCCGCTCGGGGCCGGTGGACGCCGCCGACCTCGACGCGATCGCCACCGCGCTGCGGCTGGACCGCGACGACCTGGTGGACGCGGCGTGGATCGACAACGGCCCCGGCTGGGTCGGCGTGCTCCTGCGCGACGCCGCGGCGGTGCTCGACCTGCGACCGGACTTCGCCGCCTTCGGCGAGCTCAAGATCGGCGTCGTGGGGACGTACGCCGACGGGCCGGTCGCCGTCGAGGTCCGCGCCTTCTGCCCGCAGTACGGCGTCCCGGAGGACCCGGTCACCGGCAGCCTCAACGCCGGGCTCGGCCGGTGGCTCGCCGGCACGACCCTCCCCGCGTCGTACGTCGCGGCGCAGGGGACCGCCGTCGGGCGCCGGGGCCGGGTGCACGTGGCCCGCGACGGCGACGTCGTCCGCGTCGGCGGCGCCACGCGGACCACCGTCCTCGGGACGATCGACCTGTGAGCGCCGCGGCGGTCTAGGCTCGCCTCCGTGCAGCAGTACCTCGACCTCCTCCGCCGGGTCCTCGACGACGGCGTCGAGAAGGGTGACCGCACCGGCACCGGCACGCGCAGCGTCTTCGGGCACCAGATGCGGTTCGACCTCAGCGAGGGCTTCCCGCTGGTGACCACCAAGAAGGTGCACACCCGCTCGGTCTTCGGCGAGCTGCTCTGGTTCCTGCGCGGCGACACCAACGTCCGGTGGCTCCAGGAGCGCGGCATCAGCATCTGGGACGAGTGGGCCGACGCCGACGGCGAGCTCGGGCCCGTCTACGGGCACCAGTGGCGCTCCTGGCCCACGCCGGACGGCCGCCACGTCGACCAGCTGGCCCAGGTCGTGGAGCAGGTCCGGCGCGACCCGGACTCCCGACGGCACATCGTCTCGGCCTGGAACGTCGCGGACATCCCCGAGATGGCCCTCGCGCCGTGCCACGCGCTGTTCCAGTTCTACGTCGCACCGCAGGCCGACGGCCCGGGCCGGCTCTCCTGCCAGCTCTACCAGCGCTCGGGCGACGTCTTCCTCGGCGTGCCGTTCAACATCGCCTCCTACGCGCTGCTGACCCACATGGTCGCCCAGGTGACCGGGCTCGAGGTGGGCGACTTCGTCCACACGCTCGGCGACGCGCACCTCTACCTCAACCACCTCGACCAGGCCCGGCTGCAGCTCACGCGCGAGCCGCGGCCGCTCCCGCGGCTGGTGCTGGACCCGACGGTGACCGAGCTCGACGCCTTCGAGCTCGAGCACATCGAGGTCGCCGGCTACGACCCGCACCCGGGCATCAAGGCGCCGATCGCCGTATGACGCTCCTGTGACGCCGGGCGGCAAGCGGGTCGTCCTGGTCGCCGCGGTCGCGCGCAACGGCGTGATCGGCGACGGACCCGACATCCCCTGGAAGGTGCCGGGCGAGCAGCGGCTCTTCAAGGAGCTGACCCTCGGGCACGTGCTGCTGATGGGCCGGACGACCTACGAGTCGATCGGCCGGCCGCTCCCGGGCCGGACCACGGTCGTGCTGACCCGTGACCCGGCCTGGAGCGCCGAGGGTGTGCTCGTGGCCCACGGCGTCGAGGAGGCGCTCGACCTGGCCGCCACGCTGCCCGGCGACGTGATGGTCGCCGGCGGGGGAGAGGTGTACGCCGCGCTGCTCCCGCACGCCGACGAGCTCGTGCTCAGCGAGATCGACCTCGAGCCGCGGGGTGACGCGCACTTCCCGGCGTACGACGCCGCCGAGTGGCCCGAGACCGCGCGGGAGCACCACGAGGGGTACGACCGGGTGTTCCGCGCGCGGTCCGGGGACCGCCGCTAGCCGGCCGGCCGCTCCTCGGCGCCGTCGCGGGGCTCGGGGGCGGCTGACCTGGAGGCGTCTGGGAGGCTGGGCGCATGGAGCTGCGTGTCTTCACCGAACCCCAGCAGGGTGCGACGTACGACGACCTCCTCGCCGTCGCCAGGACCGCCGAGGAGCTCGGCTTCGGGGCGTTCTTCCGCTCCGACCACTACCTCGGCATGGGCACCGAGGGCCTGCCGGGCCCCAGTGACGCCTGGGTGACGCTGGCCGGGCTCGCCCGCGACACCAGCACGATCCGCCTCGGCACGATGATGACGAGCGCGACGTTCCGCCACCCCGGGCCGCTCGCGATCAGCGTCGCCGGCGTCGACCAGATGAGCGGCGGCCGGGTCGAGCTGGGCATCGGTGCCGGCTGGTTCGAGGCCGAGCACACCAAGTACGGCATCCCGTTCCCCCCGACCGGTGAGCGCTTCGACCGGTTCGAGGAGCAGCTCGAGGTCGTCACCGGCCTCTGGGCGACCCCGCTGGGAGGCGACGGCTTCTCCTTCGAGGGTCGCCACTACCAGGTCACCGACAGCCCCGGCCTGCCCAAGCCGGTGCAGACCGACGGTCGCCGGGGAGGGCCGCCGGTGCTCATCGGCGGCCTGGGCAAGAAGCGCACGCCGGCGCTGGCGGCGCGCTTCGCCGACGAGTTCAACCTGCCGTTCGTCGACGAGGCGACCACCGAGGCGCAGTTCGGCCGCGTCCGTGCCGCCTGCGAGGCCGCCGACCGCGACCCGGCCACCATGACCTGGTCGAACGCGCTCGTCCTCTGCGTCGGCGCCGACGAGGCCGAGGTGGAGCGCCGGGCCGCCGCGATCGGCCGCGACAAGGACGAGCTGCGGGAGAACGGCCTGGCCGGCACGCCGCAGGAGGTCGTCGACAAGATCGGGCGGTACGCCGCGCTGGGCGCCGAGCGGGTCTACCTCCAGGTGCTCGACCTCACGGACCTCGACCACCTCCGGCTGGTGGCGCGCGACGTGATGCCGCACGTCGGGCGATAGCCTGGACCCATGACCGACTCGGCCACCTCGACCCCGGCAGCGACCCCCGCAGCGCCCTTCGGCCGCGTCCTCACCGCGATGGCGACGGCCTTCACCCCCGACGGGGCGGTCGACCTCGAGGCGACCCAGCGCATCGCCCGGCACCTGGTGGACCACGGGCACGACGGGCTCGTGGTCTCCGGCACGACGGGGGAGTCCCCGACCACCACGCCCGAGGAGGACGGCGACACCCTCGCGGCCGTGCGGGACGCGGTCGGCGCCGACATCCACCTCGTGGCCGGCGTGGGCACCAACGACACCCGCACGTCGGTCGGCCTCGCGCACCAGGCGCGCAAGAACGGCGCCGACGGCGTGCTGCTCGTGACGCCGTACTACAACAAGCCGGGCCAGCGCGGCATCCTCCAGCACTTCCGCCAGGTCGTCGACGCCGCCGAGCTGCCCGTGATGCTCTACGACGTCCCGGGCCGCACCGGCTCGACGATCGCACTCGAGACCTACGAGCAGGCGATCGCCTGGGACGGCGTGGTGGCCGTCAAGGACGCGGTCGGCGACTTCGCCCGGGGCGTGCGCATCCGCGAGCTCGGCTACGCGGTCTACTCCGGCGACGACGCGGCGAACCTCGGCTGGCTCGCGCACGGCGCAGTCGGCTTCGTCAGCGTCGTGGGCCACGTCGCGGGCGACCAGCTCCGGGCGATGGTCGACGCCTACGCCGCGGGCGACCCCGCCACGGCGCTCCAGGTCTACACGCGGATGCTCCCCGCGATCGACGCCGTCATGGGCGTCGCCAACTACGGAGCGACCACCGCCAAGGCAGCGCTCCAGCTCCTCGGCGTCCTCGACAACCGGCGGGTCCGCTCTCCCCTCGTGGAGCTGGACGACGACGAGGTGGCCGCGCTGCGCGTCGGCCTCGTGGCCGCCGGTCTACTCACGTGAAGGACCGACGCGCTTGAGCCACCCGCACCCTGAGCTGTCCGAACCGCCGGTACTGCCGCAGGGAGGCCTCCGGGTCATCCCGCTCGGCGGCCTCGGCGAGGTCGGCCGCAACATGACCGTCTTCGAGTACGACGGCCGCCTGCTGGTCGTCGACTGCGGCGTGCTGTTCCCCGAGGACCACCATCCCGGCGTCGACCTGATCCTGCCGGACTTCGGCCCGATCCGGGACCGGCTGGACCGGATCGAGGCCCTGGTGCTGACCCACGGGCACGAGGACCACATCGGCGCGACGCCGTACCTCCTCCGCGAGCGCGGCGACATCCCGCTCGTCGGCTCCGAGCTCACCTTAGCGCTGCTGGACTCCAAGCTGCGCGAGCACCGCCTGCGCGAGACCGTGCACCACCGGGTCTCCGAGGGCGACCGGATCAGCTTCGGTCCCTTCGACCTGGAGTTCGTCGCGGTCAACCACTCGATCCCGGACGCGCTCGCGGTGGCGATCCGGACCGGCGCCGGGATGGTGCTCCACACCGGCGACTTCAAGATGGACCAGCTGCCGCTGGACGGCCGAATCACCGACCTGCGGGCGTTCGCCCGGCTGGGGGAGGAGGGCGTCGACCTCTTCCTCACCGACTCCACCAACGCCGAGACCCCCGGCTTCACCCCGGCGGAGAAGTCGATCACCCCGGTCATCGACCAGGTGTTCCGCGAGTCCTCCCAGCGCATCATCGTCGCCTGCTTCGCCTCCCACGTGCACCGCGTCCAGCAGGTGCTCGACGCGGCGCACGCCCACGAGCGCCAGGTGGCGTACGTCGGCCGCTCGATGGTCCGCAACATGGCCATCGCGCGCGACCTGGGCTACCTCAAGGTGCCGCCGGGGACGCTGGTCGACACCAAGGACCTCGCCGACCTCCCGCCGCAGCACCAGGTGCTGATCTCCACCGGCTCCCAGGGCGAGCCGATGTCGGCGCTGAGCCGGATCGCCCAGCGCAGCCACAACTTCGTCCACCTCGAGGAGGGCGACACCGTGCTGCTCGCCTCGAGCCTCATCCCGGGCAACGAGAACGCCGTCTACCGCGTGATCAACGGCCTCGCCCGCTGGGGTGCCCGGGTCGTGCACAAGGGCAACGCGCTCGTCCACGTCTCGGGGCACGCCAGCGCCGGCGAGCTGCTCTACTGCTACAACATCGTCAAGCCGCGCAACGTGCTGCCCGTCCACGGCGAGATCCGGCACCTGCTGGCCAACCGCGACCTGGCCAGGGCGACCGGCGTGGAGAACGTCGTCGTCGCCGAGGACGGCGTCGTGGTCGACCTGGTCGACGGCGTCGCCAGCATCACCGGCAAGGTCGAGTGCGGCTACGTCTTCGTCGACGGCTCCTCGGTCGGCGACATCACCGAGTCCGACCTCAAGGACCGCCGGATCCTCGGCGAGGAGGGGTTCATCTCGGTGATCGTGGTGATGGACTCCGTCAGCGGCAAGGTCTCCGGCGGGCCGGAGATCCACGCCCGGGGCTTCGTCGAGGACGCCGTGGACTTCGACGAGATCAAGCAGCCCATCATCGACGCGCTCGACCGGGCGGTCGCCGAGGGCAACACCGACACCTACCAGCTGCAGCAGACCGTACGGCGCGTGATCGGCCGCTGGGTCAGCGGCACGCACCGCCGGCGGCCGATGATCATCCCGGTGGTCATCGAGTCCTGAGGCCGCGACGAGCCGAGGGCCTGCCGAGACCCACGTGGACGACGTCCTGGCCGAGCGTGCGGCGTACGACGGCCGGACGTCCTGAGGACGGCGAGAGGCCCCGCCCGGATCGCTCCGGGCGGGGCCTCTGCGGTGCTGCGGGTGCTGCTCCTGCCGCTGGGTCAGCGGACGTCGGAGGCCTCCTGGCGGCCCTTGGTGCCACCCTTCTTCCCGCAGGCGACGATCTTCACGTCGTCGACGGCCCAGCCCTCGAGGCCGCCGCAGCCGTCACGACCCATCTCGAAGCGCAGCTTGATCTTCGTGCCCGGCTTGGCGCCGATCTTCTTCAGGTCGATGATCGAGCGGCCCCAGGACCCGCCGGCGACGTTGCCGTCGGTGCCGGAGAAGGCCGGCTGGGAGGCCATCGGGTTGGTGTTGCCCTCGGCCTTGGTCAGCAGGGTGGTGTTCGGCGCGTTGAACAGGTAGGCGGCCGGCTTGACGACCTTCCACTTGCCCGAGCCGAGCTTGACCTTGACGTTGCCGCCGTCCACGTCGAGCTCGCTGGCGACGTAGTGCCGGAACTGCAGGCGCATGCCCGTGCCGCCGCCACGGAGACGGATCGCCCGGCTGGTGATCGCGTTGGCGCTCGACCGGTCGAACCGGTCGTAGGTGCAGGTGCCGCGGTCGTCGCTGGGGTCGAAGGCGACCTTGGACCGGTTGCCGGTGACCTCGCGGCTGGCGCGCCACGGGATGCCCTTGCCACCCTTGAACGCCACGCGCTCGGACTTCTTCCAGCCGGCCAGGCCGTCCTCGAAGTCCTCCTTGTAGAGCACCTTCGAGGTCGTGCCCCCGCCGCAGGTCGCCGGTCCGCCCTTGCGCAGCAGCGGGCGGAAGTTGCACTGCGTGGGGTCCTTGCGCAGCTCGGTGGCGGCCACGACGGCCGAGACCGACGCGCAGTCGCCGGCCACGATCTCCGCCGCGGGCTGCGAGGTGCCGCCGGGGTCGGTGGACACCCGGTTGATGTCCTTGCCGACCAGCTCGGTGCAGGAGGCCTCGAGCCCGTCGGCCAGGTCGACGAAGTTCGACGTGGGCGTCAGGTGCGCGACCTGGGTCTGCCAGAAGATGTTCGCCGCCTTGTCGAGGCCGAGACCGGCCACGGTGACGTCGTTGGACGTGCCGCCGTCGACCAGGAGGGCGTAGGCGTGGTTGACCACGCCGGAGTTGCTGTGCACGCCGCCGCTGTCGTCGGTGGAGCACTTGTACTCCGCGTCGGAGACCTTGGCCGGGTCGCCGAGGCAGGTGGGGTTCCACATGTCGCGGATCGCGCCGCCGAAGGCGGGGTCGCCCTCGCCGGAGAGCCAGCGGTAGGAGTCGAACCGGTCGCCGCCGGCGTCGATGATCTCGACCTCGACCGGCTGGCCGTCGGCCAGGGTCTTCCGGATCGTCTCGCGGTCGGTCAGGCCGATCGACACCGTCGGCGGGAGGCTCTTGTCGGCGTCGGTGAAGCCGATCGGGGCCTCCTCGCGGTTGCCGATGATGACGGCCTTCGCACCGGCCGCCTTGGCGACCTGGGCCTTCTCGACGAACGTGCACAGGCCGCGGTCGACCAGGACGATCTTGCCCGCGGCGGCGGACGCGTCGGCGTACGGCGAGCAGCCGTCGGTCGTGGTGCCGCCCTCCTCCTCGGCGTCGGTCGGGGCGACCACCTGGCCGGTGATCGGCCCGTCGATCTCACCGAGCGTGCCGCCCGTGGCGCACTCCTTGGCGATCGACTCCGGGGCGGTGATGGTGAGCACCGGGATGGCGCCGGTGTAGGCCGAGCAGAGGCCGTCGGCCCGCTTGACGTCCGGGGTCTCGTTGTAGCGGTCGTTGATCTGGTCGACGGTCTCGCCCCAGATGTCGGAGAACGCCTCGTTCATCGCTCCGGACTGCCACTGGTAGACCAGCCCGGAGGTGTACTCGGTGTAGGCGTGGCCCCACTCGTGGGCGACGGTGTCGTCGGAGCTGACGCCCGAGCAGTAGTTGGTCGTCTTGCCGTTCCAGTTGGCGTTGGGGCAGGCGATGGTCGGGTCGTTGTTGACCGTCACCATCTTCGCGCCCTTGCCGTCGAAGGAGTCCCGGCCGAAGGTGTTCTTGAAGAACCAGTACGCCTCGCCGGTGCCGTTGACCTCGTTGAGCTGGTCCTCGTCCAGCGAGCCGGGCAGCGGGTCGCCCTCGCGGTAGACGGTCGTGTAGGAGATCTTGTCGTCGCTGACGTCGTCGGGCGTGCCGCCGTCGCTCTCGAGCTTCGCCTCGCGCAGCTCGCGGTTGAGCGCGGTGTGGATCATCGAGTAGCGGTTGAGGAACTTGCCGGTGAGCGCGTCGACGAAGACCTTCTCGCGCACGGTGGTGCCGTTGCCGACGCCGACCACGTGGACCAGGCGCGCCGGACCGGTCTCGCCCTTGACCGAGCCCATCCGGTACACCGAGAGGGTGTTGTCGGTGACCCGCAACCCCGACAGGTCGAGCGGCGTCTCGCCGGGCGGGTCCTCCCGCACCGTGGCCACGGCGCGGCGCCCGGCCTCGGCCGCGCTGGTGCGCGGCGTGGTGCCCAGGCGCAGGTCGGGCGCGACGTACCCGCTGACCGCGGTGAGGTCGCCGTCGTCGTCCACGCTCGCGACGAGCTGGCCGCCGAAGACGGGCAGCCCGCGGTAGGTCTGGTCGAACCGCACGGCCCACCCGCGGGCGGTCTCCTGGACCGAGGACTCGCGCAGCTGGTCGGCGGTGGCGCCGAACACGCGGGCGTGGCGGTCGAGGAAGGCGTTCGCCTTCTCGACGGCGCCGGCGCGTCCGGAGGCGCGGACGTCGGGCAGCAGGTCGCCGCCGCGCGCGGCGCGCGCGAAGCCGATCTTTCCGGTGGCTGGCTCGGTGGCCAGCCGGACCGCGCCCTCGGCGTCGCTCTTGAGGCGCTGCACGAGGGACCGGCCGTCCGCCGGAGCGATCGGCTCCGCCGCGGTGGCCGGCTGGGTGGGAACGGCGGCGACGCCGGCACCCAGCAGAACGAGGCTCAGCCCCGTCTTCAGGATCTTCACTTAGGTAACCCTCCGAGTATGGGTGGCGCCGGCCACGTCTCCGGGCCGACCCGGGCACCCTAGGGACGGCTCCCCGCGCAGGTCCAGAGGCGCCGGACAATTCGTCGCCGTTCCGTGATCAGGCCGCAAGGCGTGCACGCGGCGTGACGGCGGTCCACCCGGCGCCCCGGACGGGCCGGCCGGGCGGGGACGACACGCACTCCTGTGGTCCCTGTGACTGGTGTGACGCCGAAGTAGGTTGACCACCATGGCGACCCGTACGTCTTCCCCGCCGGGGTCGCGGAGCAAGAGCACGTCCACGTCCAGGTCAGCCAGCAGCAGCGGCCGTGGGAGTTCGAGCACCCGATCCCGGAGTACGCCCACCCGACGACCCGCCGCGAGCGCGAGCAAGAAGCGTCCCGTGGCCCGCAAGCCTGCCCGCCCGGCGGCCCGCCCGGCCCCACGGGCGGTCCGCTCGGGGCCGGGGCCGGTCGCCCGTCTCTTCCAGGCCCTCGCCCGGGGGCTCGTCGCCGTCTGGCTCGGCGTCGCGCACGGCGTCGGCGCCGTCGCCCGCGGCATCGGGCACGGCGCCCGCGACATCGACCCCGAGCACCGCCGCGACGGCGTCGGCCTGCTGCTCCTCGGCCTCTCCCTGGTCGTCGCCGCAGCGGTCTGGTTCCAGGTCCCGGGCGGGGTCATGGACCTGGCCCGCACCGCGGTCTCCGGCACGGTCGGCAAGGTCGGCTGGTTCGTCCCGATGGCCGTGGCCTACGTCGGCCTGCGCACGATGCGCGACCCGATCAGCAACGGCCCCGCAGGCCGCCAGGTCATCGGCTGGACCGCGCTCGCCTTCGGCGTGCTCGGCATCGTCCACATCGCCAACGGCAACCCGCAGCCCGTCGCCGGCGACGCCAGCGACCTCCAGGGCGCCGGCGGGGCGATCGGGTTCGTCGTCTCCTCCCTGCTGCTGGACCTGCTGCGCACGGCGTACGTCGTCGTCCCGCTGCTCCTGCTGCTCTCCGCCTTCGGCGTCCTGGTGATCACCTCGACGCCGGTCTACCTCGTGCCCGAGCGGCTCGCCGACCTGCGCGACCGGCTGCTCGGTCGCGGGGTCGAGGACCCGGCCGACGAGGGGTCCGCGCGCCGCCGCCGCGGCGCGCCCGAGGACGACGAGATCGACCCGGACATGGGCGACCCGGCGTACGACACGCCGGTCCTGGAGGACCGCGAGGTCAAGAAGCGTCGTGGCCGCAAGGCCGCGGCGGTCGAGGAGCCCGAGGCCGACGCCGGCGCGGAGGTCTTCGACCCCTACGCCGACGAGGTCCCCTCGTTCCCCGACCTCTCCGACCCCGACGCCACGGTGCTCACCGAGGCCGTCTCCGACGCGACCGGCGAGCTCGCCCGCGGCGACATCCAGCCGCCCCCGCACACGCCGCTCCCCGAGCGCGCCGAGCAGCTGGCGATCTCCGGCGACGTCGTCTACTCCCTGCCGGGCAACGACGTCCTCAAGCCCGGATCGGTCCACAAGGCCCGCTCCAAGGCCAGCGACGCGGTCGTCGACCGGCTGACCCAGGTGATGGAGGAGTTCGCCATCGACGCCCAGGTCACGGGCTACACCCGCGGCCCGACGGTCACCCGCTACGAGGTCGAGCTGGGCCCCGCGGTCAAGGTCGAGAAGGTCACGGCGCTGTCGAAGAACATCGCCTACGCGGTGGCCTCGGCCGACGTGCGCATCCTCAGCCCGATCCCCGGCAAGTCCGCCATCGGCATCGAGATCCCGAACGTCGACAAGGAGATCGTCTCCCTCGGCGACGTGCTGCGCTCCGGCGCCGCCCGCGGCGACCACCACCCGATGGTGGCCGGCCTCGGCAAGGACGTCGAGGGCGGCTTCGTCGTCGCGAACCTGGCGAAGATGCCGCACCTGCTCGTGGCCGGTGCCACCGGCTCGGGAAAGTCGTCGTTCATCAACTCGATGATCACCTCGATCCTGATGCGGTCGACGCCCGACGAGGTGCGAATGATCATGGTCGACCCCAAGCGGGTCGAGCTGAACGCCTACGAGGGCGTCCCGCACCTGATCACCCCGATCATCACCAACCCCAAGAAGGCCGCCGAGGCGCTGGCGTGGGTCGTGCGCGAGATGGACATGCGCTACGACGACCTCGCCAACTTCGGGTTCCGCCACATCGACGACTTCAACAAGGCCGTCCGGGCGGGCAAGGTCGAGGTGCCCCCGGGCAGCGAGCGCGAGCTCACGCCGTACCCGTACCTGCTGGTGATCGTCGACGAGCTCGCGGACCTGATGATGGTCGCCCCGCGCGACGTCGAGGACGCCGTCGTCCGGATCACCCAGCTCGCGCGTGCGGCCGGCATCCACCTGGTGCTCGCCACCCAGCGCCCGTCGGTCGACGTGGTCACCGGCCTGATCAAGGCCAACGTGCCCTCGCGGCTGGCGTTCGCGACCTCCTCGCTCGCCGACAGCCGGGTCATCCTGGACCAGCCGGGCGCGGAGAAGCTGGTGGGCCAGGGTGACGGGCTGTTCCTGCCGATGGGCGCCTCCAAGCCGGTGCGCGTGCAGGGCTCGTGGGTCACCGAGGCCGAGATCGCGCTGGTGGTCAAGCACTGCAAGGCGCAGCTGGAGCCGACGTACCGCGAGGACGTCACCGCTCCGGCCGCGGCCAAGCGCGAGCTCGACGACGACATCGGCGACGACATGGACCTGGTCATCCAGGCCATCGAGCTCGTGGTCTCCACGCAGTTCGGGTCCACCTCGATGCTGCAGCGCAAGCTCCGGGTCGGGTTCGCCAAGGCGGGCCGGCTCATGGACATCCTCGAGAGCCGTGGGGTGGTGGGTCCGAGCGAGGGCTCCAAGGCCCGTGACGTGCTCGTGAAGCCCGACGAGATCGACGGCGTGATCGCGACCCTGCAGGGGGAGATGTGAACGGATCGAACGTGCTCGACAACGACGACCTCCAGCTCGACGACCAGTACGGCGGGTTCGAGGACCCGGCGGCCACCGGTCCCGAGGACGGCATCGTCGTCCGGCGCAACGCGGCCCTGTCGGCGGTCGTGGGCGGCCTCGCCTCGGCCGTCGCGATCGCCTACCTCGCCCGGGCGACCGGGACGGGGGCCTGGCTGGACTGGGTGCTCTTCCTCGTCATGGGCGGCCTGGCCGCCGTCCACCTGCTCGGGCTGCTGGACTCCCGCGGTCCGCTCCTGGTCGCCGACGGCCACGGGGTGCGGATCCGCGAGGGCCGGGCCTGGCACGGCATGACCTGGGACTCGCTGCTCTCCATCGAGCACCTCCCGCGGCGCGGGATGCTCCACGACGGCCGTCTCGACGTCGTGCTCACCGGGCCGGAGGGCGCCGAGCAGGTGCTCTCGGTGCCGCTGTCGATGTCGACGCGGGTCACCAGCACCGACCCGGACCTCACGTCGGCGCTGCTCGCGCTCACCGACGGCCGGACCGAGGTCGTCGAGCTCGACCCGACGCTGCCGCTGGACGAGGCCGAGGACGAGGCCGAGGACGAGGACGGGGCGGCGGAGCCGGCCGAGGCCGAGGCCGGGGACGTCGCTGGGCACGTCGAGGAGGACGCACTCGTCGCCCGGGAGCCCGTCCCGCACGAGCCGGTCAGCGAGCCGGTCGTCCCCGCGGAGCCGGCGGCGGAGCAGGCGCACGAGGAGGACGAGGACCGCGAGCCCGCGGGGCCGCGGCTGCACGACCCGCGACCGGCCCTGGCGCGCGGCATCGGTGCGATCGCCGCTCGGCTCTCGCGCCGGTCGTCCGACGGCGGCCCGGTCGTGCCCGCGGCCGAGCCGGTGCCGGTCGCGCCGTTCGCGCTCGACCTGCCTGCCGACCCCGCCGACCAGTCCGCCGACCAGCCGCAGGCCAGCCCGACCCCCACCCCGCTGCGGTCGCCGGTGACCGCCGTCCGCGCCGAGACCGTCCACGACGGCCTGGCCCTGGACGCGGTCCACGGCGCGAACGCGCTCGACCTCGGCGACGGCGTCACCCCGGTGTCGCGGACCCTGCCCGAGGCGCGGGAGCTGCGGCGACCGGGCAGCGTCGACCTCGTGGAGGACACCCAGGTGTGGGGCGCCCGTGCGGGTGCGGCCACGCCGACGCCGGTGGTCATCGACGGGTTCGCGATCGAGGCGCCGGTGCAGCCGGCCGCCGACCCGGTGATCGGCCCGGAGCTGGCCGCGGCGCGCGCGCGGATCGGCCTCAGCGTCGACCAGCTCGCCGACCGCACGCGGATCCGCCCGCACGTCATCGAGTCCATCGAGGTCGACGACTTCGCGCCGTGCGGCGGTGACTTCTACGCCCGCGGCCACCTGCGGACGCTGGCCCGCGTGCTGGGCGTCGACGTGGCGCCGCTGCTGGCGTCGTACGACGAGCGGTACGCCGACGCCCCCATCGACCCGCGCCGCGTCTTCGAGGCCGAGCTGGCCACCGGCGCGAACGGGTCGATCCGGGGGACCCGCGGCGGGCCGAACTGGTCGGTCCTGGTCGCCGCCGTCATGGCGCTCGTGCTGGCCTGGTCGGTCGCGCGCCTGGTGATGGACAGCCCGGTCGACCTCAACGGCGAGGCGCTGGTCCTCAACGGGTCGCGCGGGATCGACAACGGCAGCAGCCAGGTCGGCAAGCCGGTGTCGGTGCTGCTGACGGCGGCAGGCGGCGGGACGAACGTCGTGGTCCGCGACGGTTCGAACGAGATCGTCTTCTCCGGGGACCTCGCCTTCGGCGAGTCCAAGGAGCTCAAGGTCGCCCCGCCCGTGCGGGTGCAGTCCTCCGACGGCTCGCTGGAGGTCGGCGTCGCCGGCGGCGAGCCCGAGGCGGTCGGCGAGACCGGCCAGCCGGCCAAGGGCACCTTCGTCGCCCCGGCCGCCGACTAGGTCACGCGCAGCGGCAAGGCCGACGGCGCCGGGGGCTGACGCCCCCGGCGCCGTCGTGCGTCCCGGCCCGACGCGCGGCAGGTCCTCCGGCACGGACCCGGACCCGCGTGGGACGATCCCCGGGCCCCACCGCGCCCCACAGAACGGAACCCCATGGAGATCGTGCACTCCGCCATCGCGATCCTGGCGGCGATCCTGCTGATCATCCGGTTCGGGATCGACCCGGTGATCTCGCTGCTCGTCGCGAGCGTCTACCTCGGCCTCGCCACCGGGCAGGGCGCCGAGGGCACCGTCGGGGAGATCACCGGCGGCTTCGGCGAGATCATGGCGGAGGTCGGCCTGCTCATCGGCTTCGGCGTGCTCATCGGCGCGCTGCTGCACTCGATGGGCACGTTCCGCGACCTCGTCGACCTGCTGGCCCGCCGGGTCGGCCGACGCCTGCCGTACGCCATGGCGGCGACGCTCTCGACGATCTTCCCGTCGATCTACGTCGACGTGCAGGTGGTGCTGGCAGCGCCGATGGCCAAGGAGTCGGCGGCGGCGGTGGACCGTCGGCACGGGCTGCCGTGGCTCGCGGGCGCGATGGGCATCGGCATCTTCTCCGGCTACGTGTTCGTCGTGCCGGGCCTCGCCGCGGTCGCCATCGCCGGGCTGATGGACGTGCCGCTGGGCACCTACCTGCTCTACGGCGTGCCGATCGGGCTGGCGACCGCCCTCATCACCACGGTCCTCTTCCGGCTGCTGCTGGGCTGGGGGCTGTGGAAGGAGGACACCGACCTCGACCCCGACGTGGTCGCCCGTGGGGACGACCCGGACGTGGAGGCCGAGGAGGTCCCGCACGCCGAGAGCGCGGCGCGGCTGCCGCTCCTCGTGCGCCTGCTGCCGATCCTGGTGCCGCTGGTGCTGATCGCGTCCGCGGCGATCGTCGACGTCGTCGGCGACCTCCCCGCGGCGCTCGCGTTCCTCGGCGACGCCAACATCGCGCTCTTCCTCGGCCTGCTGATCGCGTTCTTCATGGTCCGCCCGTCGCTGGGCGCGGACGGGGTCGGCAAGGTCCTGACGTCCGGGTTCCACACGACCGGCGAGATCCTGCTGGTCACCGGCGTCGGCGGCTCGCTGGGTGCGGTCATCGCCGGGAGCGGGCTGGACGCGACGCTCACCGACCTGTTCGCGGCGGACGAGAACGCACCGGTCGTCCTCAGCATCCTGCTCGCGTGGTTCATCGCGGCGGTGCTGCACTTCGCGATTGGCTCGGTCTCCGTCGCCGCGATCACCGCGGCCGGCATCATCGCGCCGGTCGTCGGCTCGCTCGGGGTCGACCCGGTCGTCATCGCCCTGGCCATCGCCTCCGGTGCGATGTTCGCGCTGCACGTGAACAGCAACTTCTTCTGGATGTTCACCACGCTGCTCGACCTGTCCACCAAGGGCAGCCTGAAGACGCTCACCCTGGCCACCTCGCTCGGTGCGGTCGTCTCGCTGCCGCTCGTGCTGGTGGCGAGCCTGGTCGCCGCGGCCACCTGACCGCGCCGGTCAGGCCGGCGGGACGCCGTACCGGTCGCAGACGAAGGCACTGAGCCGGCTCGAGAGGGCCTCCAGGGTCGGCGCCGCGACGTGGCGGGAGTCCCAGACGGCCAGCAGGCGGACGCTCAGCGTGCCGCGGTCCGGGAGCTCCACGGCCAGGGGCACCAGGTCGTAGCGGGGGTCGTCGGACACCACCGCGACCCCGCGGCCCGCCGCGGCCAGCGCCTGGGCGACGGTGCCGTTGGCCGCCTCGACGAACGTCCCGCCGGCCACGCCCGCCCCGACCACGGCGGCCTCCAGGGCCTGGCGGGCCGTGAAGGCCGCGGGCAGCCCGATCACGGGCTCGCCGACCAGGTCGCCCACGGTCACCCGCTGCCGCCGGGCCCAGCGGTGGTCACGTGGCACGTAGGCCCAGACCGGCAGCACGGCGAGCGGCCGGGAGCGGTACGGCGCGGCCGGGCGCGCGGTGCCGATCGCGAGGTCCGCCCCGCGACCGAGCACCTCGGCGGTCGACAGCCCGTCCGCCCCGACCACGTCCGTGGTGGGGTCGTCGGGCGCCAGGGTGGCGATGAAGGGCGCGACGACGTCGGTCAGGGTGACGGTCGGCGCGCCGATCACCACCCGGTCGAGCCGCCCCTCGGCGTAGTACGTCGCCGCGACCCCGAAGGCGTCGACGCGCTCGAGCAGGTCCCGGGCCAGCGGCACCAGGGAGCGACCCGCGCTGCTGAGCGTCAACCGGCCCGCGGAGCGCTCGAAGACAGCGACGCCGAGCTCCTGCTCGAGCTGGCGCAGCTGGCGGGAGAGCCCGGGCTGGGTGACGAAGAGGCGCTCGGCGGCGCGGCTGACCGTGCCGTGGTCGGCGACGGCGACCAGGTACCGCAGGTGGCGCAGCTCCACAGCGATGCCTCCTGGGCATGGGAACGAGAAGGAACAAGTATTGGACAGCATACGAGCCCGGGCGGAGGCTGGAGCCCCACCGACAGAAGGGCACCGCCATGACCACCCAGCCCCCGAGCACCGCCGGCGTGACCCAGCACCGGGCGCTCGTCACCGACCTCCCCGGCCCCCGCTCGCGCGCGCTGATGGAGCGCAAGACCGCCGCCGTCGCGGCCGGCGTCGGCACCACGATGCCGGTCTTCGCCGCGAGGGCCGGGGGCGGTGTGGTGGTCGACGTGGACGGCAACCACCTCATCGACCTGGGCTCCGGCATCGCCGTCACGACCGTGGGCAACAGCGCCCCGCGGGTGGTCGAGGCGGTGCAGCAGCAGGTCGCGGCGTTCACGCACACCTGTTTCATGGTCACGCCGTACGACGGGTACGTCGCCGTCGCGGAGGCCCTCAACCGGCTCACCCCCGGCGACCACGCCAAGCGGACCGCGCTGTTCAACTCCGGCGCCGAGGCGGTCGAGAACGCCGTCAAGATCGCCCGGGTGGCCACCGGCAAGGACGCGGTCGTGGTCTTCGACCACGCCTACCACGGTCGCACCAACCTCACGATGGCGATGACGGCGAAGAACATGCCGTACAAGCACGGGTTCGGACCGTTCGCGCCCGAGGTCTACCGCGCTCCGCTGTCCTACCCCTTCCGCGACGGCAAGGAGGTCGACGGCCAGGCCGCCGCCGCCCGCGCGCTGGACGTGGTGGAGAAGCAGGTCGGCGCGGAGAACCTCGCCGCCGTGGTGATCGAGCCGATCCAGGGTGAGGGCGGCTTCATCGAGCCGGCAACCGGGTTCCTGCCGGCGCTGGCGGCATGGTGCCGGGCCAACGACGTCGTGCTCGTCGCGGACGAGGTGCAGACCGGGTTCGCCCGCACCGGCGACCTGTTCGCCTGCGACCACGAGGGCGTCGTGCCCGACCTCATCGTCACCGCCAAGGGCATCGCCGGCGGCCTCCCGCTCTCGGCCGTCACCGGACGGGCCGAGCTGATGGACGCGGTCCACGCCGGTGGGCTCGGCGGCACCTACGGCGGCAACCCGCTCGCCTGCGCCGCCGCCCTGGCCGCGATCGAGACGATCGAGGCCGAGGACCTCGTGGGCCGCGCGCGGGAGGTCGAGCGGCTGATGAAGGACCGGCTGCACCGCCTGCAGGCCGACGACGCCCGCATCGGCGACGTCCGCGGACGCGGGGCGATGATCGCCGTCGAGCTCGTCGAGCCCGGCACCACGACGCCGGACCCGGTGCTGACCCGCGAGCTCGCCGCCGCCGCACACCGCGCCGGCGTCATCGTGCTGACCTGCGGCACGTACGGCAACGTGCTGCGGTTCCTGCCGCCGCTCGCGATCGGCGACGACCTGCTCCACGAGGCGCTCGACGTCCTCGCCGACCTCCTGGCGGGCACGCGGTGAGCACGGGGTCGGCCGTCGCGGAGCCGACGCGCACGAGCGTCGCCGGCCCGCTCGGCGAGGCCCGGGCCCAGCTGGCCGAGGCGGCCGCGATCCTCGGCTACGACGCCGCGGAGACGGCGGTGCTGGCCGCGCCCCGGCGCGAGGTGACGGTCAGCATCCCCCTGCGCCGCGACGACGGCACGACGGAGGTCCTCACCGGGCACCGGGTGCAGCACAACCTGTCCCGCGGTCCCGCGAAGGGCGGCCTGCGCTACAGCCCGGACGTCGACCTCGACGAGGTCCGCGCCCTCGCGATGTGGATGACCTGGAAGTGCGCGCTGCTCGACGTGCCCTACGGCGGCGCCAAGGGAGGGGTCGTGATCGACCCGCGGCAGTACTCCACCGCCGAGCTCGAGCGCGTCACCCGCCGCTACACCTCCGAGATCATGCCGATGATCGGTCCCACCCGGGACATCCCCGCTCCCGACATCGGCACCGACGAGCAGACGATGGCCTGGATGATGGACACCTACTCGGTCGCCAGCGGCCACACGGTGCTCGGCGTCGTCACCGGCAAGCCGATCAGCCTCGGCGGATCCCTGGGCCGGGCCAGCGCCACCTCCCGGGGTGTCGTCTACACCGCGCTCGCCGCGCTGCGCCACCTCGCGATCGACCCGGCGTCCGCCACCGCGGCGGTGCAGGGGTTCGGGAAGGTCGGCCGCGGCACCGCCCGCTTCCTCGACGAGGCGGGCGTCCGGGTCACCGCCGTCAGCGACCAGTACGGCGCGGTGTGGTGCGGCGACGGGCTCGACCTGCCCGCGCTGGAGGACCACGTGGACCGCACCGGCTCGGTGACCGGTTGGTCCGGCGCCGAGCCGGTCGAGAACGACGTGCTGCTCGCGCTCGACGTCGACCTGCTCGTGCCTGCCGCCGTCGAGGGCGTGATCCACCGCGGGAACGCCGCCGCCGTCCGGGCGCGTGTGGTGGTCGAGGGCGCCAACGGCCCGACCACCACCGAGGCCGACCGGCTGCTGGAGGAGCGGGGCGTCCTGGTCGTCCCGGACATCCTCGCCAACGCCGGCGGCGTGGTCGTGTCGTACTTCGAGTGGGTCCAGGCCAACCAGGCCTACTGGTGGAGCGAGGCGGAGGTCGAGGCACGCCTGGCCGACCGCATGGCCGGCGCCTGGCAGGACGTCCTGGCCGCCTCCCGGCAGCACGACTGCTCGCTCCGCACCGCCGCCACCTGCCTCGCCGTACGACGCGTCGCCGAGGCTCACCGTCAGAGAGGGCTCTACCCGTGACCACCACCCCCACCACCGCGCCCGCCCTGGCCGGCACGTTCGCCGTCGAGGACCCGGCGACCCTCGAGGTCGTCGACCACGTCCGCGACCACGACCTGGCCGACGCCCGCTCCGCGGTCGACCGGGCGGCCGCGGCGCTTCGACCCTGGGCGGGGCTCGCCCCCCGCGTCCGGTCGGAGGTGCTGCGCCGCGCGCACGAGCTGATGCTGCGGGACCGCGACCGGCTGGCCGGGCTGATCGCGGCGGAGAACGGCAAGTCGCTCGTCGACGCCGCCGGCGAGGTCACCTACGCCGCCGAGTTCTTCCGCTGGTTCGCCGAGGAGGCCGTCCGCCCGGGCGGTGACTACGGCGAGTCGCCGGCCGGAGGCACGCGCACGGTCGTCCGGCACGTCCCCGTCGGCGTCGCGGCCCTGGTGACGCCGTGGAACTTCCCGGCCGCGATGGCCACCCGCAAGCTGGCGCCCGCCCTCGCGGCCGGCTGCACGGTCGTGCTCAAGCCGGCCGCGGAGACCCCGCTGACGGCGCTCGCGGTGGCCCGCCTGCTCACCGAGGCAGGTGTGCCCGACGGCGTGGTCAACGTGGTGCCCACCACCGACGCGGCCGGGGTGGTCGGTGCCTGGCTGGCCGACGAGCGCGTCCGCAAGATCTCCTTCACCGGCTCCACGGCCGTCGGCCGGCTGCTGCTGCGGCAGGCCGCCGACCGCGTCGTCAACGCCTCGATGGAGCTCGGCGGCAACGCCCCGTTCATCGTCACCGAGGACGCCGACCTCGACGCCGCCGTGGCCGGCGCCATGGTCGCCAAGTTCCGCAACGGCGGTCAGGCCTGCACCGCCGCCAACCGGTTCTACGTCCACAGCGACGTCGCGTTCGACTTCACCGCGCGCATCGTGGCCGAGGTCGAGAAGCTGACGACGGGGCCCGCGGCCGACGGGTGCGCGATCGGTCCGCTCATCAGCCGTGCGGCCGTCGAGCGGGTGGAGCGCGCGGTCGCGGACGCCGTGGCCGAGGGTGCGCGCGTGGCCGGCCGGGGCGTACTGCCCGAGGCGCCGGGTCACTTCGTCGCGCCCACGGTCCTCGCCGACGTGCCGGCCGGGGCGGCCATCATGCGCGAGGAGATCTTCGGGCCGGTGCTGCCGATCACCACCTGGTCGGAGGAGGCGGACATGGTCGACCTGGTCAACGACACCGAGTACGGCCTCGCCGCCTACGTCTACGCGGGCGACCTCGGGCGCGCCATGCGCCTGGGCGAGCAGGTCGAGGCCGGCATGGTCGGCGTCAACCGAGGCCTGGTCTCCGACCCGGCGGCACCGTTCGGCGGCTTCAAGCAGAGCGGTCTGGGCCGCGAGGGCGCGCGGGACGGCCTCCGGGAGTTCCAGGAGACGCAGTACCTCTCCGTCGACTGGCCCTGACCGACCGACGCGGACCGGGTGCCCGCCCCACCGGGCCGAGGCCCGGGGGAGCGGTCACCCGGCCCCGGCGAGCGGCAGCCGGACGGTGACGGAGGTGCCGACTCCCGGCCGGGAGTCGAGCACGACGGTGCCGTGGTGCTGCTCGACGATGGCCCTGACGATGCTCAACCCCAGGCCGGTCCCCTGGATCGCGTGCTCGTCGGCGGCCGACGACCGGTAGAACCGCTCGAACACGGCCTGGTGGTCGGCGGCCGGGATCCCGAGGCCGGTGTCGAGCACCACGATCCGGGCCGCGTGCGGTGCGGAGGCCCGGCCGCCGGCGGGCGAGGCCGTCCCGTCGCCGTCCTCGGCCGCCGCCGGCGGCGGGTCGAGCTCGACCCTCAGGTCGACGGATCCTCCGTCCGGCGTGAACTTGACGGCGTTGCCCAGCAGGTTCACGACGACGCGCTCGAGCATCTCCCGGTTGCCGCGCACCGGCACCGGGGTCCGTGGCGTGCCGAGCCGCACCTCGAGCGCGCGCTCGCCGACCTGGCTGCGCAGGTGGTCGTGGGCGGCGGTGGCGACGTCGTTGAGGTCGACCACCTCGGTGGCGACCGGCTCGGTGGCCGCCTCGGCACGCGACAGGGTGAGGAGGTCGTCGACGAGGTGGCGCAGCCGGTGGCTGTTGCGCTGGATCCGTTCCACCGCCCGGACCTGGTGGACCGGCATGTCCCCGAGCTCCCCGTCGAGCAGCAGCTCGACGTACCCGGCCACGTTGGTGATCGGCGTCCGCAGCTCGTGGCTGACGGTGGAGACGAGGTCCTGCTTGACCTTGTCGGCGGCGCGGAGGGCCTCCACCGAGGCCCTCTCGCGCTCGAGCGCCTGCTCGAGGGCCCGCTGGGTCGTGATCCGGTCCGTGGAGTCCTCGCCGCTGGCGATGTAGCCGACGAGCCGGCCGCTGTCGCTCATCGCGCTGATGGTGAGGGAGATGGCCCGGTCGCCGCCGTCGCGGTGCAGGAACAGCCAGTCCGACCGCCTGCCACTGGTGATCTGCGCGGTCACGGCGCGCAGGTAGGTCTCGGCGTGGGTCTCGGTGCCCGACGGGCCGGCGTCCTCGCCGAGGGCCTCCGCATGGCGGGCCACCTCGGCCGGGGAGTGCAGGGTCGAGGAGTGGCGGCCGAGGACGGCGTCCGGCGCGAAGCCGAGCGCCTGCTGGGCGCCGGGACTGTAGTGCGTGATCGTCCCGGACGGGTCGGTGGCGATGAACACCGTGCCGGTGGCGGAGTCGAGCATCCGCGTCACGGTGGTGGCCGCCCGCGTGGCCTGCCTGGTCACCGTCACCAGCCTCTCGACGGTCAGCGCGAGGGGGATCAGCAGGTAGCAGATCGAGGCGATGAACATGTAGACGAGCAGGGGCGTGAACGGGCTCGGATCGCTCGCGCTGCCCAGGGCGAACGGGCCACGCCCGGCCAGGGTCGAGAGGAAGGCGGCGCCGGAGGCGAGCGCGACCTGGAGGTGGGTCTCGGGGGCACGGGCACGGATCGCCGCCCAGCCCAGGATCGGGAACACCAGGAAGCCCACCGGAGGCGTGCTCGGGAAGGCGAAGATGCCGGCGAGGAAGACGAGGAGCATCGACCGCTGGGCCCACAGCTCCACGCTGTGCGCCAGTCGCCAACCGCCGGCGGACCGCAGCCAGAAGGGGATCGTGACCAGCTGCGCGGTGCATGCGGCGAAGAAGGCGATGCCGGCCGTCAGCAGGACCTGCGCCGGGTCGCCGCGGTCGGCGGCGACCGCGGCCGCCGCCGTCAGGGCGGCGCACAGCAGGCCGGAGAGGGCCGTGACGCCGTGGTACGCGTCGACCTCGCCCTCGTTGAACCGTCGGTAGGCGGCCGTGCCCGGCCGCACCCACCTGGCCGTCACCAGCGCGGGAACCGTCACCGCGAGGCTCCCCACCAGGCCGAGGAGCGGCCCGACGTCGTAGACGACGCCCAGGACCAGGCCGAGCCCGACCGTCTGGGCTGTGAGCCAGGCGAGCGTCGTGCGCCGGCCGGAGCCACCGACGGTGAGGAACAGGAGAGCGGCGAGGCCGACGCCGGGCCACCCGGCGTACGACGTCACCTCCCACCGCTCCACCGTCTCGAGGCTGGGCAGGGCGCTGCACGCGAGCAGCAGCGCCAGGAGGGTCGGCGGGAGCAGGGACGCAGGTCGGGGGTGCGGGATCACGTGGCCTTCCCGTGGTGCGGCGCGAGGTCGCGCCGGCTGCGAAGCAGTACCCGGTTCATCGGCAGCGTGGACGCGGCCCTGAGCCACCCCGAGCGCGGCCGGGCGAGCACGCCGCGGGAGCGGCTGGCCACGACGACCGCTCCCGCCGGGGTCAGCGCACGGTCCGGATGAGCTTCTTGTTGACGAACTCGTCCATGCCGTGGCGTCCGAGCTCGCGGCCGAAGCCCGACCTCTTGACGCCACCGAAGGGCAGCTCGACGCCCTCGACCAGCACGCCGTTGACGAACACCATGCCGACGTCGAGGCGGTCCGCGACCCGCTCGGCCTGCTTGGCGGAGGTGGTGAAGACGTACGAGCCGAGGCCGTAGGGGGTGTCGTTGGCGAGGGCGACCGCCTCGTCCTCGGAGTCGACGCGGAAGACAGTGGCCACCGGGCCGAAGAGCTCCTGGTGGTAGGCGTCGTTGTCCGGGGTGACCCCGGTGAGGACCGCCGGCGGGAAGTGCGCCCCGCGCCGCTCGCCACCGGTGACCAGTCGTGCGCCCTGGTCGACCGCGGCCCGGACCTGGGCGTCGAGGCGCTCGGCCGCCGCCTCGGAGGAGAGCGGCGCGATGCCGTCGGCGGCGGCGAGGAGGGCGGCGGTGAAGCGCTGCACGAACGGCTCGTAGAGGTCGCCCGCCACGATGAACCGCTTGGCCGCGTTGCAGGCCTGGCCGGTGTTCTCGAGCCGGGCGGCGACGGCCTGGTCCACGACCGGGTCGAGGTCGTCGGTCGAGAGCAGGAGGAACGCGTCCGAGCCGCCGAGCTCCAGCACGACCTTCTTCAGGTTCCTGCCCGCCGTCGCGGCGACGGCGGCGCCCGCGCGCTCGGAGCCGGTGAGCGAGACACCGGCCAGGCGCGGGTCCTCGATGATGGCGGTGACCTGGTCGTTGGTGGCGTTGAGGTTCGTGTAGGCACCGCGGGGCAGGCCCGCGTCGGCGAAGACGTCCTCGAGCGCCGCCGCGGACCCGGGGCACTGCGGCGCGTGCTTGAGCAGGATCGTGTTGCCGGCGGCGAGGTTCGGGGCGGCGAAGCGGGCGACCTGGTAGGCGGGGTAGTTCCACGGCATGATGCCCAGCAGGACGCCGTACGGCGCGCGCCGCACCAGCGCCGTTCCCTCGCCCTCGAGCACGGGGATCGGCTCGTCGGCGAGGAAGTCCGCGGCGTTGTCGGCGTAGTAGCGGTAGATCGCGGCGCTGAACTGCACCTCGCCGACCGCCTCGTCGTGCGGCTTCCCCATCTCCCGCGTGATGATCCGGGCGAGGCCGTCGGCACGCTCCTCGTGCAGGTCGGCGACGCGGTGCAGGAGCGCCGCCCGCTGGTCGACGGAGGTCTCCCGTCCCCACGCCCTCCCCGCGGCGGCGGCCCGGGCGAGGGCCGACTCGACCTCGAGGTCGGTGGCGGTGGGGAAGGTGCGGACGAGCTCCCCGGTGGCGGGGTCGGTGACGGCGTACAGCGCAGCGCCGGTAGCGGCGGCGTCGGAGTTCACGAAGGGGTCCTCGGGCGGTGGGTCGGGAGTTCGGGCGGTGTCGGCGGGCGGTGCCGGCGGGCGGTGGGTGGTGGTCACGCCCGCCGCTGCAGGGTCATCAGGGTGAGGAGGTCGTAGGCGACGTGCGACGCGGCGACCCCGGTGAGCTCGGCGTGGTCGTAGGCGGGGGAGACCTCGACGACGTCGGCGCCGACGAGGTGGAGCCCGCGCAGGCCCCGGAGGATCTCGAGGAGCTCGCGGCTGGTGAGGCCGCCGGCCTCGGGCGTGCCGGTCCCCGGTGCGTGCGCGGGGTCGAGCACGTCGATGTCGACCGAGACGTACAGCGGTCGGTCGCCGACCCGCGAGCGGAGCCGGTCGACGATCTCCAGGACGCCCTGGTGGTAGACGTCGCTGGCGGTCAGGATCCCGAACCCGAACCGTCGGTCGTCCTCGAGGTCCTTCTTGCCGTACAGCGGGCCGCGGGTGCCGACGTGGCACAGCGCCTCGGTGTCGACCAGGCCCTCTTCGACGGCGCGACGGAACGGCGTCCCGTGCGTGTAGCGGGCGCCGAAGTAGGTGTCCCAGGTGTCCAGGTGCGCGTCGAAGTGGAGCAGCGCGACCGGGCCGTGGCGCTCGGCCACGTCGCGGAGGAGGGGGAGCGCGATGGTGTGGTCCCCGCCGATCGTGAGCAGGCCCGCGCCGCTGCTGGTCAGGCCGGACGCCCCCGCCTGGATGGCGTCGATGGCGGCCGGGATGTCGAAGGGGTTGGCGATGATGTCGCCGCCGTCGACGACCTGGGCGAGCTCGAACGGCGAGGCGTCCAGCGCCGGGTGGTAGGGGCGCAGCAGCCGGGAGGACTCCCGCACGTGGCCGGGCCCGAAGCGGGCTCCGGGCCGGTAGGAGACCCCGGTGTCGAAGGGGACGCCGGCGACGACCACGTCCGCGTGATCCACCTGGTCGATCCGCGGCAGGCGGGCGAACGTCGCCGGCCCGGCGTACCGCGGCACCAGGGAGCTGTCGGTAGGCCCCACGGTCCGTGGGCCGGGGCTCGGGTAGGCGGTCATCGCATGGCCACGAAGTACTTGACCGACGGCTCGAGGGTCTCCCACGTGCCGCGGAAGCCGCGCGGGACGACGAACGCCTCCCCGGGCCCGAACTCGCGGCGGGCCCCGGCGTCGTCCCGGACCGCGACCCGGCCGCTGATCACCACGCAGAACTCGGTGTAGGGCCAGGACTCGAAGAAGACCTCCCCGGGCTCGCCCTCCCAGAGCCCGCCCAGGGAGTCGTCGGCGATCTCGACGGCGCGGTACTCCGCCTCGGCCCACTCGCCGGTGACGCGGTCGTAGCCGGCGGGGTCCGGCACCACCCTGGGGGCGGTGCGGTCGACCGCGCGGACGGCGTCGATGGTCAGGGGGGTCGCGGGGGGCGTCATCGGGTCTCACCCTTCGTGAAGCGGTCCAGGACGTTGCGGACGATGCGGTCGACGAAGGGGTCGCCGACGCGCAGGGCGTTGGACCACTCGGTCGAGCCGCCGTTGAAGACCTCGCCGTCCCCGCGGGTGAAGGCGGCGATCATGCCGGCGCCGCGCATCTGGTTCTCGTGCACGTAGTAGGGGAGGTCGTCGCCGAGCTCGGCGTTGTAGGCGTACACCTCCGCCTCCGGGCCGCCGATGGGGTGCTGGCCGCCGAAGCGGTCCTCCTCGCCCTTGGCGGCCGGGCACATCGCGAGGATCTCGAGGGTCTCGGGGGCGCCGTCCTCGTAGGTCGGGTACGGCAGACCGCGCCGGAAGGTGTACTCGACCGAGTCGACCTCGAAGGCGGCCAGGAACGCCGGCGCCCCGCCGAGGAGGTCGCCGTAGTAGAGGTCGGTCCCCTCGAACGACCAGTGCTCGGGCCGGTAGACCGTGAAGCCGCCGGAGGAGCGCGGGACCGCGGCGCCGTACCGGTTGTAGATGCCGCCCAGCCCGTTGAGCCCGATGGTCGTGGCTCCGGGGCGGCCGACGCTCTTGGCCTCCCAGTTGGTGGTGGCGCGCCGCGGCGTCGTGGCGGCCTCCGGGTCGAGCGAGGGCAGGCGGTAGCAGTACTGGGTCGTGCCGTCCTCGCTCAGCCGGACCTGCCACTGGAAGTTGCCCGCGAAGCGGGCGAAGCCGCCGCCGCGCTCGACGAAGGCGTCGACGACGTCGCGCTGCTCCCAGGTCCAGTACTCGTCGTGGCCCACGACGACGGCGCAGGAGTAGCCGTCGAGGGCGGTCGGGTCCTGGTGCAGGTCGACCTGGGTGAGGTAGTCCAGCTCGTAGCCGGCCTCCTCCGCCCACACCACGAAGCTGCGCTCGTAGGTGGCCCAGAAGGCGTCGGCGTGGTGACGGCTGTAGCCGTTGAACCTGGCCCACTCGTAGGAGTCGTACCGCGGGACCCAGCCGATGCTCGGCGTGTAGGGGTGGTACTCGCGGGGGGCGTCGACGGGCTTGCGGAGCATGCCCCGGCCGATCGGGCGCTGGGTGCTGGAGAGCGGGGAGCCGGAGTCGTTGCGGGGGTCGTCGCCGATGCCGCGGTAGTGGTTGGCGCCGCCCCAGTCGTTGTACGCGCTCAGGGTGCCGGTGGTGAGGACGAGGGCGATGTCGCTGCGCCGGTCGGCGGCGGCGCGCACGACGAAGAAGTGCTCGCGCTCCCAGGTGCCGTGGGGAGTCGTGTTGCGGACGGTGACGAGGAAGAAGCCGGACCGGCAGTCCTCGGGGACCTGCCAGCTGTGGGTGGGCGTCCACCCGCACCCGGCGGCGTAGGCGTCCTCGGGGGTCTCCTGGTGCGGCGCGGTGAGGTGGTGCGCGTGGTGGACCGTGGTGGGCCGGCTGCCGTCGCGGACGATCTCCAGCTCGAACTCCTCCGCGGAGGAGGAGATGTGGAAGGTGACCGTCTCGCCCGGGCTGTAGGAGTACCGGTCGGTGTAGATCCAGGTCTCGGGGTCAGCGGGGTCGCTCGAGGGCCGTTCCGAGGGCCAGCCCTTCGGCGACCAGGCGAAGGCCGGGGCGGGGGTGTTGGTGAGCGCGCTGAGCGTGTCGGGGTTCATCGTCATGGGGGCCTGCTTTCTAGGACGTGCCGGAAGCGCCGAGCCGCGCGTGCAGCGCGGCGGTCGCCTCGTCGAAGGGGCGGGTCAGGTGGGCGAGGTGGTCGGGCTCGCCGTGGCGGTGGCGCACCGCGCCGTGCCAGCGGGTGCGTGCCTCCTCGGTGACGTGGCGCCGTGCTCCCTCGACCATCGCGAGCATCGTGTCGATGACCTCGCGGTCGACGCGCTCCCAGGTGGGTGCGGAGCTGACGTACACCGGCGAGGTGTGGGCGACGACCGGGCGCGCCCAGGTGTCGGTGTGCCGGGCGCCGGCGTCGCCGGACCCGAAGCACCGGGCGAGGAGCCAGTCGGACCCGTCGACGTCGACGGGCACGTCCAGCAGGTGGGTGCTGGTGCCGGCCTCGACGTGCTCGGTGTGCAGCACCTCGCCGTTGCGGACGACCTCGATGCGGTCGACCGGGAAGATGGTCTCGAGCTCGACGCGCAGGTGCACGGTCGACCGGCCCGTGATCACCGAGCCCGGCGGCTCGTCGTCGACGGTGAGCCATAGCAGCGGGCCGCTGGACACCATGGTGTCGCCGCGGCGGATGCCGGCGCACCACGCGTCGTGGCCCACCTCGGCGGCCGGGCCGGTGGTGGCGCCGGGGGTCCTGGTCGAGGCGTAGGTGCGGACCAGCCCGACGGGGACCTCGCTGGTCATCTTGTCGGTGCCGCCGACCAGCGGGACCCGGAACCCGGCGTTGAGGTACCGGTAGTACTCCGTCACGTTGTAGCCGTCGTAGGCGATGGTCTCGACGGCGTCGAGGCGTCCGGTGGCCAGGAGCGCCGCCGTCTCGCCGTAGGGCACGGGGAAGTGGGCGAGGACGACGGTGCCGCCCTGGGCGTGGCACTCGTCGGCCCAGTGCGAGAGCGTGGTGGCCAGGCCGCCGCCGAGCTCGTCCTCCTCCGACCCGCCCGTCGACCACGGCATGATCGGCTTCTTCAGGCCCAGCAGGTTGATGTGGCCGAGCATGTTGGTGCGGTTCTCCTGCCCTGCGTACACGACCGTGTGGTGGTCGTGGGAGACGTGCGCGTGCCCGGTGAACTCCTCGGTGCCCGTGAAGTGCTCGCCCCACTGGGCCAGCAGGAGGTTGGCGATGTGCAGGTCCTCGGCCCGCGCCTCGAGCTCGGCGCCGTGCGTGGACATGAAGTGCACGTGGGTGTCGCCGCTGAGGTAGCCGCGCTCGCGGGCGTCGAAGCGGCGCTCGAGGACGAGGTCGAGGTGGCCCTGGTCGGGCGCGATCGTCACGGTCCGGCGGACGGGCTCGTGCTCGAAGCCGCGGACCACCTCGACCTGGACCTCGCCGGCGGGCAGCCAGCCCTCGCAGTCGCCGTCGATCGCGGCGTAGGTGTGGCTGCCGAGTCGTACGTCGCCGCCGATGTCGAGGTTCCACGTGCCGCCGTCGGAGTTGATGTGGGCGTGGTGGCCGTACGGCGCGATCGGGATGCCCTCGAGGGTCTGGAAGCGGATGCGGCACGGCACCGGCCGGCCGGCCGCGTCGCGGACCCGCGTGCGGACCCAGTTCTGGTCGGGCCGGGGGAGGCGGACGGTGCCCCAGTCGAAGGAGAGCACGTCGTGGGCCACGAGGTCGGCCCAGCGGAACTCGCCGACCGGGTGGCCCCCTCGGCGCACGGTGACGGTCGCGGAGGGGGAGGCGGAGATCTTGGTGTACCCGGTGGGCCAGGCCGACGGCCGCGGGGCGCCCCACCCGGCGGGGAGCCCGGCGGCGTCCTGGACGTCGGGCGTGGTCCGGTAGACGTAGGTCGCCGAGCCGCGGTCGACGTCGACCTCCACGGTCTCGTCCACGTCGCCGTCCCGGATGTCGAGCAGCACCTCCCGCGCCACCGTGGTGGTGAAGGGCTCCTCGTCGAGGCGGCTGAGCGTGAGCGCGCCGAGCAGGAGCGTCGCCTCGTCGGCCGTGACCGAGACGGCCGTCAGGTCGGCGTCGGGGCGGGGGTTCTCCAGGGCCCACAGGTAGAAGCGGTAGGGCAGCACGTAGGGAACCTGGGACTGGGGGTCGTCGATGCCGACCAGGCGTGCACCGGCCTGGTCGTACCGGCCGCAGCTGCGGTCCATGAGCACGTGCTCGGCGTCGTTGCGGGCCAGCAGAGGTGTCTGGCCCCAGTCGAGCGGCAGCGGCCGGTCGTCCCAGCGGCGGGGCGTCGGGCCGATCTCGAAGCGCTGGCGCAGCGGGTGGGTGTGGGTCGTCCCGTCGGCGTACTCGAGGGTGTAGGAGCCGACCCGGTCGCCGACGCGGCCACCGCGGTAGAGGTCGGCCTCCAGGACGGCGTGGGCGAAGACCAGCCAGGTGGCCGGCCCGGTGGCCGGGACGCGGGTCGTCGTGCGCGGGTCGACGCGGACGACCGCGCGCTCCGGCGTGCCGAACCGGAAGGGCAGCCCGTGGAGCCGCCGCTCGCCCAGCTCGACGTCGGCGGGGTCCTCGAAGACGTCGACGCTCGCGTCGGCGACGGCGTCCAGGTCGACCGGGCGGTACTCGGGCTCGGGGGAGGCGGGGCCGTGGGAGGCGGGGGAGGGCAGCACGGGGATCACCACGTCCTCGGCTCGTCGGTGGGCTCGGCGACCGGCTCGTCGGCCGGCTCGTCGGCGGGGTCGGCGCCGGCGTCGGTCGTCCCGAGCCGGGCGTAGACCTCCGGGACGCGGGCCCGCAGGTACAGCGCCCGGCCGACGCCACCGACGACGGCGAGGGCGGCGATGGTGAAGAGCGTGGCGTTGACCGCCGGTGTGCCGCCGGAGAAGAGGTCGAAGTTGGCGATGACCAGGACGAAGACGACGGCGAGGGCGACGGCGGCGAGGAGGGGCGCGACGGCCGAGCGCCAGAGGCCGACCTCCGGGTGGTGGCGGCGCATGTAGACGACGGCGGCGAGGGCGCACAGCGCCCACAGCGCGATGATCCCGAGGAAGCCCAGGGCGCTGCCCCAGAGCAGCAGGCCGAGGTAGGGGTCGACGTCGAGGGCGACGCAGGCGACCAGCACGACGGCCGCGACGGCGCTCTGCGTCAGGCCGGCGACCCACGGGGACCGGGTGGTGGGGTGCGTGCGGGCGAAGGCGCTGGGGATCAGGCGCTCCCGGCCCAGGGCGAACGCGTAGCGGTTGCTCGCGTTGTGCAGGGCGAGCAGCGCTGCGAAGGCGCTGAGGAGCAGCAGGACGGAGACCAGCTCGCCGACCCATGCGGAGGTGTAGCGGTCGAAGAGCACGACGACCAGGCCGGCGGGGTCCTCGCTGGCCGCGGTGGCGATGTCGCCGACGCCGTACGCCGACACGATGACGTAGGCGATGGCGGCGTAGAACACGCCGATGACGGCGACGACGGCGTAGGTGGCGCGGCGCATGGTCCGCGCGCCTCCCGCGGTCTCCTCGGAGTAGATGACCGTGGACTCGAAGCCCATGAAGGCGCCGAAGATCAGCCCGTACATCGGGCCGTTGGAGGGGTCCAGGACGGTGCTCGGGGAGAACGGCGTCAGGGAGAGCGGACCGGTGCCGCCGTCGGCGAGGATCGCGACGGCCAGCGCGGCGAGCGCGACCATCTCCAGCGTCAGCACGACGGTGAGGACCTTCGCGCTGGCGGTGATGCCGCGGTAGCCGAGGAGCGCGACGAGGACGAGCGCGACCGCACCGTAGAGCCACCAGGGTGCGTCGATCCCGAAGACCTGCTCGACGACGTCGGCGGCGTAGAGGCCCAGGGCGCCGTACGTCGAGACCTGCAGCGCGTTGTAGGCCACGATCGCCAGCAGCGCCGAGGCGGAGCCGGGGACCTTGCCGAGCCCGCGGACGATGATCGCGTAGAACGCGCCGGTGTTGCGGATGTAGCGCATGATCGTCGTCAGCCCGACGGCGAACAGGCCCATGACGGCGGCGGCGACGAGGTAGCCCCCGGGCACGGCCGGACCGCCGACGAAGAAGTGCAGCGGCATCACGGCGACCACGAGGGTCAGCGGTGCGAGCGCCGCCATCGCGGTGAAGACCAGCTCCGGCAGGTTGAGCGCGTTCCGCGCCAGGCCGGTCGTGGCGGTGTCGGATCCTTCAGACCCGCTCTGCAAGATGTCGGACACGTTCGGCTCCCTCATCGATGTCAAGCCCCGGACGGGTGGCACACGTGGGCGACGGCTGGCCGTGCCCGATCAGGAGCCGTGTCCTGTGCTGCCGTGATGGCGATCTCACCCGGCAGGCGACGACCCTAGGTAGGCCCCCGTTCCCTGGCAAGCCGTTCGTGCGTAACCAGCGCGTAACGAATCACGATCGGCACGTCGAACGCGGTGCAAAGGGTCAGTTCGGGCGGCCCGGGGCACTGGTGGGGTACGTTCGGCGCGGCCGTCGTGGTCAAAGTTGCGGACACAATTTCGGAGGCGCACCCATGGACGCGGTCGACCAGGTCATCGTCGGGCTGCTGAAGTCCGACGGCCGGCTCCCGCACCGGGAGATCGCCCGGCTCTCGGGGATCTCCCGATCCGTGGTCGCCGCGCGCATGCACCGGCTGCTGACCTCCGGCGAGGTCGTCGTCCGCGGCGTCGTGCACCCGGCCGTCCTGGGCCGCAGCTCCCTCGCCCACGTCGGGGTGGCCGTCTCGGGCCGCGCCGACGTCGTCGCCGAGCGGGTCGCGGAGCGGTCCGACGTGCCCTTCGTGTCGCTGACGGCCGGCCCGTACGCCGTCGTCGCCGAGCTGCGGACCGGGTCGCCACGGGACATCGATGAGGCGCTCGCGGCGATCCGGCTCCTCCCCGGCGTGCGGGCGCTCGACACCCTTCCCTACGCCGAGGTCATCCGGGACGTGGTGGGACCGACCGGTGCGGTGGCCACCACGGTCGACGCGACGGACGTGGCCCTGCTACGGGCCCTGCAGGACGACGGGCGCGCGTCGTACGTCGAGCTCGCGGCGGTGGTGGGGCTCTCCCCGGCGGGTGTGCGGCGGCGTGTGGTGCGGTTGCTGGAGGCCCAGGTCGTCCGGGTCGGTGCGCTGGTGCGGCAGTCGGGGGACGACCCGCAGGTCGCGCTCGGGATCGGCATCCGGCTGGGCGGGGGGCACGAGGAGGTGGTCGCCGCGCTCCTCGGGCTGCCGGCGGTGAGCTTCCTGGCGCGCACGTGGGGGAGGTTCGACGCGGTCGCGACGCTGCGGACGTTCACCCCCGGGGCGTTGCTCGAGGCCCTGGACGCCGTGCGGTCGTTGGACGGCGTCGCCGACGTGGAGAGCTGGAGCCACCTGCGGTTCGTGAAGGAGACCTACGCCGCGCCGGCGCTGCAGCCCTGAGCGGCCCCGGGGCCGCCGTCAGTCGCCGAGGTCGACGACCGACAGCGGCAGGCCGTCGATCGCGCGGGTCGCGCGCACGGGGGAGCCGGGGTCGGTCTCCAGCAGGTCGCCGCAGACGTGGCGCCCGCTGTTGCTCGACAGGATCCGGCCGTCGCCGTTGACCACCGCGAGCCGGGTGCCGGCCGCGCAGAGCGCCGGCAGCAGGTGCTCCTCGACGTGCTTGACGGCGATGTCGGCGCCGGCCACGCCCACGAAGCGGCCGCCGGCGTGGACGGGGGTGCTGAAGGTGAGGGTGTACTCCTCGGTGCACAGGTAGTCGACGTAGGGACCGGTCACGTGCCGGTGGCCGGAGTCGCGGGGCACGACGTACCAGGGGAGCGACTCGTAGTCGTAGAAGCCGATGCCGTCGGGGTCGGAGTGGGTGACCAGCCGCTGCACCCGTCCGTCGGGGTCGCGCGCGAACCACTCCAGCCACCAGGGCGCGTCCTCGAGCAGCCCGACGGCCGCCACGAACCCCGCCCCCTGCTCCGGCTGGTCCAGGTCGGCGAGCACCGGGCCGACGAGCGCCTCGACCCCGGTGAGGTCCGAGCGACGTGGTGCGGGTCGCGCCTCGAGCGCGGGCTGGACCGCGGCCGCGATCCGGTCGGCGAGCTCGAGGGCGTGGCCGACGACCTCGAGGACCGCCAGGGTCACCCGGTCGACGTCGGGGGAGTCGTGCAGGGTCATCGGCGGTCCCGGTTGAGTCGGTAGTCGATCAGGCGGGCGGTGGAGTCCGCGACCCGCTGCTCTGCGGCCTCGCGGGCGGCCTGGGGGTCTCGGTTCGCGATGGAGTCCACCACGGCACGGCAGCTGCGCACCATCTGCTCGTGGCTGGAGTCGTCCCCGAAGGCGATCCACAGGAGGGTGCCGAACTCCGCCTGGAGCCGGACCTCCTCGTGGTAGAGCTGCGGCGACTGGGCCGCCGCGGCCACCTCGACGTGGAAGTGGGCGTCGGCGCGCCGGCGTGCGTCGGGCGCGGTGGCGGTGGCGAGCGTGTCGGCCACCCGCCGCAGCCGGTCGAGGTCCTCGGCGCTGGAGCGGCGCGCGGCCAGGGCGGCGCTGGCGCCGCTGATGGCGGCGTAGACGTCACCGAGGTCGCGCAGCTCGCTGAGGCTGAAGCCGTCGAGCCGGCGCCGGGCCAGCTCCACGACGCCACCCTCCGGCGTGCGCACGAAGCTGCCGCCCCCGCGACCCCGCCGGGTCTCGATCAGCCCCTCGGCCCGCAGGACGGACAGGGCCTCGCGGACGGTGACGGTCGAGACGCCGAAGATCCCGGCGAGGTCGGTCTCGCCGGGCAGCTGCTCGGCGTCGGGGAGGAGGCCGAGCGCGATCGCGTCGGTCAGGCGGCGGCTCACCAGCTCGGACCGGCTCTTGGACTCCAGTGGCGAGAACACCGCTGCCGACGCCCGGCCGTAGAACTGCACCGCCACGGGACCTCCTCGCTTGTTACCGCTCGATGACGTTTCCGACCATCCTGCCGGAACCTATTGCACTGTGAACTCTGAAGTCATAGGTTAACGCGCCAACCGGACCTGACGAAAGGCCACGACTGATGCCACACCCGACCAGCGCGACCGCGCCGGCCCCCGCGCCGGGCGCCGCCCCGCAGGTCCCTGCGATCTCCCTGCGCGGACTGCGCAAGCACTTCGGCGACGTCGCCGCGGTCGACGGCGTGGACCTCGACATCGCCGACGGCGAGTTCTTCTCCATGCTCGGTCCGTCGGGGTCGGGCAAGACCACGGTGCTGCGCCTGGTCGCCGGGTTCGAGCAGGCCTCGGAGGGCACCGTGCTGCTCGGCGGTGTCGACGTCACCCGGGCCGCGCCGTTCGAGCGCGACGTGCACACCGTCTTCCAGGACTACGCGCTCTTCCCGCACATGAGCGTCCTCGACAACGTCGCCTACGGGCTCCGCGTGCGGGGCCTGGGCAAGAAGGACCGCCGGCAGCGGGCCCAGCAGGCGCTCGACACCGTGCGGCTGGGCCACCTCGGCGGGCGACGTCCCACCCAGCTCTCCGGCGGCCAGCGCCAGCGGGTCGCCCTCGCGCGGGCGATCGTCCTCGAGCCCCGTGTGCTGCTCCTCGACGAGCCGCTCGGCGCGCTCGACCTCAAGCTCCGCGAGCAGATGCAGGTCGAGCTCAAGCAGCTCCAGCGCGACCTGGGCATCACGTTCGTCTTCGTCACCCACGACCAGGAGGAGGCGCTCACCCTCAGCGACCGGATCGCCGTCTTCGACGCGGGTCGCATCCAGCAGCTCGGGACGCCCCGCGACATCTACGAGCACCCGACCTCGGCGTACGTCGCCGGGTTCGTCGGCACCACCAACCTGCTCACCGCGGAGGTGTCGAGGCAGCTGCTGGGCGTGGACGGCGAGCACGCGATCCGGCCGGAGCGGCTGCGGCTCACGCCGGCCGGGTCGGAGCCGCCGGCCTCCGGCGAGGTCGCCCTCGGCGCGGTCGTGGTCGAGACGATCTACCTCGGCAGCGCCAACCGGGTGCACCTGCGCACCCACGACGGGGTCGACCTGGTCGCGCTCGAGCCGAGCGACGGCCGGCTCACCGATCCCGAGCACCGCGGCGACTCCGTGACGGTCCGCTTCGCCCGGGCCGACGTGGTCGCGCTGAGCCCCGCCACCTCCTGAGCGCCGAGCGCCCACCGAGCTCCACCCGAGCCCCACCCCGAGCCCCACCGCACGACCACCACACCATCCCCAGAGAAAGCGGAGATCTGCATGAACCCCACACTCCGGCGTGGCCGCGCCACCCTGGCCTGCCTGACCCTCCTCTCGGTCTCCGTCCTGACCGCGTGCGGCGGGGGAGAGGACGACAAGGAGACCGCCGCCGTCGAGGAGGTCGGCAAGATGGAGGGCCAGGTCTCCATCCTCGCCTGGCCCGGCTACGTCGAGGACGGCACGAACGACCCGAAGGTCGACTGGGTCAGCGCGTTCGAGAAGGACACCGGCTGCGAGGTGACCAGCAAGGTCTACGGCACCTCCGACGAGGCCCTCAACCTCGCCAAGTCCGGTGAGTACGACGTGATCGCCGCCTCCGGTGACCTCTCGCTGCGCCTCATCGCCTCCGACGAGGCGCAGGAGGTCAACACCGACCTGATCCCGAACTACGAGAATGTCTACGACTTCCTCAAGAACACCGAGTGGAACACCGTCGACGACGTCAACTACGGCGTGCCGCACGGGTACGGCGCGAACCTGCTGATGTTCAACAAGAAGAATTTCGACACCCCGCCGACGTCGTGGGGAGCGGTCTTCGAGCCCGACCAGCTCGAGGCGAACACCGGCAAGGTGACGGCGTACGACTCGCCGATCTACATCGCCGACGCCGCGCTGTACCTGATGAAGACCCAGCCCGACCTCGGCATCGAGAACCCCTACGCGCTCGACCAGGAGCAGCTCGACGCCGCGGTGGAGCTGCTCAAGCAGCAGCGCCAGCACGTCGGGGAGTACTGGGCCGACTACCTCAAGGAGGTCCAGGCCTTCGAGACCGGCGACTCGGTGGTCGGCACCACCTGGCAGGTCATCAAGAACAACATCAAGAACAAGGACGTCGACGTCGTCCTGCCCGAGGAGGGCGCGACCGCGTGGAACGACACGTGGATGCTCTCCTCGCAGGCCAAGAACCCCAACTGCGCCTACGCCTGGATGGACTACATCCTGAGCCCGGAGGCCAACGCCCAGGCGACCGAGTACTTCGGCGAGGCGCCCAACAGCCCCGCCGCGTGCGAGGAGACCACCGACCCGAAGCACTGCGAGACCTTCCACGCCGGTGACGAGGAGTACGCCGACCAGCTGTGGTTCTGGCGCACGCCGATCAAGGAGTGCCTGGACGGCCGCACCGACGTCGAGTGCACCGACTACTCGCAGTGGACCCAGGCCTGGACGGAGATCAAGGGCTGACCATGGCCACCTCCACCCCCGTCACCGACGGCCGGACCGGCCGGACCACCGACCCCGCACTGCGGGCGCCGGTGGCCCGGCCGGGCTCCCGGCTGCTGCACCGCAGGGTGTGGCTGCGGCTGAGCCTGCTGCTCTCGGCGCCGCTCGTGTGGATGCTGCTCGTCTACGTCGTGGCGCTCGCCGCGCTCCTGATCACCTCGCTGTGGTCCGTCGACAGCCTCAGCAGCGAGATCGACCGCTCCTGGACGCTGGACAACTTCCGCACCCTGCTCGAGAACGAGGTGTACCGCACCGTCGCGGCCCGCACCGTGGGCGTGGCGCTGGCGGTGACGGTGATCGACGTGCTGATCGCGCTGCCGATCGCGTTCTACATGGCCAAGGTCGCCTCGCCGCGGGCGCGGCGGATGCTCGTCGTCGCCGTGCTCACCCCGCTGTGGGCCAGCTACCTGGTGAAGGTGTTCGCCTGGCGGGTGGTGCTCTCGGAGGGCGGCCTCGCCGAGTGGTCGGGCATCGGCTCGCCGGGCTACGGCCTGACCGCCGTGGTGATCGCCCAGTCCTACATCTGGCTGCCCTACGTCATCCTGCCGATCTTCGCGGCGCTCGAGCGGGTCCCCGACTCCCTCCTGGAGGCCGCGGGCGACCTCGGCGCGTCCGGGGGCATGGTGCTGCGCTCGATCGTCATGCCGCTGCTCGTGCCCGGCATCATCGCCGGCGCGATCTTCAGCTTCTCGCTGACCATGGGTGACTACATCACCGTCAACATCGTGGGCGGTGCGAGCCAGATGCTCGGCAACCTGGTCTTCGTCAACGCCGGCGCCGCCAACAACCTGCCGCTCGCCGCCGCCATCGCCATGATCCCCATCGTGGTCATGCTCGTGCTGCTCACCGCGATCCGTCGTACCGGCGCCCTGGAGAACCTCTGATGAACCTCAGCCGGACCGCGCGCCGGACGCTCGCCGCGCTCACCTTCCTCGTGCTGGCGCTGGTCTACCTGCCGCTGCTGGTGGTCGTGGTGAACTCGGTGAACCCCAGCCAGTCGATGACCTGGCCGCTCGACGGCGTGACCTTCGAGTGGTGGAGGCGGGCCGCCGGGAGCGAGGGCGCCCGCGACGCCCTGGTGACCAGCCTGCAGGTCGCGGTGCTCGCCACGGCCATCGCGCTGGTGCTCGGGACGCTCCTGGCCCTCGCGCTGCAGCGCTACTCCTTCTTCGGCAAGCACTCGGTCAACCTGCTGGTGATCCTGCCGATCGCCCTGCCCGGCGTCGTCACGGGCATCGCGCTGAACAACGGGTTCCGCACCATCCTGGGGGTCGACCTCAGCCTCTGGACGATCGTGGTGGCGCATGCGACGTTCTGCATCGTGACCGTCTTCAACAACGTCCAGGCCCGCCTGCGCCGGATGGGCACCAGCCTCGAGGAGGCCTCCGCGGACCTCGGCGCCGGCGTCCTGACCACCTTCCGGCTCGTGACGCTGCCGCAGCTGCGCTCGGCCCTGATGGCGGGCGGGATGCTCGCGTTCGCCCTCAGCTTCGACGAGATCATCGTGACCACGTTCACCGCCGGCAGCGGCGCCAACACCCTGCCGATCTGGATCCTCAACAACATGTTCCGGCCGAACCAGGCACCCGTGGTCAACGTCGTGGCGGTCGTGCTCATCGTCTTCTCCATCGTCCCCGTCTGGCTCGCGCAACGGCTCTCGTCCGACGTCGAAGCCGTCCGCTGACGCCCGCCCGCCACCCCAAGGAGCCCCCCATGCCCGAGTACGCCGTGCTGAACCCCGCCACCGGCGACCTGGTCGAGACCTTCCCGACCGCCACGGACGCCGAGGTCGACGCCGCCGTCGACGCCGCCGCCGCGGCGTACGCCGGCTGGCGGCGGACCTCGACCGTCGAGGACCGCGCCGCCCTGCTCCACCGCGTCGCCGAGCTGCACCGCGAGCGCCGCGAGGAGCTGTCGACCACGATGGTGGAGGAGATGGGCAAGCCCCTCGCCGACGCCGAGGGCGAGGTCGACTTCTCCGCCGACATCTACGACTACTACGCCGACAACGCCGCCCGATTCCTGGCCGACGAGCCGATCGACCTGGCCGAGGGGGAGGGCTCCGCGCTGATCCGGCGGGCGCCCGTCGGGGTGCTGCTCGGGATCATGCCGTGGAACTTCCCCGCCTACCAGGTCGCCCGGTTCGCCGCGCCCAACCTGGCCACCGGCAACACCATCGTGCTCAAGCACGCGCCGCAGTGCCCGCGCTCGGCGGCGCTGCTGCACCGGCTCTTCCTCGACGCCGGCCTGCCCGAGGGCGCCTACGTCAACGTGTACGCCACCCACGAGCAGGTCGAGCGGATCATCGCCGACCCGCGGGTCCAGGGCGTCTCGCTGACCGGCTCGGAGCGGGCCGGCTCCGCCGTCGCCGCGATCGCGGGGCGGCACCTGAAGAAGGTCGTGCTCGAGCTGGGCGGGTCGGACCCGTTCGTCGTGCTCGGCACCTCCGACATGGCGGCGACGGTCGAGGCCGCGGTGGCCGCCCGCCTGGAGAACACCGGCCAGGCGTGCAACGCCGGCAAGCGGTTCATCGTCGTCGACGAGCTCTACGAGGAGTTCGTCGCGCGGTTCACCGAGGCGCTCCTCGCCGCCTCCCCGGGCTCGCCGCTGGTCTCCGAGGCGGCCGCGACCAACCTCGCCGACCAGGTCGCGTCCGCCGTGGGCGGGGGCGCGGCGCTCAGCAGCGCCGGGGACCGGACCGGGGCCTTCCACCCCAGCGGCGTGCTCACGGGCGTCGAGCCGGGCAACCCGGCGTACCGCCAGGAGCTGTTCGGGCCGGTCGCGATGGCGTTCCGGGCCGCCGACGAGGACGACGCGGTCCGGCTGGCCAACGACACCCCCTACGGCCTCGGGTCCTACGTCTTCACCGACGACCCGGAGCAGGCGCGTCGCGTCGCGGACCAGATCGACGCCGGCATGGTGTTCGTCAACGGCGTCGGCCTCGACGCCGCGGAGCTGCCGTTCGGCGGCGTGAAGCGCTCGGGTTTCGGCCGCGAGCTCGGCCGGTACGGCATGGAGGAGTTCGTCAACAAGAAGCTCATCCGCACCGCCGGCTGACTCCGCACCGGGCAGCTCAGGGACGCGGTGCCCACGACAGCACCGCGTCCCGCAGATCGTCCGGGGAGGCGGCGCTGTCCAGGCGCAGCACCGGCTGGCCGAGCCCGGCCAGCCAGTCCTCGTGCGCGGCGCGGCTGCGCCCCTCGAAGCCGGGGCGGTCGTAGCCCCGGGCCCACTCGGTGAACTCCGCCCAGGCCGCTGTGTCGAAGTCCCGTCCGGCGCGGCGCCGCACCTCGCGGGCCTCGAGGCGCCGCAGCCGCTCCTCGGGGTCGAGGGTCAAGAAGACCACCGCGTCGCACTGGCTGACGACGTCGTCGCCCCAGCCGACCAGCGAGCCCGACAGCACCCACGCGTCGCGGGGGACGAACATCGACCGCATCAGCGCGGTGCGATCCGCCTCCGGGCGCTTGCGCACGTACGGCGGGTCGCTGGGGAGCCAGAAGTAGTCGTCGGCGTCCGCGTGCGGCACGGCCCAGTGGTCGGCCAGCGAACGCGCCAACGTCGTGGTCCCCGAGCCGCTGGCTCCCACCACGTGGAGACGGCACCGTCGCATGGCGTCATCGTGCCGTGCCGGCCCGCTCCGAGCCACCCGGCCACCCGGCCACCCGCGCCACCCGCGCCGGGCGGCGCACGGCGGCGGCGGACGAGCGCGGCCGGCGTCAGGACGCCGGCGCCGCCACGTGGTGCCGACCGATCGGGAGCATGAGCGGTCGCCCGGAGACGGGGTCGGTGATGACCGAGCAGTCCAGGCCGAAGACGGCGCGCACCGTCTCCTCGGTGAGCACGTCCGCGGGGTCGCCGGCGGCGTGGAGCCGGCCGTCGGCGAGGGCGACGAGGTGGTCGGCGTACCGCGCGGCGAGGTTGAGGTCGTGCAGCACCATCACGATGGTGGTGCCGCGGCTGCGGTTGAGGTCGGTGAGCAGGTCGAGGACCTCGACCTGGTGGCTGACGTCGAGGTACGTCGTGGGCTCGTCGAGCAGGAGCACGTCGGTCTGCTGGGCCAGCGCCATGGCGATCCAGACCCGCTGTCGCTGGCCGCCGGAGAGCTCGTCGACCGGCCGGTCGGCGAGGGCGACGGTGTCGGTCGCCTCGAGCGCGGCCGCGACGGCGGCGTCGTCCTCGCTGCTCCACCGGGACAGCAGCCCCTGGTGCGGGTTGCGACCCCGGCCGACGAGGTCGCTGACGGTGATGCCCTCGGGGGCGGTCGGCGCCTGGGGGAGCAGACCCAGCGTGCGGGCCAGCTCCTTCGCGGGCAGCTTGTGCACCTGCTCGCCGTCGAGCAGCACCCGGCCGGCCCGCGGGCGCAGCAGGCGCGACATCGACCGCAGGAGCGTCGACTTCCCGCAGGCGTTCGCCCCGACGATCGCGGTGACCCGGCCCGGCGGCAGCACCAGGTCGAGGGAGTCGATGACGGTGCGCTCGCCGTACCCCAGCTCGAGGTCGTGGACGGTGAGCGTGTGGTCGGCGGTCACAACGAGCCTCCGGCGCGGTTGGTGCGGACGATGAGGTAGACGAGGTACGGCGCGCCGAGCACGCCGGTCACGACGCCTACGGGGTAGCGGTGGTCGAAGGCGAACTGGCCGCACAGGTCGGCCACGAGCACCAGAAGCGCGCCGACCAGCGCGGAGGGCACGAGCAGCGAGGCGCCCGGCCCGACGATCCGCGCCGCGATCGGGCCGGCGAGGAACGCGACGAAGGCGATCGGGCCGGTGGCGGCGGTGGCGAAGGCGATCAGGCCGACGGCGGCGACGATGACGACGATCCGGGTCCGCTCGACCCGGACGCCGAGGGCGGACGCGGCGTCGTCGCCGAGCTGGAGCATGTCGAGGTCGCCCGACTTCACCACCAGCAGCGGTCCCAGGACCAGGAGCGCGAGGACGGTCGGGACGACGTCGTCCCAACCGGCGTTGTTGAGGCTGCCGGTCAGCCAGCGCGCCGCCTCCTGGAAGTCCCAGGCCGCCGCGCGGCTCAGCACGTAGGCGATGACGCTCTCGAGCATGGCGGCGATGCCGATGCCGATGAGGATCAGGCGGGTCCCCGCGACGCCGTCGCGGAAGGAGAGCACGTAGATGAGCAGCGCGACGCCGAGGCCGACGCTGATCGCGAGCAGCGACACCGCCGCCCCCGAGAGCCCGAAGGTGACGATCCCGACCGCCGCGGCCGCGCTCGACCCGGTGCTGATGCCGATGATGTCGGGGCTGGCCAGCGGGTTGCGCAGCATGGTCTGGAAGGTGACGCCGGCGATGCCGAAGCAGAGCCCGACCACCAGGGCGAGGACCGCCCGCGGGAGCCGCAGCCGACCGACGGTGAACGAGGCGCCCGGGACGTCCTGCCCGGCGATGACGGAGAGGACGTCGCCCGGCGGGTAGAAGGTGCGGCCCACCATCAGGCTGGCGGCGAAGGTCGCGAGCACCAGGACCGTAAGCACGACCACGACGCTGCGGCGCCTGGCCGCACGGCGCGCCCGGCCCCGGGCGACGCGCTCGACGGTGGAGGGGGCCGGGTCCGCGGTGAGGTCCGCGGCGGCCGGGGCGGTCGGGGCGGTCACAGCTCACGCACCTTGTGGCGGCGGACGACGTGGATGAAGAACGGTGCGCCGACGAGGGCGGTGATGATGCCGACGTCGACCTCGCTCGGGCGCGCGACGATCCGCCCGAGCACGTCGGCGGTGGTGAGCAGGGCGGCGCCACCGACCGCGGTGAACGGCAGCAGCCAGCGGTGGTCCACGCCGATGAGCATCCGGCACAGGTGCGGGACGACGAGGCCGACGAACCCGATCGGGCCGGCGACCGCCGTCGCCGCCCCGCAGAGCAGCACCGCGCCGGCCGCCGCCGCACCGCGGGTGAGGGCCACCCGCTCGCCGAGGCCGGCGGCCACGTCGTCGCCGAGGGCCAGGGAGTCGAGCCCGCGGGCCGAGGCGAGGCAGACCAGCAGCCCGACGGCGAGGAACGGCAGCACGAGCGTGATGGCGTCGAACGACGCCCCGCCGACGCCACCGATCTGCCAGGACAGCGCGCCCTCGGAGATGTCGTTGCGGGGCAGCACCACCGCGGTGATGAACGAGACCAGCGCGGCGGACGTGGCCGTGCCGGCCAGGGCGAGCTTGAGCGGCGTCGCGCCGCCCCGCCCGAGGGAGCCCACGGCGTACACGAAGACGGCCGCGACGGCGGCGCCGCCGATGGCGACCCAGATGTACGACGACGGCGCGGTGAGCCCGAACCAGGCGATGCCGGTCACGACCGCCAGCGAGGCGCCCATGTTGACCCCGAGGATCCCGGGATCGGCCAACGGGTTGCGGGTCACGCCCTGCATCACCGCGCCGGCGAGGCCGAGGGCGGCACCCACGAGGACGGCGAGCAGGGTGCGCGGGATCCGCTTGGTGACCGCGGCCTCGTCGAGCGTCTCGCTGGAGCCCCCGAGCGCCGCGACGATGTCGTCGAGGCCGACGTCGCGGGAGCCGACCGCGACCGAGAGGGCCGCCAGGGCGACCAGCAGCAGCAGGCTCGCGAGCAGCCAGGCAGCGCGCAGCCGCCTCGGGCGCCGCGTGGCGGCGCCCGAGGGGGTGCCCGAGGTCGGGCCGGCCTGGGTGGTGGTCACCGGAGGATGATGCCGTCGGTCCTAGGACTCGGCGCCGGCGGCCTCGGCCAGCATGGCGACGTAGTCCTCGAGGACGTAGGAGATCGACAGCGGCGTCGGGTTGGCGGCGGTGCCGAGGGGGTTGTTCGGCAGCAGCACGATCGCGTCGTTCGCGACGGCCGGCATCTTGGACAGCAGCGGGTCGCCCTTGAGCGCCTTGACCAGCTCCTCGTCGCCGTAGGTCACGATCACCTCGACGTCGTCGAGCTTGTCGACCTGCTCGGCGCTCAGCGTGCCGGAGAACTGGTCGGTCTCGGACGAGGCGTCCGCGATGCTCGCCGGGGTGGAGAGACCGAGGTCCTCGAAGAACTTCGCCCGGGTGTCGTGGGTCGTGTAGTAGCTGACCTCGCTGAGGTCCGTGGTGTCCACGTGGGTCAGGAACATCGCCGAGGTGCCCTCGAGACCGGGGTGCTCGGCGACGGTGTCGGTGATCTCCGACTCGAGCTCGGCGACCAGCTCCTCGCCCTCGGTGGCCATGCCCATGGCCTCGCTGCTCTGCAGGATCATGTCGCGCCACTCCGTCGACCAGGCGGCCTCGGGGTACGCGACGACCGGCGCGATCTCGCTGAGGGTGTCGTAGTCCTCCTGGGTGAGGCCGGAGTACGACGCCAGGATCAGGTCCGGCTCGGTGTCCGCGACGGCCTCGAAGTCGATGCCGTCGGTCTCGTCGAAGAGGACCGGGGTCTCGGCGTCGAGCTCCTCGAGCTCGTCGCTGACCCAGGGGAGCAGGCCGTCGCCGTCGTCGTCGCCGAAGTTGGCGGCGGCCATGCCGACCGGGACGACGCCGAGGGCCAGCGGCACCTCGTGGTTGGCCCAGTTGACGGTCGCGACGCGCTCGGGCTTCTCCTCGATCGTGGTGGTGCCGAGCGCGTGCTCGATCGTGATCGGGAACTGCGTCGACGAGCCGTCGCTGGACGGGGAGTCGGAGGCGGTGGACTCGTCGTCGGACGAGCCGCAGCCGCTGAGGACGAGGGCGGCTGCTCCGAGGGAGGCGGCCAGGAGGCGCAGGGAACGCACGGGTGGTCCTTTCGGCACGAGGGGCGCCGGCGGCGCCCGCACAGGTCGCTGGACGGGGTGCCCGGCCGGCTGACTGCAGGTGAGGCTAACCTAACTACGACGACGAGGTGGAGGAGGGTCCCGTGCACGGACGGGTGGAGACGGTGACGTGGGTGACGCCCGCGATGGTGCGGGTCGTGCTCGGCGGCGAGGGACTGGCCGGGTTCGCGACGGCGGACTCGACCGACGCCTACGTGAACCTCGCGATCGCACCGGAAGGCGCGCCGTACGACGCGGTCTTCGAGCCGGCCGAGGTGCGGGCGTCGTACGACGCGCAGTGGTGGCCGGCGCGCCGGCGCTACACCGTCCGGGCCTGGGACGGCCAGCGGCTGACCATCGACTTCGTCGTCCACGGCGACACCGGGGCCGCGGGCCGCTGGGCCTCGAGCGCCGCGCCGGGGGACGTGCTCGTGCTCGAGGGCCCGGGCAGCGGCTACCGCCCCGACCCGGACGCGGACTGGCACCTGATGGTGGGCGACGAGTCCGCGCTCCCGGCCATCGCGGCGTCGCTCGAGGCCGTGCCCGCCGGCGTGCCGGTCGTCGTCCGGCTGGTGTGCGACGACGCCGAGCACGAGCTGCCGCTCACCACGCCGGGCGCGCTGGACCTGCGCTGGCTGCACCGGGCCGGCGACGGGGACCCGGCGACCCTCCTGCTGCGCTCGGTCGAGCAGCTGCAGGCGCCGGCGGGCCGGGTGCACGCCTTCGTCCACGGCGAGGCCGAGGAGATCCGCGGCATCCGGCGCCACCTGCTCGCGGAGCGGGGGCTGGCCCGGGGCGACATGTCCTGCTCGCCGTACTGGCGCCGGACGATGACCGACGAGGCGTGGCGCGCGGTGAAGGGCGACTTCGTCGCCGCCATGGAGGCCGACGTCGCCTGAGGCCGGCCGCCGACGGCCGGGTGGTCGACGGCTAGGTGGTCGTCGGCCGCCGGTCCAGCAGGGCCCAGACCCGCAGCGCCGCGGCGAGGACCGCGAGCACGGTCGCCCCGATCGCGACGGAGGCCAGCAGCGGCGCCGCGTCCGGCGCGGCCTGGCCGCCCGTGCGCAGCAGCCGGCTCGTGGCGACGGCGGTGCCCGCGAGCACCGCGACGATCACGAGCGCCATCAGCGCCTGGCGGCCGACGACCGCCCAGCGCTCGCGGCTGCTGCGGCCACGGGCGGTGAGGTAGAGCTCGCGCAGCGGCATGAGCAGCGCGAGCACGACGTAGAGCAGGCCGCCGAGACCGGTGCCGGGGAGTCCCGCGGTCATCTCAGTGTCCCTTCTCGTAGACCAGCAGGGGCTTGCGCAGGACGACCTCGGTCCACAGCGCCTCGAGCATGAAGAAGCCGTTGACGGTGCGCAGCACCAGGAACGCGGGTATCGACGCGAGCGCCTTGCCCACCTCGCCGCGCCGGCGCGCCGCGACGAGCACCGGCACCAGGATCGCCGGCACGTCGACGACGTAGGCGAGCAGCACCCACGGGCTCAGGACGACGGCCAGCACCGGCAGCAGGAACAGGTAGACCAGCGAGGCGACCAGGGCGTCGACCATCGCGACGCCCACGACCGTGCTGAGGAACGGGATCGGCAGGATGCCGCGCCAGTGCAGCGCGACGTTCTGCACGAAGCCGTGCGACCAGCGCTTGAGCTGCTTGCTCATGAAGTCCAGGTCGTGCGGCTCGATCGGGTAGCAGACGGCCTCCGGGACGAACCGGACGCGGTGACCGCGCTGGTAGAAGGTCCAGGTCAGGTCCATGTCCTCGGCGCGGGTGCGCTCCGACCAGCCGCCCGCGTCGCGGAGCACCTCGGTGCGGTACGCCGAGAAGCAGCCCGAGGAGATCAGCGGCTTGCCGTAGTAGTCCTGGGTGGGCTTGTAGAAGGTGAACGACAGCAGGTACTCGACGTACCGGCCCCGCTCCCAGGTCGACCGGACGTGCCGCGGCACGACGAACCCGCAGGCCGCGACCGTCGCCTCGTCCTCCTCCAGGGGTGCCAGGAGCAGCTCGAGCGCGTCGGGGGCCAAGGTGGTGTCGGCGTCGATCGCCATCGTGTACGCCGTCGTCACCAGCTCCAGCGCGAGGTTCTGCGCGCCGGCCTTGGACCCGGTGTTGTCCTCGGGCCGGATCACCTCGGCGCCCGCCGCCCGGGCCAGGTCGCCGGTGCCGTCGTCGGAGCAGTCGTCGATGACGATCACACGCGCCGGCGGGGTGGTCTGCCCCAGCACGCTGCGGACTGTGTCGGCCACCGACGCGGCCTCGTTGTACGCCGGGATGACGACGGTGAGGTCGTCGGCCGGGACCCGGTCGCGACGGTGCCGGCCCGGCCGCTGCTCGGGCCGGTCCCGCCGCTCCGGGCCCGACGGCCCGTGCAGGTCGAGGTCGGGGGCGCTCCCCACGTCGGGGCGGACGGAGGTCGTCACGGCGGCTCCTGAACTGTCGTCGTGGCGCACCGGGGGCGGTGCCGGGCGGCGCAGGTCGTGCCGTCCCGACCTGACCTGTCGCGGGGACGCCCGGGTGTTACACGCCGGCGGCGACCGTCTCGGCGCTCAGGACACGAGGACGGGGTGCGCGGCGGGGCCGAGGAGCCCCTCGCGGCGGGCGACGACGACCGCCGCCGCGATGGTGGCGGCCACGGCGAGGCCGTTGAGCGAGGGAGCCGTGACCGTCTTGACCAGCACGAACGTGTCGAGCGGCTGGGACTCCAGCAGCCAAAGGGTGCCGGCCGCCTTCGCCGCGCCGAGCGCACCCCACAGCAGCGTGAGCCGCCAGAACAGCCGCCGGATCCCGGGCCGGACGGACAGCTCGTCGTCCAGGGGGTAGAAGTCGCCCGCCAGGCGCGCGACGACCGGGCGGGCCGTCGCGAGCGAGAGCAGGAACAGGGCCGCGATCACCCCGTCGGTGACGATGGGCTGCAGGAAGTAGAGGTAGGTGCTGTCGAGGAGGACCGCCACCAGCGTGCGCACGGTCATCACCGCCGCGGTCAGGTAGAGCAGGCCCGAGGGACGACGTCGGGTGCACGCGCGCCAGGCGATGGCGCCGTAGGACCAGCCGAGCGCGACGGCCATGGCGACCCACACGTCGGCCAGCCGGAAGCAGGCGTAGAAGAGCACTGCGGGCACGACGCAGGCGACGAGCAGGCTCACCGAGACCCGCCGGATCACCGCGCCCAGGCGCGGGCGGCAGGTCGCCGCGGTGGCGGGGGCCGTGGGGCCAGGCGGGACGGTCGCGTCGAGGAGCGGCATGGCGGGCCCTTCCGGACCTCGCGGTCCGTGTGGGGGTTCGTCACCGTGGGGGACGACGCCGGGTCGTCGTCGCGGGTCTCCTCGGTGCTCCGAGCCTACGTGGGCCGCGGTCGCCGGCCGCATCGGCGGCCGCCGCCGCACCCGCCGAACCGGGGACTCAGCAGGGCAGCGTGACGGTGAACGTCGTGCCGCGGCCGGGCTCGCTGTCGACGTCGATCGTGCCGCCGTGGGCGGTGACGATCGAGCTGACCACCTCCAGGCCCAGGCCGGTGCCGGGGATGTGCTTGCGCAGGGCCTCGCCGCCGCGGAAGAAGCGGGTGAAGACCTGGGGCACCTCGGCCGCCGCGATGCCGAGCCCGGTGTCGGCCACCACGAGCTCGACCGCTCCGGCGGACAGCCGCGCCGTGACGGTGACCGACCCGCCCGGCTCGGTGTACTTCACGCCGTTAGACACGAGGTTGTCGACGACCTGGCGCAGGCGCGGCCCGTCGGCGCGGACGACGAGCCGGTCGGGTGTCTCGAGCCGGAGGTCGATGCCGGCGCGCTCGGCCGACGGCCGGGCGGTCTCGACCGCGTCGCGGACCAGCGGGACGAGGTCGAGCTCCGAGCGCTGCATCACCAGCCCGACCTCCCCGGCCTGGGCGACGAGCAGCAGGTCGGCCACGAGCGTGCGCAGGCGCTCGGCGTTGCGCTGCACCACCCGCAGACGGTCCAGGACGTCGGGCGGCAGGTCCTCCTCGGCGAGCATCTCCAGGTGGCCCAGCATCGCGGTCAGCGGGGTGCGCAGCTCGTGGGAGGCCGAGGAGACGAACTGGTCCTTGACCTGCAGGGCCCGCAGCAGGTCGGTGATCTCCTGGTAGGCGAGGGCCGCTCCCAGGCGCTCCCCGGACGGCGCGCGCACCTGCCGCGCGGAGGTCGTGAACGCCGCCCGGGTCAGCGGGTCGTCGCCCACCCAGTACCGGTAGTCGGTGAACTCCTCGCCCTGGGTCGCGCGGTACGACGGCATCTCCTCGCGCGTCAGCGGGGTGCGGCCGTCGAGGTGGTAGACGTGGCCGAGCTGCCCGGCCCGGCCGGCGTGCCCGCCGGGGAAGGGCAGGTTCATCGTCTCGCGGTGCCGGCGGTTCATCCGCTGGTACCGACCCTCGGCGTCGATGAGCAGCAGCCCGACCCCGACCGTCTCGAAGACCGTCTCGATGGTCTGCCGCTCGTGCTCGACCTCGGCGATCGCCGCCCGGAGCCGCTGCTCGTACTCGTGCCGCTCGGTGACGTCGACGACCTGGGACACCAGGTGCGCCGGGCGGCCCTCGGCGTCGCGGACCAGGCCCACGGAGAGCTCGGTCCACACGTGGCCGCCGTCGGCGTGCAGGTAGCGCTTGCCCAGCCGGTAGGTGTCCAGCTCCCCGGCCACGCACCGCTCGAACTGCTCGACGTCGGCTGCGAGGTCGTCGGGGTGGGTGAGGTCGGCGAACGACGCGTGCTCGAGCGCCTCGGGCTCCCGGCCCAGCATCTCGGCGAACGCGCGGTTGGCGAGGAGGATCCTGCCCTCGAGGTCGACCACCGCGAGGCCGACGGGGGAGTGCTCCAGCGTCAGGCGCCACAGGGCGGCTGCGCCGGAGCCCGGGCCCTGCTCAGGCGTCCACTGCACTGGCCCTCCCGAGTCCGGTGTCAGATGTGCTGGCTCACGGTAGGCGACGGACGCCCTCGGCGGTGCCGGATCCGCGGACCCCGCCGGTCGGCTCAGGTGGTGCGGTACCGCCGCTCGGGGCGGCCGGTGCCGCCGTACCGCAGGCGCACGGTGGCCCTGCCCTCCTCGACGAAGTGCTCGAGGTAGCGCCGACAGCTCACCCGGGAGATGCCGACGACCTCCGCGGCCTCGCTCGCCGACAGCTCGCCCGCCTCGCCCAGGGCGGCGAGGACCGCCTCGGCGGTCTCGGGGCTCAGCCCCTTCGGCAGCACCGCGCGGGCCCGCCCGAGCGGGGCGAAGACGGCGTCGATGTGCTGCTGGTCGGGCGCGTCGACCCCCTGCAGTGCCTCGTGCGCCGCGCGGAAGGCCTCCAGCCGGGCCAGCAGGTCCTCGTGCTCGAACGGCTTGACCAGGTAGTGCGCGGCGCCGGCGGCGGCCGCCGCGCGGACGGTGTCGACCTCGCGCGCCGCGGTCACGACGATGACCCCCACGTCGTCGCCGCGGCCGCGCAGCCGGCGCAGCACCTCGATCCCGCTGAGGTCGGGCAGGTGGACGTCGAGCAGCACCAGGTCGGGCCGCAGCCGCTCGACCGCCTCGAGAGCCTCGGCACCGGTCGCCGCCCGGCCGGCCACCGCGAAGCCAGGGGCGCGCTCGACGAAGCGGGCGTGGATCGAGGCCACCATGAAGTCGTCGTCCACGACGAGGACCTGCAGGACCCCCGGCGACGTGGCGGTCGGGTCAGGCATCCTCGTTCCCTCCTTCGAGGCGTCCGGGCCGGTGCCCGGGCAACCGGGCGGTGAAGACCGCGCCCGGTCCGTCCTCCCGGTCGTGCACCGACACCGAGCCGCCCCGGCGCTCGCAGACGACCTGGACCAGGGCCAGGCCCAGCCCGCGCCCGCTGGCGTCGCTCGGCTTGGTGGTGAAGCCGCGCCGGAAGACGGCGTCGACCTGGTCGGACGGTACTCCCGGTCCCGTGTCGGCCACCTGCACCACCGCCGTCCCGTCCTCCTCCTGCACCAGCCGTACGTCGACACGCGCGCGTCGTCCGGTCCGGCCGGTCGTCGCCACCGCCTCGACGGCGTTGTCCACCAGGTTGCCCAGCACCGTGCCGAGGTCGGCGGAGAGCTCGTGGTCCAGCCGCGGCAGCCGGGTGTCGTCGGTGAGCCCGAGCCAGGTCTGCCGCTCGGCCGCCGAGCTGGTCTTCGCGATCAGCAGGGCCGCGACCGCCGGGTCCTCGACCCGGGAGGTGACCGCGTCGCTGATGGCGGCCCGGCGACGCGTGAGGGTGCTGATCACCCGACCCGCCTCCTCGTGCTCGCCGAGCTGGAGGAGCCCGGAGATCGTGTGCAGCTGGTTGCTGAACTCGTGGGTCTGGGCGCGCAGCGTCTCGGTGACGCTCTGCCGCGCGCTCAACTCGCTCTGCAGCGCGAGCAGCTCGGTGCGGTCGCGCACCGTGGTCACCGTGCCGGTGGGCCGGCCGTCGTGCTGGACCGGGTTGCGGTTGGTCACCAGGACGCGGCCGGCGACGACGAGCACGCCGTCGCGGACCACGCCGTGGCCGGTGAGCAGGTCGCGCACCGCCGGCTCGAGCTCGAGCTCGGCCACGCGCCGCCCGGTGGGGTCGTCGGGGAGGCCCAGCAGGTCCCGGGCGCTGTCGCTGACCACCGTCAGGACGCCGGACTCGCTCACCGCGACGACCCCCTCGCGCAGCGAGGTCAGCAGCGCCTCGCGCTGGTCGGCGAGCGCGGCGATCTCTCCCGGTTCCAGGCCCCGCGTGCGCCGCTTGATGAGCCGGGAGAGGAGGAACGACCCGGCGACGCCGAGCGCGAGTCCCAGGGCCAGGAAGGTCACGAGGTCGTCGAGCGTGCCGCGCAGCCGCTCGGGCCAGGGCGGGTACCGCTCGGCGACCACGACCACGCCGACCAGCTCCCCGGCGCGCGGTGCGCCGTCGCCCCCCGGGCTGAGCACCGGGACCTCGGCCGCGATCGCCCGGTGACCGGCGTCCTCGATGTCGCCGGTCCAGCTCCGGCGCTCCAGCACGTCGCCGGGGCCCAGGTCCAGCAGCTCGCCCTCGCGGGTGGGGTCGGTGCCGACCAGGACCCGGCCCCGGGGGTCGGCCAGGTGCACGGCGGTCGCGCCGACGTCACCGGCCCGCTGCTGGGCGTAGAAGGCCAGGGAGTCCCGCCCGGTCCCGGTGGCCAGGGCGTCCTGCACCGCGTCGGTGCTCGCGAGGCCCTCGGCCGCCGACCGTAGCCGCGCCCCGCGGTCGTCGCGGAAGGTCACGTCGGCCTGCCGCACCGAGACGACCCCGGTCACCAGCACCACGACGAGCAGCACGAGCAGCTGCAGCGCGAGGAACTGCCCGGCGAGGCTCAGGTGGCGCGTCCGGGGCGGGCGCCAGCGCGGTGACCACAAGTTCCACAACCTCCGTTGCTTTCCCAAGGGTGACGGCCGCCACAGCGGGCGGGATGCTCGTCTCCGCAGAGCCTCGCAGCAGAACCGGACAGGAGCGACATGGTGGGAGCAGCACGAGCACTCGCGGCGGTGGCCGCCGGGCTGGCGCTGGTGGTCTCGACGACGGCCTGCGGGGTGACCCGCGGCGACGACGACCGGGACCTGGCGATGTGGATCCCGAACAGCCCCGGCGGCGGCTACGACCAGACCGGCCGCGCCGCGGTCGGCGTGCTGGAGTCCGAGGACATCACGGGGGGCTCCTTCGAGGTCACCAACATCCTCGGCGCCGGCGGGTCGGTCGCGCTGACCCGGCTGATGGGGGAGGAGGGCAACGAGCACCTGCTGATGACCGTCGGGCTCGGCGTCGTCGGCTCGGCGTACTCCTTCGGCCTCGAGCACGGCCTCGGCGACGCCACCCCGGTCGCCCAGCTGATCGAGGACTACGAGGGCGTGCTCGTGCCCGCCGACTCCCCGTTCAAGACGATCGACGACATGGTCCGCGCCTGGAAGGCCGACCCCGGGTCGGTCGTCGTCGGCGGCGGGTCGAGCCCGGGCGGCCCCGACCACCTCTTCCCCATGCAGCTGGCCGAGACCGTGGGCATCGACCCGCGCGAGGTCACCTACGTGCCCTACGACGGCGGCGGGCCGCTGACCAGCGCCCTCCTCGGCGACAAGATCCAGGTCGGCTTCTCCGGCCTGGGCGAGTTCGAGGGCCAGATCGCCAGCGGCGAGCTGCGCGTGCTGGCCGTCTCCGGCGACGAGCGGCTCGAGGGCGAGACGGTCAAGGACGTCCCGACCCTGGAGGAGTCCGGCATCGACCTGGTCTTCACCAACTGGCGCGGCGTCTTCGCCCCGCCGGGCATCTCCGACGAGCGGCGCGACGAGCTGGTCGACCTGCTCGGCCGGATGCGGGAGACCCCGGAGTGGCAGGAGCAGCTGGACAAGAACGGCTGGATCGACCGCTTCGTCACCGGCGAGGACTTCGGCGCATTCATCGACGAGCAGGACGCGCGCGTCGCATCGACCCTGGAGGAGGTGGGCCTGCTGTGAGCACCCTGGCCCCGGACACCCACGACACCGCCCCGGGCGGTCCCGCGGCGCCCCGTCGCGACCTGGCGCAGCTCGGCCTCGCCGCCGTGCTGGCGGTCGTCGGCGCGCTGACCGTGTACGACGCCACCACCCTCGGCACCGGCTTCGCCGACCCCGTCGGCCCGCGCGTCTTCCCCTACGTCATCGGCACCGGCATGGTCGTGCTCGCGGTGCTCCTGGCCGTCGCTGCGCTCCGGGGCGACGTGCCGGAGGCCGAGGGCGGCGAGGACGTCGACCTGACCAGCGACACCGACTGGCTCACCGTCGCCAAGCTCGTGGCCGTCCTGCTCTTCACCATCGCCACCGTCGACGTGCTCGGCTGGGCGATCTCCGGGGCCGTGCTCTTCGCCGGCTCCGCCTGGTCGCTCGGCAGCCGCACGCTGCTGCGCGACGTCCTCGTGGGCGCGGTGCTGGCGGTCGCCAGCTGGTACGCCTTCTACGTCGGCCTCGGCATCCCGCTGGCCCCCGGCATCCTGGACGGCATCCTCTGATGGACTCCTTCGACCTGCTCTGGGGCGGCCTGTCCGTGGCCGTCACCCCCGAGAACCTCATGTACGCCGCGATCGGCGTCCTCCTCGGCACCTTCGTCGGCGTGCTCCCGGGCATCGGCCCGGCGATGGCCGTCGCGCTGCTGCTCCCGGTGACCTACGGCCTCGAGGCGACCTCGTCGTTCATCATGTTCGCCGGCATCTACTACGGCGGCATGTACGGCGGCTCGACCACCTCGATCCTGCTCAACACCCCCGGCGAGTCGGCCTCGGTGATGACGGCGCTGGAGGGCAACAAGATGGCCAAGCGGGGGCGGGCGGCCCAGGCCCTCGCCACCGCGGCCATCGGGTCCTTCATCGCCGGCACCATCGGCACGCTGCTGGTCGCGTTCTTCGCCCCGGCGCTGGCCTCGGTCGCCGTCGACATCGGCGCCCCGTCGTACTTCGCGATCATGGTGCTCGCGCTGGTCATGACGGCCACGGTCATCGGTGCCTCGGTGATCCGCGGCCTGGTCGCCCTCTTCGTCGGCCTCACCATCGGCCTGGTCGGCCTCGACCTCAACACCGGCCAGCCCCGGCTGTCCTTCGGGGTCGCCCAGCTCAACGACCGGCTCGACATCGTCGTGGTCGCCGTCGGCATCTTCGCCCTGGGCGAGGCGCTCTGGGTGGCCGCCCACCTGCGGCGCACGCCGCTCCAGGTGGTCCCGGTCGGCCGGCCCTGGATGGGGCGCGCCGACGTCCGGCGCTCGGTCGGGCCGTGGCTGCGCGGCACGGCGTACGGCTTCCCCTTCGGGGCCATCCCCGCCGGCGGTGCCGAGATCCCGACCTTCCTGTCCTACGTGACCGAGAAGCGGCTGGCCCGCGGCAAGGGCGGCGAGGAGTTCGGCGAGGGCGCGATCGAGGGCGTCGCCGGTCCGGAGGCGGCCAACAACGCCTCGGCCGCCGGCATGTTCGTCCCGATGCTCGCGCTCGGCATCCCGGTCACCGCGACCGCCTCGGTGATGCTCGCGGCGCTGCAGGGCTACGGCATCACGCCCGGCCCGCAGCTGATGACCGAGCAGTCCGACCTGGTTTGGACGCTGCTGGCCAGCCTGCTGATCGGCAACTTCCTGCTGCTGGTGCTCAACCTGCCGCTGGCGCCGATGTGGGCCAAGCTGCTGCGCATCCCGCGGCCCCAGCTCTACGCCGGCATCCTGTTCTTCGCCTGCCTGGGTGCCTACGCCACCAACCTGGACCCCTTCGACGTCGGCCTGCTGCTGGTCTTCGGCCTGCTGGGCCTGGCGATGCGACGCTTCGGGCTGCCGGTGCTGCCGCTGATCCTCGGCGTCATCCTCGGCCCGCTGATGGAGACCAAGCTGCGCGAGGCGCTCACGATCTCCGACGGCGACGCCAGCGCGCTGGTGAGCGAGCCGCTCGCGGTCGTCGTGTACGTCGTCATCGCGCTCGCCCTGCTCGCCCGCGTGCTGCGCCGCCGCCCGGCGGCACCGACCCACCCCGAGGAGACCGACCGCCGTGACGAGGAGCTGGTGAACCGATGAGCGCAGGACGGATCGTGGTCGGGTGGACGCCCGACGAGTTCGGAGCGGTGGCCCTGGTCCACGCGCTCGCCGAGGCGCGGCTGCGCGGACTGGGCGTGGTCACGGTCAACGTCAGCCGCGGCGACGCCCTGGTCGACGAGCACTACGCACACCCGGAGGCGCTGGACCGCCTCGAGGCCGAGCTGTCGGCGTCGGGCCTGGAGCACGAGGTGCGCCAGGCGGTCGCCCCGGACGTGGCCGCCGAGATCCTGCGGGTCGCCGAGGAGGTGGGCGCGGCGCTCGTCGTGCTCGGCCTCAAGCGCCGCACGCCGGTGGGCAAGCTGCTCATGGGCAGCGTCGCCCAGCGCGTGATCCTCGACGCACGCTGCCCCGTCCTGGCGGTCAAGCCGCACGAGTGAGCGGCCCCGCCGGCCCCGCGGGTTCGTCGGGGCGGGTGGTGGGCGGTCATACTCGGGCACGACCATGACTGCAGCTGACACCCGCCCCGGACCGACGACCCCGCTCTCGGTGGCGCTGCTGACCCTCGGGTGCGCGCGCAACGAGGTCGACTCCGAGGAGCTGGCCGGCCGGCTCGAGGCCGACGGCTTCCGCCTCGTCGAGGACCCCGCCGACGCCGACACGGTCGTCGTCAACACCTGCGGCTTCGTCGAGAGCGCCAAGAAGGACTCCGTCGACACCCTGCTCGAGGCCGCGGACCTGAAGCCCTCGGCCGGCGGCAGCGGCCGCGCCCAGGCCGTCGTGGCCGTCGGCTGCATGGCCGAGCGGTACGGCAAGGAGCTCGCCGAGTCCCTCTCCGAGGCCGACGCGGTCCTCGGCTTCGACGACTACCCCGACATCGCCGCGCGGCTGCGCTCGATCGTGGCGGGGGAGACCCACCACCCGCACACGCCGCAGGACCGGCGCCGGCTGCTGCCGATCTCGCCGGCCGAGCGGTCCTCCTCGACCCTGGCCGTCCCGGGCCACGCCTCGGTCTCCGGTGCCGCCGGGGTGGTCGCGCCCGCCGGGACCTCCGAGATCGGACTCGGCGCACCGGCCACCGGCCCGCGGGCCGTCCGGCGGCGGCTCGACGGCGGCCCGACCGCCCCGCTCAAGCTCGCCTCCGGCTGCGACCGGCGCTGCTCGTTCTGCGCGATCCCGGCCTTCCGCGGCTCCTTCGTCAGCCGCCGGCCCAGCGACGTCCTGCAGGAGGCCCAGTGGCTGGCCACCCAGGGCGTGCGCGAGCTGTTCCTCGTGAGCGAGAACTCCACGTCGTACGGCAAGGACCTCGGCGACCTGCGCCTGCTCGAGACGATGCTGCCCGAGCTGGCCGCGATCGACGGCGTCGACCGGGTGCGCGTCTCCTACCTGCAGCCGGCGGAGACCCGCCCCGGGCTGGTCGAGGCGATCGCGACGACGCCGGGCGTCGTGCCGTACTTCGACCTCAGCTTCCAGCACGCGAGCGCGTCGGTGCTGCGCCGGATGCGCCGCTTCGGCGACCCGGAGAGCTTCCTCGGCCTGCTCGAGCAGGTGCGCGGCCACGCCCCGGAGGCGGGCGTGCGCTGCAACGTGATCGTCGGCTTCCCCGGTGAGACCGAGGAGGACCTGCAGACGCTGTGCGACTTCCTCGTCGCGGCCCGCCTCGACGTCACCGGCGTGTTCGGCTACTCCGACGAGGACGGCACCGAGGCGGCGACGTACGACGGCAAGCTGGACGAGGACGAGGTCCGCGCCCGCGCCGAGCACGTGACCGCGCTGGTCGAGGAGCTCACCGCCCAGCGGGCGCTGGAGCGGCTCGGCGAGACCGTCGAGGTCCTCGTCGAGTCCGTCACCCACGAGGACGGCGGGACCGCCGTCGAGGGACGCGCGGCGCACCAGGGCCCGGAGGTCGACGGCTCGACCTTCCTGGTCGGCTGCGAGGCGCGGGTCGGGGAGATCGTGACCGCGGTGGTCGTCGACGCCGAGGGCGCCGACCTGTACGCCGAGCCGATCGTGCAGGAGGCGCGCGCATGACCGAGACCCAGCCCCAGGTGTCGAACCTGAACCTGCCCAACGTGCTGACCACGCTGCGGATCGTGATGGTGCCGTTCTTCGGCTGGGCCATGCTCGTCGACGGCGGCGACTCGATCCTGTGGCGCTGCGTGGCCTACGGGCTGTTCGTCGTCGCGATGATCACCGACAAGATCGACGGTGACATCGCCCGCGCCCGCAACCTCGTCACCGACTTCGGCAAGATCGCCGACCCGATCGCCGACAAGGCGATCACCGGCATGGCGTTCATCGGCCTCTCCATCACCGGTGACATCTGGTGGTGGGTCACGATCGTGGTGCTCGCCCGGGAGTGGAGCGTGACGCTCCTGCGCCTCTCCGTCGCCAAGCGCGTCGTCATCGCCGCAGCCGACCTCGGCAAGCTCAAGACCACCGTGCAGGCCATCGCGCTCGGCGCGCTGGTGCTGCCGCTGCGCGACCCCGACCTCCCCGAGGCGCTCGAGGTCCCCGGCGAGGTCGTGTTCTACCTCGCCCAGGCCCTGCTGGTCGTCGCCGTCGTGCTGACCCTCTGGTCGGGCTACGAGTTCTTCCGCGACGTCTGGAAGCAGCGCCGCACCCTCCGCACCGCCGCGCGCTGATTCGTCACCTGATCGTCACCTTCCGGGTGACGCCAGGACCTGCGGCGCCGTACTAGGGTGACGGCGGCCTCATCGGCCGCCCGCCCCTCGTGCCGGAAGGTTTCCGCTTGCTCGCGCTCGTCTCGGGACGTCGTCTGTCGACGGCGATGACGTGTGCTGGCGCCCGCATCCGGGGCTGTCCTCGGGCCTCGGCCCGTTCCCCCTTCCAGGAGTTCCGCTACATGCCTGCATCCCGCAAGCGGCTGGTCGCACCCCTGGGTCTCGGGCTCGCCGCCTCGACCCTCGTGCTCATCCCCGCCCCCGCCCACGCCGCCGACGTCGACATCACCCTGCTCAACATCAACGACTTCCACGGTCGCATCGACGAGAACACCACCAAGTTCGCGACCACGATCGAGCAGGCCCGGACCGACGCGGGGGACGCGAACACGCTCTTCCTCTCGGCCGGCGACAACATCGGCGCCTCGCTGTTCGCCTCGTCGAACAAGCAGGACCAGCCGACGATCGACGTGCTGAACGCCCTCGACCTCGCCGGGTCCGCCGTGGGCAACCACGAGTTCGACCGCGGCTTCGCCGACCTCGAGGGACGCGTGCAGGACGCCGCCGACTTCGACTACCTCGGTGCGAACGTCTACACCAAGGGCACGACCACCCCGGCGCTCGACGAGTACGCCACCTACGAGGTCGGCGGCGTCACCGTCGGCGTGATCGGCGTGATCACCGAGGAGACCCCGTCCCTGGTGAGCCCGGCCGGGATCTCCCAGCTGACCTTCGGTGACCCGGTCGCCGCGGTGAACCGCGTGGCCACCCAGCTCTCCGACGGCAAGGCCGACAACGGCGAGGCCGACGTCCTGGTGGCGGAGTACCACGAGGGCGCCGGCGCCGGCACCCCGGAGAAGGCGACCCTCGAGCAGGAGATCGCGGGCGGCGGTGTCTTCGCCGACATCGTCACCAAGACCTCGGCCACGGTCGACGTCATCTTCACCGGTCACACCCACAAGCAGTACGCCTGGGACGCCCCCGTCCCCGGCGTGGCGGGCAAGACCCGGCCGGTCCTGCAGACCGGCTCCTACGGCGAGAACATCGGTCGGGTCGACCTGACCGTCGACGACGCCACCGGTGAGGTCTCGGCGTACACCGCGACGAACGTCGCGCGCGTCGCCACCGCGGACACCACCCTCCCGCGGGTCGCGGAGGTCGCCACGATCGTCGACGCCGCGCTCGCGGAGGCCGCCGCGATCGGCAACCAGCCGGTCGGGAAGATCACCGGCGACATCACGACCGCGTTCGCCGACGGCAAGCGCGACGACCGCGCCTCGGAGTCCACCCTCGGTGGACTGGTCGCCAACGCCCTGCGCGACGGCCTCTCCTCCATCGCGGAGCCGGACCTCGGCCTGACCAACCCCGGCGGCCTGCGCGCGGACCTGCTGTTCGCCGGCGACGCCGCGAAGAACCCCGCGAACACCGACGGCGTGGTCACGTTCGCCGAGGCCAACGCGGTGCTGCCGTTCAACAACACCGTCGCGCTGGTCAAGCTGACCGGCGCCTCGCTGACCAAGGTCCTCGAGCAGCAGTGGCAGACCAACGCCGACGGCACCGTGCCCTCGCGGCCTTACCTGCAGCTGGGGCTGTCGGACAACGTCCGCGTCGTCGCCGACCCCTCCAAGCCGGCCGGCCAGCGGATCACCTCGGTCACCGTCGACGGCAAGCCGCTCGACCCGGCGAAGACCTACACGGTCTCGACCCTGTCGTTCCTCGCCACCGGTGGTGACAACTTCCGTGCCTTCGGTGAGGGCACCTACACCGACACCGGCCTCCTCGACGCCGAGCTGTGGCGCAGCTACCTCGCCGCGAACTCGCCGATCGAGCCCGACTTCACCCAGCGCCAGGTCTTCTCGACCATCCCCGCGACCGTGAAGCCCGGCACGACGGTCTCGTTCCGCGTCGAGAAGCTCGGTCTCACCTCGCGCAGCGTCCCGGCGGACACCCAGCTGACCGCCACCCTCGGCGGCAGGACCATCGGCACCTTCCCGGTCACCGACCGGGCCGCCCAGGTCGAGCTCGTCGTCCCCGCGTCGGCCAAGGCCGGTGACGTCATCACGCTCACCAGCGAGCAGGGTGCCGTGCTGACCACCACGGTCGGCAAGAACGCCGCCGAGCTCAAGGCGACCCAGCCGGGCAAGGCCGTCGTCGGCCGGGCCGTGAAGCTCAAGGCCGCCGTCACCGCCGGCGGCCGACCGGCCACCGGGTCGATCAAGGTCTTCCGCTTCGGCAAGGCCACGACCATCAAGCTCGGCAAGAACGGCAAGGTCGCGTTCACGCTGAAGGGCTACGGCAAGCCGGGCCAGAAGAAGGTGCGCATCAAGTACCTCGGCAACGACAGCACGACGTCCGACACCCAGGTCGTGAAGTTCCGGGTCAGCAAGAAGTGATCCACCCGCGGGGCCTGCCGATCGGCAGGCCCCGCGGTCGTTCCGCCTGCAGTCTCCCCCCACCCCCCCTTCTCGGAGGTTCCGTCATGCCCTCATCCGGGCGTTCCCCGCGCAGGCTCCTCGCCTCGCTCTCCGGTCTCGCCGTCGCCGCGACCGGGCTGTCCTTCGCTCCGCTCCCCGCCTTCGCCGCTCCCGACGGCAGCGGCCTCGTCATCAGCGAGGTCTACGGCGGAGGTGGCTTCGCCGTCAGCGGCACCCTGCCGGCGTCGACCTACGCCAACGACTTCATCGAGCTGTACAACCCGACCACCGCGGACGTGCGCCTGGACGGCTGGGCCGTCTTCTACGGCAGCCCGTCGCGGAGCGCCGGCGGCAACCTGCAGAACAAGATCGACCTCTCCGGGACCATCCCGGCCGGCGGGCACTTCCTCGTCGGCGCCGCGGGAGGCGACAGCGGCGCCGCGCTGCCCACGCCTGACGTCAGCGGCGGCGTGAACCTGGGCGCGAACTCGGGCCTCGTGGTCCTGAGCAACCAGGCCAGCACGATCTCCGGTCTTCCCACCGGTGACATCACCGGCGCGTCGTCGGCCGTCGTCGACGCCGTGGGCTACGGCACCGCCAACACGTTCGAGGAGGCCAACCAGGGAACCGCGCTGTCGGGCACCAGCTCGGCCAACCGAGCGGCCACCGGGGCCGACACGGACAACAACTCCGTAGACCTGGTCGTCGCTGCACCGAGCCCCACCGCCTCCGGGAGGGGCACGGCCGAACCTGAGGAGCCGACCCCGCCGGCCACCCCGACCGCGCGCACGATCGCGCAGATCCAGGGCACCGGCACGGCCACGTCGCTCGCGGGCCAGCAGGTCGTGACCCGGGGCGTCGTCACCGCGGTCTACCCGAGCGGCGGCCTCAACGGGTTCTACCTGCAGACCGCCGGCACCGGAGGCACGGCGGTCGACACGACCCCCGGTGCGTCCGACGGCATCTTCGTGTACGCCGGCACGGCCGGATTCGCGACGTACCCGCAGATCGGCGACTCGGTGGAGGTGACGGGTCAGGCGGGCGAGTACACCAGCAGCGGTGCCAGCCTGACGCAGATCGGCGGCGCGACGTACACCGCGCTCACCCAGACGCTTGCGCCGGTGCAGCCGCGGAGCGTCGCCTGGTACACCACCGACGCGGAGCGCGAGGCGCACGAGGGCGAGCTGATCGACCCGACGGACGACTTCACCGTCACCAACAGCTACGCGACCTGGCAGTACGGCGAGGTCGGGCTGGCGACCGGGGACCGCCCGCTCATCCAGCCGACGGAGGTCGAGGACGCCCAGACCGGTGACCCGAGGTCCGTCGAGCAGGACAACGCGCGGCGCCTGGTCACGCTCGACGACGGCAAGTCCCAGAACTTCGGCGGTGCCGCCAGCGGTGAGCCGCTGTCCTGGCTCGATGCGCAGCGCTCGGTCACGGTCGGCGCCGAAGCGGTGCTGAAGGGCGCCTTCGTCGTCGACCACCGCAACGGTCTCTACAAGCTGCAGCCGACGAAGCCGGTCACCGGGCTCGGCACGGACGTCGCCGAGTTCGAGGACCTCCGCGCCGAGAACGCGGCGCCGGCGGACGTCGGCGGCGACAATCGGATCGCGACGTTCAACGTCCTCAACTACTTCCCGACGACGGGCAAGGAGTTCGAGTCCAAGGGGCTCGGCACCTGCACCTACTACGTCGACCGGGCGAAGAACCCCGTCACGGTCAACAGCTGCACGAACAACGGTCCGCGGGGCGCAGCCGAGACGGAGGACTTCGAGCGGCAGGAGGCGAAGATCGTCGCGGCGATCAACCGGCTCGGCGCGAGCGTCGTCTCCCTCGAGGAGATCGAGAACTCGGTGCAGTTCGGCAAGGACCGCGACTTCGCCCTCAGCACCCTCACCGACGCCCTCAACGAGGCGGCCGGCTCGGAGGTCTGGGAGTTCGTGCCGTCCCCGCCGGCCTCGGAGCTGCCGACCCCGGCGCAGGAGGACGTCATCCGGACGGCCTTCATCTACCAGCCGGCCAAGGTGGCGCCCGTCGGGACGTCGTCGGTCCTGATCGACGAGGTGAACTTCGACAACGCACGCGAGCCGCTCGCCCAGGCGTTCAAGGCCGTGGGTGCCCCCGACGCCGAGGCGTTCGGCGTCATCGTGAACCACTTCAAGTCCAAGGGATCGGGCGCCGACGACGGCACCGGCCAGGGCAACGCGAACCCGGACCGCATCGGGCAGGCGCGTGCGCTCGACGCCTTCGCCGACGACTTCGCGGAGAAGCGGTCGATCGACGCGGTGTTCCTGACCGGCGACTTCAACTCCTACAGCGAGGAGGACCCGGTCCAGCTGCTCGAGGAGAACGGCTGGACGGCGCTCGAGTCGACCGACGACCCGGACGAGGAGTCCTACTCGTTCTCCGGGCTGTACGGCTCCCTCGACCACGTCTTCGCGAACGCGGCCGCTCGCGAGCTGGTGACCGGCGTCGACATCTGGACGATCAACTCCAACGAGTCGGTCGGGTACCAGTACGGCCGGTTCAACAACAACGTCGTCGACCTGTACTCCGCCGACCCGTTCGGTGCGTCCGACCACAACCCGGAGATCGTCCGGCTCGACCTCGTCGCAGACAGCGTCCCCGGCCCGGTCGACCCGGGCCCGGTGACTCCCGGGCCGACCGACCCGCCGACCCCGGGCCCGACGGACCCGACGCCCGGGCCGACCGATCCCGAGCCGACGCCGACGGACCCGACCCCGACCGACCCCGAGCCGACCCCGGAGCCGGTGACGCCGAGCATCAAGCCGTCGGTCAACCCGGGCAGGATCGTCGCCGGCAAGACGCGGGCGAAGATCACCGTCCGCGTGGCCGCCGAGGGTGAGGACGCGAACGGCTGGGTCCGCATCGAGACCCCGGGCAAGCCGGCCAAGGTCGTCAGGCTCAAGAACGGCAAGGCCAGCGTCCGGCTGTGGCCGTTCGGCGGCGCCGGTGAGAAGACGCTGACGATCACCTACAACGGCCGCGGCGACGTGGCGGCCAGGACGATCACCCGCACGATCACCGTGGTCGCGGGGAAGTAGCCCGCCAGCACGACCACGACGGGGGTCGGCCCACGCGGGCCGGCCCCCGTCTGCGCGTCCTGCGGGCGCTGCGGCCACCCGGATCGTTCAATTGAACGATCCGGGTGCCCGCAGCAGCCGTGCAAGCGCTTCCACGCCACCGTGATCGTTCAATTGAACGATCACGGTGGTCCAGGAGCGAACCCGGGTCAGCGGCCGGTCAGCCGGCGACGTCGGCGACGTCGGCGACGTCGGCGAGGACGAGCGCGGCCTGCACCAGGGTCAGGTGGCTGAACGCCTGGGGGAAGTTGCCCGTCATCCGGCAGGCGACGGGGTCGTACTCCTCGGCGAGCAGGCCGACGTCGTTGGCCAGCGCAGCGAGGCGGTCGAAGAGGGCGCGGGCGTCGTCGGTCCGACCGGCCAGCGCGAGAGCCGAGACCAGCCAGAACGAGCAGGCGAGGAAGGGGTGCTCGTCCCCGGCGAGGCCGTCGACGCCGGTCTCGGTGCGGTAGCGCAGCAGCAGCCCGTCGCGCATCAGCTCCCGCTCGACCGCCGCGATCGTCCCGAGGATGCGGGGGTCGTCGCCGGGCAGGAACCCGACGAGCGGCAGGACGAGGAGGGAGGCGTCGACCGCGTCGGTGTCGTAGTGCTGGGTGAAGGTGCCCTTCGCCTCGTTCCACCCGCGGGTCAGGACCTCCTCGCGCACCTCGTCACGGATGCGCCGCCACTCCTCGACCGGCCCGTCGAGGCCGTGGAGCTCGACCGCCTTGACGGCGCGGTCGAAGGCGACCCACACCATGGCCCGGGAGTGGGTGAAGTGGCGCGGCTCGCCGCGGATCTCCCAGATGCCGTGGTCGGGCTCCCGCCAGTGCTTGCCGAGGTCGTCGACCAGCGCCCGCTGCAGCGCCCAGGCGTCGTCGTCGGCCCTCCCGCGAGCGGTCCGGACCCGCTCCAGCGCGTCCATCACCTCGCCGAGCACGTCGTGCTGCTGCTGGACGGCGGCGCCGTTGCCGATCCGCACCGGCAGCGAGCCGGCGTACCCCGGCAGGTGCGGCAGCTCGTGCTCGGTCAGCCGGCGGGCGCCGTCGACGGCGTACATGATCTGCAGGTCCTCGGGGTCGCCCGCGACCGAGCGCAGCAGCCACGCCCGCCAGAGCATCGCCTCCTCGGTGTAGCCGGCGTCGATGAGGGAGGTGATCGTGAGGGCCGCGTCGCGCAGCCAGCAGAACCGGTAGTCCCAGTTGCGCTCGCCGCCGATCTCCTCGGGCAGCGAGGTCGTGGGCGCGGCGACGATGCCGCCGGTGACCTCGTGGGTCATCAGGCGCAGGGTCAGCAGCGAGCGCTGCACCAGGGCGGCGTGCGGGAGGTCGGACCGGCACGCGCGAGCCCACTCCTCGTCCTCCGCGATGCTGCGCGCGACCCGGTCCTCGACCTCCTCGAGCTCCTCCACGTCGACGTGCGAGGGGAGCCAGGTCATCGAGAACGTCAGCTCCTCGCCCGCCGAGACGTCGAAGGCGTCGTTGTGGCTGTGGTCGCTGGCGCGGGGGAGACGGGGACCCCGCAGGACGAGCTGGTCGGGGCCTGCGATGGCCACGATCGCCTCCGTGCCGTGGATGTGCTGCCGGCGGACCCACGGGTGGACGGCGCCGTAGTCGAGCCGGATCCGCCACTCGTGACGCATCCGGACGGTGCCGCGCACGCCGGTCACGCGTCGTACGACGTCGGCCTGGCCGTCGCCGCGGGGCATCAGGTCGGTCAGCCTCACCACGCCGTCGGCCGTCGTGAACGTCGTCTCCAGCACCGCCGAGGCACCGACGTAGCGGCGCTCGGTGCTGTAGACGCCCTCCGGGACGAGCTGCCAGTGGCCGTGCTCGTGGGTGCCGAGGAGCGCCGCGAGACAGGCGGGGGAGTCGAAGCGGGGCAGGCACAGCCAGTCGACGGAGCCGTCGGTGCCGACGAGCGCGGCGGTGCGGCGGTCCCCGATGAGCGCGTAGTCCTCGATCGGCAGCGGCATGCGGCGAGGCTACGGGTGCCGACCCACCGGGGAGGCCCCGGCGCACGGGACCACCGGTGGCCGCCTACGATCGCTGCGTGATCGACGTCGCCGCCCGCGTCCACCTGCTGCTGCGTGCCAGTGGGCACACGATCTCCTCGGCCGAGTCGCTGACCGGTGGCCGGCTGGCGGTGAAGCTCACCGAGACGCCGGGCGCGTCCGAGACGTTCCTCGGCGGCGTGGTCACCTACGCCACCGAGCTCAAGCACAGCCTGCTCGAGGTGTCCGACGAGGTCATCGAGGAGCACGGCGTCGTCTCGGCCGAGTGCGCCCGCGCGATGGCGGTCGGCGTCCGCAAGCTGACCGGCGCGACGTACGGCGTGTCGACCACCGGCGTCGCCGGACCGGGCGAGCAGGAGGGCAAGCCGGCGGGCACCGTCTTCGTCGGCCTCTCCGGCCCCGGGCTGCTCGAGGCCGTCGAGCTCGAGCTCGGCGGCGACCGCGTCACGATCCAGGACCTGACGGTGCAGCAGGCACTGTCGGCGCTCGAGGACATGCTGGGCACGGAAGAAACCGCGATCGGGTAGCGTTGACCAACCGACCAGGAAGGGGAACCCGCATGGTGCTGTTTCGTCGGCTGCTCGGCGACGTGCTCCGCGAGCACAGGATGCAGCGCGGGATGACCCTGCGGCAGGTGTCGGCCGAGGCCCGGGTGAGCCTCGGGTACATCTCTGAGATCGAGCGCGGCCAGAAGGAAGCCTCCTCCGAGCTGCTCGCCTCGCTCTGCGGGGCGCTCGACGTGCCGCTGAGCGACGTCCTGCGCGACGTCTCGCACGCGGTCGCCGTCGAGGAGGCCGCGCTGGCCCCCATCCCGATCACCGCCAGCAAGGTCGCCGCCCACCGCAGCGCCGGCGAGGTCGTCGCCTCCGCCGCCTGACGGTCCCCGGCTCGACCGCGGCTCAGTCCTGCGACCGCTCCGGCTGGCAGCTCGGGCACCAGTACGCCGCGCGCTCGCGCCCGGCGGGCCCGGTCATCGCCACCGCGATGGGCGTGCGGCACCGCCGGCACGGTGACCTGTCGCGCCGGTAGACCCACATCCGCTCCCGCTCGCGCAGGTCGCCGGTGGTGGACTGGACCGCTCGCTCCTTGTTGAGCTCGAGCATCTGCTTCCCGCGGCGCACCAGTCGCGGGAGGTTGGCCACCGAGCCGACCGGGTCACGCGGGTGCACGCCCGAGACGAAGCACAGCTCGGCCATGTACATGTTGCCGATGCCGGCCAGGTTGCGCTGGTCGAGCAGCGCCTCGCCGAGCGGGCGCTCCGGCTCGGCCCGCAGCCGCCGCAGCGCCTCCTCCTCGTCCCAGTCCGGGCCGAGCAGGTCGGGCCCCACGTGCCCGACCACGGAGTCCTCCTCGGCGGTGGGCACGAGCTCGACGATGCCGAGCGAGAAGCCCACCGCCACCCGGTCGTCGGTCGTCAGCACGACGCGGGCCTGGTGGGCCGGCCGCTTCCACCCCTCGCCCGGCTTGTGGACCCGCCAGGCACCCTCCATCTTCAGGTGGGTGTGCAGCGTCCAGCTGCCCTGGTCGCCGTCGATCCGGGTGAGCAGGTGCTTGCCCCGCGAGACGGTGCGCACGACCGTCGACCCGGCGAGGTCGACCGTCGCGTGCTGCGGCACCCGGAAGTCGGTCCGGAGCAGCCGGTGGCCCGACAGGCTGCGGTCCAGCAGCCGGGCGGCGCGGTAGACGGTGTCGCCCTCAGGCACCGGCGCCCCGTAGCCGTAGCCCCTTGGGCGTCGAGACGAACCCGGCCGCGGTCAGCGCCTCGCGCAGCGGCGTGGAGCCCGAGCCGAGCAGCTGCTCGCCGTCGGCGCGCTCGACGGTCAGCCGGCCGAGCGAGCCCCGCCGCGCGGCCTCGGCGAGCGCCTGCGCGGCCGGCGTGAGCCGGTCCTCCTCGTCGGTCCAGGTCAGCAGCGTGCGGCCGCCCCGCTCGACGTACATCGTCAGCACGCCGTCGACGAGCACCACCATCGCGCCGGCCTTGCGGCCCGGCCGGTGGCCGGCGGCGGTCCTCCCGTCGGCGGCGTCGCTGTCGACCACGCGCTCGGGCCAGGGCAGCGCGGCGCCGTACGGGTTCGCCGGGTCCGTCGCGGCCAGTGCGACCGCCACCGGCTTGGCGTCGGGCGGGAGCTCGGAGAAGGTCCGGAGGCGGTCGATCGCCCCCGAGGTGCCGAACTGTGCGGCGCCCAGGCCGTCGACGAAGTAGCCGCGCCGGCAGCGGCCGGAGTCCTCGAAGACCGACAGCACCTTGTACGCCGCCGCGAAGCCGCCCGGGATCCGCTCGCTCACGACCGCTCCGCGGATGACCACGCCGTGCCGGTCCAGGAGCCGCTCGGCGGTGGCGTGCGCACGCCGGGTGGGGTCGTCGTCGATCTCGGGGAGGACCGCCCAGCGACCGGCGGTCTCCGGGGGGCCGGTCCGGGCCGGCATCCGGCCGCGGGTGGTCTGGGACATCCGCACGCGGGGCGCCGAGCGCTTGGTCCGGTGGCTGGCCGACCCGCCGCGCACCAGCGCGCGCACCGGGGTCAGCGTGTCGTTGCTGATCCGGCCGGCCCAGACCAGGTCCCACAGCGCCGCCGACACCGCCGGGTCCGGGGTGCTGCCGACCGACGCGGTGACGGTGTCGGCGAGCTGGCGGAAGAAGTACGCGCCGCCGGGGGCGAGCGCGTCGAGGAGCGCCTGGTGCAGCTCGGAGTGCTCGAACGGCTCGTGCTCGGGCAGGGTCAGGTGGGCGGAGTCGGCCAGGTGCAGCGAGATCCATCCGTCGGAGCCCGGGAGTGCGCCGTGGCCGGCCCACAGCACCTCCCCGGACGCGGTGAGCTCGTCGAGGTAGGAGGACTCGTAGTCGCGGACCCGGGCAGAGAGCACCAGCGGCTCCAGCGCCGAGGCCGGCACCGGGCAGCCGGCCAGCTGCTCGATGACGGTCAGGACGCCGTCGACGCCGCGCGGGCCCCGGCCGGACCCGGTGTCCACGTGCTGCCACGCGGTGAGGAAGCGGCCGAGGGCGGCCGGCTCGACCGGCTCGACCTCCTTGCGCAGCCGCGCGAGCGAGCGGCGGCGCAGCCGGCGCAGCACCTCGGCGTCGCACCACTCCGACCCGGACCCGGAGGGACGGAACTCACCGTCGAGGACGCGGCCCTGGCCGGCCAGCCGCTGCAGGGTGTGCCGGACGACGGCCTGCCCGAGGCCGAGCCGGTCGGCGCACTGCTCGGTCGTGAACGGGCCGTGCGTGCGGGCGTAGCGGGAGACGAGGTCGGCGAGGGGGTCCTCGACCGGCTCGGTGAACGCCGAGGGGGTCCCGGGCGGCACCGCCACGCCGAGGCCGTCGCGCAGCCGACCGACGTCCTCGATCGAGGACCAGCGCTCCTCACCGGCCATGCGCACCTGGGTGGTCCGCCGGGAGTCCGCGAGCGCACCGAGCCAGGCGGTGACGTCGGCGCCGTCGACGCAGCGCTCGGCGACCTCGGCCGTGCTGAGCGGGCCGAGCCCGCGCAGCAGGTCGGCCACCCCCTCGGCGTCGCGGGCGCGGCGGTCGGGGTGGACGCGCTGGAGCTCGGCCTCCACCTCGGCCAGCACGTCGGGGTCGAGCAGCTCGCGCAGCTCCGCGCGACCGAGCAGCTCCGCGAGCAGCCCCTGGTCCAGGGAGAGGGCGGCCGCCCGCCGCTCGGCGATCGGGGAGTCGCCCTCGTACATGAACTGCGCGACGTACCCGAAGAGCAGGCTTCGCGCGAACGGCGACGGCGCGTGCGTCGAGACGTCGACCACCTGCACCTCGCGCCGGTCGACGCTGCGCATGAGCGCCACCAGGGACGGCAGGTCGTAGACGTCCTGGAGGCACTCGCGCACGGCCTCGAGGACGATCGGGAAGGAGGGGTACTTCGAGGCGACCTCGAGCAGGGCGGCGGACCGCTGCCGCTGCTGCCACAGCGGGGAACGGCGGCCCGGGTCCCGGCGGGGGAGCAGCAGCGCCCGCGCGGCGCACTCGCGGAAGCGCGAGGCGAACAGCGCGGAGCCGCCCACCTCCGTGGTGACCAGGTCCTCGGTCTCCTCGGCCTCGAAGACCACGACGTCGCCACCCGGAGGGTCGGCGTCGGTGTCGGGGATCCGGATGACGATGCCGTCGTCGGAGGCGACCGCCTGGCCGTCCACGCCGTACCGCTCGCGCAGCCGCGCGTTGATCGCCAGCGCCCACGGGGCGTGCACCGGGATGCCGAAGGGGGAGTGCAGGACCAGCCGCCAGTCGCCGAGCTCGTCGCGGAAGCGCTCGACCACCATGGTCCGGTCGCTCGGCAGCGTGTTGGTCGCCTCGAGCTGCTCGTGGAGGTAGGTCACCAGGTTGCCGGCGGCGTACTCGTCGAGGCCGCGGTCGCGGGCCACCTGCTCCGCCTTCGCCGGCGGGAGCGAGCCGAGCTCGCGGGTGAAGGCTCCGATCGCGGCGCCGAGCTCGGCGGGACGGCCGGGGGCGTCGCCCTTCCAGAACGGCAGGCGCCCCGGGATGCCCGGCGCCGGGGTCACCAGCACCCGGTCGTGGGTGATGTCCTCGATCCGCCAGCTCGTCGCGCCGAGCGCGAAGATGTCGCCGACGCGCGACTCGTAGACCATCTCCTCGTCGAGCTCGCCGACCCGCTTGCCGGGGCCCTCGCCGCCGACGAGGAAGACCCCGAAGAGACCGCGGTCCGGGATCGTCCCGCCACTGGTCACGGCCAGCCGCTGGGCGCCGGGACGGCCGGTGAGCGTGCCGGTGACGCGGTCCCACACGATGCGCGGGCGCAGCTCGGCGAACTCGTCGGAGGGGTAGCGGCCCGACAGCAGGTCCAGCACCGCCTCGTACGCCGAGCGCGGCAGCTGCGCGAACGGGGCGGTGCGCCGGACCAGCTCGAAGAGCTCGTCGACCTGCCACGGCTCCATCGCGGTCGCCGCGACGACCTGCTGGGCCAGGACGTCGAGGGGGTTCGCCGGCACGCGCAGCGACTCGATCGCGCCGGTGCGCATCCGCTCGACGGCCACCGCGGTCTGGGCCAGGTCGCCCCGGTGCTTGGGGAACAGCACGCCGCGGGAGACCTCGCCGACCTGGTGCCCGGCGCGGCCGACCCGCTGCAGGGCGCTGGCCACGCTGGGCGGCGACTCGATCTGCACGACGAGGTCGACCGCGCCCATGTCGATGCCGAGCTCGAGGCTGCTCGTCGCGACCACGGCGGGGATCCGTCCGCGCTTGAGGTCGTCCTCGATCAGCGCCCGCTGGTCCTTGGAGACCGAGCCGTGGTGGGCCTTGGCCACGACCGTGGCGTACGGGTCGTCGGCCGAGACCGGCCGGGAGGAGCCGGACTGGGCCATCACCTGGGCGGGCGGGCCGGTCGGTCCGCCCCCGGTCTGCCGCTCGAGCGCCTCCGGCGGCGGAGCGGCGCGCTCGGTGGCGATCTCGTTGAGCCGGGCGGTCAACCGCTCGGCGAGGCGGCGGGAGTTGGCGAAGACGATCGTCGAGCGGTGCTGCTCGATCAGGTCGACCACCCGCTCCTCCACGTGCGGCCAGATCGACTGCGCGCGGCCGGGGTCCTCGGAGTCCTCGTCGTACTGCTCGGGAGCGGTCATGTCCTCGACCGGGACCACGACCCGGAGGTCCCACTCCTTGGCCGACGGCGGCGAGACGATCTCGACGGGCGCGGAGCCGCCGAGGAACCGGGCGACCTCCTCGAGCGGTCGGACGGTCGCGGACAGCCCGACGCGCTGCGCCGGCCGGTCGAGGAGCGCGTCGAGCCGCTCGAGGGTGAGCGCGAGGTGCGCGCCGCGCTTGGTGCCCGCGACCGCGTGGACCTCGTCGACGATGACGGTCTCCACCCCGCGCAGCGACTCCCGGGCCTGGGAGGTGAGCATCAGGAACAGCGACTCCGGCGTCGTGATCATGATGTCGGGCGGGTTCGTGACCAGCTTGCGCCGGTCGGCGGCCGGGGTGTCGCCCGAGCGGACGCCCACGGTGACCTCGGGGACCTGCGTCCCGAGCCGGTCGGCGGTCTGGCGGATGCCGATCAGCGGCGTGCGCAGGTTGCGCTCGACGTCGACGGCGAGCGCCTTGAGCGGGGAGACGTAGAGGACGCGGCACCGCTTCTGCTTGTCGTCCGGGCGCGGCCCGCTGAGCAGCCGGTCGAGCGACCAGAGGAACGCCGAGAGCGTCTTGCCGGACCCGGTCGGTGCCACGACCAGCGCGTGGCGGCCCGCGCCGATCGCCTCCCAGGCCCCCGCCTGCGCCGGCGTGGGCGCGGCGAACGCCGCACCGAACCAGGTGCGGGTCGCGTCGCTGAACCGTGCCAGCGGATCGGGTGCCTCGGGCATGCGTCCATCCTCGCTCAGGGCACCGACAGTGGTCCGGCGGCGCTTGCGGGGACCGTTGCCCGGGTACGTTCGGGAGCATGAGCGAGCAGCAGAGCCACCACGACCACGACGCCGCCGACCAGGCGCGCATCGACCGCCGTGCCGAGCTCCTGCCCGAGGAGGAGGCCGCCGGCAGCGCCGACCCGGAGGCGCAGGCCGAGGCGATCCTCGAGGAGTCCGACGAGCGGACCCAGGACCCCGAGGGCACGCAGGAGGAGTCCGAGCAGACCGGGCCGCGCACCTCCGAGCAGGCCAGCCACACCCCGACCGGCGCCTGACCCGCGCCCGGCGCGGCCGCCGGTCGCTCCCTCACTAGGCTCCGCGCCATGAGAGCCGTGGTCTACCGCGAGCACGCCGCGACGCCGGCCGTCGAGGACGTGGCCGAGCCGGCCTGCCCGGCCGACGGCGTGGTCGTCCAGGTCGCGGCGACGGGGGTGTGCCGCTCGGACTGGCACGCCTGGCAGGGCCACGACCCCGTGCCGCTCCCCATGGTCCCCGGCCACGAGCTGGCCGGGACCGTCGTGGAGGTCGGCGCGGGCACCACCCGGTGGTCGGCTGGCGACCGGGTGACCGTGCCGTTCGTCGTCGCGTGCGGACGGTGCTCGTGGTGCGCGGCGGGGGAGCACCAGGTGTGCCCCGACCAGGTGCAGCCGGGCTTCACCTACGCCGGGTCCTGGGCCGAGCGGGTCGCCGTCCCGGCCGCGGACACCAACCTCGTGCGCGTGCCCGACGGGATCGGCCTCGACGCGGCGGCGGCGCTGGGGTGCCGGTTCGCTACGTCGTTCCGCGCCCTGCACGCCCACGGCGAGCTCCGCGCCGGTCAGCAGCTGGCCGTCCACGGATGCGGCGGCGTGGGACTCTCGGCGGTGGTGATCGGCGTCGCGCTCGGCGCCCACGTGGTCGCCACGGACCTGGACCCGGCCGCCCGCGACGCCGCACGCCGGCTGGGCGCCGAGGTGGTCGACCCCGCAGCCGTCGCGTCGGTCGCCGATGCGGTCCGCGACCTCACCGACGGCGGCGCGCACGTCTCGCTCGACGCCGTCGGGTCGCCGGTCACCGCCACGGCGTCGGTCCGCTCCCTGCGCCGACGGGGGCGCCACGTCCAGGTCGGGCTCCTGCTCGGGACGGAGGCCGCCACCGCCCTGCCCATGGATGTCGTCGTCGCCCAGGAGCTGGCGGTCCTCGGGTCGCACGGCATGTCCGCACGCGAGTACCCCGCCATGCTCGACCTGGTCACCGCCGGCACCCTGGACCCCGCAGCCCTCGTCACCCGCAGGATCACGCTCGACGAGGCGCCCGCAGCCCTCGCCGCGCTGGGGACCCCCGGTGCCGCGACGCCCGGCATCACCGTCGTGCTCCCGGGCGGCTGAGCCGCGGCGTCGGGTCCGCGTCAGAGCCGCAGCTGCCACCACTCGGTGTCGATCCAGCGGTCGTGCTTGAAGCCGACCTCGCGCAGGACGCCCGCGGAGGTGAAGCCGCAGCGCCGGTGCAGCGCGACGCTGGCCGGGTTGGGCAGGGCGATGACGGCGAGGGCGGTGTGCACGCCGTCCGCGCGGAGCCGCCCGAGCAGGTCGTCGTACAGCGCGCTGCCGACGCCCCGGCCCCTGGCCGCGTCGGCGAGGTGGACCGACACCTCGCGGGTGCGGTCGTAGGCCGGCCGCGGGCGGTACGGCGCGGACGCGGCGTACCCGAGCACCCCGCCGTCCTCCTCGGCGACCAGGAGGTGGTCGCCGGACCCCAGGGCGGCCAGCCGGTGCTCCCAGTACGCCGTGCCCTGCGGCTCGAGGTCGAAGGTCGCCACGCCGGTCACCACCTGGTGGTCGTAGACCGCGGCGACGGCGGGCAGGTCGGCGGCGGTGGCGGGACGGACCAGCATGGCGCCATCCTGGCGGAGATCGGCAGGAAGTCGGCGGCGCCCCCGGCCCCGGCCCGCGAGGATGGCGCGCATGGACACGCCCCTGACCGCGCCCGGCGCCGCCGCACCCCTCGAGCCCGACACCAAGGACTGGACCTGGGTGCTCGACCGTCCCTGCCCCGAGTGCGGGTACGACGCCGCGTCGGTGGACCGCGGACGGCTCGGCGCGCTGGTGCGCGACAACGCCGCGGCGTGGGCGGTCGTGCTGGCCGACCCGGCGGCGACCGAGCGGCCCGACCCGGGCACCTGGTCGCCGGCCGAGTACGCCTGCCACGTGCGCGACGTCGACCGGCTCTTCGCCGAGCGGCTGGACCTGATGCTGACCCAGGACGACCCGACCTTCCCGAACTGGGACCAGGACGCGACCGCCCTCGAGGAGCGGTACGACCTGCAGGACCCCGCGGTCGTCCGCGAGGAGCTGCTGGCCGCCGCCGAGACCGTCGCCGCGGCATACGACGCGGTGCCGGCCGGTGCCTGGGAGCGGCGCGGCCTGCGCGACAACGGCAGCGAGTTCACCGTCGACACGTTCGGCCGCTACCACCTCCACGACCTGGTCCACCACCTCTGGGACGTGCGGGCGGGCTGACCCGGCGCGTCGCCCGAGTTGGCCCGGCGGCGATGATGGGCCCATGCGACACACCGAGTTCTGGGCGCGGCTGGAGCGCGCGCTGGGTGCGGGCTACTACGAGGTGTGGGCCGACCAGTTCGTGATGGCCGAGCTGGGTGGCCGGACCGCGCGCGAGGCGCTCGACGCCGGCGTGGCGCCCAAGCAGGTCTGGGCCGCGGTGTGGTCCGCGCTCGGCCTGCCGCCCAGCGAGAAGTGACGCCACCCGCGTCGAGCAGCGCCCGACCGGGCACAGTGGCGCCATGAACGCGCGCGCAGAGGTGGCCGTCATCGGCGGCACCGGCTTCTACTCCTTCCTCGACGACCCCGAGGAGCTCACCGTCGACACGCCGTACGGCGCGCCCTCCGCGCCGCTGGCGGTGGGCACCGTCGCGGGCCGACGGGTGGCGTTCCTGCCGCGCCACGGCGGGGACCACGCGCACCCGCCGCACGGCATCAACTACCGCGCCAACGCCTGGGCGCTGCGCTCGCTGGGCGTCCGGCAGGTGCTCGCGCCGTGCGCGGTCGGCGGCCTGCGGGAGACCGTCGCTCCCGGTGACGTCGTCGTGCCCGACCAGCTCGTCGACCGCACGCACCGCCGGGTGGGCAGCTTCGTGGACAGCGGGGCCGTGCACCTGCCCTTCGCCGACCCCTACTGCTCACGGCTCCGCGAGACCGTCGTCGCGGCCGGCGACGGCATCCGCGACGGCGGCACCATGGTGGTCGTCGAGGGCCCGCGGTTCTCCACCCGCGCCGAGTCGCAGCACTACGCGGCGCAGGGCTGGGACCTGATCAACATGACCGGCGCCCCCGAGGCGGCGCTCGCGCGCGAGATGCGGCAGTGCTACACCGCGATCGCGCTGGTGACCGACATGGACGCCGGCGTCGAGTCCGGTTCCGGTGTCGGGCAGGAGGAGGTCTTCGCGCTGTTCAAGGCCAACCTCGAGCGGCTCAAGGGGCTGCTGACCGGCGTCGTGGGCTCCCTGCCCGACCCGGACGGGTGCGAGTGCAGCACCTGGGCCGACGGCATCGACCTGACCTACGAGGTGCCGTGATGCGCGTCCTGCTCACCGGCTCGGCCGGGTTCATCGGCACCGCCATCGGTCGTCGGCTCGAGGAGCGCGGCGACGAGATCGTCCGGGTCGACGTGATGCTCGACAACGCCCACGGCGAGGCGGAGCCGCCCGAGGGCACCCACCGGCTCGACGTCCGCGACGCCGCCGAGTGGACCGACCTGCTGCGCGGCGTCGACGTCGTGTGCCACCAGGCCGCCCTGGTCGGGGCCGGCGTCACCGTCTCCGACCTGCCGCTCTACGCCGGCCACAACGACCTCGGGACGGCCGCGCTGCTCGCCTCCATGCACGAGGCGGGCGTCGACCGGCTGGTGCTGGCCTCCTCGATGGTCGTCTACGGCGAGGGCCGCTACGCCTGCCCCGAGCACGGCGTGCAGACCCCGCCGCCCCGCAGCCGCGAGGCGCTCGACGGCGGCGACTTCGAGAACCACTGCGCCACCTGCGGCCGCCCGCTGACCTGGGAGACCGTCGACGAGGACGCCCGGCTCGAACCACGCAGCACGTACGCCGCCAGCAAGCTCGCCCAGGAGCACTACTCCGCCGCGTGGGTGCGGCAGGCCGACGCCGCCGCGGTGGCGCTGCGCTACCACAACGTCTACGGGCCCGGCATGCCGCGGGACACGCCGTACTCCGGGGTCGCGGCGATGTTCCGCTCGTCGCTCGAGCGCGGCGTGGCTCCGAAGGTCTTCGAGGACGGCGGCCAGATGCGTGACTTCGTCCACGTCGACGACGTCGCCCGCGCCAACGTGGCGGCGGTCGACGCGGTCGCCGGTGCGGGCGGCGGCCACTGGGCGGCGTACAACGTCTGCTCGGGGGAGCCGGTGCCGATCCTCGACGTCGCCCGGCTCGTCGCGCGCGGCACGGCGGCCCGGACGGGCGACGCCATCGAGCCCGAGGTGACCGGCGGCTACCGGCTCGGCGACGTCCGCCACGTCGTCGCCTCGCCCGAGCGGGCGCGCTCCGGGCTCGGCTTCTCCGCCCAGGTCCGCCCCGAGGACGGGTTGGCGGAGTTCGCGACGGCGCCGCTGCGGGCGTGAGGCGGGTGTCGGAATCCCCGGGGCCCCGGGGATTCTGGCACTCCTCAGGCGATGCATCCCCTGAGAAGCACCGGATTCCCCCGGGAAGCAGGCCTCACCAGCTCGTGTAGAGCAGGTGCTGAACGAGCAGCGCGAACGCCACCTGCAGCCCCAGGCCCCAGCGCCGCCACCGCTCCGGCAGGAGCGCGGTGGTGAGCACCATCCAGGGGACGAACGGCAACCAGATCCGCTCGACCTCGGCCTTGCTCATCCGGGACAGGTCGGCCGCGGCGACGGCGAGCAGCGCGGCGCCGGCGAGCAGGACCACGACCAGGTCGGGCCGCCGGAACGACGTGCGGCGCACCGACGCGAGCCCGGCGCCGAGCAGGGGACCGGTGCAGACGAGGAGGGCGGCGAGGTTGCCCCACATCCAGTAGGCCGCCGGGCGGTCCGCCGCGATGCCCTCCCAGTACCGGTCGTTGAGGACCGGGTAGGCCTCCCACCACGCGAATCCGCCCGCCGCGAAGCCGAGCACCACCACCAGCGCCGACGCGGCCGCCACCGGCAGCGGCAGCCAGGAGCGGGCGAGCACGAGGACGGCGACCGCGAGGAACGCGAGCAGCCCCAGGCCGTAGGACAGCATCACGCAGCAGCCGAGCAGGAGACCGGCGAGCACCGACCAGGCGACGGCCGCCCGGCGCCGGTCGGCGGGGCGGGTGGCGCCGAGCGCCAGGCACAGCAGTCCCGCGGCCGCCACCGCCCCGAAGAGCGCGTCTGCCGAGACCGCCATGACGACCGCGGCCGGGGTGAGCACCAGGAACGGCGCCGCCCGTCGGGCGGCCCCCTCGGCGCCGAGCACGCGGACCGTCGCCAGCACCAGCGGGGCGGTCGCGGCGGCGAGCACCACGACGACCAGTGCCGCGGCCAGGTCCCCGCCGAGCCCGATCCGCACCAGGCCGACGAAGAACAGCAGCGCCAGCGGCGGGTGCCCGGCGACGTGCGTGGGCCAGTTGTCCGGCGCCGCGTCGTACGGGATCCGGTCGACGTAGGTGCGCAGCAGCTCGCCGACGTCGTCGACGTCGCGGGCGGTGGGGAGGTACTCCACGTCGCTGCCCAGCACCCGGGTCAGCCCCGACTCGCCGTCGACGAGCGCGAGGGCGAGCATCCACGCCAGCGCCGCGACGTACGACGCCGTCAGCAGGCGCCGCCAGGGCAGCCGGCCCGCGAGGCCGACGGCGTACCGGCACCCCAGCAGGGCGAGCACGAGCGCCGGCACCGTGCCCGGGCCGAACCACTTCGGCTCCCACAGCCCGTGCAGCGGCGGGATCGCCAGGTCCGACATCGAGCGCGGGGCGCGCGGCCACACCTCCCAGTCGGCCCAGCGAGGTACTGCGAAGGCGACCGCGACGAGCGCGACGGCGAGGACGAGTCCGAGGGCGGCACGGCGTGTCGCGGTCATGGCCAGACCCTACGGACGGGCCCGCACGTTGAGCAGTCCGCCTAGGTTGTCCCCCATGCCCGTGTGCGACCTGGTCCTTCCCTGCCGTGACGAGGCGCCTGCGCTCGCCGACCTCCTGCCCCGCGTCCCCGAGGAGTTCGCCGTCGTCGTCGTGGACAACGGCTCCTCGGACGGGACCGCCGACGTGGCCCGGCGCCTGGGGGCGACGGTCGTGCACGAGCCGGTGCCGGGGTACGGGTCGGCTGTGCACTCCGGCCTGCTCGCGGCGACCCACGACTACGTGGCGTTCATGGACGGCGACGGGTCGTTCGACCCCGCCGAGCTGCTCCCGCTGCTCGAGGACGTCCGTTCGGGCCGCTACGACATGGCGGTGGGACGACGCCGGCCGGTGGGCCGCGGGGTCTGGCCCTGGCACGCCCGGGCCGGGAACGCGGTGATCCTCGCCTGGCTGCGGCGCCGGATCGGCACCGACGTCCACGACATCGCACCCATCCGGGTCTCCGGTCGCTCCGAACTACTCGCGTTGGACGTCCAGGACCGCCGTTTCGGCTACCCCGTCGAGCTGCTGCAGAAGGTGGCGCTCGCAGGGTGGCGCGTGTCCGAGCGCGACGTCTCCTACCACCCCCGAGCCGAGGGCACCCGGTCGAAGGTGTCCGGCTCCGTGCGCGGCACGCTGCGTGCCGCACGAGACTTCTGGAAGGTGCTCGAGAAGTGACGCGTGTGCTCGTCGTCGCCAAGGCCCCCGTCCCCGGCCTGGTCAAGACCCGGCTCGGCAAGGACATCGGCGCGGACGCAGCGGCCGAGGTGGCCGCCGCCTCCCTGCTCGACACTCTCGCCGCCTGCGCTGACGCCGTCGGTCCGCGGCAGTGCCACCTGTCGCTCTCCGGCGACCTCGACGAGGCGGTGCACGGTGAGCGGATCCAGCGCCGGCTGGCCGACTGGTGGGTGACGCCGCAGGTCGGCGAGGACTTCGCCGCCAGGCTCGCCCACGCCCACGCCGAGGGACCCGGGCCGGTCGTGCAGGTCGGCATGGACACCCCGCAGGTCACCGCCGACCTGCTGCTGGAGGTCGCCGAGGGGCTGGGCGCCCACCACGGCGTGCTCGGGCCGGCGGAGGACGGCGGCTGGTGGGTGTTGGGTCTCCGCGACCCCGCGCACGCCCGCGCGCTCGTCGGTGTCGAGATGTCCACGCCGACGACGTACGACGACACGCGGGCCGCGCTGGTCGCCGCCGGCGTGACGGTGGGGCTCGCGCCGGTGCTGCGCGACGTGGACACCGTCGCGGACGCCGAGGCGGTGGCGGCCGGGGCGCCGTCCTCGCACTTCGCCCACACCTGGCAGGAGGTGGCCCGGTGACCTTGAGCGACGACTCCTTCTCGACCGTCTTCTCCCACGCGCTGCGCGGCGAACCCTGCGCCGTGGTGGGCCTCGGAGAGGCTCCCGAGCTGCTGCCGGTGGAGTCCTGGACGGCCGAGGCCGACGCCGACGACCTGGCGATCCTGGGCCACTGCGAGGGTCCGACCCTCGACATCGGCTGCGGCCCCGGCCGGATGGCGGCGGCGCTCGCCGGGCTGGGGCACGTCGTCCTCGGCATCGACGTCGTCCACGAGGCCGTGGGGCAGACCCGCGACCGGGGCGTGGCCGCGCTGCGGCGCGACGTCCTGGCGGACCCGCTGCCGGGGGAGGGCCGCTGGCGCAGCGCGCTGCTCGCTGACGGCAACGTCGGCATCGGCGGCGACCCCGAGGCGCTGCTCGCCCGCGCGGCCGACCTGCTCGGGCCCGGTGGCCGCGTGGTCGTCGAGCTGGCCGCGCCGGGGGTGCCGTCCTCGGCGGCGTGGGCGCGCCTGCAGTGCGACGGTACGCTCAGCCGGCCTTTCCGGTGGGCCGTGCTCGGCATGGACGACGTCGACAGGGTCGCCGCGGCCGCCGGGCTGGAGGTGCACGAGACCGCCGAGCACGGCGGCCGGTGGGTCGCGGTGCTGACGCCCTCGGGACCGGCACGAACCGGCTCGTGAAGGCCCCGGCCCCGGAGGACTTCACCTCGCCGCTGCACGGCCCGGCCGTCGCGGCGCGGGTCGGCTCCGCGCTCGGCGTCTGCTTCGGCGTCTGCTTCCTGACCGGCCTGCTCAGCCACTACGCGCAGCAGCCCGCCCAGCCGGTGCCGTTCCCGACGAGCCCGTCGTGGGGCTACCGCGTCACCCAGGGGCTGCACGTGGTCACCGGGACCGTCGCGGTCCCGCTGCTGCTCGTCAAGCTCTGGACGGTCTACCCGCGCTTCTTCCAGCGTCCGCCGCGGGGCCTGCGCCGGCTGGCGGTGACCGCGCTCGAGCGGCTCTCGATCCTCGTGCTGGTGGCCTCCGCGGTCTTCATGCTCGTCACCGGGCTGGCCAACTCCGCGCAGTGGTACCCGTGGTCGTTCTCCTTCCGGACCAGCCACTACGCCGTCGCCTGGGTGGCCGTCGGCGCGCTCGTGCTCCACATCGCCGTCAAGCTGCCGCTCATCCGCACGGAGCTGGGACGCCGGCTCGAGGAGGAGCCGGGTGGTGCGGTGCTGAGCCGCCGCGGGCTGCTGCGCACGACCTGGCTCGCCGTCGGTGTCGCCGCGCTAGCCACGGCGGGCTCGGCGGTGCCGCTGCTGCGTCGCGTCTCCGTGCTGGGGGTGCGCTCGGGGGAGGGGCCGCAGGACCTGCCGGTCAACAAGTCCGCCGTCGCGGCCGGGGTCACCGCGACCGCGACCGCGCCGGGCTGGGCGCTGACCGTCGCCCACGGCGACCGGACGGTCCGGTTGACCCGCGAGGAACTGCTCGGCCTCGAGCAGCGCACAGAGGAGCTCCCGATCGCCTGCGTCGAGGGGTGGAGCGCCTCGGGCACGTGGACCGGCGTGCGGGTGCGCGACCTGCTCGACGCCGTCGGGGTACCGCAGGGCAGCGACGTCTTCGTCCGGTCGCTGCAGGAGTCCGGCCCCTACCGGACGACCGTGCTGCAGGCCGGCTTCGCCGACGACGACCGGACACTGGTCGCGCTGGCGCTGGACGGGGAGCCCCTGGCCCTCGACCACGGGTTCCCGGCACGGCTGATCGCGCCGAACCGCCCCGGCGTCCTGCAGACCAAGTGGCTCGACCGGCTGGAGGTGTCGGCGTGACCGCCGGCGTCCGGGTCGTGCTGGCCGCGGTGGGCGTGCTGCTGGCGACGTACGGCGCGTGGCTGCTCGTCTCCCGCGAGTCCGACCTGGTCGACGTCGGCACCTGGCTGCTCGGCGGGGCGGTCCTGCACGACGCGCTGCTCGTCCCGCTCGTGCTGGTCCTCGGGCTGGTCGCGAGCCGGTGGCTGCCCCGACCGGCCCGGGCGCCGGCGGCGGTCGGCCTGGTGGTCCTCGGCTCGGTCACGCTGCTCGCCGTGCCGGTGCTCGGCCGGTTCGGCGCGCGGGAGGACAACCCGACGCTGCTGGACCGTGACTACACCGCCGGGTGGCTGGTGCTCGCCGCCCTCGTCGCGGTGGGGGTGGTGGCCGGCACGATCGGACGGATCCCGCGGGACCGGCGTGGCGGGCGTGGATCGAACAGGTGTTCGGGCTAGATTCTCTCCACAGGCATGACGCTGGACGAGGTCGTCCACAGCAGTCGGCACGCTGACCAGGCGTTGTCGGTGGCTCGCTCTAGCGTCGTCGACGTGCCTGCAACCCGACGAGAGACGAGGAAGACCCCCATGGCTGGTGGAGACCGCGACAAGGCGCTGGACACAGCGCTCGCCAACATCGAGCGGCAGTTCGGCAAGGGCTCGGTCATGCGGCTCGGTGACGAGACGCGTGCCCCGCTCGAGGTGATCCCGACCGGGGCGATCGCCCTGGACGTCGCCCTCGGCCTCGGCGGTCTGCCGCGCGGCCGCGTGGTGGAGATCTACGGTCCTGAGTCCTCCGGAAAGACGACGGTCGCCCTGCACGCGGTGGCCAACGCCCAGCGCGCCGGCGGCATCGTGGCGTTCATCGACGCCGAGCACGCGCTCGACCCGGAGTACGCCAAGAACCTCGGCGTCGACACCGACGCCCTCCTCGTCTCCCAGCCCGACTCCGGTGAGCAGGCCCTGGAGATCGCCGACATGCTGATCCGCTCCGGCGCGCTGGACCTGATCGTCATCGACTCGGTCGCCGCGCTCGTGCCGCGTGCCGAGATCGAGGGCGAGATGGGCGACAGCCACGTGGGTCTGCAGGCCCGACTGATGAGCCAGGCGCTGCGAAAGATGACCGGTGCGCTGAACAACTCCAAGACCACCGCGATCTTCATCAACCAGCTGCGCGAGAAGATCGGCGTGATGTTCGGCTCGCCCGAGACCACGACCGGTGGTCGCGCGCTGAAGTTCTACTCCTCGGTCCGCCTCGACGTGCGGCGCATCGAGACCCTCAAGGACGGCACCGACATGGTCGGCAACCGGACCCGGGTCAAGGTCGTGAAGAACAAGGTCGCCCCGCCGTTCAAGCAGGCCGAGTTCGACATCATGTACGGCAAGGGCATCAGCCGCGAGGGCGGCCTCATCGACGTCGGCGTCGAGGCGGGCCTGGTCCGCAAGGCCGGCGCTTGGTACACCTACGAGGGCGACCAGCTCGGCCAGGGCAAGGAGAACGCGCGGAACTTCCTGCGCGACAACCCCGACCTCGCCAACGAGCTGGAGAAGAAGATCCTCGAGAAGCTCGGCGTCGGCCCGACCGTCGATGCCGAGGCCGAGCTCCCGGCGCAGCCGGTGGGCGTCGAGGACTTCTGAGCGGATCGCTGAGGAGGGCTCGTGCCCGACTTCCGTGACGAGCGGCCACCCCCGTCGTGGCTCGGTGACGTCTCCGACGGGGTGGATGCCTGGACCCAGCGCGCATCCACCCCGACGGAGCGGACGGCCGAGGAGGCCGAGCAGGGCTCCCGACCGGCCGAGCAGGCCGCGCAGCGCTCGACCCGCGGCCGAGCGAGGTCCGGGGCGAGGTCCGGCAGGACCGGGCAGCGCGGTGGTCGCGGACGCTCGCGGACGGCGCCGCCGCCCGAGGACGAGGTGGCGGCCGGGCCGCCGGCCGACCCGGAGGCGGTGGCCCGCAAGATCCTGCTCGACCAGCTGACCGGCCAGGCCCGCTCGCGCAAGCAGCTGGCCGACAAGCTCGAGGCCAAGGACGTGCCGGTCGAGCTCGCGAACCGCCTGCTCGACCGGTTCGAGGAGGTCGGTCTCGTCGACGACGAGGCGTTCGCGCGCGCCTGGATCGCCAGCCGCCAGCCGGGCAAGGGCCTGGCCCGCCGGGCGCTCGCCCAGGAGCTGCGCCGCAAGGGCGTGGACGACGAGATCGCCCGCGAGGCGCTCGACGAGATCGACCCCGCGGACGAGGAGCAGGCCGCCCGCGCCCTGGTGCGCAAGAAGCTCCGGTCGCTGTCCCGCGTCGACGACGCCACCGCGACCCGACGGCTGGTCGGGATGCTCGCCCGCAAGGGGTACGGCGGCGGGATGGCCTTCAGCGTCGTGCGCGAGGAGCTGGCCCGGGCCGGGCGCGACGAGCCCGACGACGCGGACCTGGACTGACCGGTCGACGGGCGGACCGTGCAGAATGCTCGTCGTGGCAGACGAGCGCGAGCGCGAGGTCCTGACCTACGAGCTGTTCGGCACCGCGGTGCGCGAGCTGGCCCAGCAGGTGGTCGACGACGGGTACGAGCCGGACCTCGTCCTCTCCATCGCACGCGGGGGACTGGGCCTGGGGATGGGGCTGGGGTACGCCCTCGACATCAAGAACCTCTCCGCGATCAACGTCGAGTTCTACACCGGCGTCGACGAGCGCCTCGAGATGCCGGTGATGCTGCCACCGACCCCCGAGGCGGTCGACCTCTCGGGGCTCAAGGTGCTCATCGCCGACGACGTCGCCGACACCGGCAAGACGCTGCGGGTCGTCCAGGAGTTCTGCGCCGACCACGTCGCCGAGGCGCGCTCGATCGTCATCTACGAGAAGCCGTGGACGGTGGTCAACCCCGAGTACGTCTGGCGCCGTACCGATCGCTGGATCGACTTCCCGTGGTCCTCGCTGCCGCCGCTGGTCACCCGCGACCGCGGCCTCGCCCACTGATGGCGGCCGGCCTGCCGGTCGTCGCGGTGACCCGGTACGTCACGCCGCTGCGCGAGGGCGGCAGCCTCCCCGGGATCGTCGAGGCCGAGGACCTCGGCACCTACGTCATCAAGTTCCGCGGCGCCGGCCAGGGCGTCCGGGTGCTCGTGGCCGAGGTGGTCGTGGCGGAGCTGGCTCGCCGCATCGGGCTGCGCACCCCGCGCCTGGTGGTGCTTGACCTGGACGCCGAGATCGCGCGCTACGAGGCCGACGAGGAGGTGCAGGACCTGCTGGTCGCCAGCGTCGGGCTCAACCTCGGTGTGGACTTCCTGCCCGGCTCCTTCGGCTACGACGCCGGCCACGACCAGCCGGCCGCGGGCGGGGCGAGCGCCGCGGACGTGGCCGCGAAGGTGCTGTGGCTCGACGCGTTCTGCGCCAACGTGGACCGCAGCTGGCGCAACCCGAACCTGCTGGTCTGGCACGGCGACCTGTGGGTGATCGACCACGGGGCGTCGCTCTACTTCCACCACGGGTGGCCGGGCGGCGCGCTGGAGAAGGACGGCGCCGCGGAGCGCTTCGCTGCGCAGCCGTGGCGGATGGACGACCACGTGCTCTCCGCCCACGCCGGCGACCTGCCGGCCGCCGACGCGGAGGTCCGCGGCCTGCTCGGCCCCGAGGACCTGCCCGAGGTGCTGGCGCTGGTGCCGGACGCCTGGCTGGAGCCGGTGCCGGGGGCGTCGACGCCGGACGCCGTGCGCGCGGCGTACGTCGAGTTCCTCACCGCCCGCCTGGCCACCCGGGCCTGGCTCCCCGGCAGCGGGGAGGGGGCCCGATGACGCGCCTCGCCTACCAGTACGTCGTGCTCCGCTGCGTCCCGCGCGTGGACCGCGAGGAGTTCCTCAACGTCGGCGTGGTGGTCTACTGCCAGGCTGCGGACTACCTCGACGTGGCGTGGCAGGTCGACGCCGGCCGGCTCCGTGCGCTGGACCCGCGCATCGACGTCGACCAGGTGCGCGACGCCCTGCGGTTCGTGGAGGGCGTCTGCGCCGGGGACGACCGCGGGGGAGCGGCGGGTGCCCACCCGATCGGCCAGCGCTTCGGGTTCCTGAAGGCGCCGAAGAGCACGGTGATCCAGCCCGGACCGGTCCACGGCGGGGTCACCAGCGATCCGGCCGCCCAGCTCGCACACCTGCTGGGCTGCCTGGTCGGCTGAGCCGCCCCGCGGCCGTCATCCCGGGGAGCGGAAGGGACCGACCGGCGCTCCGGTGGCTGGGTGGGCGGCCCGACCTCTGCCCCCCGGAGGGACGGGCCGCCCGTGAGGTCTGCCGCAGCAGCGCGCTCACGCCCGAGGCCCGGCCAGGAACGGGTGTGAACGACACGCACCCGGGCTGGCGAACAACGGACGCCCCACCGTAGGGCCGGGCGACACCGCGCACCATCGACTTCGCCGGGACTTGCGGAAACCCAGCGGATCCGGTCGTGCCGGCGGTCGGGCGGTCTCGACCACCCGACCGCACCTGCTCACACCGGCACGAGCTCCACGGCGCCGACGGCGTACCGGGCGAGGATCGTCCGGGCCACCTCCGGGTGCGCGCCGAGCGGCTCGGAGACGGCGACGGCGCCCGCCTCGAGGGCGAGCTCGGCTGCCCGGTCCGGCAGGAAGCCCGGGGCCAGGAAGAGCGACGCCACCGCGATGTGGCGACGGCCCTCGGCGCGGAACGCGCGGACTGCCTCGCCGGCGGCCGGGGGAGCGGCCGAGGCGAAGGCGGCCGTGACCGGCAGCTTGTGGTGGGCGCCCCACAGCCGCGCCAGACGGGCGACGGACTGGTTGGCCAGGGCGTCGGAGGTGCCGGCCGCGGCCAGCACGAGCGCGTCGAGCTCACGGACCCGGGCCGCGCGCAGCGCCTCGCGCATCCGCACGTCGAGGACCTCGAGGAAGCACGGCTCGAGGCCGAGGACGTCGGTCGCGCGGACCTGGAGGCCGGGGTGCCGCTCGGTCGCCTCGGCGATGGCGCGGGGCACGTCGACGGTGGCGTGGTGGGCCTCGGTCAGCAGCAGCGGCACGACGACGATCTCGTCGTGCCCGGCGCGCACGAGCTTGTCGACGACCTTCGCGAACGTCGGCTTGGACAGTTCGAGGAACGCCTGCTCGACGCGGAGGTCCGGGCGCATGGAGCGGACCTCGGCGACGAGGTCGGTGATCGTGGCGGCGGAGCGCGGGTCACGACTGCCGTGAGCCAGCGCCACCAGGGCAGGAGCGGTCATGACGACGGCCTCCTTCGGGACGGGGCGATGACGGGAGAACGACCGACCACGCTGTCGGGGGTCCGGGTGGGGAGAGTGCGAGGGGCGATCACGTGTGGATCCCGCACTCGGTCTTGTTCGTGCCGGCCCAGCGGCCGCTGCGCGGGTCCTCGCCGGGGGCGACCCTGCGGGTGCACGGCGCGCAGCCGATGGAGGGGTAGCCGTCGTAGACGAGCGGGTTGACCAGCACGCCGTTCTCGGCGATGTAGCGCTCCATCTGCTCGTCGCTCCAGCGCGCGAGCGGCGAGACCTTCACCTTGCTCTTCTTGGCGTCCCAGCCGATCACCGGGGCGATCACCCGGTTGTGGGTCTCGGCGCGTCGCAGGCCGGTGGCCCACGCGTCGTACCCCGACAGCGCGTCGGCGAGCGGCTGGACCTTGCGCAGCTTGCAGCACAGGTCCGGGTCGGTCCGGTAGAGGTCCTTGCCGTGCTCGGCGTCCTGCTCGGCGACGGTCTGGCGCGGCGTGATGGTGAGGAGGGTGACGTCCATCGTCGCCTCGACGGCGTCGCGCGTGCCGATCGTCTCGACGAAGTGGTAGCCGGTGTCGAGGAAGACCACGTCGATGCCGGGGACGACCTTCGAGGCGAGGTGCGCGAGGGCGGCGTCGCCCATCGAGGAGGTCACGCAGAACCGCTCGCCGAACGTCGCGGCGGCCCACTCGATGATCACCTCGGCCGGTGCCAGCTCGAGCTCGGCGCCCCAGTGGGAGACGAGCTCGCGCAGCTCCTCGGGCGTGCGGCCCTCGGTCTCGATGCCGCGGTAGTTGCGCGCCGAGGTCGTGGTCGCGGCGGTCACGAGACCACCCCCGACGACCCGGGACGGACCATGCCGAGCATCTTCAGGGAGAAGGCGCGCAGGCAGCCGCGGCACTCCCAGGTGCCGTGCGGGCTGCTGACCTCGCCGGACTCCGCGACCACCTCGTGCGGGCGCAGGTCCTCCTCGCCGCAGAACGGGCAGTGGTACGGCGTTCCTGCGCGCTCGCTCATGACGCGCTCGCCGCCAGCTGTCGCTCGCCGCGCAGCAGCTCCTCGTCGGCCCGGTGCACCCACGCGGAGAAGGTCTCCCCGTCGGTGCGGTCGGCGAGGTAGTTGGTGACGACCGCGGTGATGTAGTCGTCGAGCCCGGCGCTGGTCACCTTGTGGGCGCGCAGCTTGCGGCCGAAGTTGGCCTCCAGCCCGGTCGCGCCGCCCAGGTGGACCTGGAAGCCCTCGACCTGCTCGCCGTCGTGCATGACCAGCTGGCCCTTGAGGCCGATGTCGCCGACCTGGGTGCGGGCGCAGGCGTTGGGGCAGCCGTTGACGTTGACCGTGATCGGGGTGTCGAGGTCGGGGAAGCGCTGCTCGAGGGAGTCCACCAGGCGGCGCGCACGCTCCTTGGTGTCGACGATCGCCAGCTTGCAGAACTCGATGCCGGTGCAGGCCATCGTGTTGCGACGCCAGTTCGAGGGGCGCGCCGAGAGGCCGATCTCGTCGAGGCGGGCGACGACCTCCTCCACGGCGGCGGGCTCGACGCCGATGAGCACGATCTTCTGGTACGGCGTCAGGCGGGCGCCCGCGATGGCGTGGGTGTCCATCAGGTCGGCCAGCTGCGCCAGCATCGTGCCGGAGACCCGGCCGGCGGTCGGCGCGACGCCGACGTACTTCTTGCCGTCCTTCTGGTCGTGGACGCCGATGTGGTCGCGGTGCCCGACCGGCGAGGCGGGCGAGGGGTTGGAGACCAGCTCGCGCCGGAGGTACTCGGTCTCGAGGACCTCGCGGAACTTCTCGGTGCCCCAGTCGGCGACGAGGAACTTCAGCCGCGCCCGCGAGCGCAGCCGGCGGTAGCCGTAGTCGCGGAAGATCGAGGCGACGCCCTCCCAGACGTCCGGGACGTCCGCGAGAGGGATCCACACGCCCAGCTTCTGGGCGAGCATGGGGTTGGTGGAGAGGCCGCCGCCGACCCACAGGTCGAACCCGGGCCCGTGCTCGGGGTGCACGGTGCCGACGAAGGAGACGTCGTTGGTCTCCGGCGACACGTCGTGCGAGGGGTGGCCGGTGACGGCGGTCTTGAACTTGCGCGGCAGGTTCGAGAAGTCCGGGTTGCCGATGTAGCGCTCGAAGATCTCCTCGAGCGCCGAGGTCCCGTCGATGATCTCGTCGGTGGCCACGCCGGCGACGGGGGAGCCCAGGAACGGGCGGGGGGAGTCGCCGCAGGCCTCGAGCGAGCTGAGGCCGGCCTCGTCGAGGCGGTCCCAGATCGCCGGGACGTCCTCGATGCGGATCCAGTGGTACTGGATGTTGGCGCGGTCGGTGACGTCGGCGGTGTCCCGGGCGAAGTCCTGGCCGATGGTGCCGAGCGCGCGGACCGCCGCGGGGGAGAGCAGCCGGCCGTCGGAGCGGACCCGCAGCATGAAGTAGCGGTCGTCCAGCTCCTCCTCCGGCACCGTGGCGGTCTTGCCGCCGTCGAAGCCGGGGGCGCGCTGGGTGTAGAGGCCCATCCAGCGGAACCGGCCGCGGAGGTCGGCGGGATCGATGGAGTCGAACCCGCGCTTGGAGTAGATCGAGAGGATCCGACCCCGCACGTTCAGAGGGTTGTCGTCCTTCTTCGACTGCTCGTTCTTGTTGAGCGGCTCCCGGTAGCCCAGGGCCCACTGGCCCTCACCACGCTTGGGGCGGGGCTTCGGCGCAGGGCGGGCGGGGGTCTCGGTCACAGGTGTGTCCTTCGCGCTGGTGTGCGGCGCGGCCTCGGGGGCGGCGCGGCGGTCGGTCGTGGGTCGGCGTCGTCAGCGCTGGCGACACATCGAGCTGCGGGTACGCCCGAGGTCCACGTGGCGGCGGACCACGAGGAAGGCGTGCGTTGCAGCGGAGACCATGTCAAGGAGTCTCAAGGGCCGGACGTGCTGCTCACAAGGCGACATCTCATGTGGTGGGACGGCTGTCCATGATGCGAGACGCTACGCCCGCGGCGCCGCGGGCCTGCGGTCGCGGTGCGTCCCACGTCACACCGCCGGTGCACCCGCGGGGAAGCGGTCGCCGGCCGCAGACCTCACTAGGGTGGGCCGCATGAGCGACGACCTCTCCCGCCTCTCCAGCAGCGCGTACTCGCAGGCCCTCGAGGTCATCGCCTCGGTCGAGCCGCGGATCGCGCAGGCCACCCGTCAGGAGCTCGCCGACCAGCGGGCCTCCCTGAAGCTGATCGCGAGCGAGAACTACGCCTCGCCGGCCGTGCTGATGACCATGGGCACCTGGTTCAGCGACAAGTACGCCGAGGGCACCGTCGGGCACCGCTTCTACGCCGGCTGCCAGAACGTCGACACGGTGGAGTCGCTCGCCGCCGAGCACGCCCGCGAGCTGTTCGGCGCCGAGTACGCCTACGTCCAGCCGCACTCCGGCATCGACGCCAACCTGGTCGCCTTCTGGTCGATCCTGGCCCACCGCGTCGAGTCGCCCGCCCTGGAGCGGCTGGGCGCGAAGAACGTCAGCGAGCTGACTGAGGCCGACTGGGAGTCGCTGCGCAAGGACCTGGGCAACCAGCGGCTGCTCGGCATGTCCCTCGACGCCGGCGGCCACCTGACCCACGGCTTCCGTCCGAACATCAGCGGCAAGATGTTCCACCAGCAGCAGTACGGCACCGACCCCACGACCGGGCTGCTCGACTACGACGCGGTCGCCGCGAAGGCCCGCGAGTTCAAGCCGCTCGTGCTGGTCGCCGGCTACTCGGCGTACCCGCGCCGCGTGGACTTCGCGAAGATGCGCGAGATCGCCGACGAGGTCGGCGCGACGCTCATGGTCGACATGGCGCACTTCGCCGGCCTGGTCGCGGGCAAGGTCTTCACCGGGGACGAGGACCCGGTGCCGCACGCGCACGTCGTCACCACGACCACGCACAAGTCGCTGCGCGGTCCCCGTGGCGGCATGGTGCTGGCGACCGAGGAGTACGCCCCGAGCGTCGACCGCGGCTGCCCGATGGTCCTCGGCGGCCCGCTCTCGCACGTGATGGCCGCCAAGGCCGTCGCGCTGGCCGAGGCGCGCCAGGACTCCTTCCGCACCTACGCCCAGCAGGTCGCCGACAACGCCAAGTCGCTCGCCGAGGGCTTCCTCTCGCGGGGCGCGGACCTGGTCACCGGCGGCACCGACAACCACCTCGTGCTGCTCGACGTGTCCTCCTTCGGCCTCACCGGCCGGCAGGCGGAGTCGGCCCTGCTCGACGCGGGCGTGGTGACCAACCGCAACTCGGTGCCGCAGGACCCGAACGGCGCCTGGTACACCTCCGGCATCCGCCTCGGCACGCCCGCGCTGACGACCCGCGGCTTCGGCCACGACGAGTTCGACCGCGTCGCCGAGCTGATCGTCGACGTGCTGGGGAACACCCAGCCGGGCACCACCAAGGCGGGCGGGCCGTCGAAGGCGTCGTACGTCCTGGGCGACGGGGTGGCCGACCGGGTCAAGGGCGCCTCGGCCGAGATGCTGGACAAGCACCCGCTCTACCCGGGCCTCGAGCTGTCCTGACCCCGGTCCCCGGCCTGCCCGCCCCGCGTCGGGGGCGGGCGCCGGCGCGGTGTCGGGTGGATCACAGGCGGGTACCTGCTCCGGTCGCCGTCCGCGAGCCCGGGAGCCGCCATGTCCGCCACCACCGACGCCGCTCCGAGCGACCGACCTGACGGGTCGGGTGGCCAGGCGCCCCCGAAGAGCCGCACGCACTACCTCTACATCGCGGTGATCGCGGCCGTGGTCGCAGGCATCGTCGTCGGGCTCGTGGCGCCGGACTTCGCCACCGAGCTGGCGTTCCTCGGCGAGGCGTTCGTCGCGCTGATCAAGATGATGATCCAGCCGGTCATCTTCGTGACGATCGTGATCGGCGTCGGCTCCGTGGCCAGCGCGGCCCGGGTCGGCAAGGTCGGCGGCCTCGCGCTGGGCTACTTCCTGACGATGTCGACGGTCGCGCTGGCGATCGGCCTGGTCGTCGGCAACCTGCTGAAGCCGGGCGAGGGCTTGGACCTGGACGAGGAGGTGGCGGCCGCCGGCCAGGAGCAGGCGGGGGAGAAGGAGTCGACCACCGACTTCCTCCTCGGGATGATCCCCGACTCGCTGTTCTCGGCGCTGACCTCGGGCGAGGTGCTGCAGACGCTGCTGGTCGCGTTGCTCGTCGGGTTCGCCCTCCAGGCGATGGGCCGTTCCGGCGAGCCGGTGCTCGCGGTCTTCGGCCACCTCCAGAAGCTCGTGTTCCGCGTGCTCGCGATGGTCATGTGGGCCGCGCCGGTCGGGGCGTTCGGCGCGATGGCGGGCGTCGTGGGGGAGACGGGCGTCGACGCGCTGAAGAGCCTGGCGGTGATCATGATCGGCTTCTACGCCACCTGCCTGATCTTCGTGCTGCTCGTGCTCGGCACCCTGCTGCGGGTGTTCGCCGGGGTGAACATCCTCAAGCTCCTGAAGTACCTCGGCCGGGAGTTCCTGCTGATCGTGTCGACGTCGTCCTCGGAGACCGCGCTGCCCCGCCTGATCGCGAAGATGGAGCACGCCGGCATCGACAAGCCCACGGTGGGCGTCGTCGTGCCCACCGGCTACTCCTTCAACCTCGACGGCACCGCGATCTACCTGACCATGGCGTCGCTCTTCATCGCCGAGGCGCTGGGCGACCCGCTCTCGATCGGCGAGCAGATCTCCCTCCTGCTGTTCATGATCATCGCCTCCAAGGGAGCCGCGGGCGTCTCCGGCGCCGGCCTCGCCACCCTCGCCGGTGGGCTCAGCTCCCACCGGCCCGAGCTCCTCGACGGGGTCGGCCTGATCGTCGGCATCGACCGGTTCATGTCGGAGGCGCGCGCGCTCACCAACTTCGCCGGCAACGCCGTCGCCACCGTGCTGGTCGGCCACTGGACCGGCGGCCTCGACCACGAGCGGCTCGACCGCGTCCTGGCCGGCGACGCCCCCTTCGACGAGACCACGATGCTCGACGACGACGAGCCGGTGGAGACCGGCGGCAACGCCCCGACCGACGAGCGGGTGACCACGCCCGCGGGCTGAGCGACCGGGCGTCGACCTGCGGACGTACCGAAGTGCCTCCGGCATCACCGTCAAGCGGCCGGGCAGGCGGCGCAGGCGACTTCGGTACGTCGGGCGGTCACGGCAGTGAGGACGGTCCGCACGTGGGTGGGGTCGTGCATCACGTCCTCCCAGGAGAACCGCAGCACGATCCACCCGTCGGCGACCAGCAGGTTGTAGCGGCGGGCGTCGCGGCGCAGCGCGGCCCGGCTCCCGTGCCACTCGAAGGAGTCGGCCTCCAGCACGATGCGCAGCCGGAGGTCGACGAGGTCGGGGCGCACCCACGGCGTGACCGAGGTGATCAGGCGCTGCGGCTCGACCGTCAGCCCCGGCACGTCCAGCGCGATGGCGCGCAGCACGGACTCGAACGGGTTCGCGGCCTCGGCGCTCGCCGCCGCTGCGACGGCTCGGACCCGGGCGGCTCCCGCTCCTCGGGCCGTCCGGGCCGCCCGTCGGAGGGCCGCGACGTCACCGGCCCGGGCTGCCGAGTCGGCCACGGCTAGCGCCTTGTCGAACGGCAGCGAGCGGAGGCACTGGACGAGCGTGACGTCCTTGCTCGTTGCGACGCCCCCGGCGAGGTCGTCGGACTGGTGGGAGGCGCGGTGCACCTCGGCTTGAGCCCGTTGCCCCGGGGAGAGTCGACGGTTGCGGGCGACGGCCACGTGCGGGCGTTCCGGCAGGGTCTTGACCGCCCACCCGTGGTGGAGCGCAGCGCTCGTCAGGCACAGGACACCGCTCAGCGCATGGGCGGTGGACACCGCCGCGTCGGTCGACGCCAGCACGTAGCGATCGCGCGCCACGCGGACGACCTCGCCCCGGCCCAGCGAACGCGCCAGGTCGGTCCGGGTGGCGAGGGTGAGCAGCTGGGCACGCGTGGCGGTCCCGCCCAACCTGGTCACCAGCTCCGTCAGCACGTCCCCAGGCTGTCGCAGGTCGCTCCTCGCCGCTCCGGTCGTCCACAGGGCCGGCCGCCTCAGACGACCGGGGTGGTCCGCTCGACGATCGCGCGGAGGTCGCCGCCGGCGAGGGCGCCGTACGTGCCGTCGTAGGAGCCGCCCAGGCGCGAGGCGCAGAAGACGTCCGCGACCTCGGGGGAGCCGGAGCGGACGAGCAGCGAGCCCTGGAGCACCGCGGCCATCCGGCCGGCCAGCCGCCGGGCGCCGACCTCGAGCTGGGAGGGGTCGCCCATGAGCGAGCCGAGCATCGCCAGCACGTCGTCGATCGCGCGGTCGAGACGGGCGTCGCCGCCGCGGGCCAGTCCGACCTCGGTGATCCAGGCGTCGAGGACCTCCGGCTCGCGGCCGAGCGCCCGCAGCACGTCGAGGGCGTTGACGTTGCCCGAGCCCTCCCACACGGAGTTGAGCGGGGCCTCGCGGTAGAGCAGCGGCATGACCGACTCCTCGACGTAGCCGTTGCCGCCGAGGCACTCCAGCGCCTCCCCGACCATGGCCGGGGTGCGCTTGCAGACCCAGAACTTCGCGAGCGGCAGGGCGATGCGGCGCAGTGCCGCCTCGTGCGGATCGTGCAGCCGGTCGACCGCGGTGGCGAGCCGCATCGCCAGGACGGTGGCGGCCTCGGTCTCGACCGCGAGGTCGGCCAGGACGTTCTGCATCAGCGGCTTCTCGGCGAGCACCGAGCCGAACGCCGAGCGGTGCGCGGCGTGCCAGGAGGCCTCGGAGACCGCGCGGCGCATCAGGCCCGCCGACCCGAGCACGCAGTCGAGCCGGGTCGCGGCCACCATCTCGATGATCGTCCGCACACCGCGGCCCTCGTCGCCGAGGCGGTGCGCGACGGTCCCGTCGAGCTCGAGCTCGGAGGAGGCGTTCGACCGGTTGCCGAGCTTGTCCTTGAGCCGTACGACGTCGAGCTGGTTGCGCGTGCCGTCGGGCAGGACGCGGGGGACGACGAAGCAGGTGACCCCGCCGTCGGTCTGGGCGAGCACGAGGAAGACGTCGTTCATCGGCGCCGAGGTGAACCACTTGTGCCCGTGCAGCGTGTAGGTGCCGTCGGTGCCGGTCGGGCGGGCCGAGGTGGTGTTGGCCCGCACGTCCGAGCCGCCCTGCTTCTCGGTCATGCCCATGCCGGCGAGCGCGCCGCGCTTCTCCGAGGCGAGGCGGACGCCCGGGTCGTAGGTCGTGCTGGCGAGCAGCGGGGCCCACTCCTTGGCGAGCGCGTCGTCGGCGCGGAGCGCCGGCACCGCGGCGTACGTCATCGAGATCGGGCAGCCGTGGCCGGGCTCGGTGTGCGACCACGCCATGAAGCCGGCCGCGCGCCGCAGGTGGGCGTGCGGCGCGCCGGCCTCCTGCTGCTCCCAGGGGGCCGCGGCGAGCCCATGACCGACGGCCCGCTCCATCAGCCAGTGCCAGGACGGGTGGAAGACGACCTCGTCGATCCGGTTGCCGAAGCGGTCGTACGGCGTGAGCCGCGGGTGGTGCTCGTTGGCGAGCTGCCCGTGCTCGCGGGCCTCGGCCGAGCCGGCCTGCGCACCCAGCTCGACCAGGTCGTCGAGGACCTCCTGCGAACCGTGGCGGAGGACCGCCTCGGACAGTGCCCGGTCGGCCGTGACGACGTTGTGACCCACCAGTGGCGGCGCCTGGTTCGTGGTGACCCGGATCTCGGTGCGCATGCGGATACCGTAGGACCATGGACCCGGCGACCGGGCCCCGGACGGCGGGGCGGCGGGAGGGCCGGGCGGAGCCGGGTGCCCGGGACCGCGTGGTCGGCTGGCTGGCGCGCGTGGGGCACACGATCTGGCGCCTCGTGGTCGCGACCGTGGGCTCGTGCATGCGCTACCGGGTCACCGGTCTGGCGGCGGAGGGTGCGTTCTTCGCCGTGCTGTCGGTGCCGCCCCTGATCTTCGCGATGGCGGGAGCGATCGGCTACGTGACCGACCGGTTCAGCCCGGCGCAGGTCGAGGACGTGCGGCAGGCGGTCGTCGACCTGTCCTCCCGCCTGCTCACCGAGCGGGCCGTCGACGGGGTGATCGTGCCGACGATGAACGACGTGCTGCGCGGCGGCCGGTTCGACGTGATCTCGCTCGGCTTCGTGCTGGCGCTGTGGTCGGGGTCCCGCGCCCTCAACGTCTTCGTCGACACCATCACGATCATGCACGGGCTCGGCGGGCACCGCGGGATCATCAAGACCCGCGCCCTGTCGTTCGTGCTCTACGTGCTGGCGCTGGTCACGGGCGTCTTCTCGATCCCGCTCATGGTCGCCGGCCCGTCGCTGGTGCGCGACGCCCTGCCGGAGTCCCTGGACTTCCTGCTGTCGTTCTACTGGCCCGCGGTCTCGATCGTGTGCATCTGCTTCCTCGCCACGCTCTACCACGTGTCGGTGCCGGTGCGGACGAACTGGAGCTTCAACCTGCCCGGCGCGACGTTCTCGCTCGTGGCCTGGATCCTGGGTTCCTACGTGCTGCGGTGGGTGCTCACGGTGACCGCCGCGGACTCCAAGTCGATCTACGGTCCGCTCGCCGCCCCGATCGCGGTGCTGCTGTGGCTCTACATCGTCGCGATCGCCGTCCTGATCGGCGCCGCGGTCAACGCGGCGTTCGACACCGTGTTCCCCCAGAAGTCGACGACCCGTGCGCGGCTGGAGCTGATGACCCGCCTGCGTCACCTGGGTGCGCGGGACCGGTAGGTTCCTCGCGTGCCCAGCGACGTCGACCCGACCTCCGGGCAGCCCCTCGCCCCGGGCGGGCGCGGCCTGGTCTCGCTGCCGGAGCGCGCGCGCTCGCCGTGGTGGGAGCTCGGCCGCCGGTTGCTCGCCGCCCTGGCGATCCTCGTCGGGACGGTGCTGCTGGTCTACCTCGACCGCGAGGGCTACCGCGACGGCAACGACCCGACGAACACGATCAGCCTGATCGACGCGATCTACTACACGACCGTCACGCTGTCGACGACCGGGTACGGCGACATCGCGCCCGTCACCGACGCGGCACGGCTGGTCAACGCCTTCGTCATCACCCCCGCACGCATCGCGTTCCTGGTGCTGCTGATCGGCACCACCCTCGAGGTCCTCGCCTCGCAGGGCCGCGAGATGTTCCGCGTCGCCCGTTGGAGGAAGAACATGGACCACCACGTCGTCGTCGTCGGCTACGGCACCAAGGGCCGCAGCGCGGTCGAGACGCTCGTCAACAACGGGCTCGCGCGCGAGTCGGTCGTCATCGTCGACCCCAGCCCGCTGGCGCTGCAGGAGGCGCACGCCGACGGCCTCGCGGTCGTCACCGGCGACGCGACGAGGCGGGAGGTGCTGCGCCGCGCCGGCGTCATCGAGGCCGACCAGGTCATCATCACCACCGACCGCGACGACTCCAACGTGCTCGCGACCCTGACCGTCCGCCAGCTCAACCCCACCGCATGGATCGTCGCCGCGGCGCGCGAGCAGGAGAACGCGCCGCTGATGAAGCAGTCCGGCGCCAACTCGGTGATCACCTCCTCCGACGCGGTGGGCCGGCTGCTCGGGCTCTCCACGCTGTCGCCGCCGCTCGGCACCGTGATGGAGGACCTGCTGTCCTACGGCGAGGGCCTCGAGGTCGCCGAGCGGGAGCTGCTCGTCACCGAGGTCGGCAAGCAGCCGCAGACGCTGCCGGACCAGGTCATCGCGGTGGTCCGCGACGAGAAGGTCTACCGGTACTTCGACCCGGTCGTCACCCTGCTCGCCCGTGGTGACCGGCTCATCGTCGTGCGCCCCGCCAAAGAGCTGCCGTGGGCGCCGCGGCCGGGCACGCACAACGAGGACGTCGCCGACGCCGACTGAGCGTCGTCGGGCCGACGGCCCGTTCGAACGCGTGTTCGATCCTGGCCTATCATCGGCCCATGTCCACTCCGTCGCGCCACTGCTGGGTGGCCGACGGGTCGGGCGGGGGAGCGCGTCGGCCGGGCCTGCTCGTCGAGTGGCGCCAGACGCCGTCCGGCTGGGAGGGGCGGGTCGTGTACGGCGCGCTGCTGCGGCCAGGCGTGTGGGGCCTGGTCGAGGAGTGGCTGCCGGCGGCGCAGCTGACGCCGCTGTGAGCGCTGCGTCGGGACCGGTGGGGCGTCTGAGGACGCGAGCGGCGCCGAGGAGAAGTGTCGAGCCGCTGGAGTCTCGGGTCACCAGCGGCTCGACACCGACGACGGTAGCGCGCGCCCCGGGTCCGTGTCCCCCCGTTCGCCGGGGCGGACCGGACGACCGGGGTCGGATGGCCCGTCCGGGCCATGCCGGTCCGGCCGGCGGGCCGTGGGCGGCGCCGACCCGGCCGGGCACGATGGACGGTGCTGCCCCGCAGGCATGGGGAGGGCGGGGCCGCGGGTCCCGGGGCGCCGCCGTCACATGAGCGGCGCCCCGGGAGACCCGTGACTGTCCAGACCACCGGCCCGGTTCGCCGACGTCCCGGCCGGGAGTCGTAGCCCTCGGCGTCGGTCCTCGTTGCACCGGCAGCTGGCCGTGCGTCCTCGGGGACGGGCGGCACGCGGTTCCCCCACGCGGCGCCGTCGCAGCAGGACCCGAGCCCCCTCCGACCACGGAACGGAGGGGACGCGGCTGCTGCTCCCCGGTGCTGCTCCGCGCGCGGGCCTGGTCCTCCGACCACGTCCACGTCATCGTGGGGGTGGGCCGACCCGGGGACGCCGCTGCCCCCGGGTCGGTCCCCACCTCCACCGGGCAGCGGCGCCGGCCGGCCCGGTGTTTCCCAGGTGGGTCGCGCGGGCACCGCTCCGACGTGTTCGGTGTCGGTTGGCTGGAGATCGTCGTGCTGGTCGTGGGGCTGCCCCTCGTGGTGTGGGCCGGCGTGACGGTGCTGCGCCGGCGCTGAGTGCGCGCCCCCGCCCCTGCAAGGAAGAGGTACGACACGCATGGCCATCTACAACTCCGACCTCCAGGCCGCCGTCGATGCGACGTCGATCGCCAAGGACGCCGGTCAGAGCGACGACCTGGTCGGCTACCTGCGCGAGCAGCTCGCGGAGCGCGAGATCGAGACCGCCGACGAGGACTGGCTGCGCCGCACGGTCGCGGCGATCGAGGCGGACCCCAACTACATGATCGCCGACGAGCCCTCGGACTTCGAGGCCAAGGAGATCCCGCAGGACGAGTGACGCGGACCCCGGAGGCCTCCGACCGGTCTGGACCGCTCGGAGGGCTCGCGACGGGCCGGTGGCCGCCTGCTGAGCGTGGGAGGCCACCGGCCCGTGCCGTGTGCGGCCGCTGGTCCGGACCAGTGCGGAGTGACGGCCGTCGCGCCGGCTCGTGTCCGCGGGTGTCGGCGCCGTCGCCCACCTACCCTGGAGGACATGCCGGGGGGACGAGAGAACATGACCTGTGAGGTGTGCTGGGCGTTGGTGCCCCGCGCCCTGATGCACTTCCACCGCGAGTGGCACGACGCCAGCGAGCGCGTGTCCGTCGTCCCGCTGGTCGAGCCGCCGGCGGTCGTGCGCGGCTGAGCCCCCGGACCGGTGCGGTCCGAGGGCTCCTCGAGGGCGTGCCGCGGCGTCAGCGGAGGACCGGGAACCGCCGGACCAGCGACGTGCGGGCCCAGGCCCTCCCGAAGCCCCAGGTGTCGCCGGCGCCGAGTGCCCCGAGGGCGACCAGGGTGGCGGCGCCGAGCAGGTGGTCGTCGAGGACCGGGTTGTTCTCCGGGGGCAGGACCACGGTCCACATCAGGACGTAGAGCAGGGCGCCGGCGGCGGTCGCGAGGCGCATCCCGATGCCGAGGGTGAGCGCGAGGCCGATGCCGGCGAGGCCGACCATGAACAGGGTGTCGGCCCACCAGGCGCCGGCGATGTCGTGGTAGAGGCTCTGGAAGGGGCCGTCGGCGCCGAAGGTCAGGAATCCCTCGGTGGGGCTGCCGCCATTGACCCAGGCGGCGCCGCTGAGGCGGTCCACGGCCCCGGTCTCGTCGCGGCCGGTGGAGAAGCCGAGCGCCAGGAGCTTGTCGAGGAAGGCCCACAGGAAGGTGAGGCCGAAGCCGATCCGCGTGACGGCCAGGGCGCGTCGGGCGAAGGGCGTGACGACCTGACCCTCCTGCAGCGGCGCGACGTCGGGGCGGTGGGCGTGGGAGCGGGCGATCGTGGTCATGTCGTGACCTCCTTGGGGAGCCGGGGTGGTGGGTCGGTCGGTGGTGCGGCGGTTGGAGCGGGTCAATCCGCGCCGGGGACGACGAGGACGGGGCAGGCGGCGCGCTCGAGGACGGCGGTGCTGACCGAACCGCGCAGGAGGGCGCTGACGGGCCCGTGCTGCTGGCGACCGACGACGACCAGGTCGTGGGCGGCGGAGCCGCGGCCGAGCACCTCCTCGGCGAGCCCGCGGGCGAGCTCGACGGTGACCGGGACGTCCGGGAACTCCTCGGCCATCCCGCTGATGCTCTCCCCGACGAGGAGACGGATCTCCTCGACGTCCGCAGCGGTGGGCGCGAGCACCTCCGCGGGACCGGTCGCCGCGACGACGTCCCAGAAGCAGTGCACCACGGTGAGCGGCAGCCGGCGCTCGGACGCCTGGCGGTACGCCGCCTCGAGCGCCGGCAGCGAACCGGCTGTGCCGTCGACGCCCACCACGACGCCGCGTCGGGCGACGCCCCGCGCGGTCGGGCGGACGACCACGACGGGGCTCGTCGCGTGCCGGGCCACGGCGACGCCGACCGAGCCGAGGAGGAGGCTGCTGACCGGACCGCGGCCGTGTGAGCCGACGACGACCACGGCGGCGGCGGTGGAGGCGTCGAGGAGGGCCTGGCGGGGGTCGACGAGCTGCAGGAGCTCGACCACCTCCAGACCGGGCCGGGCCTCGCGGACGCCCGCGGCCGCCTCGGCCAGCACCTCGCGGCCGGCGACCTCGATGTCGTGGCGGACCTGGCCCGGGTCGACGGCCATCGAGGCCATCCACAGGCTGGCCGTGGCGCTCACCGCGTCGGCGGCGTGCAGCAGGACGAGCCGCCGTCCCTCGAGGGCGGCCTGCTCGGCGGCCCAGGCGACCGCGTCGGCGGCGTGGGTGGAGCCGTCGACGCCGACGACGACGCTGCCGGCGGGGACCTGGCTGTCGGTGGTTGCTGTCATGCCTCCACGCTCCCGCGGCGAGCGCGGCCCTCCCACGGGCGGACGGCCCGAACCGGGCGGGACCAAAGACCCGCGGACGGGTCCACGTGCGCCTGGTGGATGCGGCCTCATCCGGGGCCATGAGGTCGGAGACCGTGCTGGACCTCCGGGACTGCCGCACCCTGCTCGAGCGGACCCTGCCGACCTCCGCGCCGGCCCGGCTGGTGCACGACCAGCCGGGGGTGCCGGTCGCCTTCGAGGTCGACGGGATCGACCACGAGGACCAGCGCGGGTGGAGCGTGCTCGCCCGCGGACCGCTCGACGAGCTGGCCGACCCCGTAGCGGTGGCCGCGATGGAGGCCAGCCGACAGCCGCGGACCTGGGGGCCGGGGGAGCGGACGGTCGTGGTCCGGCCGCTCTGGTGGGAGCTGACCGGGCGCCGCCTCGGGACCGGGTGGGACCCGGTCGCCGAGCAGGACTACCGCCGGCTCTCCTGACCGGCGGTCCCTCGCGTCCGGGCGCCGAGGTCGACGACGGCGTCGACGAGGTCGAGCCCGCTGCCGTCGTGGGTGATCCACACCAGGCTGCGGTCCCGGGGGCCGGTCAGCAGCTCGGTCGCCAGCTCGGTCGCGGTGGCGTGGTCGAGGTGGGCGGTCGGCTCGTCGAGGACCAGCACGGGGTGCGCGGCCAGAAGGGACCGGGCCACGGCGATCCGCGCCCGCTCGCCGCCGGAGACCTGGGCGTGCCCCTCGCCCAGCCACGTGTCGAGGCCGTCCGGCAGTGCGTCCAGCCAGCTGCCGAGCCGGGCCCGCCGCAGGGCGTCCTCCACCTCCGCGTCGTCGGCACCGGGCCGCGCCAGGCGGACGTTCTCCACCAGCGTGCTGGCGAAGACGTGCGGGTCGTCGTCGACCAGGCCGACCAGGCGTCGTACGTCGTCGGGCGCGACGTCGGTGGTGCGCGCACCGCCGAGCCGGACCTCGCCCGCGGCCGGGTCGAGGTAGCGCAGCAGCAGCGCGGCCAGGGTGCTCTTGCCCGAGCCCGAGGGGCCGACCACGCCGACCCGAGAGCCCGGGGCCAGGTCGAGGGAGACCCCGCGCAGGCCGGACCGCGCGTCGTCCCAGCCGCCGCCGAGGCCGTCGGCCTCGACGCGGTGCCCGTCGGGCTCGGCGGACGCCGGGGTGGCCCGGACGGCCGGCTCCCGGTGCTCGAGCCCGTGCAGCCGCGCCGCCGCGGCCGCCGTCCGCGACGACAGCGCGCCGGCGTCGGCCAGCGGGAGCAGGACGTCGGCGAGCGCCAGGGGGAGGAGGACGAGCAGGGCCGCCATCGGGCCCGAGAGCGTGCCGGCCCCCACTGCGTCGCCTGCGACGACGGCGGTGAGCACGAGGGCGCCGCCGGTCGTGGCGAGGACGAGCGCACGGGCGGCGCCGGTCCAGGCGCCCGAGCGGACGGTCGAGCGGCCGAGCCGGTCGCTGAGCGCCGCGACCCGGTCGGCGGCGCGGTCGCCCGCCTGCCACATGACCAGGTCGGGCAGCACCGAGGTGACCTCGACGGCGGCCTCGGACAGGGCCGCGCGGTGGACCACCGCCGCGCGCTCCGCGCCGTCGGCGCCGAGCCGGGCGAGGAGGAAGGCGGTGCTGCCGGCCAGTGCCGCGGCCGCCGTGACGACGGGGCCGGCCGCGGGGGCCAGCCAGGTCGCGACCGCACCGGCCAGCAGCACGACGAGGGCGGCCTGCCGCACCGGCATCCGCACGCGCAGCTCGGCGTCGACCACCCCGTCGACGTCGTCGACGACCGAGGCGAGCAGGTCGCCGCGGCGTCGGCCCAGCCGGCCGGGCGTCAGCGGCACGAGGGCGTCGTACACCTCGACCCGGCGGCGGGCCAGCAGCCGCAGCGCGACGTCGTGGGACCGCAACCGCTCGGCGTACCGCAGCACCGGCCGGGCCAGGCCGAAGGCCCGCACCCCGACGACCGCGACCATGAGGGTGAGCACGGCCGGGTGCGTCGAGGCCTGGACGATCAGCCAGCCCGCGGTGGCGGTCAGCGCGACGCCGGACGCCGAGGCCAGGGCGCCGACGACCGTGGCCGGCCAGAGGCTGCCGGCCGTGTCCGGCTCGGCGGGGCTGCCCACGGGCTGGGCGGTCCGCGCGGGGGCGCCGTCCCGGCCCTTCCGGGGCGCCACCTCGGCGGGCCGCGCCGGCTCGGCCATCTCCAGCCGGCGGTCGGCGACCGCGAGGAGCGCGGGCCGGTGGGCGACGACGACGACCCCGCTGGTGCGGCCGAGCTCGGCGACGGTGTCGACGATGACCTGCTCGGTGAGGTCGTCGAGGTGGGCGGTGGGCTCGTCGAGCAGCACCCAGGCCCGGTCCGCGACCACGACGCGGGCGAGGGCGAGGCGGGCGCGCTCGCCGGCGGACAGCGTCAGCCCGTCCTCCCCGAGCGGGGTGTCCAGGCCCTCGGGCAGCGCGAGCACGCGCTCGGCGAGCGCGACCCGGCGCAGGGCCGACCACAGCTGGTCGTCGGTGGCCTCCGGCGTGCCGAGACGGAGGTTGTCGGCGAGCGAGCCGGACACGAACACCGGCCGCTGCGGCAGCCAGGCGACCCGCTCCTGCCAGGCACGGCCGCCGACGGGCCGGCCGCCGGCCGAGACGGCCCCGGAGTCGCGCGCCAGCAGGCCGGCGAGGGTGGCGAGCAGGGTGGACTTGCCGCAGCCCGAGGGGCCGGTGACGACCGTGACGCCGCGGGCGGGGAGCGTCGCGCTGAGCGCGGAGACCGTCGGCGCGGTCCGGCCGGCGTGGGTCACGGTGAGGTCGACCAGCTCCAGGTCCCCGGTGCCCGGTTGCCCGGTCTGCGCGGGCCGGCCGGCCTGCTCGACGGGGGGAGCGGCGGAGACCAGCGCGTCGACGGCCTCGAACGTCGCGACGCCCTCGGCGGCGGCGTGGAACTCCGCACCGACCCGGCGCAGCGGCCAGTACGCCTCGGGGGCGAGGAGCAGGACGAGCAGCGCGGTGGGCAGGTCCAGCCCGCCCTCGGCGAGGCGGACGCCGACGGTGACGGCGACCAGGGCGACCGAGAGGGTGGCGACCAGCTCGAGCACCGCCGAGGACGCGAAGGCGAGGCGGAGGGTGCCGAGGGAGGCCCGGCGGTACCGGTCGGTGACGGCGCCGATGGTGCGCGACTGGGCGCGGGCGCGGCGGTAGGCGACCAGCGTCGGCAGCCCGCGGACCACGTCGAGGAAGTGGCCCGAGAGCGTGGACATGGCTCGCCACTGCTCCTCGGCCTTGTCGCGGGTGGCCAGGCCGACGAGAGCGCCGAAGACCGGCACGAGCGGCAGGGTGGCGCCGACGATGACGGCGGAGAGCAGGTCCTGGGTGGCGATGACGGCCAGGGTGAGCAGGGGCAGGACGCCGGCGAGGACGACGGCCGGCAGGTAGCGGGTGAGGTACGGCTCGGCGGCCGAGACCCCGCGGGTGAGCAGGACGGCGTCGCCGGGCTCGGCGGTGCCGCGCCGCAGGAGCGCGCCGACCACCTGGCGGCGCAGGTGGGTGCCCACGTGCGCCGCGGCGCGGGCAGCGAGCACGTCGCCGGTCCATCCGGTGAGCGCGCGGAGACCGAGGACGGCGGCGACGGCGAGCGCCCAGCCCTGCAGCGGCTCCTGGCGCACGACGGCGACGACGAGGCCGGTCACCGTCCAGGCCTGGGCGACCACCAGCACCGCACCGAGCAGGCCCGCGGCCAGCACGCCGCCCAGCGGCCCCCGGGCGGGGGCCAGCTGGCGGCGCAGGCGCGGGTCGCTGGGCCTCACGAGCCCTGCCCGGCGAGGACCGGCTCGGGGATGTGGTGCTCGGAGATCCGCTTCCGGAAGACCCAGTAGGTCCAGGCCTGGTAGAGCAGGACCAGCGGCGTGAAGATCGCGGCGACCACCGTCATGATCTTGAGCGTGTACGCCGTCGCCGCGGCGTTCGTGGTCGTCAGGCTCGTGCCGTCGGCCAGCGTCGTGGGCATCACGTCGGGGAAGAGCGCCAGGAACAGCCCGGCCACGCCGAGCGCGATGGCGACGAAGGTGCCGACGAAGGCCCAGCCCTCGCGGGCCGCGCCCAGCGCCACCAGGCCGGCGACCAGCGCGACGGCGGCGGCGCCGAAGGCCACGAGCGAGGCGCCGGTGCCCGTCTCGAGCTGGGTCCAGGCCAGGAACGCGACCGTGACCGCGGCGGCCGCGACGCCGGTCCGGGCGGCGAGCGCCCGCGCCTCCAGGCGGATCGGGCCGTCGGTCTTCAGGGAGACGAAGACCGCCCCGTGGGTGAGGAAGAGCAGCAGCGTCATCGCGCCGCCGAGCAGCGCGTAGGGGTTGAGCAGCTCGAAGAACCCGCCGACGTACTCCAGGTCGGCGTCGATCGCCACCCCGCGCAGGATGTTGGCGAAGGCCACGCCCCACAGGAAGGCCGGCACGACCGAGCCGACGATGATCGCGGCGTCCCAGCGGCCCTTCCAGGCGGTGTCGTCGCGCTTGTGGCGGTACTCGAAGGCCAGGCCCCGGACGATCAGGGCGACGAGGATCAGCAGCAGCGGCAGGTAGAAGCCGCTGAACAGGGTGGCGTACCACTCGGGGAAGGCGGCGAAGGTCGCGCCGCCGGCGACGAGCAGCCAGACCTCGTTGCCGTCCCAGACCGGGCCGATGGTGTTGATCAGGACCCGGCGACGACGGTCGTCGCGGCCGAGGACGGGCAGGAGCATGCCGACGCCGAAGTCGAAGCCCTCGAGGGCGAAGTAGCCCATCCACAGGATCGCGATGAGCGCGAACCAGACGGTGGTGAGTTCCATGGTGTGTGCGGTCTCCAGGCTCAGTAGGCGAAGGCGAAGGGCTTGTCGGCGTCGTCGTCGGTGCGGACCGACGGCAGGTCGGCCTCGGTCACCGGGTCGGCGCCCTTGCGGATGTAGGTGAGCAGCAGCCGGATCTCCACGACGGCCAGGACGCCGTACACCGCGGTGAGGGTGACCAGCGAGATGAGCATCTCGGTGGCGCTGACGCCGGGGGAGACGGCCGAGGCGGTCGTCATCAGGCCGAAGACGGCCCAGGGCTGGCGACCGATCTCGGTGAAGATCCAGCCCATCGAGTTGGCGAACAGCGGCATGAAGGGGAGCAGCACGACGGCGACGTACAGCAGCCGGCCGGCCGGGGCCCGTCCCTTGCGGGTCGCCCACAGCAACCAGGTCGCGACGCCCATGGCGAGCAGCCCCAGGCCGATCATGAACCGGAAGGTCCAGTACGTCGTCGGGATGTTGGGGGTGTAGTCGCCCGCGGAGTAGTACGCCGCGCCGGGGTCCTGGCCGTAGGTCTCGCGGTAGGTCTCGCGGAGGTCGCGGATGCCCTGGACCTCCCCGTCCCAGGTGCCGGTGGCCAGGTAGGAGAGCAGGTGGGGGACCGTGATGGAGAACTTCTCGTGCTCGCCGTCGGGCGTGCCGATCGTGAGCGCCGAGAACGACGCGGGCTGCTCGGTCTCGTAGAGCGCCTCGGCGGCCGCCATCTTCATCGGCTGCACCTCGGTCATCACCTTGCCCTGCACGTCACCGACGATGGCCACGGCGAGGCCGGTCACCAGCACCATCCAGGCGCCGGTGCGGGTGGCCTTGCGCCACATCCCCGACTCCTCGCTGGTGGCGTCGACGGCCTGGTGGCGGCGCAGGTGCCAGAAGGCGATGCCGACCACGAACGCGGCGGCGGTCATGTACGCCGCCAGCACCACGTGCGGGAAGGTCACGAGCTGGACCTTGTTGAACATCACCGCGGCGAAGTCGGTCATCTCCGCGCGCCCGGTCTCGGGGTTGTAGTCGTAGCCGACCGGGTGCTGCATCCAGGAGTTCGCGGCCAGGATGAAGTAGGCCGAGAACAGCGTGCCGAGGTGGACCAGCCACATGCACCCGTTGTGCAGCCGGGCCGGCAGCCGGTCCCAGCCGAAGATCCACAGGCCGAGGAAGGTCGACTCGAGGAAGAACGCGAGCAGGCCCTCGATGGCCAGCGGGGCTCCGAAGACGTCGCCGACGAAGCGGCTGTAGTCGCTCCAGTTCATGCCGAACTGGAACTCCTGGACGATGCCGGTGACCACGCCGATGGCGAAGTTGATGAGGAAGAGCTTCCCGAAGAAGCGGGTCAGCCGCAGCCACTGGGTGTTGCCCGTCCGCAACCAGGTGAGCTGGTAGCCGGCCACCATGGCCGAGAGACCGATGCTGATCGGCACGAACATGAAGTGGTAGACGGTCGTGATGGCGAACTGCCACCGGGCGATGTCGAGCGGGTCCACGGTCCCTCTTCCTGGGTGGTTCCGACGCCGGTCCTCCGGCGTGCACCACGCTAGGAACCAGGGCGGGCCGGCCGTCACGGTCGGCGGTCCCGAGCCCGCGGGACCTTGGTCCCGCGCCCCGCGGGCCCTCGGGCCCACGGCCCCGTCGCCCGGGCCGGATCAGCCGAGCAGGACGTCGTCGAGGTCGCGGCGCGGGGTGCGCGGCAGCGTGCTCCGCGCGATCTCCTGCCACCCGATCCGCACGAGCAGCTGCGGGTGCAGCGTCCCGTCGAGCACCTCGTGGCGCAGCGCGTTGCGGGTCTCCTCGACCTCGACGACCTGGCTCAGCGGCACCACCGAGAGCCGCTCGGTGGTGGCGCGCAGCCACAGGGCGCTGAGCGCCTCGCCGGTGCGCAGGCGCTCCAGCGGACCGTCGTCCACCGTGGCGAGCAGCAGCACGCCGTCGGAGTGCTCGACGTCGTGCTCGGTCCGGTCGGGGACCGGCCCGGCCTCGAACCTGCTCCCGGCCCCAGCCGGCACCAGCCCGGAGGGCACCCCGTCGCGGACACCGTGGTCGACCCAGAGCCGCTGCTCCTCGCGCAGCCGGCTGTCGGCGGCCTGGCGCTCGCGCGCGCGGGAGAGCAGCAGGTCGGCCCGGTGCCGGCGGGCCAGGTCGACGAGGGGCACGACGGCGGCGCCCTCGCGCGCCCCGGTCGCCGCCAGGTGCTCCAGCCGCGACGCGGGGACCGGCCAGGACGTGAACCGCCGCCGGTCGGTGACCCGCGTCGCGATCGCCGCGAGGTCGGCGGCCGCGGTCGGCGGGACCTCGCCCGGCGACAGCGAGACACGCGCCAGCAGCTCGGGGCGGCGTACGTCGGGGAGCCGGTCGACCTCGGCGGTGAGCCCGTGCGCGGCCGCGCCGACCCGGAGGTGGTGCAGCGCGGCGCCGCAGCTGAGGAGCAGCTCGCGGCCGGTCGGGTCCGCCGCGGCGAGCCGGCGCGAGGGGTCGGCGTACAGCTCGACGGTGCCGGGCCCGTCCGTGCCGTCGACCGCCACCCGCCACAGCCACGGCTGGGTGTTGTGGACGCTCGGCGCCCGGCAGGCGACGCCGACCAGGGCGGCGAGCTCGCTGCGGGTGACGGACGGCATGGGTGCTCCTCGACGACGGGCGGTCCCACCAGCGTGCGCGCTGCGGAGGCGCGGGGGCAGGGACCAAGGTCCCGACGTCCGGGGCCGAAGAGCCCGTGGGCGGCGCCGACCCGGCCTGTTGGCGTTAGGTTCGGTCCATGGCCGAGGAGACCTCCACGAAGATCCGGGTGTACCTGCTCGACGACCACGAGATCGTCCGCCGCGGCATCCGCGAGCTGCTCGAGAGCGAGGGCGACATCGAGGTGGTGGGGGAGTCCGGCCTGGCCGAGGAGGCCACCCGGCGGATCCCGGCGCTGCGCCCGGACGTCGCCATCCTCGACGGCCGGCTCCCGGACGGGTCGGGCATCGACGTGTGCCGGGAGGTCCGCTCGGTCGACCCCTCCATCCGCGCGCTCGTGCTGACCTCGTACGACGACGACGACGCGCTCTTCGCCGCGATCATGGCCGGCGCGGCCGGCTACGTCCTCAAGCAGGTGCGCGGCGCGGACCTGCTCGAGACCGTCCGCCGCGTCGCGGAGGGCAAGTCGATGCTGGACCCGGCGGTGACCGCGCAGGTGCTCGACCGGCTGCGGTCCGGCCCGCCCACCGACGAGGGCCACGACGGGCTGACCGGGCAGGAGCAGAAGATCCTGGCCCTCATCGCCGAGGGGCTGACCAACCGCCAGATCGGCGAGCGGATGTTCATCGCCGAGAAGACGGTGAAGAACTACGTCTCCTCGCTGCTGGCCAAGCTCGGGCTCGAGAGCCGCACGCAGGCGGCGATCTACGCCACCAAGCAGCGGCGGTAGCAGCGGCGGCAGCAGCGGTACGGTGCGGCCATGACGGTGGACCGCGATCCCTCCGACCTCGGTTCCGCGGCGTTCGACGACCTGCTGCGCGAGGTGCTGGACCGGGTGCGCGGCGCGATCGACGAGCAGGACCGGTTGCGGCTGCTGCTCGACGCGGTCGTGACGATGGCCGCCGACCTCTCCCTCGACGGCGTGCTGTCGCGGATCGTGGAGGTCGCCAGCCATCTGGTCGGGGCGCAGTACGCCGCGCTGGGCGTCATCGGGGGCGGGCCGAACCGCCCGCTGAGCACCTTCGTGCACCACGGCATGGAGACCGAGGTCGTCCACGTCATCGGTGACCTCCCGCGCGGCCACGGCATCCTCGGCCTGATCATCGACCGTCCCGAGCCGCTGCGGCTGCACGACATCGCGGCCCACCCGGCGTCGTACGGCTTCCCGCCGGGGCACCCCCCGATGAGCTCGTTCCTCGGTGTCCCGGTCCGGATCCGGGACCGCGTCTTCGGCAACCTCTACCTGACCGAGAAGGAGGGCGGGGTCGACTTCACCGCCACCGACGAGGAGGTGGTCGTCGCCCTCGCGGCCGCCGCGGGTGTCGCGATCGAGAACGCCCGGCTCTACCACGAGGCCGCGGTGCGGCAGCGCTGGCTGGCCGCCACCGCGGAGGTCACCGGCCTCCTCGCCGGCGCCGACCCGCACGGCGTGCCGGCCGACGAGGTGGAGTCCGACGCCCTGCGTGCGGTGGCCGCGCTGGCCCGCGAGGCCGCCGACGCGGACCTGGTCTGGGTGGTCGCGGGACCGGAGGACGCCCCGGTGGTGGTCGCGGCCTCGGGCCGGGCACCCGACGTCCCGAGCCCCACCGTGCCCGCCCGTGCCGCGGCGCACCCGCCGGCCGACGCGGCGTCGTCGGTGCCGGACGTGGGCGAGGCGGGGTTCACCGGTGCGGGGTGGCTCGAGCTGGGTCCGGCGGTGACGGTGCCGGTCCGTGCGAGCGAGGAGGTCCACGGCGTCCTCGTCCTGGCGTGGTCACCGGAGCGCGCCCACCTGCACCGCGAGCTCGACCTGGCGGCCCCCACGGCCTTCGCCGAGCAGGCGGCCCTCGCCCTCCAGGTCGCCGCCGCCCGCGCGGACCAGCAGCGCCTGGTGGTCTTCGAGGACCGCGACCGGATCGGCCGCGACCTGCACGACCTGGTCATCCAGCGGCTCTTCGCCGTCGGGCTCGGGCTGCAGGGGACGGCGCGCCAGCTGCAGCAGCCCGAGCTGGCGGCCCGGCTCGAGGAGGCGGTCGACGAGCTCGACGCCACCATCAAGGACATCCGCCGCTCGATCTTCGCGCTCGGGTCGACCGATGCCCGCGCCGACCTGCAGACCGAGGTGACGCGCCTGGTCGACCGGGCCGCGCAGACCTTGAAGTTCCGCCCGGCGCTGAGCTTCGACGGGCCGGTCCGCACGCTCGTGCCGGCCGAGGTCGCCCCGCACCTGCTCGCCGTCCTGGGGGAGGCGCTGTCGAACGCCAGCCGGCACGCCGACGCCCGCTCGGTCGAGGTGCACGTCCGGGCCGGGCGGGAGGTCGTGCTGACCGTCGCCGACGACGGCCGTGGCCTGCCCGCCGACACGCGCGAGAGCGGCCTGCGCAACCTGCGCCAGCGGGCCGAGGAGCTCGGCGGCTCCTGCGAGGTCTCCTCCTCGCCCGGGCGTGGCACCACCGTGCGGTGGGCGGTCCCCATGCGGCGCACCACCGGCTGACCGGTCGCGTCTGCTCGGCCCCGGCCAGGGGGGAGGGCCGGAGAACCAGCGAACCCCCTGGCCGGGGGCCAGGGGGTTCGGGACTGGTGGGCGATACTGGGTTTGAACCAGTGACCTCTTCCGTGTCAAGGAAGCGCGCTACCACTGCGCCAATCGCCCAAGTATGGAGTTGTGGAGGTGGGTACGGGATTTGAACCCGTGTAGACGGATTTGCAGTCCGTTGCCTCGCCTCTCGGCCAACCCACCATGCGGGTCCTTCCATGGAAGGACCCGGTGGAAAGACCTTGCGAGCGGACGACGAGGCTCGAACTCGCGACCTCAACCTTGGCAAGGTTGCGCTCTACCAACTGAGCTACGTCCGCTTGCTTCCGGCCGGGGCCGGCGTGCGAGAAGAACATTAGCCGAATGCCAGGGGGCCGCAAAATCGGGGTCCCCCCGGCGTTTCGCGCAGGCGTTCGGAGGCCCCCACGGGCCCACGAGGCCTCCTTAGAGTGGCTGCATGCACGCCTGGATGGACGGCCACCTGCTCCCCGACGCGACTGCCCCGGCCGTGCCGGTGACCGACCACGGGTTCACCGTGGGCGACGGGGTGTTCGAGGCGGTGAAGGTCGTCGACGGTCGCGCGTTCGCCCTGGACCGACACCTGGAGCGGCTCGAGCGGAGCGCAGCGGGCCTCGGGCTACCGCCCGTCGACGTCGACGCCGTGCGCCGCGGGGTCGACGCGGTCCTCGCCGCCGAGCACCTCCCGCTCGGCAGGCTCCGCATCACCTTCACCGGCGGACCGGCCCCGCTCGGGTCCGGCCGCGGCGACGCCGACCCCACCCTGGTCGTGGTGGCCGACGCCATGGGACCCGCCGCGCCGACCACCCGGGTCGCTACCGTCCCGTGGCCCCGCAACGAGCGTGGCGCGCTCGCCGGCCTCAAGACGACGTCGTACGCCGAGAACGTGGTGGCGCTCGCCGAGGCTCGGCGCCGCGGCGCCACCGAGGCGGTGTTCGCCAACCTGGCCGGGCACCTGTGCGAGGGGACCGGCTCGAACGTCTTCTACGTCGTCGACGGGGAGCTGCGGACGCCCACCCTCGCGAGCGGCTGCCTGGCCGGGGTGACCCGGGCCCTCGTCCTCGAGTGGTGCGGTGGGCGCGAGGTCGACGAGCCGATCGGCGTGGTCGAGCGCGCCAGCGAGGTCTTCCTGGTCTCCACGACCCGCGACGTCCAGGCCGTCTCCCACTGGGACGACCGCGAGCTCCCGGCTCCCGGCCCGGTCACCGCCGAGGCGGCACGCGTGTGGCGCCGGCGCGAGCCGGAGCTCCTCGGCCGCTGAGGCGCCCGACCGGCCGTCCGCCGGTGTCGGTGGCCGGTTGGGCCCGGCGGCCCGGCATGGGCTACAGTTTCGGCCGCACCTCAGGGTGCAGCACGGGCGATTGGCGCAGTGGTAGCGCGCTTCGTTCACACCGAAGAGGTCACTGGTTCGAACCCAGTATCGCCCACCTCCAGACCGGCCCCGGACCGTACAGGTCCGGGGCCGTCGTCTTCACGACGGTCTCCGTCTGCTGCGCCGTGCGTTCGGCTGCGGGCTCACCCCTCGGGATGGGACGCTCGGTCGTCGTACTCGTCTGACCGAAGGGCCCTTCGTGTTCTCTCGCATCAACCGCTCGCGCGCCGCTGGCGTCGCGGTCGCCGCTGTCGCACTCACCGCGGCTGTCGGCGGCGCCTACGCCACCACCGGTCAGAAGGCGTCCGCGAAGACCATCGACGGCTGCTACGCCGTCGCGACCGGCAACCTGCGCATCGAGACCAACGATGCGCCCTGCCGCGTCAACGCCGCCTGGTCCAAGCGCGAGCGCCGCATCTCCTGGAACCAGGAGGGCGAGCCGGGCGAGGACGGCCTGCCCGGCGTCGACGGGGTGGACGGCGAGGACGGCGTTCCGGGAGCTGTCGGCCCGATGGGTCCCGCGGGACCGGCGGGGGCCACCGGCGCGCAGGGCAGGACCGGTGTGGCGGGCCCGGCGGGGGAGAAGGGCGAGACGGGCCCGCAGGGCCCGATCGGGCTCACCGGACCGATCGGACTCACGGGGCTGACCGGCGCAACGGGACCGCAGGGGCTGCCGGGCGTCGACGGCGTCGACGGTGAGGACGGCGCGCAGGGCCCGGCCGGGCCGAAGGGCGAGACCGGGGCGGCCGGCGCGCAGGGGCCGAAGGGCGAGACCGGCCCGCAGGGCCCGAAGGGCGACGCCGGGCCGCAGGGTCCCGCCGGCGTGGGCGGCGGGTTCGCGGTGGTCGACGGCCAGGGGCGAACGCTCGGCGAGGTGCTCTCCACCGACCGGAGCTCCTTCACCATCCTGACCTCGACCGGCTACATGCTCACCGCCCGCTGGGACGGGACCATCCCGACCTCGCAGACCTACTACACCGGGGCGGGGTGCACCGGCACGCCGTACCTCAACTCCAGCAGCGGCATCCCGGTCTTCGGCAAGACGCTGGTGTACCTGGGGACGCCGGGAACGCTGGGCATCCCGGACCCCACCGCCGCGGGTGCTGCGCCGGCGGTGTCGTTCGCCTCGGAGTCCATCGACAACCCCGCCTGCGGCTCCAGCGTGGGCACGCGCCTGGGCGTGAAGATGCAATCGACGACGCCCGCCGTCGTCGGGCTCCCGGCCGGCACGACCAACCAGCTCGCGACTCCGCTGTCGATCGGCTGAGCGGAGCACCGCGGAGCCGGCCCGCCTCGGCTCGATGAGACCGGAGCCTCACGGGGCGGACGAGGTGGTCCGGGCGCGCCATTCGTCCGCGGTGACTCCGTACAGCCGGGACGGTCCGGCGTACCACTTCTCCACCACCCCGCGGTCGGCCAGGCCGACCCGCGCCATGACCGCCTGGGAGCGGACGTTGTCCAGGTCGGTCACCGCGAGCACCTCGGGCAGCCCGTGGGCGAAGGCGTGGTCGAGCAGGGCCCGCGCTGCCTCGCTGGCGTAGCCGCGGCCCCATGAGTCGGGGTGCAGGTGCCAGCCGATCTCTACCTCGCCGGCCTCGGCGCCCGGCAGCGTCAGCAGCAGCACCGTCCCGGCCACGGTGCCCGTGGACCGGACCTCGACCGCCCACATCCCGAGCGGAGGGGTGGCCGACCGTTCGACGTACCGGTCGATCCGGGCGTGGGCTTCCGCGAGGTCCCGCATCGGCTGCGGCGGCCCGTCGCCGAGCCAGCGGACCACCTCGACCCGGCTCAGGACGTCGAGCAGCCGGGGCGCCTCCTCGTGGCGCCAGGGCCGGACCCGCAGACGGTCGGTCTCGAGCAGGAGCCCGTCGGGCGCGTCGGTCACGGTCCCGATCCTCGCACCGCGGCGCGGGAGGTGCCTGCGGTCGCGCGATATCCGCGCGAGCCGCCGGGGGAGCGCTCGATAGCATCGGGCGGTCCGGCCGCACGGCCGGGACCACCTCAACCCTCCAGGAGAGACTGTGTCCGACATGAGAGTCGTCCTCGTCCACGCCGATGCGCGCCAGGACCGGACGACCACGACGGGCACCAAGGCCTGGGAGCTCTTCGCCGAGGACCCCGCGGTCATCGCGGCCCGGGTCAACGGGGAGCTGCGCGACCTCTCCCACGAGCTCGCCGACGGCGACGAGGTCGAGGGCGTGGCGATCGACAGCCCCGACGGCCTCGACGTGCTGCGCCACTCCACCGCGCACGTGATGGCGCAGGCCGTCCAGGAGCTGTTCCCGGACGCCAAGCTCGGCATCGGCCCGCCGGTCACCGACGGCTTCTACTACGACTTCGACGTCGAGACGCCGTTCGTGCCCGAGGACCTCGAGAAGATCGAGTCGCGGATGCGCAAGATCATCAAGGAGGGCCAGAAGTTCTCCCGCCGCGTCACCACCGACGCCGACGCGATCAACGAGCTGGCCGACGAGCCGTACAAGATCGAGCTGATCGGGCTGAAGGGCTCCGGGAAGTCCGAGGACGCCGCCGAGGGCGCGAGCGTCGAGGTCGGCGCGGGCGAGCTGACGATCTACGACAACATCCGCCGCAACGGCGACGTCGCCTGGAGCGACCTGTGCCGCGGCCCGCACCTGCCGACCACCAAGCGGATCCCGGCGTTCAAGCTGATGCGCACGGCCGCGGCGTACTGGCGCGGCGACGAGAAGAACAAGCAGCTCCAGCGCGTGTACGGCACCGCCTGGCCCTCCAAGGAGGACCTCGAGGCGTACCTCCACCGCCTCGAGGAGGCCGAGCGCCGCGACCACCGCAAGCTCGGGCGCGACCTCGACCTGTTCAGCTTCCCCGACGAGCTCGGCTCCGGCCTGCCGGTCTTCCACCCGCGCGGTGGCGTGATCAAGCGGGAGATGGAGGACTACGTCCGCCGCCGGCACATCGAGGAGGGCTTCGAGTACGTCGGCACGCCGCACATCAGCAAGGACGGGCTGTTCCACACCTCGGGGCACCTGCCGTACTACGCCGACACGATGTTCCCGCCGATGGAGCTCGAAGGCGCGAAGTACCAGCTGAAGGCGATGAACTGCCCGATGCACAACCTCATCTACTCCTCGCGCGGCCGCTCCTACCGCGAGCTGCCGCTGCGGCTCTTCGAGTTCGGCCACGTCTACCGCTACGAGAAGTCCGGCGTCGTGCACGGCCTGACCCGGGTCCGCGGGTTCGCGCAGGACGACTCGCACTCCTACGTCACCCCCGAGCAGGCGCCCGGCGAGATCAAGCACCTGCTCGACTTCGTGCTCGGCCTGCTGCGCGACTTCGGCCTCGACGACTTCTACCTGGAGATGTCGACGCGCGACGACTCCAAGCCGGACAAGTTCATCGGCTCCGACGAGCAGTGGGAGGTCGCGACGGCGGTGCTGCGCGACGTCTGCGAGCAGTCCGGGCTCGAGCTCGTCCCCGACCCGGGTGGTGCGGCCTTCTACGGCCCCAAGGTGTCGGTGCAGGCGCGCGACGCGATCGGCCGGACCTGGCAGATGTCGACGATCCAGTACGACTTCAACCAGCCGCACCGCTTCGGGCTGGAGTACCAGGCCGCCGACGGCACCCGCCAGGAGCCGGTGATGATCCACTCGGCCAAGTTCGGGTCGATCGAGCGGTTCCTCGGCGTGCTGGTCGAGCACTACGCCGGCGCCTTCCCCCCGTGGCTCGCCCCGGTCCAGGTGCAGGCGATCCCGATCGCCGAGCGCCACGAGGACTACCTCTGGGACGTCGCCAAGAGGATGCGGACCGAGGGGCTGCGCGTGGAGGTCGACGACTCCACCGACCGGATGCAGAAAAAGATCCGCAACGCCCAGCTGCAGAAGGTGCCGTTCATGATGATCGCCGGCGACGACGACCTCGCCGCGGGTGCGGTCTCCTTCCGCTACCGCGACGGCCGCCAGGACAACGGTGTGCCGGTCGAGGAGGCCATCGCCCGCGTCCGGGAGGCCGTCGCCGGGCGGACCCAGGTCTGACCCAGGTCTGACCCGCCCCGCGGCGTACCGCGCCGCCTGCTCCTCGTCGAGGCCCGCTCCAGCTCCTGGGGCGGGCCTCGGCGCGTCGCGCGCCTTGTAACGCGCTGTTCGGAGCACTACCCGCCCGTTGCACCATGCCGACAGAGCACCGAACGGCGCGTTACAAGCGGGCGCGGCGACCAGCAGCCCGAGTACCCGCGACACGCGTCGCACACACCTATTTACATCGGACGTGGTGTCGCACTAACCTCGCCGCATGACCGCGACGACGGACCAGCGCCCCAGCTCGTACGACGACACGCTCCGCACGCTGTCGGAGGCGTCGGTGCACCAGCACTTCGACGCGTTCCTCGACATCGCGTGGGACGACCCGGCGTACGCCGTGGACCCGACCGACCGCCGGTGGGTGCTGCCGGCGACCGACGTCCTCGGCCGCCACGAGTGGTACCGCTCGCTGCCGCTCGAGCGACAGGTCGAGATCGGGCTCTACCGCCAGGCCAACATCACCAAGGTCGGCCTGCAGTTCGAGCAGATCCTGATCAGCGGGCTGATGAACTACGCCTTCGGCCTGCGCAACGGCAGCCCCGAGTTCCGGTACTCCACCCACGAGGCGACCGAGGAGTGCCACCACACCCAGATGTTCCAGGAGTTCGTGAACCGCTCCGGGCAGGACGTCGCGGGCGGCACCTGGACGTTCCGCGCGGTCGCGCCGTTCCTGCCGCTGTTCGCCAAGTGGGCGCCGTTCGGGTTCTTCTACGGCGTGCTCGCCGGCGAGGAGCCGATCGACCACGTCCAGAAGTCGGTGCTGCGCGCCGGAGACGACATGCACCCGCTGCTGCGGAGGATCATGCAGATCCACGTGGCCGAGGAGGCCCGCCACATCGGGTTCGCCCACCAGTACCTCGAGCACCGGGCTCCGCGCCTCGGTCGCGTCGAGCGGGTGGTGCTGAGCCTCGTCGTGCCGCTGATCATGCGCTGGCTCTGCGACCAGATCCTCCGCCCCGGCCGCAAGGCGCGCCGCGACATGGGCATCCCGCGCTCGGTCGTCCGCGAGGTCTGGTGGGGGCGCGAGGAGTCGCGGAAGTTCCTGCGCGACCTCTTCGCCGACGTCCGGATGCTCGCCGAGCGCACCGGCATGATGAACCCGGTCTCCCGCGTCCTGTGGCGGCTGATGGGCATCGACGGCCGCAGCTCCCGGTTCCGCAGCCAGCCCGCCTCCGCGGCCTCCTGACCCGTGCCGTACGTCGTCACGCAGTCCTGCTGCGCCGACGCCTCGTGCGTCGTCGCCTGCCCGGTCAACTGCATCCACCCCGCGCCGGGGGAGCCCGGTTTCGCGACCGCCGAGATGCTGTACGTCGACCCGCGCTCGTGCGTGGGCTGCGGTGCGTGCACCACGGCGTGCCCGGTCGGGGCGGTCGTCCCGGACACCGCGCTGACCCCCGAGCAGGAGCCGTTCCGCGAGCTCAACGCGGCCTACTACGACGCGTTCCCGCACGCCGACCGCACCCCGCTGGCGCTGGTCCCCCCGCAGCGCCGGCTCCGGCGGTCCCGGCCGGTCCGCGTCGCCGTGGTCGGTGCCGGGCCGGCCGGGCTCTACACGGCCGACGAGCTGCTCCAGCACCCCGAGGTCACCGTGGACGTGCTCGACCGGCTGCCCACGCCGTACGGCCTGCTCCGCGCCGGCGTCGCCCCGGACCACCAGCACACCAAGGAGGCCGAGCGGCTCTTCCGGGCGATCGAGGAGCAGCCCGGCTTCCGCTACCTCCTCGGCGTCGAGGTCGGCCGGGACGTCACCCGCGCCGAGCTCGGCGAGCGCTACGACGCCGTCGTGTGGACCGTCGGCGCGTCGGCCGACCGGCGGCTGGAGGTGCCGGGGGAGGACCTTCCCGGCTCGAGCTCGGCGACGGCCCTGGTCGGTTGGTACAACGGCCACCCCGACCACCGCGACCTCGCCGTCGACCTCTCCCACGAGCGCGTGGTGGTCATCGGCAACGGCAACGTGGCGCTCGACGTCGCCCGCGTCCTGACCGCCGACCCCGACGACCTCGCGCGCACCGACGTCGCTGACCACGCGCTGGCGGCGCTGCGCGCCAGCGCCGTCCGCGAGGTCGTCGTGGTCGGGCGCCGCGGGCCCGGCCAGGCGTCCTTCACGACCCCCGAGCTGGTGGGCCTCGCCGGGCTCGCCCGGTCCGGCGTCGTCGACGTCGTCGTCGACCCGGGCGGGGCCGACGCAGACGGGGCGGAGCCCGAGGGTCCCGCGGGCGACGACCTGCGGTCGCGCGTGCTGCGCGAGCTCACCCACCGCACCCCCGACCCCTCACGGCGGCGGATCGTGCTCCGCTTCCTCGCCTCGCCGACCCGCGTGCTCGGGTCCGACCGCGTCGAGGGCGTCGAGCTGGTCCGCAACGAGCTGGTGCCGGACGCCGCCGGGGTGCCACGGGCGAAGGCGACCGGCCAGACCGAGGTGCTGGAGGCCGGCATGGTGCTGCGCTCGGTCGGCTACCGCGGCCGGCCCGTCGCCGGGCTGCCGCACGAGCCGGTGTCCGGGACGGTGCCGAACGAGCACGGCCGCGTCGAGCCCGGGACGTACGTCGCCGGCTGGGTCAAGCGCGGTCCGACCGGCTTCCTGGGCACCAACAAGGCGTGCGCCCAGGAGACCGTCGAGGCCCTGCTCGACGACCTCGACGCCGGGCTGCTCGAGGAGCGGGTGACCTCGACCGAGGACGTGCGCCGCCTGCTCGCGGCGCGCGACGTGCACGTCGTCGACCTCGCCGGCTGGCGCGCGATCGACCGCGAGGAGCGGCGCCGCGGCGAGGCCGCGGGCCGTCCCCGCGTGAAGCTGGCCGATCCGGTCGAGATGGTCGAGACGGTGATGAGCGCCGGCCGTCGCGGCCGGCGGGGGCTCAGCGCTTCTTCTCGGTGAGCTTGTCCATGGAGCTCGCGGTGTCCGAGGCGGCCTTCGCGCGCTTCTCGCCCCGCTTCTCCTTGATCGACTTGCCGGACTTCTTCGACATTCCTTGGCGCGGCGACTTGTCGCTCATGGGGTATCCCTTGGTGGAGGGCCTGGGCGGCCCCGTCCGGTGAGCCTACGCCCCTCGCCCCCCGGATACCCTGGCCTCCGCCGACCAACGGTTCAGGGAGAAACGGGGCTGAGGATGTCGTCCAGCGAGCAGGAGCGTCCCGACGGACGCCAGGCGCGCTGGGACCGGCACAACCAGCAGCGCCGCCAGCAGATCCTGGACGCCGCCATCGCGGTGATCGAGGCGGGCGAGCCGGGCGCGGAGTTCCACGTGCAGCAGATCGCCGAGCGGGCGGGGCTGAACCGGACGGTCGTCTACCGCCACTTCGCCGACCGCAGCGACCTCGACCGTGCGGTCCAGGTCGAGATCCTCGACGGGCTGTGGGCCGAGCTGCTGCCCTCGGTCACCCTCGACGGCACGATCCCGCAGATCGTGGAGCGGATCGTCGCGACGTACGTCGGCTGGGCCGTCGCCCACCCGGCCCTGCACCGGGTCGCCGAGCAGGAGGCCGACGTCACCGGGCCGCTGCAGCAGGGTCTGGAGCGGATCGCGGGCCAGGTCTGCGAGCTGATCACGACCGCCGTCGAGCTGCTGGGCCTGGAGGTCTCCGAGGACGAGCGCGCCGCGATCGACCCGTTGGTCTTCGGGCTCGTCGGTGCGGTCTTCGGAGCCGTGCGCCGCTGGGTCGCCCGCCCCGAACGGGTGCCGGCGGCACCGAAGATGGTCGAGCTGGTGACCCGGTCGGTGTGGTTCACCCTCGAGGGGCACGGCCGGGCGCTGGGCATCGAGCTCGACCCGCGCCAGCCGGTCGAGGAGCTGCTGGCCGCGGCGGTCGCCCGGGGAGAGGTCGTGCCGTGAGCGAGGGGAGCGTCGAGGGCGTGCTGCACCAGGACGGCGTCGGCCGCACCGACGAGCTGGACCGGCTCTGGACGCCGCACCGGATGGCCTACATCCGCGGCGAGAACAAGCCGGCGGACGCCTCGTCCGGCGAGTGCCCCTTCTGCCGCATCCCGTCGCTGGCCGACGACGAGGGCCTGGTCGTGCACCGCGGACGGCTCTCGTTCGTGGTCCTCAACCTCTACCCCTACGCGCCGGGGCACCTGATGGTCTGCCCCTACCGCCACATCGCCGACTACACCGAGACCACCGACGAGGAGGCGGCCGAGATCGCCGACCTCACCCGCGACGCCATGCGCGTGGTCCGCCGGGTCTCGGGCGCAGGAGGGTTCAACATCGGCATGAACCAGGGCCACATCGCCGGTGCCGGCATCGCCGCGCACCTCCACCAGCACGTCGTGCCGCGCTGGCCGGGCGACCAGAACTTCATGCCGATCATCGGCCGCACCAAGACGCTCCCCGAGCTGCTCGGGGACACCCGAGCGATGCTCGCGGAGGCCTGGCCGGGCGGGACGGGCGCGTGAGCGACCCCGCGCCCGACCTCGCCGAGGACGCCCGCCTGGCCGCGGACCTGGTGCGCGCGGCCGGGACCCTCGCCCGGCGGATGCGGTCCGAGGGCCTCGAGACCGACTACAAGACGTCGATCTCCGACGTCGTCACCGCGGCGGACCGGGCCGCGGAGGAGCTGGTCACCGGGCGGCTGCGCGCCGAGCGGCCCGGCGACGCGGTGCTGGGCGAGGAGCACGGGCACGTCGCGGCCGGCACGAACGGCCGCTCCTGGGTCGTCGACCCCGTCGACGGCACCTACAACTTCGTCAACGACCTGCCGTGGTGGTGCTCGGCCGTCGGCCTCCGCGACACCGAGGACCTGCTCGTCGGGGCGGTCCACGACCCCCTGGGCGACGCGACGTACGTCGGCGGGCCGGGGCTGCCCAGCACCTGCGACGGCCGGCCGCTGGCCCCGCTGGCCGACCGGCCGCTCGCGGAGATCGGCGTGGCGACGTACCTCCACCCGCCCTTCCTCGAGGGCGAGGTCGGCGCCGCCTGGCGCCGCGCCGCGGGCGGTGCGGCCGCGCTGCGGTGGCTGGGGTCGATGAGCATGGACCAGGTCGGCGTGGCGACCGGGCGCATCGGCCTGGTCTTCCAGCACTCCGTGGCGCCGTGGGACGAGCTGCCCGGCGCCGCGATCATCCGCGGAGCCGGGGGAGTGACCCGGCACGTGGAGGTCGCCGGGGAGGACTGGTACGTCGCCGGGCCGCCCACCGCGGTCGCCGAAGTCTGCTCGCGGCTGCTCGACCGCTAGCCTGCTCCCGCCATGCTGGATCGTTTCCGTGCCTTCTGGACGAAGGTCGTCGCCCCCGTCGCCCACCTGCTCATCAGGCTCGGCGTCAGCGCCGACGTCGTGACCCTCGTCGGGACGATCGGGGTGTGCGCCGGCGCGCTCGTGTTCTACCCGCAGGGCGAGCTCCTCATCGGCACGCTCGTCATCACCGCCTTCGTCTTCAGCGACCTCGTCGACGGCTACATGGCGCGCACGACCGGCCGCTCGAGCAGCTTCGGGGCGTTCCTCGACTCCACGCTCGACCGGATCGGCGACGGCGCCATCTTCGCCGGTCTCGCCCTCTACTTCGCGTGGGAGGGCGACAGCCGGCTCTACCTCGTGCTGTCGCTGATCTGCCTGGTGATGGGCAGCGTGACCTCCTACGCCCGGGCCCGCGCGGAGGGCCTCGGCTACACCGCCAAGGTGGGCATCGCCGAGCGCGCCGACCGGCTCGTGGCGATCCTCGTGATGACCGGTCTCGGAGCGATCTTCGACCTGCCGGTCCTGATGCACGTCGCGCTGTGGGCCCTCGCCATCGCCTCGACCGTCACGGTCGTGCAGCGGATCTGGGTGGTGCGCCAGCAGGCGCTCGCGGCCGTGACGGACCCGAATCCGTCCGCCGGGTAAATCCGCCTACGCTCGGGCCATGAGCGAGAGCACCAGCACCCCGAGCACCGGCACCACCCGCGTCAAGCGAGGCATGGCCGAGATGCTCAAGGGCGGCGTCATCATGGACGTCGTCACCCCCGACCAGGCGAAGATCGCCGAGGACGCCGGGGCCGTCGCGGTGATGGCGCTCGAACGGGTGCCCGCCGACATCCGTGCCCAGGGCGGCGTGTCGCGGATGAGCGACCCGGACATGATCGACGGGATCGTCGAGGCCGTCTCGATCCCGGTGATGGCCAAGGCTCGGATCGGTCACTTCGCCGAGGCGCAGGTGCTGCAGGCGCTCGGCGTGGACTACGTGGACGAGTCCGAGGTGCTGACCCCGGCCGACTACGCCCACCACGTCGACAAGTGGGCCTTCACGGTGCCGTTCGTGTGCGGCGCGACGAACCTGGGCGAGGCGCTGCGGCGGATCACCGAGGGCGCGGCGATGATCCGCTCCAAGGGCGAGGCCGGCACCGGCGACGTGTCCAACGCGGTGACCCACATGCGCACGATCCGCGGGGAGATCCGCCGGCTGGCGGCGCTGGAGGGCGACGAGCTCTACGTTGCGGCCAAGGAGCTGCAGGCGCCGTACGACCTGGTCAAGGAGGTCGCCGAGTCCGGCAAGCTGCCGGTCGTGCTCTTCACCGCCGGCGGCATCGCGACCCCGGCGGACGCGGCGATGATGATGCAGCTGGGCGCCGAGGGCGTGTTCGTGGGGTCGGGGATCTTCAAGTCCGGCAACCCCGCGCAGCGTGCCGAGGCGATCGTCAAGGCCACGACGTTCCACGACGACCCCGACATCGTCGCCAAGGTCTCGCGCGGGCTGGGCGAGGCCATGGTCGGCATCAACGTCGAGGAGATCCCGCAGCCCCACCGCCTCGCCGAGCGCGGCTGGTGACCAGCTGACCGACGTGCAGGACTCGTGGGTGGGCCAGGTCCTCGGCGTCCTGGCCCTCCTCCTGCTCCTCGCGCTGGTCGGGTGGTGGGCCCGCTGGCTCCACCGCAGGCTCGCGGTCGTCACCGGCGCGCCCCGCTGGGCGCGCCGCACCTCGCTCGCCGTGGTCGTCGGGGGCCTGCTGCTGTACGCCGCGACGAACCTCGCCTACCGCACGCTCGACCCCGCGCCGCTGCGGCCGGTGCTGTGGGTGGGCCTGGCCTGGCTCGGGCTCGCCTGGTACCTCACCCTCGGCTGTGCGCTGCTCGCCGTCGCCGCGCTCGTGCTGCGGCTGCTGCGCCGGCCCGCCGGCCGGGAGCGGCTGCTGCGCGTCGGCACCCCGGTCGTCGTCGCCCTCGCCCTGGTCGTCATGGCCGTGGGCGCCGTCGTGGCGCAGCGGCCGCGGGCCACGTCGTACGACATCGGCTCGGCGGCGGTGCCCGCCGGGTGGGACGGCGCGCGCATCGTGCTGCTCACCGACCTCCACGTCGGCGTCGTCCACGGCGAGGCCTGGACCCGCCGGGTCGTCGACCTGGTCAACGAGCAGCGGCCCGACCTCGTGGTCCTCGGCGGGGACCTCGTCGACGGCCGCGAGCGCTGGACCGGTCCGGACCTCGACCCGCTCGCGGACCTGCAGGCGCCCCTCGGCGTGCTCGCGGTCTCGGGCAACCACGAGATCGAGTCCGGCGACGCGCCGGCGTACCTCGACCGCCTCGACCGGCTCGGCATCGACGTCCTGCGCAACGAGCGCGTGGTGCTGACCCGCGGGGGAGACCCCCTCGTCGTGGCCGGCGTCCACGACGAGATCGGGACCGGCGCCCTCGAGCCGGACCCGGCCACCGCGCTCGGGGGCACCCGCCCCGACGACTTCGTCGTGTACGTCGCGCACGAGCCGCGGCAGCTCGTCGCCGGTGCCGGCATCGACCTGCAGCTCTCGGGGCACACCCACGGCGGGCAGATCTGGCCGTTCGGCTGGCTGGTGCCGCTGCAGCAGCCGACGACCGCCGGCGTCGACCGGGTCGACGGCGTCACGGTCGTCACCTCGCGCGGGGTCGGCATTTCCGGCCCGCCGGTCCGCACCGGCGCCGCGCCCGAGGTCACCGTCGTCACCCTGCACGGTGGTTGAGCCGGGCGCGCGCCTACGCTCTCGACCCGTGCCACCCACCATCGGTGTCCTCGCCCTGCAGGGCGACGTCCGCGAGCACGTCTCCGCTCTCACCGGCCTCGGCGTGGCGGCGACGACCGTGCGCCGCCCCGAGGAGCTGGAGCGGGTCGACGGACTGGTGCTGCCGGGTGGTGAGTCGACCACGATGGCCACGCTGCTGCGGACCTTCGCGCTGCTCGACCCGCTGCGCCGTCGGGTCGCCTCGGGCATGCCGGCCTTCGGCACCTGCGCGGGGATGATCCTGCTCGCCGAGCGGGTCCGCGACGGCGCCGTGGGCCAGGAGACCGTCGGCGGGCTGGACGTCACGGTGCGGCGCAACGCCTTCGGCCGGCAGGTCGACTCCTTCGAGACCGACCTGCCCGTGTCCGGGCTGGCGGACCCGGTGCACGCGGTGTTCATCCGCGCCCCGTGGGTCGAGGAGGTGGGCGCCGGCGTGGAGGTGCTCGCGGAGGCGGCCGGCCACCCCGTCGCCGTACGACAGGGGGCGCTGCTGGCGACCAGCTTCCACCCCGAGGTCGGTGGCGACGGGCGCCTGCACCGGCTGTTCCTCGACCTCGTCGGCTGACCGTGTCTGCCGACCGCCGCTGCCGGCGCTAGGATCGACGGTCGTTGCAGGGGATGCAGCAGCACACGACCGGCGCGGGAAGAGGGACGTATGTCTGGCCACTCCAAGTGGGCGACCACGAAGCACAAGAAGGCCGCCATCGACGCCAAGCGCGGCAAGATGTTCGCCAAGCTGATCAAGAACGTCGAGGTCGCGGCCCGGATGGGCGGCGGTGACCCGGCAGGCAACCCCACGCTGTACGACGCCATCCAGAAGGCCAAGAAGTCCTCGGTCCCCAACGACAACATCGACCGCGCGGTCAAGCGCGGGTCGGGCGCCGAGACCGGCGGTGCCGACTACACGACCATCACCTACGAGGTCTACGGCGCCCAGGGCGTCGGCATCCTCGTCGAGTGCCTGACCGACAACAAGAACCGGGCAGCGATGGAGGTCCGCACCGCGGTCACCCGCAACGGCGGCACCATGGCCGACCCGGGCTCGGTCTCGCGGCTGTTCAACCGCAAGGGCGTCGTCCTGGTGCCGAAGGCGCAGGAGGGCAAGGAGGTCACCGAGGACGACGTCCTCGAGGCGACCCTCGACGCCGGTGCCGAGGAGGTCAACGACCTCGACGACCAGTTCCAAGTCATCTCCGAGGCGACCGACCTCGTGGCGGTCCGCACCGCGCTCCAGGCGGCCGGCCTGGACTACGACTCCGCCGACATCCAGTTCGTCGCGACCATGGACATCCCCGTCGACGCGACCGCCGCCGGCAAGGTCTTCAAGCTCGTCGACGCCCTCGAGGACCTCGACGACGTGCAGGACGTGTTCAGCAACGTCGACGTCCCGGCCGACGTGCTCGCGGAGCTCGAGGACGCCTGACGGGCTCCACGGTCCTGAGCGGCGTGACCGGCGCGCCTCGGGCGTGTCGCCGTGGGTACGGCGGCGCCCGGCGGCTAGCGTTCCTCCCGAACAGACGTTCGACGGAAGGCTGGCCATGCGCGTGCTCGGGATCGACCCCGGCCTGACCCGCTGCGGGATGGGCGTGGTCGAGGGCTCGGTCGGGCGGCCGCTGGACCTGGTCGACGTCAACGTGCTGCGCACCAGCGCCGACCGGCCTGTGGCCGAGCGGCTGGTCACCATCGAGAAGGGCGTCGACGCGTGGCTCGACGAGCACCGACCCGACGCCGTGGCGATCGAGCGGGTCTTCGCCCGGTCCGACGTCAGCACCGTCATGGGCACCGCCCAGGCGAGCGGCATCGCGATGGTCTGCGCCGCGCGCCGCGGCCTGCCGGTCGCGCTGCACACCCCCAGCGAGGTCAAGGCGGCCGTCTCGGGCAACGGCCGCGCCGACAAGGCGCAGGTGGGCGCGATGGTGACGCGGATCCTGCGGCTCGACGCGATGCCCAAGCCGGCCGACGCCGCCGACGCGCTGGCGCTGGCCATCACCCACATCTGGCGCGGTGGCGCGCAGGCCCGGATCGAGGCCGCCCTGGCGGCGTCCCGGACCCCGGCCCGCGCGGGCGCCCGCACGCCGGCCCGCCCGCCGGCACCGACGAGAGCAAGGAGTCGAGGTTGATCGCGTTCGTCCGCGGACAGGTCGCGGGGGTCACGCTGACCAGCGCGGTCCTCGAGGTCGGCGGGGTGGGTCTGGAGCTGATGTGCACGCCCGGCACGCTCGCGGGGCTGCGCACCGGCCACAGCGCGACACTGGCGACCAGCATGGTCGTCCGCGAGGACTCGCTGACCCTCTTCGGGTTCGCCGACGAGGACGAGAAGAGCATCTTCGAGCTCGTCCAGACCGCCTCCGGCGTCGGCCCGAAGGTGGCCCAGGCGATGGTCGCGGTGCTCAGCCCCGACGACGTGCGCCGCGCGATCGGCTCCGACGACGTCAGGACGCTCACCCGCGTGCCCGGGATCGGCCAGAAGGGCGCCCAGCGGATCATCCTCGAGCTCAAGGACCGGATCGGTCCTCCGACGGGCGCCGTCTCGGCCCCGGCAGCGGCCGGCGCCGAGCCGTGGCGCGACCAGGTGCACCAGGGCCTGGTCGGCCTCGGCTGGTCGGCGAAGGACGCCGAGAAGGCCGTCGACGCGGTCGCGCCCGACGCTGGAGCCGTGCCCGACGTCGCGACGCTGCTCCGCGCGGCCCTCCGCACGCTCAGCAAGGCCTGAGCGCCGTGCCCTTCCACGAGGACGAGCTCGACGAGGCCGAGGAGTCCCACCTCCGGTCCATCACGGCGGCCGAGGCCGACGGCGACGAGCGGGCGGTCGAGGCGGCGCTGCGACCCCGCACGCTCGACGAGGTGGTCGGGCAGTCGCGGGTGCGCGACCAGCTCGGGCTCGTGCTCGAGGCCGCGCGTCGCCGGGGGCGTGCCCCCGACCACGTGCTGCTCAGCGGTCCTCCGGGCCTGGGCAAGACCACCCTGGCGATGATCATCGCCGCCGAGATGGCGGCCCCGCTGCGGCTGACCAGCGGCCCGGCCATCACCCACGCCGGCGACCTCGCCGCGATCCTGTCGGGGATGAACGAGGGCGAGGTGCTCTTCGTCGACGAGATCCACCGCATGTCCCGGCCGGCCGAGGAGATGCTCTACATGGCGATGGAGGACTTCCGGGTCGACGTCGTCATCGGCAAGGGGCCCGGCGCGACCGCGATCCCGATCGAGCTGCCGCCGTTCACCCTGGTCGGGGCGACCACCCGGGCCGGGCTGCTCCCGGGTCCGCTGCGCGACCGGTTCGGCTTCACCGCCCACCTGGAGTTCTACGAGCCGCACGAGCTCGACCTGATCGTCCACCGCTCCGCCGGGCTGCTCGGGGTCGAGCTGACCGACGAGGGCAGCGCCGAGATCGCCTCCCGCTCGCGGGGCACCCCCCGCATCGCCAACCGCCTGCTGCGCCGGGTGCGCGACTACGCGCAGGTCCGCGCCGACGGCGTGGTCACCCGGACGGTCGCCGAGGCGGCGCTGGACCTCTACGAGGTCGACCAGCTGGGCCTGGACCGGCTCGACCGCGCGGTCCTCGACGCCCTGTGCCGCCGGTTCGGCGGCGGACCGGTCGGCATCTCGACCCTGGCGGTCGCCGTGGGCGAGGAGCGGGAGACCGTCGAGGAGGTCGCCGAGCCCTTCCTCGTCCGCAACGGCTTCCTGGCCCGTACGCCGCGCGGCCGGATCGCCACACCCGCCGCCTGGGAGCACCTCGGGCTCGCCGTCCCGCCGTCCACGGGGGAGCCGACGCTCTTCGAGGAGTGAGCCCGGGGGCCGTCCCGCGGCCGCCGCGCCCGGCGTGTCCGCGGCGACCTGCCGGTCCGCGGGATTCGTCCGTGCGGGCGAGGCCGTAGGTATGCTTCCTCGTCGGCCGCCCCGGGACTCGCCCGGGTGCGCGGCCTCCCCATCATCGCTCGAGAGGTCTCGTCGTGCCGGAGCTCGCCTCCTTGTTGCCCCTGGTCGGCATCGCACTCCTCTTCTGGCTCCTGCTCATCAGGCCGGCTTCCCGGCGCCAGAAGGAACTCGTCCGCATGCAGTCGTCGTTGGAGGTGGGTGACGAGGTCGTCCTGACCTCCGGCTTCCTCGGCACGATCCGCGAGCTCTCCGACGACACCGCCCGGATCGAGATCGCCGAGGGGGTCGTCGTGACCGTCGCCCGCGGCGCGATCGGGACCGTCGCACAGCCAGGGCCCGTCGCCGACGAGCCGAAGGAGATCTGACACATGGCACGCAAGCCCCGTCCGGGACGCACCCTCGGGGTGTTCTTCCTCGGCCTGGTGCTCCTCTACGGACTGGTGACCCTCGGCGGCAGCTGGAAGCCCGAGCTCGGCCTGGACCTCCAGGGCGGTACCCGGATCACGCTGGTCGCCGACGACGAGGACCCGCCGGCCGACAGCCTCGAGCAGGCGCGCCAGATCATCGACGACCGCGTGAACGGCAGCGGTGTCACCGAGGCGGACGTGGTCACCGAGGGCGACAACATCATCGTCGTCGAGATCCCGGGCAGCTCGCGGCGCGACCTGCTCGACACCGTCAAGCGCCAGGCGCAGCTGCGGTTCCGGCTCGTGGCCTGCTCTGAGGACGCCCCGGGGCCGTGCGCCACCGGTGGCGGCGCGCCGGCCCTGGACCCGAACAGCCTCCCCGAGGGCACGGTCCAGGTCGACCCGAACGCCGGCGGGAACGGTGGTGCCGGCAACGGCGGTGCCGGGAACGGCGACGGCGGCCAGCAGGGCAGCAGCAACCGCCCGCCGGTCGGCTTCGCCGCCAAGCCCTCCCAGGCCGACGGCTCGGAGAGCCCGAGCGCCGAGCCGAGCGACGAGGCGAGCAACGCCCCGACCCCGGCCCCCGAGGGCGGCCCGGACGCCGGTGACCCGCTGGCCTGGACCGACGCGCCGAACGAGGCCGCGATCAAGGCCTACAACGACTTCACCTGCCCGGCCGACGGCTCGGCGCCGAACGTCGTCGACGACCCGGCCAAGCCCCTCGTCACCTGCGACACCGGCGAGCGCGGCCAGGTCATCAAGTACCTGCTGTCTCCCGCCGCCATCGAGGGCACCCAGCTGACTGACGCCGGCGCGGCGATCCCGCAGGGCCAGGTGAACTGGGTCGTCCAGCTCAGCTTCAACGGTGAGGGCACCGAGACCTTCGCGGACATCTCCCGCAAGCTCTTCAACAACGACGGCCAGTTCGCCGTCGTGCTCGACGGCCAGGTGCTCTCGGCGCCCGGCATGGACGCCGTGATCACCAACGGCGAGGCGCAGATCTACGGCGACTTCACCGAGTCGACGGCCAAGAGCCTGGCGACCAGCCTGAAGTTCGGCGCGCTGCCGATCGCCTTCCAGGACGACGTGTCGGCCGAGACGATCGGCCCCTCGCTGGCCGGTGACCAGCTCTCGGCGGGCCTCTGGGCCGGTGGCCTCGGCCTCGGCCTGGTGATGCTCTACTGCCTGGTCTACTACCGCGGGCTCGGCATCGTGGTCCTCGGCTCGCTGGCGGTCGCCGCGCTGATCACCTACGCGTTGGTGCTGCTGCTCAGCGAGACCGCCGGGTTCACGCTGACCCTGCCGGGCATCGCCGGCCTGATCATCGCGGTCGGTGTCACCGCCGACTCCTTCATCCTGTTCTTCGAACGCATCCGGGACGAGATGCGCGAGGGCAAGTCGATGCGCGTCGCGGTCGAGACCGGCTGGAAGCGTGCGAAGGTGACCCGCCTCGCGGCGAACACCGTCTCGCTGCTCTCCGCCGCCGTGCTCTACATCTTCGCGACCGGCGCCGTGAAGGGCTTCGGCTTTGCGCTGGGCCTGTCGACGCTGATCGACCTCGCGGTGCTGTTCTGGTTCACCAAGCCCGCGGTGTCCTACCTCGCGCGGTACAAGTTCTTCAACGGCGGCGGCCAGCTCTCCGGCCTCAGCCCCGAGACGCTCGGCATCGACCGGGTCCCCGCTGGAGGTAAGGCCTGATGGGCAAGTTCTCGCGGCTCGGCAACGAGCTCTACACCGGTCGGAAGTCGATCGACTTCGTCGGTCGCAAGCCGCTCTGGTACGCCGTCTCGCTGCTGCTCGTCGGCCTCGCGATCGCCGTCGTGCTCGTCAAGGGCCTCAACTTCGGCATCGAGTTCACCGGCGGCACCCAGTACCGCGTCGCGGTCGGCGCCTCCGAGGCGACGCAGGAGAACGCCGACGCCCTGCGCGAGGCGGTCGCCGACGCTGGCGTCGAGGGCGCGGACTCCCCGGTGGTCACGACCGCGGGCGAGTCGCTGCTCGTCCAGGTCGAGGACCTCGGCCCGGAGGAGAACGACCAGGTCGTCTCCGTCATCACCGACACGCTCTCGGTCGACGACCCGGCCAAGGACATCTCCCAGGACGAGATCGGCGCGAGCTGGGGCCAGCAGGTGGCCGAGCGCGCCGCGATCGGCGTCGCGGTCTTCCTCGCGCTGGTCATGGTCTTCATCTGGATCTACTTCCGCGAGTGGAAGATGTCGATCGCGGCGATGGTGGCCCTGGTCCACGACATCGCGATCACGATCGGCATCTACGCTCTGTCGGGCTTCTCGGTGACGCCGTCGGCGGTCACCGGCCTGCTGGCGATCCTCGGCTTCTCGCTCTACGACACGGTCGTGGTCTTCGACAAGGTCCGCGAGAACACCCACGAGTACCGCCGGCCCGGCCAGTCCTACGCCGACGCGGCCAACCTCGCGGTCAACCAGACCCTGGTCCGCTCGATCAACACCGGCATCGTCGCGCTGATCCCGATCGGCGCGATCCTCTGGGTCAGCGCGGTGCAGCTGGGCGCGAGCTCGCTGCAGGACCTGGCGCTCTCGCAGTTCGTCGGCATGGCCGTCGGCGTCTACTCCTCGGTCTGCCTGGCGCCGCGCGTGCTGGTGCACCTGAAGTCGAACGAGTCGTCGGTCAAGGAGCAGGAGCGGCGCGCCAAGGCGCGGGCCCGGGCGCAGGCCGACCGGTACGCCTCCGTCCCGTCGTTCGCGGACGAGGGCGCCGCCTCCACCGGCGCCACGGCCTGGGACCCCGAGGCCGACCCCGAGCTGGTCGACCCCGACCTCGTCGACGACGAGCCGGTGGGCGAGCGGCCGGCCAGCGCGCCCCCGCGGCGTCCCGAGGCGAGCGGGCGGGGTCGCGTCGTACCCCAGGCGAAGGGCGAGGTCCGCAGCAGCGGGGCCGCCGGACGCCAGCAGCCCTCCCGCGTCACCCGCTCCAAGCGCGGCAAGAAGTAGCCGGCCGGTGAGCACCCTGGGCAGCCGGTCGCACGTCGAGGCCGGCCGCGCCGCGCTCGAGCGGCTGGTCGTCGACGTCCCCGACTTCCCCGAGCCGGGGGTGGTCTTCAAGGACATCACCCCGCTGCTGGCCGACCACGACGGCCTCCGGGCCGTCGTGGAGGCGCTGGCCGACGCCGGCCGCGACGCCGAGGGGCGCCCGGTCGTCGACAAGGTCGTCGGGATGGAGGCGCGCGGGTTCATCCTCGGCGCCCCGGTCGCGCTGGCCCTCGGCGCGGGCTTCGTCCCGGTGCGCAAGGTGGGCAAGCTCCCGCGCGACACCCACGCGGTGTCCTACGCGCTGGAGTACGGCGAGGCGACGCTCGAGCTGCACCGCGACGCCGTCGCACCGGGGGACCGGGTGCTGCTGGTCGACGACGTGCTCGCCACCGGCGGCACCGTCCGGGCCACCCGTGAGCTGGTGGAGGCCTGCGGCGCGACGCCGGTCGCCGTCACCGTGCTGATGGAGCTGGGGTTCCTCGCCGGCCGGGACCTGGTCGGCGAGCTGCCGGTGCACAGCATCGCGGTCATCTGACCCCGCGCCGACGGCCTACACTTCAGGGGTGACCGAGGACCGCACCCCCGCGCCGGCGACGACCGGCGCGCGTGCGCCTGCCAAGCCGCGCACCCCGCGGCCGGCCTCCGCCGACTCGAGCGGCTCCTCGCCGTCCAACACCCGCGGCATGCGGGCCCGCCTGGCCCGGATGGGCACGCGCAGCCAGCCGACCAACCCGGTCCTCGAGCCGCTCTTCCGCGCCGTCCGGGCCAACCACCCGAAGGCCGACCTCGCGCTGCTCGAGCGCGCCTACGACGTCGCCGAGAAGATGCACGGCACGCAGATGCGCAAGAGCGGCGACCCCTACATCACCCACCCGCTCGCGGTCACCACCATCCTCGCAGGCATCGGCATGACCGAGCCGACCCTGGTCGCCTCGCTGCTCCACGACACGGTCGAGGACACGCCGTACACGCTCGACCAGCTGCGCAAGGACTTCGGCGACGAGGTCGCCCAGCTCGTCGACGGGGTGACCAAGCTCGACAAGGTCGTCTACGGCGACACCGCCGAGGCCGAGACCATCCGCAAGATGATCGTCGCGATGTCGCGCGACATCCGGGTGCTGGTCATCAAGCTCGCCGACCGCCTGCACAACATGCGGACCCTGCGCTACGTCAAGCAGGAGACCCAGGAGCGCAAGGCCCGCGAGACCCTCGACATCTACGCCCCGCTGGCCCACCGGCTGGGCATGAACACCCTCAAGTGGGAGCTGGAGGACCTCGCCTTCGCGACCCTCCACCCCAAGATCTACGACGAGATCGTGCGGATGGTCGCCGAGCGGGCGCCCTCGCGCGACCAGTTCCTCGCCGAGGTGATCAGCCAGGTCGAGAACGACCTGCGCGAGGCGAAGGTCAAGGCGACCGTCACCGGCCGGCCGAAGCACTACTACTCGATCTACCAGAAGATGATCGTGGGTGGCCGGGAGTTCTCCGACATCTACGACCTGGTCGGCATCCGCATCCTCGTCGAGGAGGACCGCGAATGCTACTCGGTCCTCGGCGTGCTGCACTCGCGCTGGAACCCGGTCCTGGGCCGGTTCAAGGACTACGTCGCGATGCCGAAGTTCAACATGTACCAGTCGCTGCACACGACGGTCATCGGCCCGGCGGGCAAGCCGGTCGAGGTGCAGATCCGGACCTTCGCGATGCACCGCCGCGCGGAGTACGGCGTCGCGGCGCACTGGAAGTACAAGGAGGACGGCCGCGCCGGCCTCGACACCGAGCGCCGAGCCGACCACGACGACATGACCTGGGTCCGGCAGCTGCTGGACTGGCAGAGCGAGGTCGAGGACCCGGGGGAGTTCCTGGAGTCGCTCCGCTTCGAGATCAACCGCGCGGAGACCTACGTCTTCACCCCGCGCGGCGACGTCATCGCGCTGCCGGCGGGGTCCACCCCGGTGGACTTCGCCTACGCCGTGCACACCGAGGTCGGGCACCACACGATCGGCGCCCGCGTCAACGGGCGGCTCGTGCCCCTGGAATCGACGCTGGAGAACGGCGACGTCGTCGAGGTGTTCACCTCCAAGTCCGAGAACGCCGGGCCGTCGCGCGACTGGCTGACGTTCGTGCGGTCGCCGCGCGCCCGCTCCAAGATCCGGCACTGGTTCTCCAAGGAGCGGCGCGAGGAGGCGATCGAGCAGGGCAAGGAGCAGATCGCCAAGCTGATGCGCAAGGAGGGCCTGCCCCTCAAGCGGCTGATGTCGCACGAGTCGCTGACCCTCGCGGCGCGGCACTTCAACATCGCCGACGTCTCCGCGCTCTACGCCGCGGTCGGCGAGGGGAACCTGTCCGCGCAGGCGGTCGTCAAGCGGGTCATCGAGGAGCACGGCGGCAGCGAGGCGGCCCAGGAGGACCTGGCCGAGGCCGTCACCATCACCGGGCGCCGAGGCCGCTCGAAGGTGGCCCCGAGCGGCGGCGACGCCGGCGTCATCGTCAAGGGCGCGCCCGACGTGTGGGTCAAGCTCGCCAAGTGCTGCACCCCGGTGCCGCCCGACGACATCCTCGGCTTCGTCACCAAGGGCGGCGGCGTGTCGGTGCACCGCCACGACTGCACGAACGCCGCGTCGCTGAAGTCCCAGCCCGAGAAGCTGCTCGACGTCGAGTGGGCCCCCACCGGCTCCTCGACGTTCCTGGTCAACATCCAGGTCGAGGCGCTCGACCGGGCCCGGCTGCTCTCCGACATCACCATGGCGCTCTCCGACGCCCACGTGAACATCCTCAGCGCGAACCTCTCCACCACCCGCGACCGGGTCGCGAAGAGCCGCTTCAGCTTCGAGATGGCCGAGGCCAAGCACCTCGACCAGGTGCTCAAGGCCGTCCGCGGCGTCCCCGGCGTCTTCGACGCCTACCGCGTCACGGCCTGACCCGCCGGTCGAGCAGCGAGCCACCCGCTGGTCGAGCAGCGAGCGCGAGCGAGCCACCGCTGGTCGAGCAGCGAGCGCGAGCGAGCGTCGTCGAGACCCCGTGAGCCGCGCCGGGCAGCGACCAATGGGGTCACCGCAGTGCTCACGTCACCGGGTCTCGACGACGCTCGGGCCTGGCGGCCCTCCCTGCTCGACCAGCGGCACACCGCGAGCGAGCAGCGAGCGCGAGCGAGCCACCCGCTGGTCGAGCAGGGAGCGTGAGCGAGCGTCGTCGAGACCCCGTGAGTCGCGCAGGGCCTCAACCACTGAGGTAGCCGCCGTGAGCACGTCACCGGGTCTCGACGACGCTCGGGCCTGGCGGCCCTCCCTGCTCGACCTGCGGTACGCCGCTGGTCGAGCAGCGAGCGCGAGCGAGCGTCATCGAGACCCGGTGAGCCGCGCAGGGCGTCGACCACTGGGGTTACTGCCGTGGGCACGTCGCCGGGTCTCGACGACGCTCGGGCCTGGCGGCCCTCCCTGCTCGACCAGCGGCACGCCGCGAGGGAGCGTCGTCGAGACCCCGTGAGTCGCGCGGGGTCTCGACACGCCCGTCGCGACCTCGCAGGCTCGGTCACGGGGCTCGCTCGACCTCAACCGGAGAAGTCCGCGGACGCCTTCCGGGCCATGTCGAGGAACTGCTGGCGCGAGGCGAGGTTCTCCTCGAGCTCGCGCACCTTCTTCTCGTTGCCGGTGGAGCGGGCCTGGTCGAGGTCGGCCTGGACCTTCGCGATCGCCACCTCGAGCTTGAGCACCATGTCGCCGGCGCGCGCGGACTTCTCGGGGTCCGAGCGCTTCCACTGCTCGTCCTCGACGGCGCGGATGGCCTGCTCGACCTTGCGGATGCGGCCCTCGAGCTCCTTCATCCGGTCGCGGGGGACCTTGCCGGCGGCGTCCCAGCGGTCGGCGATGTCGCGGAAGGCGCGCTTGGCGGCCTCGACGTCGGTGACGGGGACCAGCGCCTCGGCCTCGACGAGCAGCTGCTCCTTGACCTCGGCGTTGGCGGCGAACTCCTGGTCCTGCTCGGCGGCCGCGGCGTCACGGGCGCCGAAGAAGGTGTCCTGGGCGGACCGGAACCGCTTCCAGAGGGCGTCGTCGACCTCCTTGGGAGCCGGGCCGGCGGCCTTCCACTCGCGCATCAGGTCGCGGTAGCGGCCGGCGGTCGGACCCCACTCGGTGGAGTCGGCGATCTTCTCGGCCTCGACGACCAGGCGCTCCTTGATGCCGCGCGCCGCGTCGCGCTTCTCGTTCTGCTCCGCGAAGTGCGACTTGCGGCGGCGCGTGTAGGCGGTGCGGGCGGAGGAGAAGCGACGCCACAGCGCGTCGTCGGACGCGCGGTCGATCCGGGGGAGTGCCTTCCACTCGTCGAGCAGCTCGCGGAGCCGGTTGGCGCCGTGACGCCAGTCCGAGCCCTGCGCCAGCTTCTCGGCCTCGCCGACCAGCTTCTCCTTGGCGGCCTTGGCCTCCGCGGACTTGGCCGCCTTCTCGGCCTTGCGTGCCTCGCGCTGGGTGGCGATCACGGGACCCAGGGCGTCCAGGCGGGCGCCCAGCGCGGCGAGGTCGCCGACGGCGTTCGCGTCGGTCACCTGGGCGCGGACGGTCTTCACCGACTCGGCCGCCTCCTCGGGGGAGAGCACGCCGGAGCGCACCCGCTGCTCCAGCAGCTCGACCTCGAAGGAGAGGGCGGCGTACCGCTCGGTGAAGAAGGTCAGCGCCTCCTCCGGCGTCCCCTCGGGATACTGACCGACGGGGCGCTCCCCGTCAGCGGTCCGGACGTAGACGGTGCCGTCGTCGTCGACTCGGCCCCACTCATGGCTCGTCACTGCTGGTCCCTCGCATCGGTGGTCGCGGGCGGCTCGCTCACGCAGGCCCACATGCTAGTGGGGTACGCCGCCGGCCGCGCGCGTCGCGCGGCAGCCGGTCGAATCCCGGTGGAGCCGGACCGGTGTCCCACCGGTAGCCTGACCCGGTGCTGATCGCCGGATTCCCCGCCGGCCCGTGGGGGACGAACTGCTACGTCGCCGCCACCGGGCCGGGCGCCGAGTGCGTCGTCATCGACCCCGGGAAGGACTCCGCGGACGGTGTCGCCGAGGTCGTCCGCGAGCACCGGCTCAAGCCCGTCGCGGTGCTGGTGACCCATGGCCACGTCGACCACATGTGGTGCGTCGCGCCCGTCGCCGGCACCTACGACGCCACCGCCTGGATCCACCCCGAGGACCGGCACCTGCTCACCGACCCGATGGCCGGCATGTCGCGCGAGACGACCAGGATGATGCTGGGCGGCAGCTACGAGTGGGCCGAGCCGGACGACGTGCGCGAGCTGGCCGACGACCAGGAGCTCGAGCTCGCCGGGCTGCGGTTCCTCGTCGACCACACCCCGGGGCACACCCAGGGCTCGGTCACCTTCCGCACGCCGTATGCGCAGCAGGACGTCAGCGAGGTCATGTTCTCCGGTGACCTGCTCTTCGCGGGCTCGATCGGGCGCACCGACCTCCCGGGCGGTGACCACCCCACCATCCTGCGCAGCCTGCGGGACAAGGTGCTCACCCTGCGCGACGACGTCGTCGTCCTCCCCGGCCACGGCGAGCAGACCTCGATCGGCCGCGAGCGTGCGACCAACCCCTACCTGCTGGACCTCCAGGACACCGACCCCGACGGTGCGGCGGACCCCACCAGCCCTGTGACGCGAGGTCTCTGACATGGCCAAGCCGACCCCGCTCAGCGGGTTCCCCGAGCTGCTCCCGGAGCAGCGCTTCGTCGAGCAGCAGGTGATCGACACCCTGCGCTCGGTCTTCGAGCTCCACGGCTTCGCCGGCATCGAGACCCGCGCGGTGGAACCGATGGACCAGCTGCTGCGCAAGGGCGACACCTCCAAGGAGGTCTACGTCCTGCGCCGGCTGCAGGAGGCCGACAGCGCCACCGACTCCGGCCTGGGCCTGCACTTCGACCTCACCGTGCCGTTCGCGCGGTTCGTGCTGGAGAACGCCGGCAAGCTGGAGTTTCCCTTCCGTCGCTACCAGGTGCAGAAGGCCTGGCGCGGCGAGCGGCCCCAGGACGGGCGCTACCGCGAGTTCACTCAGGCCGACATCGACATCGTCGGCAAGGACGAGCTCCCGTTCCACCACGACATCGAGGTCACGCGCGTCATGGTCGACGCGCTCTCGCGCCTCGCCGACCCCGAGGTGCTCGGCCTGCCCCCGTTCCGCCTGCAGGTCAACAACCGCAAGCTGATCCAGGGTTTCTACGCCGGCATCGGCGCGCCGGACCCCTCCGAGGTCATGCGGCTGGTCGACAAGCTCGACAAGCTGCCGGCCGAGACCGTGCGGGGGATGCTCGTCGAGGAGGCCGGGCTGTCGCCGGAGCAGGCGGACCGCTGCCTGGAGCTGGCGACGATCCGCAGCGCCGACGACTCGTTCGTCGAGCGGGTCCGGGCGCTCGGCGTGGAGGACCCGCTGCTGGAGGAGGGCCTCGGCGAGCTCGCCGCCCTGCTCCGCGGCTGCGCGTCGCTCACGAGCGACAAGGTCACCATCGAGGCCGACCTCTCCATCGCGCGCGGGCTCGACTACTACACCGGCACCGTCTTCGAGACCCGCCTCGAGGGCAGCGAGTCCCTCGGCTCGATCTGCTCGGGCGGTCGCTACGACGCGCTCGCGAGCGACGGCCGCACGACGTACCCCGGCGTCGGGATCTCCCTCGGCGTGAGCCGGGTGCTGGTGCCGCTGCTGAACCGCGGCGCCCTCGTCGCGGACCGCAAGGTGCCCTCGGTCGTGCTCGTCGCGCTGACCGGCGAGGACACCCGCGAGGAGTCCGACGCCATCGCGACGGCGCTGCGCGCGAACGGCGTGCCCTGCGAGGTCGCCGCGACCGCGCAGAAGTTCGGCAAGCAGATCCGGTACGCCGAGCGCCGAGGCATCCCGTACGTCTGGTTCACCGGCGACGACGGCCACCAGGTCAAGGACATCCGCACGGGGGAGCAGGTCGCCGCGGACCCGGCCACCTGGACCCCTCCCACCTCCGACCACCGACCCAAGGTCGTGGTCGCGACCGGCTCGACCACCCCACCAGCCAAGGAGCAGAAGCAGTGATCCGCACCCATGACGCCGGCGCCCTCCGCGCCGAGCACGTCGGCCAGACCGTCACCCTCGCCGGGTGGGTGGCCAACCGACGCGATCACGGGGGCGTCGCCTTCATCGACCTCCGCGAGGCCAGTGGTGTCGTCCAGGTGGTCATCCGCGACGAGGAGGTGGCCCACCAGCTGCGCGCCGAGTACTGCCTCAAGGTGACCGGCGAGGTGACCGCGCGCAAGGAGGGCAACGAGAACCCGAACCTGGCCACCGGTGCCGTCGAGGTCGTCGCGACCACCGTCGAGGTGCTCAGCGCCGCCGCGCCGCTGCCGTTCCCGATCAGCGACCACGTCGAGGTGGGCGAGGAGGTCCGGCTCAAGCACCGCTACCTCGACCTGCGCCGCTCCGGCCCGGCCGCCGCGATCCGCCTGCGCAGCAAGGTCAACAAGGCCGCGCGCGACGTGCTGGACCGCCACGACTTCGTCGAGATCGAGACCCCGACGCTCACCCGGAGCACCCCCGAGGGCGCCCGCGACTTCCTCGTGCCTGCCCGCCTGCACCCGGGCAGCTGGTACGCCCTGCCGCAGAGCCCGCAGCTGTTCAAGCAGCTGCTCATGGTCGGCGGCATGGAGCGCTACTACCAGATCGCGCGCTGCTACCGCGACGAGGACTTCCGCGCCGACCGCCAGCCGGAGTTCACCCAGCTCGACATCGAGATGTCCTTCGTCGAGCAGGAGGACGTCATCGCGCTGATGGAGGACGTCCTCGCCGCGATGTGGGCGCTCATCGACGTCGAGATCCCGCGCCCGATCCCGCGGATGACCTACGCCGAGGCGATGGCGAAGTACGGCTCGGACAAGCCGGACCTGCGGATGGGCAACGAGCTCGTCGAGTGCACCGACTACTTCAAGGACACCCCGTTCCGCGTCTTCCAGGCGGAGTACGTCGGCGCAGTCGTCATGCCGGGCGGCGCGAGCCAGCCCCGCAAGCAGCTCGACGCGTGGCAGGAGTGGGCCAAGCAGCGCGGCGCCCGCGGGCTGGCCTACGTGCTCGTCCAGGAGGACGGCACCCTCGGCGGCCCGGTCGCCAAGAACATCACCGAGGAGGAGAAGGCCGGCCTGGCCGCGCACGTGGGCGCCCAGCCGGGCGACTGCATCTTCTTCGCCGCCGGCGCCACCAAGTCCAGCCGCGCCCTGCTGGGTGCCGCGCGCCTCGAGATCGGCCGGCGCTGCGGGCTGATCGACGAGTCGGCGTTCGCCTTCACCTGGGTCGTCGACGCACCTCTCTTCGAGCCGGCCAGCGAAGCGGTCGCCAGCGGCGACGTCGCGGTCGGCGGGGGAGCGTGGACCGCGGTCCACCACGCCTTCACCAGTCCTAAGCCAGAGTTCCTCGACACCCTCGAGGACAACCCCGGCGAGGCGCTCGCCTACGCCTACGACATCGTCTGCAACGGCAGCGAGCTCGGCGGCGGGTCCATCCGGATCCACCGCGAGGACGTCCAGAAGCGCGTCTTCTCCGTCATGGGCATCGGCGAGGAGGAGGCGCAGGAGAAGTTCGGGTTCCTGCTCGACGCCTTCAAGTACGGCGCGCCCCCGCACGGCGGCATCGCCGTCGGCATGGACCGCATCTGCGCGATCCTCGCCGGTGCGGACTCCATCCGCGACGTCATCGCCTTCCCGAAGTCGGGTGGCGGGTTCGACCCGCTGACGGCCGCCCCTGCGCCGATCACGCCTGCCCAGCGCAAGGAAGCCGGTGTCGACGCCGCTCCGGCGGAGGAAACCGGTTCCCCGGCCTGATCGGCCGAACGGCCCTGTCCACGGGTCGAGACCAGATCGTTACTCGTCGGTGAACGTCCGGGGCCGGATGCTGACGTAGTCTCCCTGAGGCGCCGGTCCTCCGCGCCCCACACTCACGATCCCCTCCAGGGGCGCGCCGCGCCCCTCGACCATCGAGGTGCCATGACACTGACGGCAGATCTGGCCAACCCGGGCTCTGCGCCCGAGCCGCCGGCCGAGGAGTCGGCGGCCGAGGAGAAGGTCGTCGGCCGGTCGCCCATGCAGCTGGCGATGGCCCGGTTCCGTCGCGACAAGCTGTCGATGGTCTCGGCCGTCATCTCGATCCTGATCGTCCTCTGCGCCATCGCGGCGCCGATCCTGGTCGGCCTCGACGTCCTGAGCCCGAACAAGTTCAACCAGGACCTGCTCGCCTCGGACGGCGTGACGCCCCAGGGCCGCTTCGGCGGGATCAGCTGGGACCACCCGCTCGGTCTCGAGCCGGGCACCGGCAGCGACCTGCTCTCACGTCTGATGCTCGCGATGACCTGGTCCCTCGGCATCGCGCTGACCGGCACCCTGCTGACCGTGCTCATCGGCGTGGTCCTCGGCATCATCTCGGGCTTCTCCGGCGGCTTCATCGACGCCACCGTGGGGCGGTTCATCGACCTGACGCTGTCCTTCCCGCAGACGATGATGCTGCTGGCGCTCTCCAGCCCCGTGGTGCTGCTGATCCAGACCGACGTCGCTGGGATCCCGGGCTTCGGCCTGTTCAAGGACCGCGACCTGGCCAACGGCTTCTACGTCGTGCTGATCCTGGCGGTCTTCGGCTGGCCGCCGGTCGCCCGCGTGGTCCGCGGCCAGGTGCTCTCCCTGCGCGAGCGCGAGTACGTCGAGGCCGCCCGGTTGCTGGGTGCGTCGCGCCGCCGGCTGTACTTCAAGGAGGTGCTCCCGAACGTGTGGGCGCCGGTCCTGGTCTACTTCACGCTGCTCGTGCCGGCCTACATCTCGGCCGAGGCGGCGTTCAACTTCCTCGGTGTCGGCATCAAGCCGCCGACGCCGACGCTGGGCAACATCCTGGCCGACTCGGTGAACTACACGAGCGCGGACCCGATGTTCTTCTTCCTCCCCGGCTTCCTGCTCGCCCTGACGGTCGTGGTGTTCAACCTCGTCGGCGACGGAGCACGGGACGCCTTGGACCCCAAGGCCAACCGATAGGACTCAGCTCCCGCGCTCAGTCCGCGCAGGAGGCTGTTGACGCCGGATCACCGGCGCGATCACCCAGATAGGAGACATTGGATGGCGATCACGAAGAAGCCGTTCGCAGTCCTCGCGGCTGCGGCGCTTGCCGTCTCGCTCGCCGCGTGCGGCGGCGACGACGGCGACGGCGGCGGCGCCGGTGGCAGCAGCAACGAAGAGGGCACCGCTGGCGGTACCGCGATCTTCTTCAACGGTGCCCGGAACACCGAGCACTGGGACCCGCAGCGGATGTACATCGGCCGCGACCTGAACAACGCGGGCCGCCTGTTCTACCGCAGCCTCGTCGCGTTCCCGGCGTCGAACGACCCGGAGGAGGGCACCACGCCCGTCCCGGACCTCGCCACCGACACCGGCACCACCGAGGACGGCGGCAAGACCTGGCAGTTCACGATCCGCGACGACGTCAAGTGGGAGGACGGCGAGCCGATCACCTGCGAGGACTTCGCCTACGGCGCCTCGCGGAACTTCGCCACCGACGTCATCATCGGTGGTCCGGCGAACTACCTGTTCACCTACCTCGACATCCCCACGGGCAAGGACGGCCTCCCGGCCTACAAGGGCCCGTACACCGGCGAGGGCCAGGAGCTGTTCGACAAGGCCGTCTCCTGCGACGGCCAGACGATCACCTACAAGATGAAGAAGGCCTGGCCGGACTTCCCGCTCTCGGCCGCGTCGCTGCGCTACCTCGACCCGTACCGCGAGGACCTCGACAAGGGCGACGCGAACAACTTCGCCATCATCTCCAACGGTCCCTACAAGCTCGAGAGCACCTGGAAGGAGGGCACCGGCGCGACCTTCGTCCGCAACGAGAACTGGGACGAGTCCACCGACACCATCCGCAAGGCGCTCCCCGACGAGTGGGAGTTCCGCGAGGGCGACGAGGACGAGGCGATCTACGAGCAGCTCTTCGCCGACTCCGGTGACGCGCAGTACGCCGTGACCGAGCGCCGCGTTCCCCCGACGTTCTTCGGCCGTCTCGAGGAGGCCGGCGACCGCTACACCACCGTCGAGTCGCCCTACGTCGACTACGTCGTGCCGAACTTCAACTCCCCGGTCTTCAAGGACCTCGCCTGCCGCGAGGCGCTGGCGCTGGCCACCGACAAGGCCGGCTGGATCCAGGCCGGTGGTGGCGAGAAGGCCTTCACCCCCGCGTACTCCGTGATCAACCCGACGCTGCCCGGCTACCAGCCGAACCCGGCGTTCGAGAACATCCCGGACGAGGGTGACGCCGAGGCCGCCAAGGCCAAGCTCGAGGAGTGCTCCGCTCCGAAGCCGGTCGAGATCAAGTTCACCTACTCCGGTGGCACGCCGACCTCGGACAAGCAGGCTCGGGCCCTCAAGGAGGCCTGGGACGCCGCTGGCTTCGAGACGCAGCTCGACCCGCTGCAGGACACCTACTACTCCGTGATCCAGAAGCCGGACGCCGACTTCGACGTCACCTGGGGTGGTTGGGGCGCTGACTGGCCGTCCATCGGCACGGTCATCCCGCCGCTGTTCGACAGCCGGATCAACCTGACCGGCTCGTCCAACGGCAACGACTACGGCAACTACAAGGGTGGTCCGGAGGTCGACAAGATGATCGACGCGGCCTACGCCGAGACCGACCTGGACGCCGCTGCCGAGAAGTGGGCGGAGGTCGACGCCAAGCTCGGTGAGGACGTCGCCTACATCCCGCTCGAGATCACGATCTTCAACTTCCTCCACGGATCGAAGGTCACCGGGTACGCCAACAACGTGTCCGTGAACGGTTACGCCGACCTCGCCCTCATCGGCGTCGAGCAGTAACACCCGCGTCACTAGCCAGCCGGCGGTCGGAGTCGCTGTCTCCTCAGCGACACCGGCCGCCGGTGGCACGCGCGGTACCCGTCTTCCTACGCCTCCCAGGGGTTTCCCTTGATCGCCTACGTGGTGCGCCGCCTGCTCATCGGCGGCATCCTCCTGATCGTGATGAGCTTCGTGACCTTCGGGCTCTTCTTCGCCTCGCCGATCAACCCGGCTGACTTCGCCTGCGGAAAGAACTGCTCCGCGGCGCAGAAGGCGGAGACCGCCGCAGCCCTCGGCTACGACGACAACTTCGTCAACCAGTGGGCCGACTTCGCCAAGGGCGTCGTCGCCGGCCGTGACTTCCCCGACGACCCGAAGCTCCGCGAGACCGCGCCCGAGACGATCGTGCACTGCGACGCGCCCTGCCTGGGCTACTCGCGGGAGCGCAGCGCGACGGTGACTGACCTGATCAAGGACACGATGCCGGTCTCGGTGTCCCTCGCGATCGGTGCCTTCGTGCTCTGGATGATCGGCGGGGTGCTCTTCGGCGTCATCGCCGCCCTGCGCAAGGGCACGTTCATCGACCGCGGTGTCGTCGGCCTGTCCCTCATCTTCTACGCCTTCCCGACCTTCTTCGTCGGCCTGCTGCTCTACAAGTTCGTGGCCATCCAGTGGGGCTGGGTCGACATCCCGCGCTACCAGACCATCGAGGACGGCGGCATCGGCGGGTGGCTCTCCGGCCTGATGCTGCCCGCCATCACGCTGGCGCTCTTCTTCATGGCCGCCTACGTCCGGATGACGCGGGCGTTCGTGCTCGAGGCACTGACCGAGGACTACGTGCGTACCGCCAAGGCCAAGGGCCTGCCCGGACGCAAGGTGACGTTCAAGCACGCCCTGCGGGCGGCGCTGACGCCGATCGTCACGATGGCGGGGCTCGACTTCGCCGGCTTGCTGGGCGGTGCCATCATTACCGAGTCGGTGTTCAACTACCCGGGCCTCGGCAAGCTCGCCGTCCAGGCGAACAGCGACTTCGACCTCCCGACCCTCGTCGGCCTGGTCATCCTGCTGGCGGCCTTCGTCATCCTGGCCAACATCATCGTCGACCTGCTCTACGCGGTGATCGACCCGCGCGTGCGGCTGAGCTGAGTAAGGACAATCGTGGCTGACGTTCACAGCGCAGGGGACGCCTTCCTGTCCGTCGAGGACCTGAAGGTGCACTTCCCGACCCCCGACGGTCTCGTCAAGGCGACCGACGGGCTCTCCTTCACCCTCGGCCGCGGCCGGACCCTCGGCATCGTCGGGGAGTCCGGCTCGGGCAAGTCGGTGTCGAGCTCGGCGATCCTCGGGCTGCACCGGGGCAGCCGGGCCCAGGTGAGCGGCCGGATCATGCTGGACGGGGTGGACCTGCTGACGCTGTCCGACGAGGACATGCGCAAGCGCCGCGGCAAGGACGTCGCGATGATCTTCCAGGACCCCCTGAGCGCGATGCACCCGTACTACACGGTCGGCAACCAGATCATGGAGGCCGTCCGGGTCCACTCGGACATGAACAAGAAGCAGGCCCGGGCCCGCGCGATCGACATGCTCGGCCGGGTCGGCATCCCGCAGCCGGACCGACGCGTCGACGACTACCCGCACCAGTTCTCCGGCGGCATGCGCCAGCGCGCCATGATCGCGATGGGACTGATCAACAACCCCGGCCTGCTGATCGCCGACGAGCCCACGACGGCGCTCGACGTCACGGTGCAGGCCCAGATCCTCGACCTGCTGCAGGACCTGCAGCGCGAGTTCGACTCGGCGATCATCCTGATCACCCACGACCTGGGTGTCGTCGCCGAGATGGCCGACGACGTGCTCGTGATGTACGCCGGCAAGGCGGTCGAGCACGGCGAGGCCCGCGAGATCCTCCTGCACCCCGAGATGCCCTACACCTGGGGCCTGCTCTCCAGCGTGCCGGACGTCCATGGCGACCTCTCCGCGCAGCTGGTCCCGATCCCGGGCAGCCCGCCCAGCCTGCTCAGCCCGCCTCCGGGCTGCGCGTTCCACCCCCGCTGCCCGCACCGCGAGAAGGTCCCGGGCGACCTGTGCCGCACGGTCGCGCCCGACCTGGTGCCGGGCACCCGCGGCGGCGGGCACGTCAAGCGCTGCCACCTGGCTGACCCCGACGCCGTCTACCAGGCCGAGATCCGGCCGCGGACCGCGCCCGACCTCGTAGAGGAGATCTGATGTCGACCCACACCGGTGGCGACGACCTGCCGTCGTCCCACGAGCTCGAGCCGCGCTCGGCGAGCGGGCACACCGCCACGCTGCCGCCGGCGACCGCGGAGCCGATCCTCGAGGTCGAGGACCTGCGGATGTACTTCCCGGTGAAGTCCCGCGGCCTGGTCCGCCGGACCATCGGCCAGGTCCAGGCGGTCGACGGCGTCTCCTTCCAGGTCCCCAAGGGCGGCTCGCTCGGCCTGGTCGGCGAGTCCGGCTGCGGCAAGTCCACGACCGGCCGCCTGGTCACCCGGCTCTACGAGCCGACCGACGGCGCGATCCGGTTCGAGGGCGAGGACATCGCCAAGACCTCGGCGCGCGGGCTGAAGCCGCTGCGCCGCGAGATCCAGATGATCTTCCAGGACCCGTACACGTCGCTGAACCCCCGCCACACGGTGGGCTCGATCATCGGCGCGCCGCTGGAGATCCACAAGGTCGTCCCGAAGGACAAGGTCCTGCCGCGCGTGCAGGAGCTGCTCGAGATCGTCGGCCTGAACCCCGAGCACTACAACCGCTACCCGCACGAGTTCTCGGGTGGCCAGCGCCAGCGCATCGGCATCGCCCGCGCGCTCACGCTGCAGCCCAAGCTGCTCGTGGCCGACGAGCCGGTCTCCGCGCTCGACGTGTCGATCCAGGCCCAGGTGGTGAACCTGCTGCAGGACCTGCAGCGCGAGTTCGACATCGCCTTCCTCTTCATCGCCCACGACCTCGCGATCGTCCGGCACTTCTGCCCCGAAATCGCGGTGATGTACCTCGGCAAGATCGTCGAGATCGGCGACCGCACGTCGCTCTACGAGCGTCCGCTGCACCCCTACAGCCAGGCGCTGCTCTCGGCCGTGCCGGACATCAAGCAGGCAGCGATCGGCGGGCGGCGCGAGCGCATCCAGCTCACCGGCGACGTCCCCAGCCCGATCAACCCGCCGTCCGGCTGCCGGTTCCGCACGCGGTGCCCGCTGGCCCAGGACATCTGCGCCAAGGTCGAGCCGCCGCTCATGCAGGTCGGCCCGCGGCACAAGGTGGCCTGCCACTTCGCCGGCGAGCTCGGCAAGCACCCCGCCGAGCCGCTGACCCCGCGCCTGCTGGGCGTGGACAAGTACGGCGACTCCGACCCGGGCGCGAGCCCGGTCGACGGGCTGAACACCGGCCCGGGGTACGGCGACCGCTGGTTCGACGTCCACTCGCGCACCTTCCAGGACGCCCGCTCCGCGTCGTGACCGGCGCCCGGACCCGACCGGCCACGCCCCTAGGCTCCTGACGTGGACGGACTCTTCGAGGTGCCGGGTGGCCGGAGCGGCGGCGGGGGGTCCCTGGCGGCGAACACGCACGCCTCGGCGCCCCTCGCCGTGCGGATGCGCCCGCGCACCCTCGACGAGCTGGTCGGCCAGGAGCAGCTGCGGGCGCCCGGTGCACCCCTGCGGCAGCTGATCGAGAACGACCAGTCGATGTCGCTGCTGCTGTGGGGACCTCCGGGCACCGGCAAGACGACGATCGCCTCGATCGTCAGCCAGCAGACCGACCGGCGCTTCGTGGAGGTCTCCGCGGTCTCCGCCGGCGTCAAGGAGGTGCGCGCGGCGATCGACACCGCCCGCGCCGAGCTGGTGGCGACCGGCCGGGAGACGGTGCTGTTCGTCGACGAGGTGCACCGGTTCAGCAAGGCCCAGCAGGACGCGCTGCTGCCCGGCGTCGAGAACCGCTGGGTCACCCTGGTCGCGGCCACGACGGAGAACCCGTTCTTCAGCGTGATCTCCCCGCTGCTCTCGCGCAGCTTGCTGCTCCGGCTGGAGTCACTGACCGACGAGCACGTCCGCGGCGTCCTGGACCAGGCGCTGGTCGACGAGCGCGGGCTGGCCGGCCGGTTCGGCGTCGAGGAGGAGGCGCTCGACCACCTGGTCCGTCTCGCCGGCGGTGACGCGCGGCGCTCGCTGACCTACCTGGAGGCGGCGACCGGCGCGGCGGCGGCCCGCGGCTCGGAGGTGGTGACTCTCGAGATGGCCGAGACCGCCGTCGACCAGGCGGCGGTGCGCTACGACCGGCAGGGCGACCAGCACTACGACGTCACGAGCGCCTTCATCAAGTCGGTGCGCGGGTCGGACGCCGATGCCGCGCTGCACTACCTGGCCCGGATGATGGAGGCGGGGGAGGACCCCCGCTTCATCGCCCGGCGGCTGATGATCCTCGCCAGCGAGGACATCGGCCTCGCGGACCCGACGGCGCTGCCGACCGCGGTCGCCGCCGCGCAGACCGTGCAGCTGATCGGCATGCCCGAGGCGCAGCTGACCCTGGCCCACGCGACCATCGCCCTCGCCGTCGCCCCGAAGTCGAACGCCGTCACGACGGCGATCGGCGCCGCGGTCGCCGACGTCCGCGCCGGCAAGATCGGGCCGGTCCCCGCGCACCTGCGCGACGCCCACTACTCGGGGGCCAAGAAGCTGGGCCACGGCGCGACGTACAAGTACAGCCACGACGAGCCCTACGGCATCGCCGAGCAGCAGTACGCCCCCGACGTCGTGCTGGACGCGGAGTACTACCGACCGACGGCGCTGGGCGCCGAGGCGGCGGTCAAGGAGCGCTGGGAGCGGGTGCGCCGCCTGATCCGCGGCGCCGGTCGGTCCGCGCGATCCGGACGGTAGGGTCGGGCACCATGGTCGAGGAGTGGAGCGTGCCCGCGTGGGCCGTGCTGGCGGTGGCCACCGCGGCACTGCTGGTCGTGCTGCTCGGACTCGTCCTCGCGGTCCGCGGCCGGGCCCGCCACCGGCGCGAGCTCGAGCGGGCGCAGGGGGAGACCAGCGCGCTGCAGGACCGTCTCACGGCGCTCGAGCGCCGGTTGCCCGAGCCCGGTGCGGTCCCGACGTCCTCGGCGCGACCCGTCGAGGAGTTCGTCATCACCCGTGCCGGCGAGCCCGAGCCCGCCGACGACGGGCGGGCGCCCGCCGTGCGGGCCCCGCTCTTCGCCGACCTGGTCCTGCGCGAGTCCGTCGTCCAGGCCGCGTCGCTCACCGCCGGGCTGCGGCGCGCGCTGTCGCCCGCGACGCGCAACCGGATCCGGTTCGAGGTCAAGCAGGAGGTACGCCGCTCGCGCAAGCAGCGCCGGGCCGACCTGCGGGCAGCGCGCCGGGACTGGGAGGCCCGCCAGCGCGGCGGGCTCGACGAGGCCGCCGAGGGCAGCGCGGCATGAGCCGCGGCCTCTGGTTCGTCGCCGGGGCCGGAGCGGGGGTCTACGCCATGGTGCGTGGCCGCCGCGCGGCCGAGGCGCTGACCGCCGACGGGCTCCGCGACCGGTGGAACGGCCTGGCGCTGGGCGCCCGGCTGCTCCGCGAGGAGGTCGCCCAGGGCAAGGCCGAGGCGGAGGTCGACCTCCGCGCCCGGCTGGGGCTCACCCCGGCCGGCACGCCCGAGCTGGCCGCACCGGCGCCCACCGACCACCACCAGCGATCCAGCACCACCCCCGACACCGCACAGCACGAGGAAGGCACCACCTGATGGACACCGCGGAGATCCGCCGACGGTTCGTGGCCCACTTCGAGGCCAACGCGCACACGGTCGTGCCGTCCGCCTCGCTGCTGCTCGACGACCCCAACCTGCTCTTCGTCAACGCGGGCATGGTGCCGTTCAAGCCCTACTTCCTCGGCCAGGAGACCGCGCCGTACGACCGCGCGGTCAGCGTCCAGAAGTGCGTGCGCACCCTCGACATCGAGGAGGTCGGCAAGACCACCCGGCACGGCACGTTCTTCCAGATGTGCGGCAACTTCTCCTTCGGCGACTACTTCAAGGAGGGGGCGATCCGCTTCGCCTGGAGCCTCATCACCGGCTCGGTCGAGGAGGGCGGCCTGGGCTTCGACCCCGAGCTGATCTGGGTGACCGTGCTGCCCTCCGACGACGAGGCCCGTGGGCTGTGGAAGAGCATCGCCGGCCTGCCCGACGAGCGGATCCAGGAGCGCGGGCTCAAGGACAACTACTGGAGCATGGGCGTGCCCGGCCCGGGTGGCCCGTGCTCGGAGATCTACGTCGACCGCGGCCCCGAGCACGGCCCCGACGGCGGCCCGAACGCCGACGAGGACCGGTTCCTGGAGATCTGGAACCTGGTCTTCATGCAGGAGTCGCTCAGCGCCGTGCGCGCCAAGGACGACTTCGACGTCGAGGGCCCCCTGCCGGCGAAGAACATCGACACCGGCATGGGTCTCGAGCGGGTCGCCTACCTGCTCCAGGGCAAGCAGAACATGTACGAGATCGACGAGGTCTTCCCCGTCATCGAGCGCGCCAGCGAGCTCACCGGCAAGGCGTACGGCGCGAACGCCGAGGACGACGTCCGGTTCCGCGTCGTCGCCGACCACGTGCGCAGCGCGCTGATGCTCATCGGCGACGGCGTCACCCCCGGCAACGAGGCCCGCGGCTACGTGCTGCGCCGGCTCCTGCGCCGCGCCGTGCGCTCGATGCGGCTGCTCGGCTACGAGGACCGGTCGCTGCCCGAGCTGCTCCCGGTCAGCATGAGCCGGATGAAGGCGTCCTACCCCGAGCTCGAGTCGGACTTCGAGCGGATCAGCCGGGTGGCGTACGCCGAGGAGGACGCGTTCCGCAAGACGCTCCAGGCCGGCACCCAGATCTTCGACCAGGCCGCCCAGCAGGTGAAGGCGTCGGGGGAGTCGCGGCTCACCGGCGACAAGGCCTTCGCCCTGCACGACACCTACGGCTTCCCGATCGACCTGACCCTGGAGATGGCCTCCGAGGCCGGTCTCAGCGTGGACGAGGAGGGCTTCCGGTCGCTGATGACCGAGCAGCGCGAGCGGGCCAAGGCCGACGCCCGCGCGAAGAAGGGCCAGCACGCCGACACCGGCGTCTACCGCGGGATCCTCGACGCGCACGGTCCCACCGAGTGGCTGGCCTACGAGACCCTCGAGACCGAGTCGCGGCCGCTGGCGCTGCTCTCCGGCGGCGCCCCGGCGCGTTCCCTGGCCGCGGGCGAGGTCGGCGAGCTCGTGCTCGACCGCACCCCCTTCTACGCCGAGTCCGGCGGCCAGGCCGCCGACGCGGGCACCATCGAGTTCGACGGCGGCCGGCTGGAGGTGCTCGACGTGCAGCGGCCGGTCCGCGGCCTCGTCGTGCACCAGGTCCGGGTCGTCGACGGTGAGCTGGACGCCTCCGGCTCCGCGGCCCTGCACGCCCGGGTCGACCCCGAGTGGCGCCTCGGCGCCCGCCAGGCCCACTCCGGCACCCACGTCGTGCACGCGGCGCTGCGGGAGGTCCTCGGCCCCACGGCGCTGCAGTCCGGCTCCTACAACCGGCCCGGCTACCTGCGCCTGGACTTCGGGTGGACCACCGGTCTCACCCCGGGCCAGGTCCACGACATCGAGCAGGTGTCCAACCACGCCCTGCGCGCCGACCTGCCCGTCTCCTGGCAGTACATGACCCTGCCCGAGGCCAAGGACTGGGGCGCGATCGCGCTGTTCGGCGAGACGTACGACGACACCAAGGTGCGCGTGGTCGAGATCGGCGGCCCGTGGTCGCGCGAGCTCTGCGGCGGCACGCACGTGGACCACTCCTCGCAGATCGGCACCCTCGTCGTCACCGGCGAGTCGTCGGTCGGCTCCGGCAACCGCCGCATCGAGGCCCTCACCGGCGTCGAGGGCTTCGCCTACCTCGCCCGGGAGCGTGACGTCGTACACCAGCTCACCGGCCTGCTCAAGACCCAGCCCGACGACCTCGTCGGCCGCGTCTCCGAGCTCATCGAGCGCCTCCGGGCGGTCGAGAAGGAGGCCGAGAAGGCACGCGTCGCCCAGCTCCTGGCGGCCGGCGGCCAGCTCGCCGCGGGGGCCCAGGTCGTCGGCGGCGTGCACGTCGTCGCGCACCGCGCCGACGGCGCGTCCGGCGGCGACGTGCGCACGCTGGCGATGGACGTCCGCGGCCGGCTGCCGCAGGGCGAGCCCGGCGTCGTGGTCGTGATCGGCGCCGCGGACGGCAAGGTCTCGGTCGTCGCGGCCGTCACCGACGCGGGTCGTGAGCGCGGGCTGTCGGCCAACGCCCTGGTCCGTGCGGTCGGACCGCTGGTCGGCGGCAAGGGCGGCGGCAAGGACGACGTCGCGCAGGGCGGCGGCACCGACGCCTCGCGGATCGACGAGGCGATCGCCCTGGTGACCGCGGAGGTCGCGCGGACGGTCGGCGCTTGAGGCACGGCGTACGGCTCGGCATCGACCCGGGGGACGCCCGGATCGGCGTCGCCCGCAGCGACCCGACCGGGTTCCTCGCGACCCCGGTCGAGACGGTCCGGCGTGGGAAGGGTGACCTCGCCCGGATCGCGCGGATCCTCCGGGAGGTCGCCGAGGAGTCCGAGGTCGCCGAGGTGGTCGTCGGCCTGCCCCGCAGCCTCTCGGGCGGCGAGGGGCCGGCGGCGGTCAAGACGCGCGAGTTCGCGGGCCGGCTGGCCCGCCGCGTCGCGCCCACGCCGGTGCGCCTGGTCGACGAGCGGCTGACCACCGTGTCGGCGGAGGCTATGCTCCGCGACCGAGGCAGGTCCGGCAGCAAGCGGCGAGCGGTGGTCGACCAGGCCGCGGCGGTCCTGATCCTCCAGCACGCGCTCGACACCGAGCGCACGACGGGGAACGCCCCCGGCGAGATCGTCCGGGCAGCGCCCGAGGAGCCCGAGGAGACCCAGTGAGCGACCCGAGCCACCCGAGCGACCCGCTCCTTCCCGTCGACGGCGGCAGCCCGGCGTACGAGCCCGGTCGGCGGCGCCGCAAGCGCCGCAGCCTGCCCGGCTGCCTGGCCGTGCTCGTCGCGCTGGCCATCGTCGCCGGCGGCCTGTGGTTCGGCGTGACCCGCGGGGTCAGCTGGATCGAGGACCAGTTCGCCGACCCCGAGGACTTCGCCGGCCCCGGCCGCGGCAAGGTCTCCTTCGAGGTCAGCGACGGCGACTCGAGCGCGCAGATCTGCCGCAACCTGAAGGCGTCCGGGGTCGTCGCCTCCGTGCAGGCCTGCATCGACGCGGCCGCCGCGGACCCGGACTCCCCGGGGATCCAGGTCGGCTTCTACCCGCTGAAGAAGGAGATGGCCTCCGAGGAGGCGATCGACGTCCTCGTCGACCCCGCCAACATCATCACCAACGCCGTCACCATCCCCGAGGGCTACAACGTCGACCAGGTCGTCGAGGTCCTCGCCGATCGGACCGACTTCAACGCCTCGGACTTCGAGCGGGTCCTCGACCAGCCGGACCGGATCGGGCTGCCCGACTACGCCGACGGCAACCCCGAGGGCTACCTGTTCCCCTCCACCTACTCCTTCGGGCCGAACGCCAAGCCGCTCGACATGATCACCGCGATGGTCGACCGGTGGCGCCAGGCCGCGGACGACGCCGGCCTCGAGGAGGCGGCGGAGCGGCTGGGGTACACCCCCCACGAGCTGATGACCGTCGCCAGCCTGGTCGAGGCCGAGGGCCGCGGCGAGGACATGCCCAAGGTCGCGCGGGTGATCTACAACCGGGTCGAGAACCCCGACAACGGGATCACCAACGGCCTGCTGCAGGTCGACGCGGCGGTCAACTACGCGCTCGGCAAGGAGCCGATCGCGCGGCTGACGACCGACGAGATCGACTCGGTCGCGGACTCGCCGTACAACACCTACAAGCAGCCGGGCCTCCCGCCGGGCCCGATCGAGGCTCCCGGCGACGCGGCGATCGAGGCCGCGACGACACCCGCGGACGGGCCGTGGCTGTTCTACGTGACGGTCGACCTCGGCACCGGCGAGACCAAGTTCACCGACTCCTACGACGAGTTCCTCTCCTTCCGGGACGAGCTGGACGAGTACTGCGCGACGCAGTCCGACCGCTGCTGAGCGGGCGACCGCGATGCGCTGTGCCGTCCTGGGCGACCCCGTCGCCCACTCGTTGTCGCCGACCCTGCACCGGGCGGCGTACGCCGAGCTGGGGCTGGACTGGTCCTACGAGGCGGTCCGCGTGCCCGCCGGCGGGCTCGCGGACTTCCTGGGCGGGCTCGACGACACCTGGCGCGGGCTGTCACTGACCATGCCGCTCAAGCGGGAGGTGGTGGCGCTCGCCGACGACGTCTCGGCGCGGGTCGCGCTGGTGGGCGCGGCGAACACCCTCGTGCTGGGGCCGGACGGTCGGCACGCCGACAACACCGACCTGCCCGGTGCGGTCGCCGCCGTCCGGGAGCGGTACGACGGACCGGTGCGGGCCGGCGCGGTGCTGGGCGGCGGCGCGACCGCCGCGTCGACCGGCCTGGCCCTGTGCGACCTCGGCGCGTCCCGGGTCACGCTGCACGTCCGCTCGGCCGAGCGCGGGGAGGACGCCGCCGCTGCGGTGCGCCGCCACCCGTCGGCGCCCGAGGTGGTGCTGGCCCCGCTCGACGAGCCGCCCACGGCCGACGTGGTCGTGTCCACGGTGCCGGCCGACGCGCAGACCCCGGCGCTGGTGGCCGGCTGCGCGGGCGTGCCCGTCGTCTTCGAGGTCGTCTACGACCCCTGGCCCACCCCGCTCGCGGCCTCCGTGACGACGGCCGGGAGCGCGGACCGCGTGCTGGTGAGCGGCCTGGACCTGCTCGTGCACCAGGCGGCGCTGCAGGTCGAGCTGTTCGCCGGCGCCCGGGCGTCGGTCGCCGGGATGCGGGCCGCGGGCGAGGCGGCCCTGCGGCGAGCGGCGCGCCGGTGAGCGACGCGGCGGTGGCCGCGGTGGCCCTCGCCCTCGTCTGCGGGGCTCTCGGGCTGCTGGTCCCCGCGCTGGTGGCGCGCATCCCCGAGCCGGAGCCGGCCGCCGTGGACGAGCCGGTTGCCGAGCGCGACACCGCGCTGGCCAGCGTCGTCGGCGTCCCGGCCGAGGAGGAGCCCAAGGAGCCCTACGCCCACATCGCCCGCCTGCCCGGCCTCGCCGTCGGCTCGGCCGCGGTGTGCGCGGTCGCGGGCGCGCTCGTCGGCTGGTCGGTCGGCGCCGACTGGGACCTGCTGCCGCTCGTGCCGCTCGTCCCGGTCTCGGTGGCGCTCGCGGTCGTGGACTGGCGGACCCGGCTGCTGCCGACCAAGGTCATCGCCCCGACGTACGCCCTGACCATCGCGCTGACCCTGGTCACCTGGCTGCTCACCGGCGACACCGACGACCTGGTCCGGGCGTTCTGGGGGTGGCTGGTCGCGGGCGGCATCTTCTTCGTGCTGTGGTTCGTCCACCCCCGCGGCCTGGGGTACGGCGACGTACGGCTGGCCGGCCTGCTCGGCATCGCGCTGGGCCACCTCGGCTGGGGCGCCCTGCTCGTCGGGGTGTACGGCGGGTTCCTGCTGGGCGGGGTCGGCGGCGGGCTGCTGGCGCTGCTGCGGGTCGTCGAGCGCCGGGCGTTCCCCTTCGGGCCGTTCATGCTGGTCGCGGCCCTGGTGGGGGTCTGCGTCGGCGACGTGGTGCTCGACGGTCTCGTCACCGGGTGAGCGTCCGGGCGGCCGGAGCCGCCGTGGGAGACTGACGCCCATGCTTCGTTGGCTCACCGCGGGCGAGTCCCACGGCCCCTCCCTGGTCGCGATCCTCGAGGGCCTGCCCGCACACGTGCAGGTCACCTCCTCCGACATCCAGGACTCCCTGGCGCGCCGCCGGCTCGGCTACGGCCGCGGCGCCCGGATGAAGTTCGAGCAGGACCAGGTGACGCTGGTCGGCGGCGTGCGGCACGGCGCCACGCAGGGCGGCCCGGTCGCGATCGAGGTCGGCAACACCGAGTGGCCCAAGTGGGACAAGGTGATGTCCGCCGACCCGGTCGACCCCGACGAGCTGGCCTCGATGGCCCGCAACGCGCCGCTGACCCGGCCCCGCCCCGGGCACGCCGACCTGGCAGGCATGCAGAAGTACGACTTCGAGGACGCCCGGCCGATCCTCGAGCGCGCCTCCGCCCGCGAGACGGCCGCCCGGGTCGCGCTCGGCCGGGTGGCCAGCAACTTCCTCGAGCAGGCGGTGGGAGCCCGGATCGTCTCCCACGTGATCGAGCTCGGCGGCGTCCGCGCCCCCGACGGCCTGTGGCCGGCGGCCGACGACGTGGCGCGTCTCGACGAGGACCCCGTCCGCTGCCTCGACGCCGACACCTCGGGGCTGATGGTCGAGCGCATCGACGCCGCCCACAAGGACGGCGACACCCTCGGCGGCGTCGTCGAGGTGGTCGTGCACGGCCTGCCGCCGGGCCTGGGCTCGCACGTGCACTGGGACCGCCGCCTCGACTCGCGCCTGGCCGGCGCGCTGATGGGGATCCAGGCGATCAAGGGCGTCGAGGTCGGCGACGGCTTCGCGCTGGCGGCGACGCCCGGCTCGCTCGCGCACGACGAGATCGTCCCCACCGACGAGGGCATCCGTCGCGTCTCCGGGCGCTCCGGTGGCACCGAGGGCGGCATGACCACCGGCGAGGTGCTGCGTGTGCGGGCCGCGATGAAGCCGATCGCCACGGTGCCCCGCGCCCTGCGCACCGTCGACGTCGCCACCGGCGAGGAGGCCGTCGCCCACCACCAGCGCTCGGACGTCTGCGCCGTGCCCGCGGCCGGCATCGTCGCCGAGGCGATGGTCGCGCTCGTGCTCGCGGACGCGGTCACCGAGAAGTTCGGCGGCGACTCGGTGGGGGAGACCCGGCGCAACGCCGAGTCCTACCTCTCCTCGCTGCGCTACCGATGACCGGACCCCGCGCGGTGCTGGTCGGCCCGATGGGCTCCGGCAAGACCACCGTGGCCGCGGTGCTGGCCGAGGCGTGGGGCGTCGCCGCTCGCGACACCGACCAGGACGTCGAGGCGGTCGAGGGCCGCTCGGTCTCCGACATCTTCGTGGACTCCGGCGAGGCGCACTTCCGCCGCCTCGAGGCGGCCGCCGTGGCGACGGCCCTCGCCGGGCACGACGGCGTGCTCGCCCTCGGCGGGGGAGCGGTGCTCGACCCGGCGACCCGCGAGCTGCTCGCCGGCCACCCGGTGGTGTTCCTCCGGGTCGGTCTCGCCGACGCCGTCAAGCGGGTCGGCCTCGGCACCTCGCGGCCGCTGCTGGTCGGTGGCGTACGGTCCCGGGTCAAGGCGCTGCTCGACGAGCGGACGCCGGTGTACGAGTCGGTGGCCACCCTGGTCGTCGACACCGACGGGCGCACCCCTGCCGAGGTCGCCGACGAGATCCTGGAGGCCCTCCACCGTGACTGACCACGCCGCTGACGCGACCGCCGCGACCGAGACCACGCTGCACGTGGGCGGCGCCTCGCCGTACGACGTCGTCGTCGGCACCGGCCTGGCCGGCCGCCTGCCGGCGATGGTCGGCGACGCCGCGGAACGGATCGCCGTCGTGGTCGACACCCGGCTCGAGCCGTTCGCCGAGGCGCTCACCGACCAGCTCCAGGACCGCGAGGTGCTGGTCTTCGCCGTGCCCGAGGGCGAGGAGTGCAAGACCGCCGAGGTCGCCTCGGAGATCTGGGACGCGCTCGGCGACGAGGGCTTCACCCGCTCCGACGTGGTCGTCACCCTCGGCGGCGGCGCGACCACCGACCTGGGCGGCTTCGTGGCCGCCACCTGGCTGCGCGGCGTGCGGGTCGTGCACGTGCCGACCACGCTGCTGGCGATGGTCGACGCGGCGGTCGGCGGCAAGACCGCCGTCAACACCGCCACCGGCAAGAACCTGGTCGGCGCCTTCCACGAGCCCGCCGGCGTGCTCTGCGACCTCTCCTACCTGCACACCCTCGCCGGGGAGGAGCTGGCCTCGGGCCTGGCCGAGGTCGTCAAGTGCGGCTTCATCGCCGACCCCGAGATCCTGCGCCTGGTGGAGTCCATCGACCCCGGCGCGCTGTCGGTCGGCGACCCCGTGCTGCGCGAGCTGGTCGAGCGGGCGATCCGGGTGAAGATCGACGTCGTCGTCGAGGACCTGCGCGAGACCGGCGGCCGCGACGGCCACCCCGGCCGCGAGGTGCTCAACTACGGCCACACGCTGGGCCACGCGATCGAGCAGCTCAGCGGCTACAGCATCCGCCACGGCGAGGCGGTCGCCCTGGGCGCGGTGTACGTCGCCGAGCTGGCGCGCCTCGAGGGGCGGATCTCCGAGGACCTGGTGCAGCGCCACCGCGAGGCGTTCGGCCGGTTCGGCCTGCCCACCGGCATGTCCGGCCCGACGTTCGAGGACGTGCACGAGCTGATGAAGGTCGACAAGAAGGCGCGCGGCTCGCAGCTGCGGTTCGTCGTGCTCGACGACGTCGCCCGCCCCGCGGTGCTCGCCGGGCCGTCCGAGGAGAACCTGCGCGCGGCGTACGAGCTCCTCCAGATCGACCCCGACGAGGCGGAGGAGGAGTGAGGGTCCTCGTCCTCAACGGCCCCAACCTGGGCCGGCTCGGGCGGCGGCAGCCGGAGATCTACGGCACCACCACCCACGAGGAGCTCGCGGCGCTGTGCGTGTCGTGGGGCGGCGACCTCGGCCTCGAGGTCGAGGTGCGGCAGACCAACCACGAGGGCGTGATGGTCGACTGGCTCAACGAGGCGGCCGACGAGCGCACACCGGTCGTGCTCAACGCGGCCGCGTGGACGCACTACTCCTACGCCGTCCTCGACGCCTGCGCGCAGCTCGAGGCGCCGCTGGTCGAGGTGCACATCTCCGACCCGCGGTCGCGGCCGGAGGAGTTCCGCCACCACTCGGTGGTCACGCCGTACGCCGTCGAGGTCGTCGCGGGCCAGGGCGTCGAGGGGTACCGCACCGCCCTCGGGGTCCTCGCCCGCGCCTGACTCCGCCTGCGCATTCGGGGAGAGCCCCGCGGCGCCGGTAGACTCGTGCGCCGTGCCCGGAGGCGCCCGTGAGGGCGGCCGCGAGCACCTCCTGCCCACCGGACGACGAAGGCTGACACGCGCGCATGGCAACGACGAACGACCTCAAGAACGGCATGGTCCTCAACATCGACGGGCAGCTCTGGTCCGTGGTGGAGTTCCAGCACGTCAAGCCGGGCAAGGGCCCCGCCTTCGTGCGCACCAAGCTCCGCAACGTCGAGTCGGGCAAGAACGTCGACAAGACCTTCAACGCCGGCACCAAGGTCGAGACCGCCACGGTCGACCGCCGCACGATGCAGTACCTCTACAACGACGGCACGTCGTTCGTGTTCATGGACGTCCAGAGCTACGACCAGCTCGAGGTCGCGCCGGAGATCGTCGGCGACGCCCAGAACTTCCTCCTGGAGAACCAGGAGGTCATCGTGGCCACCAACGAGGGCCGCGTCCTCTTCATCGAGATGCCCGCCTCGGTCGAGCTGCTGATCACCTTCACCGAGCCCGGCCTCGCCGGCGACTCCGCGACCGGTCGCACGAAGCCGGCGACGCTGGAGACCGGTCACGAGATCCAGGTCCCGCTCTTCATCAACCAGGGCGAGAAGGTCAAGGTCGACACCCGCGACTCCTCCTACCTGGGACGCGTCAAGTCCTGATGGTGGCTCGTTCGACGGCCCGGTCCAAGGCCCGCAAGCGCGCGCTCGACGTCCTCTACGCCTCCGACATGCGCGCGGAGTCGCCGGTCGAGGCGCTGGAGCGGGCGATCGCCGAGGGCGAGGGCCCGACCAACGCCTACACCGAGACGCTGGTGCGCGGCGTGGTCGAGCACCAGGGACGCATCGACGGGCTGCTGCGGCAGTACTCCGAGGGCTGGACCCTCGAGCGGATGCCGGCGGTCGACCGCAACGTGCTGCGCCTGGGGCTGTGGGAGCTGCTCTACGCCGAGGACGTCCCCGACACCGTGGCGATCAGCGAGGCCATGGCCCTGGTGCGCGACCTGTCGACCGACGACTCCCCGCAGTTCGTGAACGGCATCCTCGGCGCGCTGTCGCGCGACCGGGCGATCCTGGGCTGAGGCCCCTCCACGGCCCTCCGGGGCCGTCCGGCGCGAGCAGCGCCGGGCGGCCTCCTGCACGGCCCCGTGCGCGGCTCCTTGCGCGACGCGCCATGCTGGCGCGGTGAGCACCGGAGAGCAGCAGGAGCACGAGGTGGACCTCGTCGTCATCGGCCTGGGGCCGGGCGGCGAGGCCCTGGCGACGGGCGCGGCGAAGGCCGGCCTCGAGGTCGTGGCGGTCGACAAGCACCTCGTCGGGGGTGAGTGCCCCTACTACGGGTGCATCCCGTCCAAGATGATGCTGCGCGCCGCCGACAGCCTCGCCGAGGCCCGGCGGGCCGGCACGCTGGCGGGCGACGTGGAGGTGACCGCCTCCTGGGCGCCGGTGGCCCGCCGCATCCGCGAGGAGGCCACCGACGACTGGGACGACAAAGTCGCCGTGCGGCGCCTCGAGGACGCGGGTGCCACCGTCCACCACGGCATCGGCCGGCTCGACGGCGCACGTCGCGTGGTGGTCGAGCTGCGGGACGGCTCCACCCGGGTCTACACCGCCAGGCGTGGTGTGGTCCTCAACCCCGGCACCCGGCCGGCGCAGGTCCCCGTCCCGGGCCTCGAGGGCACCCCGTGGTGGTCCAACCGCGACGCCGTCCGTGCCACCGAGGCCCCGGCCTCGCTGGTGGTCGTCGGCGGCGGGCCGATCGGCTGCGAGCTGGCGCAGGTCTTCGCCCGGTTCGGCACGCGCGTCACCCTGCTGCAGCACAACGAGCACCTGCTGCCCCACGACGAGCCGGAGGCCTCCGCCGCCCTGGAGCGCGTGCTCCTCGACGAGGGCGTCCGGGTCGTGACCGGCGCCGACGTGCGCGAGGTGGCGTACGCCGACGGCGGCTTCACCGTGACCGTGGGCGAGGACCGGGTGACCGGCGACCGGCTGCTGGTGGCCGCCGGCCGCACCCCGAACCTCGACGGGCTCGGCCTCGAGACGGTCGGGCTGGACCCTGGTGTCCGCACCGTGGAGGTCGACGAGCGGCTGCGCGCCGCCGACGGCCTGTGGGTGCTCGGCGACGTCACCGGCAAGGGCGCCTACACCCACGTGTCGATGTACCAGTCGGCGATCGCGCTGCGCGACCTGCTCGAGCAGGACGGCCCGCCGGCGTCGTACCACGCGGTGCCGCACGTGACGTTCACCGATCCCGAGGTCGCCGGGGTCGGGCTGACCGAGCAGCAGGCGCGGGACGCCGGGCTGCGGGTCGCCACCGGCTCGACGCCGATGGAGCAGTCCTCCCGCGGGTTCGTCCACGGCCCCGGCGCCACCGGGCTGGTCAAGGTGGTCGCCGACGCCGACCGGGGCGTGCTGGTGGGCGCGACCGTGGTCGGGCCGGCCGGGGGAGAGGTGCTCGGCGCGCTCGCCGTGGCGGTCCACGCGGCCGTGCCCGTGGACGTCCTGCGCTCGATGGTCTACGCCTACCCGACGTTCCACCGCGCGATCGAGTCCGCGCTGGCCGACCTGGGTATCTGACCTGCGTGAACGACCTCCAGCAGAACGCCAAGCAGACGGCGCGTCGCGCCGACGACAGCACCTGGTTCGACGGCGCGGTGCGGGCGGGGCTGGTCGCCTACGGGCTGGTCTACGTCGTCATCGCCTGGCTCGCCGTGCAGCTCGCCCTCGGGGACCGCGAGGGTGAGGCGTCGACGAGCGGTGCGGTGCGCGAGCTGGCGCAGCAGCCCTTCGGCAAGGTGCTCGTCTGGCTGGTCGCCATCGGGATGTTCGTGCTCGTGCTGTGGCGGGCGCTCGAGGCGGCGGCCGGCCACCGCGACGAGGAGGGCGCCACCCGGCTCCGCAAGCGGCTCACCTCGGCGGGCAAGGGCGTGCTGTACGCCGCCATCGGCATCAGCGCGCTGCGCGTGGCGACCGGCTCCGGCGGGGGCGGCGGGAAGCGGTCCTCCGAGGACACGCTCACCGCGAAGCTGCTGGACCTGCCGTTCGGGCAGGTGCTCGTCTTCCTCGTCGGCCTCGCGATCATCGGGTACGGCGTCGGGCTGGGCGTCCGCGCCTGGACCGAGAAGTTCCGTGAGCAGCTCAGCGCCGAGGGCCGCAGCGGCGACACCGGTACGGCGTACCTCTGGCTCGGCAAGATCGGCCACGCCGCCAAGGGGGTCGCGCTCGTGATCGTCGGCGCGCTGTTCTGCTACGCCGCGGTCACCCACGACGCGAAGAAGTCCGGCGGCCTCGACCAGGCGCTGAAGGAGGTCCTCGACCAGCCCTTCGGGCCGGTGCTGCTGACCGTCGTCGGCCTGGGGATCGGCTGCTACGGCCTGTTCACCTTCGCCCGGGCCCGGCACCTGTCGCGATGAGCGCCGCGGAGCAGGCGGTCGACGTCGTGGTCCTGGGCCTCGGCGCCGGCGGCGAGCACGCCGCGATCAAGCTGGCCCGCGCCGGCCTCGACGTCGTCGGCGTCGAGCGCGACCTCGTCGGCGGGGAGTGCCCGTTCTGGGGCTGCACCCCCTCGAAGCTCATCATCCGTGGCGCGCACGTGCTGGCCGAGGCCCGGCACGTCGACGAGCTGGCCGGCAGGGTGACGCTCGAGCCGGACCTCGGGCCGACCGCGCGACGGGTCCGCGAGGCCAACCACGACTGGACCGACGACGGGCACAGCGCACCGCTGCGCGAGGCCGGCGTCCGCCTGGTCCGCGGCCGCGGCCGGCTCGACGGTCCCGGCCGCGTCGTCGTCGAGACGTCCAGCGGCACCGAGACGTACGTCGCCACCCGCGGCGTCGTGCTCGCGACCGGCACCGAGGCGGCCGTGCCGCCGATCGACGGCCTGGCCGGTACGCCGTACTGGACCAACAAGGAGGTCGTCCACGCCACCACGGCGCCCGCCCGGCTCGGGGTGCTGGGCGGCGGCCCGATCGGCGCCGAGCTGGCGCAGGCCTTCGCCCGGTTCGGCTCGGCGGTCACCCTGCTCGAGGCCGGCCCCCGGCTGCTCGGGCCGGAGGAGCCGGAGGCGAGCGCGGCGGTGACCGCGGCCTTCGTCCGCGAGGGTCTCGACGTGCGCACCGGCGCGGAGGTGCGGGCCGTCTCGCACGTCGACGGGGTGTTCCGGCTGCGGGTGGGCGAGGAGGAGGTCGTCGTCGACCAGCTGCTGGTCGCCACCGGCCGCCGGGCCAACCTGCGCGGCACCGGCCTGGAGACGGTCGGCCTCGACCCCGAGGCCGACGCGGTCGCGGTCGACGACCGGCTGCGGGCCGGCGAGCGGCTCTGGGCCGTCGGCGACATCACGGGGGAGGGCCCCTACACCCACGTCGCGAAGTACCAGGCCGTCGGCGCCGTCGGCGACGTCCTCGGCCACCCCGCGCGCCCCGCGGACTACCGCGGGCTGACCCGCGTGACGTTCACCGACCCCGAGGTCGGCGCGGTGGGGATGACGGAGGAGCAGGCGCGCGCGGCCGGCGTCGACGTGCGCGTCGGGCTCGCCGACGTCCCGCGCTCCAGCCGGGGCTGGATGCACGGGCCCGGCAACGAGGGCGTCGTCAAGGTCGTGGCCGACGCCGCCCGCGGGGTGCTGGTCGGCGGCACGGTCGTGTCGCCGTACGGCGGGGAGGTGATGGGACTGCTGTCCACCGCAGTCCACGCCGAGGTGCCGGTCGACGTCCTGCGCGGCATGCACTTCCCCTTCCCGACCTTCCAGCGGGCCGTCGAGACCGCGCTGCGCGACCTCGACCTCTGACCCCGCCCTGCCCGTGGATCGGACCTGCCGCGCACGTGTGACCTGCGGGGATCGGGGGAAGGAACCCCGCAGCCGCGACCGGCACACCGGTCCCGGCACGAACGAGCACCGCTGATCGCGACGACGGAGGACTTCCCGGATGACCCAGCCGCAGGACCCCCACGAGCGGGCCGATGCGCACGACCTCTCCGACACCAGCGACCGGCTCTACACCCCCGAGGAGCTCGGGGCGTACGCCGCCGGGCAGCGCGCCGGCGCGGACCCGCTGAGCGACCCGCTCGGCGACCCCCTGGCCGATCCGCTGGCCGACCCGCTCGCCGACGAGCGGCACCACACGCGCGAGGTGCCGCAGGTGCATCCGCAGGCCCCGACGTCGGCCCCGCCGAGCAGCCCGCCGCCGAGCGCGCCGCCGCAGTCCAACCCGTGGCCCACCACGCCGCCGCCGGCCGCACCTCCGGCTGCTCCGCCCCAGGCCGCACCTCCGGTGCCGCCGCCGGCCGTACCGCCGGCTGCCCCGTCGACGCCGCCGGTCACCTCGACCGCCGGCACCAACGCCGTGCCGCCGTCGGGGGAGCCGGGTGAGCCGCGCCGGTTCATGACGGCCACCGACTTCCTCGACCGGCGCGCCGACGAGGTCGACCACGGGCCCGCCAGCTGGGGCTGGCGCGGCAAGGTCCGGCGGTGGAGCGGCGGGCTCGTCTCCCCGCGGATGGGTGCGGCGGAGACCTCCTACGAGAACGACCGCCGCACGATCCAGCGCGACTTCGACGGTCCTCGCACGATCGCCTTCATCAACCCCAAGGGCGGTGCGGCCAAGACGACCGGCGTGCTGGCCGCCGGCTACACCTTCGGCACGGTCCGCGGCGGCGGGGTCGTGGCCTGGGACAACAACGAGACGCGGGGCACGCTCGGCATCCGGGGCACGCGCAGCACGCACCGCAACACCACCCGGGAGCTGCTGGAGGACCTCAACCGGTTCAGCGACGTCTACCAGTCGCGGATCGGCGACCTCGGGGCCTTCGTCCGGTCCCAGGGCGACGCGCACTTCGACGTGCTCGCCTCCGACGAGCGCCCCGACGTGACCGGCATGATCCGCGCGCAGGACTTCCAGGCCGTCCACCAGCTGCTCGAGCGGTTCTACCGGGTGATCCTCGTCGACACCGGCAACAACATGCGCGCCGAGAACTGGCTGGCCGCCGCCGACGCCGCGGACCTGCTCGTCGTGACCAGCACGGTCCGCGAGGACACCGGCTACTCCGGCCTCTGGATGCTCGACGCGCTGCAGGACGCCGGCTACCAGAACCTCAAGCACAAGACGGTCACGGTGCTCTCCGACCCCTCGGCCCAGGTCGACAGCAAGCTGGCCCACGACCTGGTCCAGGTCTACGAGCAGCGGACGCGCGCGGTCTACCGGGTGCCGTACGACCCCGCGCTCGTGTCCGGCTCGGTCGTGCCGTACGCCTCGCTGTCCCACGCCACCCGGATGCAGTGGCTCAAGGCCTGTGCGGGGATGGCCGCTGCGCTCTGAGCGGAGCCGGCCACGGCCGGGCCCGGCCACGGGCCGGACCCGGCCGCCGGGGTCAGTCCTTCGCCGCGCCCCAGCCGTGCCAGCGGTCGACGGTCATCCAGGCGCTGACGCGGGGGGACTCGCGGTCGGGGTAGGGCTCGCCGCCGTAGTGGGTGCTGCACCGGTCGATGTCGACCAGTCCCTCGTCGTCGCGCATCTCGGTGACCCGGCCGATCAGCGAGACGTGGGTGTACCAGCTGCCCTCGTCGAGCACGGTCAGCGAGACGCGCGGGTCGTTGCGCAGGTGCTTGAGCCGGACCCGGGTGGCGTCCATGTTCAGCAGGACGCGGTCGTCGTCCTCGAGCAGGTACCAGGTGGCGACCGACACCGGGGTGCCGTCGGAGCGCAGCGTGGTGACGACGGCCGGGTTCGGCTTGCGCAGCAGCTCGCGGACGTCGTCGGGGAAGGGCAGCTCGGGCATTGATCCTCCTGGTGGCGGGTTACCGGTGAGGAGTTCCCGATACCCAGCCCGGAAGGGGCAACGCATGCGTGCAGTCGTCTACCGCGAGACCGGTCCGTCCAGCGTGCTGGAGGTGGTCGAGCGCGACGTGCCGGAACCGGGCATCGGCGAGGTGCGCGTCCGGCTGGTCCGCGCCGGGGTGAATCCGACGGACTGGAAGTTCCGCGCCGGGATGATGAGCGGGTACGACGAGGTGACGCCCGGGCAGGACGGCGCGGGCGTCGTCGACGCGGTCGGCCCGGACGTCCTCGGGTTCGCCGTCGAGGACCGGGTCTGGGTGTTCCTCGCCCAGCACGGCCAGGCCCACGGCACGGCGGCCGAGCACGTCGTGCTGCCGGCGACGCAGGTGGTGCACCTGCCGGTCGGGGTGTCCTACGACGCGGGCGCCGCGCTCGGCGTGCCCGCCATCACCGCGCACCGCGCGCTGACCAGCGGCGAGGACGTCGACCGGCTGGCGCCCGGGGCGCTCGAGGGGCGCACGGTGCTCGTGGCCGGCGGGGCCGGTGCGGTCGGCAACGCCGCGATCCAGCTCGCGCGGTGGGCCGGCGCGACCGTGGTCGCGACGGTCAGCAGCGACGAGAAGGGTGCGCTGGCGGTCGCCGCCGGGGCCGACCACACCGTCAACTACACGGTCGGCGACACCGCCGCGGCCGTCCGGGAGATCGCACCCGACGGCGTCGACCTGGTCGTCGAGGTGGCCCCGGCGCAGAACAACGACCTGGACCGCGAGGTCACCCGGGTCCGCGGCACGATCGCGATCTACGCCAACAACGGCGGCGACGAGGTCGTGCTGCCGGTGCGCGAGACGTTCTCCAAGAACCTGCGCTACCAGTTCGTGCTGCTCTACACCCTCGGCGAGGACCTGCTGCGCGCCGCCGCGGAGGACATCACCGCCGCGCTGGAGGACGGCGCGTTCGCGGTCGGCGAGGACGCCGGCGTGCCGCTGCACCACTTCGGCCTCGAGGAGACCGCCGCCGCCCACGACGCCGTCGAGCAGGGCGCCGTCGGCAAGGTGCTGCTCGCGATCTCGGAGGAGTGACCCGCGGTCCCCGGGACCGGCGCTCCCGCCCGCCGCAATCGTTCAATTGCGCGGGTTGCAACGGATGGAAGCGCTCCCACCGTGTCGCAACCCAGCAATTGAACGATTCGTGCGGCAGGGACGAGCCCGGGACCGGCGCTGGTAGGGTCGGCGCCGTTCGACATCCTTTAACGAGCCGTCCCGTGAGGCGGAGAAGGAGGTCACGGCACCCGTGCCCGTCCAGCCTGCAGCACCCCCCGGCCCCGGCCGCGTCGTCCTCGACGCCCGCGACATCGCCCGGGCGCTGACCCGCATCTCCCACGAGATCCTCGAGCGCAACAAGGGCGCCGGCGACCTCGTCCTGCTCGGCATCCCCAGCCGCGGCGTGCCGCTTGCCGAGCGGATCGCCGAGCGCATCGCGTCGGTCGAGGGGTACGACGTGCCGACCGGCTCGCTCGACGTCACGATGTACCGCGACGACCTGCGCCTCAAGCCGGCCCGTGCGCTGCTGCACACCGAGATCCCCGAGACCGGCATCGACGGGAGGACCGTCGTCCTGGTCGACGACGTGCTCTTCTCCGGCCGCACCATCCGCGCCGCGCTCGACGCCCTCAACGACCTCGGCCGCCCGCGCGCCGTGCGCCTCGCGGTGCTCGTCGACCGCGGCCACCGCGAGCTGCCGATCCGCGCCGACTTCGTCGGCAAGAACCTCCCCACCTCGCTGGTCGAGCGGGTCAAGGTCACCCTCGCCGGGATCGACGACGTCGACGCGGTCACCATCCACGGCGAGGTGGGTGCGGAGTGAAGCGCCACCTGCTCAGCGCCGCCGACCTCAGCCGTGACGACGCGGAGCTGGTGCTGAGCACCGCCGCGGAGCTGCGGTCGCTGGCCGACCGGCCGATCAAGAAGCTCCCCGCGCTGCGCGGTCGCACGGTGGTCAACCTCTTCTTCGAGGACTCCACCCGCACCCGGATCTCCTTCGAGGCCGCGGCCAAGCGGCTCAGCGCGGACGTCATCAACTTCTCCGCCAAGGGCTCGAGCCTGTCCAAGGGCGAGAGCCTCAAGGACACCGCGCTGACCCTCGAGGCGATGGGCGCCGACGCCGTCGTGGTCCGCCACGGCGCCAGCGGCGCCCCGCACCGGCTCGCGCACTCGGGCTGGGTCCGCTCCAGCGTCGTCAACGCCGGCGACGGCACCCACGAGCACCCCACGCAGGCGCTGCTCGACGCCTTCACCATGAGCCGCCACCTCGGCCGGGGCGAGCGCGGCAGCCTCGACGGGCGCCGGGTCGCGATCGTCGGCGACGTCCTGCACAGCCGGGTCGCCCGGTCCAACGCGCTGCTGCTCGCGACGCTCGGCGCCGAGGTCACGCTCGTCGCGCCGCCGACGCTGCTGCCGGTGGGCGTCGACACCTGGCCGGTCGAGACGTCGTACGACCTCGACGCGGTCCTGCCGAAGGCGGACGTGGTCATGATGCTGCGCGTCCAGCGGGAGCGGATGAACGGCGGGTTCTTCCCCACGCCGCGGGAGTACTCCCGCCGCTACGGCCTCGACGGCCGCCGGATGGCCACCCTCCAGGACCACACGATCGTGATGCACCCCGGCCCGATGGTCCGGGGCATGGAGATCAGCGCCGACGTCGCGGACTCCGACCGCTCGGTCATCGTCGAGCAGGTCACCAACGGCGTCGCCGTGCGGATGGCCGTCCTGTACCTCCTCCTCGGGGGAGCCCAGCCCGTCGGAGGAGACGAGTGAGCACCACCTACCTGATCCAGAACGCCTCCCTCCTCGGCGGCGACCCGACCGACCTGGTGCTGCGCGACGGTGTCGTCGCGGAGGTCGGGACCGGCCTCCAGGCCGACGGCGCCGAGGTCCTGGACGCCACCGGGCTCGTCGCGCTGCCCGGCCTCGTCGACCTGCACACCCACCTGCGCGAGCCGGGCCGCGAGGACGCCGAGACGGTCGAGTCCGGCACGCGTGCCGCGGCCCTGGGCGGCTTCACCGCGGTGCACGCCATGGCCAACACCGAGCCGGTCGCCGACACCGCCGGCGTGGTCGAGCAGGTCTGGCGGCTGGGCCGCGAGGCGGGCTTCTGCGACGTCTACCCGGTGGGTGCGGTCACCGTGGGCCTCCAGGGCGAGCGGCTCGCCGAGCTCGGTGCGATGGCCGACTCCGCCGCCCGCGTGCGGGTCTTCTCCGACGACGGCAAGTGCGTCTCCGACGCGGTGCTGATGCGCCGGGCGCTGGAGTACGTCAAGGCCTTCGACGGCGTGGTGGCCCAGCACGCCCAGGAGCCGCGGCTCACCGAGGGCGCCCAGATGAACGAGGGCGAGCTGTCGGGCAGGCTCGGGCTCACCGGCTGGCCCGCGGTCGCCGAGGAGGCCGTCATCGCCCGCGACTGCCTGCTCGCCGAGCACGTCGGCTCGCGGCTGCACGTGTGCCACGTGTCCACGGCCGGGTCGGTGCAGATCGTCCGCGAGGCCAAGGCACGCGGCGTCGACGTGACCGCCGAGGCCTGCCCGCACCACCTGATCCTCACCGACGAGCTCGCGGCGACGTACGACCCGATCTACAAGGTCAACCCGCCGCTGCGCACGCGCGCCGACGTCGAGGCGCTGCGCGGGGGCCTGGCCGACGGCACCATCGACATCGTCGCCACCGACCACGCGCCGCACCCCCACGAGGACAAGGACTGCGAGTGGGCGGCGGCGGCCTTCGGCATGCTCGGCCTGGAGACCGCCCTGTCGATCGTGCAGGAGACGATGGTCGACCCCGGCCTGCTCGACTGGGCCGGCGTCGCCGAGCGGATGTCCCACGCCCCGGCCCGTATCGGCCGCGTGGCCGACCACGGCCAGCCGCTCGCCGTCGGTGCGCCGGCGAACGTCGTGCTCTACGACCCGGCGGTGCGTCGCACGGTCGACCCGGCGCGCTCGGCCAGCCTCAGCCGCAACACGCCGTACCGCGGGATGGAGCTGCCCGGCCGCGTGGTCGCCACCTTCCTGCGCGGGAGGCCGACGGTCCTCGACGGTGCACTGGTCTGAGGTCGACCTCCCCGTCCGCGCCGGCCTGCCGGCGCTGATCGAGGCCCTGCGCGAGCGGTCGGCGGCCGTGCTCTGGGCGCCACCGGGCAGCGGCAAGACGACGCTGGTCCCGCCGGCCGTCGCCGAGCTGGTCTCCGGGCTGGGCGGCGGCCGGGTCGTCGTCACCCAGCCCCGGCGGATCGCCGCCCGCGCCGCCGCGCGCCGGCTCGCCGGGATCCTGGGCGAGCCCGTCGGCCAGACGGTGGGGTACGCCGTGCGCGGCGACCGCCGCTCGTCGGCCCGCACGCGGGTCGAGATGGTGACCGCCGGCGTGCTGCTGCGGCGGCTGCAGCGCGACCCCGACCTCCCGGGCGTCGCCGCGGTGGTGGTCGACGAGGTGCACGAGCGCGCCCTCGACGCGGACCTGCTGCTCGCCCTGCTCGTCGACGTGCGGGCGCACCTGCGCGAGGACCTGCGGCTGGTGGCGATGTCGGCGACCGTCGAGGCCGAGCGCACCGCGGCGCTGCTCGGCCGGCCGCCCGTGCCGGTGGTCGAGGTCCCCGGCGCCCTGCACCCGGTCGGGATGGTGCACTCCGCGCTGCCGCCGGGCGTCCTGCGCACCGACGACCGCGGGGTCACGCCGGCCTTCCTGGACCACGTCGCCGCGACCGCCCGCCGCGCGCTGGCCGAGCGGCCGGGCGACGTGCTGGTGTTCCTGCCCGGCGTGGCCGAGGTCGACGGCGTGGTCCGCAGGCTCGCCGGGGTGGAGGCCGACCTGCGCCCCCTGCACGGCCGGCTGCCCGCCTCCGAGCAGGACGCCGCGCTCAGCCCCGGTCCGCGGCGGCGGGTGGTCGTCTCGACGTCGGTGGCGGAGTCGTCGCTGACGGTCCCCGGCGTGCGCACCGTGGTCGACGCCGGCCTGGTGCGCCAGCCGCGGACCGACCACCGCCGCGGCCTGGCCGGGCTGGTGACGGTCCGGGTGAGCCGGGCCGCGGCCGACCAGCGGGCCGGACGCGCCGGCCGCGAGGGCCCGGGCACGGCGTACCGCTGCTGGTCGGAGGCCGAGCACGCCCACCTCCCCGCGCACCCCGAGCCGGAGGTCGCGGTCGCGGACCTGACCGGCTTCGCCCTCGAGCTGGCGGTGTGGGGGACCCCCGACGGCGCCGGCCTGGCGCTGCTCGACCCGCCTCCGGCGCCGGCGCTGGCGACCGCCCGGGCCACCCTGGCCGACCTCGGCGCCGTCGACGAGGACGGCGCCGTGACCGAGCGCGGCCGGGCGATCGCCCGGGTGCCGGCCGACCCCCGCCTGGGGCGCGCGCTGCTCGACGGGGCGCCCCTCGTCGGCGCCCGCCGCGCCGCCGAGGTGGTGGCCCTCCTCGCCGACGACGTCCGGGCCCCGGGCGGGGACCTGGTCGCGGCGCTGCGCCAGGCCCGCCGCGAGAGTCCCGCGGCCCGGCGCAGGCTCGTGGAGGACCTGCGGGCCCACGTGGCCGACGCGGACGGCCCGGGACGGCTGACCGACGACCTCGCCGTCGGTGCCGTGGTGGCCCTCGCGCACCCCGACCGGGTCGCGCGCCGCCGGCCGGGCTCGGCGGCGTACCTGATGGTCGGCGGGACCGGGGCGGTGCTGCCGCGCGGCTCGGCGCTCGCCGGGACCAGCTGGCTGGCCGTCGCCGACGTCGACCGCCGGCCGGGGGAGCGCGACGCCACGATCCGCTCGGCCGCCGCCATCGACGAGGGGCTCGCCCTCGAGGCGGCGGCCGCGCGCTGGAGCGAGGACGACGAGGTCGGCTGGGCCGACGGGCGGGTGGTCGCCCGGCGGGTCACGCGGCTGGGCGCGGTCGAGCTCGCCTCGGTGCCGCTGGCCGAGCCCCCGGTCGCCGGGGTCGCCGCCGCGGTGCGCGAGGGGCTGCGCCAGGAGGGCCTCGCGGTGCTGCCGTGGACCGACGCGGCACGCTCGCTGCGCGAGCGGCTGGACTTCCTCCACCGCACGCTCGGCGAGCCGTGGCCGTCGGTGTCGGACGAGACGCTGGTGGCCGAGGCGGAGACCTGGCTCGGACCGGAGCTGTCCCGCGTCCGGGGGACCCGGGACCTGGCGCGGGTGGACGTGCTGGCGGCCCTGCGGCGGCTGCTGCCCTGGCCCGCCGCCGGGCGGCTCGACGAGCTGGCCCCCGAGCGGCTCGGCGTGCCCAGCGGCTCGTCGGTCCGGGTCGACTACTCCGCCGAGCAGCCGGTGCTCGCCGTGCGGCTGCAGGAGACGTTCGGGTGGGCGGCCACGCCGAGGGTGGCCGACGGCCGGGTCCCGGTGCTGCTGCACCTGCTGTCCCCGGCCCGCCGCCCGGTCGCGGTGACCGCCGACCTCGCGTCGTTCTGGGAGAACGGCTACCCCCAGGTGCGCGCCGAGCTGCGCGGCCGCTACCCCAAGCACCCGTGGCCCGAGGACCCGTGGACGGCACCGCCGACCCGCGGGACGGGAAGGAACCGCGGCTCGTAGGCGTTCGGCACCACATGACGATCCCGCTCTCCGTCCTGGACCTCGCCCCCATCGCCGAGGGGGAGAGCGTCTCCAGCAGCATCGCCGCCAGCGTCGCCCTCGCCCGCCGCGCCGAGGAGCACGGCTACGAGCGCGTCTGGTACGCCGAGCACCACAACATGCCGCGCATCGCCTCCTCGGCGACCAGCGTGCTGATCTCGCACGTGGGCGCGCACACCTCCACGATCCGGCTCGGCGCCGGCGGCGTGATGCTGCCCAACCACTCCCCGCTGACGATCGCCGAGCAGTTCGGCACGCTCGAGGCGATGTACCCCGGCCGCATCGACCTCGGCCTGGGCCGCGCGCCGGGCTCGGACCAGAACACGATGTACGCCCTGCGCCGCGACCCCCGCTCCTCCGAGCGCTTCCCCGAGGACGTCCTCGAGCTGCAGGCGTTCCTGGCCGGCGACTCCCGGGTGCCCGGGGTCCAGGCCGTGCCCGGCCGCGGCTCGCACGTCCCGCTGTACATCCTCGGGTCCTCCATGTTCGGTGCCCACCTCGCGGCGCGCCTCGGGCTGCCGTACGCCTTCGCCAGCCACTTCGCGCCGCAGGCGCTCGAGGCGGCGGTCGAGGCCTACCGCCGGGAGTTCCGTCCCTCCGAGCAGCTCGACGCGCCGTACGTCATCGCGGGGGTGAACGTCGTCGCGGCCGACACCGCTGAGCAGGCACGGGAGAACCACGCGTCGGTCCGCCGCACGCTCGCGGTGGGCCTCTTCGGCAACGGCCAGGAGCTCTCCGCCACCGAGGCCGACGTGCTCCTGCGCCGCGGCGCCGCCACCCACGTCGACTCGATGCTGACCTACACCGCCCTGGGCTCGCCCGCAGAGGTCGGCGCCTACCTGCGCGCCTTCGCCGAGAGGGTCGGCGCCGACGAGCTGATCACCGCCCACCAGGCCCCCACCACCGAGGCCCGCCTGCGCTCGGTCGAGCTCGCCGCGGAGGCGGTCAGCCGGGTCGCCGCCTGAGCCAGCACGGGCTCCGGGAGGCCCGTCCGTCCGGCGGCGCCGGGCCCCGGTCCGGGTCCGCGCGCTGGTAGGGTCGGGGCCGTTCGAACATCCTTTAACGATCCGTCCCGTGAGGCGGAGAAGGAGGTGCGGCGTGCCGTTGCATGCCCCCGCGATCCTGGTCCTCGAGGACGGTCGCAGCTTCACCGGAAAGGCGTTCGGCGCCCCGGGCGAGACCTTCGGCGAGGCCGTCTTCAACACCGGCATGACCGGCTACCAGGAGACGTTGACCGACCCGTCCTACCACCGGCAGGTGGTCGTGATGACGTCCCCGCACGTCGGCAACACCGGCATCAACGACGAGGACCCCGAGTCCCGCCGGATCTGGGTCGCCGGGTACGTCGTGCGCGACCCCGCCCGCGTGCCGTCGAGCTGGCGCAGCCGCCGCACCCTCGACGAGGAGCTGCGCGAGCAGGGCGTCGTCGGCATCAGCGGCGTCGACACCCGCGCCCTCACCCGCCACCTGCGCGACCGCGGCGCGATGCGCGTCGGCATCTCGAGCACCGAGACCGATCCCGCGGCGCTGCTCGAGCGGGTCCGCGCCTCGGCGGAGATGAGCGGGCTCGAGCTCGCCGACGAGGTCACCACCCCGGAGCCCTACGTGGTGCCGGCGCAGGGGCAGAAGCGGTTCACCGTGGCCGCCCTCGACCTGGGCATCAAGTCGATGACGCCTTACCGCATGGCCGAGCGCGGCATCGAAGTGCACGTGCTGCCGGCGACCTCGACGCTCGAGGACGTCCTGGCGGTCGAGCCGGACGGGCTGTTCTACTCCAACGGGCCCGGCGACCCCGCGGCCACCACCCAGCAGGTCGAGGTGCTCCAGGGCGCGCTGGGCCAGGGCGTGCCGTACTTCGGGATCTGCTTCGGCAACCAGCTCTTCGGCCGCGCGCTCGGCTTCGGCACCTACAAGCTGAAGTACGGCCACCGCGGCATCAACCAGCCGGTCATGGACCGCACCACGGGCAAGGTCGAGGTGACCGCGCACAACCACGGCTTCGCCGTCGACGCGCCGCTCGAGGGCACCACCTCCACGCCGTACGGCGAGGCGAGCGTGAGCCACGTGTGCCTCAACGACGACGTCGTCGAGGGGCTCGAGCTGCGCGACGACCGGGGCCGGCTCACCAGCTTCTCGGTCCAGTACCACCCCGAGGCCGCCGCGGGCCCGCACGACGCGGCGTACCTCTTCGACCGCTTCACCCAGCTGATGGCCGACCGCTCGACCGAGCAGAAGGGCGCCTGACATGCCCAAGCGCACCGACATCGAGTCCGTCCTCGTCATCGGCTCGGGGCCGATCATCATCGGCCAGGCCGCGGAGTTCGACTACTCCGGCACCCAGGCCTGCCGCGTGCTGCGCGAGGAGGGCCTGCGGGTCGTCCTGGTCAACTCCAACCCGGCGACGATCATGACCGACCCGGAGTTCGCCGACGCGACGTACGTCGAGCCGATCACCCCGGAGTTCGTGGAGAAGGTCATCGCCAAGGAGCGGCCCGACGCGCTGCTCGCGACCCTCGGCGGACAGACCGCGCTCAACGCCGCGATGGCGCTGGACCGCGACGGCGTGCTCGAGAAGTACGGCGTGGAGCTGATCGGCGCCAACATCGAGGCGATCGACCGCGGCGAGAACCGGCAGGTCTTCAAGAAGATCGTCGAGGAGCTCGGCGGGGAGTCCGCGCGGTCCGCGATCTGCCACTCGATGGAGGACTGCCTGGCCGCCGTCGAGGACCTCGGCTACCCGGTCGTGGTCCGGCCGTCGTTCACCATGGGCGGCACCGGCTCGGGCATGGCGTACGACGAGACCGACCTGCACCGCATCGCCGGCGCCGGCCTCGACGCGAGCCCGACCACCGAGGTGCTCCTGGAGGAGTCGATCCTCGGGTGGAAGGAGTACGAGCTCGAGGTCATGCGCGACACCGCGGACAACGTGGTGATCATCTGCTCGATCGAGAACCTCGACCCGATGGGCGTCCACACCGGTGACTCGATCACGGTCGCGCCGGCCATGACGCTGACCGACCGCGAGTACCAGAAGATGCGCGACCTCGCGATCGGCATCATCCGCTCGGTCGGCGTCGACACCGGCGGCTGCAACATCCAGTACGCCGTGAACCCCGCCGACGGGCGCCTCGTCGTCATCGAGATGAACCCGCGGGTCTCGCGCTCCTCGGCGCTGGCCTCGAAGGCGACCGGGTTCCCGATCGCCAAGATCGCCGCCAAGGTCGCGATCGGCTACACCCTCGACGAGATCCCCAACGACATCACCACCCGCCCCGACGGTCACTCCACGCCGGCGAGCTTCGAGCCGACGCTGGACTACGTGGTGGTCAAGGTGCCGCGGTTCGCCTTCGAGAAGTTCCCCGGCGCCGACCCGACGCTGACCACCCACATGAAGTCGGTGGGCGAGGCGATGGCGATCGGGCGCAGCTTCACCGAGGCGCTGCAGAAGGCGCTGCGCTCGCTGGAGAGCCCGAACGCCGTCTTCGACTGGCACCAGGAGTGGGTCGACCTCGACAAGGACGCAATCCTGGCGAGCATCCGGACCCCGCACGACGGACGGCTGCGCGAGGTCATGGACGCGATCCGCGCCGGCGCGACCCCCGAGGAGATCTTCGAGGCCACCGGCATCGACCCGTGGTTCCTCGACCAGCTCGCGCTGATCAACGAGGTCGCCGCGGAGGTCACCGCCGCCGTCGAGCTCACGCCGGACCTGCTGCGCCGCGCGAAGCGGCACGGCTTCTCCGACGACCAGATCGGCAAGATCCGCGGCATGTCGGCCGACGTGGTCCGCGGCGTCCGGCACGCGCTGGGCATCCGGCCCGTCTACAAGACCGTCGACACCTGTGCGGCGGAGTTCGCGGCCGCGACGCCGTACCACTACTCCTCCTACGACGAGGAGAGCGAGGTCGCCCCCCGCGAGCGGCCCGCGGTGATCATCCTGGGATCCGGGCCGAACCGGATCGGGCAGGGCATCGAGTTCGACTACTCCTGCGTGCACGCCTCCCTGGCGCTCGGCACCGGGGAGGGTGGTGCCGGCTACGAGACCGTCATGGTCAACTGCAACCCCGAGACCGTCTCGACCGACTACGACACCTCGAACCGGCTCTACTTCGAGCCGCTGACCCTCGAGGACGTCCTCGAGGTCGTCCACGCCGAGCAGGTCGCCGGCCCGGTCGCCGGCGTCATCTGCCAGCTCGGCGGGCAGACCCCGCTCGGGCTCGCCCAGGGCCTGGCGCGCGCGGGGGTGCCGATCGTCGGCACCTCGCCCGACGCGATCGACCTGGCCGAGGAGCGCGGTGCGTTCGGCCGCGTGCTCGCCGAGGCGGGGCTGACCGCTCCCAAGCACGGCACGGCGACGTCGTACCCCGAGGCGCAGCGGATCGCCACCGAGATCGGCTACCCGGTGCTCGTGCGGCCGTCGTACGTGCTCGGCGGCCGGGGCATGGAGATCGTCTACGGCGACGAGGCGCTCGAGACCTACCTGGAGAAGTACGTCGCCGCCGGGCTGATCTCGCCGCAGGCGCCCGTGCTGGTTGACCGGTTCCTCGACGACGCGGTCGAGATCGACGTCGACGCGCTCTTCGACGGCGAGGACCTCTTCCTCGGCGGCGTGATGGAGCACATCGAGGAGGCCGGCATCCACTCCGGCGACTCCTCGTGCGCGCTGCCCCCGATCACCCTGGGTGCGCGGGAGATCGCGCGGATCCGGGAGGCGACCGAGGCGATCGCGCGCGGCGTCGGCGTGCGCGGGCTGCTGAACATCCAGTTCGCGCTCGGGTCGGACATCCTCTACGTGCTGGAGGCCAACCCGCGGGCGTCGCGGACGGTGCCCTTCGTGTCCAAGGCGACCGCGACGCCGCTGGCGAAGGCCGCCGCCCGGATCATGCTGGGCGAGTCGGTCGCCGACCTCCGTGCGAGCGGGCTGCTGCCCGCGACCGGCGACGGCGGCACGCTGCCGGCCGACCAGCCGATCGCGGTCAAGGAGGCGGTCATGCCGTTCAACCGGTTCCGCACCCCCGACGGCGCGCAGGTCGACACCGTCCTCGGCCCCGAGATGAAGTCGACCGGCGAGGTGATGGGCCTGGACCGCGACTTCGGCACGGCGTTCGCCAAGTCCCAGGCCGCGGCGTTCGGGCCGCTGCCCGCGAGCGGCAAGGTGTTCGTCTCGGTGGCCAACCGCGACAAGCGCTCGATGGTCTTCCCGATCCGGGCGCTGGCCGACCTCGGCTTCGAGATCCTCGCGACCGCCGGCACCGCGGAGGTGCTGCGCCGCAACGGCGTGCCGGCGACGGTCGTGCGCAAGCACTTCGAGGGCACCGGCCCCGACGGGGAGCGGACCACCGTCCAGCTGATCCTCGACGGCGAGATCCAGATGGTGGTCAACACGCCGTACGGCGCGGGGGAGGGCCACGCCCGCCTCGACGGCTACGAGATCCGCACCGCCGCCGTCCGCGCCAACGTCCCCTGCATCACCACGGTGCAGGGGCTGGGCGCGGCCGTCCAGGGCATCGAGGCCGCCCGCCGCGGCGACATCGGCGTGCGCAGCCTGCAGGAGTGGGCGAGCCGGTGACGGCGTACGGACTGCTCTTCGACCACGTCGCGACGCGCATCGACGCCGAGCGGGCCCACCACCTGGGCTTCCGGGCGGTGCGCGCCGCCGCGCCGGTGACCGGTCGGCTCCCGGTGCCCGGGCAGCCGGTCCGGGCGCTCGGCCTGATCTTCCCCAACGTGCTCGGCATGGCGGCCGGCTTCGACAAGAACGCCGTCGGCATCGATGCCCTCGCCGCGCTCGGGTTCGGCCACGTCGAGGTCGGCACGGTCACCGGCGAGGCGCAGCCGGGCAACCCGAGGCCGCGCCTCTTCCGGCTGCCCGCCGACCGGGCCGTCGTGAACCGGATGGGGTTCAACAACGACGGCGCCGAGGTGGTCGCCCGCCGGCTGGCCGCGCGCGCCGCCCGCTCCTCAGGGGAAACCGGCGCTCCTCAGGGGATGCATCGGCCGAGAAGCGCCGGAATCCCCGGGGGGCCGGGGAATCCGGCAGCCCCCCGCCCCGTCCTCGGCGTCAACATCGGCAAGACCAAGGTGGTGCCCGACGACGACCAGGCCGCGGTGGAGGCCGACTACGCCAAGAGCACGCGGCTGCTGGCGCCGCACGCCGACTACCTCGTGGTCAACGTGAGCTCGCCGAACACCCCCGGACTGCGCAACCTGCAGGCCGTCGAGAAGCTCCAGCCGCTGCTGGAGCACGTGCGCCGCACCGCCGACACCGTCACCTCGTCGCGGGTCCCGCTGGTCGTGAAGATCGCGCCGGACCTCGCCGACGAGGACGTGCTGGCGGTCGCCGACATGGCGGTGGCGATCGGCCTCGACGGGATCATCGCCACCAACACCACGACGTCCCGTGCCGGGCTCGCCAGCCCGGACGCCGACGTCGAGGCCGTGGGCGCGGGAGGGCTGTCCGGTCGGCCGCTGACCGCCCGCGCGCTCGAGGTCACCCGGCTGCTGCGCGACCGGGTGGGCCCCGCGCTGACGATCATCGGCGTCGGCGGGATCACCACGCCCGAGGACGCCCGCGCGCGGCTCGAGGCCGGGGCCGACCTGCTCCAGGGCTACAGCGCGTTCGTCTACGAGGGCCCGCTGTGGCCGCGGCGGATCCTCGCCGGCACGAGCACCACCGCCACGGCAGGACCGGCCACGGCAGGACCGGCGACGGGGTGAGGGGACCGCTCCACACCACCGGGGAGGTGCTGGCCAGCAAGCGGGTCGGCGCCTACCAGCACCTGACCGTGGTCGCGCCGGGCGTGGCCGAGCGGTTCCGGCCCGGAACGTTCGTCGCGGTCGCCGTCGACGGGACCCGGCTCACCCCCCGCGCGCTGTGGATCCACGGCGTCAAGCCGGTCGGCGGCTACGGGCCCGCGCTGCAGCTGGTCGTCGACCCGGTCGGTCCGGGCACCCACTGGCTCGCCGAGCGGCCGGTCGGCACCCGGCTGGAGCTCACCGGCCCGCTCGGCCGGGCGTTCGCGCTGCCCAAGGAGCCCGTCGCCACCCTGCTGGTGGGGGAGGGGTACGCCGCGGCCCCGCTGTTCCCGCTCGCCGAGCGGCTGCGCGAGCGCGGCTGCCAGGTCAACCTCCTCGTCGCCGCCCCCGACGAGCGCCACCTGCTCTCGGCGCTGGAGGCACGCCGCGTCGCACGGGCGGTCACGGTCGTCACCGCCGACGGCTCGGTCGGCCGCCGCGGGGCGGTCGCCGACGTGGTCGCCGGCGTGCTCGCGCAGTCCGCCGCCGAGGTGGTGTACGCCGCCGGGCCGGTGCGCACGCTGCACGCCGTCGCGTCCGCGGCCGAGCAGGCCGGTGCCTGGAGCCAGACCGCCGTCGAGCAGCCGCTCGCCTGCGGCACCGGGCTGTGCCTCGGCTGCCCGCTGCCCGTGGTCGGCGAGGACGGTGTCGGTCGTGTCGTCCGCGCCTGCACCGAGGGCCCCGTCGTCCGCGGCGACCGGGTTCGCTGGACCGAGCTGGCACCGACCTGGACCGGCCCCGAGGCCCCACGCGCGGACGCCCGCCCGGGCCGGCCGACGGGGGATCCGTCGTGATCGAGCTGCCGTCCCCCGTCGTGGTGGCCGCCGGGTGCGGCGGCACCGGTCGCGAGCTCGTCGCGCTGGGCGCCCTCGAGGGCGTCGGTGCGTTCACCACCCGGTCGCTGACCCTCAACGCCCGCACCGGCGGGCCGGGACCGCGCTTCGCCGAGACGCCGGCCGGGCTCGTCCACAGCACCGGCCTGCCGGGCCCGGGGCTGGAGATCTTCCTGGCCACCGAGCTGCCGTGGCTGGTGCAGCAGGGGGTCCGGGTCGTGGTGTCGGTGACCGGCTCCTCGGTCGCCGAGCACGCCGAGGTCGCCAAGCGGCTCGCCCGGGCGCCCGGCGTCCGGGCCATCGAGGTGGACCTCGCCGTCCCCGACGCCCGCGCCCACGGACTGCTCGACGTGCGCGAGCCGTTCCACGCCGCCAACGTCGTCGCCGCGGTGGTCCGCGAGGCCCAGGACCTCCCCGTCCTGGCCAAGGTGCGCGCCGACGTGCTGCGGGTGGCGGAGTCCGCCCGCGTCGTGACCGACGCCGGCGCGGCCGCCGTCGTCGTCGGCGGCCCGCAGGCCGCGGCGCTCCCCGACGGCCGGCCGGCCGGGCTCAGCGGCCCCGCGGTCCTGCCGCTCTCCCTGCGGTGCGTGACCGAGGTGCGCGCCGCGCTGCCCGCCGTACCCGTCGTCGGCGGGGGCGGCATCGCCACGACCGCCGACGCGCGCTGCTTCCTCGACGCCGGCGCCGTGGCCGTCCAGGTCGGCACCGCCCTGCTCCGCGACCCCACCACCGCCGCCCGGATCGCGGCCGACCTCAGCTGAGGAGACAGCCATGACCAGCCCCTTCGGCGCCCGCCTGCGCGCCGCCGTCGACGAGCGGGGCCCGCTCTGCGTCGGCATCGACCCCCACGCCGCCCTGCTCGCCGACTGGGGACTCCCCGACGACGTCGAGGGGCTGCGCCGCTTCGCGCTGACCGCGGTCGAGGCGGTCGCCCCGCACGCCTCGACGGTCAAGCCGCAGTCGGCGTTCTACGAGCGGTTCGGGAGCCGGGGCGTCGCCGTCCTCGAGGAGGTCGTGGCAGCGGCGCGCGCGGCGGGGGCGCTCGTCGTCATGGACGCCAAGCGCGGCGACATCGGCTCGACGTCGCAGGCCTATGCCGACGCCTACCTCGACCCGTCCTCGCCGCTGGCCGCCGACGCCCTCACCGTCAGCCCGTTCCTCGGGTTCGGCTCGCTCGACCCGTTCGTCGACAGCGCCCGCCGGCACGGCGCCGGCCTCTTCGTGCTGGCGCTGACCTCGAACGCGGAGGGGCCGGAGGTCCAGCACGCCCGCCTCGAGGACGGCTCGACCGTGGCCGGGCGGATCCTCGACCACCTGCGCCGGCTGAACGCCGACGCGGACCCGCTCGGGTCCTTCGGTGCCGTTGTCGGCGCGACGATCGGGGAGACCGCCGAGGACCTGGCCTTCAACGGCCCGGTGCTGGCACCGGGGTACGGCGCGCAGGGCGGGACCGTCGAGGACGTGCGGCGGATCTTCGGGGCCACCGCGGCGAACGTCCTGCCCAGCTCCTCGCGCGACGTCCTCCGCCTGGGCCCGGACGCGGCCGCCCTGCGCGACGCCGTCCGCGCCACGAACGACCGGCTGGCGGCGCTGCGGTGAGGACCCGCCCGCGCCGCACGACCGTCTCGCTCGTCCCCCTCGTCGCAGCGCTGCTGGGCTCGCTGCTGCTGCCGCTGACGGCCTGCTCGCAGGACCCGTTCGAGGCGTACTGCGACGAGGTGCTCGCCCAGCGCGAGGACCTCTCCGAGGCGGTCGCCGACGGCGGGCCGGGCGCGCTGGTGGCGGCGCTGCCGCACCTCGAGGCGCTCGAGGAGGAGGCCCCCCGCGACATCCGCGACGAGTGGGACCTCGTCGTCGGCCGCGTCGGCGAGCTCCGCGACGCCCTGGAGGACGCCGGGGTCGACCCCGCGTCGTACGACCGGGAGGACCGCTCCACCGACGTGTCCGCGGCGCAGCGGGCTCGGATCGACGCCGCCGCCCGCGAGCTCGCGGCCCGGCCGACCGTGGAGGCGCTCGCCGGGGTCCAGCAGCAGGCGCGCGACGTGTGCGGCACCCCGCTGACCCTCTGAGGCCGGCCGGGGACGACCGGCGACGACCGGCGACGCCGGTGGCCAGGGCCGGACGGCGGTGGGGGTGACCTGCGTTGCCGGTGGTGAAGAGTTCTGACTAGATTGGCCCTCGCCCTCCGACCTGCCGCTCGACCCAAAGGACATCGCCCGTGGCGCTCCCGCCCCTCACGCCGGAACAACGCCAGGCGGCCCTGGAGAAGGCAGCCGCTTCCCGCCGCGAGCGGGCCGAGGTCAAGAACCGCCTGAAGAACTCGGGCGCCTCGATCGTCGACGTGCTCCACGAGGGCCAGGAGAACGAGGTCATCGGCAAGATGCGGGTCGTCGACCTGCTGCAGTCGATGCCCGGGCTCGGCAAGGTCCGCGCCCGTCAGGTCATGGAGCGCCTCGGCATCGCCGAGAGCAGGCGCGTCCGCGGGCTCGGCACCAAGCAGGTCGCCGCGCTCGAGAAGGAGTTCGCGTCGCGTGACTCCGCGTGACGGGCGCTGAGCGCCGCTCGCGACTGGTCGTGCTGGCCGGCCCCACGGCCGTCGGCAAGGGCACGGTCGCGGCGCACATCCGCGAGCACCACCCGGAGGTCTGGATCTCGGTCTCCGCGACCACCCGGCCGCCGCGTCCGGGCGAGGTCAACGGCGTGCACTACTGGTTCGTCTCCGACGAGGAGTTCGACCGGATGGTCGCCGAGGACGACCTGCTGGAGTGGGCGTTCGTGCACAAGGCCGCCCGGTACGGCACTCCCCGGCAGCCGGTCGACCTCGCGCTGGCCTCCGGCCGCCCCGCGATGCTCGAGATCGACCTGCAGGGCGCGCGCCAGGTCCGGCAGACCATGCCCGAGGCGCTCTTCGTCTTCCTCAAGCCGCCCTCGTGGGAGGAGCTGGTCCGCCGCCTGGTCGGTCGCGGCACCGAGACCGAGGCGGAGCGGGAGCGCCGGCTCACCACCGCGCGGGCCGAGCTCGCGGCCGAGACGGAGTTCGACGTCACCATCGTCAACCACGAAGTTCACGCTGCTGCGGACGAGTTGGTAGCCTTGATGGTGCTCGACTGAGGCGCTGCCTCTCCGCGCCGGCTCCGCCCGTCGGGCGTCCATCCACCGATCAGTGAGGCTTCACGCGTGTCTGCCCCCAACATCGACGCTCAGGGTGTCACCAACCCCTCGATCGACGACCTGCTCACCAAGACCGACAGCAAGTACAAGCTGGTCCTCTACAGCGCCAAGCGCGCCCGGCAGATCAACGCCTACTACTCCCAGCTCGGCGAGGGCCTGCTGGAGTACGTCGGCCCGCTCGTCGACACCCACGTGCAGGAGAAGCCCCTCTCGATCGCGCTCCGCGAGATCAACGAGGACCTCCTGACGTGCGAGGACGTCGACCCCGCCGAGCTCGCCGCCGAGGAGGCCGCCGCCAAGGCCGCCGCCATCGACGCCTCGTTCAACCCCGGCGAGTGATCCGCTGAGCACCAGCTCCGCCCACGAGGCCGCGTCCCCCACGGGGGCGCGGCCCGTTGTCGTCCTCGGGGTCACCGGCGGGATCGCGGCGTACAAGGCCTGTGAGCTGTTGCGCCGGCTCACCGAGTCCGGCCACGACGTGACGGTCGTGCCGACCGAGTCGGCGCTGGAGTTCGTGGGCGCGCCCACCTGGGCGGCGCTGTCGGGCAAGCCGGTCGCCACCGACGTGTGGACCGACGTCCACCGGGTGCCGCACGTGCGGCTGGGCCAGTCGGCCGACCTCGTGGTCGTCGCGCCCGCCACCGCCGACACGCTGGCGCGCGCCGCGCACGGCCTGGCCGACGACCTGCTCACGAACACCTTGCTCACCGCCCGCTGCCCGGTGGTGGTGGCCCCGGCCATGCACACCGAGATGTGGGAGCACCCTGCGACCCGGGCGAACGTCGCCACGCTGCGCGAGCGCGGCGTGCTCGTCCTCGAGCCGGCCGAGGGCCGGCTGACCGGCAAGGACACCGGCAAGGGCCGGCTGCCCGAGCCCGGCGAGATCTTCGACGTCTGCACGCAGGTGCTGGCCCGCGGCGAGGCGGGGTCCACGCTGGACCTCGTCGGACGGCACGTCGTGGTCTCCGCCGGGGGCACGCGGGAGTACCTCGACCCGGTGCGCTTCCTCGGCAACCGCTCGTCGGGCCTGCAGGGGTTCGCGCTGGCGCGCGCCGCCGCGGCCCGGGGGGCCCAGGTCACCCTGGTCGCCGCCAACACCAGCCTCCCCGAGCCCGCCGGAGTGACGGTCGTGCGCGTCGAGACCACCGCGCAGCTGCGCGACGCCGTCGTCCCCGCCGCCGCGTCCGCCGACGCCGTGGTCATGGCGGCCGCGCCCGCGGACTTCCGGCCCCTCGACGTCAGCGAGGCCAAGATCAAGAAGGCGGCCGACGGCTCGGCCCCCTCGATCGAGCTGCAGCAGAACCCCGACGTGCTGCACGAGATCAGCACCCAGCGAGCGCGACCGGGCACCGTGGTGGTCGGCTTCGCCGCCGAGACCGGCGACGACACCGGCTCGGTGCTCGAGCTGGCCCGCGCCAAGCTCGCGCGCAAGGGCTGCGACCTGCTGGTCGTCAACGACGTCAGCGGGGGAGCGGTCTTCGGCAGCCCGGACAACGAGGCGGTCATCCTGGGTGCCGACGGCGCCGCGACCGACGTGCCGCGGGGGTCGAAGACCACGCTCGCGCACGCCATTTGGGACGAAGTCGTCCGCAGGCTGCAGGATTGAACCCCCAATGTTGGTGAACCGATGCTGAGACGCCCGTCCCACGCGGTGGGACGCGCTCTACCGTGAGCACCACCCCGAACGACAGGAGCTGCGCTGTGGCCGGACGACTCTTCACCTCCGAGTCCGTGACCGAGGGACACCCGGACAAGATCGCCGACCGCATCAGCGACACGGTGCTCGACTACCTGATGGCCAACGACGGCGACAAGGAGAACCTCCGGGTCGCGGTCGAGACGCTGCTGACCACCGGGCTCGTCGTCGTCGCCGGCGAGGTGCGCACCAACGCCTACGCCCCGGTCGCCGAGCTCGTGCGCGAGGCCATCCTCGACATCGGGTACGACTCCTCGGAGAAGGGCTTCGACGGCACGACCTGCGGCGTGCAGGTGGCCATCGGCGGCCAGTCCGCCGACATCGCCCAGGGCGTCGACCACGGCCACGAGTCGCGCGTCGGCACCTCCGAGGACGAGCTGGACCGCCGCGGGGCCGGCGACCAGGGCCTGATGTTCGGCTACGCCTGCGACGACACCCCGGTGCTGATGCCGCTGCCGATCGTCATCGCCCAGCGCCTCTCCGAGCGGCTCACCGAGGTCCGCAAGAACGGCGTGATGGACAACCTCCGCCCGGACGGCAAGACCCAGGTCACCATCGAGTACGACGCCGACGACCGTCCGGTCCGCGTCGACACGGTCGTCCTCTCCACGCAGCACTCCGAGGAGACCGACCTGGTCAAGCTCGAGGCCGAGATCAAGCAGAACGTCATCGACCCGGTGCTGGCGTCGTTCGACATCCCCTCCGACGACTACCGGCTGCTGGTCAACCCGACCGGCCGCTTCGTCGTCGGCGGCCCGATGGGTGACGCCGGCCTGACCGGCCGCAAGATCATCGTCGACACCTACGGCGGCATGGCCCGGCACGGCGGCGGCGCCTTCTCGGGCAAGGACCCCTCGAAGGTGGACCGCTCCGCGGCGTACGCCATGCGCTGGGTGGCCAAGAACGTCGTCGCCGCGGGCCTGGCCCGCCGCTGCGAGGTCCAGGTCGCCTACGCGATCGGCAAGGCCCAGCCGGTCGGCGTCTTCGTGCAGACCTTCGGCACCGGCGTGGTCTCCGACGAGGAGATCCAGAAGGCCGTCCTCGAGGTCTTCGACCTCCGCCCGGCCGCGATCCTGCGTGACCTCGACCTGCTGCGCCCGATCTACGCCAAGACCTCGGCGTACGGCCACTTCGGCCGCGAGCTGCCCGAGTTCACCTGGGAGCGCACCGACCGCGCCGACGCCCTCAAGGCCGCCGCCGGCATCTGAGCCTCCGCCACGGTCCTGCCGACGCCTGCCGACGGGACCGTCGGCGCTCGCTGGGAGACTTCCGCTCGTGACCGGACCGGAGGAGCAGCCCGAGCTGCTCCCCGGCCTGGTGCGGGCGAGCCTGCAGGAGTCGCAGGCCAAGGCGCGGGCGACCCGGGCGCGCAAGGCGGCCGAGGCGGAGGTCGCCGAGGCCGACCCGGTGGCGCGGGTGCTGGTCGACGTGGCGCTGGCCCACCTGGACCGCACCTTCGACTACGCGGTGCCCGCGTCGATGGCGGAGGCGGCGCAGCCGGGCGTCCGGGTCAAGGTCCGGTTCGCCGGGCAGGACGTGGACGGCTACCTCCTCGGGCGTTTCGCCTCCTCCGACCACACCGGCCGGCTGGCGCCGCTGCGCCGGGTGGTCAGCCCGGAGCCGGTGCTCAGCCCCGCGGTGGCCGAGCTCTGCGGATCGCTCGCCGAGCGGTACGCCGGCACCCGCTCGGACCTGCTGCGCCTGGCCGTGCCGCCGCGGCACGCCACGACCGAGAAGGAGCCGTCCTCGCCGGAGCCGGCCGTCCCCCCGGCCGGTGCCGCCGAGACCGCGGCGTGGTCGGTCTACGAGCCGGCCGCGGCGTACCTCGCGCACCTCGCCGAGGGCGGCGCGCCGCGTGCGGTGTGGTCCGCCGCGCCGGGGGAGGAGTGGCCGCGTCGCTTGGCCGAGGCGGCGGCCGCCACCCGGCGCTCCGGCCGGGGGGCGCTGATCTGCGTGCCGGACGGCAAGGACGTGGACCGCGTCGACCGGGCGCTGACCGAGGTCCTCGGTCCCGATCACCACGTCACGCTCACCGCCGACGCCGGGCCGGCCCGTCGGTACCGGGAGTTCCTCGCGGTCAGCCGGGGCACCCGCCGGATCGTCGTGGGCACCCGCGCGGCGGCGTTCGCCCCGGTGCACGACCTCGGGCTGGTGGCCGTCTGGGACGACGGCGACGACCTCTACGCCGAGCCTCGCGCGCCGTACCCCCACACCCGGGAGACCCTGCTGCTGCGTGCAGAGCTCGAGGGCGCCGCGGCGCTGGTCGGGGGCTTCGCCCGCAGCGTCGAGGCGGAGTACCTCCTGCGCACCGGCTGGGCCCGTGAGCTGGCCGCGCCCCGCGCGGTCGTGCGCGAGCGGGTGCGCACCGCGGTGGCCGGCGCGAGCGACCTCGACCTCGAGCGCGACCCGCTCGCGCGCGCGTCCCGGGTGCCCCGCCAGGCGCTGGAGGCGATCCGGTGGGGGATCGAGCGGGGCCCGGTGCTCGTGCAGAACCCGCGGCTCGGGTACGTCGCGGCGCTGGCCTGCGAGCGGTGCCGCACCCCCGCGCGCTGCGGCGCCTGCCGGGGCCCGCTCGCGCTCACCGGGCCGACGACGCCGCCGGCGTGCCGGTGGTGCGGCACCGAGGCCCCCGGGTGGGCCTGCGGGGAGTGCGGCTACCGCGGGCTGCGCGCACCGGTCGTCGGCGACGCCCGCACCGCCGAGGAGCTCGGCCGGGCGCTGCCCAGCACGCGGGTGCTGACCAGCTCCCGGGACCGGGTCCTCGCCACGGTGGACGCCCGCCCGGCGGTCGTGGTCGCGACGCCGGGGGCGGAGCCGGTCGCGGAGGGCGGGTACGCCGCGGTGGTGCTGCTCGACGCCTGGCTGCTGCTGGGCCGCACCGACCTGCGCACCGAGGAGGAGGCGCTGCGCCGCTGGTCCGACGCGGTTGGACTGGTCCGGCCCGGCGGCCGCGCGGTCGTCGTCGGCGACCCCGCCCACCCCGCGGTGCAGGCGCTGGTCAGGTGGGACCCGAGCGGGTTCGCCGCCCGCGAGACCGCCGAGCGGCAGGAGGCGCACCTGCCCCCCGCCAGCCGGCTGGCCACGATCACCGGCGAGCCCGGCGCGGTCGACGACGCCCTCACCCTGCTCGACCTCCCCGAGGCCGGCGAGGTGCTCGGACCGGTGCCGACGGGGGAGCAGGAGGTCCGCGCGGTCGTCCGGGTGCCCCGGTCGCACGCAGCCGCCCTCGGCCGCGCGCTGGGCGAGCTGCAGCGCGTCCGCTCCGCCCGCAAGCTCGACCCCGTCCGCGTCCAGGTCGACCCGCCGTCGCTGTAGGTCCCTGGGGTCGCCGGTGGTCGCCTGTGGCCGCCTGCGGGCCGGGCGGCTGGGCCCGGGGCCGGGGCTGGGCCGGGGCATGGCTTTCCGGGGTAGTCCCGGGGGTTACCGGGGCGGTGGACCCCCGGAAGCGGCGGGCGACCCCGGGGACCGGGGCCGGCAGG
>NZ_JBFBFJ010000005.1:0-239783 GCF_040684155.1 Nocardioides sp. NPDC092400 | reverse complement strand
CCGCCGCAGCGCGGTCTGGGCCGCGAGCGGCTCGGCCTCGACGAGCTCCTCGGCGACGGCTCGCTGGCGCTCGCCTGCTCGACCAGCGGGCGGCTCTGCTGGTCGAGCAGGGAGGCGCGCCAGCGCCGAGCGTCGTCGAGACCCGGTGAGGTGCCCAGGGCCGCAGGGACGGTCGCCGGGTCTCGACGACGGCTCGCTGGCGCTCGCCTGCTCGACCAGCGGTGCGGTGAGGTGCCCACGGCGCTGGGGACGGTCGCGGGGTCTCGACGACGGCTCGCCAGGGCTCGCCTGCTCGGCCAGCGGGTAGGCCGCAGCCTCGACCAGCGGTCCAGAAGTGCTTGCGGTCACACGAGAACACGTTCTAGGTTGGACACGTGTCCAGTTATGTGTCCAATGCCCCGCGGCAGGAGCTCGGCTCGCGCCGGGCGGAGACCGTGGAGCGGCTCTTCGCGGCCGGCGCCGAGGAGCTCGACGAGGTGGGGCACGAGGCGCTGACGATCCGGTCGGTGGCCAGCCGGGCGGGGGTGTCGGCGGCGACGGCGTACACCTACTTCGCCTCCAAGAACCACCTCTTCGCCGAGCTGTTCTGGCGCCACCTCGCCGAGGACGCCGACGTGGTGGCGCAGGGGGCGACCCCGGTCGAGCGGGTCCAGGACGTGACCCGCCGGATGGCGGCGCGGCTGGCCGCCAGCCCGGCGCTCGCCGCGGCGGTCACCCCGGCGCTGCTGAGCTCCGACGCCGACGTCGCCCGGCTGCGGCTGCGGATCGGCGGGGAGTTCCTCGACCGGTTCTCCCGGGCGCTGGGGGAGCACGCGGAGCCGGCCGTGCTGGAGGCGCTGGTGCTGGCGTTCTCCGGGGCGCTGCTGCAGGCCGGCATGGGCGTCCTGACCTACACCGACATGGGCGAGCGGCTCGACGCCGTCGTCGCCGCGATCCTGGAGGGACACGCATGAGCACGACGTTCGAGCCGGCGGCCGCGCCCCTGGTCTTCGACCCCTACGACTACGACTTCCACGAGGATCCCTACCCGGTCTACGCCCGGCTCCGCGCCGAGGCGCCGCTGCACCACAACGCCGAGCACGACTTCTGGTCGCTGAGCCGGCACGCCGACATCGCGGCCGCGGTGCGCGACGACGACACCTTCTCCAACGCCATGGGCGTCTCGCTCGACAAGAGCGCGTGGGGTCCGCACGCGCACAAGGTCATGTCGTTCCTGGCGATGGACGCCCCGCACCAGGCGCGGCTCCGGTCGCTGGTCTCGCGTGCGTTCACCCCGCGCCGGGTCCGCGAGCTGGAGCCGCGGGTGCAGGCGCTCACCGAGCACTACCTCGGGCTCGCCCTCGAGGGCGCCGGCAGCGGCGACGAGGTCGACCTGGACTGGATCGCCGCCTTCGCCGGCAAGCTCCCGATGGACGTCATCTCCGAGATGATGGGCGTCCCGGAGGCCGACCGCGACGAGGTACGCCGCCTGGCCGACCTGGTCGTCCACCGCGAGGAGGGCGTGCGCGACGTGCCGCCGGCCGGCATGGAGGCCGCGCTCACGCTCGTCGGCTACTACGCCGAGATGCTCGCCGAGCGCCGCCGGCGGCCGACCGAGGACCTCACCAGCGCGCTGCTCGCGGTCCGCCTGGACGACGAGGCCGGCGGGAGCGGCGCGGGGGACCGGCTCGGCGACGACGAGATCATCGCCTTCCTCTTCCTCATGGTGGTCGCGGGCAACGAGACCACCACCAAGCTCCTCGGCAACGCGCTCTTCCACCTCACCGCCCACCCCGAGCAGCTCGCCGACGTCCTCCACGCCGGACCCGGCCCCGACGGGCTCGTCGGTCCGTGGATCGAGGAGACGCTGCGCCACGACACCTCCAGCCAGATGGTCGCCCGGCACCTCAAGCGCGACCTGGCCCTGCACGGCACCGTCGCGCCGGCCGGCTCCAAGCTGCTGCTGCTGCTCGGCTCGGCCAACCGCGACGAGACGGTGTTCACCGAGCCGACCGTCTTCGACCTGCACCGCGAGCGGGCCGAGCTCTCCCAGATCCTCAGCTTCGGCGGCGGCCGGCACTTCTGCCTGGGCGCCAACCTGGCCCGGCTCGAGGCCCGGGTCGCCCTCGCGCACCTGGTGGGGGTCGCCGACGGCCTCGAGGTCGACCACGGTGCCGCCGTACGAGTGCACTCCACGAGCGTGCGCGGGTTCGCGTCGCTCCCGACCCGGGTGCGCCTCCGGTGAGCCGGGGCAGGTACGCCCAGCCCGAGCGCCGCCCCGCGGTGGTCGCCGGCGCCTCCTCGGGCATCGGTGCGGAGACGGCCCGGGCCCTCGCAGCCGCCGGCTTCCCCGTCGCGCTCGGCGCGCGGCGTACCGACCGCTGCGAGGAGCTCGCCGCCGCCATCCGCGCCGAGGGGGGCGAGGCCGTCGCCCACCCCCTCGACGTCAGCTCGGAGGAGTCGGTCGCGGACTTCGCCGCGAAGGTGACCGCCGACCTCGGCGACGTCGAGGTCGTCATCAGCAACGCCGGCCTCGTCGGGCCGGGCCGCCTGCTCGAGGTCGGCACCGAGCGGTTCGCCCGCGAGCTCGACGTCAACCTGGTGGGCCCCTACCGGCTGGTCCGGACGTTCGTGCCCCCGATGGTCGAGCGCCGCCGCGGTGACGTCCTCTTCGTCTCCTCCGACGTCGCGCTGCGGGCCCGGCCGTTCATGTCGGCCTACACCGCCGGCAAGTCCGGGCTCGAGGGGCTCGTGGAGTCGCTGCAGATGGAGCTCGAGGGCACCGGCGTCCGTGCCTCGGTCGTGCGCCCCGGGCCGACCTGGAGCGAGATGGGCGGCGACTGGGAGGCCGAGCAGGCGGCGTTCGTGCTCGAGCAGTGGGTCCGGTTCGGGCTGGCCCGCCACCCGCACTTCCTCAAGGCCCGCGCCATCGCCGACGCCATCACCACGGTCGTCAGCGCGCCCCGCGGCGTCCACATCAGCCCCGTCGACGTCAACCCCGAAGCACCCGTGGAGGACCCGTCATGACCACCACCGCCCCGCGCGACCTGCTCGCCGACATCCCGGAGGTCTCCACGGTCCTCGACGACCAGGCCGCCGAGGTGCCCGAGATCATCCGCGGCACCGGCCACCTCCCGGAGATGCGGGTCGACCCGATCGGTCTGTTCCACCGGGTCCGCGAGGAGTGCGGCGACGTCGGCCGCTTCCGGCTCGCCGACAAGGCCGTCGTGCTGGTGACCGGAGCGGAGGCCAACGAGGCGTTCTTCCGCGCGCCGGACTCCACGCTCGACCAGGCCGCGGCGTACCCCTTCATGACCCCGATCTTCGGCCAGGGCGTCGTCTTCGACGCCAGCCCCGAGGAGCGCCAGCAGATGCTGAAGAACCAGGCCCTGCGCGGCGACATGATGCGCGGCCACGCGCAGACCATCGAGGCCGAGATCCGCCGGATGGTCGCCGACTGGGGCGACGAGGGCGAGATCGACCTGCTCGACTTCTTCGCCGAGCTGACGATCTACACCACCTCCTCCTGCCTGATCGGCAAGCCGTTCCGCGAGGAGCTCGACGGCCGCTTCGCGCGGCTCTACCACGAGCTCGAGCACGGCACCGACGCCATCGCGTACGTCGACGCGTACGCCGACATCGACAGCTTCCGCCGCCGCGACGCCGCCCGCGAGGAGCTCGTGGCCCTGGTGCAGGCGATCATCGACCGGCGGGTCGCCCGCGGCCCGGTCCCGCGCGAGGAGCGCGACCTGCTCGACGTGCTGGTCTCGCTGGAGATGTCGGCCGACTACGTGACCGGGATCTTCATCTCGATGATGTTCGCCGGGCACCACACCAGCAGCGGCACCGCCTCCTGGGCGATGATCGAGCTGCTGCGCCACCCCGACGTGATGGCCGACGTCGTGACCGAGCTCGACGGCCTCTACGCGGACGGCTCGGAGGTGTCGTTCCAGGCGCTGCGGTCGATCCCGGTGCTGGAGTCGGTGCTCAAGGAGACCCTGCGCCTGCACCCGCCGCTGATCGTGCTGATGCGGCTGGTCCAGGAGGACTTCGAGCTGGCCGGCCGCACCATCCCCGCCGGCGCCGTCGTGGCGTCCTCGCCGCGGGTGTCGAACCGGATCGAGGAGGACTTTCCCGACGCCGAGCGGTTCGACCCGGCCCGCTACATCGACCCGCGCCAGGAGGACCTGCAGAACCGCTGGACCTGGATCCCCTTCGGCGCCGGCCGGCACCGCTGCGTGGGCAACGCGTTCGCGATGATGCAGATGAAGGCGATCTTCTCCGTCGTCCTGCGCGACTTCGAGTTCGAGGCGGCCCAGCCGCTGGACTCCTACCGCGACGACTTCACCAAGATGGTCATCCAGCTCGAGCAGCCCTGCCGCGTGCGCTACCGCCGCCGGGACGCGTGATGCGGGTCGTCGCCGACCTCGACCTGTGCCAGGGCCACCAGGTGTGCCTCGGCGAGGCACCCCAGGTCTTCGCCTTCGACGACGACGCCGACCGGGTGGTCGTGCTCGAGGAGCACCCCGACGAGTCCCTGCGCCCGCAGGTGGCCGATGCCGTGAAGTACTGCCCAGCGATGGCGCTGGCTCTCCAGGAGGACCGAGATGAGTGACCTGACCCGCGCCGAGCTCGAGGAGTTCTGGGACGGCTGGCTGGCCGTCAACCGCGAGGCCGAGCGGCTGGGCGACTGGCGCGTGCTGGCCGAGGAGTACGCCGAGGACGCTAGCTACGGGTGGATGTACTCCGTCGACGAGCACTTCATGGCCGTCGGTCGCGACCAGATCCGCGACTGGGCCATCGGCATCGAGATGGACGGCTTCGACGGCTGGCACTACGACTACGTCGCCACCGTGATGGACGAGAAGGCCGGGATGGTCGTCGGCTTCTGGAAGCAGCGCTCGGGCATCACCGACGACGCCACCGGCCAGGAGTACGAGATCCTCGGCATCGGCGGCTCGTGGTTCGGCGTCGAGCGGCAGACCAGCGGCGCGGACGCCGGGCAGCTGAAGATCGCCTGGCAGCGCGACTGGTTCGACATGCCCTCGACCGCCCACACGTTCATGGAGATCCTGGGGTCGGGCAAGGCGCCGGAGCGGCTGCTGGAGCGGATGAAGGTCGCCGGCCACGGCGTCCCCGGGCACTACCACCTCGCCGACATCCCCTCGCCGGTCTGGCCGCCGCCGGTCGAGGCCGGGCTGCACGTGCGGCCCCAGCCCACCACGACGGAGCCGACGACGGAGCCCACGACGGAGCCGACCGCCGGGACCACCGCGTGAGCGGGCTGACCAACCCGCCGGCCCAGCAGCTGGTCGACGGCAAGCTGGTCGCGGCGAGCGACGGCGCGACGTACCCGATCCTCAACCCGGCCACCGGCGAGGTCATCGGGCACGCCCCGGACGGCACCGCGGACGACGTCGAGGCGGCCATCGCCGCGGCGCGGCGCGCGTTCGACGAGAGCGGCTGGGCCACCGACGTGGCGCTGCGGGTGCGCTGCCTGCGCCAGCTGCACGCCGCGCTGCTGGAGGAGGGCGAGGCGTTCAAGGCGCTGACCACCGCCGAGGTCGGCATGCCGGGGTTCATGATGGGCGCCGCCGGGTTCGACGTACCGGTCGACGGGCTGCGGTGGGTGACCGACCTGCTGGAGTCCTACGAGTTCGAGACCGACCTCGGCGTCGCCAGGCCGATGGGGATCCCCTCGCGCCGGACCGTGCGCCGCGAGCCGGTCGGCGTCGTCGCCGCGATCAGCCCGTGGAACGTCCCCACCCAGATCAACCTCGCCAAGATCGGCCCCGCGCTGGCGGCCGGCTGCACGGTCGTGCTCAAGCCGGCCCCCGACACCCCGTGGGTCGCCGCCGAGCTGGGCCGGCTCGCCGCGGAGCGCACCGACATGCCCGCCGGCGTGCTCAACGTCGTCACGCCGCGGTCCAACGAGGTCGCCTCGGTCCTGGCCAGCGACCCGCGGGTCGACATGGTCTCCTTCACCGGCTCGACGGCCACCGGCCGCGCGATCATGGCGGCGGCGGCCCCGACCCTGAAGAAGGTGTTCCTCGAGCTCGGCGGCAAGTCCGCCGCGATCGCCCTCGACGACGCCGACGTCGCCTCGGTCGCCGGCGCCACGGCGTTCACCGCCTGCATCCACGCCGGCCAGGGCTGCGCGATCACGACCCGGCTCGTGGTGCCCCGGGAGAAGTACGACGAGGCCGTCCAGGTCGCCGCCGCGACGATGGAGTCGATCGGCGCCAAGGACCCGGCCGACCCCGGCGCGATCTGCGGGCCGGTGATCTCCCAGGTCCAGCGCGACCGGGTGGAGTCCTACCTGCGGCTGGCCGAGGACGAGGGCGGCACGTTCGCCACCGGCGGTCACGTGATCGACCAGCCCGGCTACTGGGTCGCCCCGACCGTCGTCGCCGGCCTCGACAACTCCTCGCGGCTGGCCCAGGAGGAGATCTTCGGGCCGGTGCTGGTCGTCATCCCGCACGACGGGGACGACGACGCCGTCCGGATCGCCAACGACTCGGCGTACGGCCTCTCGGGGTCGGTGGACTCCGGCTCGCTGGAGCGGGCCAAGGCCGTCGCCGACCGGATCCGCACCGGCACGCTCGCCGTCAACGGCGGGGTGTGGTTCAGCCCCGACGCACCGTTCGGCGGCTACAAGCAGTCCGGCCTCGGCCGGGAGATGGGCGTCGCCGGCTTCGAGGAGTACCTGGAACTCAAGACCCTGGCCTTCCCGGCCTGACTCGACAAGGAGCACCATGAGACTGCAGGACAAGGTCGTCGTCGTGACCGGCGCGGCGCAGGGCATCGGCGAGGTGTACGCCCGCTCGATCGCCGCGGAGGGTGCGGCGGTCGTCGTGGCCGACCTCAACGAGGAGTCGGGGGAGAAGGTCGCGGCCGCGATCGCCGAGAGCGGCGGCCGGGCGACGTTCGTGCGCACCGACGTCAGCTCGCACGAGTCGGCGGCCGCGCTGGTCGAGCGCACCGTCGCCGAGCACGGCGGCATCGACGGGCTGGTCAACAACGCCGCGATCTACGGCGACATGCAGTTCGACCTGCTGATCAGCGTCGACTGGGACTACTACCGGAAGTTCATGAGCGTCAACATGGACGGCGCCCTGGTGATGACCCGCGCGGTCTACCCCGTCATGCAGCAGCGCGGGGGCGGCTCGATCGTCAACCAGAGCTCGACCGCGGCGTACCTCTACTCCGGCTTCTACGGACTGGCCAAGGTCGGCGTGAACGGCCTGACCCAGCAGCTGGCCCACGAGGTCGGCGGCATGGGCATCCGGGTCAACGCGATCGCGCCCGGCCCCACCGACACCGAGGCCACCCGCACCCAGGCCGGCGGGGCGTCCAAGGAGCTGGTCAAGGCGCTGGCGATCAAGCGGATGGGCCAGCCCGAGGACATGGTCGGCGCGTGCGTCTTCCTGCTCTCCGACGAGGCGTCCTGGGTGACCGGGCAGATCCTCGCCGTCGACGGCGGACAGACGTTCCGTGGCTGAGCCTGCTCCCGGCCCGGTCGTCGGGTTCGTCGGGCTGGGCAACATCGGGAAGCCGATGGCGCTGCGGCTCGCGGCCTCGGACCTGCCCCTGCACGTGTACGACGTCGCGCCGGAGCCGCTGGCCGAGCTCAGGGACGCGGGTGCCGAGGTCACGGGGAGCGTGGCCGCGCTGTCCGGCGCGGTCGACGTGCTGTGCGTGATGGTCCGCGACGACGAGCAGGTGCGCGACGTGCTGCTCGAGGCGCTCACCACCGCCCGGGCCGGGCTCACGGTCGTGGTGCACTCGACGGTCGCGCCGGACACCCCCGGCGACCTGGCCGACGTCGCCGCGCGCCACGACGTACGACTCCTCGACGCGCCGGTCAGCGGCGGCGCCATGAGCGCGGCCGACGGCACGCTGGCGATCATGGTCGGCGGCGACGACGAGGCGTTCGCGGCGGCCCGGCCGGCGCTGGACGTGATGGGCGCCAAGGTGGTGCACGCGGGTCCGGTCGGCGCCGGGACGCGCTTCAAGCTGGCGCGGAACCTCATGCACTTCGTTGCCTTCACCGCCGCCACCGAGGCGCAGCGGCTGGCCGAGGCTGCCGGCCTCGACATCAGGGCGCTGGGCGACGTGGTGCGCCACACCGACGCGATCACCGGCGGGCCGGGCGCGATCATGCACCGCGACACCACCGCGCCGATCGCGCCGGACGACTTCTGGCACGGGGTGTTCGGCCACGTCGTCGCGCTGGGGGAGAAGGACCTCGGGTTCGCGGTCGCCCTGGCCGACGAGCTCGGGGTCGACGTGCCGCTCGCGCGGCTGGCCGAGGGTCGACTGCGGAAGGGGCTGGGGTTGTGAGCGAGGACCGTGCCGGGAGGTTCGACGACCTCCCGGAGACCCGTCGTCGCGGGCTGGAGAAGATGGAGGAGGTCTACGGCTTCGAGATGTCCGACGGCACCGGCGACTTCTTCCGCTACACCGCCGACCACCTCTTCGCCGACATCTGGAACCGGCCGGGCCTCTCCGACCGCGACCGGCGGCTGCTGCTCATCGGGATGCTCGCCGGCCAGGGCGCCGCGGACGTGCTGGGCATCCAGGTCCCGGCGGCGTACGCCAACGGGGAGCTCGACGACGAGGCGCTCCGTGAGATCGTGGTCTTCGTGTGTCACTACGCCGGATGGCCCCAGGGGGCCCGACTGAACTCCATCGTCGAGGAGACGATCGCGAAGGCGGCCCGCCGGGCCGCGCGCGCCGCCGACCAGGCGGGGGAGTCGTCCTGAGCGCTGCGACCGCCGTCCGGCCGCTCGGCCCCACCGACCTCGACCGGGTCGTGGGACTGCTCGAGCGGCGCAGCGCCCGCATGGCCGACTGGGCCCCGCGCCTGTGGCGGCCCAGCGACCAGGCCTCCGCGGTGCTGCGGGCGATGGCGGAGCGGATGCTCGCCGCGCCCGACGCCGTCTGCCTCGGCACCGACGACGCTGTGCTCCTGGGGGTACGCCGCGGCGCCGGCGTCGTCGTGGACCACCTCGAGTCCGCGGCCGACGACCCCGACGCCCTGGCCCGGCTGCTGACCAGCGTGCCGGCCGACGCGGGGGAGGTGCGCGTCTTCACCCCGCTCGCCGACGAGGTGCGGCTCCGCGCGACCGACGCCGCCGGGCTGGTGGCGACGGGCCGCTGGTGGGTCCGCGACCTCCCGGTCACCCTCGCGGTCGCGGCCAACCTGGCCGCGCCGCGACCCGGCTACTCCCTCGCCCCGGCCCCGCCCTTCCACGACCCCGGCGGCCCGATCGCCGTCATCGGCAAGGCCACCTCCGCCCAGGAGCTGGTGGAGCTCGGCGTCGACGCCGCCGCCCGCGACGCCCGCGTCGCCGTCGTCATCGCCGACGCCGGCTCGCCGTTGGAAGCGCTTGCTGCTGACGCGGCGTACCGGCCGGTCGCGGAGCTGCGGGCCCGCTGAGAGAGCTGGTCCCGTGTTTGCTCAGCGTCCACGGGTGCGTGCCTCACGTCGCCGGGCTCCCGGCCCATCCCGCCACGACGCTGGACTGTCCACCGCGCCGTCGGGGACCATCTACTTCCATCCTGCGCGTCTCAGATCCAACGCGAACCGATCTCGTCGTGGAGCTGCTGGGTCTTCTCCACCTTGAGGACGCCGCTCTCGACGAAGGCCCGCAGGCCACAGGCCGTGGCGGTCGCGACGATGGCGTCCCGTTCCTCCGGGTGGGCGTCGGCATCGCCGCCGTCCCACAGCTGCAGCCACCGGTCCGCAGGGTCATCACTTCCCTCGGCTGCCCACACCCGGCAGATCAGGTCGAGTTCGTCCTGCGTCATCGGTCGCGTGGGTGTCGCGTACATGAGGCTCCCAGCTCCAAGGGTGAGGGCGCGACCATCCGGCCCTCTGCCCGCCATCATCCCCGCACGTGTCCGTCGGGCAACCCGGGACGGATCGCCGATCGCACGGCTGGCACGTCTCGACGACGCTGGTGGACCGTGCCCGCTCCGGAGGCCGGACCGCGACGGCGGCCCGGGCGAGGCAGCCCGGCGCACGGCGGCGGCCCGGATAGCGTCCGGGGGTGGCCAGCTCTCGTCGATCCAGTGCCGGTCGGCGCAGCGCGTCACCCCGCCGCAAGGGGACGCGTCAGCCGCAGCGGCCGCTGCCGTCCGTCGGGCCGGGGGAGCGGCTGTGGGTCCTCGACGTGCCGTACGGGACGCAGGTCGACGGCGCCACGTGGCACCCGGCGGTCAGGACCCACCTGTACGTCGGGCGCGCGCTGCCCGCGCACCTCGCGCCGTACTCCCCGGGACCGCACACGCTCGGTCGGTTCATCGAGAACACCCTGAACCCCGACGACCCGACACCTGCTCCGGAGGCGACAGGTGATCTCGAGCCCAGGAGGATCCAGTTCGAGGCGGCGGACGCGATCGCGGAGCGGGCCGCGGCGGGCGGACGCCTGTTCCTGCTGGCCGACGAGCCGGGCGTGGGCAAGACGATCTCCGCGGTCCTCGGAGCGACGGCCGTGGGCGACCTCCGTGGCGCGCAGCGGGTGCTCGTCGTGGCCGACCGGCCCGCCGCGATCACCATCGGCCACTGGTGCCGCACGATCACGGACCTGGGCGACGGCGGGCTGGAGTGGGTCGTCATCACGTGGGACCGGCTCGAGAAGGTCAAGGACCACCACTGGGACGTGATCATCGCGGACGAGGCCCACGCGCTGCGTCGTACGACGACGAAGCGGTGGAAGCTCTGGGCGTCGATCTCCGGGCACGGTCGGTCGCACGACAAGGCGCCGTTCGTCATCGCGACGACCGCGACGCCCGGGCACACACCGCTCGAGCTGCCGTACCTCGCTCCCGCCTACGCGCAGGTGCTCGGCGAGCCGATGCGGGAGTGGACCTCGGCGACGCAGCCCGGGGCCACCTTCGCCAGCGCGCTCGAGCGGCACGGCGTCGGCGTGGAGCAGGGCCGGTACGGCGCGAGCTGGACCGCCGACCCGGCGCGACGGGCCGCCGACCTCAAGCTGGTGCGCGGCTGGCTCGCCGACGAACGGCCCCCGGCGATGCTGCACCGCGCGGCGCCGTGGGGGCCGGTGCCGATCTCCGGCATGCCGGTGACGCTCACGCCGGCGGAGCGGACCGCCTACGAGGCCGAGTGGGGCGAGTTCTGCCGCGAGATGGACATCGCGCGACGCGGCCGCAACGTCGCGAAGGGCCGCGCCGCGCTGCTGCGCTTCCGGCAGAAGGCCGGGCTGATCCGCGTCGACTCGACCGTCGACTGGATCGCCCAGCAGGTGCAGTCCGAGCGGCAGGTGGCGTGCTCGGTCGAGTTCGTCGCGACCGCCGCCGACCCCATCGCCGACCGGCTGCGCGACGCGGGGATCGAGGTGGCCACGATCTACGGCCGCGACCGGTTCGACGCCGAGGCCGAGCGCCTCCGGTTCCAGACCGGGCGAGCGAAGGTCTGCGTCTTCACCACGGTCGCCTCGATCAGCCTGCACGCCGGCGAGACCCTCGCCGACGGCCGCCAGGCGAGCACCGAGCCGCGCGTCGGCGTCTTCCACCAGGCCCGCTTCTCGGGCATCGCCGGGCGGCAGGTGACCGGCCGCACCCACCGCGACCACCAGGTCTCGCCGTGGCACATCGCGTACGCCGAGGGCACCGTCGAGGAGCAGGTCGGCAAGGTGATGGTGGAGCGGATCGCCGCAGCGTCCGACACGGTCGGGAGCGACACCGCCGGGCTTGCCGACCTCGCGCAGCTCCTCGGCGCCGACTGGCTGCCGGCCACGAGCCTGACCGAGGACGGCGCCTGACCGACGCGGGTGTCGATCGACGGCGATGAGTCCGGCGCTGACGACCGGTCAGTACGACGCCTCGTCCATCGCCCACTGCCCAGGAGGAACCGTGAAGCTCCTGCTCACCTCCGGAGGCGTCACGAACCCGAGCATCCGCCGGGCGTTGGTGGACCTGCTGGGCAAGCCGATCGCCGAGTCCACTGCCCTTTGCATCCCGACGGCGCTGTACGGACATCCCGGGGTCGGGCCCGGCACCAAGGCCTGGCAGTTCATCAGCGGCCACTCCGACCACCCCATGGTCGACCTGGGCTGGGAGTCCGTCGGCGTGCTGGAGCTCACCGCGCTGCCCAGCATCGACGCGGAGCAGTGGGTGCCCCTGGTCAGGGAGACCGACGTCCTGCTGGCGGCGGGCGGCGACGTCCTCTACCTGTGCCACTGGATGCGGCAGTCCGGGCTCGCCGACCTGCTCCCGGCGCTGAGCAGGACGACCTGGGTCGGCCTGAGCGCCGGGAGCATGGTGATGACCCCCGAGGTCGGGGACGACTTCATCCAGTGGCGACCGCCGACCGGTGACGCCAGCACGTTGGGCCTCGTCGACTTCTCGATCTGCCCCCACCTGGCCGAGGACGGCCTGCCGGGCAACTCCCTGGCCGAGGCGGAGCAGTGGGCCGCCGGCATCTCCGGTCCCGCCTACGCGATCGACGACCAGACCGCCATCACGGTGGTCGACGGCACCGTCGAGGTCGTCTCCGAGGGGCGCTGGAGGCTGCTGCACGCCTAGCGCGGCCCGCGGCGACTCCGGGCTCCCGGCGGCGTGGGTGCAGCCGTGGAAGGATCGGCGCATGTCGGCCGCAACGGATGTCTCCACGAGTGGTGCGAGCGCGCAGCCGCGACGCCCGCGCCGCAAGGTCGTGCTGACCTGGGTGCTCGTCGGAGCTTTCGTGCTGGCGGCCCTCTTCACCTGGCACTGGTGGACCCACCCGACGGCGTTCGATGAGCGAGGTGGCGTCGCCGGTGTCGTGCCGTCGCCACTGGCCGAGCCGACCCTGTCGAGCACCATCGTCTACCCCAAGGTGAGCGGCTCCGCCGAGACGGTGATCATCGACGGCCTTGACGCCAACTTCTCGAAGAACACCGCAGACGCCAGTGTGTCGTTCTGGGTCTGCCACTCGGCACCGGACGAGGACCCGGTCGGCGCCGCGCGCGACATGGACGGCGAGTGCCGAGACATGGAAGCCGTGGAGACGCCGATGCGCTTCGAGCACAGGGTCGGGCGGGGAAGCGACTACCTCTTCATCACGATCACCCCCAGCCGGCGAGGCGTCGCGCGGCTGGAGTCGGTCGACATCGAGTACCGACGGTCGCGCGAGCACTTCTACCAGCGCGGCACCCAGACCATCCACGCCGACCGGAAGCTCACCGCGCGCTGACGCGGGACAGCCGGCTCGGCACTCCGACGAGCACCGACGTCCCTGGCTCCCGCCCGCACGGCGCGGACGCATCAACGCCATCCGCTCAGCCCGACGATGTCCAGGGCCGCGGTCAGGCTCGCGCTCTTCCCCCGTGAGGGAGGTCAGTAGCGTCGGATCGGCTTGTGGGAGCCGAACGCCATGACGACGGCGACGATCCACAGGACCACCGTCCAGCCGCCGAGCAGGTTGATCCAGAAGATCGTCCAGTGGTTCGACTTGCCGCGCAGGGCTGCAACCGCCCACGGCAGCATGTAGCCGCCGCTGAGGAGAGCCACGACGACGGCGACGAACGCGCTGACCGGACGATCACGCTGATCGGTCAGATGGCTGGTCACCTCTCCAGCCTACGGGAGCACGGTCGCCGGCGCCGGACGCTCCGCACTGTGACCTCGCGCGGCGGCTGCCCATCAAGGTATGTCGCCGAGCGGTCACGTCCCCGGGTGAGCTCCGCGGGGGGAGTGACGGTTCGTCTGCATACCTTGATGAAGCGACGGCGCCCCGGGCGAGCACCCACCGGCTCACACCAGGCCGAGCGTCCCCAGCTCCCGCACGGCAGCGGCGGTCCGCTCGACCATGACCGCGAACATCCGGTCACCCCGGTCGGTGCGGGCGCCGTACGCGCAGCCGAAGACGGAGACGAGGATCCCCTGCAGCATCGCGAAGCGGTAGTCGTCCCAGCACTCCTCGAGCGGGTGGCCGGTGACGCCGTGGGCGAGCAGCCGCCGGTGGTACGCCGCGACGACGGCCTCCTCGCAGGCGCGGCGCGCGGGGGCGTCGAGGCTGGTGGCGACGAGGTAGGCGAGGTCCTTGGCGGGCAGCCCGAGGCTGAGGGTCTGCCAGTCGACGGCCTTCACCGGGACGGCGGGGTCGGGGGAGAACATCAGGTTGTCGAGGCGGTAGTCGCCGTGGACGATCCCGAACCGCTCCGCCCGCGCCAGCGACCAGTCGACGACCACGTCCTGGGTCTCGCGGACGGTCGTGGCCGCCTCGGACGACATCAGCGGGCCGGTGATCTCCAGGAACGTGTCGATGGCGGGGCCGTAGACCGACGCGAGCAGGTCCGCGCCCTCGGCGTCCTGCATCGTGATCCAGCCCAGGTCGAGGAGGGCGGGGTCGCACCAGCGCGGACCGTGCAGCCCGGCGAGGTTCTCCGCCGCGCCGCGCACCTGCTCCGGAGTGCCGCCGCGCAGCTGGTCGCCCTGCTCGGCCGGCGCGAGGTCCTCCAGGACGAGCGTGAAGCGCCCGTCGTCGGTGACGTCGGTGGCCAGGTGGCAGCGCGGCACGTCGACGGCGACGGTCGGCTCGAGCTCGCGGTAGAAGCTGACCTCGGACCGGTAGGCGCCGACGAGCATGCCGCGGGTACCGGCGTCGGCCGTCGGCAGCTTGACCAGCACGCTCGGCGGCAACCCGTCCCCGGCGAGCGAGACCCCCAGGCAGGACCCGATCTGGCCGAAGCCGACCGGGGCCACCCGCACCGAGTCCGGCACGGCGCCCAGCGCCTCGCCGATCCACTCGGCCGTGATCTCCTCAAGGGTGTCGATCGTCGGCGCGGTCATGACATCCATCCCGGGTTGGCCGGGAGCCCGGCGAAGGTGGCGTCGTCGCGGACCGCGGCGTACGCCGTCAGCACGGGCGCCAGCTCGGCCGGCGTCGCGCCGTGGAGCACGACGCTGTCGGCGCCGAGCGCGAGCTGCTCCAGCACCCGGGCGGCGCACTGCTCCGCGCTGCCGGTCGCCGAGGCGGCGAGCCACTCCGCGGGCAGGACGTCGTCGCGCAGGTGGGTCAGCTCCTCGACGGTGCCGATCGCGTCGAACGCACCGGGATAGCCCTGCACGAGCGGGTCGGTGCGGAACCGGTCGAGCACGGCGGGGTCCCAGCCGTTCGCGGCGACCAGCACGTCGCCGTACCCCTGCAGGTACGTCGCCAGCCGGCCCACCAGCTTGCGCAGCCGCAGGTCCTCGGGCAGCGAGTCCTCGACGGTCGCCAGCACCGCCCAGACCCGCACCGACGCCGGGTCGCGCCCGGCCTCCTCGGCCGCGGAGCGGATCGCGGCGACCGACCGCGCCAGCGCCTCGTCGGTGAGGAACGTGTGCAGCACGACCCCGTCGGCCAGCCGGCCGGCCAGCGCGAGCGACCGGGGGCCGATGGCGGTCATCAGCACCGGGATCCGCTCGTCGAACGAGCCGTCCTGGGAGAGGTAGGGGTAGGAGCCGGCCGGCCCCTCGTGGCCGAGCACCGCCTCGCCCCGCCACAGCGAGCGGTAGATGCCGATCGCGTCCTCGAGCTGCGCACCGGTCACCCGCGGCAGCCCCATCACGTCGAACAGCGCGCCGAACCCGCGGCCCAGGCCCAGGGCGTACCGCCCGCCGGACAGCCGGTGCGCGGTGGTCGCCAGTGTCGCGGTGACCAGCGGGTGCCGGGTGTTGTGGTTGGTCGCCGCGGTGGCGATGCCGACGTGCTCGGTGGCGGCCGCGACCGCCCCGGCCAGCACGCCGGCGTCCTTGAGGTTGAACCGCTCGGAGAGGAACACCGAGCCCAGACCCAGCTCCTCGGCCAGCCGCGCCTCGGCGAGCAGGTCGCGGGGTTGGTCGGTGTGCCCGGCGAGGCCGTAGCAGGCCAGCTCGGTGAGGCGCTGGCTCACCCGAAGGCCCGCGTCACGTGGCCGACGAGGTCGGGGTAGCGCATCAGGTGCGCGCCGCCGTTGAGGTCGAGCACCTCGCCGGTGAGCCAACGTGCGGTGGCCAGGTAGACGACCGCCTCGGCCACCTCCTCGGGCGTGCCGGCCCGGCCGAGCGGCGTGTTCTCGACGTAGTCCTCCTGCACGCCGGGGATGTCCATCGCCGGCGCGGTCAGCGGGGTGACGACCAGGCCGGGGGAGACGGCGTTGACGCGCACGCCGCGCGGCCCGAGCTCCAACGCGGCCACCTGGGTGAGCATCGCCAGGCCCGCCTTGGCCGAGCAGTACGCCGCCATGCCGGTGCCCGGCTGGCGGGCGTTGAGCGAGGCGATCGAGACGACCGCGCCGCCGGCGCCGTCCGGGGTGGCCATCACCCGGGCCGCGTGCTTGAGCACGAGCATCCCGCCGGTGAGGTTGACGTCCAGCACGCGCCGGAACTCCTGCACGTCGTGGTCGACCACCTGCATCAGCGTGCTGACCCCGGCGCTGTTGACCACCACGTCGAGCCGGCCGTGCTCGGCGACGACCGTGTCGACCGCGGCCGCGACGGCCGCCTCCTCGGTGACGTCGACGACCAGGTCGGCCGCCGCGCCCTCCAGGTCGCCGGTGACGACGGTGTGGCCGGCCGCCCGCAGCGCCGCGGCGGACGCGGCACCGAGCCCGGAGCCACCACCGACCACGAGCGCGACGGGCTGTCCTGCGGGGCTGGTGCTGGTCATGCGGGGCCTCCTGACGTGGCGCGCCGGGCCTGGAGCCGGCGCTGCTTGGCGACGAACCGGGTCGCGGCCCGGTTGGCGAACGAGGGGGCGAGCCGGCCCAGGCGCCACGCGACCCGCGCCGGGCGCGGGGTGACGAGCATCGGCCGGTCGGCGGCCACGGCGGCGAGCGCCTGCGCGGCCAGCACGTCGGCGTCGAGCGGGCGGCGTACGCCCTGGCCCTTGAGGTAGTAGTCGCGACCGTGGAACCGGCCGAGGTGGCCCTTGTCGAGGATCGGCGTCTCGACCGCCGCGGGGCACAGCACGGTGACGCCGACGCCCTTGGCGGCCGCCTCGGTGCGCAAGGCGAGGGACAGGCCGACGACCGCGTGCTTGGTCATCACGTAGCTGGTGATCAGCCCGGCGGCCATGATCCCGCCCATCGAGGCGGTGTTGACGATGTGCCCGCCCGGGCCGCCGGTGGCGCCCTGCCGGACCATGTGCGGGTACGCCGCGGCGACGCCGTGCACCACGCCGCGGATGTTGACGTCGATGATCGCGTCCCAGTGCTCCAGCGAGAGGTCCTCGGTCTCGCCGCCGAAGGTGATGCCGGCGTTGTTGAACAGCAGGTCGATCCGGCCGGCCCGCTCGACCACCTCGTCGACCGCGGCCTGCACGGCCGCCGCGTCGGTCACGTCGAGCCGCACCGCCCGCGCGGTCCCGGGACCGGTCACGGCACCGGCGACGCGCTGCGCGGCGGCCTCGTCGAGGTCGGCGACCACGACGTCCGCGCCGGCGGCGACGAGCGCGCGCACCAGCGCGGCGCCGATGCCCGAGCCGCCTCCCGTGACGAGGGCCTGGCGGTCGGCGAACCGGTCCTGCGGCGGGTCCTGCTGGGTCATGCGTGCTCCTCGACCGGGGGTGCGGGCGTGACGGGTGTGAGGGGGATCAGCCGGAGCGCGCCCGGGGCGGTGGCCGGCACGGCGGGGGAGCGCGGGGGCACCGGGTCCAGCCGCTGGTACGCCGCACCGAGCGGCGGGCGGGGATCGGGCTCGCCGCGGTTGGGCCAGAACGACATCGCCCGCTCCGCCATCGCGGTGATGGTCAGCGAGGGGTTCACCCCGAGGTTGGCCGCGACGGCCGAGCCGTCGACGACGTGGACGCCGGGGTGGCCGTGCAGCCGGTGCCAGGGGTCGATCACGCCGGTGGCCGGCCCGGTCCCCATCGGGCAGCCGCCGAGGAAGTGCGCGGTGGTCGGCACGTCGAGGACCTCGGTCCACCCGGCGCCGGGGATGCCGTCCATCCGCGCGGCCATCGCCCGGCCGATGGCGTTGGCCTCGGGGATGTGGGTGGGGTTCGGCTCGCCGATGCCCTGCCGGGTCGTCATCACCCGGCCCCGGCCCAGGCGGCGGCGCCGGGTGTAGGTGGTCAGCGAGTTGTCGATGCTCTGCATGACCAGGACCCCGATCGACTGCTCGGACCACCGGCGCGGCACGTGCAGCCGGCGCAGGTCGCGCCGCCCGCGCCACATCTCCCGCGCCATCACCAGCGCGCGGCTGCGCCCGGGCACCGGGTCGGTCATCGTCGCCATCGCCATGCCCATCGCGTTGCTGCCCCGGCCGTAGCGGCACGGCTCCACGTGGGTCCGCTCGTCGAGGTGCACCGAGGAGGTGATCGCGACCCCCTCGGTGTAGTCCATGTCGTCGCCGCGGGCGCGCACCGCCAGGCCCGCCTCGGAGTTGGTACGGGTCAGCTCGCCGAGCCGGGGCGAGACGTGCGGCAGGCTGCCGGAGTCGCGCAGGTGGTGCAGCAGCCGCTGGGTCCCCAGTGCGGCGGCCGAAAGGACCACCTGCTCGGCGGTGAAGGTGCGCCCGCGCCGCCGCAGCGGACCCGTGCGCCGCGTGGACACGGCGTACCCACCTCCGGGCAGGGGCCGCACGTCGGTGACCGTCGTCAGCGGGTGGACGACGGCGCCGGCGGCCTCGGCGAGGTGGAGGTAGTTCTTGGGGAGGGTGTTCTTGGCGTTGTGCCGGCAGCCGGTCATGCACTCCCCGCAGTGCAGGCAGGCGTTGCGGTCCGGGCCGGCGCCGCCGAAGAACGGGTCCGGGACGCTGCGGCCGGGCACCGGGTCGAGCAGCACCCCGACGTCGGTGGGCCGCCAGGTGCCGCCCGCGCCCAGGTCGGCGGCCGCGTCGCGCAGCACGCGGTCGGCCGGCGTCACCCGGTCGTACGTCGTCACGCCGAGCATCCGGCGGGCCTGGTCGAAGTACGGCGCCAGCTCGCCGCGCCAGTCGGTCAGGTCGCGCCAGTGCGGGTCGTCGTAGAAGGCGTCCGTCGGCTCGTAGAGGGTGCCGCCGTAGACCAGCGAGCCGCCGCCGACGCCGGCGCCGCTGATCACCAGTGCGTTGCGCAGCAGGGTCACCCGCTGGATGCCGAGCAGGCCGAGCGCCGGTGCGAAGACGTATCGGCCCAGCCGCCACGACGTCCGCGGCAGGTCGGCGTCGGTGAACCGCCGACCGGCCTCGAGGACGGCGACGTCGTACCCCTTCTCGACCAGGCGCAGCGCGCTCACGCTCCCGCCGAAGCCCGAACCGACGACCACGACGTCGTGGTCGAAGCCGCGCTCGCCGCTCCGCCGGTCCGGCCGGGCCTGTGTCGTCCGCCACACGAGGTCAACACTGTTGACAGGCGTCAGGTCTGTCAATGGCCCGGGCGGGCCGGTCCTCCGCCCACTAGGGTCCGCTGGTGTGGAGCTCGACGTGACCGGACCGGTCTTCGAGTGGCGCGGCCCGGCGCCGCACCACTTCGTGGCGCTGCCCGAGGACGCCGCCGCCGTCGTGCGCGACGTCGCCGCCGCGGTGACCTACGGCTGGGGGATGGTCCCGGTCACCGTGCGGATGGGCGAGGCGCGGTGGACGACCTCGCTGTGGCCCAAGGACGGCACGTACGTCGTGCCGCTCAAGCTCGCCGCCCGCCGCACCGAGGGCGTCGTCACCGGCGACGTCGTCGACCTGGTGGTGACCATCGACGTCTGATCCGTGACCACCGCCGGCCGGTGTCCCCGCGGCGGTCTCTCATATCCCGCCAGGCAGGCCCGCGCCAGCCAGTCGCTAGTCAGTCGCCGATCAGTCGGCGAGCGTCGTGCGCACGCACGCGACGACCGCCGCCAGGTCGAGGTCGTACGTCGGCCCGCCGCCGCGCTCGTGGCTCGCCAGCCGGCCGGCCGCCCGGTCCAGCAGCCGCGCCGCGCCGACGGTGTTGCCGCGGGCGTGGTGGGTGAGCGCCACGCACAGCTGCGCCAGCCCCTGCCAGAGCTCGCGCTCGTCGGCCGGGCAGGACTTCCACCGGACCTCGAGCGCCTCGTGCGCGGCGAACGGCCGCCCCGCGTCGAGCAGCTCCCGGGCGTAGGCGAGGGTCCCGGCCGGCGGCAGCGGCTCCTCGGAGATCGGCTCGACCCCTGTGGCGCCGTACGGCAGCGGGCGGCCGAGCTCGTCGCGCGGTCGCGCCTGCTCGGCGCGGCCCAGGTGGTTGCGGTCGCGGTCGACCACGGCGGCCTCCTTCGGGACGTGGGGGTGCCCGTCTCGGGGCGGTGGGGGAGTCAGCGGAAGACGCCGACGAAGATCCGGGTCGCGGTCTCGACGAGCTCCTGCGGCGTCGCGTCGAGCGCACCGTCGAGCCAGGCGGTGATCAGCTCGGCCATCCCGCCGATGAAGAGCAGGCCGACCAGCTCGCCCTCCCGGGTGCCCCAGTCGACGCCGTGCTCGCGCGCCTCCTCGGCCGCCCGGTGCGCGAAGTGGCGCAGCAGCTGGGTGCGCCGCGGGCGCAGCGCGGGCATCGCGCCGGCCTCGATGATCGCCACGCGACCCTTGCGCGGGTCGGCCTCGATCAGCTCGACGAAGGCCAGCACCGACGCGCGGACCCGGGCGGTGGGGTCGTCGCCCGCGGCGTCGGCCGCCGCCAGGCTGACCTGCTCGATCTCGGTCGCGATCGACTCCACCACCGCCGTCAGCGCGTCGTCGAGGGAGCGGAACGACTCGTAGAAGTAGCGCTCGGTGAGGCCGGCGGCCGCGCAGATCCGGGTCATCGTCGGCCGGGCGCCGGCCGGGTCGGCCCAGACCGCCAGGGTGGCCTCGAGCAGCCGCTCGCGGCGCTCGGCGGCGCGGTCCTCGGCGCTGACGCCGCGGTAGGTACCCGACTGCACAGCCATGTCGCCACCCTCTCACAGAAGGTTGACAGGGTGTCCTGTCTGAATGATGCTGGCGGGACCGCCGTGCCCGTCACCCACCCCAGGGGGCCATCCGTGTCGCTCGACCTCAGCAGTGCGCCCGCCCGGCCCGGCCGCACCGCGCCCGACCCCGCGGAGGTCCGCGACCTCCCGCCGATCCGCCGCGAGGACCGCGGGAAGCCGCTGCTCGGGCGGGCGTTCGAGTACGCCAAGGACCCCTTCGCGCTCTTCCGCCGGCAGTGGGACCACTACGGTCCGGTCGCGCCGATCTCGATGCTCGGCCAGCGCTGGGTGATGCTGCTCGGCCCCGACGCCTGCGAGGAGGCGTTCCGCAACAAGGACAAGGCCTTCGCGAACGGTCCGGCCTGGACCTACCTCGTCGGCCCGTTCTTCGACCGGGGACTGATGCTGCTCGACTTCGAGGAGCACCACATGCACCGCCGGATCATGCAGCAGGCGTTCACCCGCGACCGGCTCGAGGCGTACGCCGCGCGGATGCACGCCCCGATCGAGGCCGGCCTCGCCGGCTGGGCCGCGAGTGGCGGGCGCGCCGGCCGCGGCCGCGACCGGGACTTCCGGGCGTACCCCGCCCTCAAGCAGCTCACCCTCGACGTCGCCGCCGACATCTTCATGGGCGGGGCGGAGGACACCACGCCCGAGCAGATGGTCGAGGTCAACCGGGCGTTCATCGCCTGCGTCCAGGCCGCCGCAGCGGTCGTGCGCAAGGACCTGCCGCTCACCCGCTGGGGCCGGGGTCACCGCGGGCGCGAGGTGCTCGAGGAGTTCCTGCGTCACTACCTGCCCTCGCGCCGCGCGACCGAGACCGACGACCTGTTCTCCCAGCTGTGCCACATCGAGAGCGACGAGGGCGAGCGGTTCAGCGACGACGACGTCGTCAACCACATGATCTTCCTGATGATGGCGGCGCACGACACCTCCACCATCACCCTCTCCACCATGCTGCAGCTGCTCGGCCAGCACCCGGCCTGGCAGGACCGCTGCCGTGCCGAGTCCGAGGCGCTCGGCCCGCGGCCCACGCTGGCCGAGCTCGAGGGGCTGGAGTCGCTGGACCTGGTGATGAAGGAGTGCCTGCGCCTGCGCGCCCCCGTCCCGGTCGTGCTGCGCAAGGTCGTCAAGGACACCGTCGTCCAGGGCGTCCGGATCCCCGCGGGCACCTTCGTCACCGTCGCGCCGCAGTTCGCCCAGGTGATGGAGGAGCTGTGGACCAACCCGCTCGTCTTCGACCCCGAGCGGTTCTCGCCCGAGCGCCGCGAGGACAAGTCGCACCGCTACGCCTGGAACCCCTTCGGCGGCGGCGTCCACAAGTGCCTCGGCATGTACTTCGCCGGAGCCGAGGTCAAGGCCGTCATGCACCACCTGCTGCGCGGGTGGGAGTGGAGCGTCGACCCCGGGTACGTCGCCCCGATGAACAACCACTCGCTGCCCTTCCCCCAGGACGGCCAGCCCATCGACCTGCGGAGGACCCGATGACCGCCACGCTCGAGCCCACCGCCGGCCCGGGTGGCGGCGCCCCCGGCGCGGGTGCCTCGGTCTGGCCCGCCTGGGTCACCGGGGCCAGGCTCGCGTCGTGGAACCGGTGGGTCTCGGTCCCCGTCTCCGGCGGCGACGGCACGCTCACCGCGACCGCGCCGTACGACGCACAGCCCACCGCGCCGGTCCCCGCGTGCACCGCCGACGACGTGGCCGCGACCGTCGTGCGCTCGCGCGCGGCGCAGCCGGGCTGGGCCGGCCTGACCGTGGCGGCCCGGGCCGAGGTGCTGATGCGCTTCCACGACCTGCTGCTCGAGCGGCAGGACGAGGTCCTCGACCTCGTGCAGTGGGAGATGGGCAAGGCCCGCTACCACGCGTGGATGGAGGTCCTCCAGGTCGCCAACCTGACCCGGCACTACGCCAAGCGGGCCGCGGCGTACCTCGCCGACCGCCCGGTGCGCGGCGCGCTGCCGCTGCTCACCAAGGTCCGCGAGGTGCGCGTGCCCCGCGGGGTCGTCGGCGTCGTCTCGCCGTGGAACTACCCGCTCTACCTCGGCGTCGGCGACGCCGTCCCCGCCCTGCTCGCCGGCTGCACCGTGGTCAGCAAGGCCGACCCGCAGACGCCGCTGACCCTGCTGTGGACCCGCGCGCTCATGGCCGAGGCCGGGCTGCCGGCCCACGTGTGGGACGTCGTCGCCGGTCCCGGCGCCGAGGTCGGGACCGCGCTGGTCGGGGCCGCCGACTACGTCTGCTTCACCGGCTCCACCGCCACCGGGCGGGTCGTCAGCGAGGCCGCGGCCCGCCGCCTGGTCGGCGCGTCGCTGGAGCTCGGTGGCAAGAACCCGCTTCTCGTCCGTGCCGACGCCGACCTCGACAAGGCCGCCGCCGGAGCCGTCGACGCGGTCTTCACCAACACCGGCCAGATGTGCATCCACGTCGAGCGCGTCATCGTCCACGAGGGGGTGTACGCCGCGTTCCGCGACCGGCTCGTCGCCGCCACGCGCGCGCTCGCCGTCGGCCAGGCGTTCGACTTCTCCTGCCAGGTGGGCTCCCTGGCCAGCGCGGCCCAGCTCGCCACGGTGGCCGCGCACGTCGAGGACGCCGTCGCGAAGGGCGCGACCGTGCTCTGCGGTGGCCGCGCCCGGCCGGACCTGGGCCCCTACGTCTACGAGCCGACCGTCCTGGAGGGCGTCACCGACGACATGGACGTCTGCCTCGGTGAGACCTTCGGACCGGTCGTCGCCCTGCACCGGGTCGGCAGCGACGACGAGGCGGTCGCCCTGGCCAACCAGGGCACCTACGGCCTGTCGGCCGGCATCTTCAGCCGCGACACCGCCACCGCCGAGCGGCTGGCCCGGCGCATCCGCGCCGGCTCGGTCGGCATCAACGACGGTGCCGCGCTCGCCGCCGGGTCCGTCGAGGCCGGGATGGGCGGCATGGGCGACAGCGGCCTCGGCCGCCGCCACGGCGTCCAGGGCATCCAGCGCTTCACCGAGACCCAGACCATCGCCCTGTCCCGGATCGGCCCGGTCGGCCCGCCCCCGGGCATGCCCCTGGAACGCTTCGTCCGGCTCGGCAACGCCCAGCTGCGCGTGCTCCGTCGGCTGCGCGCGCTGAGGCCTGCGCTCGCACCACCACGATCGTGCAATTGCGCGATTCGGGTGGGCCTGGTGCCGCCGTCCCGCGCCGGGCGCCACCACAGCCGTTCAATTGAACGATCCGGGTGCCCCGCGACCACCTCCACCGTTGACACACCCACCGCCACTGCCCAGACTGACAGGAAGCCCTGTCAGAATCGAGAGGATCCCCGTCATGCCCCGTGAGATCTCCGGCTTGTCCGTCATCGTCACCGGCGGTGCCCGCGGCATCGGGCGGGCGACCGTCGAGCGCTTCGCCCGCCAGGGCGCCAAGGTCGCCATCGGTGACCGCGACGTCGACCTCGCCACGACCGTCGCCGCGCCGTACGGCGACCGCGTCACGGCCGCGGCGCTCGACGTGACCGACCCGGCGTCGTGGCGGGAGTTCCTCGACGCGGTCGCCGCGCTCGGGCCCTTCGACGTGCTGGTCAACAACGCGGGGATCATGCCGCTCGGGTCGGTGCTCAAGGAGCCGGACGCCGTGGCCAGGGCGATCGTCGACGTCAACCTGCACGGGGTCATCAACGGCACCAAGGCGGTCGCCCCTGGCATGGTCGAGCGCGGGACCGGCCACATCGTCAACGTCGCCTCGGCGGTCGGCCGGCTGGCGGTGGCCGACGGGGCGACGTACTCCGCCTCGAAGTTCGCCACCGTCGGCTTCAGCGAGGCCACCCGCTCCGAGCTGCGCCCGCACGGCATCGACGTCACCGTCGTCCTGCCGACCGTCGTGCAGACCGAGCTGGCCGCCGGCGTCCCGGCGGCCAGGGGCGTGAAGCCGGTGACGGCCGACGACGTCGCGAAGGTGATCGAGCAGGCCGTGCGCTCGCCCAAGGCCGAGATGTGGGTGCCGCGCTGGTCCCAGGGCCTGGTCAAGGTGACCTCGATGCTCCCGCGCAAGGTGCAGGACGCGATGGCGAGGATGACCCACGCCGACTCGGTGCTGGCCGAGGCCGACCCGGCGGCCCGGGCGGCGTACGAGGAGCGCGCGCGCCGCTCCGCCGGCCCGCAGGTCTAGACGGCGCGGCCCGGGGGGACCGGGACCGCGGCGTGCGCGTCGTGCGCCCCGGAACCGGAGGTGCCCATGGGTGGCGCGATCCCCCTGCTGATCTTCCTCGTCATCGCCCTGGTGGTGCTGTACTTCCTCAGCACCAGCGGTGTCGTCGCGCTCGGCGGTCGCCGCGCCGGCGGGACGCGGGTGCCCGAGGAGATGCCGGCCGCCCGGCTCGGCTACGCGGTCCCGCTCGGCCAGGACCCGGCGGCGGTGGTGGCCGCCCTCACCCGCCAGGGGTACGACGCGGCGCTGGCGCCCGACGAGGAGGTCGACGGCCGGCAGGTCATCCACGTCGCGCGCCCAGACGACGCCCGGCCCGACCGCGAGGACGTCCGTCGCGTGATCCGGGAGGACGCCACGCTGAACCTCGAGGGGCACCGGCCCGACACCGGGCCGGTGCGCTTCGTCGACGAGACGTAGCCCAGCAGCGTCAGCCCAGCGCCGCGAGCAGGTCGCGGCAGGCCCGCTCGCACCGGCGGCAGGTCTCGGCGCAGGCCCGGCAGTGCTCGTGCATGCCGGCGTGCCGCTCGCACTCGGTGGCGCACGCGCCGCAGGCGGCGGCGCACGCCTCCACCAGCGACCGGACGAGCGAGGGGTCGGTCGGGCGGCGGACCAGCACCGCGGCGGTCGTCGCGCACACGTCGGCACAGGTCAGGTCGGTCCGGATGCACGCGACGAGCTCGGCGACCATCTCCTCGTCGAGGCAGGCGTCGGCACACGCCCGGCAGGCCGCGGCGCACTCGGTGAGCGCCTCGACGGCGTCGGTGAGCACGGTGAGGTCCACGTCGTGCTCGCCGGGGTGGCTGCGGAGGACGGCGGTCAGGCCGGTGCCGGTCGGGTCGGTCGGGTCGGTCGGGTCGGTCGGGTCGGTGGTCATGGTCGCCGGGTAGCCCCGGCCGCTCCGGTCCATACCGCTGCGCGCCTCGGGCTCCGGCCGTTACCGTGGTCGGGCTCGGTCGTTGTCGGCTTCGGGCAACGGGGGAGACGCACGACGACCAGGAGGACCGGTGGGCTTCAGCGCGCCGCTGAGCAGGACCCAGCGCGACCTGCGGCTGGGGTACGGCGCCGTCGGGATCGGCGCCCTGGCCTTCGTCGCGATGACGGTGACGACGCTCGTGGTCACCGACACCGACCTCCCGGGCCTGCCGGTCGCGCAGCCGCCGTCGGCCGGTGCCCCGGACGCCCAGCAGGTCGCCGGCGCGCGGGTGCTCGTGCGCGCCGACCCGGCCACGCCAACCGCGGGGACCGCGGGACCGACCGCCACCGGCGGCCCCGCAGCGGGCGGCCTCGCCGCGACCGGCGGCGTCGTACCGGTCGCCGGCCCCGGAGCCGGGACCTCCGCCGAGGACGGCACCTCCCCGACCGGTGGACCGTCCGCCCCGACCGGCGGCACCGGCGGCACCGGCGGCACCGGCGGCACCGGCCCCTCGGACCCGCCCGGCACCCCGCCGAGCGGGCCGGGCCCCACCGGCCCCGGCCCGCAGGGACCGGTCCGCGGCCCGGTCTCCGCCCTCGTGGACCCCGTCGTGGCAGGTGTCGTCACCGCCGTCGACGGCCTGACCGGCGGCGGGCTCGCCCCGGTCACCGGCACCGTGCAGGGGACCACCGACGGCCTCACCGACACGGTGGACGGCCTGCTGGGCAGCGCCCTGCTCGGCGGTCGTCACTAGCCACCGCCCCACCCGAGCCGGCCGCAGCCCCGCCCCAGGACGCCGCCGGCCCGGCACCTACGCCACGAGGGCGTCGGTGCCGGGCCGGTGAGGGCCGTGCAAGGGGTCAGCGCTTGCGCTTGACCGCCTTGACCTTGACCTTGAAGGACTTCTTCTGGTCCACGGCCTTGCCGCGGCACGACAGGTTCGTGCCGCGCGAGCACCGGTAGCGGGTGGAGGCGTTGGCCAGGGTGATCGTCACGCCGGCGACCTTCGCGCCGTTGAAGCTCAGGACCTTCTTGCCGTGGCCCTTCGCGCTCAGGGCGATGGTCTTGCGCGACCAGGCCCCCTTCTTGTTGCGCACCAGCACGTGCACGGCCGGGCTGGAGGAGCGGTTCGGGGCGTTGACGACGACCCGCAGCCGCCACTTCTTCCCGCGGAGGTCCGAGCCGGGCTTGACCGTGATGCTGCGCGAGGCGAGGTGGTTGATCCGCACCGACGCCGAGCCCTTGCGGTCACCCTTGGTGAGCCGGATCTTCTTGCTCATCGGGGACTTCGGCCACGCCGAGCCCTCGGGGTAGTACCGGGCCGGCACGGTGTTGGAGGCGGCGTACGCCGCGAAGACCGAGGCGAACCCGCCGCCCTTGCCGCCGACGGCCTTCTTCAGCGCCTTGGCGGAGTACATGTTCGGGGCGCCCTTGAACGCACCGGCCTTGTTCCACACCGACTTCACGATGCCGTTGCCGAAGCGGCGGCTGAGGTACTCCCAGAACGTCCAGTTGCCGTACTGCGCGAAGCCGGAGGGCTGGAAGACGTCCAGCGAGCTGCTCGGGTCGGCGACCTGGCTGGCGGAGAGGTACTGGCGGTTGTCGTTGATGTCGTCGGCGACCCGCTCCTCCATCCACGTGGCGGTGGACTCCAGGAGCCACGGGTCCTCGTGGTAGTCGTAGGCGAACTGGACCGCGTGGAAGAACTCGTGCGCGGCCGTCACCTTCAGGCTCTTGGCCGGGGGCGCGCCGTACTGGGCCTGCGCGAAGTCGTTGTCGAGCACGCAGTAGCCGGAGGCCACCCACTTGGTGCCCTTCTTGCGGTACTCCGGGGCGCAGTAGCCGTAGAGCCGCTTGGCGCCCAGCTCCTTGAGGTAGACGTCGAACTTGCCGTTGCCGCCGTGGTTGCCGTCCTTGACCGGCGGGCGGAAGCCCATCTTGCCGACCTCGGTGCGCCAGACCTTGTCGAGCACCTTGAGGTTCCTCCCCACCCACGCCTTCGACGGCGGGGCGTCGGCGGTGCTGGTGACGTAGTGCAGGCAGAAGTGGCTCGAGCACTTCTTCCGGGAGCCGACGGTGTAGCCGTCGCCGTACGGGTCGCGGCTGCCGTTGGTGGGCCGGGCGAGGAGGGCCTCGGCCCGCTCACGCTCGGTGCCACCGAGGGCGGGCACCGCCTCGAACAGGTCGCGCATCAGCAGGGTGGTGTCCGGCGCGTCGGTCACCGCCTCGGCGCCGCCGCCGGCCAGGACGTCGCTCGCCTGCGCCAGGGTGCGGCGGGCGGTCGCCGCGGTCACGGTCCCGTCGTCGACCGGGGTCACGGTGTCGACGACGGGAGCGCCCGGGTCGGTGGTGGCCGCGGACGTCGCCGTGGCGGGGAGCACCGCGAGACCGGTGCTCAGGGCGACCAGGGCGGCCGCGAGGGTACGACGCATGTGAGGGGTTCCTCTTCTCCGGGGTGAGGGGGCGGTGGAGCAAGCCTGCCCGTGGGTCCTGGGACGAAACCGGGGCGTCGAGCGGGTCAGGAGGTGGCGGAGATCTTCTCGATCAGCGCGGTCGTCGAGATGGCGGGCGTGCGCGGGAGGTAGACGACCTCGCACACGTCGTTGAGCTCGTCGAAGCGCCCGGCCCAGTCGTCGCCCATGACGAGGACGTCCGCTCCGTGCTCGAGGATGTAGTCGCGCTTCAGCTCGAGGCTCTCCTCGACGAAGACCGCGTCCACCGGCTTGAGCGCCGCGACGATCGCGAGCCGCTCGGCCTGGCTGAAGACGGGCTCACGGCCCTTCTTGCGCAGGTTCAGCGCATCGGCCGAGACGCCGACGACCAGCCGGTCGCCGAGGGCCGCCGCCCGCTCGATCACCCGGAGGTGGCCGACGTGGAAGACGTCGAACGTGCCGAAGGTGATCACCGTGCGAGACATGCGGGTGATTCTGGCACGTGGGTCCGTGGGCAAGGATGGCGGTGATGACCACGACGATGCCGATGATCACCGCCGACCCCGAGGCCGACGCCCTGCGACGCAAGGGCCTGCGCCAGATGCGGGCGATCGCGGTCGGGCTGCTCCTGCTCGCCGCCGCGGTGTACGCCGCCACCCTCGGCCAGGACGGGGTGCTCGGCTTCGTCAACGCCGGCGCGGAGGCCTCGATGGTGGGTGCCATCGCCGACTGGTTCGCGGTGACCGCGCTGTTCCGGCACCCGCTGGGGCTGCCGGTGCCGCACACGGCCCTGATCCCCAAGCGCAAGGACGAGCTCGGCCGGGGCCTGGAGGAGTTCGTCGGCGAGAACTTCCTGCAGGAGGACATCATCCGCGACCGGGTGACCGCCGCGACGATCTCGCTGCGGGTGGGTCGCTGGCTGGCCGAGCCGGCGCACGCCCAGCGGGTGGTCGACGAGGTGGCCGACGTCGCGGTGATCGCGCTGGGCAAGGTCCGCGACGACCACGTCGAGGGGCTGATCCGCGAGGCGCTCGTGCCGCGGTTCCGCGAGGAGCCGATCTCGCCGCTGCTCGGTGGGCTGCTGAGCGAGACGCTGCGCGACGACCTGCACCACGGGCTGGTCGACCTGGCCCTGACCGAGCTGCACGACTGGCTCGTCGACAACCCCGACACGGTCACCGAGATCCTCGGCGAGCGGGCGCCGTGGTGGTCGCCGCCGAGCGTCAACGACCGGGTCAGCGCGCGCGTCCACCTCGAGCTGGTGCGCTGGGTGGCCGACATCCGCGACGACCCCCGCCACCACGCCCGACGCGCCCTGGACTCGATGCTCGAGCAGCTCGCGCACGACCTGCTCGAGGACCCCAGCACCCAGGAGCGCACCGAGCGGCTCAAGGAGCGGCTGCTGGACCACCCGCAGGTGCTGGCCTCGAGCGTCTCCCTGTGGAACGCGCTGCGCCGCGGGCTCACCGGCTCCCTGCGCGACCCCGAGGGCGCGGTCCGTCAGCGGCTGCTGACCGAGGCGGCCGCCTTCGCCGACCGGCTGCTGGCCGAGGAGGAGCTGCGCGCGCGGCTCGACGGGCTCGCCGCCGACGCCGCCGTCTTCGCCGTCGGTCGGTACGGCGCGGAGCTGACGACCGTCATCACCAGCACCATCGAGCGGTGGGACGGCAAGGAGGCCGCGCGCCGCATCGAGCTGCACGTCGGCCGGGACCTGCAGTTCATCCGGATCAACGGCACGATCGTCGGCGGGCTCGTCGGTGTGCTCATCCACGCGATCTCGGTCATCATCCACTGATGCGCCTGCCGTGGAAGAAGAGCCAGCCGGACCCGGAGCCGGACCCGACGCCCCAGCCGGTGGACGTCGCGATCCGCGACGAGATGATCCGGCTCGGGCAGTTCCTCAAGCTCGCGAACCTCGTCGAGACCGGGGCGGAGGCCAAGCCGGTCATCGCCGACGGGCTGGTGCGCGTCAACGGCGAGGTGGAGCTGCGCCGGGGGCGCCAGCTGCGCGTCGGTGACGTCGTCGAGCTGGCGGGGCAGGCCGCCCGGGTGTCCGACGAGGACGCCGCGGACGACCTGCCCTGGTGAAGCGGGTGCTGCGGGTCAGCTGACGCCGAGCAGGTCGACGACGAAGATCAGCGTCTCACCGGGCTTGATGGCGCCGCCAGCACCGCGGTCGCCGTACCCCAGGTGCGGCGGGATGACCAGCTTGCGGCGGCCGCCGACCTTCATGCCCTGCACGCCGGTGTCCCACCCGGAGATGACCTGGCCGATGCCGAGGCGGAAGCGCAGGGGCTCGCCGCGGTTGTACGACGCGTCGAACTCCTCGCCGGTGGAGTGGGCGACGCCCACGTAGTGGACCTCCACCGTGTTGCCGGCGGCGGCCTCCGGGCCGTCGCCGACGGTGATGTCGGTGACCTGCAGGTCGGTGGGCGGTTCGAAGTCGGGGAAGTCGATCTCGGGCTTGTCCATGCCGCTCACCCTACGGCGGGGTGGCTCAGGCGAGGACGGCCGCCACGGCCGCGACCAGGGCGAGCACGGAGGCGACGGCACGCACCCGGTCGGCGCGGAGCAGCCGCGCCACCAGCCGGTCGTCGCGCTCGGTGAGCCGGCCGTGCAGGGGAGCGGCGAGCGTCGCGGTGGTGCCCAGGGCCACGGCGCTCGCGGCCACGGCCGCCACGTCGGCCGGCCCCGCGTCGGCCAGCGCCGCCGCGCAGGCGGCCAGCACGGCGACGTACACGACGGCGACGAGGGGCGTGATCCGCCGGCTGTGCCGGCCGTGCACGCGGCGCCAGTCGGGGGCCGAGGTCTCGGCCAGCCGGGGGTAGACCAGGACCGTCACCGTCACCTGGAAGCCGGCGTGGAGGGCGGTCGCGCCGAGCAGCAGCGTCTCAGGAGTGCCGGGCACCGGCCCGGTCCCGGGAGGCCAGCACCGCGCGGGCGGCGCGCTGGCCGCTGACCAGGGCACCCTGGATCGAGGCGGTGTCGCGGTGGTCGCCGCACACGACGAGCCCGGGGGACAGCTCGACCGGCTGCCGCGCCGCGAAGGGCACCGGCTGGGCGGGCAGCGCCTGCGGCAGCTCGTGCCGCGCCACCTCCGTCCAGCCCTCGGCCCCGATGCCGAGCAGGTCCGCCGCGTGCCGGCGCATGCGTCCCTCCGAGGGCACGGTGGCGCCGGTCCCGAGCAGCGCGGAGGCCTGCACCAGGTGCCGGCCGGGCGGGGCGTAGGACGGTGCGGCCGAGGAGACCACCGCGGTGTTGACCACCGGGCCGCTGGGCCGGGTCCGGGCGTCCACGGCGAGCACGCCGGGCGCCTCGCGGTCACGACGGCCGGTGAGGTCGTCGACCGCCCACCACTGGGTGACGACGCCGCGGGGGACCGGCGTGGGCGTCCCGACGAGGCGGTGCGCGGTCGCCCCGTCGGTTGCCACGACCACGTGCCGGGTGCGGGTCGTCCCGGCGGCGGTCAGCAGCACCGGCTCGGGGCCGGTGGTGTCGACCGCCTCGACCGGCGTGCGCAGCAGGACCCGGTCGCCGAGCGCGGCCGCGAGCTGGGCCGGCAGCGCCTGCATGCCGGCCGCCGGCAGCGAGGGGGTCCCGGTCGCGAAGCTCCGGGCGAGCAGGAGGGCGTAGGCGTCGGCCGTCGACCCCGACGCGTCGAGGACGACGCCGGCCAGGAAGCGGTCGACGACGTTGCGCAGGAAGCCGTGGACACCGGCCCGGTCCAGCGAGTCGCGCAGCGTCACGTCGCCGCGCCGGGGCGTCACGCGGTCGGCCAGCCCGGTCCCGCGGCCCACGAGCGGCCGCGCCCAGCGCAGCACGGCGAGCACCTCGCGGGGCCGGACCGCGACCGAGCGCGCCGTACGACCCGTGAGGCCGAGCTCGCGCAGCGGGTCGGCGAGCAGCTCGGCGTCCTCGGCGGTCCGGGCCAGCACGCCGGCCGGGAACGGCTGCAGGTCGAGCGCGTCGACATCGACCCAGCGCCGGACGGCCGGGTAGGCGGGGTTGAGCAGCTGGAAGCCCTGGTCGACCAGGAAGCCGTCGACCCGGTCGGTCCGGACCCGGCCGCCCACCCGGCCGGTGGCCTCGCAGACCACGACGTCCAGGCCGGCGTCCTGGAGCACGCGGGCGCAGCGCAGGCCGGCCAGGCCGGCTCCGACGACCACGACGTCGGCCTCGGTGCGTCCACCCACGGTGTCCCCTCCTGACGATCCGCGCGGCCTCAGCCGCGCCCGTAGCGGTCGACGTACCCGACGACCCGGTTGAACAGCGTCGACACGGTGGCGAGGTCGACGACTCCCGGTGCAGGGTCGTCGGCCAGCTCGAAGAGCACCGGACGCGCCGCGGCCACGCCGGCATCGGCGGCCACCCGCGCGCAGACCCGCGCGGCGTCGCGCACCGCGCCGGGGTCCACGCCCCACACCGCCTCGAACACACGCTCGCGGTCGGGTACGTCGTCCTGGCCCGGCAGCTCCCAGGCGGCCAGGACGGCCGGGAGGTCGACGGAGTCGCAGACGACCGTCCACTCGCGGCGCAGCGGGGAGTCCTCGGCGAGCGGCACGTGGTGGACGTGCGTCGCGCGCGGGTCCGGGCCGCCGGCGGCCAGCGCGAACGCCGCCCGCGAGACCCGGGCCAGCTCTTCCCATCGGGGCGCCGCCGGGGCGTAGAACCGCTCGTCCTGGAACGACCCGAAGATGGTGGCCCGGTCCGCGCGGGCGCAGAACTCGTCCTCGATCGCCCAGGACAGCGCCAGCAGCGTCGCCTTGCTGAGCCGCTGCGGCTGCAGCTGCGGGTGCCGCCGGCGCAGCTCGGCGAAGACCGAGTCGGGTGTCGGCGCCGCCGCGGCCCGCGCCTGCTCGACCGCGTGGCCGATCGCCCGGTCCAGCCGCACGCCCTCCTCGCGCCGGCGGACCACCTCGCGGACCGCCTCCACGTCGGACTCGGCGTACCGCCGGTGGCCGGACTCGCGCCGGACCGGCTCGGGGAAGCCGTGCCGGGTCTCCCACATCCGCAGCGTCGCCGGCGACACCCCGGTGCGGTCGGCCAGGTCACCGATGGACAGGCCCGGCTCAGACTTCAACAGGTTGTTCACATTTCCCACTGTAGCCCTCGACGGCGTGATGCAAACCGTCCGCGGAAGTTTCATCGGCTGGCCGATGAAACTGTCGGTTGGCCGCTGAAGCTTCATCGGCCAACCGCGAGTTCCAGCGGCTGGCCGCTGAAGCTCCCGCGCGACCGCACGGACCCCGACCGGCACGACGCCCACGCCTCAGGTCTGGTGCACGTAGCTGTCGAGCTGGTCGCGCTCGAACTGGAGCTCGCCGATCTTGTGCTTGACCAGGTCGCCGATGCTGACGATGCCGACGAGCCGGCCGTCCTCGACGACAGGGACGTGCCGGACGCGTCGGTCGGTCATGGTCCGCATCAGCTCGTCGAGCGCGGAGGCGGGGGAGCAGGTGGTGACCTCGGAGGTCATGATCGCGGCGACCGGCACCTCGGCGACAGCGGCGTCGGCGTGCAGGCGGCGCACCACGTCGCGCTCGCTGACGATGCCGTCGACCGACGTGCCGTCGACGCTGACGACCAGCGCGCCCACGTTGTGCTCGGCCAGGAGGGCGACCAGCTCGCCCACGACGGCGTCCGGGCGGATGGTGACCACGTCGGAGCGCGGCTTGCGGCTGAGGACCTCACCGATGTGCACAGGACACCTCCGGTCGGACGGGTCCCTCGCACGGTACTCAGCCGGCGGGGTGCTGGATAGTGCTTCAGTCCAGCGGCAGGTCGCCGACCTCGGGGCGGCGGCGCGAGCGCAGGTCGGAGACGGAGCCCGGGCCGGTGCGCGGCCAGTCCGGGTCGTCGGGGTCGCCGCCGAGGTCGGGCAGCGCGCCGATGAACGACAGCGCCGCCTCGTGGAGGTGGCCGTTGGAGGCGAGCGCGTTGCCGCCGAACGGCCCGTCGACCCCGTCGAGGGAGGTGAACCGCCCGCCGGCCTCGCGCACGATCACGTCGAGGGCCGCCATGTCGTAGACCTCGAGCTCGGGCTCGGCGGCGATGTCGACCGCGCCCTCGGCGAGCAGCATGTAGGACCAGAAGTCGCCGTAGGCGCGGGTGCGCCAGACGCGCCGCATGAGGGCGAGCAGGTCCTCCAGCCGGCCGCGCTCGTCCCAGCCGGAGAGCGAGGAGTAGGACAGCGACGCGTCCTCGAGGCGACGTACGTCGGAGACGCGGCACTGGGTCGCCTTGAGCAGCGACCGGCCGGTCCAGGCGCCTCCGCCCACCGAGGCCCACCAGCGGCGCTGCAGCTGCGGGGCGGACACGACGCCGAGCACGACCTCGTCGTCGACGACGAGGGAGATGAGCGTCGCCCACACCGGCACGCCGCGCACGAAGTTCTTCGTGCCGTCGATCGGGTCGACGATCCAGCGCCGCTGGCTGTGCCCGGTCGAGCCCTGCTCCTCGCCGGTGACGGCGTCGCGCGAGCGGACCCGCGAGAGCGTGCGCCGGATCCCCTCCTCGACGGCCTGGTCGGCGTCGGTCACGGGGGTCAGGTCCGGCTTGCTCATGACGTGCAGGTCGAGCGCCTTGAACCTCGCCGTCGTGAGCGAGTCGGCGTCGTCGGCGAGCACGTGCGCGAGGCGCAGGTCGTCGGTGTAGTCGGGGTGCGGGGTGGCCACGAACGCACAGGCTACTTTCAGCCACCGCCGAGCGGGGTGGTGCAACATTCATCCATGGAGATCAACGGCCTGCCGCTGCACGCACTCGTCGTCCACGCCGCCGTCGTGCTGGGTCCGGTGGCGGCCCTGTTCGGCATCGCGTACGCCGCCGTGCCGCGCTGGCGGGACTGGATCCGGTGGCCCATGGTCGCCCTCGCCGTGCCGGCCGCGATCGCGGTCTGGGTGGCGTACCTCTCCGGCGAGCAGCTCACCGAGGCCAACCAGTACGGCGGCCCGCTGCTCGCCCTGGTCGAGACCCACGAGTCGCGCGCCGAGGTCTTCCGGCTGGTCGTGCTCGCCTTCGCCGTCGTCGCGGTGCTCGCCGCCGCGCTGCACCGCCGCGCGGGTGCCGTGCGGTGGGTCCTCGCCGCGCTGGTGGCCGTCTCCGGCGTCGCGACCGTCGTCTACGCGGTGCTCACCGGCGACGCCGGGGCGCAGGTCGCCTGGTACGGCGTGGAGGGCTGACCGGGCCGCCGCCCCCGGGGCGGCAGGCCGCTCAGGCGGCCAGCGCCACGCGCTCCCGGGCGAGCTCGAGGCACTCGCGGAAGGACCGCACGATGTACGGCGGCACCGCCAGCCCGGCCTCGGCCGCCCCGAGCAGCTCGGCCTCGGTCCGCGCGACCGTCTGCACGAACTCCTCGGACGCCTCGGGGGTGCCGATGCCGAGCGCGATCATCATGTCGCCGACGTCGGCCTTGCGCGTGTCGTCGCCGGCGGCGACCGGCGCGAACGACACCGCCCGCAGCCGCCGCACCAGCCAGCGCTGCCACTCCGAGAGCCGCGCCCACAGCCCGCGGGCGGAGAGCTGGTAGAAGGCGAAGTGGCCCGGCTCCTGGCGCCGGATCGGCGCGATGACGGTCCGGACGACGGCCGTCTCGCCCATCTCGGTCAGGCCGTCCTGGAGCCGGTGGTAGGCCAGCAGCGCGGAGCGCTCGGTGGTCATGCCGGTCAGGTAGTAGAGCATCCGCACGACGTCCTGCAGCGCGCCGACGTGGGCGAGCGCGCCGACCGCGCGGATCTTCGGCGAGATCGTCGTGAGGTCGGTCAGCGCCGGCGGGAGCCCGAGCCGGACCTGCAGCTCGTCGAGGGCCAGGCCGTGGCGGGACTCCTGGGGCTGCCAGACCTCGCGGTAGAAGTACCGGTCGACGTCGGGGGCGTGGGGCAGCAGGACGCCGAGCTCGAGGGTGTTGCGCTCGACCTCGAGCTCGGCGCGCGCCATGTAGTCCAGGACCGGCGCGAACCGCGCCACCACCGCGTCCCGGTCGCGGACGGTGAAGTCGCAGGTGGCGAGCTCGATCGGCGGGTGCTCCTCGGCGAGCCGGTCGACGTGGGCGACCAGGCGGGGCTCGGACCAGGGCTCGGGACGGCGGAGGGTGGAGGAGAGACGCACGGGACGGGTTCGGAGCCGGACCGCCGACGGATCGGTCCGGCTCCCGCCCGGTCAGACCTTCGGCCGGAGCACCACGGTGGTCGTGCAGAGCATGTCGGCGAACGTGCGGTTCTTGGCGTCGAACAGCGGCCACACGAAGCCCAGGTAGCAGGGCAGCGCGTCGAGGATGTGTGCGAAGCTCCGCCCGATGTTCAAGGCGATGCCCGGCGGCACGTCCGTGCCGTCCTTGACCAGCTTGATGCCCAGCACCTGCTTGCCGAGGGAGTAGCCGGTGCGGCCCTGGCGGATCCACTGGTTCCAGATCGTGAAGGCCAGCGCGACGAGGTAGAGCACCGCGGCGACCGCCAGGCCGGTCGCGGTCGGGTCGGTCGTGGTCTCGGTGCGGGTGCCGAGGAACGCGTCGGTCGTGGTCCGGGTCGTGGTCTCCGACGTCGCGGCCAGCACGCCGCCCGCGATCGCGTACGCCACCAGCGGGATCACCCCGTCGACCAGGTAGGCGGCGATCCGGCGCCCCCAGGAGGCGTACGTCGGCGCGGGCCCGCCGTACGGCGCCCCGCCGTACGGCTGGCCGTACTGCGGCTGGCCGTAAGGGGGCTGGCCGTAAGGGGGCTGGCCGTACTGCGGCTGGCCGTACTGCGGCTGCGCCGGGGGCTGTCCGTAGGGCGGGCCGGGCTGCTCGGGCTGCTGGCCGTGGGGAGGGGGACCGGGGTTCTGGCCGTAGGGGTCGCTCACGGGTGGCTGCCTACCCGAGGGGGAGGCGGGCAAACCGGGGGGAGCTCAGTAGTCCGGACCAGTGCTCCGCGCGGCGAGCAGGCGGCGGAAGGACTGCACCCGCTCGGGATCGGCCTGGCCGGCGGCGACCGCGTCGTCGAGCCCGCACTCCGGCTCGTCCTCGCCGTGGGTGCACCCGCGGGGGCAGTCCTCGGTCATCTCGTCGAGGTCGGGGAACGCCTCGATCAGGTGCTCGGGCTCGACGTGGGCCAGGCCGAAGGAGCGGATGCCGGGGGTGTCGATGATCCAGCCGCCCCGGCCGCCGGGCAGCGGGAGCATGTACGCCGACGTCGAGGTGTGCCGACCGCGACCGGTCACCGCGTTGACGTGGCCGACCTCCCGGTGGGCCTCGGGCACCAGCGCGTTGACCAGGGTGGACTTGCCGACCCCGCTGTGGCCGACCAGCACGCTGGTGCGGCCCTCGAGCCGGGCGCGCACCTCGGTGAGGTCGTCGCCGCGCCGGGTGACCACCCAGGGCACGCCGAGCGAGCGGTAGGTCACCAGCAGCGACTCCGGGTCGCGCAGGTCGGACTTGGTCAGGCACAGCAGCGGCTGCATCCCGGCGTCGTACGCCGCGACGAGCGCCCGGTCGATCAGCCGCGGGCGCGGCTCGGGGTCGGCCAGGGCGGCCACCACGACCAGCTGCGAGGCGTTGCTGACGATCACCCGCTCGACCGGGTCGTCGTCGTCGGCGGTGCGCCGCAGCACGGTCTCGCGCTCGCGGACCTCGACGATCCGCGCCAGCGAGCCCGGCGCGCCGCTCGTGTCGCCGACCACCCGGACCCGGTCGCCGACCACCACGCCCTTGCGGCCCAGCGGACGCGCCTTCATCGCCATCACCGTGGCGCCGTCGACGAGCAGGGTGAACCGCCCGCGGTCGACGGTGACGACGACCGCGTCCACCGCGTCGTCGTACGACGGGCGCTCCTTGGTCCGCGGCCGGGTGTGGCGGCGCGGCCGCTCGTAGTGCTCCTGGTCGTGCTCGTAGTAGCGACCCGACATCGCGTCCTCAGCCGAGCAGCCCGGCCCAGAAGCCGGCGAAGTCGGGGAAGGTCTTCCCGGTGGTGGCGACGTCCTCGACGAGGACGCCGTCGACGGCGGCGCCCACGACCACGCCGGCGTGGGCCATCCGGTGGTCGGCGTAGGTGCGGAACACGCCGCCGTGCAGGGGCGCGGGACGCAGCTCGAGGCCGTCGGGGTGCTCGGTGACGTCGGCGCCGAGGCGGCCCAGCTCGGTCGCGAGCGCGGCGAGCCGGTCGGTCTCGTGCCCGCGGATGTGGGCGATGCCGCGCAGGTGCGAGGGGGTCGAGGCCACCGCGCACAGGGCGGCCACGGCGGGGGCCAGCTCGCCGACGTCGTGCAGGTCCAGGTCGACACCGAGGAGCCGGTCGGGTCCGGTCACCGAGAGGCCGTCGTCGGTGAGCGCGACGGTGCACCCCATCGCGGCGAGGATGCCGCGCAGCGCGTCCCCGGCCTGGGTGGTGCTGCGGGGCCAGTCGCGGACGGTCACCGTGCCACCGGAGACCGCCGCCAGCGCCAGGAACGGTGCGGCGTTGGACAGGTCCGGCTCGATGACGTGGTCGACCGCGCGCACGGGACCGGGCGCGACCGCCCAGCGGTCGGGCTCGGCGTCGTCGACCTCGACGCCGTGGTCGCGCAGCATCGCGACGGTCATGTCGATGTGCGGGAGCGAGGGGACCGGTGCGCCCTCGTGCCGCACCTCGACGCCACGGTCGTAGCGGGCGCCGGCCAGGAGCAGCGCCGAGATGAACTGCGAGGAGGCCGAGGCGTCGACCACGACGGTGCCGCCCGGGACGGAGCCGGTGCCGCGGACCGTGAACGGCAGGGCGTCGCCCTCGACGTCGATGCCGAGGCCGCGCAGCGCGCCGAGCACCTCGCCGACCGGGCGCTTGCGCATGTGGGGGTCGCCGTCGAACGCCACGGCCCCCGACGCGAGGCCGGCGACGGGGGGCACGAAGCGCATCACGGTGCCGGCCAGGCCGCAGTCGACCCGTGCACCGCCGGCCAGCGGTCCGGGCGTGACGGCCCAGTCCTCGCCGGAGGTGTCGACGTGCGCGCCCAGCGAGGTGAGGGCCGCGGCCATCAGCGTGGTGTCGCGCGAGCGCAGGGCGCGGCGCACGACCGAGGGGCCGTCGGCCACGGCGGCCAGCACCAGCGCGCGGTTGGTGAGCGACTTGCTGCCGGGCAGCGTGACGGTCGCGCGGACCGGCCCCCGTGCGCGCGGCGCGGGCCAGGGGTCCTCGACGGCGGGGCGCGCGGGCTCGGTCACGCGCCGCACTCTATCGGCGCCGCTCAGGCCACCTTCGCCTTCACCAGCTTGGCCTCCTGGCGGGCGGAGACGGCGAGGTGCCGGGCCTCCCGGCGGGCGTCCTTGGCGACCCGGCGCGCGCGCCAGGCGACGCCCGGTCGGCCCTCGGTGTCGCCGGCGGCGATGAGGAGCCCGCCGAGCACCGAGAGGTTCTTGAAGAAGTGGAGCTGCTGCTGGGTCTTCGTGGCCTGGTCGTCGGCCTCCCAGAACCGGTGGCCGGCGAGCGTCGTCGGCGCGAGCGACGCGGCGAGCACGGCGGCGGAGGTGCGGGGACCGCGGCCGGTCGCGAGCGCGGCGGCCGCGGCGATCTGGACGGCGGCGTTGATCCGGACCAGCGTCTGCGGGTCGTCGGGCAGGGGCGCCTGCGGGACGGCCTTCTTGATCGTCCCGACCAGGGTGTCGGTGACCGGCTCGGCCTTGGCGGCGAGCGCACCGCTGTTCTTCAGGGCGTTGACGGCACCCACCACGAAGACCGAGGCGAGCATGGGACGGGCGACGAGTCGGCTGAGGGACATGCCGCCTCGATACCCGCTCGGTCGCCCCGGTACACGACGCCGTGCGCGACGGGACCGGAGTCGAGGCGGCACTAGGCTGCGTCGCATGTGCGGTCGCTACGCCTCCAGCCGCCGGGCCGAGGACCTCGTCGAGGAGTTCGAGGTCGACGTCCTGCGGATCGCCGAGCCGCTCGAGCCCGACTACAACGTGGCGCCCACCAAGGACGTGTACGCCGTGGTCGAGCGGCCGCCGTCGAAGGAGCACGCCGAGCGCTCCCGGCAGCACGACCCCGAGCAGCACGACCCCGAGCAGCACGACTCCGGTCAGGACGGCCCCGAGCGGCAGCTGCGCGTGGTCCGCTGGGGGCTGGTGCCGTCCTGGGCGAAGGACGCCTCGATCGGCAACCGGATGATCAACGCCCGGATGGAGACGGTGGCGGAGAAGCCGGCGTACAAGCGCGCCTTCGCCAAGCGGCGCTGCCTGCTGCCGGCCGACGGCTACTTCGAGTGGTACCCCACCCAGCAGACGACGAAGGCGGGCAAGCCGCTCAAGCAGCCCTTCTTCATCCGACCGCGCGACGGCGGCTCGCTGGCGATGGCCGGGCTCTACGAGATCTGGCGGGACCCCGCGCGGCCCGACGACGACCCCGACCGCTTCCTGTGGAGCTGCACGGTGATCACCACCGACGCCGAGGACGAGCTGGGCCACATCCACGACCGGATGCCGCTGATGGTCGAGCGCGACCGGTGGTCGGCCTGGCTGGACCCGACCGCGTCGCAGGGGACGCTGCTCGACCTGCTGGTGCCGGCCGCGCCGGGTGCCCTGGAGGCGTTCCCGGTCTCCCGCGAGGTCAGCAACGTGCGCAACAACGGCCCGAGCCTCGTCGAGCCGCTGCCGCTGGAGGAGGTCGTCGAGTGACCCGCAGCGAGCGCGTCGTCGACACCCCGCACGGCCCGGCCCGACTGGTCACCGATCGCGCGCCCCGACCGGTCGGCACCCTGCTGCTCGGCCACGGCGCGGGCGGCGGCATCGACGGGCCGGACCTGACCGCGCTGGCCACGCACCTGCCGCGGCAGGGCTTCACCGTCGTCCGCCTCGAGCAGCCGTGGAAGGTCGCGGGTCGCCGGATCGCACCGGCGCCGCGGATCCTCGACGAGGGGCTGGTCGCGGCCTCGGACCGGCTGCGGGTGCGGACCCCGCTGGTCGTCGGTGGCCGCTCGGCGGGCGCGCGGTCGGCGGTGCGGTGCGGCCGGCGCCTGGGCGCCGTCGCCTGCCTGGCGCTCGCCTTCCCGCTGCACCCCCCGGGCAAGCCGGAGAAGTCGCGGCTCGAGGAGCTGCGCGGCGCCCGGCTGCCCACCCTGGTGGTCCAGGGGGAGCGCGACGCCATGGGCCGGCCCGAGGAGTTCCCCGAGGACGTCGAGATGACGGTCGTCCCGGGCGCCGACCACGGGTTCGGGGTGGCGGCCGCGGGGCCGCTCTCCACGGCCGAGGCGATGGACCTGCTCGTCGAGTGCACCCTGGAGTGGCTGGTGCGTGAGGTGACCGGGAACAAGCACCCGGGGTGAGGTGTTCTGACCGGCGTGACCGCACTCATGGAACGCCCTCCGATCCTGGTGCCGGTGGTCGAGCCTCTCGGGACTGCCGGGCCCGCCGCGCGGGTACCCTGGACGACGATGACTGACTCCGTCACTGACCCGCTGGAGGCCGCGACCGCCGACCCGGTCGACGTCGCCTCCGAGACCGACGAGGAGCGCTCGCTGCGCTTCGAGCGCGACGCGCTGCCGTTCCTCGACCAGCTCTACTCCGCCGCGATGCGCATGACGCGCAACCCGGCCGACGCCGAGGACCTCGTGCAGGAGACGTTCGCCAAGGCGTACTCCTCCTTCCACCAGTTCAAGCCGGGCACCAACCTCAAGGCCTGGCTGTACCGGATCCTCACCAACACCTTCATCAACACCTACCGCAAGAAGCAGCGCCAGCCGCAGCAGTCGATGTCCGAGGACGTCGAGGACTGGCAGCTCGCCCGGGCCGAGTCGCACACCTCGACCGGCCTGAAGTCCGCGGAGATGGAGGCGCTCGAGCACCTGCCCGACTCCCAGGTCAAGGACGCCCTGCAGCGCCTGCCCGAGGAGTTCCGGCTCGCCGTCTACCTCGCCGACGTCGAGGGGTTCGCGTACAAGGAGATCGCCGAGATCATGGACACGCCCATCGGCACCGTCATGTCGCGGTTGCACCGCGGACGTCGCCAGCTGCGCGACATGCTCTCGGACCACGTCCGGGCCAACGACCTGCTGACCGTCGGCCGCGACGGGGGCAAGCGATGAGCGAGCCGGGCCGCAGCCACGACCACGTGGACCCGCAGGAGTGTGCGGACTACCTCGAGCAGATCGTGTACTTCATCGACAACGAGCTCGCGGAGGCCGACTGCGCCGCCGTCCGGGTCCACCTCGACACCTGCAACCCGTGCCTGGAGAAGTACGACCTCCAGCGCACCGTCAAGCAGGTCGTCGCCCGCTCCTGCTCCGAGCCGGCGCCGAGCGAGCTGCGCGAGCGCGTCATGCTCCGCATCCGCGAGGTGCAGGTGCGGATCACCGAGGGCTGAGGCCCGGCGCCCCGCGCCGCCCGCACCAACCGCACCAAAGCAAGGACCCCCGGCCGTTCGGCTCGGGGGTCCAGTGCTGTGTGGCAGCGCTCAGGCGTTGGGGCGCTTGCCGTGGTTCGCGCCCTTCTTCTTGCGAGCGCGGCGCTTGCGGCCGGTCTTGCCCATGGTGTCCTCCTGGGGATCGATGTACGTCGCCCCGAGGGGCCAACGATCAGTCTCCCAGATCGGCCGGGGCAGGCGAAATCCGCCCCAGGAACCGCTCGGCGTCCACGACGACCCGGGTGACCTCGCCCGTGGCGACCACCTTGCCGGGCACCGGGCCCTCCGGTCCCACCTCCACGTGGCGGGCGGCCACGCTGAACCGGCGCAGCCGCCCGTCGGCGTACGAGGTGGTGGCGGTGACCTCCACCAGGCGGCCGACCGGGCTGGCGCCCTGGTGCTCGAGGGTGACCCGGGTGCCGACCGACGTCTCGCCGTCGGCCAGCGACGGCTCGACCGCGGCGCACGTGACGGCCTCGCACCAGGCGAGCAGCCGGGGGGTCCCGAGGACCGGCAGCGAGCCGGAGCCGACGGCGAGCGCCGTGTCGTCGTCGGTCACCGTGAAGTGCAGCGTGGCCGACGTCGAGGTCGAGGCGCTGGGGGTGGTGTCCATCTCAGAGGTCCCTTCCGAAGGCGAGCAGGTGGACGTCGGGCACGGGGGAGAAGTCCCGGTCGGGCAGGCGGGTGAACCCGCGCCGACCGTAGAGCCGGTGCGCGCCGGTCATCTCCGGCAGGCTCGAGATCACCACCGCGCGGGCACCGTCGGCGCGGAACCGCTCGAGCACCAGGTCGACCAGGGCGATGCCCACGCCGCGGCCCTGCGCGGCCGGGTCGACGGCGAGCATGCGGAACTCGCCCTCGCCCTCGCGGGACACCTCCCGCCACGGGGACCCCGGCGGGCAGACCGTGACCGACCCGAGGACGGTGCCGTCGTCGTCGGCGGCCACCCACAGCTCGGCCTCGCGGTCGCGGCGGGCGGCGTCGCGCAGCCGCGCGACGTACGGGTCGTCCTCGCCCAGGACGAAGCCGGCGTACGCCGCGACGGTGATGCGCCCGACCTGCTCGAGGTCGCCGGGGGCGGCTCGTCGCAGCAGCATCAGATCCCGAAGGTGCTGCGCGGGTAGGCCGCGTCGACGTCGGTGATGACGTTGACGAGGTAGGGCACGTCCGCGGCGAACGCGCGGTCCAGCGCCGGTCCCACCTGGCGCGGGTCGGTGACGGTCTCGCCGGCGCCGCCGAGCGCCTTGACCACCTCGTCGTACGCCGTGCGCGGCGCGAGGTCGGCGACCACGTCGTAGCCGTAGAGCATCTGCATGGGGCCCTTCTCCAGGCCCCACGCGGAGTTGTTGCCCATGACCATCACGACCGGCAGGCCGTGGCGGACCAGCGTGTCGACGTCCATCAGGGAGAAGCCGGCCGCGCCGTCGCCGAGCAGCAGCACGACCTGGGCCGACGGGCGGGCGATGCGGGCGGCGATCGCCGCGCCGAGGCCGGCGCCCAGGCAGCCGTACGGACCCGGGTCGAGCCACCCGCCGGGCCGCTTGGGCTCGACGAACTTGCCGGCGAAGCTGACGAAGTCGCCGCCGTCGCCGATCACCACGGCGTCCTCGGCGAGCCGGGGCACCAGCTCCCCGTAGATCCGGGCGGGGTGGATCGGGTCGGCCTCCGCGGTGAGCAGCGCCCGGTCGCGCTCGACGCCGGCCCGCACGGTGTCCTGCAGCGTGCTGGTCCACGCCGACCAGTCCGGTCGCCGCGGCGAGCGCTCGAGGCCGGCGAGGATGCCGTCCAGGGCGGTGGTCAGGTCGCCGGCGACGGACGCGGCGAGGTTCGCATGCGCGGAGAGCTGGCCGGGGGAGTCGGCGACGTGGACGACCAGCGCGTCGCCGAAGACGCCGTAGGAGAGCCGGAAGTCCAGCGGCGTGCCGACCACGACCACCAGGTCGGCCTCCTTGAGGGCCTGGCTGCGGGCCTTGGTGACCAGCAGCGGGTGACCGCCGGGCACGACGCCGCGGCCCATGCCGTTGGTCAAGGTCGGGATGCCGGCGGACTCCACGAGGCGCAGCGCGGCCTCCTCGGCGCGGTCGGCCCACACGTCGGTGCCCAGGACGAGCACCGGGCGGGAGGCGTCGGCCAGCAGGCCCGCGATCCGGCCGACGGCCTCGCTGTCGGGCTCGGCGCCGCGGGGCAGCACGCCCGCCGTGGCCGCGGGCACGGTCGCCTGCGCGAAGAGCTCGTCCATCGGCACGTCGACGAAGACCGGGCCGCGGTGGGAGGAGCCGGCGGCGCGGAACGCCCGGTCCAGGCCGGGGGCGACGTCCGCGGCGGTCATCAGCGTGCGGGCCTCCTTGGAGACCGACGCGACGATCGGCGGCTGGTCGAGCTCCTGCAGGCTGCCGCTGCCCCAGCGGTTCTGCGGGGCGCGGCCGCCGACGACCACCATGGGCGAGCCGGCGAACTGCGCCTGCGCGATCGCGCTGACGCCGTTGGTGACGCCCGGGCCGGCGGTCAGGACGGCCAGGCCCGGGACGCGGGTCAGCTTGCCGGTCGCCTCGGCGGCGAACGCGGCGGTCTGCTCGTGCCGGACGTCCAGCAGCCGCATCGGCGTCCCGGCCTTGACCGCGCCGTCGTAGAGCGGGAACACGTGGGCCCCCGACAGCGTGAACATCGTCTCCACGCCGTGGGCCTGCGCCACCGCCACGGCCAGCTCACCGGCGTGGCCGCGCACGTGGCCCTCCGGCACGGGGGTGTCGGCCGTCAGGTCGGGCCAGGTCTCAGCGGTGTCGGGCGTCGCGGCGTCGGTCATGCCCGAAGGCTATGTGCAACGCACGTCACACGGGGGCCGAAGCGCCCGTCGGCGACAGCCACGGGTTCGTGTGCCGCAGCGCGTCCACGACGACGAGGAGGAGGTCGGACCGGACGGCGGGCGGCCGGGAGCCGAGGGCGAGCTGGAGGTGCAGCGCGCGGAGGAACGCCTCGGCGTTGCCGCCGGCCAGGTGCGGGTCGCGGTCGTCGTACGTCGCCCGGCCGGTCGCGCCGGCGGCGAGCCGCGCGATCCAGGGCTCCAGCACCTGCAGCGGCACCTCGTCGCGCCGGAGCACCGCCATGGTGGCGGCCGCCAGGCGGTCGGGCTCGCCGTTGACGAAGAGGCTGTCGACCGGCTGCAGCACCCGGTCCGCGACCACGTCGAGCACGACGGTCAGCTCCGGCGTGCCCAGGTGGGGGGAGCGGGCCAGCGCGGCGAGCGCGTCGGCGCCGTGGCCGACGGCGAGCGCCCACCCCTTGCCGGGCACGAAGCCGCGGGTGTCCTGCTCGCGCAGCAGCCAGGTCGCGACCCGGTCGCCCCAGTCGAGCACCGTCCCGGTCGAGACCAGCCCGTGGACGTTGTCGCGCTCGAGGCACTCCGCGATCACGCGGGCCGACCAGCTGCGGCGGAAGACGGTGTCGGTGCCGGTCTCGCCGAGCCCGGTCCGCAGGCCGGCGGCCATGCCGTCGCCCAGCCCGACCAGCAGGTCGTCGTACACGCCGCGGCCGATCCACGTCGACAGCGCCGGGAAGGCGGTGCCGTCGCGGAGCTCGGGGTCGGTCTCGCCCAGCATCGCGGTGAGCTCGGCGGTCAGGTCGCCCAGCGGCCGGTCCTCGGGGACCGCGAGACCGCGGGCGTGAACCTGCTTCCAGTACTGCCCCGACATGCGGCCCATCCTGCCAGGGACCGACGCGTAGACCGAGCCCGCGCGGGCCTCGGGGGAGCCGCAGGTCGGCGTCGGTAGGGTCACGGAGGTGCCGACCCTCCCCGACCTGGTGCGCAGCCACACCGACCTGAGCGACGAGGACGTCGCCTGGCTGCAGCTGCTGCAGGCCGACTGGCAGATCATCGCGGACCTCTCCTTCGCCGACCTGGTGCTGTGGCTGCCCGACCGGTCCGGGGCGGGGTTCTGGGCCGGCGGCCAAATGCGGCCGACCACCGGACCGACGGCGTACGTCGACGACGTGGTCGGCACGTTCGTGCCCGCGGGACGGCGCCCCCTCCTCGACGCGGCGTACGCCGAGGGGCGGCTCGTCCGCGAGGGCGACCCCGAGTGGCGCGACGACGTGCCGGTGCGCGTGGAGACCATCCCCGTGCGCCGCGCGGACCGGGTGATCGCCGTGGTCGCGCGCAACACCAACCTGCTCGGTGTCCGGACCCCCAGCCGCCTGGAGCTCTCCTACCTGCAGACCGCCGCGGACCTGACCCAGATGATCGCGCAGGGCTGGTTCCCCGGGCCGGGCCAGCGCAGCGACCACGCGGACTCACCGCGCGTCGGCGACGGCTTCCTGCGCGTCGACGCCCGGGGGCACGTGGTCTACGCGAGCCCCAACGCGCTCTCGGTGTACCGCCGGCTCGGCCTCTCCGGCGACCTCGCCGGGCTCTCCCTGGCCGACCTGACCCGCGAGCTGGTCCCGCCGCGGCGCCGGCCCGACGAGGAGACGCTCAGCGCGGTGCTGGGCGGCCGGGCGCACCGCGACACCGAGATCGGCACCGACACCGTCTCGCTGATCGTGCGCGCGATCCCGCTGCGGCCGGAGGGCACGCACATCGGTGCGCTCGTGCTGGTCCGCGACGTCACCGACCTGCGGCGGCGCGACCGGGAGCTGGTCACCAAGGACGCCACGATCCGCGAGATCCACCACCGGGTGAAGAACAACCTGCAGACCGTCGCCGCGCTGCTGCGGCTGCAGGCGCGGCGCATCGACTCCGAGGCGGCCAAGCTGGCCCTGGAGGAGGCGGTGCGCCGGGTGGGCTCGATCGCGATCGTCCACGAGACGCTGAGCCAGGCGGTGGAGGAGAACGTCGACTTCGACGAGATCGCCGACCGCCTCGGCTCGATGGTGACCGAGGTCAGCGCGGTCGGCGGACGGGTCCGGGTCGTGCGCGACGGCGGGTTCGGCACGCTGCCCTCGGAGTCGGCCACCGCCCTGGCGATGGTGCTGACCGAGGTGCTGCAGAACGCCGTGGAGCACGGCTACGAGGTCGACCAGTCCGTCGAGCCCGCGGTGCCGGCGGACCTCACCGACGTCGGCCACGACGGTGCGGGCGGCACGATCACCGTGACGGTGCGTCGCCTGGTCGGCCGCCTCCACCTCACCGTGGACGACGACGGGCGCGGCCTGCCGGAGGGGTTCGACCTCGACGGGTCGACGAACCTCGGGCTCTCGATCGTGCGCACGCTGGTCGAGTCCGAGCTCGGCGGTCAGCTCGAGCTCGGTCCGGTGCCGGGCGGGCGCGGGACGCGGGCGGCTGTCGACGTACCTCTCGGGTGAGGGAGGTGGCTGCGGTCAGGCGGTGCGGACGCGGGCCCGGGCGTTGCGGCGCTTGAGGGCGCGACGCTCGTCCTCGCTGAGGCCGCCCCAGACCCCGTGGTCCTGACCGGCCTCGAGCGCCCACGCGAGGCACTGCTCGCGCACCTCGCAGCGTCGGCACACCTGCTTGGCCTCCTCGATCTGGAGAATGGCCGGACCGGTGTTGCCGATCGGGAAGAACAGTTCCGGGTCCTCGTCGAGGCAGGCGGAACGGTGGCGCCAATCCATGGCTGGGAAATCCCTACTCTCTACTACGTACGTGCAGGCAAGGGGCAGCTCAGGCCTGCGGGGCTCGCGCGCGGGGGCACGGCGTTTGAACGCGTTCGGCGAGCGAGTGTCCAGCCTGGCAATCTTTGGAACGTTATACAAGCGTTTGCGATGGTCTCTTCCGTCACAAGCGTCCCGCCTGGGCGCCCCTCGTGCCGGTCCGGGTCCCGCCTGTCGGGCCCGGCTACCCTCGACCGGTGCCCCCGAGCGACCACCTCGATACCGCCCCCGGCGCCGCGCCCGAGCAGAACCCGGCGCCGCTGGTCGTCGCCGCCTCCCTGACCGCGGTCGAGGGGGCGGTCCTGGTCCTGCTGGCCCTCGCCGAGGTGGTCCACCTCTCGCCCGAGCGGGTCACCATGAACGTCACCACCACGGCGTTCTTCGCGCTCTGCGGCGCGGCGCTGCTGGTCTGCGCCCGCGGGCTGCAGCGGCACGCGACGTGGTCCCGCAGCCCCGCCGTCCTCGCCCAGCTGATCGCGCTGGGGGTGGCCTGGTCCTTCCGGGGCGGCGACACCACGCTGCTCGCGGTGAGCCTCGCGGTGGTCGCCGCGGTCGTGCTCGCGGGCATCTTCCACCCGGCCAGCACGGCCGTCCTCACCGACGACCCGACCCGCTCGGAGTGACCGCCCGCGGGCGTCGGGCGGTCTAGTCCGCCTGCTCCAGGGAGGCGCGCAGCTGCACCAGGGTCCGGTTGAGCAACCGGGAGACGTGCATCTGGGAGACGCCGATCTCCTCGGCGATCTGCGACTGGGTCATGTTCTTGAAGAACCGGAGCAGGAGGATCTTCTTCTCCCGCGGGTCCAGGCGGTCCAGCAGCGGCTTGATCGACTCGCGGATCTCGACGTGCTCGAGGCCGGCGTCGTCCACGCCGATCGCGTCGAGCATCGAGGCGGCGCCGTCCTCGGAGTCGTCGCTGGCGTCGAGCGACAGCGTCGAGTAGGCGTTGCTGGACTCGATGCCCTCGATGATCTCCTCGACCGTGCAGCCGATCGCCTCGGCGAGCTCGCGCGGGGTGGGGGAGCGGCCCAGGGACTGGGTGAGCTCGGCCGTCGCCGAGCCGATCTGCATGCGCAGCTCCTGCAGCCGGCGCGGGACCCGGATCGCCCAGCCCTTGTCGCGGAAGTAGCGCTTGATCTCGCCGATGATGGTCGGGGTGGCGTACGTCGAGAACTCCACGCCGCGGTCGGTGTCGAAGCGGTCGACGGACTTGATCAGCCCGATCGTGCCGACCTGGACGAGGTCCTCGAACGGCTCGCCGCGGTTGCGGAACCGGCGCGCGCAGTGCTCGACGAGCGGCAGGTGCAGGTGGACGAGGTCGTCACGCGCGCCGTCGCGGACGTGCTGGGGCGCGTCGGCGTCGTGCAGGTCGCGGAACAGCTCGGCACTGCGCTGACGGGTCAGCTCGACACCGGTCAGCGGTGCCTCCGCCTCCGGTACCTCCTGCGTGCGCGAGCCGTCCATGGTCAGAGACCGGCTCCGAGCGCTGCTTCGAGGTCGGTCCCGAGGTCGAGTGCCTTCATGGTCATGGTGACGCCGAACCGGCCGTCGGCCGACTGCACCGACGCGCTCGAGGCCAGCGTCGTGAGGACCTGCCAGGCGAAGCTGTCCTCGTCGGGGGCGGAGGGGGCCGCGGAGGCCACGCTCACCGACACCGTCATCCGGCCCGGGTGCAGCCAGAAGCGGCACAGCAGCTCGGAGTCCGGGTCGGCCTCCGGCAGGACCATCGCGCTCGCCTCGCCGACCGCGATCCGCAGGTCCTCGATGTCGTCGATGGTGAAGTCCAGGCGCGCGGCGAGGCCGGCGGTGGTGGTCCGGAGCACCGAGACGTAGGCGCCGTCGGCGGGGATCCGCAGCTCGACGTCGGCACGGTCCTGGTCGGGACCGCTGGCCGTGACAGACATGTGGTTCGTCCTTCTTCCCTGGGGCCGTCGGGCTGACCATAGTGGTCGGGGCCGGCCACCGGGTGCTTCCCCGGTGACCGGCCCCGCAAACAGCCGTGCTGGCGAGCCTCAGGCCTTCTTGTCACGACGACTTCGCGAGCTCAGTCGTCGATGAAGACGAAGAGGCTTTCGCAAGCTCAAGCCTTCTTGTTACGACGACTTCGCACGCTCAGTCGTCGATGAAGACCAAGCTGGCCCTCGTTCCTCAGGCCTTCTTGGTCTCCCAGAAGATCTCGGCGATCTCGTCGATCTTCGCGAGCAGCTGGTCGGCCTTCTCCGCGTCGAAGACCGCCTTGGTGCCGGTGCCGCTGGCCAGCTTGCACGCCTCGTTGACCAGCATGTGCAGCTGCGGGTACTTCTCGAAGTGCGGCGCCTTGAAGTAGTCGGTCCACAGCACGGTCAGGTGGTGCTTGACCAGCTGGGAGCGCTCCTCCTTGATCAGGATGGCGCGGGTGCGGAAGTCGGGGTCGTCGTTGTCGGCGACCTTGCCGATGATGGCCTTGATGGACTCGGCCTCGATGCGGGCCTGGGCGGGGTCGTAGACGCCGCACGGCAGGTCGCAGTGGGCCGAGACCTCGATGGTGGGAGCGAAGAGTCGCGCGAACATTGCCGTCCTCTCAGATGGGTGGCTCGGGGAGATTGAGCTGTGGCGTTGATCGGGGTGGGTCCACCGGGTGGACCCTGGTCCGCCTGCGACACTACTCCGCGTGTCACGTGACGCACGAGCAGGTCGCCGCGGCTCCCGACCAGTGCCCAGGATCGGCCTCGCGCACGTCTCGGGGGAGTCGATGCGGCCCACGCTGGCACCCGGCGACCAGCTCCTGGTCGTGCACGGCGCGCTCCCGCGACCGGGTCGGCTGGTGGTCGCCCGGTTCCCCGACGGGACGGTCGCGGTCAAGCGGGCCGTCGAGCGCCGTACGACGGCGGCGGGCCGCCCGGGGTGGTGGCTGCTGAGCGACGCCCCGGACCGCGGGATCGACTCGCGCCACCGCGGGCCGGTGGCCGAGGAGGCCGTCGTGGCGGTCGTCCGCGCGCGGCTCTGGCCCCGCCCGCGGCTGCTGTGATCCACACCATGATGGACAGCACGGACCGCCGTCCCCGGCTGTGCCAGAGTGGCCGACCATGGCGACACCGCACGAGACGACCGACGCTCCCGAGGCACCGCAGGCCGCAGCCCCCGACCACCCCCTCGCCGGGGACCCGGTCTTCGACCTGCACGTAGGCGGGAAGCTCGAGACGGTCTCCACGGTCTCGCTGGCGGGCGCCGAGGAGCTGTCGATGGCGTACACCCCCGGGGTCGCCCGCGTCTGCACGGCCATCGCCGAGGACCCCTCGATGACCCAGCACTACACGTGGGTCCCGAACACGGTCGCGGTCGTCACCGACGGCACCGCCGTCCTCGGCCTCGGCGACATCGGCCCGGCGGCCGCGATGCCGGTGATGGAGGGCAAGGCGGTGCTGTTCAAGCAGTTCGGCGGCGTCGACGCCGTGCCGATCTGCCTCGACACCACCGACACCGAGGAGATCATCGAGACCGTCGCCCGGCTCGCGCCGAGCTTCGGCGGCATCAACCTCGAGGACATCTCCGCGCCGCGCTGCTTCGAGATCGAGGACCGGCTCAAGGAGCGCCTCGACATCCCGGTGTTCCACGACGACCAGCACGGCACGGCCGTGGTCGCGCTCGCGGCCCTCAAGAACGCGCTGCGCCTGACCGGCCGCACCCCGGCCGGCACGCGCGTCGTCATCTCCGGCGCCGGCGCGGCCGGTGTCGCCGTGGCCCGGATCCTCCTCGAGGCCGGGATCACCGACCTCGCGGTCACCGACCGCAAGGGCGTGCTCAGCTCCGACCGCGACGACCTCACGCCGGTCAAGCGCGTCGTCGCCGAGCTGACCGCCGACAACACGGGCCGCTCGGGGTCCCTGGCCGACGTCCTCGTAGGCGCGGACGTCTACATCGGGGTCTCCGGCGGCACGGTGCCCGAGGAGCACGTCGCGACGATGGCCGACGACGCCATCATCTTCGGCCTGGCCAACCCCACGCCCGAGGTGCTCCCCGAGGTCGCCCACCGCCACGCCCGCGTGGTGGCCACGGGCCGCTCGGACTTCCCGAACCAGATCAACAACGTGCTGGCCTTCCCGGGGATCTTCCGCGGCACCTTCGACGTGCGCGCGACCGCGATCACCGAGGGCATGAAGCTCGCGGCGGCCGACGCGCTGGCCGGCCTGGTCGGCGACGACCTCGCCGAGGACTACATCATCCCCTCGCCGTTCGACGACCGCGTCGGCCCGGCGGTCTCGGCCGCCGTCGCCGAGGCGGCCCGCCGCGACGGCGTGGCGCGCCGCTGACCACGTCCGCACCAGCCGGCCGCTGAGCCGCCGCCGAGAGGGGAACCGGGCCGCCGTGCTCGCCGTCTACGCCGACCGCTTCGCCCCCGACGACCCGCTCTCCGCCCTCGTGGTGGGGGAGCGGCCGAGCCCGCAGGTGCCCGAGGGGTGGGCGGCGGTGCGGATCCGCGCCGCCGCGCTCAACCACCACGACCTGTGGACCCTGCGGGGGGTCGGCATCAAGGCCGAGGCCCTCCCGATGGTCCTCGGGTGCGACGGGGCGGGGGTCGACGAGGACGGCAACGAGGTCGTCGTCCACGCGGTCATCGGCGACCCCGGCGTCGCCGACGACGAGACGCTCGACCCCGACCGCGCGATCCTCTCCGAGCGGCACTGGGGGACCTTCGCCGAGACGGTCGTCGTGCCCCGGCGCAACCTGGTCCCCAAGCCCCCCTCGCTGAGCTTCGAGGAGGCGGCGTGCCTGCCGTCGGCCTGGCTCACGGCGTACCGGATGCTCTTCACCCAGGGGGGCTGCCGCCCCGGCCAGACCGTGCTCGTGCAGGGCGCCGGCGGCGGGGTGTCGACCGCGCTGGTCATGCTCGCGAGCGCCGCGGGCCTGCGGGTGCTGGTGACGAGCCGCGACGAGGCCAAGCGCGAGCGGGCGCTCGAGATCGGGGCGCACGAGGCGTACCCCTCCGGCGAGCGGCTGCCGGTGAAGGTCGACGCGGTGATGGAGACCGTCGGCCGGGCCACGTGGTCGCACTCGGTGCGCTCGCTGCGTCCCGGTGGCGTCATCGTCGTCTCGGGGACCACTTCCGGTGCCCAGCCCGACGACGCCGAGCTGACCCGGATCTTCTACCGCCAGCTGCGGGTCGTGGGCTCCACGATGGGCACCCGCAACGAGCTGGCCGCGCTGGTGCAGATGCTGGACGCCACCGGGGTGCGCCCGCTCGTCGACCGGGTGCTGCCGATGCGCGAGGCCCGCGCCGGGTTCGAGGCGATGGCCGGGGGAGACCTGTTCGGAAAGGTGGTGTTCACCCTCCATGACTGAGCCGATGCCTACCCCGACGACCGCCCGCACCCACCTGGTCACCGGCGCCGGCTCCGGCATCGGCGCCGAGCTCGCCCGCCGCCTGCACGACCGCGGGGACCGCCTGGTGCTGCTGGCCCGGTCCGCCGGCCGGGCCGAGGACCTCGCCGCGGCGTACGCCGGCGCCAGCGTGCTCGTCGCCGACCTGGCCGACCCCGCCGCCCTCGATGCGCTCGAGCTGCCCGACCGGCTGGATTCGGTCGTCCACGCGGCCGGCGTCGTCGAGCTGGGCGCCGTCGGCGAGCTGTCCACCCAGGCCTGGCAGGAGACCGTGGCGGTCAACCTCGTCGCCCCTGCCGTGCTGACCCGGCTCGCGCTGCCCGCCCTGCGGGCCGCCCGAGGCACGATCGTGCTCGTCAACTCCGGCGCTGGCCTGGTCGCCAACCCGCAGTGGTCGGCGTACGCCGCCTCCAAGCACGGCCTGCGCGGGTTCGCCGACGCGCTGCGGGCCGAGGAGGCGGGCGCCGGCGTGCGGGTCACGTCGGTCTTCCCCGGGCGGACCGCCACGCCGATGCAGGAGGAGGTGCACCGCCAGGAGGGCAAGGAGTACGACGCCGCCGCCTGGATCCGTCCCTCGACCGTGGTCGACCTGGTCCTGCACGTGCTCGACCTGCCCGAGGACGCGGTCGTGCCCGAGGTGGTCGTCAAGCCGCGCTGACGCTGGCACACTCGGTCCAGGAGGCCCTCATGACCAGCACCCGGACCACCAGCACCAGCAGGACCGCCGGCACCGCCGGCACCGACGGCGGCCCCGGCCGCTACCGCCGGCTGCCCGCGCCCGTGCGGCTCGAGGACACCGTGACCTCGCAGCAGACCGCGGTGCCGCCCGACAGCCCGCCGGAGAAGGACCCCGAGCGCGACTTCATGCTCCGCTACGTGGGCTGACCGGCCTGCTCACGGCTCCGAGCGCCACTGCAGGGCGCCGACGAGCACCATCCGCAGCTGGGTGCGGGCGGTCTCGGCGACCTGGCGCTCGGCGTCGGGCCGTCCCGCGGCGCCGAGGATCGCCTCCGCGGTGGCCACCATCGCGGTGACGATGAGGTTGGAGAGCACCCGGAGGTCCTCGCCGGACCACTGGTCGGTGCCGGGGAAGCGGGCGAGGTCGGTGGCCAGCTCGCGCTCGCAGAGCTCGATCTCGTGGCGGATCGCCGCGCGCACCGACGGCGGGCCGGCCGCCCGCTCGCGCGCGATGAAGAGGAAGTGCTGGCGCTGCTGGTGGACGTGCTCGACCAGGATGCTGACCGAGGAGTCCACGATGCCGGCGAACCCGCCGGTCGCGGCGTCGGCGCGGCGCACGTCGCGCAGCATCGCCCGCAGCGAGACGAACGACTCGTCGACGAGAGCCAGTCCCAGCGCCTCGATCGAGTCGAAGTGCCGGTAGAAGGCCGTCGGCACGATACCGACCTCCTTGGCGACCTGGCGCAGCGACAGCGCGACCAACGAGCTGTCCTCGCACAGCGTCAACGCGGCATCCAGGATCGCGCGGCGGGTGCGCTCCTTGCGCTCGACCCTGGTCTCGGTCATCCCCTCATCGTAGCCGCCGTCACATCGACGGTGGACGTGTGTGCACCCTCACCCGGCAGCTGCCTTGACCCTGCGCCCTGACCCTCGGCACAGTGTGGGTGCACAGTCGTTCACCGAACCAGTGCCGCCACGAAGGAGCAGCCCATGGGGATCGCCACCTCCGTCCTGCGCAGCCGCACGCTCGCCGCGCTCACCTCGCCCCACGGCGTCGACCGCTACCTCGAGCTGGTCAACCCGATGTGGGCGGCCCACGAGGTCCGCGCCCGGGTCGTCGACGTCCACCGCGAGGTCGACGTCCCCGGCCACCCGCCGGTCGCCACGATCACCCTCCAGCCCACCTCGACCTGGCGCGGCCACCGCGCCGGGCAGCACGTGCAGGTCGGCGTGGAGGTCGACGGTGCACGCCGCACCACGCGGGTCTTCACCATCTCCAGCCCCGACAGCCGCCCCGGGGACCGCTTCACGATCACGCTGCGGGCCAACCCCGACGGCGTGGTCTCCCGCCACCTCGTCGAGCAGGCCCGGCCCGGCACGACGGTCCACCTCTCCCAGGCGCAGGGCGAGTTCGTCCTGCCCGACGCGGTGCCGGAGCGGATCCTGCTGGTCTCCGGCGGCTCCGGCATCACGCCCGTCATGTCGATGCTGCGTTCGCTCCAGCGCCGCACCCACCGCGGCCACGTGACGTTCCTGCACTACGCCCAGAGCCCCGAGCACCAGATCTTCGCCACCGAGCTCGACGAGATCCGGCGGTCGGGCCACGGCATCGACGTCCGGCTCCTGCACCCCGAGCTCGGCGACCCGGCGCTGTCGCCGGCGTACCTCGAGCGGCTGGTGCCCGGCTACCGCGACGTGCCCACCTGGGCCTGCGGCCCGGCGCCGCTCATCGAGGCCGTCCAGCGGTGCTACGGCGACTCGCCGGCCCTGCGCCTGGAGTACTTCAAGCCGCCGCGGGCCGCCGGCTCCGACGCGGCCGAGGGCGACGTCGTCTTCAGCCGCTCCGGGGCCTCCGGCGCCAACACCGGCGACACCCTGCTCGACCAGGCCGAGGCGCTCGGCCTGCAGCCCGAGTCCGGCTGCCGGATGGGCATCTGCTTCTCCTGCGTCTCCCGCAAGAGCGAGGGGACCGTCCGCAACGTCCTGACCGGCGAGCAGTCCTCGCTGCCGGACGAGGACATCCGCATCTGCGTCTCCGCCCCCGTCGGCGACTGCACCGTCGACCTGTGAGGAAGGACCACCCGATGACCACCAGCCTGAACGCCCCCCGCACGACCCCGGACGACCCGACCGGCGCCCCCGCGGGCACCGCCACGATCCCCGGCCGGCTCACCCCCGAGCAGCTCGAGACGTTCGGCGAGGAGATGGACGCCATCCGCCAGCGCGTCCTGGCCGACCTCGGCGAGGCCGACGCGGCGTACATCCGCAACGTCGTGAAGGCCCAGCGCGCCTTCGAGGTCGCCGGCCGTGCGCTGTTCTACCTGCCGCCCGCCTGGCCGCTGGCCGTGGCGTCGCTGAGCGTCTCCAAGATCCTCGACAACATGGAGATCGGCCACAACGTCATGCACGGCCAGTACGACTGGATGGGCGACCCGGGGCTGAACTCGCGGATGTACGAGTGGGACAACGTCTGCCCCAGCGAGCAGTGGAAGAACAGCCACAACTACATCCACCACACCTACACCAACATCCTCGGCAAGGACCGCGACATCGGGTACGGCGTCCTGCGGATGGACGAGGACCAGCCCTGGCACCCGTACTACCTCGGCAACCCGCTCTACGCGTTCCTGCTGATGGTGTTCTTCGAGTGGGGCGTGGCGATGCACGACCTCGAGGTGGAGAACCTCGTCGCCGGCAAGCGCAAGGTCTCGGAGAACAAGGCGCTGCACGCCGGGATCATGCGCAAGGTCAAGCGCCAGGCGGTCAAGGACTACCTGCTCTTCCCGGCGCTGACCGGTCCGCTGTTCCCGCTCACCTTCGCCGGCAACGCCACGGCCAACCTGGTCCGCAACGTCTGGGCGTTCAACATCATCTTCTGCGGTCACTTCCCGGCCGGCGTCGCGACCTTCTCCCAGGAGGAGTGCGAGGACGAGAGCCGCGGCCAGTGGTACTTCCGCCAGCTCCTCGGCTCGGCCAACATCACCGGCGGCAAGCTCTTCCACCTGATGACCGGCAACCTCAGCCACCAGATCGAGCACCACCTCTTCCCCGACCTGCCCGCCCGGCGCTACCCCGAGATCGCCGAGGAGGTCCGGGAGATCTGCGAGCGCTACGAGCTGCCGTACAACACCGGCCCGCTGGGCAAGCAGCTGTTCAGCGTCGCCCGGAAGATCTGCCGGCTCGCGCTGCCGGGCCGGCCCTCGGCCGCCGCCGACACCGCGCCCGTCCCCGAGGCGGCGGTGGCCGCCTGAGGGCGGTCCCGCCGCCCCTGGGCCACACTGGTGCCATGAAGGACCACCTCAGCAAGGCCGAGATCCGCAAGGACGCCGTGCAGGGTGCGGTCGAGGCGACCGCCACCACCGTCGGCGACGTGGCCACGATCCTCACCCGGGCCGTCCGTGAGGTCGCGGGCGCCCTGGGCGGGCTCGCCACGGAGGTCTTCGAGCTCCGCGACGCCGCCCGCCGTGCCTCGGTCGAGTCCGGCGACGAGCGCGCGGAGCACCCGGGGCTGCCCGAGGCCTGAGCGGCGCGCCGGCTCAGCCGAAGGACATCCGGAAGCCGCTCATCCGGAACGACGCGATCGCGCGCCGTCCCGCAAGCCAGCCCAGCGGGCCGTCGGCGTCGAACTCCCACGCGCCCCAGCACGGCATCGCCTTCGCCGACCCCTGCAGCGTGGCGCGGCGCTCCTCGCCGCCGGTGTCGGCGATCCCGGGCTGCCAGGTCTGGCCCTTGAACGGCACCCGGGGGACGACCCGCGCGGCGTCGGTGAACCGGGCGCTCGCGATCGGCCGGCGGTCCAGGGCGGCCGACCACTCGGTGCGGGCGAAGGGTCCGCGGTGCTCGGACTCGAGCCGGAAGTCGCACAGCCCCTTCGGGATGGCCCACAGCTCGCGGCCGCCTGCCACGGACGCGGGCGAGTCGACCCAGATGTCGGTGATGCTCACCCGTCGGCCGCGTCCGCCCGGCACCTTCACGGGGCGCGCGACCAGCAGCTCGGAGTAGCTCAGTGGGCTCGGCTCCTCGTAGGAGACGAACGCCGCGCCGTACACGCCGGCGGGACGGAGCTCGTCGACCGCGGTGGGGACCCGGAACAGCGACAGGAACAGCTGTCCGGTCATCTGCCAGGGCGCTGCGGGGTACGCCGGTGCGCCGGCCGAGGGCGCGGGGGAGGACGTCTCGGTCATCCCCGCATCATCGCCTCAGTCCTCGGGGTCGTCCAGCCGCGCCAGCCACGTGGCGAGACGCTCCACGGCCACCTCGAACTCCGGGTGGGAGTCGGTGAACGCCTGCAGCTGCTCGGCGAGCCACGCCAGGGTGACCTCCTCGTCGCCCCGTCGCCGCTCGAGCTCCTCGATGCCTCGGTCGGTGAAGTACATCCTCGTCTCCTCGTGTGTCGGTGCCCAGACGCGAGATGGCCCGCGTCCGCTGCCGGACGGGGCCATCTCGGTCCTGCGTGCGTGTGCGTCGGTCAGGCGAACGCCCGGGCCAGCAGCTCCTTCTGCTCGGCCTGGTGCCGCTTGACGGTGCCGACGGCGGGAGAGGACCCCTCCGGCCGGCAGACCGGCACGACCTTCGCGTCGACCTCGGGCGCGACGTTGAGCGCGTAGTGCGGCCACGGGCCCATGTTCTGCGGCTCGTCCTGCACCCAGCGCACCTCCTTGAGGTGGGGGTAGCGCGCGATCTCGGCCCGGATGTCGTCGATCGGTCGCGGGTAGAGCTGCTCGACCCGGCCGATCGCGAACCGCTCGCCGTGCTCCTGCTTGGCGCGCTCGACCATGAGGTCCCAGGTGACCCGGCCCGAGCACAGCAGCAGCGTGTCGACCTTCTCCGGGTCCGCGTCCGCGTCGGCGATGAAGGGACGGAACGTGCCCTCGGTGAAGTCCGACGGCTGCGAGGCCGCCTCCTTGCGCTTGAGCATCGACTTCGGCGTGAAGACGATCAGCGGGCGGTGCCGCTCGCCGAGCGAGTGCTGGCGCAGCAGGTGGAAGTGCGACGCCGGGGTGCTCGGCTGGGCGACGACGAACGCGTCGTCCGCGGCCATCGCGAGGAACCGCTCGATCCGGGCGGACGAGTGGTCGGCCCCCTGGCCCTCGTAGCCGTGCGGCAGCAGCAGCACGACGCCGGACTGCTGGCTCCACTTGCTCTCGCCGGCGGTGATGAACTCGTCGATGACGATCTGCGCGCCGTTGACGAAGTCGCCGAACTGCGCCTCCCACAGCACCAGCGCCTCGGGGCGCGCGACGGAGTAGCCGTACTCGAACCCGAGGGCGGCGTACTCGGAGAGCAGCGAGTCGTAGACGTGGAACTTCGCCTGGTCCTCGGTGAGCGAGCCCAGCGGGGTCCACTCGTCGGCGTTGCGGCGGTCGATGATCGTCGCGAACCGCTGCACGAAGGTGCCGCGACGCGAGTCCTGCCCGGCCAGCCGGACCGGCCGGCCGTCCATCAGCAGCGAGCCGAAGGCGAGGATCTCGCCGGTGCCCCAGTCGATGGGCCCCTCGGTGATGGCCTGCGAGCGGCGCTGCAGCTGCGGCATCACCTTCGGGTGGACGGTGAAGCCCTCCGGCGGCGTGGTGTAGGCGTCGGCGATCCGCTTGAGGACCTCCTGGGAGACCGCCGTGCTGGTCTCGCTGGCGGGCTTGTCCGGGTAGTCCGGGACGGTCGTCCACTCCGAGGGCTGCGTGCTGGCCTCGCGGACCTCGGTGAAGACCCGCTCGAGCTGCTGCTGGTAGTCGCGGAGGACCTGCTCGGCCTCCTCGACCGTGATGTCGCCACGGCCGATGAGGGACTCGGTGTAGAGCTTGCGGACCGAGCGCTTCTGCTCGATGAGGTCGTACATGAGCGGCTGGGTGTACGACGGGTCGTCGCCCTCGTTGTGACCGCGGCGGCGGTAGCAGACGAGGTCGATGACGACGTCCTTGTTGAACGCCTGGCGGTACTCGAAGGCCAGCCGCGCGACGCGGATGCACGCCTCGGGGTCGTCGCCGTTGACGTGGAAGATCGGCGCCTGCACCATCCGCGCCACGTCGGTGGCGTAGAGGGAGGAGCGCGAGGACCCCGGCGAGGTCGTGAAGCCGACCTGGTTGTTGACGATCACGTGGATCGTGCCGCCGGTGCGGTAGCCGCGCAGCTGGGAGAGGTTGAGCGTCTCCGCGACCACGCCCTGCCCCGCGAACGCCGCGTCGCCGTGGACCAGCAGGGGGAGCACGGGGTACTCCGCGCCGCGGTCGAGCACGTCCTGCTTGGCGCGGGCGATGCCCTCGAGCACCGGGTCGACCGCCTCGAGGTGCGAGGGGTTCGCCGCGACCGAGACCTTGACCTTGTGGCCGGAGTCTGCCTCGAACTCGCCCTCGGCGCCGAGGTGGTACTTCACGTCGCCGGAGCCCTGGACGGTGCGCGGGTCGATGTTGCCCTCGAACTCCCGGAAGATCTGGGAGTACTTCTTGCCCACGATGTTCGCCAGCACGTTGAGGCGGCCGCGGTGGGCCATGCCGATCGCGACCTCGTCGAGGTCGGCCTGCGCCGCGGCCTCGCAGATCTCGTCGATGACCGGGACCGTGGTCTCGCCGCCCTCGAGGGAGAACCGCTTCTGCCCGACGAACTTGGTCTGCAGGAAGGTCTCGAACGCCTCGGCCTGGTTGAGCTTCAGCAGGATCCGCAGCTGCTCCTCGCGCGGCGGCTTCTGGTGCGGCTGCTCGACGCGCTGCTGGATCCACTGCCGCTGCTCGGGGTCCATGATGTGCATGTACTCGATGCCGGTGGTGCGGCAGTAGGAGTCACGCAGGGTGCCGAGGATGTGGCGCAGCTTCATGAAGCGCCGGCCCTCGCCGCCGAAGGAGCCGGTGGGGAACTCCCGGTCCAGGTCCCACAGGGTCAGCCCGTGGGACTCGATGCGCAGGTCGGGGTGGCTGCGCTGGCGGTACTCCAGCGGGTCGGTGTCGGCCATCAGGTGGCCGCGCACGCGGTAGGCGTGGATCAGCTCGAGGATCCGGGCCTGCTTGTCGATCTCGTCGTCGTGGGAGGCCGAGACGTCGGCGTTCCAGCGGATCGGCTCGTAGGGGATGCGCAGCGAGCGGAAGATCTCGTCGTAGAACCCGTCCTGGCCCAGGAGGTACTTGTGGACCTGGCCCAGGAACTCACCCGACTGCGCGCCCTGGATGACGCGGTGGTCGTAGGTGGAGGTCATGGTCATGATCCGCGAGATCGCGTTGCGCGAGATCGTCTCCTCGGAGGCGCCCTGGAACTCCGGGGGGTAGTCCATGGAGCCGACGCCGATGATGGCCGCCTGGCCCTGCATCAGGCGCGGGACCGAGTTGTTCGTGCCCAGGCCGCCGACGTTGGTGAGGCTGACCGTCGTGCCGGAGTAGTCCTCCATCGTCAGCTTGTTGTTCTTGGCCTTGCGGACGATGTCCTCGTAGGCGGTCCAGAACTGCGCGAAGTCCATCGACTCGCAGGCCTTGATCGACGGGGCGACCAGCTGGCGGCTGCCGTCGGACTTGACCTGGTCGATGGCGAGGCCGAGGTTGATGTGCGCGGGGGTGACCAGGGTCGGCTTGCCGTCGACCTCGCCGTAGGTGTTGTTCATCGCCGGCAGCGCCTTGATCGCCTTGATGATGGCGTAGCCGATGAGGTGGGTGAAGGACACCTTGCCGCCGCGCGCGCGCTCGAGGTGACCGTTGATGACGATCCGGTTGTCCCACAGCAGCTTGACCGGCATGTTGCGCACGGACGTCGCGGTCGGCACCGACAGCGAGATGTCCATGTTCTTCGCCGTGGCCGCGGCGATGCCGCGCAGCACGGTGAACGACGGCTCGTCGCTCGCCGTGGCGGGGTCCGCCGGGCGCGACTCCTTGGGGGTGGGGGAGGAGGTGCCCTTGGCCGGCTCGGCGGCCTTCGTCTCCGGGCGCGGCGTGGCCTTGGGCTCGGTCGGCTGCGCGGCCTTCGCCGGCGCGGCCTTCGCCGGCGCGGCCTTCGCCGGTGCGGCCTGCTTGGGTGCGGCCTGCTTGGGGGCGGGCTCGGCGGCCTTCGGCTTCGCGGGCGCCTGCTGGGTCGGCCCGTTCGCGGAGGCGCCGTTCGGCGCGCCGTTGCCTGCTCCGGCGCCGGCCTCGTCGCTCGTGAAGTACTTCACCCACATCGGGTCGACGCTGCCGGGGTCACGCTTGTACTGCTCGTGCATCTCCTCGACGAGCCACTCGTTGGCTCCGAAGTCAGCGGGTGGTTCCGAGACGGACGAACGTTCGGAGGAGTGGTTGCCAGAGGACTGCGGCACGACTTGCTTCGCCTCTTCCCAAGTGAGCGCGCGGGGGTGGGTGTCGAGGGCCAAGGCTAGTCCCCCGGGGAAGGGAATGCGCGGGTCAGGGTCGCCTGTCGAACGCGGTATGACCCGATCCACACCGGCGCGGCTACCGTCGTCCCGTCGCCCGTGGGTGAACATGAGTGCGCTCGATCGACTTAGTGCACTCAAGGAGCGCGGCCACGATGACCCGGACCCCTCACGGGACGCCCCTCGACGGGCCTCGAGGGCCCCGACGGCCCGGACGCCTCGTCGCGACGCTGGTCGCGGCGGCGCTGATGCTGGGCGCCACCGCGTGCTCCGGCGACGGCGCGCCGGACGCCGAGCGGGGCGGCCACCGGCAGGCGGCCCTCGTCCGCGCGGAGGCGGGATCCGTCCCGACGACGACCACGGTCACGGAGGTGACCGGCCGGCTGCCCGCCGCCCGGCGGGCGCGGCTGAAGAAGGACGTTGCGCGCGTCGTCGACGGCTGGCTGGACGCGGCGTACGTCGGTGGCGACTTCCCACGCGAGGGCGGCTTCCGGCAGGCGTTCCCCGGGTTCAGCAGCGGGGCGAAGGACGAGGCGCGCCGCGACCTCCGGCTGATGACGAACGTCGGCCTCGCCGGCCGCATCGACGGCGTCGACGTACGTCGCCGCGAGCTGCGCCTCGACGTGCTCGCCGTGCGCGGCCGGCCGGTCGGCGTGACGGCCCGGGTGCTGCTCGGGTTCACCACGAGCGGGCAGGTCGAGCGGCGCGACCGCGTGCAGGGGCGGCTGTACCTCGCCCGTCGCGAGGGCGCCTGGCAGGTCTTCGGCTACGACGTCTCGCGGGGGAGGTCCTGATGCGGTCCCGGTTCGCACGGGTGCGGAGCGCGGTGCGGGCCGGCGTGCTCGCGGCCGTCCTGGCGACGGCGGCGCTCGTCGTCCCCGACGCTGCGGTCCACCCCACCGACCTGGTGCTGGTCGAGGTCGACCGCGCCGACGGCGTGGCGGTCCAGGACTCCGACGTGCTGTGGGTGCTGGCGGTCGGGTCCGACGCCCGTCCCGGCCAGTCGATGCTGGACGTGCGCGCCGACGCCATCCAGCTGGTCGGCCTCAACACCCGCACCGGCTCGGCGGTCGCGATCGGCGTGCCGCGGGACTCCTGGGTCCCCATCCCCGGGCACGGCCACGGCCGGGTGAACTCGGCACTGACCTACGGCGGGCCCCAGCTGGTCGGCCGGACGGTCGGGGACCTCGTCGGCGTCCAGCCGCAGTACGTCCTCGTGACCCGGTTCCCGTTCTTCGAGGACATGGTCGACGACATCGGGGGCATCCACGTCCGCAACCCGCGGCGCTTCTCCGACGAGCACCTCAAGCCCCAGGGCTTCGCGCGCGGCCGGATCAGGCTCGACGGGTACGGCGCCATGGCGTTCTCCCGGGTCCGCAAGTCGCTCGCCGGCGGGGACTTCGACCGCTCCGCGAACCAGCAGCGCGTGCTGCGCGGGATCCAGCAGGCCGTCCGGGCCCGGGCGGACGAGCCGGGCTTCATCGCGCGCGGCGTGCTGACCGTCATGGAGCACCTCCACACCGACCTCCCGCCCGACGAGCTGTTCCGCCTCGCCCAGGCGCTCGCGCACATCGACCCGACGAAGGTCACGACCTGCGTCGTCCAGGGCACGATCGGCACCGTCGGTCCCGCCTCGATCGTCCGGCCCTCGGTCGCCCAGGCGCGCCGGTACGGCGCCGCGGCGCGCTCCGACGCCTCCCTCCGGGGCTGCTGAGCGACCGGCCGGCGCACCGACGACAGCCGGGCCGGCCCCTCGAGGGGGCCGGCCCGGCGGGTCTATCGGGTCGTGCGGGCGTCAGCGCGGGAAGATGCGGCCCGCGGACGAGGCCAGGTCCAGGACGCCGATGCCGGCGAGCTGGAGGGTCAGGCCGTGGACGCCGATCCCGTGGAAGGTGCGGTCGAAGAGCTTCTTGAAGTTCAGGAAGTTCCCGTCACCCAGGTCGTAGGAGTCCCCGGCGCGCAGGCTGACGGGCCGGCCGTCGTGCAGGATCTGCAGGTACTTGGTCGTGACCCTGGGCGCCACCTTGCCGGAGGTGGTCGAGCGCTTGAGGTGCACCAGGGAGGAGAGGCCCTTGATCTCCAGGCCCAGGGTCGGGACGGCGACGGTCCCGAGGTCGGTGCCGATCATGGCCTTCGCCGCGCCGCCCCTGAGGTGGTCGCCCATGAGCTTGTAGGTCACCCCGCTGACGTCGACGAGCCCGCCGAGCAGCGAGTAGTGCGCGGCCTTCTGGGTGACGACCCTGCCGTCGGTGCCCTCGCAGGGGATCGATCGCTGGCCGAGGTTGCCGAGGTTCAGCAGCGGGACGTCGCCGAGGATGTTCGCGCCGGTGGCGGTGCCGCGGAAGACGCCGGCGGGGCCGGCCTCGGAGATCCGGGTGCGGGCGCGGCCGAGCTGCAGGACCGTCGGGTTGCCCGTCGCGGTGATCTCGAGCTTGAGGGCGTACGCCTCGGAGGTGCCGGAGGTGGCGTTCGCGCTGCCCTTGGCGGTGCCGAGCGCGAGCGAGCCCAGCCCGGGGATCCGGATCGCCTGGCCGGGCAGCAGGCTGGTCAGCAGGTCGATGACCTGGTTGACGACCTGGGAGACCGGCGCGGTGACCTGGTTGAGGATGTCGAGCAGAGCGGCGAGCGGCGTGCCGTCGACGACGGTGCCGTCGTAGTCCAGCGAGATGCCCTTGAAGCCGAAGGACTCCTCGTGGTCGAAGGAGCGGCCGTCGTGGAAGGCGTCGGCGACCGACTGCAGGCCCTCGATCTTGAGCCGGGGGAGCTCGCCGAGGCCGGGGACCTCGCCGCCGACGGCGATGTCGGCGATGGTGCTGATCCCGCGGACGCCGGTGCGGCCGCCCTCCTGGTAGGTCTCCGAGCGCTGCTTGGTGAGGGAGAGGTCCACCAGCGGCACGAGGTCCTCGGGCAGGGCGAGCTGGGACTGCTTCTCCGCGACGCGGCCGGCCATGGTCGTGCAGCGCTGCTGGGCGTAGCCGTCCTTGAGGCCGCGGACCTCGACGCCCTCGAGCAGCACCTTGGCGCCGAAGACGTCGGCCTTGTAGCCGAAGCCGGTCCTCTCGAGCCGGCCGCTCGTGGTGAGCGCCCCGGCCGGGGCGGAGACGGCGGCCTTCGGGGCGGTCTCGGCGGTGGCGGTGGGGGTGACGACGAGAGCGGCGGCGAGGCCGGCCGTGCTGGCCGCGGTGACCGCGACCGCCCTGCTCAGGGTCTTCTTCACGCTTTCCTGCTTTCGTGGCTGGCGTCGCTCGACCCTCCCCGGCCGGGCGACGGGACCTGGTGACCGGACCGCGAGGGGCCCGTGGCCGGTGCGGACAGCCGAGGCCCGTCCTCCGGGAGCCGGCCCGGGGAAGCCGCCTCACCGCCTGCAACGGGCACCCCGAGGGTTCGTTACGTGCGTCACGTGGGAGGGGGAGGGGTGTCTAGACCCGTGCGGGCGGGTACCCGGTGGGGCCAGGAATACGGAACGGCCCCCCGGGATGCCCGGGAGGCCGTTCGGTGTGGCGCCTCCGGCAGGATTCGAACCTGCGACACCTGGTACCGGAAACCAGTGCTCTATCCCCTGAGCTACGGAGGCACGCGCCGCCCCAGCACTTCGGGGCGCGCGGTGGAACCGTACCCGGCCCCGGCCGTGCGGGAGAAACCGGTGCCCGCCGATAGGCTTGGACGGTGACTCCCGCGCAGCTCTCCACGACCATCGTCGACGGCCTGACGGCCCTCGTCGAGCAGGGTGCGCTCACCTTGCCCGACGGCGTACCCGCGGAGGTCACCGTCGAGCGTCCCCGTCAGAAGGGGCACGGCGACTACGCCACGAACGTCGCGCTGCAGCTGGCCAAGAAGGCCGGGACGAACCCCCGTGCGCTGGGCGAGCTGCTGGCCGACCGACTGCGCGCCGCCGAGGGGATCAGCGACGTCGAGGTCGCCGGGCCCGGGTTCCTCAACATCACCGTCGAGGCCGCGGCCCAGGGCGTGGTGGCCGCCGAGATCGTCGCGGCCGGTGAGCGGTACGGCCACACCGCGACGCTCGCCGGACAGCGGGTCAACGTCGAGTTCATCTCGGCCAACCCGACCGGCCCGCTGCACCTGGGGCACACCCGGTGGGCGGTGCTCGGCGACGCGATCGGCCGGGTGCTCGCGGCCGCGGGCGCCGAGGTGACCCGCGAGTTCTACATCAACGACCGCGGCGTGCAGATGAACCACTTCGCCGACTCGATCATCGCCGCCGCGCTCGGCCGGCCCGCGCCGGAGGACGGGTACGCCGGCGCCTACATCGGCGACCTGGCCAAGGCCGTCGGCGAGGCGAGCCCGGGGATCTTCGACCTCCCGGCCGAGGAGCGGCGCGCGGCCGTGCGCGAGAAGGGCTACGAGCTCCAGCTGGCCCAGCAGCAGGCGCAGCTCGCGGCGTTCAACACCCACTTCGACGTGTGGTTCTCCGAGCTCTCGCTGCACGAGTCCGGCTCGGTGCCCGAGACGCTCGCGCGGCTCAAGGAGCTCGGCACGGTCTACGAGGAGGGCGGCGCGCTGTGGATGCGCACGACCGACTTCGGCGACGACAAGGACCGGGTGCTCATCAAGTCCGACGGCGAGCTGACGTACTTCGCCTCCGACACCGCCTACTACCTCGACAAGCGGGGCCGCGGCTTCGACCGCTGCATCTACCTGCTCGGCGCCGACCACCACGGGTACGTCGGCCGGCTGCGCGCGATGGCCGCCTGCGTCGGGGACGACCCCTCGCAGACGCTCGAGGTCCTCATCGGCCAGCTGGTCAAGATCCTCCGCGACGGCGAGGAGCTGCGCCTGTCGAAGCGCGCCGGCACCATCGTCACCCTCGAGGAGCTCACCGACGAGATCGGCGTCGACGCCCTGCGCTACTCGCTGGCGCGCTACCCGGCGGACTCCCCGCTCGTGCTCGACGTCGCCGAGATCACCCGGCAGTCCAACGAGAACCCCGTCTTCACCGTGCAGTACGCCCACGCCCGCGTCGCGAGCCTGCTGCGCAACGCCGCCGACCTCGGCGTCGAGGCCGCCCCGCACCCCGAGCTCCTCACGCACGAGAAGGAGGGGCTGCTGCTGCGGGCGCTCGCGGAGTTCCCGCGCGTGGTCGCGAGCTCCGCGGAGCTCCGCGAGCCGCACCGCGTCGCCCGCTACCTCGAGGAGCTGGCCGGCACCTACCACCGGTTCTACGACAGCTGCCGCGTGCTGCCCATGGGCGACGAGGAGACCACCGACCTGCACCGGGCGCGCCTGCTGCTGGTCCAGGCGACGCGGACCGTCCTGGCCAACGGCCTGGACCTCCTCGGCGTCACCGCCCCCGACCGGATGTGAGCAGATGACCCACGAAGCAGGCTGGGCGCACGCGCCCGGCGCCTTCCGCGGCCCCTCCTGGCTGCGCCCGCCCGCCGACCCCAACGACCTGGTCCCGCAGCTGTGGTCGACCACGGCGCACAAGGACGACGCCGGCGTGCTGACCGTCGGCGGCGTCGCGCTGACCGACCTGGTCGCCGAGCACGGCTCGCCGGCGTTCGTCCTGGACGAGGCGGACTTCCGCGGGCGCGCCCGCGCCTTCCGCGACGCCTTCGCCGACTACGACGTCTACTACGCGGGCAAGGCCTTCATCTCCGTGGCGGTCGCGCGCTGGATCGCGGAGGAGGGGCTCTGCCTCGACGTCTGCAGCGGCGGCGAGCTCTCGGTCGCCGAGCGCGCGGGGTTCCCGATGGAGCGGGTGGAGTTCCACGGCAACAACAAGTCCGAGGGCGAGCTGCGCCGCGCCGTACGACTCGGTGTCGGGCGGGTCATCGTGGACTCCTTCCACGAGATCGAGCGGCTGGCCCGGATCGCCGCCGAGGAGGGCGCCAGCGTCCCGGTGATGGTCCGCGTGACCGCCGGGGTCGAGGCCCACACCCACGAGTACATCGCCACCGCCCACGAGGACCAGAAGTTCGGCTTCTCGATCACCTCCGGCCACGCCCTGGACGCAGTACGTCGCGTGCTCGCCGCCGAGGCGCTCGAGCTGCGGGGCCTGCACTCCCACATCGGCAGCCAGATCTTCGACTCCGCGGGCTTCGAGGTGGCCGCCCGCCGGGTGCTGGCGCTGCACGCCACCGTGTCCCGCGAGCTCGGCGTCGACATGCCGGAGATGGACCTCGGCGGCGGCTTCGGCATCGCCTACACCACCCAGGACGACCCGGCCGAGCCCGCACGCCTGGCCGCCGAGATGACCGCGATCGTCGAGCACGAGTGCCGGGCGCTCGGCATCGACCGGCCGGCGCTGTCGATCGAGCCGGGCCGCGCGATCGTCGGACCCTCGATGTGCACCGTCTACGAGGTCGGCACCGTCAAGGAGGTCAGCCTCGACGGCGGCGCCTCGCGCACCTACGTCTCCGTCGACGGCGGGATGAGCGACAACATCCGCACCGCGCTCTACGACGCCGACTACTCCTGCACGCTCGCCTCCCGCACCTCCGACGCAGACCCGGTGCTCGGCCGCGTCGTCGGCAAGCACTGCGAGGCCGGCGACATCGTGGTCAAGGACGAGTTCGTGCCCGGCGACCTGGCTCCCGGCGACCTCGTCGCCGTCCCCGGGACCGGCGCCTACTGCCGCTCGATGGCCTCCAACTACAACCACCTCCTGCGGCCTCCGGTGATCGCGGTGCGGGACGGTGCGTCGCGCGTGCTCCTGCGGCGGGAGACTGAGGACGACCTGTTGGCGACTGACGTGGGTGATCTGTGATGGAGGGCGACAAGCGACCCGGCACGCTCCGGGTGGCGGTGCTCGGCTGCGGCTCGGTGGGCTCCCAGGTGGTGCGGCTGCTGCGGGACCAGGCCGACGACCTCGCGGCCCGGGTGGGCGTGCCGGTCGAGCTGGCCGGCGTCGCCGTGCGCCGCCTCGACGCACCGCGCGAGGTGGAGGTCCCCGACGGCCTGATCACGACCGACGCGGCGGGCCTGGTGGCCCGCGACGACGTCGACCTGGTGGTCGAGGTGATCGGCGGGATCGAGCCCGCCCGCTCGCTCATCCTCTCCGCGCTGGAGAACGGCGCGAGCGTGGTGACCGCCAACAAGGCGCTGCTCGCCGAGGACGGTCCGACGCTCTTCGAGGCCGCCGAGAAGGCCGGGCGCGACCTCTACTACGAGGCGGCCGTCGCCGGTGCCATCCCGATCCTGCGGCCGCTGCGCGAGTCGCTGGCCGGCGACCGCGTGACGCGCGTGCTGGGCATCGTCAACGGCACCACGAACTTCATCCTCGACAAGATGGACTCCTCCGGCGCCGGCTTCACCGAGGCCCTCGAGGAGGCCCAGGAGCTCGGGTACGCCGAGGCCGACCCCACCGCCGACGTGGAGGGCTTCGACGCCGCCGCGAAGGCCGCGATCCTGGCCTCGCTGGCGTTCCACTCCCGCGTGACCGCCTCCGACGTGCACCGCGAGGGCATCTCCGAGGTCACCGCCGCCGACGTCCGGTCCGCCGCCGACATGGGAGCGGTCGTCAAGCTGCTCGCGATCTGCGAGCTGCGTTCGGGCGAGGACGGCGAGGAGGCGGTGGCCGTCCGCGTCCACCCCGCCATGATCCCGCGCTCGCACCCGCTCGCCTCGGTCCGCGAGGCCTACAACGCGGTGTTCGTCGAGTCCGAGGCCGCCGGACAGCTGATGTTCTACGGCCCCGGAGCCGGTGGGTCGCCGACCGCCTCGGCGGTCCTCGGCGACCTGGTCACGGTGGCGCGGAACCTGCTCGCCGGCACGCGCGGCGCGGGGGAGTCGGCGTACGCCGACCGGGCCGTGCTGCCGATGGGGGAGGCGCGGACGCGCTACCACGTCGCGATCGACGTCGACGACCGCGCCGGCGTGCTGGCCGCGGTCGCGACCGCCTTCGCCGAGCACGGCGTCTCGATCCAGACCGTCCGCCAGGAGGGTCGTGACGACGACGCCCAGCTGGTCGTGGTCTCGCACGAGGCGACCGACGCCCAGCTGAGCGCCACCGTGGAGCACCTGCGGGGCATGGAGATCGTCCGCGAGGTCACCTCGGTGATGCGGGTGGAAGGGGAGCAGGAGTGAGCACGCGCACGGCCACCCACCAGTGGCGGGGTGTCATCGAGGAGTACCGCGACCTGCTGGAGATCCCCGCCGGCACGCCCGCGGTCACCCTCCGGGAGGGCGGCACGCCGCTCGTCCACTCCGGCTGGCTCTCGGGCCTCACCGGTGCCGACGTCTGGCTCAAGGTCGAGGGCAGCAACCCGACCGGCTCCTTCAAGGACCGCGGCATGACCGCGGCCATCTCCTGCGCGAAGGCGGAGGGTGCCGAGGCCGTGGTCTGCGCGTCGACGGGCAACACGTCGGCGTCGATGGCGGCGTACGCCGCGAAGGCCGGCCTCAAGCCGCTCGTGCTCGTCCCCGAGGGCAAGATCGCCGCCGGCAAGATGGCCCAGGCGATCATGCACGGCGGCCAGGTGGTCATGGTCCGCGGCAACTTCGACGACTGCCTCGCCCTGGCCCGCCAGCTCGCCTGGGACTTCCCTGTCGCGCTGGTGAACTCGGTCAACCCGGTGCGGCTCGAGGGCCAGAAGACCGCCGCCTTCGAGATCGTCGACTTCCTCGGCGACGCCCCCGACTACCACCTGCTGCCGGTCGGCAACGCCGGCAACATCTCGGCGTACTGGCTCGGCTACACCCAGTACGCCGCCCTCGGGATGGCGACGCGGACGCCGGTCATGCGCGGCTTCCAGGCCGAGGGCGCGGCGCCGCTGGTGACCGGTGAGCCGTTCCCCGACCCGGAGACCAAGGCGACCGCGATCCGGATCGGCAACCCGGCCTCCTGGAAGCTCGCCGAGGCCGCCCGCAACGAGTCCGGCGGCCGGTTCGGCTCGGTCAGCGACGACCAGATCCTCAGCGCGCAGCGCCAGCTCGCCGCCCACGACGGGGTCTTCGTGGAGCCCGCCTCCGCCGCCGGCATCGCGGGGCTGCTGCAGGAGCTCGCGGCCGGGGAGTCCTACGCCGGCAGCACCGTGGCGATCACGGTCACCGGCCACGGGCTCAAGGACACCGCCACCGCGCTCGAGGGCTTCGCCGCCAGCGGCCAGAGCATCGTCGACACCGTCATCGACGCCGACGTCACCGCGGCGGCCGAGGCCGCCGGCCTGGCGTGACCCGGTTCGTCGAGGGGCCGGTGCGGGTCTCCGTGCCGGCCACCTCGGCCAACCTGGGCCCCGGGTTCGACAGCCTCGGCCTTGCCCTGGACCTGCGCGACGAGCTCGAGGCGGAGGTGCTCGCGGACGGCCTCGTGGTCGAGGTCGACGGTGCCGGAGCGGGCTCGGTGCCGCTCGACGGGTCGCACCTCGTCGTCCGGGCGATGCGGGTCGCCTTCGAGGCCCTCGGCGCCGAGCCGCCGGGGTTCCGCCTGCGGTGCACGAACGTGGTGCCGCACGCCCGCGGGCTCGGCTCCTCCTCCGCCGCGATCGTCGGCGGGCTCGCCCTCGCGCGCGCCCTCGTGGCTGGCGGCACCCTCATCCTCGACGACGCGGCGCTCTTCGAGCTGGCGGCGCGGATGGAGGGCCACCCGGACAACGTCTCGCCGGCGCTGCACGGCGGCTTCACGATCTCGGGCCACGACGACGACGGGTTCTGGACCGTCGGCTCGCCGGTCGACCCCCGCGTCGCGGTGGCGGTGTTCGTCCCCTCCGACCCGGTCTCGACCGAGGTCGCCCGCGGCCTGCTGCCGGCACAGGTCCCGCACGCGGAGGCCGCGGCGGACGCCGGGCGCACGGCGCTGCTCGTCGCCGCCCTCGCCGGGCGGCCCGAGCACCTGCTCCGCGCCACCCGCGACTACCTCCACCAGGAGCAGCGCCGGCCCGCGATGCCGGCCTCCCTGGCGCTCGTCGACGCGCTGCGCTCCGACGGCGTGCCCGCGGTCGTCTCCGGCGCCGGTCCCACGGTGCTGGCCTTCGTCGACGGGCCGGCCGGGGGGAAGCGGCTGCTCGACCGCTGCCCGGACGGCTGGGCCGCGCACGTGCTGGCCGTCAGCACCGACGGCGTCCGCGTCCTCGACTGAGCCGACCCACCCCGCCGCGCCGATCCCCGTGGTCCGCCCCACGGCCGTCCGGGCCGGTGGTACATTGACGGCGCGCCGCACATCTGGCGTAGCACCCGATCGCGACTCCCGGGCCAGTCCGGACCCGGCGGGTGCACACTCCCTCTCGTTCGTCGCGGAGATCCTCCGCGCACCGGTCCGTCCTCGCCGCTGGCGACGCCGGCCCGGGAGTGGGAGCCCTGACGAGCAGCCGGACGGACCGCGTGGGCGGCCGCGGCACTGACGACGTGGGAAGGACCCCCTCACGTGACGGAGACGATCGAACCCACCACCTCCGGCGGCGCAGCCAGGAAGCGCGGTGGCGGGCTCAGCTCGATGCTCATCGCCGACCTGCGCTCGATGGCCGGCGGCATGGGCATCCCGGGCGCGGCCACGATGAAGAAGGCCCAGCTCGTCGAGGCCATCAAGGGCGCACAGACCGGCGGGCGACCCGCCGCCGAGCCGGCCGCCGCGGAGCCGGCCGCCGCGGAGCGACCGGCGGACCGACCGGCCCGTGGCCGGGGCGCCAAGCGTGGCGGCCAGCCCGGCGAGGCGACCGAGCAGGCCGCCGAGCAGCCCGCCGAGCAGCCCATCCCGCAGTCCACGGAGCAGCCCACCGTGGTGCGCGCCGAGCCGCAGGCCGAGCTCCCCGTCGAGCCGGCCGCCGAGCAGCAGCCCGCCGGGCAGCAGGACGGCGAGCGCCGCCGCGAGCGCAACCGGGACCGGCAGCAGGAGCGCCAGGGGCGCGACCGCCAGGACCGGGCGCAGGGCAGGTCGCAGGACCGGGCGCAGGACCGGGCGCAGGACAAGGCCCCGGAGAAGGCCCAGGAGAAGCAGGACCAGGACCGCCAGGACCAGGGCGGCCGGCAGGGTGGCCAGAAGCAGGGCCAGCGCAACCAGGGACAGAAGCAGGAGCGCCGCGACCCGCAGGACCGCCAGGACCGCGACCGTCAGGACCGGGACCGCCAGGACCGCGACCGCCAGCAGGAGCGCGAGCGGCAGCAGGACCGGGACCGCCAGCAGGACCGGGAGCGGGAGCGCCAGCAGGACCGCGTGCGCGAGCAGCAGGACCGCGACCAGCAGGACCGCGACGACGACGACCACGACGGCGGCGGGCGGAACCGGCGTCGCCGGGGACGCGACCGAGAGCGCGGTCGCGGGCAGCGCAACGAGCCCGACACCACGATCCTCGAGGACGACGTCCTCGTCCCGGCCGCCGGCATCCTCGACGTCCTGGACAACTACGCGTTCGTGCGGACCAGCGGCTACCTGCCCGGGCCCGACGACGTCTACCTGTCGCTCTCGATGGTGCGGAAGTTCGGCCTGCGCCGCGGCGACGCGGTCGTCGGACAGGTCCGCCAGCCGCGCGAAGGCGAGCGCCGGGAGAAGTTCAACCCGATGGTGCGCCTCGACAGCGTCAACGGCACCGACCCCGAGGCGAGCAAGCACCGCGTCGAGTTCTCCAAGCTGACACCGCTCTACGCCAGCGAGCGGCTGCGCCTGGAGACCGGCCCGGACAACCTCATCGGGCGGGTCATCGACATCGCGGCACCGATCGGCAAGGGCCAGCGCGGCCTCATCGTCTCCCCGGCCAAGGCCGGCAAGACGATGGTGCTGCAGTCCATCGCGAACTCGATCACCACGAACAACCCCGAGTGCCACCTGATGGTGGTCCTGGTCGACGAGCGGCCCGAGGAGGTCACCGACTTCGAGCGCTCGGTCAAGGGGGAGGTCATCTCCTCGACGTTCGACCGGCCGCCGGCCGACCACACCATGGTCGCCGAGCTGGCGATCGAGCGCGCCAAGCGCCTGGTCGAGCTCGGCCACGACGTCGTGGTGCTGCTCGACGGCATCACGCGCCTGGGCCGGGCCTACAACCTGTCGGCGCCGGCGAGCGGACGCATCCTGTCCGGCGGCGTGGACTCCGCGGCCCTCTACCCGCCGAAGCGGTTCTTCGGCGCCGCCCGCAACATCGAGAACGGCGGCTCGCTGACGATCCTCGCGACGGCGCTGGTCGAGAGCGGCTCGAAGATGGACGAGGTCATCTTCGAGGAGTTCAAGGGCACGGGGAACATGGAGATCCGCCTGCGGCGGGACTTCGCCGACAAGCGGCTCTTCCCGGCCATCGACGTCGTGCAGTCCGGGACCCGGCGTGAGGAGCTGCTCCTCTCCAAGGAGGAGCTGGCGATCATCTGGAAGCTGCGCCGGGTGATGTCGAACCTGGAGAACCAGCAGGCGCTGGAGCTGCTGCTCGAGCGGCTGCGGAAGTCGCAGACGAACATCGAGTTCTTGATGCAGGTCCAGAAGACGACGCCGGCCGACGACGACTGAGCCCGCTCGTACGACGAGCCCGGACCCGCGCCGCGCGGGGCCGGGCTCGTCGTACGCCGCGGCGCGACGGGGCCGGTGCGCCGATCTGCGCAACCGCCGTCCGCGCCGCACGCGGACCCCGTAGGCTGACCGCCACGAGCGGGCTCCCCGACTCGGCACCGACGAAGCGGCAGCCCGGCTGCCCGACGAACCAGGGAGGGCAGGACCGTGGCACGCATCCTGGTCGCTGACGACGACGTCGACATCCGGGAGCTGGTCGAGTTCAAGCTCTCGACGCTGGGTCACGACATCGTGGCCGTCGCCGACGGCGCCGCGGCCGTGGAGGCCTGCCAGGCCGAGCGTCCCGACCTCGCGGTCCTCGACGTGATGATGCCGGGCTTCTCCGGCCTCGACGCGATCCGCGTCATCCGCGCCGACCCCGCGCTCGCCGACCTGCCGGTGATCCTGCTGACCGCCCGCGCGCAGGAGTCCGACGTGGAGACCGGGTTCGATTCCGGCGCCGACGACTACATCACCAAGCCGTTCAGCCCGCGCGAGCTCGCCTCCCGGGTCGAGGCGCTCCTCGCCCGGGCCCAGTGACACCGGACGTCCCGTCCCGGTGACCGCTCGATGAGCGCTCGATGACGACCGCCCAGCGTGGCCGTCCCGCCACCGGTGCGCCCGCCGCCCCGGCTCCCGCCGGCGGGCGGCCCGTGGCGCGGCTGCTGGCGCCGGTGCTCCTGCGCCTGGGCCTGCTGCTCGCCCTGATGGCGGCGATCTGCGTGGCCGGTGTGCTCGCCTCCACCCAGGCCGTCGACCACCTGACCGACGAGCTGCTGCCAGCGGCCAGCGCCAACGAGGACGTCCTGCAGGACCTCACCGACATGGACGCCGCCGTCGGGGCCTACGCCCGCAGCGGCGACCAGGGCGCCCTCGCGGACTACGAGCAGGCCCTCCAGCGCTTTCCCGGGCACGAGCAGCGGGTGCGCGAGTTCGCCCGCGGCGACGCGGGGCTCGAGCTGCTGGTCACGCGCCAGCAGGACGCCGCCGACGCCTGGCTGACGCAGTACGCCGAGCCGCGGGTCGAGGCGCCCGGCGGGCCGGGCACCTTCCAGCGGGCGCGCTACACCCGCGGCCAGCGCCTCTTCGACGAGGTGCGTGAGGCCCACCTGGCCACGCACGCGGAGTTCGACCGTCGTCAGCGCGAGGCCAGCTCGGACGCGCAGTGGCGCTTCCGGGGCACGATCGTCGCGGTCGTCGCCCTGGGCCTGCTCGGCTGGTTCCTCGTCGGGCGCGCCCGGCGCCGGCTCGAGCGCGAGCTGTCCGAGCCGCTGCTGGCGATCGAGTCCACCGTGCAGCGGATCTCGCGCTCGGAGCCCGACGTGCACGCCGCGGTTGCCGGCCCGCGCGAGGTGCGGGCGGTCGCCGTGGCGCTCAACGACCTGGTCGAGCAGCAGGCCCGGGCCCGGGCCGTCGAGACGCGGATCCAGTCCGAGCTGCGGGCGCTCGACACCGCGCGCGACGACTTCGTCTCCAACGTCTCCCACGAGCTGCGGACCCCGCTGACGACCATCAGCGGGTACCTGGAGATGGTCGCCGAGGAGTTCGAGGACGACATGGCGCCCCGCCACGAGCGCATGCTCGAGGCCACGCGGCGCAACGTCACCCGGCTCAAGACGCTCATCGACGACCTGCTCACGCTGTCCAAGGCCGAGAACCGGGGGACCGACCTCGAGCAGGTCGACCTCGACCAGGTCGTGCGCGACGCGGTGACCGACGTACGGATCACCGCCGCACGCCGCGGCATCCGCGTCGAGGTGACCGCCCCCGGTGACCCGCTGCCGGTCCTCGCCGACCGGGCAATGCTCAACCGGGCGTTCCTCAACATCCTCAGCAACGCGGTGAAGTTCAGCAAGGACGGCGACCCGGTCGAGGTCGAGGTGACCGCGTCGATGGGGACGGTGCGGGTGGCGGTGACCGACCACGGCATCGGCATCCCGGCCGCCGAGCTCGACCGCCTCGGCACGCGCTTCTTCCGCGCGTCCAACGCCGTCTTCAACGAGATCGCCGGCACCGGCCTCGGGGTGCGGATCGTGCAGACCATCATCGACAAGCACCAGGGCGAGGTGCTCTTCGAGTCCGAGGAGGGTGCCGGCACGACGGTGGTCGTCGTGCTCCGTCTCCAGGGCGATCGCGTGCCGCCCGCACCGGCTCCCGCCGAGCTCGAGGCCGGCGCGCAGCAGGCGTGACGCACGGCACGAGGCCGGTGGTGTCCGGTGGGCGGCACGGGCCGGCCACCGGGGAACAACCACGATTGGGCCGGCGTTCGTACCGGTGGCACAATTCCGTGCTGGTTCCGGTTCACGTCCCGGCCGCAGGGCGCGGCGGACGACCCGGCGACTGAGAGGACACCATGAAGAAGGACATCCACCCCGAGTACGTCGAAACCCAGGTGACCTGCACCTGCGGCGCCGAGTTCACGACTCGCAGCACCGTCTCGTCCGGCCAGATCCGCTCGGACGTCTGCTCGCAGTGCCACCCGTTCTACACCGGCAAGCAGAAGATCCTCGACACCGGCGGCCGCGTCGCCCGCTTCGAGGCCCGCTACGCCAAGGCAGCCAAGAAGTAGCTGTCACCGAGCGCCGGTCCCTGCCGCATGGCGGGGGCCGGCGCTCGTCATTTGTCCGTCACCCCCAGCCACCCGTCCCGGCCACCGTCCCAGGACCTGCGAGGAGCGCCGATGTTCGAGGCCGTCGAAGGCATGCTCGTCGAGCACAGCGCGCTCGAGCAGCAGCTCGCCGCCCCGGAGACCCACGCGGACGCACGGCTCGCGAAGCGGCTCAACCAGCGCTACGCCCAGCTCTCCTCGGTGATCGGGGCGTGGCGGGACTGGCAGGGGCTCGAGGACGACCTCGGGGCCGCCCGCGAGCTGGCCGCCGAGGACCCGACGTTCGCCGAGGAGGCCGAGGCGCTGGTCCCGCGCCTGGCCGCCGCGGAGGAGCGCCTGCGCCGGCTGCTCGTGCCCCGGGACCCGGCCGACGACAAGGACGCGATCCTCGAGCTGAAGTCCGGCGAGGGCGGCGAGGAGTCGGCGCTGTTCGCCGGCGACCTGCTGCGGATGTACACCCGCTACGCCGAGACGCGCGGCTGGAAGGTCGAGCTGCTCGACGCCACCGAGTCCGACCTGGGCGGCTACAAGTCGGTGACCGTGGCCGTCAAGGCCAAGGGGACCCCCGAGCCCGGCGAGGCGCCGTACGGCCTGCTGAAGTTCGAGGGCGGTGTCCACCGCGTCCAGCGGGTCCCGGTGACCGAGTCCCAGGGCCGGGTGCACACCAGCGCCGCCGGCGTGCTGGTGCTGCCCGAGGCCGAGCAGGTCGACGTCACGGTCGACGAGAACGACCTGCGCATCGACGTCTTCCGCTCGAGCGGTCCCGGCGGCCAGAGCGTCAACACGACCGACTCGGCCGTGCGGATCACCCACCTGCCGACCGGCATCGTGGTGTCCTGCCAGAACGAGAAGAGCCAGCTGCAGAACAAGGAGCAGGCCATGCGCATCCTGCGCGCGCGGCTGCTCGCCGCCGCGCAGGAGGCCGCCGACGCCGAGGCGAGCGACGCTCGGCGCAGCCAGGTGCGCACGGTCGACCGCTCCGAGCGGATCCGCACCTACAACTTCCCGGAGAACCGGATCTCCGACCACCGCACCGGCTACAAGGCCTACAACCTCGACCAGGTGCTCGACGGGGACCTGCAGCCGGTGCTCGCCTCCTGCCTCGACGCCGACCTCGCCGGCCGGCTCGAGGCGCTCGAGCAGTGACCGCGCCGGGCACGCCGGCCACGCCGGCCGCGCGCCGCACCGTGCTGGCCGAGGCGACCGCGCGGCTGCGCGAGGCCGGGGTCGCCAGCCCCGACCACGACGCGGCCGAGCTGCTCGCCCACGTCCTGGGCACCACCCGCGGCCGGCTGGTGCTGGTCGACCAGGTCGGCCCCGCCCACCTCGAGCAGTACGCCGCGCTCGTCGCGCGGCGTGCGGCGCGCGAGCCGCTGCAGCACCTCACCGGGTCCGCGTGGTTCCGCCACGTCGAGCTCGCGGTCGGCCCGGGCGTCTTCGTGCCGCGGCCGGAGACCGAGCTGCTCGCCGGGTGGGCCGTCGACCGGGCCACCGCGCTGGTCGAGGAGGGCCGGACACCGGTCGTGGTCGACCTCTGCACGGGCTCCGGCGCGATCGCGAAGGCGGTGGCCCACGAGGTGCCGCAGGCGGTGGTGCACGCGGTGGAGCTGGACGAGCCCGCGCACCGCTGGGCGGTCCGCAACCTGGCCGGCACCGGGGTCGACCTGCGCCAGGGCGACCTGGCGACCGCCTTCGACGACCTGGCCGGCGAGGTGGACGTGATCACCTGCAACCCGCCGTACATCCCGCTGGACGCCTGGGAGTCGGTCGCGCCCGAGGCGCGGGACCACGACCCGCACCTGGCGCTGTTCTCCGGCGACGACGGGCTCGACGCGATGCGGGTCCTCGAGCGGCGCGCCGCGCTGCTGCTGCGGCCCGGGGGAGTGGTCGGGGCGGAGCACGCCGACGCGCAGGGCGACCTCGCCCCGGCGGTCTTCACCGCGACCGGCCGGTGGACCGAGGTCCGCGACCACCTCGACCTGGCAGGTCGGCCGCGCTTCCTGACGGCGCGGCTGGCACGATGACCGGGTGAGCGAGCGCTACCCGACCGACACCGAGGAGGCCCGCGAGGCCGCCGTCGAGGCTGCGACGCTGGCGGTCCAGCGCGGCGAGCTCGTCGTGCTCCCGACCGACACCGTCTACGGCATCGCCGCCGACGCCTTCGACCCCGCCGCCGTCCGCGACCTGCTCGACGCCAAGGGCCGCGGCCGCGACATGCCGCCGCCCGTCCTCGTCAGCTCCCCGACGACGCTCGACGCGCTCGCCGTGCGGGTGCCCGGGTACGCCCGGGCGCTGGTCGAGCGGTTCTGGCCCGGGCCCCTGACCGTGGTCTGCCACCAGCAGACCTCGCTGCAGTGGGACCTCGGCGACACCCGGGGCACGGTGGCGGTGCGCATGCCCGACCACCCGGTGGCCCTGGAGGTCCTGGAGCGGACCGGCCCGCTGGCGGTCTCCTCGGCGAACCTCTCCGGCATGCCGGCCGCGACCGACGCCGACCAGGCCGAGGAGATGCTCGGCGACGAGGTCGCCGTGCTCGTCGACGCGGGGGAGTCGCCCGGCGGCGAGGCCTCCACGATCGTCGACTGCACCGGCGACCAGGGCCGGGTCCTGCGCCGCGGCGCCCTCTCGCTCGAGGCGCTGAACGAGGTCCTCGAGCCGCTCGGGGCGACGCTGACCGACGAGGGCCGGGCGACCACGTAGTGCGGGAGTACCTCCTCGTCTTCCTCGTGGCCGCGACGGTGACCTACCTGCTCACCGTCGTGGCGCGGGAGATCGCGATCCGGACGGGCGCCGTGGCCGCCGTGCGCGACCGCGACGTGCACGACGAGCCGATCCCCTACCTCGGCGGGCTGGCGATGCTCGGCGGGCTGGTGGCGGCGTACCTCGTCGCCCGGGAGCTGCCGTTCCTCTCCCTCAGCGGGCCGTTCGTGTTCCGCGACGCGGGGGTCGTGCTCATCGCCGGCGCGCTGATCTGCGCGGTGGGCGTGCTCGACGACATCTTCGAGCTCGACGCGCTCACCAAGCTCGGGGGACAGGTCCTGGCGGCCGGGTTCCTCATCGCCTTCGGGATCCAGTACGTCTTCTTCCCGCTCACCAACGGCGACATCTTCTCCCTGGACCCCTCCCAGGGCGCGCTGCTGACCGGGTTCGTCGTCGTCGCCACCGTCAACGCGGTGAACTTCGTCGACGGTCTCGACGGCCTGGCCGCCGGCGTGGTCGGCATCGGCGCGATCGCGTTCTTCGTCTTCTGCTACCAGCTCACCCGCCTCAACGACGCCCCGCGCGCGACGACCGCGGCGCTGCTCAGCGTGGCGCTCGCCGGGGTGTGCCTGGGCTTCCTGGTGCACAACTTCCACCCCGCGCGGCTGTTCATGGGTGACTCCGGCTCCATGCTGATCGGGCTGGTGCTCTCGGCGAGCGCGGTGACGCTCACCGGCCAGTTCTCCGGCACCGAGATCTCCCGCGGCGCCTCGGGCACGCAGGCGAGCCTGCTGCCGACGCTGCTGCCGGTCCTGCTGCCCGTCTCGATCCTGCTGGTCCCGCTGCTGGACCTGGTGATGGCCGTGGTCCGGCGCACCCGGGCCGGACGCTCGCCGTTCGCCCCGGACAAGCAGCACCTGCACCACCGGCTGCTCGAGATCGGCCACTCCCAGCGGCGCGCGGTGATGATCATGTGGCTGTGGGCGGCCCTGATCGCCTTCGCCACGGTGCTCGCGAGCCTCTACACCGGGGTGTGGGTGTGGCTCGCGGTCGGGGCGCTCGCGCTCGTCACGGTGGTGCTCACGTTCGTGCTCCCGGTGCTGCGCAAGCCCCAGGTCCTGGAGGTGCTCGATGAGCCCTCGCCGGAGACCTTGTGATAGTTTTCACGAGCGGCCCCCGGGCCGCTGACGACCGCGACGAACCCCTCCCAGAACGGCCGCCGAGATGACGACCGAGACACCGCGCGAGACCGCGAGGACCCGCCGTGACGGTGGGACTGCGGTGCTCCTCGGGGCCGCGCTCGGGACCGTCGTCGCCGGCCTCGCCGCCGCGGCGGTGGGCGCCCTGGTCGACGGCAGCCCCGCGGCGTACGGCGCTCTCGTCGGCAGCGCGCTGGTGGTCGTCGTCTTCGCCTTCGGCTCCGCGACGGTGCACGCCGTCGCCGGGCTGCTGCCCGCGGCCTCGCTGGTCGTGGCGCTGCTGACCTACGCCCTGCAGCTGCTGGTCGTCCTGGTCGTGCTCTCGGCGCTCGACGCCTCGGGCGCGGTCGACGACACGCTGTCGCGGGGGTGGCTCGCGGGGGCCGTCATCTGCGGCGCGCTGGCCTGGACCTTCGTCCAGGTGGCGCTCGCGTCCAGGGTGCGGATCCCGGTCTACGACCTCTCCGCGGGCGACGGTGCCACGGGCGCCGGCGCCGCCGAGGAGGCCCCGGGTGAGGCCACCCTGACCACCTCGCAGCCCGGGTGTGATCGATGACCTCCCGACCCTGCTATCGTCCGGGGCGCCATGAGTCAGCAGGACCAACCAGCTGTTCCTCAGGACGGCCCGAAGGGCGATCCGTGGCACGCCTTCGGCTACATGGTCTCGGGCGTCGCGGTGTACGGCGTCCTGGGGTGGCTCGCAGACCGGTGGCTCGGCACGACCTTCCTCGTTGCTGTCGGCATCCTGATCGGTGCCACGCTCGGGATCTACATGACCTTCGCTCGTTTCAACCGTGCCCGGCCGGACGACCAGCCGCACGAGCAGTCGCACGACAAGTAGAGGAGAACTGGTGAACGTCGCAGCCGTGGTGCGTTCCGCAGACGGGTTCACCCCGCCCGGACCGGCCGACTTCGACCTCCCCGCCATCGGCGGCGGCTCGACGATGGACTTCCTCGGTCAGGAGGCGGTGCTCGGTGTCACGAAGCCGATGCTCCAGCTGGTCCTGGCGGCCTTCCTGGTCTTCGCTTTCTTCAAGGTCGCCTCGGCCAAGCGCGCGATGGTGCCCGGGAAGCTGCAGTTCGTGGGCGAGGAGGCGTACGGCTTCGTCCGCAACTCCCTCAGCCGCGACATCATCGGCAGCCACGACTTCCAGAAGTACACGCCGTACCTCTTCTCGTTGTTCTTCTTCATCCTGCTGAACAACCTCTTCGCGTCGATTCCGCTCCTGCAGTTCCCGACGTTCTCCCGTTCCGGGATGGTCTACTCGCTGGCCCTGCTCAGCTGGGTCGTCTACAACGTCGCCGGCATCCGCAAGCACGGCTTCGTCGGCTACTTCAAGCTGCAGTCGGTCCCGGCCGGCATCGGCGGCCCGATGCTGATCCTGCTCGTGCCGCTCGAGTTCATGTCCAACATCCTGGTCCGCCCGGTCACCCTGGCGCTGCGACTCTTCGCGAACATGTTCGCCGGCCACCTGCTGCTGATCCTCTTCGCTCTCGGCGGCGAGTACCTCGTGACCGAGATGGCGATCCAGTACGCCCCGGTCGGCATCATCGCGTGGCTGCTCTTCATCGCGGTCGCCTTCCTGGAGATCCTGATCCAGTTCCTCCAGGCCTACGTCTTCGTCCTGCTCAACGCCATGTACATCAGTGGCGCGATCGCGGACGAGCACTGAGCAGCGGCCCCGCCGCACGCACCTCGCTCAGCCAGCAGCACCCCTGACCAGCACCACCCGAGTTAGTAGCAGGAACACACCGAAAGGAAGATTGCCGTGGAAGGCACTCTGAACGGCTCGCTCAACATGATCGGCTACGGCCTCGCGGCCATCGGCCCCGGTATCGGTATCGGTCTGATCTTCGCGGCCTACATCGCCGGCGTGGCCCGTCAGCCGGAGGCCCAGAGCCGCCTGCAGTCGATCGCGATCCTCGGCTTCGCTCTCGCCGAGGCGCTCGCCATCATCGGCATCGCCCTCGCGTTCGTCCTCAGCTGATCACGCCCTCCGCCTGTAGGACCCGGAAGGACCTGGCATGCAAGCACTTGTGACCTCCATGGTGGTGAGGGCCGCCGAGGGGGAGGAGCACGAGCTCAACCCGCTCATCCCGCACCCGATCGAGCTCGTCCTGTCGCTCGTCGTCTTCGCGATCCTCTTCTTCCTCGTGAAGAAGTTCGTCGTGCCGGCGTTCGAGACGACCTACGCCGAGCGCACCAAGGCGATCGAGGGCGGCCTCGCCGCGGCCGAGACCAAGCAGGCGGAGGCCGACGCCAAGCTCGCCGAGCTCGAGAAGCAGCTCGGCGACGCCCGGCACGAGGCTGCGCGGATCCGCGAGGAGGCGCGCGAGCAGGGGGCGGCGATCATCGCCGAGATGCGGGAGCAGGCCCAGGCCGAGTCCACCCGCATCGTCGAGCACGGCAAGGCCCAGATCGAGGCGGAGCGCCAGCAGGCGGTCACCTCGCTCCGCGCCGAGGTCGGCACCCTCGCGACCTCGCTGGCCGGCCGCATCGTCGGGGAGTCCCTCGACGACGACGACCGCCAGCGCCGCGTCGTCGACCGCTTCCTCGCCGACCTCGAGGCCGGCACGCCGGGCCGGAACTGATGGGGGAGCACTGATGTCCGCCTCGTTCCGCGGCGCCTCGGCAGAGTCGCTGGCCGCGCTCGTCGACGAGCTCGGTGGTGCTGTCTCGGGCTCCTCGGAGTCCGCGGCAGTCGTCGCCGGCGACCTGTTCTCGGTGTCGCAGACCCTGCGGTCCGAGGGCGCCCTGCGCCGGTTCCTCACCGACGTGTCCCTCCCGGCAGAGGCCAAGACCGGCCTCGTCGGGCAGGTCCTCGGGGGCAAGGTGTCCGACGCGACCCTGGTGGTCGTCCGCGCCGCGGTCTCGCGCCGGTGGATCTCCACCGGTGACCTGCCGAACGCGCTCGAGCACCTCGGCGTCGTCGCTGCCGTCCGCTCGGCCGGCGACCAGGCCGGTCGCCTCTCCGACGAGCTGTTCTCCTTCGCCCAGACGGTCAAGGACAACCCCGCGCTGCGGGACGCGCTGTCGGACCCGGCGCGTACGCTGGAGGCCAAGGCCGGGCTCGTGCGGTCGCTGCTGGAGGGCAAGGCCCTCCCCGCGACGGTCGCACTGGCCATCCAGTCGCTGGCCGGCACCCACCGCACGGTGGGCGCTGCGCTCGCGGAGTACCAGAAGGTGGCGGCCGAGGCCCACGGCCAGCGCGTGGCCACGGTCCGTGTGGCCCGCGACCTGACCGACGGTGAGCGCGACCGGCTCGCCGCGGCGCTCCACCAGCAGTACGGACGGCCCGTGCACCTCAACCTGCTCGTGGACCCCGCGGTCCTCGGCGGGATCCGCGTCGAGATCGGTGACGACGTCATCGACGGCACCGTGTCCAGCCGGCTCGACGACGCCCGTCGTCGACTCGCCGGCTGACCCACCCCCGCACTTCACGAAGAGACAAGAGAGAAGGAACCGAGATGACGGAGCTCTCCATCCGTCCGGAGGAGATCCGCGACGCGCTGCAGAAGTACGTCGCCGACTACCAGCCCGAGGCGGCCAGCCGCGAAGAGGTCGGCCTCGTGGCGGAGGCCGGCGACGGCATCGCGCGCGTCAGCGGGCTCCCGTCGGCCATGGCCAACGAGCTGCTGCAGTTCGAGGACGGCACCCTGGGCCTCGCCCTGAACCTCGACGCCCGCGAGATCGGCGTCGTCATCCTCGGTGACTTCGACAAGATCGAGGAGGGCCAGACGGTCCGCCGGACCGGCGAGGTCCTCTCGGTCCCCGTCGGCGAGGGCTACCTCGGCCGCGTCGTGGACCCGCTGGGCAACCCGATCGACGGCCTCGGCGACATCGAGACCTCGGGCCGCCGCGCCCTCGAGCTGCAGGCGCCCTCGGTGATGCAGCGCAAGTCGGTGCACGAGCCGCTCGCCACCGGCATCAAGGCGATCGACTCGCTGACCCCGATCGGCCGCGGCCAGCGCCAGCTGATCATCGGCGACCGCGCGACCGGCAAGACCACGGTCGCGATCGACACGATCATCAACCAGAAGCAGTACTGGGAGACCGGCGACCCGAGCAAGCAGGTCCGCTGCATCTACGTCGCCGTCGGCCAGAAGGGCTCGACCATCGCCTCCGTGCGTGGCGCCCTCGAGGAGGCCGGCGCGCTGGAGTACACCACGATCGTCGCGTCGCCGGCGTCGGACAGCGCGGGCTTCAAGTACCTCGCTCCGTACACCGGCTCGGCCATCGGCCAGCACTGGATGTACGACGGCAAGCACGTCCTCATCGTCTTCGACGACCTGACCAAGCAGGCCGAGGCCTACCGCGCCGTGTCGCTTCTGCTGCGCCGGCCGCCGGGCCGCGAGGCCTACCCGGGTGACGTGTTCTACCTGCACAGCCGCCTGCTCGAGCGCTGCGCCAAGCTCTCCGACGACCTCGGTGCCGGCTCGATGACGGGTCTTCCGATGGTGGAGACCAAGGCCAACGACGTGTCGGCGTTCATCCCGACCAACGTCATCTCCATCACCGACGGCCAGATCTTCCTGCAGTCGGACCTCTTCGCCGCGAACCAGCGCCCGGCGATCGACGTCGGCGTCTCGGTCTCCCGCGTGGGTGGTGCGGCGATGACCAAGGCGCTCAAGGCCGTCACCGGCTCGCTCAAGGTCGACCTCGCGCAGTTCCGCGCGATGGAGGCGTTCGCGATGTTCGCCTCCGACCTCGACGCGGCCTCGCGCCAGCAGCTCGACCGCGGCCAGCGCCTGATGGCGCTGCTCAAGCAGCCGGCCTACTCGCCGTACCCGGTCGAGGAGATGACCGTCTCCCTGTGGCTCGGCACGACCGGTCGCCTCGACCGCGTCCCGGTCGACGACGTGCTGCGCTTCGAGCGCGAGTTCCTCGACTACCTGCGCCGCTCCCACGAGGGCATCCTCAGCGCGATCCGTGAGTCCCTGAAGTTCGAGGACGACACGGCCTCCGCGGTCGAGGGCGCCTACACCTCCTTCCTCGACCAGTTCGAGACCTCCGAGGGCGGGTCGATCAAGGTCGGCCACGAGGCTGCGGCCGAGGCGCTCGAGGACGAGGACCAGGAGCAGATCGTCAAGCAGAAGCGGGGCTGACGCATGGCCGTATCGCTGCGTGAGTACCGCGCGCGGATCAAGTCGACGGAGTCGATGAAGAAGATCACGCGCGCCATGGAGCTCATCGCTGCGTCCCGGATCATCAAGGCGCAGCAGCGGGCGCAGGCGGCAGCGCCGTACGCCCGTGAGCTGACCCGTGCGGTGTCGGCGGTGGCGACGTTCTCGAACGTCGACCACCCGCTGACCCGCGAGGAGGAGAACCCCAAGCGGGCGGCCGTGCTGATCGTGACCAGCGACCGGGGCCTCGCCGGTGCCTACTCCTCGAGCGTGCTCAAGGAGGCCGAGCGGCTCGCGGAGAAGCTGCGTGCCGAGGGCAAGGAGATCGACACCTACATCTGCGGCCGGAAGGGCGAGGCGTACTACAAGTTCCGCCAGCGCCCGATCGTGCAGGCGTGGACGGGCTTCTCCGACCAGCCGTCGTACGACGTGGCCGCCGAGATCGGTGCCGCGCTGATCGAGTCGTTCCTCAAGGAGCAGGGTGAGGACGGCGACGTGGACGAGGTCCACCTCGTCTACACGCGCTTCCGCTCGATGCTCACCCAGGAGCCGACGGCCGTGCGGCTGCTGCCGCTCGAGGTCGTCGAGGCCGAGGAGAGCGTGCAGGGCGAGAAGCCCGGCGCGTCCGACGTGCTCCCGCTCTACGAGTTCGAGCCGTCGGCAGAGGCGGTCCTCGACGGGCTGCTGCCGCAGTACGTCCAGAGCCGGATCTTCTTCGCGCTGCTCCAGGCCGCGGCCTCGGAGCTGGCCGCGCGCCAGAAGGCGATGAAGTCCGCGACCGACAACGCCGACGAGCTGATCAAGAAGTACACGCGCATCGCCAACCAGGCCCGCCAGGCCGGTATTACCCAGGAAATCAGCGAGATCGTCGGTGGCGTCAACGCACTCGCCGACGCGAACTCCGGGAGTGAGTGAGAGACATGACTGCCACCTTCGAAGAGACCCAGCAGGGCTCGGCGGCCGGTGCCACCGGCCGTGTGGCCCGGGTGACCGGCCCCGTCGTCGACGTCGAGTTCCCCGCGGACGCGATGCCGGAGATGTACAACAAGCTCGAGGTCGACCTCGAGCTCGAGGGCGAGACCAGGACCCTGGTCCTCGAGGTCGCGCTGCACATCGGTGACGGCGTCGTCCGCGCCATCTCGATGAAGTCGACCGACGGCCTGGTCCGCGGTGCCTCGGTGCGCGACACCGGCGGCCCGATCACCGTCCCCGTCGGCAACGGCACCCTCGGAAAGGTCTTCAACGCGACCGGCGACGTGCTCAACCTCGAGGAGGGCGAGCGGTTCGAGGTCAACGAGCGCTGGGGCATCCACCGCAAGGCGCCGGCCTTCGACCAGCTGGAGTCGAAGACCCAGATGTTCGAGACCGGCATCAAGGTCATCGACCTGCTCACGCCGTACGTCCAGGGCGGCAAGATCGGCCTCTTCGGTGGTGCGGGCGTCGGCAAGACCGTCCTCATCCAGGAGATGATCGCCCGCGTCGCCAAGGACCACGGTGGTGTGTCGGTGTTCGCCGGCGTCGGTGAGCGCACCCGCGAGGGCAACGACCTCATCGTCGAGATGGAGGAGGCCGGCGTCCTCGGGCAGACCGCCCTCGTCTTCGGCCAGATGGACGAGCCGCCGGGCACCCGCCTGCGGGTCGCGCTGTCCGCGCTGACGATGGCGGAGTACTTCCGCGACGTGCAGAACCAGGACGTGCTGCTCTTCATCGACAACATCTTCCGGTTCACCCAGGCCGGCTCGGAGGTCTCGACCCTCCTCGGCCGGATGCCGTCCGCGGTGGGCTACCAGCCGAACCTGGCCGACGAGATGGGCCAGCTGCAGGAGCGGATCACCTCGACCCGCGGTCACTCGATCACCTCGATGCAGGCGATCTACGTCCCCGCGGACGACTACACCGACCCGGCGCCGGCGACCACCTTCGCCCACCTCGACGCCACGACCGAGCTGTCCCGCGAGATCGCGTCGCTGGGCATCTACCCGGCCGTGGACCCGCTGACCTCGACCTCGCGGATCCTCGACGCCCAGTACATCGGGCAGGCTCACTACGACTGCGCGATCCGCATCAAGCAGATCCTCCAGCGCAACAAGGAGCTGCAGGACATCATCGCGATCCTCGGTGTCGACGAGCTCTCCGAGGAGGACAAGATCATCGTCTCCCGGGCCCGTCGCATCCAGCGGTTCCTGTCGCAGAACACCTACGTGGCCAAGCAGTTCACCGGCATCGAGGGCTCCACGGTCCCCGTCGCCGACACCATCGAGGCGTTCAACAAGATCGCCGACGGTGAGTACGACCACGTGGCCGAGCAGGCGTTCTTCATGTGCGGCGGTCTCGACGACGTCGAGGCCAAGTGGGCCGAGATCCAGAAGAACCTCTGAGGACCTGACGATGGCTGAGAACCTCACGGTGGAGCTCGTCGCGGCCGACCGCACGGTCTGGTCCGGCGAGGCCACCATGGTCATCGCCCGCACGGTGGAGGGGGACGTCGGCGTGCTGCGCGGTCACGCGCCGATGCTCTCCCTGCTCACCGACGCGGTCGTCGAGATCGCCGAGACCGGCGGCGACGTGGTCGTCGCGGCGGTCGACGGCGGGTTCCTCTCCGTCGCGGCGGACCGGGTCTCGATCCTCTCCGAGCGGGCCGTGCTCGCCTCGGAGGTGGACGTCGACCAAGCGCGCGCCGAGCTCGACGAGGCCCGTGGCCTCGTCGGCGCGGAGGACGAGGCCGAGCGCCGCGTCCGCCGGGCCGAGGCGCGGATCCGCGCCGTCGAGCGGGCCCGCTGAGGCCCGTCGTACGACCTGCACGACCCGGCACCTGTCCCGCCGTCGCCGCCCGCTAGGGTGACGGCACTTCGTAGGGAAAGGGGACCAGATGCCGGTGTGGCAGTGGCTGCTCGACGCAGCCGGCCTGCTGCTCCTGCTCGTCCTGCTCTACGGCGTCGCCCTGATCGTGCGCCGCCGAGTGCTCTCCCGCAACGGGGGCACCTTCGAGCTCAGCCACCGCGTCCGGTCCGAGAGGGCCGGACGCGGTTGGCTTCTCGGGCTCGGGCGCTACTCCGGCGAGACGCTGGAGTGGTTCCGCATCTTCTCCCTCTCGCCCCGGCCGAAGCGGTGCTGGCAGCGCGACGAGATGGCCTACGACGGGCGGCGCGAGCCCGAGGGGCCCGAGCAGATGTCGCTCTACCCCGACCACGTCGTCATCTCCTGCCACACCCGCGAGGGCGAGGTGGAGCTGGCGATGAGCCCCGCCTCGCTGACCGGCTTCCAGGCCTGGCTCGAGGCCCGACCTCCTGGCACCGACTGGACCCGTGGCTGACACCTCGACGCCCCCCGCCCCCACCGGACCGACCGACCCCGCACTCCTGCGCACGCGCAACTCGGTGGGGCTGGCCTTCGGCCTCAACGGCTTCCTCTTCGCCACGCTGGTGGCCCGGCTGCCCGACATCCGCGAGCACCTCGACCTCGACAACGCCGCGCTCGGCCTGCTGCTGCTCGCGATCTCGATCGGCTCGATCCTCGCGCTGCCGGCGACCGGTCGGCTGATCGGGCGGTACGGCGCCTCGCGGGTGGTCCGCGCCGGCGTCGTGGCGTGCGCCGTGGGGCTCTCCGCCGCCGGCCTGGCCGCGGGCGTGCTCGAGTCGGTGCCCGCGACGGCGGTCGCCTTCTTCGTCTACGGCATCGGCATCGGGGTCTGGGACGTCGCGATGAACGTCGAGGGCGCCGAGGTCGAGCGGCGGCTCGGGCGCACCGTGATGCCGCGCTTCCACGCCGGCTGGTCCTTCGGGTCGATCGCGGGAGCGGGGCTCGGCATCCCGCTGACCGCGCTCTCGCTGCCGATGCCGGTCCACGTCGTGGCGGGCTGCCTGGTCGCGGTGCTGGTGGTCTGGCCCGCCGCTGCGACGTTCCTGCCGTCCGAGGCGCCGCCCGAGCACACCGAGAAGCCGCGGTCGGCGTGGACCGAGCCCCGGCTGCTGGCCCTGGGCGTGATGGTCCTGGCGTTCGCGGTCGCCGAGGGGTCGGCCAACGACTGGCTGGCGCTGGCGCTCATCGACGGCTACGGCGCGGAGCACTGGGTCGGGGTGGCCGGCTTCTCGCTGTTCGTGACCGCGATGACCGGTGGCCGCCTGCTGGGCCCGGTGCTGCTGGACCGGTTCGGCCGGGCGCCGGTGCTGTGGGCCAGCTGCGCCGCCGCGTGCGCAGGCATCCTGCTCGTGGTCCTGGGCGGCCACGTCGTCCTCGTCTCGGTCGGCATCCTGGTGTGGGGCCTGGGCTCGGCGCTCGGGTTCCCGGTCGGCATGAGCGCCGCGGCCGACGACCCCGTCCGGGCCGCGGCCAGGGTCAGCGTGGTCTCGACCATCGGGTACGGCGCGTTCCTCGCCGGCCCGCCGCTGCTCGGCCTGCTCGGGGACCACGTCGGCACCTTGGACGCGCTCCTCGTGGTGTCGGCGCTGATGGTGCCGGCGGCCGTCGCCGTCCTGGCCGCACGGCCGCGGGTCCCGGCGGGGGAGGCCGGGTGACCTCTCGCCCCCGGGTCGCCATCACCTACTGCCGGCAGTGCCGGTGGTTGCTGCGGGCGCAGTGGTACCAGGGCGAGCTGCTCACCACGTTCGCCGAGGAGCTCGGCGAGGTGGCGCTGGTCCCGGCCACCGGTGGCGTCTTCCGCGTCGACGTCGACGGTGAGCCGGTCTGGAACCGCAAGCGCGACGGCGGCTTCCCCGAGGTCACCGAGCTCAAGCGGCGGGTCCGCGACCTCGTCGCCCCGGGACGCTCGCTCGGCCACGCCGACCAGGCCCCCGGCCAGGAGCCGGGCGATCCCGGCGACAGGTCCGGCTAGTCGGACCGGCCCGGCCGGCTGCGCTCGCCGCCCGGCACCCAGAGCACGTCGCCCTCGTGGCGGTTGGCGTGGCGGGCGAGGATGAACAGCAGGTCCGAGAGCCGGTTGAGGTAGGTGATCGCGAGCTTGTTCATCGACTCCGCATGCACCTCGAAGGCGGCCCACGCCGAGCGCTCCGCACGCCGGACGACCGTCCGGGCGACGTGGAGGTGGGCGGCGCCCTCGGTGCCGCCGTTGAGGATGAACGAGCGCAGTGCCGGCAGCGCGTCGTTGTACTGGTCGCACCAGGCCTCGAGCCGGTCGACGTAGTCCTGCTCGATCCGCAGCGGCGGGTACTCGGGGTCCGGCACGACCGGGGTGCAGAAGTCCGCGCCGACGTCGAAGAGGTCGTTCTGCACGTGGGTGAGGACCGCGACGACGTCCTCGTCGAGCCCGCCGCGGACCACGGCGAGGCCGAGGTGGGCGTTGGCCTCGTCCACGTCGGCGTAGGCGTGCAGCCGCAGGTCGTTCTTGGTGGTGGTGCTCATGTCGCCGAGACGGGTCTCGCCGCCGTCGCCGGTCCGGGTGTAGATCCGCGTCAGGTTGACCATGACCCGGAGGCTATCCACCGTCCGGTCGGTACGGTCGTCGGCATGGACCGCCGGGCGTACGCCGTGCTGCTCGCGCTCCCGGGCCTCGCGCTGGCCGGTGTGGGCCTGGTCCACCCCCACCACCTGTCCTACGAGACCGCCGACCGCTGGTTCGGGGTGCACCTGCCCGGCCTCGTGGTCTTCCCGCTGGTGGGGCTGGCGCTGGCGGCGCTGGTCGGTCGGCGCACCGACGCCGTCGCCTGGCTGGTCCGGCTGGCGGCGTACACCTACGCCACCTTCTACACCGCCCTCGACGTCGTCAGCGGGATCGCCGCCGGCTGGGTGACGCGCGAGCTGGGCCCGGGGGTCCCGCGGCCCGACGAGGTGCGCCTGCTGTTCCGGATCGGCACGCCGCTCGGGGAGGTCGGCTCGTGGGCCCTCCTCGTCACCGTGGTCGTGCTGCTGGCCGACCAGCTGCGCCGGCACGGCGTCCGGGCGGCCGGGGGAGTGCTGCTGCTCCCGGGTGCCTGGCTGGTGCACACCGACCACATCTTCTCGCCCGGCGGGGTCGTCGGGACGGTGCTCCTGGGCCTCGGCACCGCCGCTCTCGCGCTCGCCCGCCCGGTGGCAGGTGCGGTCGTGGTTGAAGAACCCACGACCGACACGCGAAGAAATCGCCCGTAGGGAGGCAACCTTCCCGGTTCCTGCGGCGTCACTATGGGTGAAGCGGGGGACGACCGCAGGCGAGCCCAGCACCGGAGGACCTCCGGGACGGGAAGGGGCGACATGGACATCGTGGCCGACGGACCCACGCTCGTGCTGAGCGGTGACTTCGACGTGCGGAGCACGACGGAGGCCCGCGACGCCATCTACGACCACCTCGCCGGGCACGACGACGTCGTCCTCGACCTGACCGAGGTCTCCACCGTCGACCTGACCGCGCTCCGGCTGCTGGCGGTCGCCACGCTGGTCGCCACCCGCGACGGGCACCACATGGTGCTGCGCGGGTGCGGGCCGGCGGTGCGCCGGATGCTCCACCTCTCGCGGCTGCGCAGCGTGGTCGAGCTCGAGCGCGAGGCCGTGAGCGCCTGACCGGTGCCCCCGCGGCGGTGCCGCGGTCGGGCCCCCGGTGTGTCGGCCATCCCACACGGACGACCGGTTACCAACCGGTATCAAGCGTCCTACCCTTCCCTCCATGACGCAGATGGATCGCCCCCAGACGGACCGGCCCCAGCGCGACCGGCCCTGGGTGATGCGGACGTACGCCGGCCACTCGACCGCCGAGGCGTCCAACGCGCTCTACCGCTCGAACCTCGCGAAGGGGCAGACCGGGCTCTCGGTGGCCTTCGACCTGCCCACCCAGACCGGCTACGACCCGGACTCGGTGATGGCGCGCGGCGAGGTCGGCAAGGTCGGAGTGCCGGTCCCGCACCTGGGTGAGATGCGCAAGCTGTTCGACTCCATCCCGCTGACGGAGATGAACACCTCGATGACCATCAACGCCACGGCCATGTGGCTGCTGGCGATGTACCAGGTGGTGGCCGAGGAGCAGGCGGGCGTGCCCGAGGGGAGGGCGACGCCGGAGGAGGTCGCCGCGCAGCTGGCCGGCACCACCCAGAACGACATCATCAAGGAGTACCTCTCGCGCGGGACCTACGTGTTCCCGCCGGAGCACTCGCTGCGGCTGATCGGCGACATGATCGCCTACACGGTCCACCAGATCCCGAAGTGGAACCCGATCAACATCTGCAGCTACCACCTGCAGGAGGCCGGCGCGACGCCGACGCAGGAGCTGGCGTACGCGCTGTGCACCGCGATCGCCGTGCTGGACCAGGTGAAGGCCTCGGGCCAGGTCTCCGAGGACGACTTCGAGAAGGTCGTCGGTCGCATCTCGTTCTTCGTCAACGCCGGCGTGCGGTTCGTCGAGGAGATGTGCAAGATGCGCGCCTTCGTCGAGCTGTGGGACGAGATTACCCGCGAGCGGTACGGCGTGACGGACGCCAAGATGCGCCGGTTCCGGTACGGCGTGCAGGTCAACTCCCTCGGCCTGACCGAGGCCCAGCCGGAGAACAACGTCCAGCGCATCGTGCTGGAGATGCTCGGCGTGACGCTGTCCAAGGACGCCCGCGCCCGGGCGATCCAGCTGCCTGCGTGGAACGAGGCGCTCGGCCTGCCCCGCCCGTGGGACCAGCAGTGGTCGCTGCGGCTGCAGCAGGTGCTGGCCTTCGAGTCCGACCTGCTCGAGCACGACGACATCTTCGCCGGCTCGACGGTCGTGGAGGCCAAGGTCGCCGAGCTCGTCGCCGGCGCGAGGGCCGAGATCGACCGGGTGCAGGCGATGGGCGGGGCGATCGCCGCGGTCGAGTCGGGCTACATGAAGCAGGAGCTGGTCTCCGCGCACGCCGCCCGCCGGGCCCGGATCGAGTCCGGCGACGAGGTCATCGTCGGGGTCAACAGGTTCGAGACCACCGAGCCCTCGCCGCTGACCGCCGACCTCGACGGCGCGATCATGACCGCCGACCCGCAGGCCGAGGCCTCCGCGATCGCCTCGGTGCAGGCGTGGAAGGCCGAGCGCGACGAGGACGAGGTCGCCCGCGCGCTGGCCGCGCTCGCCGACGCGGCCAAGACCGATGCGAACCTGATGCTCCCCACCCTGGCCGCAGCGCGGGCGGGTGCGACCACCGGCGAGTGGGCCGGCACGCTGCGCGAGGTGTTCGGCGAGTTCCGCGCCCCGACCGGCGTCTCCGGCGCCGTCGTGGCCGCCTCGGCCGGCAAGGCCGGCGCGGAGCTGTCGGCCGTGCGCGAGCGGGTCCAGGCGACGGGGGAGGAGCTGGGCGGCCGGCTGCGGCTGCTCGTGGGCAAGCCCGGGCTCGACGGGCACAGCAACGGCGCCGAGCAGGTCGCGGTCCGCGCCCGCGACGCCGGCTTCGAGGTGATCTACCAGGGCATCCGCCTGACCCCGGAGCAGATCGTGTCGGCCGCGGTCGCCGAGGACGTCCACTGCGTCGGCCTCTCGATCCTCTCCGGCTCGCACATGGAGCTGGTCCCGGCCGTCCTCGAGGGCCTGCGCGAGGCCGGCATGGGCGACGTCCCGGTCATCGTCGGCGGGATCATCCCCGACTCCGACGGGCGCCGGCTGGTGGAGCAGGGCGTCGCGGCCGTCTACACGCCCAAGGACTTCGGCCTCACCGAGATCATGGGCGGCATCGTCGACGTCATCCGGCGGGCCAACGGCCTCGCGGCCGGCTGAGCGCCGGCGCCGGGCCGGCGCTCAGCGGCCGACGCGCTCGATGAGGGCGAGCGCGTCGTGCGGTGCGTACCCCTTGGCGTCGTTGTCGAAGTAGACGAAGACGTCGCCGTGCTCGGCCCAGGACCGGCACTTCTCCGCCCAGCGGTCGAGCGCCTCGGGGCCGTAGCCGCTCGCGTAGAGCTCGGTGTCGCCGTGCAGGCGCACGTAGACGTGGTCGGAGGTGACCTGCTCGGGCATCGGGAAGCGGCGGGCGGTGTCGGCGACGACGCAGGCGACGTCGTGGCGCCGCATCAGGTCGAAGGCCTCGTCGGTGCACCAGGTCTCGCTGCGGAACTCCAGCGCGTGCCGCAGCGGGCGCTCGGCGTCGGCCACCGTCAGCGCGCGGTCCTCCGGCACCTTGTCGTCGTGGCCGGCGGCCAGCGTCGCCGCCTCGGTCGTGGTGCGGGGGAGGCGGGAGAAGAAGTCGTCGACGAGCCCGGCGTCGAAGGCCAGCCGTTCGGGCAGCTGCCACAGGAACGGCCCCAGCTTCGGGCCCAGCGCGAGGACGCCGGAGGCGAAGAAGTTGGCCAGCGCCGTGTCGACGTCGCGCAGCCGCTTGAGGTGGGTGACGTAGCGGCCGCCCTTGACCGCGAAGACGAAGTCCTCGGGCGCCTGGTCGCGCCACGCGGCGTACGACGTCGGGCGCTGCAGGGAGTAGAAGGAGCCGTTGACCTCGATCGAGGTCATCCGCTCGGCGGCGTACGCGAGCTCGCGGCGCTGGACCAGGCCGGTCGGGTAGAAGTCGCCCCGCCACCCGCGGTAGGTCCAGCCGGAGATGCCGACGCGGATCCGTCCCATGGCTGCGCGGTGCCCGCTCGGTCCGCCGACCACACCGCGAGACGTGACCGGGAAGACAGGTGAGGCTCACCTAACCCGCTGCTACAGTCACGGCGTGGGCAAGAAGGACAAGAAGCGCGACGGCAAGAAGTCGGCGGTCGCGACCGCGGAGAAGCCGCGCAAGCTCCCCAAGCGGGAGTGCTGCGTCTCGAAGACCAAGTGCGGCCGCTGCCCGCTGCGCATGCTCAAGGAGGGGACCCTCCCCGAGGGCTACACCGTCAAGAAGCGCAAGCTGGTCCGCGTCGACGGGGGCAAGGTCACCAAGAAGTCGCTCGGTAAGGTCGCCTGATGGTCGCCCCCCGTTTCGTCGAGCAGCTCAACGCCCAGATCGGGCACGAGCTGGCCGCCCACAACCAGTACCTCGCCGTCGCCGTGCACTACGACGCGCTGACGATGCCGCAGATGGCGGCGTTCTTCTACGCCCAGGCGCTCGAGGAGCGCGACCACGCGATGATGATGGTCCAGTACCTCCTCGACACCGACGCCGAGGTCGTCATCCCCGGGGTCGACGCCCCGGTCCCGACCTTCGACGGGGTGGTCGTGCCGGTCGCCCTCGCGCTCGAGCAGGAGAAGCGGGTCACCGAGCAGATCAACGGCCTGCTGCGCACCGCCCGCGAGGAGTACGACTTCGCCTCCGAGCAGTTCATGCAGTGGTTCATCAAGGAGCAGGTCGAGGAGGTCGCGACGATGAGCGACCTGCTCGCGGTCGTCACCCGCAACGCCGACGACATCGACGACATCGAGGACTACGTCGCCCGGGAGCAGGGCGGCGAGGGCGCCGACCCCACCGCGCCCCGCGTCGCCGGCGCCTGACCCCACGACCCGGTCCCTGCCAGACTGCCCGTCATGGCACGGGTGATCGTGGTCGGCGCGGGCGTCAGCGGCCTGACCTGCGCCGTCCGGCTGCTGGAGGCGGGCCACCGGGTCGACGTGCTGGCCCGGGACCTGCCGCACGAGACGACCTCGGCCACCGCCGCCGGGCTCTGGTACCCCTACCGCGCGCTGCCCGAGGACCGGGTGACGGCCTGGGCGCGCACGTCCTACGAGGTCCTCGCCGACCTCGCCGGGCAGGAGGGGACGGGCGTGCGGCTGGTCGCCGGCACCGAGGTGCACACCGGCGACGGCGACGTCACGGGGCGTCCGGACCCGTGGTGGGCCGCGGCCGTGCCCGGGTTCGCACGCACCGAGGCGGTCCCGGAGGGCTGGTCGGGCGGCTGGTCGTTCACGGCTCCGGTCGTGGAGATGCCGACGTACCTCACCTGGCTGGTGCGCCGGGTCGAGCACCTCGGCGGCACCCTCACCCGGCTCGGCATGGGCGGCCTGCCGCCCGGGGGCGACGTGGTGGTCGACTGCGCGGGGATCGGCGCCCGGCTGCTGGCGGCCGACCTCTCGGTCGTGCCGGTGCGGGGACAGGTGGTCCACGTCGAGCAGGTCGGCCTCGACCGGTGGTGGCTCGACGCCGGTGAGGGGTCCGGGAGCGATGGCCTCCGCCCGACGTACGTCGTGCCGCGCAGCGCCGACATCGTGCTCGGCGGCACCGTCGAGGAGGGTGACTGGAGCCGGACGCCGTCGCCGGAGTCGGCGCGCGACATCCTCGGGCGGGCCCGGCGGCTGGTGCCCGAGCTCGCCGACGCCCGGGTGCTGGGCCACCGGGTGGGGCTGCGGCCGGTGCGTCCGACGGTCCGGGTCGAGCGGACGGGGCGGGTCGTGCACTGCTACGGGCACGGCGGGGCCGGCGTCACCCTGAGCTGGGGGTGTGCGGCCGAGGTCACTGGGCTGGTCCACGCGGAGGACGCGCGGACCGCCTAGAGTTCGGCCCATGACACCAGGGGCCGGCGACGGCGCGCTGTTCGCCGGTGTCTTCGAGGCTTCCCCCGACGCGATCGTCGTCACCGACGCCGCCGGGGTGATCGCGGCCGCCAACAGCCGGTGCGAGGCCGTCTTCGGGCTCGCCCCGGCCGAGCTCGTCGGGCGCCCGGTCGAGGACCTGGTGCCGGTGGCCGCCCGTTCGGCGCACCCGGTGCGGCGCGACGGGTTCACCCGGGCACACGGACAGCGGCCGATGGGGCTGCTCCAGCTCGCCGCGGTCCGCGCCGACGGCGAGGAGTTCCCTGCCGAGATCTCCCTCGCGCGCATCGACGTGGCCGGCGCGACCTACGTCTGCGCCACCGTCCGCGACGTGACCGAGCGGCGGCGGCAGGAGCGTCAGTTCCGCGAGGTGATCGAGGCCGCGCCCGACCCGACGGTCATCGTCGACGGGTCCGGGACGATCGTGCTGTCCAACCGCCAGGTGCACCGGGTCTTCGGCTACGAGCCCGGCGAGCTGGTGGGGGCGCCGGTGGAGAAGCTCGTGCCCGAGCGGTTCCGGTCCGGCCACCACGCCCAGCGCTCGGGGTACGCCGCGGCGCCGGTCGTGCGCGGCATGGGCCAGGGTCGCGAGCTGTACGCCGTGCGGAAGAACGGCGAGGAGTTCCCCGTCGAGATCTCGCTGTCCCCGATCGACACCGACGACGGGACCCTGGTGGCGGCCGCCGTCCGCGACGTGACCGAGCGGCGGCGCATCCAGGAGACGGCCGACCGGATCCGCGAGGAGTTCCTCGCGACGGTCTCCCACGAGCTGCGGACGCCGCTGACCTCCATCGTCGGCTACACCGAGCTGCTCGGAGACCTCGACGAGGACCAGGTCGGCCCGCAGGCGCGGCGCATGCTGCAGGTCATCGACCGCAACGCCCGCCGCGAGCTGCGGCTGGTCAACGACCTGCTCACCCTCGCCCAGCTGCAGGAGGAGGGGATGCAGGTCCAGCGCGCGCGGGTCGACCTGCTCCTCGTCGTCCGCGCGTCGGTCGAGGACGCCCGGCTCGCCGCGCGCAGTCGCGGGGTCACGGTCAGGATCGAGTCGGCGCGCGAGGAGCTGTGCGTGGTCGGCGACGCCCAGCGGCTCGGCCAGGTCGTCGGCAACCTGCTCGGCAACGCCATCAAGTTCACCCCGCCCGGCGGCCGCGTCGTCCTGGAGGTCGAGGACGTGCCTGCGGGGCACGTGACCCTGCACGTGGTCGACACCGGGCCGGGGATGACGGCCGAGGAGGTGGAGCAGGTCTTCGACCGGCTCTACCGGGCGCCGTCCGCGGTGCGCGAGCAGGTGCCCGGCGCGGGCCTCGGGCTGTCCATCGCGCGGGCCGTGGTCGAGGCGCACGACGGTGCCATCGAGGTCAGCTCCGAGCCCGGCGTCGGGACGACCGTCAGCGTCCGTCTGGTGGCAGCAGACCGCTGAGCGCGCGCTCGCGGCGCCGGGACAGCGCGACGGCGACCGGGACGCCCACGAGGAGCCCCGCCGCGGTGCCCAGCACCGCGCCCCAGCCGGCGGCGGGGACCACCGCCTCCCCGAGGAGGGCGAGCGCGACCACGGTGGTGAGGACGACGCAGGCCAGCGCCGTCCGGTGGAGGAGCTCGCCGAGGAACAGCCGGCTGAACGAGGCGTCCACGTCCCGGGCGCCGGGCCCGTCCAGCGGCAGGACCTGCACGACCGCGGACGTCTCGATCGCCCCGTAGACGTGCGGGAAGGTCTCGCTGGTCCCCGGAGCGGGCTCCTCGACGACCGGCGCGGAGAGCCGGTCGGTCTCGATGACCAGCAGCACCAGCGGCTCCGTCGCGTCGGCGTACCACCGCTCGCGGACCGCCTGCCACTGGTCGGCGCGGCAGGCGTGGACGAACCCCTCGTCGGCGAGCGTCACGCCGTACGTCGACGTGGTGTAGCGGCCGGTGCGCTGCGCCTCCCGCCAGTCCGCCAGCGTGGCGATGTGGAGGATGCGCACCGGGAGCCCGGTCAGAACAGCCGGTGGCTGGGGTCGTCGAGCCCGCGGAGGGCGTCGTAGTCGACGACGGCGCAGGCGATGCCGCGGTCGGTGGCCAGGACCCGGGCCTGCGGCTTGATCTCCTGGGCCGCGAAGATCCCGCGCACGGGGGAGAGCAGCGGGTCGCGGTTGAGCAGCTCGAGGTAGCGGGTCAGCTGCTCGACGCCGTCGATGTCGCCGCGCCGCTTGATCTCGACCGCGACGCTCGCGCCGTCCGCGTCGCGGCACATCAGGTCGACCGGTCCGATGGCGGTGGGGTACTCCCGCCGCACCAGCGTCAGCCCGGGCAGGAGGCTGGCGGGGTGGTCGGCGAGGAGCTCCTGCAGGTGCTTCTCGACGCCGTCCTTCTGCAGCCCCGGGTCGATGCCGAGGTCGTGCACCGACTCGTGCTGGACCTCCTCGATCAGGATCCGCAGGGTGTCGTCGGACTTCGGGCTCGTGACGGTCCACTCGACCTGGCCCTCCTCGGTCGTGCCCTCGCGGAAGGTGCACGGTGGCGACATCCAGTTCAGGGGCTTGTAGGAGCCGCCGTCGGAGTGCACCAGGACCGAGCCGTCGGCCTTGATCATCAGCACCCGGGTCGCCATCGGGAGGTGGGCGGTGAGCCGTCCGGCGTAGTCGACCTGGCAGCGCGCAACGACGAGTCTCACGGGCGGCGAATCTACCGGTCCTCGCCGTCGGCGCCGCGTCGAGGAGTGTGACGAGCGCCTCGTCCGGTGGGCGTTCGAGGGGTTACCAGTCGGTAGGACACCTGTCATAGTCCCGGCATGACGACGAACGAGCAGATCGCCCGGACGCTGGTCCTCCCGTACCTCAACCACGCGGTCCGGATGTTCGAGTCCGGGTACGCCTCGGCCGCCGACATCGACGCCGGCATGCGCTTCGGCTGCGGCTACCCGCAGGGCCCGCTGGCGACGGTCGACGAGATGGGAGCCGCGACGGTCCGCGACGGGCTCGCCGAGCGGTACGCCGAGACCGGCGACCCGCTGCACCGGCCGGCCGACCTGCTGGAGAAGCTGGCCGCCGAGGGCTCGACCCTCGCCGAGGCCGCCGCCGGGGGCGAGCAGGCGCAGCCGCAGCTGCGCCACGAGATCTCCACCGTCGGTGTCGTCGGCACCGGCACGATGGCTTCCGGCATCGCCCAGGTCTTCGCCGCCAAGGGGTACGACGTCGTCTACGTCGGCCGCTCGGAGGAGAAGGTCGCCAGCGTCCAGGCCGCGATCGCGAAGTCCCTGGACCGCCTCGTCTCCAAGGGCAAGCTGGAGGAGTCCGAGAAGGAGACCGTGCTCGCCCGCCTGACCGGCGCCACCTCCCGCGAGGCGCTCGCCACCGCCGACATCGTCGTCGAGGCGATCGCCGAGGAGCTGTCGGTCAAGAAGGAGCTCTTCGGCGACCTCGACCGGATCTGCAAGCCGGGCGCGATCCTGGCGACGACCACCTCGAGCCTCCCGATCGCCGAGTGCGCGTCGGCCACGTCGCGCCCCGAGGCGGTCATCGGCATGCACTTCTTCAACCCCGCCCCGGTCATGAAGCTGGTCGAGGTGGTCACCACCGAGCAGACCGGTGCCGACGTCGACGAGACCGTGCGGGCGCTGTGCGCGAAGGTCGGCAAGGTCGCGGTCTCGTGCGGGGACCGGGCCGGGTTCATCGTCAACTGCCTGCTCTTCCCCTACCTCAACGACGCGGTCAAGCTGCACGAGTCGGGCGCGGCCTCCCTCGAGGAGATCGACGCCGCGATCAAGGAGCAGGTCGGCTTCCCGATGGGTCCCTTCGAGCTGCTGGACGTGGTCGGCAACGACGTGTCGCTGGCGATCGAGCAGGAGCTGCACGCGGAGTTCGGCCACGACGGGTTCGCCCCCGCCCCGACGCTGGAGAAGCTCGTCGCCGACGGCCACCTGGGCCGCAAGACCGGCAGGGGCTTCCACGACTACGCCCGCTGAGGCGGCACCCCGCTGACCTCCAGGCGCAGCAGCAGCGAGGGCACGTCGGCGTCGTCGGCGTCGACGGTGGCCACGAGCCGCCCGCCCGCGCCGCTGCTCGCCCAGGACTCCAGCGCCACGCCCTCGACCTTGACCACGGCGCCCTCGACGGGCGGCAGCGGCGCCAGTGCGCGTACGTCGGTCCCGTCCAGGACCGCGAGGGCCGCGGAGCCCACCGGCCCGTCGGCGTAGGTGTCAGCACTGTCCTCGGTCGCGGCGCTGACCAGCACCCCGCCGTCGGGGAGCACGACCGCGTCGGTGACCGCGAGGTCGGCGCCCAGGTCGAGCACCCCGGTCCCGAGCAGGCCGACGGGCACCGCGCCGCCGCCGAGCACGGCGGCGACCAGCGCGTCGAGGTCCAGGTCGACCCAGGCCGCGGGGACACCGGCGGCCGGCAGCCCCCGCTGGAACCACCGCAGCCGGCCGTCGACGACGCACGCGCCCTCGAGGTTCAGCTCGCCGGGAGCCAGGCCCAGCTCGGCGCGGACCGCGGCGTGCACGGGCGCGAGGTCGGCCACGTGCACGGCCCCGGCCGGCTCGACCAGGACCGCCCGCGTCCGGGCCGGCGTGGAGCCGGAGCCGAGGAGCAGGGCCCCGGCCGCGGTGCGGCAGGCCGCCTCGAGGTCGGGCTTGAGGTGCTTGGTGCCCTCGGCCTCGGAGAACCGGTCGTGGCCCTCGACCGGGGGCAGCAGCCGCACCGGCCGGACCTCCCCGTCGCGGACGAGGGCGCCGTGGGTGGCGTCGTCCTGCGCGACCAGCCAGCCGCCGTCGTGCTCGACGAGGGCCGAGGCCGCCCGCACGGGAGTGCCGTCGTCGAAGACCAGACGCTCGACCGAGAGGACCTCGACGCGCACGTCAGCCCCTCGGGTAGCCGCGGCGGACGGTGCGGTCGAGGATGCCCAGGGTGGCCCGCAGCGCCGCCTCGGAGATGACGGGGAAGATGCCGGCCGCCCGCCAGTCGGGGTGGATGTCGCTCCAGTCGTAGTACGACGTGGCGCGGGTGCCGGCGGTCCCGTCGGGGAGCTCGGCGGGCTCGAGCAGGTAGCCGTAGACGTGCCCGATCTGAGGCCGCACCCGGCCCAGGACCGTCCACGAGACGTGCCGGTCCGGGACCAGGTCGCGGATCGTGACGGTGACGTCGTACCGCCCCATCTCGGGGAGGTCGTCGAGCGCCTCGCGGTCCATGTGCACGACGAACGTGTCACCCGCGGCGCGCACCGGCTCCCCGGTCGCGCCCTGCAGCATGCCCGAGGAGTCGATCGCGACGTGCCCCTGCGGGTCGCACAGGACCGAGAAGACCTCGGGCGGGGTCGCCGCGACCAGCCGGTCCACCTCCAACCTTGTCCTGCCGGCGGGAACTCCTGGCTCCGTGAGGTCGTTCATGCAGCGATCGTGCCATGGGTACATGCGGCGGCATGGCAGTCGAAACCGGTCGGATCACCACCGACATCCCCGCGCGTCTCGACCGGCTCCCGTGGGCCCGGTGGCACTGGATGGTCGTCATCGGCCTGGGCACCGTGTGGATCCTCGACGGGCTCGAGGTCACGATCGTCGGGTCGATGTCCGACGCCCTCAAGGACGGTGACACCGGCCTGGGACTCAGCAACTTCGACGTCGGCCTGGCGGGCGCGGTGTACGTCGCCGGTGCCTGCCTCGGCGCGCTGTTCTTCGGCCAGCTCACCGACCGGCTGGGTCGCAAGAAGCTGTTCCTGCTGACCCTGGCGGTCTACACCGTCGCGACGGTCGCGACGGCGTTCGCGCCGAACCCGCTGTGGTACTTCATCGCCCGGTTCTTCACCGGGACCGGCATCGGCGGGGAGTACGCCGCCATCAACTCCGCCATCGACGAGCTGATCCCGGCGCCGTACCGCGGGCGGGTCGACGTCGCCATCAACGGCTCCTTCTGGATCGGCGCGGCCGGCGGGTCGCTGCTCACCATCCCGCTGCTCGACCCCAACGTGATCGACGCCCAGTGGGGCTGGCGGCTGGCCTTCGGGCTCGGCGGCATCCTGGCCATCGGCATCCTCGTCGTCCGGCGGCACGTGCCCGAGAGCCCGCGCTGGCTGTTCATCCACGGACGCGAGGACGAGGCCGAGGACATCGTCCGCGGCATCGAGCACACCGTCGAGGAGGAGAGCGGGAAGCGGCTCGACCCGGTCTCGGAGACGATCACCATCCGGCAGCGGAAGTCGATCGGCATGGGCCTGATCGCCCGCACGGTGTTCACGCTCTACCCGAAGCGCACGATCGTCTGCTTCTCGCTCTTCGTGGGCCAGGCGTTCCTCTACAACGCCTTCTTCTTCACCTACGGCGACACCCTGACCACGTTCCTCGACGTCGAGCAGACCGGGTGGTACCTCGCTATCTTCGCGCTCAGCAACTTCGTCGGCGCACTGGCGCTCAGCCCGCTGTTCGACTCGATCGGCCGGGTCCAGATGATCACGTTCACCTACGTGCTCTCGGGCGTGCTGCTGGGCGTGACCGGCTTCTTCCTCGACGGGTTCACCGCCACCACGCTGACGCTGATGGGCGCGATCATCTTCTTCTTCGCCTCCGCCGGGGCCAGCGCGGCGTACCTCACGGCCAGCGAGGTGTTCCCGATGGAGACGCGCGCGCTGTGCATCGCGTTCTTCTACGCCATCGGCACCGCCGCCGGCGGCATCTCCGGCCCGCTGCTCTTCGGCTGGCTGATCGAGCGCGCCTCCGACAGCGGCGACATCACCAAGATCGCCATCGGCTACTTCATCGGTGCGGCGCTGATGATCGCCGGCGGCATCGTCGAGGCCTTCCTCGGCGTGCGCGCCGAGGGCAAGTCCCTGGAGAGCATCGCCCAGCCGCTCACGGCCGACGACGACGAGCCGCAGCCCGGTGGGACGGAGGAGGACCGCGCCGCCCCGGCGCCGGCCTGAGCCGCGACCGCGGAGTACGTAGGCTGGGGTCATGGCAGAGCTGCTGGTCGTCCTCGTCCTGCTCGCGGTGGTGCTCGTCGCCGTGGGCGTCTCGAGCCGGCGCAAGCAGGCCCGCGAGCTCGAGCGGCAGCAGGCCGAGCTCGAGCCGGTCCGGAAGCTGGCCTCCGAGGACATCACCGCGCTCGGCGTGGAGCTGCAGGAGCTCGACGCCGACCTGGCCGGGCAGCCGCTCGACGCGGGTGCCCGTTCGGACTACCAGCGTGCGCTGGACTCCTACGAGGCCGCCAAGACCGCGGCCGACCGGCTGACCCGGCCCGAGGACATCAAGCACGTGACCGAGATCCTCGAGGACGGCAAGTACGCCATGGCGTGCGTCCGCGCGCGGGTGGCCGGTGAGCCGCTCCCGGCGCGGCGGCCGCCGTGCTTCTTCGACCCCCGCCACGGGCTGTCGGTCGAGGACGTGCCGTGGACCCCTCCCGGCGGCGCCCGGCGCGACGTGCCGGCCTGCGCGCTCGACGCGGAGCGGGTCAAGGTTGGTGCCGCCCCCGACATCCGGCAGGTCATGGTCGGCTCCCAGCGCGTGCCGTACTGGCAGGGCGGGCGGGCCTACCAGCCCTACGCCGCCGGCTACTTCGGCAGCTTCGCCGCGATGGACTTCATGTTCATGGGCCTGATGTTCGGCGCGTTCGGCGGCTTCGACGCGCTGGGCGAGATCGGGGAGGGGCTCGGCGAGGGCCTCGGCTCGATCGGCGACGGCATCGGCGACATGTTCGACGGCTTCGACTTCTGATGGCCGTGACGATCCTCCTGCGGCTGCTCGCCCTCGCGCTCGGGCTCGCCCTCCTGACCGGCCCGGCCGCGGCGGCTCCCGACCCGGCTCCCGCCCCGTCCCCGGAGGCGGCTCCGGACATCGCCCCGCTCCCGGTCGGCACGGACGCCGACTACCAGCTCGGCGGGGCACGACCGGTCCCCGCGCGCGTGGGGATCGTGGTGCGCGACCGCCGTGCCGAGCCCGCCGGGCGCTACGACGTCTGCTACGTCAACGCCTTCCAGACTCAGCCCGACGAGCACCGGTCGTGGAAGAAGCGGATGCACCTCGTGCTCCGCTCGAAGGGCGAGCCGGTCGTCGACGAGGCCTGGGGCGAGTGGCTGCTGGACCTGCGGACCGGGGCCAAGCGCGCGGCGCTCGCGCGGATCGTCGGCCGCTGGGTGGACCGGTGCGCTGCGGACGGCTACGAGGCGGTCGAGTACGACAACCTCGACTCCTTCACCCGCAGCGGCGGCCTGCTGAGCCGGCGGCAGGCGCTCGCCTACGCGCGCCTGGTGGTCGCCGAGGCGCACGAGGCCGGCCTCGCGGTCGGGCAGAAGAACCTGGCCGGCCTCGACGGGAGCCGGATCGGCTTCGACTTCGCCGTGGCGGAGGAGTGCTCGCGCTACCGCGAGTGCGGCGCGTACGTCGCGGCGTACGGCCGGCGGGTCGTGGCGGTCGAGTACCGCCGCCAGGACTTCCGCCGCGGCTGCCGCCAGTGGGGCGACCGGCTCCCGATGGTGCTCCGCGACCTCAACGTGAGCCCGAAGGGCGTCCGGCGCTTCTGCTGACCCCGGCCGTCGTCGCCGGGTCCCGCGGTCAGCCGTCGGCGGCCTGGCGGGCGCGGTAGGCCGCCACGGCGTTGCGGTTGCCGCACGCGGTCGAGCAGAAGCGGCGCGAGCGGTTGCGCGAGAGGTCCAGCACGAGCCCGCCGCACCCGTCGTCGGCGCAGACGCCGAGCCGGCCCAGGTCGTCGGCGCGGATGACGTCGACCATCGCCATCGCGGTCTCGACGGTGATCCGGGCGACCAGTGGTGCGTCCGAGGTGATCGCGTGCAGGTGCCAGTCGAACCGGTCGTGGCGCACGAGCCGGGGGAGGGCACGCGCGTCGGCCAGCATCGAGTTGACCAGGTCGGCGGCGGTGTCCCGGTCGGCGGTGAGCAGCTCGCGCAGCGTCGGCCGCAGGGCCCGGACCTGTTCCAGCTCGGCACGGGTGCGCTCGTGCCGACCGGTGTACTCGAACCGCTCGTAGAACGCGTCGAGCTCGGCCACGGTCTCCAGCGTGTCCGGCGGCTCGGCGGTGTTGACGAGGGTGACCGCCGCGATCAGCGAGGTCTCGGTGTCATGAGCGAAAACCACGTTGACAGATTACCAGCGGCGCACGTAGCGTCATGGGTCATGAGCGCTTTGACCAATGACACGCCCCTCGTCGCGAGCGGCACCCGGCTGGCCGGCGGCCTGTCGTTCGCGGTGGTCTCGGCGCTGAGCTTCGGACTCTCTGGCGCGCTGGCGAGCGGGCTGCTCGACGCCGGCTGGTCCGCGGGGGCCACGGTCCTGGTCCGCGTGGGCGTGGCCGCGCTCGTCGTCCTCCCGCTGGGGCTGTGGGCGCTCGAGGGGCGCTGGGAGGTGCTGCGCCGCAACGCCGCCACGATCGTGCTGTACGGCGCGCTGGCCGTCGCGGGGGCGCAGTTCTGCTACTTCTCGGCCGTCCAGCACATGCAGGTCGGGCCGGCCCTGCTGATCGAGTACACCGCGCCCGCCGCGGTGGTCGTGTGGCTCTGGTTGCGGCATGGGCAGCGGCCCGGTCCGCTCACGCTGGCCGGCGCGGGCGTCGCCGCCCTCGGGCTGGTGCTCGTCCTGGACCTGCTCTCGGGCGCCGACCTCAGCCCGGTCGGCGTGGCGTGGTCACTGGCGGCGATGGTCGGCGCGGCGTCGTACTTCCTCATCTCCGCGGACGCCTCGACCGGCCTGCCGCCGCTGGCGCTCGCGGCCGGCGGCCTCGTCGTCGGCACCCTCGTGCTCGGCGTCCTGGGGCTCGTCGGCGTGCTGCCCATGCGGGCCAGCACCGACGTGGTCACCTACGCCGACAGCGAGGTGGCCTGGTGGGCGCCGCTGCTGCTGCTGGGCGTCGTCACCGCGGCGGTGGCCTACTGCACCGGCATCGCCGCGGGCCGGCGCCTCGGCTCGCGGCTGGCGTCGTTCGTGGCGCTGCTCGAGGTGGTCGCGGGCGTGCTCTTCGCCTGGCTGCTGCTCGACCAGCTCCCGCGTCCCGTGCAGCTCGTCGGCGGACTGCTCGTCCTCGCCGGCGTCGTGGGGGTCAAGCTGGGGGAGCGGCAGACCGTCCGCGCCGAGCCCACCCCCGCGTGACCGGGGGACCGGCCTAGCGGGCGTCCTGCCGCCGGACGACGACCTCGCGGGTCAGCATCAGGATGGCGGCGGCGGTCGGGATCGCGAGCAGGGCGCCCACGACGCCGAGGAGCGCGGCCCCCACCAGCGCCGCGATCACGGTGACCGCACCGGGGACGTCGACCGCCCGCGACATCACGCGCGGGTAGATCAGGTAGTTCTCGGCCTGCTGGTAGATGAGGTAGAAGATCGCGCAGGCGATGCCGATCTTGGGCTCGGTGGCGAAGCCGATGGCGGTCACGAGCACCGCGCCGATGGTCGCGCCGATCATCGGGATGACGTCGAGCAGGGCCACGACGAAGGCCAGCGCCACGGCGTACTCGCCCAGCCCGACGACGAACAGGAAGACCAGCGAGGACAGGCCGGCGCAGAGGGCGACGATGAAGGCACCGGAGACGTAGCCGCCGACGCCCTCGATGACACGGTCGCCGAGCCGCGTGACCCGCTCGCGGCGCGAGGCGGGGGCCAGGCGGTAGAGAGCGCCCTTCGTGGTCTTGAGCGAGGAGAGGAAGTAGAGCGTCAGGACCGTGACGATGAAGGTGTTGGCGAGCGCGGAGAGCACCGCCAGGCCGACGCCGAGGACGCCGCCGAAGATGCCGCTGGCGTAGTCGCCGGCGGCGACGTACTCGCGGACCTTGTCGATCACGCCGTACTTCTCGTCGAGCTCCTGGACCCGCCTGTTCTCCTGCAGGCTGTCGAGCCAGTCGGGGGCGTTCCTGCTCAGGGAGGCGACCTGGTCGCTGATCACCGGCACGATCGCGACGACGAAGAGCGACAGTGCGGCGATGACGCCGATGATCACCACGAGCACGGCCCAGGAGCGGCGCAGGCCGGCGCGGCTCTCGAAGAACCGCACCGCCGGGTCCAGGCCGGCCGCGAGGAACATCGAGACGACGACGAGGATCAGCGTCGGTCCGATGGAGACGACGAGGTCGCCGAGCCACCAGGCGATGAAGACGCCGAGCCCGCCGAAGAAGCCGACGACGAACGGGGAGCGGCGCAGCGGCGCGCCGAGCTCGCCGAGGTAGGCCTCGTCCTGGTCAGCCGCGTGGCCAGCGGGCGCCGCGGGCGGCGGCCCCTCCGGCTCGTCGACCCGCAGCGCGGCCCGCTCGTCATCCTCCTCGGTGACCCCCTGGGGGCCTGGGGTCACGACTGGTCCTCGCCGAACCCGGCGACGACGTCCCGCAGGGAGGCCAGCTGGGCGACGATCGCGTCCCGGCGCTTGGTCAGGCGGTCGAGCTCGGCGCGCACGGCAGCGGCCTCGCGCTCGGCCTCGGCGTGCCCGGTCGAGGTGATCGACTCGGCCTGGGTGCGGGCCGAGGCGACGATCTGCTCGGCCTCGCGGCGGACCCGGGCGAGCAGGGCCTCGGACTCCGACTGGGCGGTCGCCCGGTGCTCGGAGGCCTGCTGCGTCGCCTGGCGGGCCCGCTCCTCGGCGGCCGCGGCGCGGGCCTCGGCCTCCTCGACGAGTCGTCGGGTCTCCGCGGTCGCGTTGTTGTGGTGGTCGGTGGCCTCGCGGGCGAGGCGCTCCTTCTCCACCGCGAGGGCGCGGCGGGCCTCCTGGACCTCCCGGTCGGCGGCGGCGCGGGCCTGCTCGACCTCGCGCTGGGCCGAGGTGCGCATCTCGGTGGTCTCCTGGGTGGCCGCCAGGCGCAGCTGGTCGGCCTCCCGGCGGGCGGACGCGAGCAGGTCCTCGGCCTCGCCGCGCGCGAGCGCGCGCTCCTGCTCGGCGTCGGCGATCGAGCGGCTGCGCATCTCGTCGAGCTCCTTGAGCTGGACCATGCGCATGTCCTCGGCCTCGCGGGAGGCGTCGGCGCGGATCGCCTTGGCGTCGCGGTTGGCCTGCTCGAGGATGTCGGTGGCGTCGCGGCTCGCGACCGCGCGGATCTCGTCGGCCTCCTCCTCGGCGAGCCGGAGCATCGCGGAGGCGCGGCCGCCCAGGCCGGCGTACGACGGCTGCTCGTACTCGCGCAGCTCCTCGCGGGCCGCGACGAGCTGGGCCTCGAGGTCGGTGGCGCGGCGCTCGGTCTCAGCGATCCGGGAGGTCAGCTCGGCCTGGTCGGCGAGCAGGCCGCGGAAGCGCTGGTCGACGGCGTCGCGGTCGTAGCCGCCGCGCCGCACGACCGGGAAGTCGGCGGCGACGGGGGCGGGCGGCGGCGTCGCCGGGCGGCCCGCCGGGGCCCGCGTCACGGCGGGGCGCTGCTGGGTCCGCTGGCCGGCCGGCTGGCCGGGCTGGGGAGCCTGGGCCGCCTGGGGTGCCGGCGGCGTGGGCCGCGAGGCGGCCGCGTCGTCCGCCGGGACCACCGGCATCACCTGGGTGGTCTCGTCCGTCGTTTCCACGTCGGCGGGCTTGCGCTCCGGGTCGTTGTTGAAGATGGACAGACCCTGGTCGCTCATCAGCTTCATCCTCTGGTCGATCGCGGTGGTGACGGCCGAGCCCCCATCTTCCACGATCCACCTGAGACGCCGCACCCCGGCACCGGACGCGCCGGTGCCGGGGTGAACGGCTTCAGGAAGGGGGCTCCGGAGGGGGTCTCAGACCCCTCGGAACCGGTTGATCTCGGTCTCGTGCTTCGCGCGCATCTCGGTGTCGCGGACGCCGAGACCCTCCTCCGGTGCGAGGCAGAGCACGCCGACCTTGCCCTGGTGGGTGTTGTGGTGGACGTCGAGCGCGGCCTGGCCGACGTCCTCGAGGTTGTAGGTCTTCGACAGGGTGGGGTGGATCTTGCCCTGGGCGATGAGGCGGTTGGCCTCGTACGCCTCGCGGTAGTTGGCGAAGTGGCTGGAGACGATCCGCTTGAGGTTCATCCACAGGTAGCGGTTGTCGTACTCGTGCATGAAGCCCGTGGTCGAGGCGCAGGTGGTGATGGTGCCGCCCTTGCGGGTGACGTAGACGGATGCGCCGAAGGTCTCGCGGCCCGGGTGCTCGAAGACGATGTCGATGTCCTCGCCGCCGGTGAGCTCACGGATCCGCTTGCCGAGGCGCTGCCACTCCTTGGGGTTCTGCCGGGTGTTGTCCTCGTTCCAGAACTGCCAGTTCTCCTCGGAGCGGTTGATGACCATCTCCGCGCCCATCGAGCGGACGATCTTGGCCTTCTCCTCGTTCGAGACCACGCAGATCGGGTTGGCGCCGCCGTTGAGGGCGTACTGCGTCGCGAAGCCACCGAGACCGCCGGAGGCGCCCCAGATGAGGACGTTGTCGCCCTGCTTCATCTGCCCGGCGTTCTTCGAGACCAGCTGCCGGTACGCCGTGGCGTTGACGAGACCGGGCGAGGCGGCCTCCTCCCACGTCAGGTGGGCGGGCTTGGCGAGCAGCTGGTTGGACTTGACCAGGGCGATGTGCGCCAGGCCGCCGAAGTTCGTCTCGAAGCCCCAGATCCGCTGCTGCGGGTCCATCATCGAGTCGTCGTGGCCGGCCGGGTCCTCCAGCTCGACCGACAGGCAGTGCGCGACGACCTCGGCGCCGGGCTTCCACGCGGTGACGCCGGGGCCGGTCTTGAGCACGACGCCGGCCAGGTCGGAGCCGACCACGTGGTAGGGCAGGTCGTGGCGCTTGGTCAGCTCCGAGACCCGCCCGTAGCGCTCGAGGAACCCGAAGGTGGAGACCGGCTCGAAGATCGAGGTCCACACGGTGTTGTAGTTGATCGCCGAGGCCATCACGGCCACCAGGGCCTCGCCGGGGCCGAGCTCGGGGAGGGCGACCTCCTCGACGTGCAGGGACTTGCGGGGGTCCTTGTCGCGGGACGCGAGACCCTCGAACATGTCGACCTCGTCCTTGTGCACCGTCGCGGCGCGGTAGGACTCGGGCAGCTGCAGGTTCGCGAAGTCCTCGCTGGTGGCGTCACCGGTCTGGCCGGCACTGATGGCGTCCAGGATGTTCTGCACGGGTGCGGTCTCCTCAGGGGAAGGGCGGGGCTGCGGACGGGTGCGGCGAAGATACCGATCGGTAACCTTCGCGCCTAGGGGTTGGTGAGGGACGTCTCAACCACAGTGCTGCGAGCTCGCTCAGTGGGCCGCGCCGGCGGCCGGCTCCACGAGCTCGACGAGCACGCCGCCGGCGTCCTTGGGGTGGATGAAGTTGATCCGGGAGTCCGAGGTGCCGCGGCGCGGTGCGTCGTACAGCAGGCGGACGCCGCGCTCGCGCAGGATGGCGCTTACGGCGTCGACGTCGGTGACGCGGTAGGCCATCTGCTGCACGCCCGGGCCGGAGCGCTCGAGGAACTTCGCGATCGTCGAGCTCTCGTCCAGCGGCGCGAGGAGCTGGATGTGGGAGCCCGAGTCGCCGACGGCGATCATCGCCTCGCGCACGCCCTGCTCCTCGTTGGTCTCCTGGTGGGCCAGGCGCATCCCGAAGGTGCGCTCGTAGAACGCGATCGCCTCGTCGAGGTCACGGACGGCGATGCCGACGTGGTCGATGGCGGTGAACAGGTGCTCGGGGATCTCGAGCGGGGTGCTGGAGTCGGTCATGCCGTCATGCTCGCGGAGCCCACCAGGGGCCGCGACCCCTTGTGACGAGTGCCTCACGCGGCCCCGTCCGAGACGGTCTTCCGGCGGTTCCTACGCGTGGGTAGTGTCCGCCGGAACGGGCGTCGCCGAGCGCGGCGCCGCCGTCCCCATGCTGGAGGAGCACCATGTCCGGAACCGTCATCGTCGCCGGAGCGCGCACCCCGATCGGCCGCCTGTCCGGCGGCCTCAAGAGCCTCTCGGCCCCGGACCTCGGCGGCCACGCGATCAAGGGCGCGCTGGAGAAGGCCGGGGTCTCCGGCGAGCAGGTCGAGTACGTGATCATGGGCCAGGTCATCCAGGCCGGCGCCGGCCAGAACCCCGCCCGCATGGCGGCGGTCAACGGCGGCATCCCGATGCGCGTCCCGTCGATCACCATCAACAAGGTGTGCCTCTCGGGCCTCAACGCCATCGCGATGGCTGACCAGCTGATCCGTGCCGGCGAGGCCGAGATCATCGTGGCCGGCGGCATGGAGTCGATGACCAACGCCCCGCACTTCCTGCCCAAGTCCCGCGAGGGCATCAAGTTCGGCGACGTCAAGCTGGTCGACTCGATGGCCTACGACGCGCTGTTCGACCAGTTCACCTCCCAGGCCATGGGCCTGCTGACCGAGGAGTGCAACGCCGCGAGCGCCAACCTGACGCGGGCCGAGCAGGACGAGTTCGCGGCGCAGTCGCACCAGAAGGCCGCGACCGCCTGGAAGAACGGCGTCTTCGACGCCGAGGTCGTGCCGGTCCCCATCCCGCAGCGCAAGGGCGACCCGGTCGTCGTCAGCACCGACGAGGGCGTCCGCGGAGAGACCACCGCCGAGTCGCTGGGCAAGCTGCGCGCGGCGTTCTCCAAGGAGGGCACCATCACGGCCGGCTCCTCCTCGCAGATCTCCGACGGTGCCGCCGCGGTCGTCGTGATGAGCAAGGCCAAGGCCGAGGAGCTCGGCCTGGAGTGGCTCGCCGAGATCGGTGCCCACGGCCAGGTTGCCGGCCCCGACTCCACCCTGCAGCTGCAGCCGGCGGCCGCGACCGCGAAGGCGTGCGAGAAGGAGGGCATCGACCCCGCCTCCCTCGACCTGGTCGAGTTCAACGAGGCGTTCGCCGCGGTCGGGATCTCCTCGGCCCGCGAGCTCGGCCTCGACGACGCCAAGGTCAACGTCAACGGCGGCGCGATCGCGCTGGGCCACCCGGTCGGCATGTCCGGGACCCGCGTCGTGCTGCACCTGGCCCTGGAGCTCCAGCGTCGCGGCGGCGGCGTCGGCGCGGCCGCCCTCTGTGGTGGCGGTGGCCAGGGCGACGCGCTGATCGTGCGAGTCCCGAGGAAGTAGTGCCACCTCGCACCGAGGCGGACGTCCCGGGCCTCGTCGAGCGCGCACGCGCCGGCGAGGCCCGGGCCGTCGCACGCCTGATCTCCCTCGTCGAGGACGAGTCCCCGCGCCTGCGCGAGGTCACGGCGGCGCTCGCGCCGCACACCGGCCGGGCGCAGGTGCTCGGCCTCACCGGCGCGCCCGGCGTCGGCAAGTCGACGACGACCAACGCCCTCGTGCGCGAGCTGCGCTCGGCGGGCAAGCGGGTCGGGATCCTGGCCGTGGACCCGTCCTCGCCGTTCTCCGGCGGGGCGCTGCTCGGCGATCGGATCCGGATGCAGGACCACGCCGGTGACAAGGACGTCTACATCCGGTCGATGGCCTCGCGCGGCCACCTCGGCGGTCTCGCCTGGTCGACCCCGCAGGCGGTGCGGGTGCTCGACGCCGCCGGCTGCGACGTGGTCGTGGTCGAGACCGTCGGCGTCGGGCAGAGCGAGGTCGAGGTCGCCGGCCTCGCCGACACCACGCTCGTCCTGCTCGCACCGGGGATGGGCGACGGCATCCAGGCCGCCAAGGCCGGGATCCTCGAGGTCGGCGACGTGTACGTCGTGAACAAGGCCGACCGCGACGGGGCCGACCAGGTGCGGCGCGACCTGCGCTCGATGGTCGCCCTCGCGGACCGGCCGGATGACGGGTGGGCGCCGCCGATCGTCAAGACGGTCGCCCAGGCCGGCGAGGGGCTGACCGAGCTCGTCGTGGAGATCGAGCGGCACCACGCCTGGCTGCGGGAGACCGGCGAGCTGCAGCAGCGTCGTACGCGCCGGGCGCGGGCCGAGGTCGAGGCGATCGCCCTGGCCTCGATGCGCCGCACCTGGGCGGGCCTGGGCGGACGGGCCGGCCGCGCCGGGCTCGACGAGCTCGCCGCCGCCGTGGCCGCGGGGGAGACCGACCCGTGGGCGGCCGCCGACCGGCTGCTCCAGCAGGCCGGCGCCTCGCCGCAGCACGCGTGACCCGCGGCTCGTGACCGGCGCGCCTCCTCCGCCGTCGCGCGGGGGTCGGGGAGGATCGCGCCGAGCCATGTCCTGACTCGGTCGTCTTTAGGTGGAACGCAGATGCAGAAGCTGGTGCTGGTCCTGGTCGTCGTCTTCCTGGGCTTCTGGATGTTCACCGACCCCAGCGGCCTCGCCGACGCCGGCGGGTCGCTCGGTGGGCAGCTGGTCGACTGGACCGGGAACCTGTTCGACGCCGTGATCCGCTTCGTCGACGAGCTCTGAGCCGACGGTGCACCAGCCCCGGCCGCTCGGCGGGCCCGACATCGGCCGCCACCTCCTGCGCGAGGAGGGCGAGGTCATCGTCGACGAGGTGCGCCACCACTGGGCCGCCTACACCGTCCCGATGCTCGAGGGGCTGCTCGCGGTCGCCGTGCTCGCCTTCGTGCCGGTCATCCACATCGACCTCGCCGGGTTCGCGCTGCTGCTCGCCCTCGGCCTCTCCCTCCACGCCGGCTGGGGTGCCCTGCGCGAGCACCGCGACCGGTTCGTGATCACCAACATGCGGGTCTTCCGGGTGCACGGGGTGCTCTCGACCAAGCTCGCCACCATGCCGCTGCACCGGATCCTCGACATCACCGTCGTGCGGCCGCTGCACGGGCGGATCCTCGGCTTCGGCCACTTCTGCTTCGAGTCCGCGGCGCAGGACCAGGGCCTGCGCGACATCCGGTACGTCGGGCGGCCGGTGCAGCGCGACCTCGCGATCCAGCGGGTCGTGCAGCGCTCGGGGCTCCGCGGCCCGCGCGTGGGCTGACCCCCGGGGCTCCCGGCCGTCTGCTGGGATGGGGCACGTGGACCTCACGACCGCTCTGCGCCGCCTGCCCGAGAACCCCCGCGTCGTCGTCAGCGGCAACCACGCGACGCCGTGGCACACCCTGCGCCTGCTCGACGCCGCGCTGCCGGCGTACCGGCTGTGGGCGCTCAACGGCCAGCCGGGCCTGCCCGACCGGGACGGCGTCGTGCTCGAGTCGTCGTTCGTGGGGCCGGGCCAGCGGCGCAGCCCGCGGTTGAGCTACGTGCCCTCACGCCTCTCGATGGTGCCGACGCTGTTCGCCGGCGCGATGCCGCCGGACCTCGTGCTGGTGCACACCACGCGGCCGCGCGGCGGCAGGGTCTCCCTCGGCACCGAGGTCAACGTGCTGCCCGCCGCCATCGAGGCGGCGCGGGCGCGCGGCGGGCTGGTCGTCGCGCAGGTCAACGACCACCTGCCGTGGACCTACGGCGACGCCGAGCTCGACGAGTCGCTCGTCGACGTGATGGTGGAGGCCGACGAGCCGCTGGTGCACGCTCCGGTGCTGCCCATCGACGAGGACTCCGCGCGGATCGGCGCCCTGGTCGCCGAGCGGGTGGGGGACGGGGCGACGCTGCAGGCGGGCATCGGCGCGGTGCCGGACGCGACGATGCGCGGCCTGGTGGGCCGCCGGGGCCTGCGGATCTGGACCGAGATGTTCTCCGACTCGGTGCTGGCCCTCGAGCGGGCCGGGGCGCTGGACGAGACGGTGCCGATCACCGCCTCGTTCCTCTTCGGCTCCGAGGAGCTCATCGACTGGGTCGACGGCAACGGGCGGATCGCGATGGCGCGCACCGAGACCACCAACGACCCCGGGCGGATCGCGCGCAACCAGGCGATGGTCAGCGTCAACACCGCCCTGCAGGTGGACCTGTTCGGCCAGGCGAACGCCTCGCGGATCCGGGCGCGGATCCACTCCGGGTTCGGCGGCCAGACCGACTTCATCGTCGGCGCGCTGCACAGCCCCGGCGGGCAGGCCGTCATCGCGCTGCGCTCGTGGCACCCGCGCGCGGACGTGTCCACGATCGTGCCGCTGGTCGACGAGCCGGTGACGTCGTTCCAGATGAGCGCGGTCGTCACCGAGCAGGGCGTCGCGGAGGTCTTCGGCCACGACCAGCGCGAGCAGGCCCGTCGCCTGATCGAGCACGCCGCGCACCCGAGCGTCCGCGAGGAGCTCCGCGAGGAGGCGGTCGAGCTCGGGCTGGCGGGTCCTCTCTAGGATTGCGCCCATGACGCAGCAGCCGTTCTCGCGCCCGGGCGCCATCGACCTCTCGGCGTTGAAGCGACCCGCCCCGTCCGCACCTCCCGCCGGGCCGGGCGGACCCGGTGCGCCCGCCACCGGTGCGCCCACCGGCGGTGCCCCGACCGCGGCGGCCGGCGGCTCGTCGTACGCCGTCGACGTGACCGAGCAGAACTTCCAGACCGTCATCGAGTCCTCGATGACGGCGCCGGTCCTCCTGGTCTTCTACTCCCGCACCCGGATGCCGGAGAGCGGTCAGCTCGCCGACGACCTCGCGGTCGTCTCCGGTGAGTTCGAGGGCCGCTTCCTGGCCGGCCTGGTCGACATCGACGCCGCCCCGCAGATCGCCCAGGCGATGCAGATCCCCTCGATCCCGCTCGTGGTCGCCGTGCTCGACGGCCGGCCCGCGCCGCTGCTGCAGGACGCCGTGCCGATCGAGGAGCTGCGCGCCGCGCTGACCCAGGTCATGCAGCAGCTCACCGCGCAGGGCATGACCGGCCGGCACCAGCCGCTCCACGCCGTCGCCGGCCCCGACGACGGCGCGGAGGAGCCGCCGGTCGACCCGCGGTACGCCGCCGCGCAGGACGCCCTGGGCGAGGGCGACATCGACCGGGCGGTCGCGGAGTACCAGAAGCTCGTCGACGCCAACCCGGCCGACGCCGAGGCCGCCGCCGGGCTGGCGATGGCCAAGGTGCTCCAGCGCACTCAGGGAGTCGACCTCAACGAGGCCCGCGCGGCCGGTGCGGCGAACCCAGACGACGTCGACGCCCAGACGATGGTCGCCGACCTCGACATGCTCGGCGGGCACGTCGAGGACGCCTTCGCCCGTCTCGTCGAGCTGGTGCGGCGTACCTCCGGTGACGAGCGGAACGCCGCCCGCGAGCACCTCCTCGGCCTCTTCGCCGCGGTCGGCAACGACGACCCGCGGGTCGTCCGCGGCCGCCAGGCGCTCGCCTCCGCGCTGTTCTGAGCGCTGCTCCACAGGCTCCGTCTCCGGCGGTGGCGCGCGCCGGCGGGCAGCGGCAGCATCGGCGTCCGTGGGGACGGAACCGGATCGGACGGGACTCGCGCACCTGCTGCGCTTCGTCCAGGACGGCGTGGTCTCGCGGCGGCAGCTCGAACGGCTGGGCTTCAGGCCGCACGACCTCGAGCGGATGCTGCGCCGCCGCGAGCTGAGTCGCGTGCACCCGGGGGTCTTCGTGGACCACACCGGGCCGCTGACCCGGGACCAGCGGGCCTGGACCGCTGTCCTGGTCCACGAGCCTGCGGCGCTGACCCGCCGCTCCGCCCTGCCAGGCCCCCCGGGGCGGGCGCCGATCGAGGTGGCCGTGGACGCTCGGCGGGCGGTGCGACCGGTCGACGGCGTGGTGGCCCACCGGACCACGCGTCTCGCGGCGCGGATCGACCCGCTGTCGTCGCCGCCGCGGCTGCGGCTGGAGGACGCGGCGATCGAGGAGGCGCTGCGGTGCCCGAGTGCTGCCGACGCCTACACACTGCTGGCAGACCTGTGCCACACGCGCCGCACGACACCCGCGCGGCTGGCCGCCGAGGTGCGCTCGAGGCCGCGGGTGAGGCGGCGCGGGCTCCTGCTCGAGCTGCTCGACGACCTCGCCCTCGGCGCCTGCTCGGTCCTCGAGCGGGAGTACCTCCACCGGGTCGAGCGACGCCACGGCCTGCCGGCCGGGAGCCGGCAGGTGCGCGACGCCGCCGGCGCCCGCACGGCGTACCGCGATGTCGACCACCCCGCGTGGGGCCTGGTGGTGGAGCTGGACGGGCGGCAGCACGCCGTGCCGTCAGCCCGTCGACGGGACCTGGAGCGGGACCTCGACGTCGCGGTACGGCGGGACCGGCGGACGGTCCGCCTCGGCCACGCCCAGGTCCTCGACGACGCGTGCCGGACGGCCGCTGCCGTCGCTGCCCTGCTGCAGCGGGGTGGCTGGCCGGGTCGCCTCGTCCCCTGCGAGGACTGCCCGGTCACTGGTGCGTGATCCTGGCGCACCCACCACGTCAGGACCACGCACGAGAGTCAGCCGGCTCAGTCGCGGAGCGCCGCGAGCACCGCGGCGACGGCGGGGGAGTCGGTCATGCTGCGCCGGTGCAGGGCGACGACGTCGCGTGTGGGGACCGGTTCCGCGGCCGGCACGGCCACGAGGTCGGTCCCGAGCGGCTGACGGCCCAGGCGGGGGACCAGGGCGATGCCGAGCCGCGCGCGGACCAGCGCGAGGTGGGAGTCGAACTCCATCGACTGGTGCGCGATCCTCGGCAAGCGGCCGGTGCCGTCGTACATCCGGTGCAGCCACTGGCGGCAGATCGTCCCCTCCGGCGTCGCGACCCAGTCCTCCTCCAGCAGGTCGTGCGGGGTGACGACGTCCCGCGTGGCGAGGGGGTGGTCGCGGTGCACGACGACGTCCGCGACGTCGGTGGCGACCGACGTCGTCACGAGGTGGTCGGGGACCGCGAGGGGCACGTCGCCCCAGCGGTGGACGACGCCGAGGTCCGCGCGGCCGGTGGAGACCAGGTCCACCGAGTCCCAGGGCTCGCACTCGTGCAGCGACACCTCCAGGTCGGGGTGGGCGTCGATGAGCACGCGCAGCCGCGGGGCGACGAGCCCCCGCACGGCGGTCGAGAACGCCGTCATCCGCAGCCGCCCCGCCACCGCGCCGGCGCCGCGGTGGAGGCCCGCCTCGAGCTGCTCGAGGTCGGCGAGCAGCCGGCCGCCCTCCTCGACCAGGTGCCGGCCGTGCTGGGACAGCACCACCCCGCGCCCCACCCGCTCGAGCAGCGGCACCCCCGTCTGCCGCTCGAGCCGCTTGACCTGCTGGGAGACCGCGCTGGGGGTGAAGCCGAGGGCGTCGGCGGCCGCCACGACCGAGCCGTGCGTGGCGACGGCGCGGAGCGACGCGAGGGCGGTGAGGTCGATCATGAAGGGACCGTACCGATAATCCGGAGCAACACATCGCTGGTGCTTCACGGTCGCGAGTGCCGAGACTGGTCCGGTGAACCGCCGCGACAGCCTCCTCGCCGCCCTGGTCGCCTCGGTGTGGGGCTTCAACTTCGTCGTCATCGACTGGGGCATGGGCGACGTCCCGCCCCTGCTCTTCTGCGCGGTGCGGTTCCTGCTCGTGCTGGTGCCGGCCGTCCTGGTCGTGCGGCGCCCGCAGGTGTCCTGGCGCACGCTGGCGCTGGTCGGGGCGACGATGTCGCTGGGCCAGTTCGGCTTCCTGTACGTCGCGATGGCCGCCGGCCTGCCGCCGGGGCTCGCCGCCCTGGTGCTCCAGGCGCAGGTGGTGTTCACGATCGTGATCGCCGCCGGGGTGCTGCGCGAGCGGCCGACCACCGCCCAGGTCGTCGGGGTCCTGCTCGGGACGCTCGGCCTGGTGGTGGTCTAGGTCGGGCGCGGCGGGCACGTGCCGCTCACGGCGCTGGCGCTCTGCCTGCTCGGCGCCCTCTCCTGGGGCATCGGCAACGTCGTCTCCCGCGCGTCGGGCGTGCCGGGCGGCCTCGGGCTGACCGTCTGGTCGGCCGTGGTCGTCCCGGTGCCGCTCGTGGCCCTCTCCCTGCTGGTCGACGGCCCGACAGCGGTCGTGGACGGGCTCGCCGCCTTCGGCTGGCAGGCCGCCGTCTCGACCGTCTACACCGCCGGGCTGGCCTCGCTCGTGGGGTACGGCGTGTTCAACACGCTGCTCGGCCGCAACCCCTCGGCCGCGGTGGTCCCGTGGGTGCTGCTCGCACCGGTCGTCGCGACGGCCTCGGCCTGGGCGCTGCTGGGCCAGGCACCGAACGCCGCGGAGAGCGCCGGCGGCCTGCTGCTGGTCGGCGGGGTCCTGGTTGCGCTGCGGCGGCCGCGGACGGCAGCCCGCCCGCCTCGTGATGCCCAGCGAGCGCCGGAGCGCGCGCTCAGCAGCACGAGGCGGTGAGAAGGAGCGTCAGCCGCGCCCGGACTCGGTGTACGCCGGGCCCCCGCCGAGGTTGGCGACAGCCGAGCGCAGCCGGCGGGCGGTGAAGTCCGCGCAGAGCCGGTCGGCCTCCTCGAGGGTGCAGAACTCCGCGGAGCGGATCTCGCGGGCCTGCTTGACGATCCGGTCGGTGATCGAGGCGTCGTGGACGCCACCGTCGAAGACCAGGCACAGCGCGTCGTCCCAGCCGCTCCACGGCGGCAGCCAGTCGGTGAGCAGCAGGGGACCGGTGGGGACCTGGAGGCCGAGCTCCTCCTCGACCTCGCGGCCCACGGCCACCTGGGGCGACTCGCCGACCTCGACGACGCCGCCGGGCAGGTCCCAGTCCTGCTTGTAGGTCAGCTGGCACAGCAGCACGCGGTCGTCGTGGTCGCGCAGGAGCATCTGCCCGATGGCGCGCTTGCGCGGCAGGAAGGAGTTGAGCAGGGCCCGGAACCCCTCCGGCTCGGAGGTGGGCACGTCGGTCGCGAGCCGGGCGTAGACGATCCGGTCGACCGGCTTGCCCTCCACGGTCACCCCGCGCATCACCCCCTCGCGGCGCATGCCCGACCAGGTGGCGGTGCGCTGGGCGTCCTCGTCGACGGGGTCGACCAGGGCCTCCACACGAGCGTGGCCGACGAGGGCCGCCGCCACCTCGCGGCGTACGACGTCGACCGGCTCCCCGGCGGACCAGGCGATGCGGGCGACGCCCTCGGCGACGGTGGTGACGGTCGTCGGCTGGTCGGTCACGGGATCACCCTAGGACCCACCCGGTGACCGCGCGGCGGCCACCCGCAGGCCCCTCAGCCGAAGTCGGCCTTCCGGATCAGGGCGTGGATGCCGGTGGTGCGGTCGACCACCTGGGAGACCTGGAAGTCCGTCGCCGCGGACAGGTAGGCGTAGGCCACCGGGCCGGCCATGCCCTTCTCCTCGACCAGGAACGCGAGGGCCTGCTGCACGGCGTCCTTCATGGCCAGGTCCAGGCTGGTGGCGTTCGTGCCGCCCTCGGGCCCGTCGGCGTCGGAGAGGCCGATCGGCAGCCAGAAGTCGGGCGTCTCGGCGAACGGGTGGTCGAACGCCTGCCGCGGCACCTTTCGGCTGCCCCGCGGGAGCACCGTCAGCCGGAGCGTCGCGCGCAGCGACCCCTCCATCGCGGTCAGCGCGACCTCGCCGTCGCCCTGCGCCATGTGCGGGTCGCCGGCGAAGAAGAGCGCGCCGGCCACCTGCACCGGCAGGTACAGCGTCGAGCCCACGACCAGGTCGTTGATGTCGAGGTTGCCCCCGGCGTCGGTCGGCGGGACGGAGTCGACCATCGCGTCGGTGTCGCGGGCGACCCCCATCAGCCCGAGGAACGGCGCCAGGCCGAAGCCGACCGGGACGTCTCCGGGGAGCCGGGCCCGGAGCCCGTGCCCGGTCGTCCGGCGCACGGACGCGAAGACGCTGATGTTGCCGCCCTCGTTGACGTACGGCGCGTTGGCCGGGTCGTCGACGAACCGCTCGGGGTAGGTCCCGGGAAGCGCGCCCTTGCCGTGCCGGTTGGAGATGACGCCGTAGGGGACGCGCAGCGGCAGGGCGAGGACCTCCACCTTCAGCACGTCGCCGGGCTCGGCGCCCCGCACCGCGATCGGGCCGGTGACCACGTGCGGCCCCGGGCCGGCGTGCTCGGCGCGCGCGGCGACGGCGACCGCGTCGCGGAGGACGTGCTTCTCGGGCACCCCGAAGCTCTCGAAGTACTGCCGCGGGTCCTGGCCCTGGTCCTCCAGCAGGCCCTCGTGCGAGATCGTGTCGATGGTGACGACCGATCCGGAGTCCACCACGGCGACCGGTTCGGCCGTCCGGTTGGGCAGGTGCCCCCACCACACCTCGTCGGCGCGGGAGCGGACGTAGCGGCCCCGCAGCTTCCCCTGGCCCGGCTGCAGGATCGTCACGCCCCGGCTGGTGGGTGCGGCGTACGCCGCGGAGCCGGCGGCCCCGGTCAGCGCGGCGCCGGTGCCGAGCGCGCCGGCGGCGGTCGCCCGCAGCACGGCGCGCCGGGCCATGGCCGAGGCGAGGGCCGACGTGGGGCCGAGGTGGGGGAGGAGGCGGCGGGTGAGGTGTCCATGCCGGGCACCTCACCAGCGGGACGTCACCGCCGCGCTCCTCCCGCGTTGCCGTGCGGTTACGCCTTGCGCCGGAACCAGACCGTCGCCAGCGGCGGGACCACGATGTCGGCGTGCGCCGGCAGCCCCTGGTGCTCCCCGGCCACGCCGGTGATCGCGCCGAGGTTGCCCACGCCCGACCCGGTGTAGGTCTCGGCATCGGTGTTGAGCACCTCCTCCCACACCCCCTCGGCGGGCAGCGCGAGGCGGTAGCCCTCGTGCGGGACCGCGGCGAAGTTCGCTACGACGACCAGCTCCGGCACCGCGGACCCGTCGGGCACGCGGCGCACGAAGGAGAAGGTGTTGTGGCCCGCGTCGTTGGCGTCGATCCACTGGAAGCCGGCCGGGTCGTGGTCGGCGGCCCACAGGGCCGGCGAGCCGGTATAGACCCGGTTGAGGTCGCGCACCAGGGAGTGCACGCCACGGTGCTCGGGGTGGTCCATCAGCCACCAGTCGAGCTCGCGGGACTCCGCCCACTCCGACTCCTGGCCCAGCTCGGCGCCCATGAACAGCAGCTGCTTGCCCGGGTGGGCCCACATGAAGCCGAGGTACGCGCGCAGGTTCGCCAGCTGCTGCCAGCGGTCGCCGGGCATCTTGCGCAGCAGGGAGCCCTTGCCGTGCACGACCTCGTCGTGGCTGATCGGCAGCACGTAGTTCTCCGACCACGCGTAGACCAGGGAGAAGGTCATCTCGCCGTGGTGGTAGGCGCGGTGGACCGGCTCGTGCGCGACGTACCCGAGGGAGTCGTGCATCCAGCCCATGTTCCACTTGAAGCCGAAGCCCAGGCCGTCCGCGGAGGTCGGCCGGGTGACGCCGGGCCAGGAGGTGGACTCCTCGGCGACGGTGACGATCCCCGGGACGCGCTTGTAGACCGTCGCGTTCATCTCCTGGAGGAACTGCACCGCCTCGAGGTTCTCGCGGCCGCCGTGCTTGTTCGGCGTCCACTCACCCTCCTCGCGGGAGTAGTCCAGGTAGAGCATCGAGGCGACGCCGTCGACGCGCAGGCCGTCGGCGTGGAACTCCTCGAGCCAGTACACCGCGTTCGCGTAGAGGAAGTTGCGCACCTCGTTGCGACCGAAGTTGAAGATGTGGGAGCCCCACTCCTTGTGCCACCCGCGCTGCGGGTTGGGATCCTCGTAGAGCGGGGTGCCGTCGAAGCGCGCCAGCGCCCACTCGTCGGTGGCGAAGTGGCCGGGCACCCAGTCCAGGATGACGCCGATGCCGGCCTGGTGCAGCCGGTCGACGAGCAGCTTGAAGCCGTCGGGGTCGCCGAAGCGGGAGTCCGGCGCGAAGTACGACGTCACGTGGTAGCCCCACGAGCCGCCGAACGGGTGCTGCATCACCGGCATCAGCTCGACGTGGGTGAAGCCCAGGTCCGCGAGGTACGCCGGCAGGTCGTCGGCCAGCTCGGCCCAGGACCAGAAGCGGCCGTCGGGGTGCTTCTTCCACGACGCCAGGTGCATCTCGTAGACCGACATCGCCTCGGCGACCGGCTGCTTGGCGGGCCGCTCGGCCATCCACGCGTCGTCGCCCCACTCGTAGGTCGACTCGAAGACCAGCGAGGAGGTGGCCGGCGGCTGCTCGGACCAGGCCGCCAGCGGGTCGGCCTTCTCCCGCCACTCGCCGTCCTGGCCGAGGATGGCGTACTTGTAGGCCGTCCCGGTGCCGAGGCCGGGGACGAAGAGCTCCCAGACACCCGAGCTGCCGAGCTGGCGCATCGGGTGCTCGCGCCCGTCCCAGCTGTTGAAGGAGCCCTTGATCCGGACGCCGCGCGCCGACGGGGCCCAGACGGCGAAGGACGTGCCGGTCACCTCGCCGGCGTAGTGGTGGACCCGCGCGCCGAGGACCGTCCACAGCTGCTCGTGGCGTCCCTCGTTGATCAGGTGCAGGTCCATCTCGCCGAGCGTCGGCAGGAAGCGGTAGGGGTCGTCGACCTCGACCGGCTCGCCCTCGTAGGCCACGCGCACCCGGTAGGCGGGCACGTCGGCCACCGGCAGGACGCCGGCCCAGAAGCCCTCGTACTCGTGCTCGAGCCGGGTCTCGCCCCAGTCGCCGGCGACCGTCACGCTCGAGGCGAGGGGCTTGAGCACGCGGACGGTGACGCCGCCCTCGTGCGGGTGGGCACCCAGCACGCTGTGCGGGTCGCCGTGGCCGCCGCCGAGGATCAGGTCGAGCTCCTCGCGGGCGACCGGCTTGGTGGAGGGGGTGGTCGGCGTGGTCATGCGGCTCCGATCCGTGCGACGGCCTCGAGCGGGATGGACACCCATCCGGGCCGGTTGCGGGTCTCGTAGACGGTCTCGTAGACGGCCTTGTCGGCGACGTACGCCGCCAGCAGCAGCTTCGCCTCGTCGGTCGGCTCGCCGCCGGCGTAGGCCGTCAGGAAGTGGTTGCGGTTGCGGTGGGCCCACTCCTCGGCCCGGTAGGCGAGCTGGGCGGCGGCCTCGGCGTCGTCGTCGGCGAGGTCGACGCTCTGCTTCTCGACCACGCGGGGGGCGTAGTCGAAGGAGCGCAGCATGCCGGCGACGTCGCGCCAGGGGCTGTCCGGTTCGAGGCGCTCGACGAGCGGCTTGGCCGGCTCGCCCTCGAAGTCGACGATCTTCCAGCCCTTGGCGGTCCGCATGGTCTGGCCCAGGTGCAGGTCGCCGTGGATGCGCTGGACCTCCAGCCCGTCGAGCCCCGCCACCGCGTCGTACGTCGCGCGCAGGGCGTCGGCGTGCTGGGCCAGCTCCGGGACGACCTCGAGGGCGGCGTCCAGCCGGTCGCGCATCGCGGCCGCCAGCGTCCGGGCGGCCTCGGGCCCCCGCCGCTCGGCGGGGAAGTGCGTGCGCAGCGCCTCGTGGACCTCGCGCAGGGTGAGCCCCAGGCGCTCGGACTCGCCGGCGAAGTCGCCGCCGACCTCGTGGGCGTGCAGGTCGCCCTCGGCGAAGAGGTCGCGGACGCTGGCCAGGGCCAGGTCCCACCCGTCCGTGGCCGTGCGGAGGAACTGCTGCAGCATCGCGAGGTGGTACTCCTCGCCCGCCGGGTCGGTCCACGACATCCAGCCGTAGAGCCCGGCCACTTCGGTGGACCCCGCGCGGGTCATCGCCTCGTGGATGGTCACGTCCGGGTTCGGCCCGGGGGTGACCTTCCGGAACAGCTTCATGATCGAGTCCTCGCCGAAGGCGACCGAGGAGTTCGACTGCTCGCCGGTGAACAACGAGGCGACGCCCTCGGCGTCGAGGTCGTGCCCGGGCAGGCGGTGGAAGGTCAGGCCGGTGGGCCCGGCGACCGGACCCTCGGCGGCGGCCACGAACGAGCGCAGCCAGCAGGCCATCGCCTCCCGGTCGTGGAGCGCGTCGTAGGCGTGCACCCAGCCCCGCTCGGGCTCCTCCCACCAGCCGATGAAGGCGTGGTCGAGCCGCTGCTCGGGGTCGGCGTACAGCGAGATCGGCACCTGGTAGAGCTCGGTGCCGCCCTCGGCGTCGCCGTAGGTGAGCTCGACGAGGTGGTCGACGACGGCCGGGCCTGCGTCGACGCACCCGGGCACCTGGCCGATCCGGTGCACCGCGGTCACCTCGAAGGGGCGTCCCTTGCCGCCGAACCAGCGGGTCTTCTCGAAGTAGTCGACGAAGACCTGCCGGTCGAGGTGGTCGGCGGTGGGGTGGTCCAGCGGGTTCTCGCTCACAGCAGCTGACCCTCCTCGGGGTTGTCCGGCCTGGTCAGGCGGAACCAGTAGAAGCCGTAGCCGGTCATGGTCAGCAGGTACGGCAGCTCGCCGATCGCCGGGAACGGCACCCCGCCGAGCAGCTCGACGGGCACCATGCCCTCGAACCGCCGCAGGTCGAGCTCGACCGGCTGCGGGAAGCGGGAGAGGTTGTTGACGCACAGGATGACGTCGTCCTCGCCGTCCTGGGCGTGCTCGCGCACGTAGGAGAGCACCGAGGGGTTCGAGCCGCCGAGGTCGCTGAAGGACCCCAGGCCGAACGCCGAGTGGTGGCGGCGGGCGTGGATCATCCGGCGGGTCCAGTGCAGCAGCGAGGAGGTGTTCTCCATCTGCGCCTCGACGTTGACCGCCTGGTAGCCGTAGACCGGGTCCTGGATCGCCGGCAGGTGCAGCTTGCCGGGGGTGGCCGAGGAGAAGCCGGCGTTGCGGTCCGGGGTCCACTGCATCGGCGTGCGGACGCCGTCGCGGTCACCGAGCCAGATGTTGTCGCCCATGCCGATCTCGTCGCCGTAGTAGAGGACCGGCGACCCCGGCAGCGACAGCAGCAGGGCGGTGAACAGCTCGATCTGGTTGATGTCGTTGTCGAGGAGCGGCGCCAGGCGCCGGCGGATGCCGATGTTGGCCTTCATCCGCGGGTCCTTGGCGTACTCGTTCCACATGTAGTCGCGGTCCTCGTCGGTGACCATCTCGAGGGTCAGCTCGTCGTGGTTGCGCAGGAAGATGCCCCACTGGCAGCCGTGGGGGATCGGCGGCGTCTGCTCGAGGATCTCCGAGATCGGGAAGCGCGACTCGCGGCGCACCGCCATGAAGATGCGCGGCATCACCGGGAAGTGGAAGCACATGTGGCACTCGTCGCCACCGGACTCGAAGTCGCCGAAGTAGTCCACCACGTCCGCGGGCCACTGGTTGGCCTCGGCCAGCAGCACCTTGCCGGGGTACTTCTCGTCGACGTAGCGCCGGACCTTGCGGAGGAACTCGTGGGTCTCGGGCAGGTTCTCGCCGTTGGTGCCGGGCCGCTCGTAGAGGTATGGCACCGCGTCGAGGCGGAAGCCGTCGAGACCCATGTCGAACCAGAACGCGATCGCGTCGAGGATCGCGTCGTGGACCGCGGGGTTGTCGAAGTTGAGGTCGGGCTGGTGGGAGAAGAACCGGTGCCAGTAGTACTGCTGGCGCACCGGGTCCCACGTCCAGTTCGACGGCTCGGTGTCGACGAAGATGATCCGCGCCTCCTGGTAGAGGTCGTCGTTGTCGGACCACACGTAGAAGTCGCCGTAGGGGCCCTCGGGGTCCTCCCGGCTGGCCTGGAACCACGGGTGCTGGTCGCTGGTGTGGTTCATGACGAAGTCGATGATCACGCGGATGCCGCGCTTGTGCGCCTCGTCGAGGAAGTGGTGGAAGTCCTCGACCGTCCCGATCTCGGGGAGGATGTTGGTGTAGTCGGCGACGTCGTACCCGCCGTCGCGCAGCGGCGAGGAGAAGAACGGCGGGATCCACAGGCAGTCGACGCCGAGCCACTCGAGGTAGTCGAGCTTCTCGACCAGGCCCCGGAAGTCACCGGTGCCGTCGCCGTTGGAGTCGCGGAACGAGCGGACCAGCACCTCGTAGAACACCGCGGTCTTGAACCACTCCGGCTGCCGCGCGGTGTCGTCGGGGAACGGGTCGCCCTCGGGGGCCTGGCCCATCGGGCTCAGCTGCTGGGACGGGTCGGTCTGCTCCGGCGTGCTCGTCGGGGCATCGGTCACCGGGTCCTCCTCACGGTCAGGACGTGCGCGGGCTCGTGGTAGGGGTCGAGCCGGACGTAGTTGTGCTGGGACCAGCTCCAGTCGGCGCCGGTGATCTCGTCGTGGACGACGAAGGACTCGCCGTGCTCCATGCCCATCGCGGGCAGGTCGAGGTGGACCATCGTCTCGCGCGTGGCGTGCGGGTCGAGGTTGATGACCACGACGACGTCGTCGGCCACCCCGTCCACGACGGCGTGCTTGCTGAAGACCAGCACGTTCTCGTCGTCGCTGGAGTGGATGACGACGTTGCGCAGGAGGCGGAGCGCCCGGTGCTGGCGGCGGACCTCGTTGAGCCGGGTGAGGTACGGCGCGAGGGTGCGGCCCTCGCGCGCGGCGCCCTCCCAGTCGCGGATCCGGACCTGGTACTTCTCGGAGTCGAGGTACTCCTCGCTGCCCGGCTTCACCGCGACGTGCTCGTAGAGCTCGTACCCGGCGTACACGCCCCAGCTCGGCGAGCCGGTCGCGGCCAGCGCCGCGCGGACCTTGAACGCCGCCGGGCCGCCGTACTGCAGGTAGGCGTGGAGGATGTCGGGGGTGTTGACGAAGAAGTTCGGCCGCATCACGTGGTCGGACTCGGTGGCCAGCTCGCGGAGGTACTCCTCGATCTCCCACTTGGCGGTGCGCCAGGTGAAGTAGGTGTAGCTCTGGTGGAAGCCGACCGCGCCCAGGCCGCGCATCATCGCCGGGCGGGTGAACGCCTCGGAGAGGAACAGGACGTCGGGGTCGGTGCGGCGCACCTCCTTGAGCAGCCACTCCCAGAACGCCACCGGCTTGGTGTGGGGGTTGTCGACGCGGAAGATCCGCACGCCGTGCGCCATCCAGTGCTTCACGACGCGGAGCACCTCGCGGCAGATGCCGGTCGGGTCGTTGTCGAAGTTGATCGGGTAGATGTCCTGGTACTTCTTCGGCGGGTTCTCCGCGAAGGCGATCGTGCCGTCGGCCCGGGTGGTGAAGAACTCGGGGTGCTCGACGACCCAGGGGTGGTCCGGGGCCGCCTGCAGGGCCAGGTCGAGCGCGACCTCGAGGTCCAGCTCGCGGGCCCGCGCGACGAAGGCGTCGAAGTCCTCGATCGTGCCGAGGTCGGGGTGCACGGCGTCGTGGCCGCCGTCCTTGGAGCCGATCGCCCACGGCGAGCCGGGGTCGTCCGGGCCGGGGGTGAGGGTGTTGTTCGGACCCTTGCGGTTGACCTCGCCGATCGGGTGGATCGGCGGCAGGTAGATCACGTCGAAGCCCATGGCGGCGACCGCGTCGAGCCGCTGGGCGGCGGTCCGGAACGTCCCGCTGGTGACCTTGCCGGTCGCCGGGTCCTGGGCCGCGCCCTCGGAGCGCGGGAAGAACTCGTACCAGCTGCCGAACAGCGCGCGCTCGCGGTCGGCCCAGAGCGGGTAGGGCCCCTCGACGGTCACCAGCTCGCGCAGCGGGTGGGCGAGGAAGATCGCGTCCAGCTCGGGGGACTGCAGGACGGCCAGGCGGGCGGCCTCGGGACGGGAGGTGTCGGTGCAGGCGTCGATCGCCGCCTCGACGACCTCCCGGGCGGCGGCGTCCTTGCCGTCCAGGTCGCCGCGGACCCGCTCGAGCAGGAGCCTGCCCTCGGTGAACATCAGCTCGGTGTCCACGCCGGCGGGAATCTTCACGCCGGCGTTGTGCTGCCAGGTCGCGACCGGGTCGGACCAGGCCTGGATCTCGAAGGTCCAGGCGCCGCCGGCGTCCGGCGTCACCCATGCGTCGTACCGGTCCGGGACCTCGGCGTGCTTGGTCATCCGGACCGGCGCCCGGCGGGTCCCGGAGGGGTCGGTGAGGACCACCTCGGCGCCGAGCCGGTCGTGGCCCTCGCGGAAGACCGTGGCGCGCACGGGCAGGGGCTCGCCGACGGTCGCCTTGGCCGGTTGCCGGCCGAGGTCGACCACGGGCATGACGTTCATGACGGGGATGCGTCCGACCATTTCTCCAACCTAGTGGCGGGCGGCGACGGCTGCGCAAGTCGTCGCGCCGCCGTGTGAGGGGCGGTGCTGAGTACGGGGCATGTACCCACCCCGGCGCGGCCCGAACGGGGTACGACCGCCGTTGTCCCGCCCGTCCACCGCCGATCGGGACGAAACGGTTGGAACGATCAAAGAATCTCGCTAGCGTCGGTCCCGTGCGAGCCATCCGACGATTCACCGTCCGCCCTGTCCTCCCGCCCGCGCTCGCCGCGCTCGGCGACCTCGCCGGGAACCTGCGGTGGTCCTGGCACCCGGAGACCCAGGACGTCTTCGAGCGCGTCGACGCCGCGCTGTGGCAGTCGACGGGCAAGGACCCCGTCAAGCTGCTCGGCTCCGTGGGCCGGGCGCGCCTCGACGAGCTCGCCGGCGACCAGGGCTTCCTCGACCAGCTCGCGGCCGCCCGCGCCAGCCTCGAGGCGTACCTGACCGAGGACCGCTGGTACCAGCAGCGCGGCCCCGCTGACGGGCCCGCGTCGATCGCCTACTTCTCCCCGGAGTTCGGCATCACCGCCGTGCTCCCGCAGTACTCCGGCGGTCTCGGCATCCTCGCCGGCGACCACCTCAAGGCCGCGAGCGACCTCGGCGTCCCGATCGTCGGGGTGGGCCTGCTCTACAAGCACGGCTACTTCAAGCAGTCGCTCTCCCGCGAGGGCTGGCAGCAGGAGACCTACCCCGTCCTCGACCCCGACGAGCTGCCGATCTCGCTGCTGCGCGAGCCCGACGGTTCGCGCGCCACGATCTCGCTGGCGATGTCCGACGGCCCCGACCTCGTCGCCCGGATCTGGGTGGCCAGCGTCGGGCGGGTCCCACTGCTGATGCTCGACACCGACGTCGAGGAGAACCCCGAGCACTACGTCGGCGTCACCGACCGGCTCTACGGCGGCAACTCCGAGCACCGCCTGCGCCAGGAGCTGCTGCTCGGCATCGGCGGCGTGCGCGCGCTGCGTTCCTACTCCCGCATCACCGGCCACCCCGCGCCGGAGGTGTTCCACACCAACGAGGGCCACGCCGGCTTCCTCGGGCTGGAGCGGATCCGGGAGCTGACCGTGGACGACGGCGGGCCCCGCCTCGACCTCGACACCGCGATCGAGGTCGGCCGCGCCTCGACGGTGTTCACGACCCACACCCCGGTCCCGGCCGGCATCGACCGGTTCCCGCGCACGCTCGTCGAGCAGTACCTCTCCGAGGGCGGCCCGGTGCCCGGCGTGCCCGTCGACCGGATCCTCGCCCTCGGCGCCGAGGACTACGAGGGCGGCGACGGGTCGGTCTTCAACATGGCGGTGATGGGCTTCCGGCTCGCCCAGCGCGCCAACGGCGTCTCCCAGCTGCACGGCCACGTCAGCCGGGAGATGTTCAACGGCCTGTGGCCGGCCTTTGACGAGGCCGAGGTGCCGATCGGCTCGATCACCAACGGCGTGCACGCCCCGACCTGGGTCGCCCGCGAGGTCTTCGAGCTGGCCGCGGACGTCGGCGCCGACCCGGCCGACCTCGACAGCTTCTGGGCGGCCGCGGACAAGATCCCCGGCCGGCGGATCTGGGACGTCAAGCGCCAGCTGCGCGAGCGGCTCGTCGCCGACGCCCGGCGCCGGATGCTGCGCTCCCAGGAGAAGCGCGGCCACGCCCGCGCCGAGCTGGGCTGGGTCGACACCGCGCTGGACCCCGACGTGCTGACCATCGGCTTCGCGCGCCGCGCCGCGTCGTACAAGCGGCTCACCCTGCTGCTGCGCGACCCCGACCGGCTCAAGCGGCTGCTGCTCGACCCCGACCGGCCGGTGCAGCTGGTCATGGCGGGCAAGGCGCACCCGGCCGACGACGGTGGCAAGAAGCTGATCCAGGCGATCGTCCAGCTGGCCGACGACCCCGAGCTGCGGCACCGGATCGCCTACCTGCCCAACTACGACATCGCGATGGCCCAGCCGCTCTACCCCGGCTGCGACGTGTGGCTGAACAACCCGCTGCGCCCCTACGAGGCGTGCGGCACCTCGGGCATGAAGGCGGCGCTCAACGGCGCCCTCAACCTCTCCATCCTCGACGGCTGGTGGGACGAGTGGTACGACGGCGAGAACGGCTGGGCGATCCCGTCGGCCGACGGGGTCGAGGACACCGACAAGCGCGACGACCTCGAGGCGGCGGCGCTCTACGACCTGATCGAGAACGAGGTCGCGCCGCGGTTCTACGACGTCGACGACGAGGGCGTGCCCACCCGCTGGCTCGAGATGCTGCGGCACACCCTGAAGTCGCTCGGGCCCAAGGTGCTCGCGACCCGCATGGTGCGCGACTACACCAAGCAGCTCTACGTCCCGGCCGCCGGCAACGCGCGCCGGCTCAACGACGACTACGCCGGTGCCGCCGAGCTCGCCGGGTGGAAGCGGCGGGTCCGGACCGGGTGGTCCGGCGTCCGCGTCGAGCACGTCGAGAGCAGCGGCGTGGGCGACGCCCCGGAGGTGGGCGCCGACCTCTCGGTGCGCGCGTTCGTCGCGCTCGGCGACCTCTCCCCGGCCGACGTCGCGGTGCAGCTGGTGCACGGCCGCACGACCAGCGAGGACGAGCTGCGCGACACCTCGGTCACCGAGCTCACGGTCGCGGAGAGCTACGACGGCGGTCGCCACCGCTTCGACGGCGACGTCGTCCTCGACCACGCCGGCGCGTTCGGTTACACCGTCCGCGTGGTGCCGCGCAACGAGCTGCTGGTCTCCCCGGCCGAGCTCGGGGTGGTGGCGCTGCCGGGCTGAGCCGGCGGCTCAGCTCTCGCGGAAGACGACGACGGTACGGCGCCCGAGGGCGAGGCGGTCACCCGCCTCGACCTCGGTGCCGACCGGCAGCTTGACGTCGGTGGACAGCACGACCGTGCCGTGCTGGACCCAGTCGTTCTCCGGCAGCTCGATGCTCTGGGGCAGCCAGGTGGCGTTGAACCAGAGCATGAAGGACTTGTCGACCTGCTGCTCCCCGCGCGGGCCGGGGGAGCGCAGCGGCGCCCCCGAGACGAACATCCCGATCGTGCGCAGGTCCGGGTCGTGCCAGTCGTCGGGCCGCATCTCGCGCCCCGAGGGGTGCAGCCACGCCAGGTCCTTGGGGCCGCCGAGGATGGCAGGCCGGCCCTCGAACCAGTGCCGCTGCCGCAGGGCGGGGTGCTCGCGGCGCAGGCGCAGCGCCATCTTGGTGACCTCGTAGACGTCGAGCCAGGCGTCGTCGGGCCGCCAGTCGATCCACGAGGTCTCGTTGTCCTGGCAGTAGGCGTTGTTGTTGCCCCGCTGGGTCCGCCCGCGCTCGTCGCCGGCGGTGATCATCGGGACGCCGTTGGACAGGCAGAGCGTCGCCATCATGTTGGCGGCCTGCCGGCGACGTACCGCCTGCAGCGCAGGGTCGTCGGTCTCGCCCTCGACGCCGTGGTTCCACGAGCGGTTGTTGTCGGTGCCGTCCCGGTTGGCCTCGCCGTTGGCCTCGTTGTGCTTCTGCTCGTAGCTGACCAGGTCGCGCAGGGTGAAGCCGTCGTGCGCGGTGATGAAGTTGATCGAGTTGTACGGCGACCGGCCGTCGTCGGCGTAGAGGTCGCTCGAGCCGGCGAGGCGCGTCGCGACCTGGCGGATGCCGGGGGAGTGGTTGCGCCAGAAGTCGCGGATCTCGTCGCGGTACTGGTCGTTCCACTCCACCCACGGCGGCGGGAACTCGCCGACCCGGTAGCCGTCCATCGAGGCGTCCCACGGCTCGGCGATCAGCTTGACGTGCCGCAGCACGGGGTCCTGGCCGATCGCGGTGAGCAGGTGGGAGCCCATGTCGACGCGACGGTCCACGCGGGCGAGCGCCGACATCAGGTCGAAGCGGAACCCGTCGACGTGCATCTCGGTGACCCAGTAGCGCAGCGAGTCGAGGATCATCCGCAGCGCGAACGGGTTGGCCGCGTCGACGGTGTTGCCGCAGCCGGTCACGTCCCAGTAGGTGTCCGGTGCCGGCTCGCCGGGGACGTCGCCGGCGGCGACGCGGTAGTAGACGGAGTCGTCGAACCCGCGGAAGGACAGCGTCGGGCCGAGCGAGCCGGCCTCGGCGGTGTGGTTGTAGACGACGTCGAGGATGACCTCGAGCCCGGCCTCGTGGAAGGCCTTGACCATCGCCTTGAACTCGGTGACCTGCTGGCCGCGGTCGCCGGAGGCGGCGTAGGCGTTGTGGGGGGCGAAGTACCCGAGGGTGTTGTAGCCCCAGTAGTTGGTGAGGCCCCGCTGGGCCAGGGCCGGCTCCGGCACGAACTGGTGGACCGGCAGCAGCTCGACCGCGGTCACGCCGAGGTCCTTGAGGTAGTCGACGACCGCCGGCGTCGCCAGCCCGGCGTACGTCCCGCGAAGCGCCTCCGGGACGCGGTCGTGCAGGGCGGTCATGCCCTTGACGTGCAGCTCGTAGATGACGGTGTCGCGCCAGCGTCGCCGCATCGGGCGGTCATCGCCCCAGTCGAACGCCTCGTCGACGACCACGCCGACCGGGACGTACGGCGCGGAGTCGGCCAGGCTCATCACCTCGGGGTCGCCGAGGGTGTAGCCGAAGATCGCCGGGTCGACGGTCAGTGAGCCGGAGACGGCCCGCGCGAACGGGTCGAGCAGCAGCTTGTTCGGGTTGAAGCGCAGGCCGGCCGCGGGGTCCCACGGGCCCTCCACGCGGTAGCCGTAGCGGGTGCCGGGGGCGATGCCGGGGATCGCGCCGTGCCAGATGCCGAGGGTCTGCTCGGTGAGCCGGTGCCGGGTCTCGCCGCCCTCGTCGTCGAGCAGGCACAGCCAGGCGGCGGTGGCCCGGGGCGCGTGCACGGCGAAGTTCGTCGACTCCGGTGACCAGGTCGCGCCCAGCGGCCAGCCGCGCCCCGGCCAGACGGCGGCGCGCTCGCCCTCGCTCCTCCACATCCTCGGACTCACCGCGCCATTGTCGCCGACATCGGGGACCCGCCGTGCACAATGCCCTCCGACGGTGTTCCAGGACACGTCGGCACGACCTCGGGATCGACGACACCGCGCGGGCAGCGCGACGGACAGGGAGCGGCATGGCACGCGAGAAGGGCCTCACCGGCGGCAAGGCGGTGCGGGCGAACGTCGCCACCGCGCTGTGGACGCTCTTCGCGCTCGCCGCGATCTTCCTGGCCGTGGGCGCGCTCTGCGTGGCCCTGGACGCCAACCGGGACAACGGGCTGGTCTCGTTCGTGCTCGACGTCGCCGACGCGGTCGACCTCGGCATCTTCTCCCGGGACAACGGGATCAAGCAGTTCGACGGGGGCAACGCCGAGACCAAGAACGCCCTGTTCAACTGGGGTCTGGGCGCCGTGGCGTGGCTCGTCGTGGGACGGATCGTCGAGCGCGTCGTACGCCCCTGAGCGGCGCCGCGCCAGGGTTCGGGCCTGTGAGGTAGTCCACCGTCGGCCTCTGTTTCGTGCATGTTGACGCGGCGGTAGCCTCACGAGCACATCCGAGTGCACAGGAGGGGCCGTCCCGGCCGACACCATGAACATTGTTGTCTGTGTGAAGTACGTGCCCGACTCCACTGCCGATCGGCAGTTCGAGTCGGACAACACCGTGGACCGAGTCGGCGTCGACGGGCTCCTGTCGGAGCTCGACGAGTACGCCGTTGAGCAGGCGCTCCAGCTGAAGGAGAAGAACGAGGGCGCCACCGTGACCGCGCTGTGCGTGGGTCCGGAGAAGGCCGTCGACGCCGTCCGGAAGGCGCTGCAGATGGGCGCCGACCAGGGCATCCTCGTCACCGACGAGGCGATCGCGGGCTCCGACTACGTCGCGACGTCGCTGGTGCTGGCCAAGGCCATCGAGAAGGCGGGCGCCGAGAACAAGGTGGACCTCGTCATGTGCGGCATGGCCTCGACCGACGCCTCCGGCTCGGTCGTGCCGGCGATGCTCGCCGAGCGCCTCGACCTGCCCCAGGTCACCTTCGCCTCCGTCGTGGAGACGCAGGGCGACCAGGTGCGGATCAAGCGTGACTCCGACACCGCCACCGAGGTCATCGGCGCCACCATGCCGCTGGTCATGTCGGTGACCGACCAGACCGGCGAGGCGCGCTACCCGTCGTTCAAGGGGATCATGGCGGCGAAGAAGAAGCCGCTGGAGACCTGGTCGCTGTCCGACATCGGCGTCGACGCCGGCGAGGTCGGCCTGTCGGTGGCGTGGACCGAGGTCACCGACACCACGGCCCGTCCGCCGCGCACCGCCGGCGAGATCGTCAAGGACGAGGACGGCTCCGGCGCCAACGCGCTGACCGAGTTCCTCGTGTCGAAGAAGTTCATCTGAGGACCGAGGGGTAACGAGAGATGTCTGAAGTCCTGGTCGTCGTCGACCACGTCGACGGCGCGATCCGCAAGCCGACCTTCGAGCTGCTCACCCTGGCCCGCCGCCTGGGCGAGGCCTCGGCGGTCTTCTTCGGCTCCTCCGACAAGGGTGCCGAGGTCGCGGCGAAGCTCGGCCAGCTCGGCGCCGAGAAGGTCTACGTCGTCGACGACGCCGAGATCAAGGGCTACCTGGTGGCCCCCAAGGCCGAGGCCCTGGCCCAGCTGGTGGAGAAGACCTCGCCGGCCGCGGTGCTGTTCGTCTCCGGCTACGAGGGCAAGGAGGTCGCCGCCCGCCTGGCGATCAAGACGGGCTCGGGGATCATCACCGACGCCGTCGACATCGAGGAGGGCGGCGTCGTCACGCAGGCCGCCTTCGCCGGCAACTACACCGTGAAGGGCAAGGTCACCAAGGGTGTCCCGCTCATCACGGTCAAGCCCAACTCCGCCCCGGTGGAGGAGGTCGGCGCCGCCGGCACCGTCGAGGAGTTCGCCGCGACGATCTCCGACTCGGCCAAGAAGGCGCAGATCGTGGCCCAGCAGCCGCGCAAGGCGTCGGGTCGCCCCGAGCTGACCGAGGCCGCGATCGTGGTCTCGGGCGGTCGTGGCACCGGCGGCAACTTCGAGCCGATCGAGGGCCTCGCCGACGCGCTCGGCGCGGCCGTGGGCGCCTCGCGTGCCGCGGTCGACTCCGGCTGGATGCCGCACACCTTCCAGGTCGGCCAGACCGGCAAGGTCGTCTCGCCGCAGCTCTACGTCGCCAACGGCATCTCCGGTGCGATCCAGCACCGCGCCGGCATGCAGACCTCCAAGACGATCGTGGCGGTCAATAAGGACGAGGAGGCCCCGATCTTCGAGCTCGTCGACTTCGGTGTCGTGGGTGACCTGCACTCGGTCCTCCCCGCAGCCACCGAGGAGATCAACAAGCGCAAGGGCTGAGCCTCCGGCTCGACCGACCGACAGGGGAGGTCCTCCCGCACCAGGTGCGGGAGGACCTCCCCTGTCGCGTACGGCGCCGGGCGGCCGCGCTCAGCAGGCGCCGGCGGCGACCCGGGTGCCCACCGCGGCCCGGACCGTCTGCGGGACGCCGTCGGCGCCCTCGTAGGTGATGTCGACGCCCTCGACGACGACGTCGGTGGCCGCGACGCGGAAGCCCAGCAGCGGGAGGATGCGCTCGCCGTCGGCGACCTCGCGGCCGACGAGCGGGCCGCGAGCGGCCCAGTCGGTCTTCCTCCGCAGCACCGCGTCGCCGCGGATCGGCCACTCCTCGCCGATCGCGACGCCGGGCCCGAAGCCCTCCTCGGAGGTGACGGTCACGACCTGCTGGTCCTCCAGCAGCGCGACGGTGCCATCGGAGGGGGCCGCGTCGACCCGCGTGATCGTCACGTCGCCCTCGGCCACCAGCGTCGGGTCGTGGACGGTGTAGCGGTCCCCGCGCCGCACCCGCTCCAGGCAGGAGGCGCCGGACCCGTTCCGCTCGGCCACGAGCCGGGCCGGTGTCGCGGTCGTGCCGGCCGACGCGCCGGCGGTCACGCCTGCCGAGGCGCCGGCGGTCGCGGAGGCCGAGGCGGAGGCCGTGCCCGCGTCCTCGGGGGCCGGCCCGGCCTCGTCGTCGCCGGAGCACCCAGCGGTGAGAGCGGTGAGTCCGGCGAGCAGGAGGGCGGCGGCGTACGCCGAGCGGTGGCGGGTCACGGGCGGCTCATGCCCGCCCGGTCACCCGGGGAAACCGCGGGCCGGGACGGCGGAGCCCGGCCGGCGCCGCCTGGCTACGCTCCGGCCATGAGCACCGGCACCACCGAGCAGGACGTCGTCGACCTCGCCATCCGCGCACGCGAGGCCTCGCGGGCGCTCGCGCTGGCCACCCGGGCAGAGAAGGACGCCGCGCTGCTGGCGATGGCCGCCGCCCTCGGGACCCACGCCGAGCCGCTCCTCGCCGCCAACGCCGAGGACGTCGCGCGCGCCGAGGAGGGCGGCACGCCGCCGAACGTCGTCGACCGGTTGCGGCTGACCGACGAGCGGCTCGCCGGGATGGCCCAGGGGCTGCGCGACGTGGCCGGGCTCCCCGACCCGGTGGGCGAGGTCGTCCGGGGCGGCACGCTCGCCAACGGCCTGGAGCTGCGCCAGCTGCGGGTCCCGTTCGGCGTGGTCGCGATGATCTACGAGGCGCGACCCAACGTGACCGCGGACGCGGCCGGGATCTGCCTGAAGTCGGGCAACGCGGTGCTGCTGCGCGGGTCCTCCAGCGCCGCGGCGAGCAACGCGTCGATCGTCGAGGTGCTGCGCGGGGCGGCCGCGGCCACGGGGCTCCCGGCCGACGTGGTGCAGCTGGTGCCGAGCGACTCCCGCGCGACCGTCCAGGCGCTGATGCGCGCCCGCGGGCACGTCGACGTGCTGATCCCGCGCGGCGGTGCCGGCCTGATCCGGTCGGTGGTGGAGGGGTCCACGGTGCCGGTGATCGAGACCGGCGTCGGCAACTGCCACGTGTACGTCGACCGCGCCGCCGACCTGGACCGCGCGCTCGCCATCGTGCTGAACGCCAAGACCCACCGCACGAGCGTGTGCAACGCCGCGGAGTCGCTCCTCGTCCACGCCGACGTGGCCGAGGCGTTCCTGCCCCGGGTCGTCGCCGCGCTCCGCGAGGGCGGGGTGACCGTCCACGGCGACGAGGAGTTCGCGGCGCACGACGGCGTCGTGCCGGCGACCGAGGAGGACTTCGCCACCGAGTACCTCTCCCTCGACATCTCCGCGGCCGTCGTGCCCGACCTCGACGCGGCGCTCGCGCACGTCCGGCGCTTCTCCAGCGGCCACTCCGACGCGATCGTCACCGAGGACCAGCGGGCGGCCCGCCGGTTCGTCGCCGAGGTGGACTCCGCGGCGGTGCTGGTCAACGCCTCGACCCGGTTCACCGACGGCGGGGAGTTCGGGTTCGGGGCCGAGATCGGCATCAGCACCCAGAAGCTCCACGCCCGTGGCCCGATGGGCCTGCCCGAGATGACGACGACCAAGTACGTCGTGACGGGGGACGGGCACGTCCGCTGAGCCGGGCGCCCGGTAGGCTGCCCCCCATGCTGAACGCGCTCGTCGTCCTCGCCGCCGCCGAGGAGTCCCACCACGAGGTCGACCACGCCCTGAGCTGGGGCGTCGGGGCCGTCGCCCTCGTCATCCTCCTCGGCATGATGCTCGCCCTCGTGGCCTTCGGCGGCGGGCGCGAGCACAGCTGAGCACCGTGACCGAGCGCCGGCGCCGCGTCGGCGTGATGGGCGGGACCTTCGACCCCATCCACCACGGCCACCTCGTGGCGGCGGCGGAGGTGCAGTCGTGGTTCGACCTCGACGAGGTCGTCTTCGTCCCCGCCGGCGACCCCTGGCAGAAGTCCGACCGGGGCGTCTCGCCGGCCGAGCACCGCTACCTGATGACCGTCGTCGCGACGGCGTCCAACCCGCGGTTCACGGTCTCCCGGGTCGACGTCGACCGCACGGGGCCGACGTACACGATCGACACCCTGCGCGACCTGCGGGCGGCGATGCCGGAGGCCGACCTCTACTTCATCACCGGCGCGGACGCGCTGGCCGACATCTTCACCTGGCGCGACGCCGAGGAGCTGTTCTCGCTCGCGCAGTTCGTCGGCTGCACCCGGCCCGGCTACACGATGGACGAGGCGACGTTGTCCTCGATCCCGGCCGACCGGGTCACCATGGTGGAGATCCCCGCCCTGGCGATCAGCTCGACCGACTGCCGCGCGCGGACCCGCCGCGGCGAACCCGTCTGGTACCTCGTGCCCGACGGCGTCGTGCAGTACATCGCCAAGCACGACCTCTACCCACCGGACGCCCCGGTGGCCGACCCGCCGGACCCCACCCTCGGAGACTCATGACCGCCACCGACCACGCCCTCGAGCTCGTCCACGCCGCCGCCCGCGCGGCCAGCGACAAGCTCGCCCAGCAGATCATCGCCTTCGACGTCAGCGAGCAGCTGGCGATCACCGACGCCTTCGTCCTCGCCTCGGCGACCAACGACCGCCAGGTCAAGGCCATCGTCGACGAGGTCGAGGACAAGCTCCGCGAGATCGGCGCCAAGCCGATCCGCCGGGAGGGCGAGCGCGACGGCCGCTGGGTCCTCATCGACTACGGCGAGATCGTCGTCCACGTCCAGCACGAGGAGGAGCGCCAGTTCTACGCCCTCGAGCGGCTGTGGCGCGACTGCCCGAGCATCCAGCTGCCCGCGGACGTCGTCTCGCACGAGCGCTGAGGCGTGGTCGGGCAGGTCCCGGCCCGCCGGCTGGTGCTGCTGCGGCACGGCCGGACGGCCTGGAACGCGGCGCGCCGGGTGCAGGGCCAGCTCGACGTCGAGATCGACGAGCTCGGCCACCAGCAGGCGGCCGCGGCCGCGGTGGTCGTCGCCGCGATGCGTCCGGCCGCCCTGTGGTCCTCCGACAGCGCGCGGGCGCGCCAGACCGCGGCGTACGTCGCGAAGGAGACCGGGCTCGACCCGACGTACGACGCACGCCTGCGGGAGTACTTCCTCGGCGAGCGGCAGGGCCTGACCCACGAGGAGTACGCCGCGCTGGCGCCCGAGGAGTTCGCCGCCTTCCGGACCGGTGACTTCGACGTGGTCCCCGGCGGGGAGCGCGCCCGTGCGGTCGCCGACCGCGTCCGGGCCGCGGTCGGCGACCTGCTGGCCGCGATCGGCCCCGGCGAGCTCGGGGTGGCCGTCTCCCACGGCGCTGCCATCCGCGACGCCGTCCCGGCTCTCCTCGGGTGGCCCGTGGAGGAGCGGGCCGCGCTGCACGGGCTCACCAACTGCGGGTGGGTCGAGCTCGACCAGGCCGAGCCGGGGGCGCCGATGCGGCTCGTGGCCTACAACCGGACCGCCACCGACACCCGGATTTCGTCTTCGGAACGCGTATGAGTAACATTCTGCGAGCCGCCTGACGGGGAGACCCGGACGGCGACAGGCTTGGGGCTGTGGCGCAGCTGGTAGCGCATCTGCATGGCATGCAGAGGGTCAGGGGTTCGAGTCCCCTCAGCTCCACCGAAGAAGATCAGCAGGGCGCGTCTCCTCCACGAGGAGGCGCGCCCTGTCTGCTTCTCGCTGCGTCGTGCGTGTGGGGTCAGCGGCGCTGCGGGAGGTCGAGCGAGCGCACGACGAGGTCGTCGCGCTGGACGAACTTCGCGAACAGACGGGCGAAGACCTCCTTCTCCTCGAGCGTGAACTCCTCGAGGCTGTCGAGGATCCGCCCGCGCCGCTCGTCCGCGGCGTCGGCGAGGGACGCGGCGGCGCGCTCGCTCAGCTGCAGCACCGCCCGCGGCCGCGACCCGGTCCGGGACACCAGGCCGCGCGCCACCAAGTCGTCGACGAGGCGCCACATGTCCTCGGTGGGCACGCGCAGCTGGGCGATGAGGTCGCACTCGCGCAGCCGGCGGTAGCGGTCGATGCGCATCAGCACGACCAGGCCGAAGCGGCCGAGCCCCGGCGAGAGCCGCTCCGCAGCCCGCGCGAGGTAGGCGTCGCCCTGCACGGCGTACTCCGACAGCGCCTCGTGCACGAGGTCCTCGACCCGGTCCATCCTCTGTCCCCTCCCGTCGGCCACGGCGTCCCCTCAACGAGGAAGCCGCATCTCCGTCCCTGGTACAGGACCGTAACGCTCGTCACACCGGCGTGCTGGTGCTCTACGGTTTCTGCAACCTGTTCCACCCAGGAGGCGCGATGAGCCCGCAGCAGTTCAACCTCTCGACGGTGTTCCGGACCGTGGCCGAGGCCGTGCCCGACCAGGAGGTGCTGGTCTGGCGGGACCGGCGGCTCACCTACCGCGAGCTCGACGGCCGGGTGGACGGCCTGGCCCACCACCTGCGCGCCGCGGGCCTCGGCTGCCGCACCGAGCGCGCCGGCCTCGCCGGGCACGAGTCGGGCCAGGACCACGTGGCGCTCCACCTGCGCAACGGCAACGAGTACCTCGAGGGCATGCTCGCCAGCTACCGCGCCCGCGCGACGGCGGTCAACGTCAACTACCGCTACGTCGAGGAGGAGCTGGCCTACCTCCTGGCCGACTCCGCCGCGACCGCGCTGGTCTACCACGCGGAGTTCGCCCCGCGGGTGGCCGCGGTCCGCGAGCGGCTGCCGCAGCTGCGGGTCCTCGTGCAGGTCGCCGACGGGTCCGGGAACGAGCTGCTGCCCGGCGCGGTCGACTACGAGCAGGCGGTCCGCACGCCGGAGCCGCCCGACGGGATGCCCGAGCCGTCGCCCGACGACCTGTTCGTGCTCTACACCGGCGGCACGACGGGGATGCCCAAGGGCGTGCTCTGGCGCCAGGACGACATCTACGTCACCTCCATGGGCGGCACGCCGTTCGGCACCACCGAGCCGCACGCGTCGTACGACGCGATCGCGGAGACGGCCCGCGCCGCCGGCGGCGGGATGACGCTGCTGATGGCCCTCCCGTTCATGCACGGCGCCGCCCAGTGGTCGACGTTCCACACCATCACCGGCGGCGGCAGGATCGTGCTGCCCCACCATGTGGACCACCTCGACGCCGCCGACGTGCTCAGCACCGCGATCCGAGAGGGGGCGGTCAGCATCCCCGTGGTCGGCGACGCCGTCGTGCGCCCGCTGATCGACGAGATCGAGCGGGGCGACTACGACCTCTCCGGGCTGGCGGCGATCAACAACGGCAGCGCCCCGCTGACGCCGGCGGTGCGCGACCGGTTCCTCGAGCTCGCCCCGCACATGGTGGTCATGGACGCGGCCGGGTCCTCCGAGACCGGCCTGCAGATGAGCTCGATGTCGCTGAGGGGGATGGCGGCCGACGCCGCCACGTTCGCGCCGGTGCCGGCGACGACGGTGGTCGACGACTTGCTGACGCGGGTGCTGCAGCCCGGGGAGGGAGGTGGCTGGCTGGCGCAGCGCGGCCGGGTTCCGCTCGGCTACCTGGGCGACGCCGCCAAGACGGCGCGCACCTTCCCGGTCATCGACGGCGAGCGGTTCTCGATCCCCGGCGACCGCGCGGACCTGCTCGAGGACGGCCGGATCCGGCTGCTCGGCCGGGACGGGGTCACGATCAACTCCGGCGGCGAGAAGATCTTCGTCGAGGAGGTGGAGCGCGCGCTGGCCCACCACCCCGCGGTGCGCGACGTCGTCGTGGTGGGTCGGCCCTCCGAGCGGTGGGGGAGCGAGCCGGTCGCGGTCGTCCAGCTCGCCGACGGGGCCACCGCCACCGACGAGGAGCTGCTCGCGGAGTGCGCGAAGCACGTCGCGCGCTACAAGGTGCCGCGGGCCGTGGTCCGGGTCGGGCTGGTGGAGCGCTCCCCGTCGGGCAAGGCGGACTACCGCTGGGCCAAGGTACGGGCGACGGCGGAGCCCGCCCCCGCCTGACGGTGCTTAGGGGAGCCTCTCCTTTCTGGAACGGATCCAGAAAAGCCGATATCGTCCTGCCCATGACCGAACTCCTGCACCCCGACCAGACCCACGTCGCCAAGCCGGCCTTCACCGCCTCCGAGCAGCTCGCCTCGCACCTGCAGCAGCTCAGCGTCGACCTGATCGAGCTGCACCTGCAGGGCAAGCAGGCCCACTGGAACGTCGTCGGCCTGAACTTCCGCGACCTCCACCTGCAGCTCGACGAGGTCGTCGACGCCGCCCGGGAGTACTCCGACCAGGTCGCCGAGCGGATGCGCGCGCTGTACGTCGTCCCCGACGGCCGCTCCGCGACGGTCGCCGCGCAGACCTCGCTGCCGCCGTTCCCGAACGGCGAGGTGAACACCGCCGAGTGCGTCGACCTGGTCACGACCGCGATCTACGCCGTCACCGGCACCGCGCGGCGCATCCACGACGACGTCGACGCCGAGGACCCGACCTCCGCCGACATCCTCCACGTCATCATCGAGCGCCTCGAGCAGCTCGCCTGGATGATCGACGCCGAGAACCGGGTCGCCAACCGCAGCCTGCCGCGCTCGCTGCACCGCTGACCCGCGGCCGGCGGCCGCGGTCGGCGGGTCAGGCGAGCTGCAGCTCGTCCCAGTCGACCTCGGCGGTCCGGGCCTGGTACTCCGCGACCAGGCCCGGCCAGTTCGTCGTGATGCGCGGCCCGTCGACGTACCAGCTGTTGCACCCGGCCCAGGCGCTGGTCGCCAGTCGCGACTGCATCTCCCGGTCGTAGGCGTCGGCGGCGACGGCGGTCGGCTCGACGGTCCGCAGCCCGCGGTCCGCGAGGCGCCGGACGACCCGGGCGACGTAGCCGGCCTGGCCCTCCATCATGGCGATGATCGAGCTGCCGCCCAGGTTGGTGTTGGGTCCGTAGATGCAGAACAGGTTCGGGAAGCCGGGCACCGTGATCCCCAGGTGGGCGCGGGCGCCGTCGGACCAGTGCTCGTGCAGGTCCCGGCCGCCCCGCCCGGTCACCTTCATCGGCGCCAGGAACTCCGTCGCGGCGAAGCCGGTGCCCCAGATGAGCACGTCGGCCTCGTGGAGGCGACCGTCGGCGGTCCGGACGCCGGTCGCCTCGAGGCCGGTGACCTCCTCGGGCACGACCTCGACGTGCTCGCGGGCCAGTGCGGGGTACCACTGGTTGCTGAAGAGCACCCGCTTGCAGCCCAGCGGGTAGTCCGGGACGAGCCGGCGGCGCAGGGTAGGGTCCTTGACCCGGGCCCGCAGGTGCGCCCTCCACGTCGCCTTGATCGCCGCCATCAGCGGCCTGGTCCCGGGTGAGTCGCCGGCCAGGGCGCCGTTGAAGCGCTCGGTCAGCCAGAAGACCGCCCGCCGCTCGGCGCGCAGGGCCGCCGGGAACCGCTCAAAGAGACGGTGGTGGTGCGCCTGGTACTCCTGGTCGGGCTTGGGCAGGACGTAGGGGGCCGAGCGCTGGAAGACCGTCATCGACCCGACGCGGTCGACGATGCCGGGCACGAACTGGACGGCGCTCGCGCCGGTCCCCACGACGGCGACCCGCTTGCCGTCCAGGTCGACGTCGTGGCGCCACTGGGCGGAGTGGAAGGCCGGGCCCTCGAAGTGGCCGGGCACCTTCGGCAGTGCGGGGTTGGAGAGTTGTCCGACCGCCGAGACCAGCACCTCGGCCTCGTAGGTCTCGCCCGCGGCGGTCTCGACGCGCCAGGCCGCGGTCGCCTCGTCGTACGCCGCGGAGGTGACCTCCTGGCCGGTCCGGACCAAGTGGAGCAGGCCCTCGTCCCGGGCGGCGGAGCGGAGGTACTCCAGGATCTCGGGCTGGGTCCCGTAGCGGCGGCTCCAGTGGGGGTTCTGCGCCCACGACCACGAGTAGAGCGGCGACGGCACGTCGCAGGCGGCACCCGGGTAGGTGTTGTCCCGCCACACCCCGCCCACGTCGTCGGCGCGCTCCAGCACGGTGATGTCGGTGATGCCCTGCTCGCGCAGCGCGCGGGCCGCGCCCAGGCCGCCGAAGCCGGCGCCGATGATCACCACGCGGGGTCCCTGCTGGTCTGCCATGGCGACGAACCTAGGAGCGGCCGGGGTGGCGGGGGAGGCGTCGCGCCCACCGTGCTTGATAATTCCGGCCATGGAGGACGACGCGCACCCCGTGCAGGTCGTCGAGCCGGCCGCGCGGGACTGGGAGTTCCCACGGGCCGCGGCGGGGACCGCCCACCTCGTGGGGTACGCCGCGGCGCGCGGCGTGGGTGCGGACGTGGTGCTGGCCGGCACCGGCCTGCGGGCGGCCGACCTGGCGGTGCCGGGCCGCGAGGTGACCGCCGCGCAGGAGCTGCTGGTCGTGCGGACGCTGCAGCGGCTGCTGCCCGGGTCGGGCGGCCACGTCGGGGCGACGTACCGGGCCTCGTCGTTCGGCGTCCTGGGCTACGCGCTGCTCGCCAGCCGGACGGTCCGCGAGGCCATGGAGGTGACGCTGCGCTTCATCGACCTCTCCTACGCCTTCGCGCTGCCGCGCGCGGAGCTGTCCGGCGACCGCGTGCGGCTGGTCGTGGACGGCAGCGGCCTGCCCGGTGACGTGCGGGCCTTCCTGGTCGCCCGGGACACCACGGCGATCCACGTCGTCGCGGACTCGCTGGTGCCCGGCGGGCTGGGGGCCACGCGGACCCTCGGGACCGACCTGGGGGTGCTCGACCTGGCCGCCTCCGAGCTCGACCGGCCGCTGCCGCGCGACACCTCGACGGCCGGCGCGCAGCTCGCCGAGGACATGTGCCGCGACGTCGTCGCCCGCCGCCGCGAGCGCACCGGGGTGGCGCGCGACGTGCAGGTGCTGGTCACCCAGCGGCTGCCCGAGGGGGCGCCGATGGCGGCGGTCGCCGGCGGCCTCGGCCTGAGCGAGCGCAGCCTCCGGCGCCGGCTCGCCGACGCCGGGGTCGGCTACCGGGCCCTCGTCGAGGAGGTCCGGGAGTCGCTGGCGCGCTCGCTGCTGGAGTCGCGCGCGACGCTGCCGGTGGCCGACGTGGCGCGCCGGCTGGGGTACGCCGACGCGGCGGCGTTCACCCACGCGTTCACGCGGTGGACGGGCGTGCCGCCGGCGGCGTACGCCCGGGGCGAGCGGCTCAGGTGATCGTCATGCCGCCGTCGACGACGAGGGTCTGGCCGGTGATGTAGCCGCCCGCGGCGGAGGCGAGGAAGACCCCGGCCGCGGCCAGCTCGGCGGGCTCGCCCTTGCGGCCCAGCGGGATGCGGTCCTGGCGGGACTCGAGGTAGCCCGGCGGGTACTGCTCGGTCATCTCGGTGTCGAAGAAGCCCGGCGCGATCGCGTTGACGCGGATGCCCTTGCGGCCGGTCCACTGCTGCGCGAGGTCGCGGGTCAGGCCGATCAGGCCGGCCTTGGTGGCGGCGTACGCCGCCTGCGGGAGCCCGGCGGTGGTGAGGCCGAGGACCGAGGAGATGTTGACGATGCTGGAGCCGGGCTGCATGACGCGTCCGCACGCCTGGGCCATCCAGTAGCAGCCGTTGAGGTTGACGTCGACGACGCCGCGGAACTGCTCGGGGGTCTCGCGGGTGGCCGGGACCGCGGTGCCGATGCCGGCGTTGTTGACCAGGACGTCGACGTGGCCGAGCTCCTCCATCGCCAGCGCGACGAGGTTGGTGCAGGAGTCGGGGTCGGCGACGTCGGTAGGCACCGGCAGCGCCCGGCGGCCGGCGGCCTCGACCAGGCGGGCGGTCTCGGCGAGCCGGTCGGCGCGGCGCGCGCCGAGGACCACGTCGGCGCCGGCCTCGGCGAAGGCCTGGGCGAACGCGACGCCGAGGCCGCTGCTCGCACCGGTGACGACGGCGACCTTGCCGTCGAGTCGGAACATGTCGGTGACGGTCATGGCGGGCACTCTAGGCCCGCACCCCGAGCGTCTCGCGCAGGCCGTCGGCAGCGCTGACCCGGGGTGTCCAGCCCAGCTGCTCCTTGGCGCGCGTGGTGTCCATGATCGCCGGGTGGGCCAGCGCCTCGACCCACTGCGCGGGCTGGGGGAGGCCCGGCACGGCCGCCGCGAGCCGGGCGGCCGCGTGCGCCGGACGGGCCGGCAGCGGGACCGGGACGCCGCCCAGGACGCGCACCACGTCCGCCGCGGTCAGCGTGTCGTCCGCGGCGATGTTGTAGGCGCCCGGCGGGCCGGCGGCGACCACGCACCGCAGCAGCGCCTGCCCGACGTCGGACTCGTGGACCAGCTGCAGGGGGAGGTCCGGGACCGGCACGGGGACCGGCGGCAGCCGCGTGGGCAGGTGCCGCAGCACGGCACCGAGGCCACGGGCCCACTCCGGCAGCCGCACCTTGCCCCCGACGGCGTTCGGGCCGACGACGATCGGCGGGCGCAGCAGGTAGAGGCCGATCCCCTCGCGCTCGGCGGCCTCCTCGCGCAGCAGCACCTCCAGCTCGGCCTTCTCCCGGGCGTAGAAGAGCCGGTCGGCCGGGCGGACCGGCCAGTCCTCGGTGATGCCGACCGGGTTGTCGGGGTGGAAGCCGTACGCCGCGACCGAGCTGGCGTGGACGAACCGCCGGGCCCCCGCGTCGGCTGCCGCGCGGAACGCGTTGAGGGTGCCCTCCACGTTGATCGCCCGGGTCGCCTCGGCCGAGCCGCCGACGATGGCGAAGGCCAGGTGCACCACCACGTCGGCCCCGGCGAACGCCTCCGCCAGGGCGGCCCGGTCGCGCACGTCGCCACGCCGGTAGGTCGTCTTCACCCAGCCGCGCGCCGCCGGGTCGACCTCGCTCCGGGCGACGCCCACCACGCGCCGTACCCGCTCGTCGGCCTCGAGCAGCGGGAGCAGCCCCGCGCCGAAGGTGCCGGTCGGCCCGGTGACGGCCACGGTCAGGTCGGTCTCGGTCATGGCGGCCCCGTACCCCCGGCGCCGGTCGCGGTACCATGGCCGCCATGCGCAGGACCCTGCTCCTTACCTAGCCGCGTCGACGAGCACGACCCGACGCGGCTGCCCCTCGCGAGAGAGGGGCCTTTTTTGTGTGCGCAGTCATGCCCGGGCGTGACCGGGACCGAGCAGGACGACCACCTCACGCACAAGACGGGAAGAGACACGCAGATGAGCGAGCAGGCGGGCCGGCCGGACGAGGCCGCGACGTACGACATGACCGCGGCGCAGGAGAAGTGGCGCGGGGTCTGGGAGGACCTCGACCCGTTCCGCGCCGGCAGCGCCGCGCCCGGGGCGGAGAAGCGCTACGCGCTGACGATGTTCCCCTACCCCTCCGGCGACCTGCACATGGGCCACGCCGAGGTGATGGCGCTGCACGACGTCATCGCGCGCTACTGGTGGCAGAAGGGCTACGACGTCCTCAACCCCATCGGTTGGGACTCCTTCGGCCTGCCCGCCGAGAACGCCGCGATCCGCAACGACGAGCACCCGGCGACCTACACCTACGCCAACATCGAGACCCAGGCGGAGTCCTTCCGCCGCTACGGCATCTCCTTCGACTGGTCGCGGCGCCTGCACACCTCCGACCCGGAGTACTACCGCTGGACCCAGTGGCTGTTCCTGAAGTTCCGCGAGCGGGGCCTGGCCTACCGCAAGAACAGCCCGGTCAACTGGTGCCCGAACGACCAGACGGTGCTCGCCAACGAGCAGGTCGTCGGCGGCATGTGCGAGCGGTGCGGGGCGGAGGTGACCAAGCGCGAGCTGAACCAGTGGTACTTCAAGGTCACCGACTACGCCCAGCGGCTGCTCGACGACATGGACGCGCTCTCGGGCACCTGGCCCGACCGCGTCCTGGCGATGCAGCGCAACTGGATCGGCCGCTCCGAGGGCGCGCACGTCGACTTCGACATCGAGCTGGCCTCGGGGGAGTCCCGGACGGTCACGGTCTTCACGACCCGCCCCGACACGTTGTACGGCGCGACCTTCATGGTGGTGGCCGCGGACGCGAAGCTGGCCGCCGAGGTCGTCGCGCCGTCCCAGGAGCCCGCGCTGGCGGCGTACGTCGAGGAGATCCGCAAGGCCTCCGACATCGACCGGCTCTCCACCGAGCGGCCGAAGTCCGGTGTCGACCTCGGCGTCACCGCGGTCAACCCGGTCACCGGCGAGCGGATGCCGGTCTGGGCCTCGGACTACGTGCTGGCCGACTACGGCACCGGCGCGATCATGGCCGTCCCCGCGCACGACCAGCGCGACCTGGACTTCGCGAAGGTCTTCGGGCTGCCGGTCCGGCGCGTCGTGGCGGTGCCCGACGAGGAGGGCAACCCCGAGGAGACGTACGTCGTCACGACCGGTGACGGCACCTACGTCAACAGCGGGCCGCTGGACGGGCTGAGCGACAAGGCCGCCGGCATCAGCCGGATCATCGAGCAGCTCGAGGCCGACGGCCGCGGCACCGGCACGGTGAACTTCCGGCTGCGCGACTGGCTGCTGAGCCGCCAGCGCTTCTGGGGCGCGCCGATCCCGATCGTCCACTGCCCCGACTGCGGCGAGGTCCCGGTGCCGGAGGACCAGCTGCCGGTGCGGCTGCCCGACGACCTCAGGGGCGCCGACCTCAAGCCCAAGGGCGTCTCGCCGCTGGCGGCCGCGGAGGCGTGGGTCAACACCGAGTGCCCCTCCTGCGGCGGCCCCGCCAAGCGGGACAGCGACACGATGGACACCTTCGTCGACTCCTCGTGGTACTACCTGCGCTACCTGGACCCCTCCTACGACCAGGGACCGTTCGACCCCGAGCAGGCGCGCGAGTGGATGCCGGTCGCGCAGTACGTCGGCGGCGTCGAGCACGCGATCCTGCACCTGCTCTACTCCCGGTTCTTCACCAAGGTGCTGCACGACATGGGGATGGTCGACTTCGTCGAGCCGTTCTCGGCGCTGCTCAACCAGGGCCAGGTCATCAACCAGGGCAAGGCGATGTCGAAGTCGCTGGGCAACGGCGTCAACCTCGGCGAGATGATCGACACCTACGGCGTCGACGCGGTGCGGCTGACGATGGTCTTCGCCGGCCCGCCCGAGGACGACATCGACTGGGCCGACATGTCGCCCGGTGGCGCCGTGAAGTTCCTCCAGCGCGCCTGGCGCCTGGCCGGTGACGTCACGGCCCCGGCCGGCACGCCCGTCGAGGGCGGCGACCTCGCGCTGCGCAAGGCGACCCACAAGACGCTGCACGAGGTGGAGCAGTTGATCGAGGGGCACCGGTTCAACGTGGTGGTCGCCCGGACGATGGAGCTGGTGAACACCACCCGCAAGGCCATCGACTCCGGCTGCGGCCCGGCCGACCCCGCGGTGCGCGAGGCCGTGGAGGCGGTCGCGGTCCTGCTGTCCCTCGTGGCGCCGTACACCGCCGAGGAGATGTGGGAGCGGCTCGGTCACCAGCCGACCGTCGCCCGCGTCGGCTGGCCGACGGTCGACCCCGCGCTGCTGGTCGAGGACACCGTGACCGCGGTGGTCCAGATCCAGGGCAAGGTCAAGGCCCGCCTGGAGGTCGCCCCCGACATCTCCGAGGCCGACCTGGAGCAGCTCGCGATGGCCGACCCGGCGGTGGTCCGGGCGATCGACGGGCGCCCGGTCCGCAAGGTGGTCGTCCGGGCGCCGAAGCTGGTCAACGTGGTGGTCTGAGGCCATGCCCGCCGACTCGCCGGTGTCCTCCGGACGCACCGTCGTCGTCACCGACTCGACCGCCAGCCTCCCCGCGGAGGTGGTGGCCGAGCACGGTCTCCTCGTCGTGCCGCTGCAGGTCGTCATCGGCGCGCAGGTGCACGACGAGGGCGAGCACGGGGCGACCCCCGACATGGTCGCGGCCGCGCTGAAGTCCTTCACACCGGTCAGCACCTCGCGGCCCTCCCCGGCGACCATGGCGGCGGCGTACGAGCGCGCGGTCGCCGACGGGGCCACCTCGATCGTGTCGGTCCACATCTCCGGCGACATGAGCGGGACCTTCGAGTCCGCGCAGCTCGCGGCTCGCGAGGCCTCCGTCCCGGTCATCGCCGTCGACTCGCGCCAGGTGGGGGTCGCGACCGGGTACGCCGCGCTGGCGGCCGCCGAGGTCGCCGCGGCCGGCGGCTCGGCCGAGGAGGTCGCCGAGGCGGCCCGCGCCCGCGCCGAGGCCTCGTCCTCGCTGTTCTACGTCGACACCCTGGAGTACCTCCGCCGCGGCGGCCGGATCGGCGCCGCCGCCGCGCTGCTCGGCGGGGCGCTCGCGGTCAAGCCGCTGCTGACCATCAGCGACGGCCGGGTCGAGTCGCTCGAGCGGGTGCGCACCTCCCAGCGCGCGCTCGCCCGGCTCGAGGAGCTCGCCGCCGAGGCCGCCGGCGACCAATCGGTCGACGTGTGCGTCGCCCACCTCGCCAGCGCCGACCGCGCAGCCGCCCTCACCGACCGGCTGGCCGAGCGGCTCGCCGACCAGCTCGAGGGCCGCGACGTCTGGTGCGGCGAGCTCGGCGCCGTCCTCGGCGCCCACGTCGGCCCCGGCATGCTGGCCGTCTGCGTCGCGCCTCGTCCCTGAGGTCGCCCGGCTGGCGTCGCAGGCGTGCTGCAGGAGTCCCCGGTCCACCGGGGACTCCTGCGCTTTCCGGGGTAGATCTGCCCCGGTGAGCGAGGGACTGCCCCGGAAGGTCGTCGGGGCGGGGTGGTGGCGTGCCGGTTTCCCCGGGGCCCCGGGGAAACCAGCGCTTCTCAGGGGAAGCATCGCCTGAGAAGCACAGGTTTCCCCTGAGGAGCCGGCGGTACGGCGCCGGCGCCCGGTTGTCGCGCACAGGCCGGCCGCCGCGCAGCACGGTCCACAGCCGGTGCCCGGCCGCGGGCAGCGGCGGCCCGGCGTACCTAGCGTCGCAGGCATGCGTACCCGCCGTGCCACCGCCGAGCACCAGGAGGCCGTCGCCCGACGGCTGGCCCTGCTGAGCGCCGAGCTCGCCGCCGAGCGGCCGCCGGCCTGGGGCCCGCCCCTGGAGCCCTCACCGGGGCGAGAGCCCGAGCCGTACGCCGCGCCCCTGACCGAGCCGCCGCCCACCGAGCCGGACTGGACGAGCGAGCACACCCGGATCCGACCCCGGGTCGCGGCGGCCGAGCCACCTCCGGACCCGGAGCCCGCGTGGCAGCCGCCGGCGGTGCCGGTGCCCGGACGGCACGCGGCCCGCCGTCCGCGGTCGCTCGTGCCGGCGGCGGTCGGCGCGGTGCCGGAGACGCTGCGCGGCCGGGCGGCGCTCGGCAGCGCCCAGCTGACCGTCGTGGCCGTGGTGGTGGCGATCGGGCTGGCGGTGACCTGCTGGTGGGTCGTTCGGGGCGACCCGTCGGCGCCCGTGGCGCCCACGCCGGTGGAGACGTCGCCGGTCGCGGACCTGGTGGAGGTGCCGCCGGCGGCGGCGCCCGCGCCCGCGCCCGCACCCGCAGTCGGCACGGATGACGCCACCGCGGCCGCGGCCGCCGAGCTCGTCGTCGACGTGGCGGGCAAGGTGCGCCGGCCCGGCATCGTCGTGCTCGAGAGCGGCGCGCGGGTCGTCGATGCACTCGAGGCGGCCGGCGGCGCGCGACCGGGCGCGGACCTGTCCGGCCTCAACCTGGCCCGGCTGCTGGTCGACGGGGAGCAGGTCGTGGTGGGCAGGCCGGCGACCGCGCCGGCAGGCGTCCCCGGGACCCTTCCCGGCACCTCGGGGACTCCTGGGACGCCGGGCGCGCCGACCGCCCTGGTCGACCTGAACCTGGCCACCCCCGTCGAGCTGGAGGCGCTCCCGGAGGTGGGGCCGGTGACGGCCGCGGCGATCGTGGCCTGGCGCGAGCAGCACGGTGGCTTCAGCGCCGTCGACGAGCTGCTCGAGGTGGACGGGATCGGTGAGGCGACGCTCGGGCAGGTGCGGCCCTACGTGACGGTGGGAGGTGGCTGAGCGCGTCGACGTCCGGATGCCGCTGCTCGCCGCCGGCGCGTGGCTCGCCGGCCTCGCGGCGCAGCTGCTGCCCGGGCCGCTCCTGGGCCTGGCCGCCGGGCTGGTGCTGCTGGCGGCGCTCGCCGCGGTCGCATGCGACCGCGGGCGGCTGACCACCGTCGCCGCCGTCGTGCTGGTGGTTGCGGCCGTCGGGTGCTCGGCCGCAGTGCGGGCCGAGCAGACGGCGACCAACCCGGTCGCCGACCTCGCCCGGGAGCGCGCCGCGGTGACCGTGACCGGGACGGTGGTGGCCGACCCGCGTCCGGTGGAGGGCGGGTTCGCCGACCGGGTGCTCACCCGGCTGGAGGTCGTGGAGGTCACCGGGCGGGGGACGACCACGCGGCTGGTCACCCGGGTGCTCGTCCTCGGCGACGAGCCCTGGGCCGAGGTCAGGCTCGGCTCGACGGTCCGGGTCACCGGGCGGCTGGACACCGCGGAGGGCGAGGACCTCGCCGGAGTGCTGGTGGCGGGCACGCCGCAGCTGCTCGCCGGCCCCGGCCCGTGGTGGCGCGGTGCGGACGCGGTCCGCTCCTCGATCCGCGACGCGGTGGCCCACCGGCCCGCTGACCAGGCGGCGCTGGTCCCGGCGCTGGTCACCGGCGACGACCAGCTGCTCGACGAGGAGCTCGAGGAGGACTTCCGGACGACCGGCCTCACCCACCTGCTCGCCGTCTCCGGCACCAACCTGACCCTCGTCGTCGGGTTCCTGCTCCTCCTGGCCCGGTGGTGCGGCGTCCGGGGGCGGGGCATGTACGTCGTGGGCGCCCTCGGCATCGTCGGGTTCGTGCTGCTCGCCCGCACGGAGCCAAGCGTGCTCCGCGCCGCGGTGATGGGCTCGGTCGCGCTGCTGGCGCTCGGTGTGCACGCGCTGCAGCGGGGCTTCCGGGCGCTGGGCGTGGCGGTCGTGGTCCTGCTGCTCGTGCAACCAGGCCTGGCGGTCTCGCCCGGGTTCGCGCTGTCGGTCCTCGCGACGGCCGGCATCCTGGTGCTCGCGCCGGTCTGGCGCGACGCCCTGGCCCGCTGGACACCGAGGTGGGTGGCCGAGGCGGTGGCCGTGCCGCTCGCTGCCCAGCTCGCCTGCACCCCCGTCGTCGCTGCGCTCTCCGGCGAGGTCAGCCTGGTCGCGGTCGCGGCGAACCTCGTGGTGGCTCCGGTGGTCGGTCCCGCGACCGTCCTGGGGCTCGCCGGCGGCCTGGTCGGGCTGGTCTGGGAGCCCGCGGGGCGGGTGCTCGGCACCGGTGCCGGGTGGTGCGTGGGGTGGATCGTGGCGGTGGCCGACCGGGGGGCCGACCTGCCCACGGCCGCGGTGGGCTGGGGCACGGGCCCCGTGGCGCTCGCGCTCCTCGCGGTCGGCTGCGTGCTCCTGGCCCTGGCGCTGCGGCCGCTGCTCGCCCGGCGGTCCACAGCGCTGGCGCTGGCCGCGGTCCTCGCCGTGGTGGTGCTGGTGCGTCCGCCGACCCCGGGGTGGCCGGCGGGGGACTGGGTCGTGGCGATGTGCGACGTGGGGCAGGGCGACGCGCTGGTGCTGCGCTCGGGGCCGGGGGAGGCGGTCGTCGTGGACGCCGGGCCCGAGCCGGGAGCTGTCGACCGGTGCCTCGACGACCTCGGGGTCGAGCGGGTGCCGCTCGTCGTGCTCACCCACTTCCACGCCGACCACGTCGACGGGCTCGCGGGCGTCCTGGACGGCCGCGCGGTCGGTGCGGTCGAGACGACGCCCGTGCTCGACCCGGCCGGCGGCGTCGCGGACGTCGACGCCGCGGCGGCAGCGGCCGGGCTGGAGGTCCGGGCGGCGTCGTACGGCGCGACGCGGCGGGTGGGGCAGGTGACGCTGCAGGCGCTGTGGCCGCTGCCCACCGCCACGACGCGGCCGACGGGGGAGCCGGGGGAGTCGGCCAACGACGGGAGCGTGGTGCTGCTCGCCGAGCTGGCGGGTGTGCGCGTGCTGCTCACCGGGGACCTCGAGCCCCCGGGCCAGGCCGCGCTCGCCCGGGCGCTGCCCGGCCTGCGCGTCGACGTGCTCAAGCTGCCGCACCACGGCAGCAGGTACCAGGACCTGCCGTTCCTCGCCTCGCTCGAGGCTCAGGTGGTGCTGGTCTCGGTGGGCCGGGACAACGACTACGGCCACCCCGCCGACGACGTGCTGGGACCGCTGGCGGCGGCCGGCGCCGAGGTGCGACGCACCGACGAGGACGGCGACGTCCTGGTCCTGGCCACCGCGGACGGTCCCGCCACCCGCACCCGCCGGTGAGGGGGCGGCCGAGGCGCGGCGCCGTCGGTCGGCTGTGGGAGGCTGGGCGCACCATGGCAGCAGCAGGTCCGAAGGCAGCAGACGTCCTGGGCCGGGTCACCCTGGTGACCGGCAAGGAGGAGTTCCTCAACGAGCGCACCGTCTCGGCGGTGCGCGAGGCGGTGCGTGCGCACGACGCCGAGGCGGAGCTCACGGAGACGTCGGCCGGCGACCTGACGCTGGCCACCCTCGGCGAGATGTCGGCCCCCTCGCTCTTCTCCAGCACCCGGTGCGTGGTCGTGCGGGCCCTGGAGAACCTCCCCGAGGAGTCGGTCGCGGGGCTGCTGTCCTACGCCGACGCCCCGGTCGAGGACGTCGCCCTGGTGCTCGTGCACGGCGGAGGGCCGAAGGGCAGCGGGGTGCTCACCAAGCTCCGCAAGGCGGCCGGCGTCACCGAGTCGAAGTCCGGGGAGCTCAAGGCCTCGGAGTTCCCGGGGTTCGTCGCCGCCGAGGTGCGTCGGCACGGCTCGACCATCGACCAGGAGGCGGCATCCTTCCTCGTCTCGGCCGTCGGCCAGGACCTGCGCTCGCTGTCCGCCGCCGCCCACCAGCTGACCCACGACTTCCTCGGCCAGCCTCTGGACACCGAGAAGGTCAAGCGGTACTTCGGCGGACGGGCCGAGGCCAAGTCCTTCGCCGTCGCGGACGCGGCGTTCTCCGGCCGCCGCCAGGTCGCGCTCGAGGAGCTGCGGTGGGCGATCGACGGTGGGACGGCGCCGGTGCTGGTGACCTCGGCCTTCGCCGGCGGGGCGCGTGGGCTGGCCCGCTACCAGGGGGCGCCGCGCGGCATGCGGGAGGCCGACCTGGCCCGCGAAGTCGGCGTACCGCCGTGGAAGCTGCGCTCGATCCGCGACCAGTCCCGCGGCTGGTCCGAGCAGGGCCTGGCTCGCGCGATCCGCGCGGTCGCCCAGGCCGACGCCGACATCAAGGGCGCGGCCAGTGACGCGTCGTACACCCTCGAGCGGCTGGTGCTGACCATCACCGCCCTGCGCGACACCCGCTGACGACCCCGCGGCCGCCGAGCGGGCCCACAACGCGAAGAAGGCGTCGACCCGAGGGGTCGACGCCTGTTCGCGAGGGGCCTCAGAGAGAGGCGGCCTTCTTGGCGATCGCGGACTTGCGGTTCGCGGCCTGGTTCTTGTGGATGACGCCCTTGGAGGCGGCCTTGTCCAGCAGGCGCGACGCGTCTCGGGCCGCGGTGGACGCGGTCTCCTTGTCGCCCGCCTCGGCGGCCTTGCGGAACTTGTTCACGGCGGTCTTCAGGCCGGTCTTGACGGCCTTGTTCCGCTCGTGACGCTTCTCGTTCTGCTTGTTCCGCTTGATCTGGGACTTGATGTTCGCCACTACTGCGCCTTCGTCGTAGGTGTGGGGTGCTGTGCTGGGTGGTGCTGGTGGTGCAGGTCCTCGGTGCTGTCGGCGCCTCCGCCCATGGGGTGGGCGCCGGACATGCGACGTACGAGATTAGCAGCGGGCGTTCGGGCCGCCCAAATCGCTCACGACCAGCCGCGACGCTGCGCCAGCCAGCCCCACGTCGCCTCGGCCCGCCGGCGCTGCGAGGTCCGGAGGAACGGCGAGGTCGCCGGTACCCGCTGGGCCTGCATCACGAGGAAGTATCCCGCGTGCAGCGCCAGGACCGCGTCGACGTGGTCGGCCGGCACGTCCCGCGTCAGCGGCGCCCGCGCGAGCACGGCGTCGACGTCCAGCCCGTCCTCGCGCGCGCCGATGAGCAGCGCGACGGTGTCGAACCACGCCGCACCGCGGACCGGCCAGGTCCAGTCGCACAGCAGCACCCGGCCGTCGGCGGCGAGCAGCACGTTGTCGTCGCGGACGTCGGCGTGGACGAGCGTGTCGCCGGCGGTCACCGACAGGGCGAGCCGGGCCAGCCCGGCGGCCTCCGCGCCGTGCTCGGCCAGCCCCGGGACGGCGAGGCCGCGGCCCAGGTCCTGGAGGAGGACGCGGTCCCAGCACGACGGCCAGCCCGCCATCTCCTCGGCCGCGGTGGCCGTAGCCAGGCCGGGGGGCGCCGGGGTGAGCGCCTCCGCCACGACGCCGAGCATCGCCACCGCCCGGTCGAGGTCCTCGGTGCGCCAGGGGCGGGGCGGGGTGACGTGCTCGACGTGCTCGATGCCGAGCACGACCCAGTCGTCGTCGTGGGACCAGCGCAGCGACGGCGCGGGCACCGCCGCGGGCAGCGCCCCGAGCGCACGCGCCTCCTCGCGGTAGGACTCCGCGAACGCCCGCTGGGCGACGACCGAGGCGGCCTTGACGAAGTGACGGCTGCCGTCCTCGCAGGTCAGGACCGACGCGAAGCCGGGGGTGAAGCCGCTCGTCTGCGAGCGGGCGCCCACCACCGGCGAGCCGCAGCGCTGCGCGACCAGGTCCCGCACGTGCGGGGGCAGGAAGTGCCACTCCAGCCGACGTGCGGTGCGGCCGTGCGGGACGGACAGGACGCTCACCGGAGCATCCTGCGGCACGACGGGCGCACCCGGCGCTACCGGGCCGGCGAGGCGTCGTCGAGGGCCGTGGCCGCGGGCGCGCCGACCGGGCGCGGCTCCGGGCGCCAGCCGGGCGGGCCGAACACGTACCCGAGCTTGGCCCGCAGCGTCGGTGCGCCCCGCACGTCGCGCGCGATCGCGGCGTACTCGTGGGTCTGCAGCCGCAGCACGTGGTAGGTCCCGACCGGCGACGTGAGCCCGTACGTCGGGCGGTGCAGCTCGGGCTGGAAGGTCCCGAAGAGCCGGTCCCAGACGATGAGGATGCCGCCGTAGTTGCGGTCGAGGTACTCCGGGTCGCTGCCGTGGTGCACCCGGTGGTGCGAGGGGGTGTTGAGGACCAGCTCGACGGGCCGCCAAAGGGTCCGGACCCGCTCGGTGTGGACGAAGAACTGGTAGACGAGGCTGAGCGAGAAGCCGAGGAAGACCAGGGCCGGCGGCACGCCGAGCAGCGGCAGCGGCGCCCAGATGACCAGCTCGTGGGAGTTGTTCCACTTCTGCCGCAGCGCGGTCGAGAAGTTGAACTGCTCGCTGGAGTGGTGGGCCTGGTGGGTCGCCCACACGAGCCGCACCCGGTGCGCGACGCGGTGGGCCCAGTAGAAGAAGAAGTCCACGCCGAGCACCGCCAGGAGGACGGTCCACCAGGCGTCCACGGGCAGCTGCCACGGGGCGACGTGCACGAAGAGCACCGTGTAGACCGCGAGGCCGAGCAGCTTCCACAGCGCCATCGTCACCACGGACACCGAGCCGAGCAAGACGCTGGTGACGGCGTCGCGCCGGTCGTACCGCGGGCTGCCGTCGGGGCGCTCGTCCTCCAGGAAGTACGCCGCGAGCGCCTCCACGACGACGAAGAGCAGGAAGAAGGGCATCGCCAGCACGACCGGCTCCCGCAGCGCGTCGGGGATCGAGTGCCAGGTCGACTGGAGGACATCGGTCACCCGGGGATCCTGCCGCATCCGGCGAGTCGGGGTGAGGTGTTCTGGCATGGGAGGATGGGCCGGTCCGTCCTCACCACCACGTACGTCGAGAAGAGCCCGTGCCCCAGACGCCTGCGCCGAAGCCCGGCCACACCGATCCCGCGATCATCCGGAACTTCTGCATCATCGCGCACATCGACCACGGCAAGTCGACCCTCGCCGACCGGATGCTCCAGCTCACGGGCGTGGTGGGGGAGCGCGAGGCCAAGGCGCAGTACCTCGACCGCATGGACATCGAGCGCGAGCGCGGCATCACCATCAAGTCGCAGGCGGTCCGGATGCCGTGGACGGTCACCGAGGAGGCGGCCGCGGAGCACGACATCGAGGCCGGAGCCGGCACCTACGTCCTCAACATGATCGACACCCCCGGGCACGTCGACTTCACCTACGAGGTGTCCCGCTCGCTGGAGGCCTGCGAGGCCGCGATCCTCCTCGTGGACGCGGCGCAGGGCATCGAGGCCCAGACACTGGCGAACCTCTACCTCGCCATGGGTGCGGACCTGCAGATCATCCCGGTGCTCAACAAGATCGACCTGCCCTCGGCGAACGTCGACAAGTACGCGCTCGAGCTGGCCAACCTGGTCGGCTGCGACCCCGAGGACGTGCTCCTCACCTCCGCCAAGACCGGGGTCGGCGTGGAGGCGCTGCTCAACGAGATCGTGAAGCAGGTCCCGGCGCCCGTCGGCGTCGCCGACGCCCCGGCCCGCGCCTTGATCTTCGACTCCGTGTACGACACCTACCGCGGCGTGGTCACCTACGTCCGCGTCGTCGACGGCTCGCTGAAGCACCGCGACCGGATCAAGATGATGTCGACCGGAGCGGTCCACGAGATGCTCGAGGTCGGCGTGATCAGCCCCGAGCCGATGAAGGCCGGCGAGCTGGGGGTCGGCGAGACCGGCTACCTCATCACCGGCGTGAAGGACGTCCGCCAGTCCCGGGTCGGCGACACGGTCACCAGCCAGCACCACGGCGCCACCGAGCCGCTCGGCGGCTACGCGCACCCCAACCCGATGGTCTACGCCGGTCTCTACCCGATCGACGGCGACCAGTACCCCGAGCTGCGCGACGCGCTCGAGAAGCTCCAGCTCAACGACGCCTCGCTCACCTACGAGCCGGAGACGTCGGGCGCGCTCGGCTTCGGGTTCCGCTGCGGCTTCCTCGGCCTGCTGCACATGGAGATCACGCGCGAGCGGCTCGAGCGGGAGTTCGACCTCGACCTCATCTCGACCGCCCCGAACGTGGTCTACGAGGTCGTCATGGAGGACGGCACGCAGCTGACGGTGACGAACCCCAGCGAGTACCCCGACGGCAAGATCAGCGAGGTCCGCGAGCCGGTCGTCAACGCGACGATCCTGGCCCCGGCGGACTACATCGGCACGATCATGGAGCTGTGCCAGCAGAAGCGCGGCACGTTGCTCGGCATGGACTACCTCTCCGAGGACCGGGTCGAGATGCGCTACACGCTGCCGATGGGCGAGATCGCCTTCGACTTCTTCGACCAGCTGAAGTCGAAGACCAAGGGGTACGCCTCGCTCAACTACGAGCGGTCCGGGGAGCAGACCGCCGACCTGGTCAAGGTCGACATCCTGCTGCAGGGCGAGCCGGTCGACGCGTTCTCCGCCATCGTCCACCGCGAGGCGGCCTACGGGTACGGCGTGATGATGGCCGGCAAGCTCAAGGAGCTGATCCCGCGGCAGCAGTTCGAGGTGCCGATCCAGGCGGCCATCGGCGCCCGGGTCATCGCCCGCGAGAACATCCGCGCCATCCGCAAGGACGTCCTGGCCAAGTGCTACGGCGGTGACATCACCCGCAAGCGCAAGCTGCTGGAGAAGCAGAAGGAGGGCAAGAAGCGGATGAAGATGGTCGGCCGCGTCGAGGTCCCCCAGGAGGCGTTCGTGGCCGCGCTGTCCACCACCGCGTCGGCGGAGAAGAGCGGCAAGAAGTAGCCGCTCGTCAGGCCGGCGCCGGTCCGCGACGGCCGCGCAGCCGGCGCAGGCGACGTACCGCCGCGCGGGCGGCGACCTGCCCGAGGAGCGCCGCCCGGGCCCGGACTCCGTGGGCGGCGCGCACCCGGGTGAGCACCCGACGGTGCGTGGCGAAGCCGGACTTGTACGCCTCGTCCCCGCGCAGCAGGTCGACCTCCGTGCACCCCTCGAGCGCCGCCCGCTCGACGACCCGCACCAGCAGCGCGGTCCCGGCACCGTCGTGGTGGCGCTCGGTCGAGCGCGCCAGCTGGTAGAGCGCGAGCCGGCCGGCGACCAGGAACGCCACGGACACCGCCGCGGGCCGGCCGCCGACCTCGAGGACGTCGACCCTCGCCTCGCCGCACGCGACCGCCTCGGTGATCGCGGGCCGCAGCCGCGCCATCTCCCGCAGCAGGGGAGCCCGGTCGGGTCGGTCGCGGTGCAGTGCCTCGAAGGCGTCGAGGGCCGCACCGACGTCCGCGGAGGTGGCTGTCCACTGCTGCGCGCCGAGGTCGGCGAGCCGCTTCTCGGTGCGTCGCACGTTGCGCCGGAAGGACGCCGAGCGGGTCGCGAGGAAGGACCGCGTGAGCGGTTCGTACGGCGCCACGTCCACCGGCTGCGCAGCGACCCCGAGCGCGGCCGCGGCCAGGGACCGCTCGGGCGCGCCGGAGAGGTCCAGCAGCCGCGCCCCGGGCCGGGCGAACCACCGCCCGAAGGCCTCCGCGACGTCCTGCTCGCGACCCGGCAGCGCGACCAGGTCGACGTGGTCGGGGCAGGGCACCCCGTGGCCTGCGGGGCGCAGGACCTCCACGCCGAGCCGGCGGCGCGAGGTGAGCGCGATGCCACCGACCGGCCCGTCGGCGTCGTGGATGAGCAGCGGTGCCGGTGTGTCCTGCGTCACGTGGCGCACCCACCAGGGCCGGGTGAACGGGGACGGATGAGGCTGCTGGGACAGCAGGTGCGGCCACGCCGCCCAGAACGCCCGGGGGTCGGTGCTGACCCGTACGGTCGGCGACTCCAGGGCTGCCACGCGCGTCACCGTAGGGGACCGCCGGGGGACAGGCAGAAGGTTTACGACTGCACCACCCCGGGCAGCCTTCAGTTCACATCTGTATACCGAGCACGTACTGGGGGACGTACATGGCTTCGCAGGGGGACGACCACATCAACGTGGGCGACGGACGGGCAGGGGGCCCGGGCTCGTCGCCCAGCACCGGAGAGCAGGTCGAGGCGGCTCGAGCGGCGTTCGCCGCTCGACGCGAGGCGGAGAACGTGCTGGCGGACGCCAGCAAGATCCGCGCGTCGGCCGCCGCCGATGCAGACGCGTTGCTGGTCGACGCGCAGATCATGGCCGACCGGCTCCAGTCGGAGTCGCTGGCCGAGTACGAGCGCCTCGTCCGCGAGGCCACCGAGCGCTCCGACGGGATCCTGGCGCGGGCCCGGATGGAGGCCGACCGCCTCCGCGCCGAGGCGCAGGGCCAGGCCGAGGCCATCCGGCTGCGGGCAGAGAGCCAGCTCGACCAGATGCGGGCCCAGGTCCGCGAGGAGCTGCGCGCCGAGCAGATAGCCACGCTGGGCACCGTCCGGCACCGCTCCGACGGCCTGCTGCGCGACCTCGAGTCGGGCGTCCTGGACCTCGGCACCACCTTCGAGCGGGCGAACGCGTCGGTCGCCGACGTCGTCGCGACGATCGGTCAGCTCCGCACCGTGACCGAGTCGGCGCTGCCCGCCGCGCCCGCCCCGGCCGCCGAGCCCGCCTCGGACCTCGCCCGGACGTCGGTCCTGGTCGAGGAGCCGGTCACCGAGCCGGTCACCGAGCCGGTCACCGAGCCGGTCATCGCACCGGCACCCGTGGTCGAGGCGCCCGTCGCCGAGCCCGTCCGCGCGCCCGTCGTGGAGGACACGCGCGAGGACGCTGCGCCCGAGCAGCGCGCCGCGATCGCCACCCCGACCGACGAGGTGCCCGACCGGGACCACGAGCGCCGGGAGCACGAGGGGCAGGACTCCGAGGACCGTGGGCCGGGGGCCGCCGCCGGGGAGGCGCCGATGATCGGTCGCATCTCGACCGCGGCGGTCAGCGTCCCGCAGCCGGTCGCCGACGAGAACGCGACCAGCTTCCTCGGCACCGACCCGCCGCGCCCGGTCACCGACTGGGCCACCGGGCCGGCCGCCACGGCGGGGGGCGACCCGGTCGCCGCGCCGCTGGGCGCGGGTGAGGGCTCCCGGCCACTCGGCTGGCTCTTCCGCGCCACCTCCTGAGGTCAGGACGCCGAGGCGTCCTCGCACCCGGCGGCCACCGCGCTGTCCGGGTGCACCGCGACCGAGTCGACGACCGAGCCCCGAGGCACCCGACGGAACAGCTGCATGAAGATCCGTCGGGTGCCTCCGGGCGCGAAGCACGACCACGTGCCCGACACGACGGCGACCAGCCCTCCGTCGGGGTCGGTCACCACCGCCTGCACGACGGCGCTCGGCACGTCGGCGTCGGCGGTGACGTCGGCCAGGACCACCGAACCGCGCGGACCCTCCTCGATCCGCACGGGCTCCGCACGCACCTCGGGGACACCCGCGCCGTCGGACCACGAGACGTCGCGGTAGGTCACGTCCACGGAGGCCACCTCCGAGGCGGGACCGTCGACACCGACGTACACGCCGTACGTCGCACCAGGACGAAGGGAACGCACCGTGCAGCAGCCGTCGCCGCCGCCGCGCGTCGCCACGGCCGTCGAGGCCAGCGCCGTGCCGCGCGGGTCACGCAACGTGACCACGGCCTCGGCGCGCCGCAGCACGCGGTCGGTGGGGTTGCGGACCAGCACGGAGACGAGCCCGTCGAGCTCGGCCCAGCCGACGGTCTCCAGCAACGAGCCCGCGCTGGCCGCCGTCGTCGCGGCGGTCGGGTCGACCTCCTCGCCGGCCAGCTGGTCGGAGATGGCCGAGCACCCGGTGAGGGCCACCACCAACGCCCCTGCCGTCACGGTCCGCAGCACCCTTCCCGAATCCCCCATGCCGGTCAGGGTAGGGGCGACGTGAGCCGGCCGGTGGTGCCGCTCGTGCCGCGGTCGAGCGTCGCGGTCCTGGGCCAGGACCCGGCACTCGCGACGGCGCCCACGGCGCCCGGTGGTCCGGACGCCGGGGCGCGTGCCACCGGCGAGGCCGGCCGGGCGGCGCGCGGCGTGGTCTGGCTGGCGGCGAACGGCGTCGTGGTGAAGACCGCGCAGACCGTCGTGCTGCTGTCGCTGGCCGCGATGCTGGCGCCGTCCGCGCTCGGCCTGGTGGCGTTGGGGACCCTCGTCGCCAACGTCGCGGTGCAGGTGTCCGGCCTGGGCACGGCCAGCGCGCTGGTCTACTGGCGCGGGGACGTGCGCCGCGCCGCCCGCACCGCCGCGACGATCAGCGTCGGCTGCGCCGCGGCCATCTCCGCGGCGCTGTGGGTCGGCGCTCCGTGGCTCGCCTCGGCGCTGGGTGCGGCCGACGGCGGTGCGGCGGTGATCCGCGGCCTGACCGTCGTGCTGCCGTGCACCGCGCTCGCCGGGGTCAGCTACGAGCTGCTCCGCCGGGAGCTGCGCTTCCTGCGCCGGGTGATCCCGGACGCGGTCGCCGCGGTGGTCGGTGCGGTGGTCGCGATCGCGCTCGTCGTCCAGGGGTCCGGGGTGATGGCCCTGGTCGCCGGGCAGGTCGTCCAGGCGGTCCTCGCCCTGCTGCTCGCCTGGTGCGTGCACCCGCCGGTGCTGCCCGGCTGGGACGCCGAGGACGCCCGCGGGCTGCTGTCGTACGGCGGGCCGTTCGCCGGCACCCACCTGCTCGAGCTCGTCCAGCTCAACATCGACTACGTGGTCGTCTCCGCGGTCCTCGGCACGGTGGCGCTCGGGCAGTACTCCCTGGCCTTCCGGCTGGCGTTCATGCCGTACCTGATGATCGTCGTCGTCGTCACCGGAGCGGCCTTCCCCTACCTGTGCCGGGTGCGCGGGCCCGAGCTTGGCCGAGCGGTCGTCTCGGTGACCACGGTGACGACCACGCTCGTGGCGCCCCTGTGCCTGGGCATCGCGCTGGTCTCCGACCACCTGGTCGTGCTGGGCGAGAAGTGGTCGCCGGCGGTGCCCGCAGCGGCCTGGTTGGCGGCGTACGCCGCGCTGCTGAGCATCGGCCTGCTGGTGCAGACCGCCGTGAACGCCGCCGGCCGACCCGTGCTGGCGCTGGGGCTGCGCCTGGCGCACCTGGTGCTGCTCGTCGGTGCCCTCCTCGTGGTCGTCGACCGCGGGATCACCGTGGTCGCGGCCGCGCAGGCCGCCGTCGCGGCGGTCGTCGCCGCGCTGGCCCTCGGCCTGGCCCGGCGGACGGTGAGCGGGTTCTCGCTGCGCGACCTCGCGGTCGCCCTGCGCCCCGCCGCGCTCAGCGCGCTGGCGCTCGCCGCCGCCGTGCTGCTCGTGCGGGCACTGCTCGGCGACCTCGTGCCCAGCCCCGCGACGCTCGCGCTGCTCGCGGTGACCGGCCTCGCGGCGTACGCCGGCCCGCTGTGGCTCCTGGACCGCCACCGCCTGCTGGCGGCGGCCGCGCTGCTGAGGAGGTCGCAGTGAGGACCGGGACCCGCACCGTCGCCACCGTCCTCCGCCCGGTCGTGCTCGCCGGACGTGCCGTGGCGACCACCCCCGGGCTGACGCTCGTCGGGTGGCACCGGGTGGACGGGCGCACCTCCGACGGCCTCTCGACGGGCACCGACGACTTCCGCCGCCACCTCGACGCCCTCGAGCGGTGGGGCGCGCAAGTGCTGCCGCTGGACGACGCGGTCGCCCGGCTGCAGGACGGCACGCTGCCCGCGCGTGCCGTGGCACTGACCTTCGACGACGGCTACGCCAGCGTGGTGGGGACGGCCTGGCCGCTCCTGCGCGAGCGCGCGCTGCCGGCCACGCTGTTCGTGGTCAGCGGCACCCTGAGCGGCCACCGGTTCCCGTGGGACGCCCACGAGTCCGCGCCCTGCCGCAGCGGCCGGCTGCGGACCGCGACTGCCGAGGAGCTCCTCGCGGCCGCCGCCGAGGGGCTGGACATCGGCTCGCACACCGTGACCCACCCGTGGCTGCCGGCCCTGGACGACCGGACGCTCGAGCAGGAGCTGACCGGGTCGCGCGCGGTCCTCGAGGACCTGCTCGGCCGACCGGTGCGGTCGCTGGCCTACCCGACCGGGGGCTGGGACGCGCGGGTGCGCGCCGCCGCCGCCCGGGCGGGCTACCGCGTCGGGGTCACGGTCGACCGCGGGCTCAACACCGGCCGGGTCGACCCGCTCTCGCTGCGCCGGGCCTTCGTGCCCACGGACCCCACCGACCTGCGGCACGTCCTCGACGGCGCGTACACCTTCCTCCGCCCGCTGGACCGCTGGCGCGCCCGCGGGGGCCCGGCATGGTGACCCAGGACGTCGCGCTCGCCCTCGGCCTGCGCCGGCCGGCCCCCGACACCCGGCCGCGCACGGCCGGGACGGTCGTGCTCCCGCTGCTCCTCGCCGTGCTCGGCGGGCTCGCGGTCGGCTACGCCCCCTCGCTGGCGCTCGTCGGCGGAACGGCGCTGGCGCTCGGGACGGCGCTCCTGGTCCGCCTGGAGTGGGCCGCGCTGGCCGTGGTGGCGACCGCGGTCTTCGAGGACTACCTCGCGCTGGTCGACCCGCGGCTGACCAAGCTGCTCGCCGTGGTCCTGGTGGCCGCCTGGGTCGTACGCCGCTGCCAAGGCCCGCTCCGCGGGGCCACGCACCCGATGGCCGGCGCCCGCAGCAGCGGCCGGTCGGCGGTGCTCGCCGCGACGCTCGTGCTGGTGGTGCTCCTGCTCGCCTCGACGGTGCTGCACCCCCACGGCACCACCGGTGCCACCGTGCTGGCCCGCTGGGCCGGCTTCGTCGTCGTGCTCCTCGTCCTCGTTGACGCGATGCGCGGGCCGGTGCCGCCGCGCGCCGTGGCCCGCACCTACGTGCTCGCCTGTGCCGCCGCGTCCGTCTGCGGGATCGTGACCTACGCCGTCGGAGCCGACCGGCGGGTCAGCGGCCCGGTCGGCGACCCCAACGACCTCGCCTTCTTCCTGCTCGCCGCGATCCCGCTGGGCACCGCCCTGCGCGTCGGCGCGCGCCGCGCGTGGGTGTACGACGTCGCCGTCGTCGTCAGCCTCGCCGCGCTCATCGGCACCCTCTCCCGGGGTGCGCTCCTGGGCCTGGCCGTCTCCGTGGGGATCGCGGTGCTGACCCGCCAGCTGTCCGGCCGGGCGGTCCTCGCGCTCGTGCTCGCCGGGGGCGCCACGGTCGCGCTCGCGCTGGCGACCGTCCCCCACCTGGTCGAGACGAGCCTGGAGCAGAAAGGCAGCGTCGCGGACCAGAACGTCTCCGAGCGCCTCGACCTGTGGGAGTCCGCCGCGGACATGACGCTCGAGGCGCCGGTGCTGGGTCACGGGCCGGGCTCGTTCTCCCTCGAGCACCGCGAGCACCTCGACCGGCTGCCCGACGCGGTCGACCACGACCTCGACGTCGCGCACAACACCTACCTCGAGACCGCCGCCGAGCTGGGCGTGCTCGGGCTGGCCGCCCTGCTCGTGCTCCTGGCCGCGGGCTACCTCGCCGCCCGCTCGGGCCGGGTGGCCCGCGGTGACCGGCTGGCGGGCGCGGTCTGCGTCGCGCTGGCGGGCACGGCGGTCGCCGCGGTGTTCGTCACCGAGCAGTACTTCCTCCCGCTGTGGCTGCTGTGCGCCCTCGGTGCGGGACTCGCACGGGAGGTGCGGTCGTGACGCGCGTCGTGCAGGTCCTGACCCAGGGCACGGGCGGCCCGGTCGACCATGCGGTCGACGTGGCGACCGAGCTGGCCCGCCGCGGGGTCGACAGCCACGTGCTCGGCCCGCGGCCCGTCGACGCCCCGGGCGTCACCTGGCACGCCACGACCGTCGCGGGCAAGACCGACGGGCGGGGTGCGCGCGACGCGCTGGCGCTCCTGCGGGCGCTGCGCGCCGACGTCGTCCACGCGCACGACCGCCGGGCGGGCTGGCTCGCCCGGCTGGCGGCGCCTGTGCTCGCGGCGCCGGTCGTCTACACCCTGCACGGGGTGCCCGACGGGCTCTCGGACCTGGTCCCGGGCAACATGCGGGCCGCCGGGCGCCGGCGCCGCGACCGGCTCTACTACCTGACCGGCGAGCGGCTGGTGACCCGCTGGGCCCGGGCCCGGGTCGTCGTGCCCAGCGCCGCCGTGGCGACGTACGCCGTGGAGCGGGTGGGCCTGCCCGAGCGCGCCGTGTCGGTGGTGCACAACGGCGTCGACCCGGACCGCTGGCGGCCGGCGCCCGTGCCCGGGGGGCCGGTGACGGTCCTGTGGAGCGGCGTGCTCGGCGGGGTGAAGCGGGTGGGCCTGCTGCTCGACGCGCTCGCCGCCGTGCCGCACGCGCGGGCACTGGTCGTCGGCGACGGCCCGGAGCGCGGCCTGGTCGAGCGGCGCGCGGCCGAGCCGGCCCTGGCCGGTCGGGTCGAGCTCACCGGTTGGCTGGAGGACCCGGCGCCGGCGTACGCCCGCGCGCACGTGCTCGCCCTAACCTCCGCCGCGGAGAACCTCCCGCTCACCCTCCTCCAGGGGATGGCGTGCGGGCTGCCGGCGCTCGCGACCGCCGTGGGCGGCGTGCCGGAGGTGGTCCGCGACGGCGTTGACGGGCTCCTCGTGCCCGCCGACGACGCCGCGGCCCTCACCGCCGCCCTCCGGACGCTGGCCGGCGACGCCGGGCTGCGCGAGCGGGCGGGGAGGTCCGCCCGGGACCGGGTCGAGCAGTCGTTCTCCCTGGACCGCTGCGTCGACGGGCTCGAGCGGGTCTACGCGGAGGTCCGCGGATGAGGACGCTGATGGTGATCGCCGAGATGGGCTCGGGCGGCGCGGAGGCGGTCGTGGCCGACCTCGCGCTCGACCGCCTCGGGCGCGGCGACGAGGTCGCGGTGGCGAGCGACCGTGGCTGGCGCACCGGCGACCTCGCGGTCCGCGGGGCGCGCCTCGTGCCGCTGCCCCTGCGCAGCCCCAGCGCTCCCGCCCTCGCCCGGTCCGGTGCCCGGCTCCGCCGGCACCTGCGGGACCGTCCGGCCGACCTGCTGCACACCCACAACGTCCGCGCCACCTTGGCCGCCCACCTCGCCGTGCACGCGGCCCGGCGGTCGACGCCGCCCGTCGTGGCGACGGTCCACGGGCTGGCCGGGCCGGACTACGCCCGCGCCGTCCGGGTGCTCGACCGGTGCGCCGACGTCGTCGTGGCCGTCTCCGAGCACGTGGCCGACCGGCTGCGTGACGCGGGGCTCCCGGACGCCCGGCTGCGCGTCGTGGAGAACGCCGCGCCGCTGCCCCGTCCGCCGGCCCGGGCCGCCGCACGCGCGGCGCTGGGCCTCCCGGCCGACGTGCCGGTGGCGGTCTGCGTCGCCCGGCTCGTCGCGCCGAAGCGGCACGACCTGGTCGTCGACGCGTGGGGGAGCCTGCCCGGCGCCCCGGTCCTGCTGCTGGCCGGGGACGGCCCCGGTCGTGCCGACCTCGTGCGCCGTGCCGCCTCCGCCGGCGTGGCCGACCGGGTGCGCCTGCTCGGCGACCGCCGCGACGTCGAGCGGCTGCTGGCCGCCGCCGACCTGGTGCTGCTCCCGAGCGACCGCGAGGGCCTGCCGGTCTCGGTGCTCGAGGCGATGGCGGCCGGCGTCCCGGTCGCCGCGTCCGCGGTCGGTGGGCTCGTCTCGCTGGCGGGAGCCGTCGAGCTGGTCGACCCCGCCACGCCCGAGGCCTGGGCATCGGCGGTGCGCCGGCTGCTCGAGGACCCCGGCCGCCGGTCGGACCTGCGCGCGGCGGCCTCCGCGCTCGTCGACCGGCGGTTCTCGCCGGTGGCGATGCGGGCGTCGTACGACGCGATCTACCGAGACCTGATCTGAATCGCATGGAAATCCTGGGGGGATCCTGATGGAGCTGCACCACATCGGTGGCGCACTGTGGCGCCAACGCCTGCTCGTCCTGCTCGTGCTGCTGCTGACCGGCTGCGCCGTGGCGGTGGGCGTCTCGCTGGCGCCGAAGACCTACCGCGCCACCGCCGTGCTGGCGGCGACCGCCGACCCGGGCACGTCCGAGTCGCCCGACGACCTGGACGCGCTCCGCGGCACCCTGGCCGAGCTGGCCAGCAGCCGCGAGCTGCTCACCGAGGTGCAGGGCGAGCTGGACGTCGACCGCGACGTCAGCGACCTGCGCTCGGCGGTGTCGGGGGAGTGGGTCGGCGGAACCATCCTGATCCAGGTCGTCGCGGAGGACGCCGACCCGCAGGTCGCCGCGGACCTCGCCAACCAGGTGGCGATGACGCTGCCCTACTACGACCCGAGCGCCAACGCGTTCCTCTTCACCCAGACCAACGAGGCGCAGGCGCCGCGGACCTACAGCAGCCCCGACCTGCTGCTGGCCATCGGTGTGGGCGCCGCGCTGGCCATCGTCCTGGCCGTGGCCGCCGCCGTCGCGCGGGACCGCCGCACCAGCACCGTCGTCGACGGCGCTGCTCTCGAGGACGCCACGGACACCCCGCTGCTCGGCCACGTCCCCGTGCCGCGGGACCCCACCACCCTGCCCGCCCTCTACCCCGGCACGGCCGCCGCCGACGTCTTCCGCCAGCTGCGGATCGCGCTCGAGGCGCAGGCCGCGGGCAGCCCCGTCAGCCGCGTCGTCGTCGCCGGGGTGACCCCCGGCGAGGTCAACGTCTGGCTGGGCGCCAACCTGGCCATCTCGCTGGCCAACGTCGGCCGCACCGTCCTGCTCGTCGACGGCCGGATGGGGCCCCGCCACGGGCGCTCGATCGCCGCGGAGCCCGACACCCCCGGCCTGTTCGACGTGTTGGCCGGCACCGACCTGGGCCGGGCGGTCAGCCCGGGGCCGGTGGACCTGCTGGCCGTCCTGCCCGCGGGCGACGCCGGTGCCGAGCCGCACGAGTCGATGCTCGAGACGGTCTTCGCCGACCGGATGGCCGAGGCGGAGGCGGCGTACGACGTCGTGATCGTGCTCGCGCCCGCCCTGGAGACCTGCGACGACGCCCGGGTGATGGCGGCCCGCGGCGCGCTGCTGATGGTCGTCCCCGAGGGCCAGGTCTCGGCGGAGGCGCTGCGGGCGCACGCCGACCGGGTGCGCTCGGTCGGCGCCAGCCTGCTCGGAGCGGTGCTCGTCGGGCGCCGGGCCGAGCGGGTGCTGACCTGAGGAGGGCGGCGTGAGCAGGCGACCGGCGCAGCCCCGGGGCGGGATGCGGCGCCGGCTCCACGTGGCCCACGTGTCCGAGCCCTCCAGCGAGGGCGTGGCCGTGGTGCAGTACGCCTACATCCGCGAGCAGCTGAGGCGCGGGTGGAAGGTGACCGTCATCTGCCCGACCCACGGGTGGCTGGGCTACTCCGCGCGGGCCGCGGGCGCGGACGTGCGCTGGTGGCAGGCGACCCGCGGCCCGGGCCCCTCGGTGCTCCGCGAGACCGCCGACCTGCGGCGGATCCTCGCCGAGGTCGACCCGGACGTCGTGCACCTGCACAGCGCCAAGGCCGGCCTGGCCGGCCGACTGGCCGTGCGCGGCCGGCGCGCCACCGTCTTCCAGCCGCACGCGTGGTCCTTCCTCGCCGCCGAGGGTGCGGTACGCCGCGCCACCGAGCACTGGGAGCGGCTCGCGGCGCGCTGGACCCACCGCCTGGTCTGCGTGAGCGAGGCGGAGCGGCTCGCGGGCGTCCAGGTCGGCGTGGAGGCGCCGACGGCGGTGCTGGCCAACGGCGCCGACCTCCTCCGCCTCGAGGTGCAGGGACGCAAGCAGCGCGACGACGCGCGCAGCGGGCTCGGCCTGGCGGACGTCCCGACCGTCGTGTGCGTGGGCCGGCTGACCCGGCAGAAGGGTCAGGACGTGCTGCTCGACGCCTGGCCCTCGATCCGCGAGCGCGTCCCGGACGCCCAGCTGGTGCTGGTCGGGTCCGGCCCCGACCGCGCCGAGCTCGAGCGGCGCGCGGCCGGGCTCGCCGGCGTCCTGCTGGTGGGCTCGCGCACCGACGTGCCCCTGTGGTTCGCCGCCTCGGACGTGGTCGTGGCCCCCTCCCGCTGGGAGGGGATGCCGCTCGTGCCGCTGGAGGCGATGGCGTGTGGCCGCAGCGTGGTCGCCACCGCCATCCCCGGCATCGAGGAGGCCGTGCCCGACGACGCCGGCCAGCTGGTGCCCGAGGGCGACGCGTCGGCGCTGGCCGACGCGGTGGTCTACCGCCTGCAGTCACCCGAGCAGACGACCGACGAGGGCTGGGCCGGGCGGCTCCACGTGGAGGACCACCACGACGAGCTCACCGCTGCGCGGGGGGTCCTCCGGGTGTACCTGGCCGTGCTGCGCGAGCGACGGGGAGACGGACGGCGCCGACCTCTCCTCGCGGTGCTCGCAGGACGACCGGCAGGGTCCGGCACAGGATCTTGACGTCGCTCCACAGCGACCAGTTCTCGATGTAGAAGTTGTCGACCCGGGTGCGCTCGGCGATCGAGGTGTCGCCCTTGAGCCGGTGCACCTGGGCGAGCCCGGTGAGCCCGGTCGGGACGCGGTGCCGGTCGGCGTACCGGCTCTCGGCCTGGCTGAAGGCGTCGACGAAGTAGGGCCGCTCGGGCCGCGGGCCGACCAGGCTCATGTCGCCCTTGATCACGTTGACCAGCTGGGGCAGCTCGTCGAGGCTGGAGGCACGCAGGAACCGGCCCACCGGGCCGATCCGGTCGTCGCCGTCGATGTTCCAGCGGGTCGCGCTCTCGGTCTCGTCGTCGGGCTTGAGCGAGCGGAGCTTGTAGAGGGTGAACGGCTTCCCGCCGACCCCGACGCGGGTCTGCTTGAAGACGACGCCGGGGCCGGTCTCGATGCGGGAGGCCAGCGCGCAGGCGGCGATGACGGGGGAGGCGACGAGCAGCCCGGCGGAGGCCAGGACCACGTCGAGCGTGCGCTTGCCCCAGCGGGCGAGGGGCCGGTGGCCCCAGCGCCGCAGCCGCATCAGCGTGACGCCCTGGACCACCTCGGTGCCGCGGGTGCCGGTGGCACCCATCAGCTCGTGGAACCGCGGGACGACGAAGACCTGGTGGTCGCGCTCGACGCAGCGGCGCACGACCGCGACGGTCTCGGCGTCGGGCGGGGCGGGGAAGGCGAAGACGACGTCGTGCACGCCCAGGTCGACCATCGCCTGCTCGAGGTGGTCGATGCCGCCGAGGAGCGGGACCGGGAGCCGGCGGGCGCTGGCGCCGCGCTCGATGATGCCGACGGGGCGCAGGCCCAGCTGCGGCTGGTCGAGCAGGGTGGCGGCCAGCGCGGAGCCGACCGGTTCGCCGCCGACGATGACGACCGGGTGCCCGGCGTGCCCGCGGCGGCGCAGCGCGTGGATCGAGGCGTACGCCGCGACGCGGAGCACGACGAGGAGCACCGCGACCGCGGCGGCGAAGGCGGGCACCACCGACCACGTCGACCGGGCGGTCACGCCGATGCCGGGTGCGGCCGCGACGAGGGCCAGCGCGCCGAGCCCGGCGGCCAGGAGCAGCCGGGGGAGGTCCTCGAGCGCGGAGAGCACGAGGCGCGGGCGGTACAGGTCGGCGCTGTGGCAGGTCAGGAACACCGCCGCGGTCGCGGCGGCGATCGCCAGCGGCCCCACGTCGACGGTGCTGACGACCGGCACGGCCGCCACGAGGACCGCCACCACGTCGAGCAGCAGGAGCAGCGGTCGCTGGCTACGCAGCCACGGCAGCCGGTCGATCAACCGGTCGGTCAAGCGCATGCGAAAAACCCCCCCGCGGGCTGTCTACCCCCTCGCGCGGCGCCCCAATCCTGTCCCGCAGGATGGATCCGTGGAGCGCGCCGTCGAGGACCTGTTGGCCGAGTGGGGCCTGGTCGTGGACGGGCCCTCGCCGGCCGCGGGTCGCGCCACGGTGCTCCCGGTCACCGGGGACCGCGGCCCGGCCGTGCTCAAGGTCGCCGTGGTCGAGGAGCGCACCGAGCACGAGGCGCTCGCCCTGCAGCGGTGGGGCGCCGCGCCCCGGCCCTGGGCGGCTCGCCTGCTGCGCGCCGACCCGCACCGGCGGGCGCTGCTGCTCGAGCGGCTGCCGGGCCCGGACCTGGCCGACCACTGGGACGTCGAGGCCTGCGAGCTCGTCGGGGCACACCTGGCCCGCCTGCACGTCGACCCGCCGCCGCAGGTCCCCACGCTCGCGTCGTACGTCGCGGAGCGGACCGCCGCGCTCGCCGCGCTGCCGCGGGACGCGCCGCTGCCGCACCGCCTGGTGGAGCAGGTCGTCTCGCTGGGGCGGGACCTCCTCGCCGACCCGGGGGAGCAGCGGCTGCTGCACACCGACCTGCACTACGCCCACCTGCTCGGTGCAGGGGACGACTGGCGGGCGATCTCGCCGAAGCCGCTCGCCGGCGACCCGCACAGCGAGCTGGCCCCGCTGCTGTGGCACCGCTGGGACGACGTCGTCGGCGACGTGCGGGGCACCCTGCGGCGGCGGTTCCACGCGGCGGTCGACGCGGCCCTCCTCGACGAGGACCGGGCGCGCGACTGGGTGGTCGTCCGGACCGTGCACCGGGCCCTCGACGCGCTGGCGGACCGGGCGCTGGTGACCCGGTGCGTCGCGGTGGCCAAGGCCGTCCAGGACTGAGCCCGTCCCCGTTCCGGACGGCTCCACCCGGCCGGGTGACTTCGGCCGATCGATTCGCACCGGGGCCGCCGCCGGGGGAGGATCTGCGGGTGTCCCAGCTCGTCTCCGTCAACGTCGGCATGCCCCGCGAGGCGGCCTGGACCGGCATCGGCCGCACCAGCATCGACAAGGCTCCCGTCGCCGGGCCGGTGGAGGTCGGGCTGCTCGGGCTGGCCGGCGACCAGGTCTCCGACACCCGGCACCACGGCGGCGTGGACCAGGCGGTCTACGCCTACGCGCGCGAGGACCTCGACCGCTGGGCGGTCGACCTGGGGCAGGAGGTCCGCGACGGGCAGTTCGCCGAGAACCTCACCACCCGCGGGGTCGAGGTCACCGAGGCCGAGGTGGGCGAGCGCTGGCGGGTCGGCACGACGCTGCTGGAGGTCGCCTACGTCCGCACGCCGTGCAACGACTTCAAGAGCTGGATGGGCCGGTGCGGGTTCGACAACCGGGCCTGGGTCAAGCGGTTCACCCTCGACGGCGCTCCCGGGGCCTACCTCCGGGTGCTCGCGCCGGGCGAGGTGCAGGCCGGCGACGACGTGGAGGTCGTCCACCGTCCGGGCCACGGCGTCACGATCGCGACGATGTTCCGCGCGCTGCACACCGAGCCGGCGCTGCTGCCCCGGCTCCTCGAGGTCGACGGCCTGGCCGCGAAGGCCCGCCGCAAGGCCGAGCAGTACGTCGCCGCACGGGCCTGAGCCGGCCTCCGCGCCGGATGTTTTGCCGAGCACGTCCAGGAAGCGGTCTGGTCCGGTTACCGACGGGTCGCAAGTGACGTAGGTTACTGGGCAACGATCCGCCGACGGGAGACGCGGCCGCTTCGGCCTACCCTCCCGGCCGTCACCCAGGAGAGCCATGCCCGTCAACCACGACACCAGCTTCGTCGACCACCTGAGCCCCAACGTGGCGGTGCAGTTCCTCGACCGGGTGGAGAAGTCCTCCGGGGCCGAGGCGTTCCGCTTCCCGCGGGGCGAGGCCTGGGAGTCGGTCACCTGGGCGCAGGCCGGTGACCGGGTACGTCGCCTCGCCGCCGGGCTGCTGGCGCTCGGCCTGGAGTCCGAGCAGCGCGTCGGGATCGCCTCCGGCACCCGCTACGAGTGGATCCTCGCCGACCTGGCGGTCATGTGCGCCGCCGGTGCGACCACCACCGTCTACCCGACGACGAACGCCGAGGACGTGGCGTACATCCTCGGCGACGCGGAGTGCCGCGTCGTCTTCGCCGAGGACTTCGACCAGATCACCAAGCTCACCCTGCACAAGAACGAGCTGCCGCACCTGATGAAGGTCGTGACGTTCGACGGCGCCGGCGACGGCGACTGGGTCATCACGATGGACGACCTCGCCGAGCTCGGCGAGAAGTACCTCGCCGAGCACCCCGACGTCGTCGAGCAGACCGCCCGGGCGATCGCGCCGGACCAGCTGGCGACGCTGATCTACACCTCCGGCACCACCGGCCGGCCCAAGGGCGTCCGGCTGCGCCACCGCTCCTGGGTCTACGAGGGCGCGGCGATCCAGGCCCAGGACATCCTCCACGAGGACGACCTGCAGTTCCTGTGGCTGCCGATGGCCCACTCCTTCGGCAAGGTGCTGCTCTCCAGCCAGCTCGCGTGCGGCTTCGCCACCGCGATCGACGGCCGTGTCGACAAGATCGTGGAGAACCTCGGCGTCGTGAAGCCGACGTTCATGGGCGCCGCCCCGCGGATCTTTGAGAAGGCCCACGGTCGGATCGTCACCATGCAGCAGGCCGAGGGCGGTGCCAAGGAGAAGATCTTCAAGAAGGCATTCGAGGTCGGCACCAAGGTCGACCGGCTCCGGCGCGACGGCAAGTCCGTCCCGCTGCCGCTCAAGGTGCAGCACGGCCTGTTCGACAAGCTGGTGTTCAGCAAGGTCCGCGACCGCTTCGGTGGCCGGGTCCGGTTCTTCATCTCCGGCTCCGCCGCGCTCAACCAGGAGATCGCCGAGTGGTTCAACGCCGCCGGCATCCTGATCCTCGAGGGCTACGGCATGACCGAGAACGCCGCGGGCGCCACGGTCAACCACCCCGAGGACTACAAGATGGGCACCGTCGGCCCCGCGCTGCCGGGGGCGCAGGTCCGCATCGGCGAGGGCGACGAGGTCCAGATCAAGGGCCCGCACGTGATGGAGGGCTACCACAACCTGCCCGAGGAGACCGCGAAGGCGTTCACCGAGGACGGCTGGCTGCGCACCGGTGACAAGGGCTCGCTGGACGCCGACGGGTTCCTGACGATCACCGGCCGGATCAAGGACCTCTTCAAGACCTCCGGCGGCAAGTACATCGCCCCGTCGGCGATCGAGTCGAAGTTCAAGGCGCTGTGCCCCTACACCAGCCAGTTCATGGTCTTCGGCAACGACCACAACTACTGCGTCGCGCTGGTGACCCTCGACCCCGACGCGATGGCGACGTGGGCCGAGGAGAACGGCATGTCGGGCAAGTCCTACACCGAGGTCGTCTCCTCCCCGCAGGTCCAGGAGATGGTCGCCGGGTACGTCGAGCAGCTCAACGGCCGGCTCAACCGGTGGGAGACCATCAAGAAGTGGGAGATCCTCGACCACGACCTCACGATCGAGTCCGGTGAGCTGACCCCCTCGATGAAGGTCAAGCGCAACGTCGTGGAGGACAACAACAAGGCGCGGATCGAGGCGCTCTACGCCTCCTGAGCACCTGATCCACCCGCCGCTCCGCGGAGCGGCACCGAGGCGGCCACCCCCCGGTTGACGCGTTCGAACGCGTGTTCGATACTGGGGCGTGGCCACCTCTTCCCCTGCAGCAGGCGAGATCGACCGCCTGCGTGAGCGCATGCAGCGGATGACCGACGGCGTGCCGCGGCGTCCGCTGGCCACCCACCCGGCGCTCGGCGGGCTGGTCCAGCTGCGCACCGGCGGCAGCTACGAGGTCGACAGCACGACCCTCGCGCTGGCGCTCATGGCCGGCCCGTCCCAGGCGGGGGACTGGTGCGCGGTCGTGGGCGTGCCGGACTTCGGCGCCGAGGCCGCGGCCGCCGCCGGCGTCGACCTGGGCCGCACCGTCCTGGTCCCCGAGCCCGGCGAGCAGTGGCTGGAGGTCACCGCCGCGCTGGTCGACGTCCTCCCGCTGGTCGTGCTGCGCCCACCGCCGCGGGTGGGCGAGCACGTCGCGGAGAAGCTCGGCGCGCGGCTGCGCAAGCGCTCGGCCGTGCTGGTCGCGCTCGGCCCGTGGCCGCGGTGCGAGGTGCGACTGTCCACCGCCGAGCCGCGGTGGACCGGTGTCGGCCTGGGCCACGGCCACCTGCACAGCCGGCAGGTGGTCGTCGAGGCGCGTCGCGGCTCGGCGCCGCCGCGCCGCACGGCGCTGTGGTTCCCCGGCGAGGCGGGCGCCCCGGCCCCGGCCGCCCCGGTGGTCGTCCCGGGCCCCGTCGCGGTGGCGGGCTAGCCGTGCCCACCCGCGCGCTGGTGGTGTGGTGCCCGGACTGGCCGGTGGTGGCCGCGCTGGCCGAGGAGGCGCTCCCGCCCCGGCAGCCGGCGGCGGTGTTCGCGGCGAACGTCGTGCAGGCCGTCAACGGTCCTGCCCGCGACTTCGGCGTGCGCCGGGGCATGCGGCGGCGCGACGCCCAGGCGCGGTGCCCCGAGATCGCCGTCCTCGCCGCGAACCCCGACCGGGACGCGCGGGCCTTCGACGACGTGCTGGCGGTGCTGGAGCAGCTGCGGCCGGGCATCGCCCCGCTCCGGCCGGGGCTGGTGGCGCTCCGCTCGCCCGGCCGGTTCTACGGCGGGGAGGCCGAGGCGGCGGCGGTGGTCGCCGAGCGGCTGGTGCGGCACGGCGTCTGGGACTGCCGGGTGGGGATCGCCGACGAGCTGTTCACCGCCGAGCAGGCCGCACGCCGCGCGGCGCCCCAGGACAGCGTCGTGGTGCCGGCCGGGGAGTCGGTGCCGTTCCTGCGCGACCTGCCCGTCGAGGTGCTCGACGACCCCGAGACCGTCGGCCTGCTCAAGCGCCTGGGGCTGCGGTCGCTGGGCCAGCTGGCCGACCTGGGCGCCGGCGACGTGCTGGCCCGGTTCGGCCGCCAGGTGGCGTGGGTGCACCGGGTCGTCTCGGGCCGGGGCGAGACGCTGCTGGCCGAGCGGACGCCGCCCCCGGACCTCGAGGTCCACGTCGACTTCGAGCCGCCGCTGGACTCCGCGGAGACCATCTGCTTCAGCGCCCGGCGCACCGCCGACGCCTTCGTCGAGCAGCTGGCCCGCCAGGGCCTGGTCTGCACCGAGCTGCTGGTGCAGGCCGAGGCCGACGGGGTGGTGGCGTCCTCGCGGCGCTGGGTGCACCCGCGCTGGTTCGGCGCGGCCGAGGTGATCGACCGGCTGCACTGGCAGCTGCAGGGCGCCATGAACGGGCTGAGCCGTGGCGGGGCGGTGCGGGCGCCGGTCGAGCGGGTGCGGTTCGTCCCCGAGACCGTCGTGCCGGACTCCGTGCACGCCGACGGCCTGTGGGGCGGCACCGACGAGCGGGTCCAGCGCGGGATCGCCCGGGTGCAGGGGATGCTCGGCCACGAGGCGGTCGTGGTGCCGGTGCTCCAGGGCGGCCGCGCGCCGGCGGACCGGCAGGCGATGGTGCCGTGGGGCGAGCGGCCGGTGGGGCTGCGGCCGACCGGCCTGCCGTGGCCGGGCAGCATCCCGCCGCCGGCCCCCGCCCGGGTGCTGGCCGACCCGTGGCCGGCGGCGCTGGTCGAGCCGGGTGGTCGCCCGGTCGTCGTCGACGAGCGGGGTGCGGTGCGTGGCGAGCCGACGCGGTTCCGGCCCAGCGCCGACGAGCCGTGGCAGCCGGTCGCCGCGTGGGCCGGGCCGTGGCCGGTCGAGGAGCTGTGGTGGGAGGGCGCCCCGCGACGGGTGGCCCGCTTCCAGGTGGTCGGCGTCGACGGCCGCGCCTGGCTGATGACGTACGACCAGGCCGCGGCGGAGTCGGTCTGGTGGACCGAGGCGGGGTACGACTGATGGGCTGGAACAACCCGACGATGCCGTGGTCGGAGCTCGAGCGACGGCTCTCGGGCCGGCCCGACCTGTCCTCGGAGGCACCGATCTCGCGGCGCAAGCGGAGGCCGCAGCAGACCGACGTCGCCGCGCCCGACGGGCCGGTGGTGCCCTACGCCGAGCTGCACTGCCACTCCAGCTACAGCTTCCTGGACGGGGCCAGCTCGCCGGACCAGCTCGTGCTCGAGGCGATCCGGCTCGGGCTGGACACGCTGGCGATCACCGACCACGACGGCTTCCACGGGGCGCCGCTCTTCGCCGAGACCGCGCAGGTCAACGCGGCCCCCTCCGGGCGCTCGGACCTGCGCACGGCGTACGGCGCGGAGCTCTCCCTCGGCCTGGGCCGGCCCCAGCAGGGGGTGGCCGACCCCGAGGGCACCCACCTGCTGGTGCTGGCGCGCGGGGTGGAGGGCTACCACCGGCTGGCCGCGGCGATCACCGACGCGCACCTGCGCGGGGAGGAGAAGGGCCGGCCGGTCTACGACCTCGCCGAGCTCGGCGAGCGGGGGCGCGGGCACTGGCTGGTGCTGACCGGGTGCCGCAAGGGCGCGGTCCGCTCCGCGCTCCAGGCCGAGGGCGCGCCGGGCGCGGCCCGCGAGCTGCGCCGGCTGGTCGAGCTCTTCGGCCGCGACTCCGTGGCCGTGGAGCTGGTCGACCACGGCTACCCGACCGACTCCGGCCACAACGACCTGCTTTTCGCCCTGGCCGCCGAGCACGGCCTGCCCGCCGTGGCGACCAACAACGTGCACCACGCCCGGCCCGGCGACCACCGGCTCGCCGCCGCGATGGCCGCGATCCGGGCCCGGCGCAGCCTGGCCGAGATGGACGGCTGGCTGCCGGCGAGCGGCGCGGCCTGCCTGCGGTCGGGGGAGGAGATGGCGCGCCGGTTCGCCCGCTACCCCGGCGCGGTGAGCCGCTCGGTCGAGCTGGCCGACCAGGTCGTGCTCGACCTGCAGAAGGCGACGCCGCGGCTGCCCAAGGACGGCATCCCCGACGGGCACACGCCGATCAGCTGGCTCAAGGTGCTGACCTGGCGGGGCTTCGAGGAGCGGTACTACGGCACCGACCTGGAGGCCGAGGCACGGGCCAAAATCCTGCACGAGCTGGAGGTCATCGAGCGCAAGGACTTCGCCGGCTACTTCGTCATCGTCCACGACATCGTGGCCTTCGCCCGCTCGCGCGGGATCCTCTGCCAGGGCCGCGGCTCCGCGGCCAGCTCGGTGGTCTGCCACGCCCTCGGCATCACCGCGATCGACCCGGTCTTCTACCGGCTGCCCTTCGAGCGGTTCATCTCCGAGCACCGCGACGAGGAGCCCGACATCGACGTCGACTTCGACTCCGACCGCCGTGAGGAGGTCATCCAGTGGGTCTACGAGCGCTACGGCCGGCACAACGCCGCGCAGGTCGCCAACGTCATCAGCTACCGCCCCAAGATGGCCGTCCGCGACGCCGCCAAGGCGCTCGGGTACTCCCCGGGCCAGCAGGACGCGTGGTCGAAGTCGATCTCGAGCTGGACCAAGGTCGAGCCCGACGGCGACCCCGGCGAGGCCGAGATCCCGTCGCCGGTCGTCGCGCTGGCCAACCAGCTGCTCTCGGTGCCGCGGCACCTCGGCATCCACTCCGGCGGCATGGTGCTGACCGAGCGGCCGATCGGGGAGGTGTGCCCGATCGAGCATGCCCGGATGGAGAACCGCACCGTCCTGCAGTGGGACAAGGACGCCTGCGAGTTCATGGGCCTGGTCAAGTTCGACCTGCTCGGCCTGGGGATGCTCTCGGCGCTGGACCACATGATCCGCATCGCAGGGGAGCACCTCGGCGACCACTGGGAGCTGGCCACGATCCCCAAGGAGGAGCCGGCGGTCTACGACATGCTCTGCCGGGCGGACTCCATCGGCGTCTTCCAGGTCGAGAGCCGGGCCCAGATCGGCACCCTCCCGCGGTTGCAGCCGCGCTGCTTCTACGACCTGGCCATCGAGATCGCCCTGATCCGTCCCGGCCCGATCCAGGGCGGCGCGGTCCACCCCTACGTCCGCCGCGCCACCGGCCGGGAGCCGGTCGACTACCCGCACCCCGAGCTGGTGCCCGTCCTCGAGCGCACCCTCGGCGTCCCGCTGTTCCAGGAGCAGCTGATGGACATGGCCAAGACGATCGGCGACTGCACCCCCGACGAGGCCGACCTGCTGCGCCGGGCGATGGGCTCCAAGCGCGGCGTGGAGCGGATCGAGAGCATCAAGCACAAGCTGTACGCCGGCATGGAGCGTCGCGGGATCCTCGGCGAGGACGCGGACGCGATCTACGTCAAGATCCTGTCCTTCGCCAACTTCGGCTTCGCCGAGAGCCACTCGCTCTCCTTCGCCAAGCTCGTCTACGCCAGCTCCTGGTTCAAGCTGCACTACCCGGGGGCGTTCCTCGCCGGGCTGCTGCGCGCCCAGCCGATGGGCTTCTACTCCCCGCAGTCGCTCGTCGGCGACGCCCGCCGCCACGGCGTCACCGTGCTCAAGCCCGACCTCGAGCGCTCCGGTGCCCGGGCCGACCTGGAGCCGCTGGGCCCGGACGCGCGCACCACCGGGATGGACTCCTGCCTGCTCGACCACCCCGGCAAGACGTTCTTCGTGCCGGGCACGCCCGACCCCACCCCGCAGCACCGGCGCGACGCGGCGTACGCCGTGCGGCTGGGCCTGGACTCCGTCCGCGGCATCGGCGCCGACGTCGCCGCGCGGATCGTCGCCGCGCGTGCGGAGCGGCCCTTCGCCGACCAGGTCGACCTCTCGCGGCGCGCCGGCCTCGACGCACGGCAGCTCGAGGCGCTGGCGACGGCCGGCGTCTTCGACAGCAGCGGGCTGAGCCGCCGGCAGGCGCTGTGGAACGCCGGGTGGACCGAGCGGGAGGACCAGCTCGAGGGGGTCCGGGTCGCCGGGGACGCACCGATGCTGCCCGAGATGGACGAGGTCGAGGTGACGATGGCCGACCTCTGGGCCACCGGGGTCACCACCGACAGCCACCCCTTCGGCCACCTGCGCGACCAGCTGCGCCGGTCGGGGGTCAGGTCGGTGGCCGACCTGGCCACCACCGAGCCGAACCGCCGGATCAGCGTCGCCGGGCTGGTCACCCACCGCCAGCGCCCGGGCACGGCGGGCGGGGTGACCTTCCTCAACCTCGAGGACGAGACCGGCATGCTCAACGTCATCTGCACCGTCGGCGTGTGGCGCCGGCACCGCAAGGCGGCCGCGGGGTCCTCGGCGGTGGTGATCCGCGGGATGCTCGAGCGCGAGGACGGCGCCACCAACCTGGTGGCCGACAAGATCTCCTCCCTCGAGGAGCTCCACCCCGAGGCCGGCCGGGCGCTGCGCGAGAAGCACCGCTCTCGTGACTTCCGCTGAGCCCGCCCACAGGGTCCGCACAGCCGCTCCGGCTTCGCTGGGGCCATGACCGACCACCGCCCTGATCACCGCCCCGACACCGACGGCCTCGAGGACCACGACCTCGGCCTCTCCCACGACCTGCCGCGCATCCTCGGCCGCCGCCGGATCCTCGGCCTCGCTGGCGGGGTCGGCGTCGCGGCCGCCCTGGTCGCCTGCGGCACCGACGACGGCGTCGACCTGACCGCGGCGGGGCAGCGGCCGGAGCCGCCCGCCGGGGTCGGCGGCGGTCCGGGCGGGCCGGGTGGCGGGTCCGGCGGCGCGGCGTCGGACGTCGAGGTCGCCGAGGGCGAGATCCCCGAGGAGACCGCCGGGCCCTACCCGGGCGACGGCTCGAACGGCGCCAACGTCCTGACCGAGTCCGGGGTGGTGCGCAGCGACCTCACCACGAGCTTCGGCTCCGCCTCGGGCACCGCCGAGGGCGTCCCGGTGACGATCAGGCTCCGGGTGCAGGACCTCTCCGGCGAGGACGTCGCCCCGCTGGCCGGCGCGGCGGTCTACCTGTGGCACTGCGACCGCGACGGCGAGTACTCGATGTACTCGGAGTCCATCGCCGAGGAGAACTACTTGCGCGGCGTGCAGGAGACCGACGCCGCCGGCCGCGTGGAGTTCACCAGCATCTTCCCCGCCTGCTACGACGGCCGCTGGCCGCACATGCACTTCGAGGTCTACTCCTCGCTGGCGTCCGCCACGACGTACTCCAACAAGATGCGCACCTCCCAGCTCGCGCTGCCCGAGGACGTGTGCCGCGAGGTCTACGCGACCGAGGGCTACGAGCAGAGCGTCACCAACCTCGAGCGCGTCACCCTCGACTCCGACAACGTCTTCTCCGACGGGCACTCGCTGCAGCTGGCGCGGGCCACCGGGTCGGTCGAGGAGGGCTACGTGGTCAGCCTCAACGTCCCGGTCTGAGCCGTCCGCGGATGTGGCCGGCCCGGCCCCCGGTGGGAGGATGGAGCGCGTGCCTTCCGTCCTTCCCGCCGGTGACCCGGTGCCCGAGGACGGCACCCTCCCCGAGGAGTCGCTCGCACGGCTGGGGGAGCGTCCCTTCGGCTTCTACGTACACGTGCCGTTCTGCACCGTGCGCTGCGGCTACTGCGACTTCAACACCTACACCGCCTCCGAGCTCGGGGCGGGTCCGGGCGGGATCTCGCGCAGCTCCTACGCCGCGGCCGCGGTCGAGGAGGTACGTCGCGCGCGGCGCGTGCTCGGCGACCGGGACCTGCCGGTGGAGACGGTGTTCCTGGGCGGCGGCACCCCGACGCTGCTGAGCCCCGCCGACCTCGGGTCGGTGCTCACCGCGATCGACGAGGAGTTCGGCCTCGTCCCGGGCGCCGAGGTGACCACCGAGGCCAACCCCGACAGCGTCGACCTCGGCTACCTCGACGGTCTCCGGGCTGCCGGGTTCACCCGCGTCTCGATCGGCATGCAGTCGGCGGTGCCGCACGTGCTCCGCGTGCTCGACCGCACCCACGACCCGCTCCGCGTCCCGGCCGCCGTGGAGTGGGCCCGGGCGGCCGGCTTCGACCAGGTCAGCCTCGACCTCATCTACGGCACGCCGGGGGAGTCCCTCGACGACTGGGCGACCTCGCTCGACGCCGCACTGGCCTGCGCGCCCGACCACGTCTCGGCGTACGCGCTGATCGTCGAGGAGGGCACCGCCCTGGCCCGGCAGGTGCGCCGTGGCGAGGTGCCGATGCCCGACGACGACGACCTGGCCGACAAGTACCTCCTCGCCGACGAGCGGATGTCGGCCGCCGGCCTGGGCTGGTACGAGGTCTCGAACTGGAGCCGCGACCAGGCATCGCGGTGCCACCACAACGAGCTGTACTGGACCGGCGCCGACTGGTGGGGCGTCGGGCCGGGTGCCCACTCCCACGTGGGCGGGACCCGCTGGTGGAACGTCAAGCACCCCGCGGCGTACGGCGACCGGATCGCGGCCGGGCTCAGCCCCGCCCACGCCCGCGAGGTGCTGGAGCCCGAGGACCAGCGCGTCGAGCGGGTGCTGCTCGAGCTGCGCCTCGCCGACGGCCTGGACCGTGCCGTCCTCGACGCGGCCGGGAACGCAGCAGTCCCCGACCTCGTGGGCCGGGGACTGCTGGTGGAGCGGGGGGACCGGCTGGTGCTCACCCGCGACGGACGGCTGCTCGCCGACGCCGTGGTGCGCGACCTGCTCGGGTGAGCCTCAGCTGACCATCCGGATCGTCAGCGGGTAGCGGTACAGCTCGCCGTTGCTCGCCTTGACCGAGCCGATGATCGTCAGCACCAGCCACGCGATGCCGACGATCGGCAGCAGCAGGAAGCCGATCAGCACGAAGACCAGGACGAACGACACGAGCCCGTAGATCAGGATCGAGAGCTGGAAGTTCAGCGACTCCACGGCCTGCGCGCGGACGTAGCCGGACTGGTTGCCCTTGACGAGCATCACCAGCAGCGGGCCGAGGAACGCCATCGCCACGAAGGCGCCGATCAGGGCCGACCAGTGGGCGGCGCCGCCCCAGGTGCGCTCGTCGGGGTTCATCGGGCCGCCGCCCTGGTAGGGCTGGTACGGCGGCTGGCCGCCCGGCGGCTGCTGGCCCCACTGCGGCTGGCCCCACTGCGGTGCGGGCTGCTGGCCGTACTGCTGCGGGGGAGGCTGCTGTCCGTGGGGCGGCCGGTCGGCCGGGTCCTGGGACGGCGGCGGGCCGTAGGGGTCGCTCACGGTTGCTCCTCGGTGACGAAGTCGATCAGTTCCTCGACCCTACCCAGCAGCGCGGGCTCGCAGTCGCCGAACGAGTGCACCTTGGAGAGGATGTGCTTCCAGGCCCGCGCGATGTCGGCCTGGTCGCGGTGGGGCCAGCCCAGCTGCTGGCAGACGCCCTTCTTCCACTCCAGGTGGCGGGGGACGTCCGGCCAGGCATCCAGGCCGAGCCGCTCGGGCTTGACGGCCGCCCAGATGTCGATGAACGGGTGGCCGACGATCAGCACGTGCTTGCCGACCGGCGTGCGACGGACGGCGTCGGCGATCCGGCTCTCCTTGGAGCCCTTGACGAGGTGGTCGACGAGCACGCCGACGCGCCGGTTCGGGCCGGGTCGGAAGTCGCGCAGCTGCTCGGAGAGGTCGTCGATGCCGTCGAGGTACTCGACCACGACGCCCTCGATGCGCAGGTCGTCGCCCCAGACCTTCTCGACGAGCTCGGCGTCGTGGCGGCCCTCGACGAAGATCCGGCTGGCGCGCGCGACGCGGGCCTTGGCGTCGTGCACCGCGATCGAGCCCGACGCGGTGCGCGTGGGCCTGGCCGGTGCCGTACGGCGGACCGGGGCGGTGAGGATGACCGGCTTGCCCTCGAGCAGGAACCCGGCCCCGAGCGGGAAGGTGCGGCGGCGGTCGCGCCGGTCCTCGAGGGTGACGGTGTGCAGGTCACGGTCGACGGCGACGATCTCGCCCACCCAGTCGGTGCTGACCTCCTCGACGACGGCCCCGATCTCGGCGGGTGCCTCGACGGCGCGGCCTCGCTTCGGGGCGCGCCAGTCGGTGGAGAGGACGTCGGGTCCGTAGCGGTCGCTCACCCGACCGACGCTAGGCGGGGCCGCCGACGCTCGCGCGCACGGCGCGCCGGGGTCAGCCGTCCTGTGACGTGCCCGACCCCTGCTGGGCGCCGCCCTGCTCCTGGGCCTGCTCCTGGGCCTGCTCCTGGTCGGTGTGCTTGCCGTCCTCGAGGAGGTCGCCGGCGGTCTCGCCGGGATCGAGCCCCTCGGCGAGCGGGTTGTCCTCGCCGGGCTGGAGGTCCTCGGGCAGCTGGTCGTCGCCGATGCCGGTCGCGTCCCGGCCGGCGTCCTCGGGGGTGGGCTCGCTCATGGCGGCCCGTTACCCGGATCAGATCAGCGGCAAGCGCCGCTGGCTGCGCGGCAGCTGGGCGTAGGCGCGCGCCACCGCGGTAGCCACGTGCTCGCGCGGCCAGGGCCACTCGGCGGCGTCGAGCGCCTCGCCGAGGGGCACCCCGCGGGTCGCCAGGTCGCGTGCGGTCTCGGCCAGCACGCCGATGGTGTTGCGCTGCTCCTCGACGAACTCGCGGTCGACGACCGGTCCGTGCCCCGGCACGACGACGGAGGTCGCCGTGGTCAGCCCGAGCACGATGTCGAGGCTCAGCGGCCAGTCCATCGGCCAGGAGTCCTCGCCGAACGACGGCGGGGCCGAGGACTCCACGAGGTCGCCGGCCACCAGCACGTCGGCGTCGGGCACGCGGAGCACGAGGTCGCCCGAGGTGTGGCCGCGGCCGGGGTGCACCAGCTCGAGGGCGCGGTCGCCGAGGTCGAGGACCCGGGCGGAGGAGAAGGTGTGGTCGGGCGGCACGACGGTGCTGGCGAGGAGCTCGTCGCGGTGCTCCTTGTCGGTCCCGGCCTGCTCCTCGAGCGCGGCGACCGCGCCCCGCTCCAGCTCGGCGAGCGCCTCCTCGTGGGCGTGCACCGGGACCTCGGGCCAGACCTCCCGGAACGCCTCGTTGCCCAGGAGGTGGTCGAGGTGCCAGTGGGTGTTGACGACCGCCACGACCTCACCGGCGCCGAGGGCGCGCACGTCGCGAATCAGCTCGCGGCCCGCGGCGGTGGAGGCGTGGGTGTCGACGACCACCAGCCCGCGCTCGCCGCCGACGACGGTCGTGGTCACGTCGTACCAGGGGCGACGGGTCACCCAGACGCGGTCGGCGATCTCGGTGAAGGTCACTCGGGGAGCCTAGGTGCACCTGCCCCGGGCGTGCCCCGGGCTCTCGGTCAGCACATGCCGTGGTGCAGCTCGCGGCGCAGCATGTCGCCGAGCTCGGCGGTGGTGCGCGCCGCGCGGGGGAAGTGCAGCACGGTGCGGTCGGCCCCCTCGGGGCCCACCCACTGCAGCTCGACCCGGTCGGCGCGCAGGTCCGCCAGCGCCACGCCGACGACGTCGCCCATCCGGGTGCCGGTCGTGGTGGAGACCGCGCGGCGCAGCTCCTCCTGGTGGTGGCTGTTGGCGTGCTCGACCGAGCGCTGGAGGTAGCCGCGGTTGAGCTGGTGCTCGCCGGCGCGGAAGCTGGCCACGTCGACCCGCAGCTGCTGCTCGGCGCCGGCACCCCGCCGGCCCAGGGCGACGAGGTCCGGCTCCAGGGCGACGACGTCGCGGGGGTCCCCGCAGCACTCGCAGGTCTCCCGGCCGCGGACGACCAGGCGCCCGGCGATGCTCAGCGTGGCCTCGCGGTCCTCCGAGCCGGGGCGGCCCAGCCCGCTGTGCACGGTGAGCAGGGCGCGGCGACCGGCGGCCGCCACCACGGCGAGGTCGGAGCCGAGCGCGGTGGAGAACGTCGGCTCGCCTCCGCAGTCCTGCATGCCCGTGCCCTCGGCCTCCGGACCCTCCAGGACGTCGGGGGCGCCGTCGACGACCAGGTGGACGCTCGCGGGACAGGAGAGGATGCTGCGGGCGGCGGCCGCGAGGCGGCTCGGGTCGTGGCGCGTGGTGCTGCTCGGGACGACGGTCATGGTGCTCCCTCGGCAGGGCCGGCAGTGGGTGACTTAGGTGAGCCTAACCTATGCGTCGGTGGTGGCTCTCGGGGAAGGCGACGTCTCGGTCGGCGAGACCCGAGGCGGTACCGCGGCGCGCTACAGTTGGCACTCAGTCGTGACGAGTGCCAGAGGTAGGGAGGCGACGTGCAGGAGGACCGCAGGCTCGCCGTGCTGCGGGCCATCGTCGAGGACTACGTGGCCACCGAGGAGCCGGTCGGCTCCAAGGCCCTGGTCGAGCGCCACGGGCTGGGCGTCTCGCCCGCCACGGTCCGCAACGACATGGCCGTCCTCGAGGACGAGGGCTACATCACCCAGCCGCACACCAGTGCCGGCCGGGTGCCGACGGACAAGGGCTACCGGCTCTTCGTCGACCGGTTGAGCACCGTCAAGCCGATGACCGGCGCGGAGAAGCGCGCCATCGCCTCCTTCCTCGACGGGGCGGTCGACCTCGACGACGTCGTGACCCGCTCGGTGCGGCTGCTCTCCCAGCTGACCCGCCAGGTCGCCGTGGTCCAGTACCCCACGCTCTCGCGCTCGACGGTGCGCCACGTCGAGCTCGTCGCCCTCACGCCGAACCGTCTCCTCGTCGTGCTCATCCTCAGCACCGGTCGCGTCGAGCAGCGGCTGGTCGAGCTGCCCGCCGAGCTGTCCGAGGAAGCCCTCGCCGACCTCCGCTCGCGGGTCAACCACGCCGCGACCGGCGAGGTGATCTCCGACGCCGTGCGCCGCCTTCGCGAGGCGGTGCCGGAGGTCCCCGGGGACGCCCCCGACCGCGACGACGGCGTGACCCGCGCGGTCGTCGAGACCCTCGCCGACGCGATGGAGGACCACCGCTCCGACGAGCGGATCGCCGTCGGCGGTGCCGCCAACCTCGCGCGGTACGGCGACTCCTTCGACTCCGCGGTCCGGCCGCTCCTCGAGGCGCTCGAGGAGCACGTCGTGCTGCTCCGCCTGCTCGGCGAGGCCACGACCGGTGGCGCCGTCACGGTGCGCATCGGCGCGGAGGGCCCCTACGAGCAGTTCGCCTCCACGAGCGTCGTCGCCACCGGCTACGGCCCCCGCGACGAGGCGCTCGCCACGTTGGGCATCGTCGGCCCGACCCGCATGGACTACCCGGGCACGATGTCCGCGGTGCGCGCCGTCGCCCGCTACGTCTCCCGCATCCTCGACGAGGGCTGACCGCCCCGCGTCGCGGCGTACCTCTCTCACCTCGATCACCGAAGGAACCCAGTTGAGCCAGGACCTCTACGAGCTGCTCGGAGTCGACCGCGACGCGGACGACACCGCGATCAAGAAGGCCTACCGGCGGCTGGCTCGGCAGTACCACCCCGACGTCAACCCCGACCCGGACGCGCAGGAGCGGTTCAAGGAGGTCTCCACCGCCTACGAGGTGCTCTCGGACCCGCAGAAGCGTGCGGCGTACGACCGCGGCGGCGACCCGTTCGGCGGCGGCGCGGCGGGCTTCGGCCAGGGGGCGGGCTTCTCGTTCACCGACATCATGGACGCCTTCTTCGGCGGCCAGCCCGGCGGCGCGGGCGGCGGGCGGGGCCCGCGGCCCCGCGTGCGCCGCGGCCAGGACGCGCTGATCCGGCTCGAGGTCGACCTCGCCGAGGCGGCGTTCGGCGTGACCCGCGAGATCAAGGTCGACACCGCGGTGCTCTGCACCACCTGCCACGGCGACGGTGCCGCGCCGGGCAGCCACCCCGTGCCCTGCGAGACCTGCCGCGGCCAGGGCGAGGTCGCCCAGGTCCAGCGCTCGTTCCTCGGCGAGATCCGCACGCTGCGCCCGTGCGCGGCCTGCCGCGGCTTCGGCACGATCATCCCCGAGCCGTGCCGGGAGTGCTCCGGTGACGGCCGCGTCCGCTCGCGCCGCACCCTGACGGTCAAGATCCCCGCCGGCGTCGACACCGGCACCCGCGTCCAGCTGGCCGAGCAGGGCGAGGTCGGCCCCGGCGGCGGCCCCGCCGGCGACCTGTACGTCGAGATCCAGGTCGCGGCGCACCCCGTCTTCACCCGGCACGGCAACGACCTGCACTGCACCGTCACCGTCCCGATGACCGCCGCCGCGCTCGGCACCTCGCTGACGCTGCCCACGCTCGAGGCCGACGTCGAGCAGGGCGCCGACTCCGGGGTGGAGACCGAGTTCGCCCTCGAGATCCCGGCCGGGACCCAGTCGGGCACCGAGCAGGTGCTGCGCGGTCGCGGCGTGCCCGGGCTGCGCGGCGGTCGCGGCGACCTCGTCGTCTCGGTCGCGGTGGAGACCCCGCAGCGGCTCGACCCCCGCCAGGAGGAGCTGCTGCGCGAGCTGGCCGCGATCCGTGGCGAGGAGACCCCGACCGGCCAGGTCAAGCCCGGATCGAAGTCGTTCTTCGGGCGGCTGCGCGACGCCTTCGACGGTCACTGATGTCGCTCCCGGTCCACCTCGTCCCGACGCTGGCCGGGGTCGGCGCCGGGGCCACCGTGACGGTCGAGGGCGACGAGGCGCACCACGCCGTCGCCGTGCGCCGGATGCGGGTGGGGGAGCCGCTGGTCCTCACCGACGGCTCCGGCACGTCGGTCACCGGCGAGGTCGCCTCGACCGGCAAGCGCGTCCTGGACGTGCGGGTGAGCGACGTGCGCCGCGTCGAGGCGCCGTCGCCGTCGGTGGTCGTGGTCCAGGCGCTGCCCAAGGGGGAGCGCGGCGAGCTGGCGGTCGAGGTGCTCACCGAGATCGGGGCGACGACGATCGTGCCGTGGGCGGCCTCGCGCTCGGTGGCGGTCTGGAAGGGCGAGCGCGCCGCGAAGTCGTTGGCCAAGTGGCGCTCGACCGCCCGTGAGGCGGCCAAGCAGGCCCGGCGCTCGTGGTTCCCCGAGGTCGCCGAGCTCGCCTCGACGGCGGAGGTCGTGCGCCTGGTCGCGGACGCCTCGCTCGCCGTCGTGCTGCACGAGGAGGCCGCCGTGCCGCTCGCCGCGCTCCGGGTGCCGAACGACGGCTCGATCGTCGTCGTGGTCGGCCCGGAGGGTGGGCTGACCGAGGAGGAGGTCGCGGTCTTCACCGCGGCCGGCGCCTCCTCGGTGCGGATGGGCGCCGAGGTCCTGCGCACCTCCACCGCCGGCGTCGCCGCCGTCGCCGCGCTCCTGTCGCGGACCTCGCGCTGGGGCTGAGCCCCCGCTACTCCACGACGATCGTCTTGCTGTCCTCGGTCGGCCCGCCGCCCTCGCCGCCGGAGGGGTCGTCGGTCATCGCGACGAAGGTGTAGGTGCCCGGGTCGAGGCTCGACACGTCGACCTCGCTCTCCCAGGGGTAGAGCTTGTCCATCCAGCCCTCGGCGGTCGCGAACCCGTCGAGCACGACCTCCCCGCCGCCGTCGCGCACCTGCCACGGGACGGTCGCCTCGAACGACGACGCGACGCCCGCGGCGGTGAAGGTGTCGGCGACCGTCGCGCCCTCCTCGGGGCCGCTGACGCTGACCAGCGCGAGGACCTCCAGCGGCGCCGCCTGGGTGATGTCCCCGTCGATGCCGAACAGCGCCACGGGCGTGCCGCTGCCGTCGACCACGCGCACGGGCAGGCGCTGCTGCTCGACGCCCTGCAGGGTGTAGACGAGCTGCTGGGCGGCCAGGCGCGCGCCGTTCGCGGAGAGCCCGCCGCGCGCGGACCAGGAGTCGTCGTCGACCTGCGCGACGATCGCGCCGTCCTGGACCGACACGGAGCCGAACGTGCCCTCGGGCCACAGCGACCGGTAGTTGGGGTCCAGCGCGTCGCCGGTGGTGAGCAGCTCGGCGGCCTCGGTCAGCGGGTCCCCGCTGACGCGGCGGAACTCGCGGTAGAGGCGCACGCCCTGCGGCGTCTCGCCGGCGAAGTAGACCGGCACGGTGGTCTCCGGGCCGCCGTCGCTCCCGCTGCCGCCGTCGCCGGCCCCCTCCGTGGGGCTCGCGCTCGCGCTCGCGCTCGGCGTCGCGCTGGCGCTGGGCTCCTCCGAGGCGGTGCTCGTGCCGCCCGCGGGCGTGGGGTCGTCCGTGGCGGTGTCGTCCTCGCCGCACGCCGCGAGGGTGAGTGCGAGGGCGGAGGTGGTCAGCAGGGCGGTGATCCGCAGGCGGGCGTCCATGGGGTCATCCTCCCGGTCGGGGGCCGTCGTGCCGGTGAGACGCGCGCGGGTCGGCGCTAGGTTGCGTGCATGAGCGATGCGGACTGCCTGTTCTGCAAGATCGTCGCCGAGGAGGTGCCGGCCGAGGTCGTGCACGTCACCGAGCGCACCGTCGCCTTCCGCGACATCAACCCCCAGGCGCCGACCCACGTGCTGGTCGTGCCCCGGGACCACTACGCGAACGCCGCGGCCCTGGCCGCCGGCGACCCGGTCGCCTCCGCGGAGCTGGTGACGGCGGCGGCGGCGATCGCCACGGCCGAGGGGCACGAGGACTACCGGCTCGTCTACAACACCGGCGCCGGTGTCGGGCAGACGGTCTTCCACACCCACCTGCACGTGCTTGCCGGCCGGTCGATGACCTGGCCCCCCGGCTGAGCGTCCCGTCCGCGGAGCGCTGCCGGGCGCTACCGGTAGCCGACCAGGGTCGGCGTCGCCGTCAGCACCCGCAGCCCGACCGGCGCCCCCGGGATGGTCACCGTGCCGCTCACCGGCTGCCACGGCCCGCCGTCGACGCTGAACTCCGCGGCGTACGTCGTGTCCACGCTCGGCGCCACCCGCCCCGCCCGCCGGTAGTCGTGGGTCACCTGGAGGTCGGGGTACGGCGCACCCGGCTTGCTCGTCGTGCTGGTCGTCCCGTCCCCGAAGCTCCACGTGTAGCTCGTCGGCCAGATCCGCAGGTCGACCCGCCGCCCCAGCAGGCTGACGCTCCGCGTCAGCTCCCCGCGCTCGGTCCAGAAGTTCGTGGCGAAGTTGACGAGCGTGCGGCCGTTCGCGGGTTGCACCTGCAGCGTCGCCGGTGGGAGCGGCAGGCGGCGGAAGGCGGCTGCGACCATTCCGGGGGTTAGTTGGGGTACGGATTCGGCTTGATCGCCGGGTGCCGCGCAGAACTCGAACGGGTCGAGGCCGATACTGATAGCCGATCGAACACAAACGGCGTCCAGGTCGGAATCACGCGGAGGCAATGGCCCATCCGGCTCACCTGCCGAACTTGCAGTGGATGGATTCGACGTGCAGACGTAGTGGCTGCTAACCGTCGCCATACCCTGAACAAGGACGACCTCTTCGACGTAGCCGCAGCCCGCGTAGGCCGGGTCCGCGGCGACGAAGAGTCCAGTGACCGTAAACAGAAGCGCCATCGCCATCCGAGTCATGACAAGTACCCGATGAAATCCACCAGCCAGATCTCATCTGCACGCACCAGTCGGAAGACTGCTATGTGCTTCTCCTCCCCATACCGCACCGGCTCGGCGCCGGCCGACGGTGTAGTGCTGCCGCTGGCATAGATCAGGGCGGTGTCGATCTCGATCTGGCCGCGACCCTCTCGCTTGATATTCGTGCCAGCTACTCGCCACCCGGGCGTATCGAACTCGCCTCCCTCGGCGTGAACTGTCTCAATCGGCCGCAGCAAGTCCTCGCAGGTCTTGCAAGACGGTGAGCTGAGCTTCCGGACGGCGGTTGTATTGCCTTCCTCTAGCGCCTCGTTGCGAGCCTCCACCCAGGCGCGGACCACACCCTCCGGTCCTAGCCCGGACGCATGTCCTGAAGGTGATGCAGTTGCAGGGGAGTTCAATGCCGACGGTTCCGGCGCGACCTTGGGCTCCGGGTCGTCCGAGCACCCGGAGAGCACGAGCGCGACGGACAGCGAGAGTGCGGCGAGGAGTCGGTGCGGCATGACGTGGTCCTTCCCGAGACAGCAGGGCCCAGACCGAGGCGCCCGAAACGGACGATAACCACGTTCCGGTGCGCTGGCGACCGTCCGGAACCGCCTTGTGGACGGGAGCGACGGAGGCTCTCGGAACGCCTGTCACGACCGTCCCACCTGCCACAACCGCGACGACCAGAATCGCGCAATTGAGCGATTGCGACGCCTGGAAGCGCTTCCAACCCGTCGCAACCGCGCAATTGAACGATTACGGCGGGCCGAGACCCGCACGGCAGCCTCAGAACAGTTGCAGCACCCGCACCACGGCGAACACCACGGGCAGGCCGAAGACGACGAGCATCACCCAGGCGGTGATCCGGTGCCGGCGGTTGGAGGAGTCGAGCCGGCTGGCGAAGTCCAGCAGCGCGCCGTCGGGGACGTGGTGGGTCAGGCCCATGCGGCGGGCGTCCGGCGGGAGGTGCAGGCCGGCCTCCCAGTACGGCGGGGTGTCGTCGTCGTGGTCGTCGTCGTGCCCGTCGCCGTGGCCCTCGGCGTCGTCGCCGAGGTCACGCGGGTCGACGGGAACAGGGGGCACGCCCTCGACGCTACGCCAGGTGCACAGAACCAGTGCACAGATCTCGCTGGGGAGCGCCGAGCCGCTCCCGTAGCATGGCCAGGCACCCACCGTCGACGAAAGGCCGCCCGGACCGGGCATCCATGACTGACAGCCAGACCCACACCACGCGGCACACCGTCGTGGTCCCGAACAGCATCAACATGGTGAGCCTCCTCGGTCCCGGCGACGAGCACCTCGCGCTGATCGAGCAGGCCTTCGACGCGGACGTGCACGTCCGCGGCAACCGGATCACCCTGTACGGCGAGCCGGGCGAGGTCGCGCTGGCCGAGCGGCTGCTCGACGAGCTGGTGACGATCATCCGCACCGGCCAGGGCGTCACGGGCGAGACCGTCGAGCGCGTGCTGGCGATGCTGCGCGCCGAGACGACCGAGCGCCCGGCGGACGTGCTGAGCCTCAACATCCTCAGCAACCGCGGCCGGTCGATCCGCCCGAAGACGCTGAACCAGAAGCGCTACGTCGACTCCATCGACAAGCACACGATCACGTTCGGCATCGGCCCGGCGGGCACGGGCAAGACCTACCTCGCCATGGCCAAGGCAGTGCAGGCCCTGCAGAGCAAGAACGTCAACCGGATCATCCTCACCCGCCCGGCCGTCGAGGCCGGCGAGCACCTCGGCTTCCTGCCGGGCACGCTGAGCGAGAAGATCGACCCGTACCTGCGGCCGCTCTACGACGCGCTGCACGACATGATGGACCCCGAGACGATCCCGAAGCTGCTGGCCGCCGGGACGATCGAGGTGGCGCCGCTGGCGTACATGCGCGGCCGCACGCTCAACGACTCCTTCATCATCCTCGACGAGGCGCAGAACACCACGCCCGAGCAGATGAAGATGTTCCTCACCCGCCTGGGCTTCGGCTCCAAGGTCGTCGTCACCGGCGACATCACCCAGACCGACCTCCCCGGCGGGGTCCGGTCCGGGCTGCGGATCGTCGAGGGCATCCTCGACGGGGTCGAGGACATCTCCTTCAACCGCCTCTCCAGCCACGACGTCGTCCGGCACCGCCTGGTCGGCAAGATCGTGGCGGCGTACGACGAGTTCGACGCCGAGCGGGAGCGCACCAGCGAGCAGCGGGCCAAGGACGCGAGCCGGTGAGCATCGAGGTCCTCGACGAGTCCGGCCACGAGCTGGACGTGCGGTGGCTGGCCGACCTCAGCCGGTTCGTGATGGACCGGATGCGCGTCCACCCCATGGCCGAGCTGTGCATCAAGGCGGTCGACGAGGCCACCATCGCCGAGCTCAACGAGCAGTGGATGGAGAAGGAGGGGCCGACCGACGTCCTCGCCTTCCCGATGGACGAGCTGCGCCCCGGCCTGGTCGACGAGGAGCCCGAGGAGGGCGTCCTCGGTGACCTCGTGCTCTGCCCGGAGATCGCCGAGAAGCAGGGGGAGACCGCCGGTCACGGCAAGGCCGCCGAGATCGAGCTGCTCACCGTGCACGGCATCCTGCACCTGCTCGGCTACGACCACGCCGAGCCCGAGGAGCACCGGGAGATGTTCGGCCTGCAGGACGAGATCCTGAAGGAGTGGCGCTCCCGGTGAACGCCGAGGACCTCTGGCTGCTGGTCACGGCGGCCGGCCTGGTCGTGCTCGCGGGACTCTTCTCCGCCGTCGACGCCGGCATCAGCGCGTTCTCGCGCGCCCGCGCCGAGGAGCTGGTGGGGGAGGAGCGCGCCGGCGCCAAGCGGCTGCTGGCCCTGCTCGACGACCCGGTCCGCTACCTCAACACCGCGCTCTTCCTGCGCATGCTGTGCGAGGTCGCCGCGATCGTGCTGGTCACCCTGCAGATCGACGACGGGCTCGACGGCGCGTGGTGGGCCAGCGTGCTCATCACCATCGGCGTGATGCTGGTCGTGAGCTTCGTCGTCATCGGCGTGGCACCCCGCACCCTGGGCCGCCAGCACTCCGAGACCGTCGCGCTCTTCTCGGCCGGCCCGCTGATGGCGGTCAGCCGGGTGCTCGGCCCGCTGCCGCGGCTGCTGATCGTCGTCGGCAACGCGCTGACGCCGGGCCGCGGCTTCCGCGAGGGGCCGTTCTCCACCGAGACCGAGCTGCGCGAGCTGGTCGACCTCGCCGAGGCCTCCGCGGTCATCGAGTCGGGGGAGCGGCGGATGATCCACTCGGTCTTCGAGCTCGGTGACACGACCGCCCGCGAGGTCATGGTGCCGCGCAACGACGTGGTCTACGTCGAGCGCCACAAGAACCTGCGCCAGACGCTCTCGCTCTTCCTGCGCTCCGGGTTCTCCCGGGTGCCGGTCATCGACGAGAACCTCGACAACATCGTCGGCTTCGCCTACCTCAAGGACGTCGTCCGCCGCGACTTCGAGGCACCCGAGGTGGAGTTCACCCAGCGCATCGACGAGGTCATGCGCCCGGTCTCCTGGGTTCCGGAGTCCAAGCCGGTCGACGCGCTGCTCTCGGAGATGCAGGCCAACCGCCAGCACATCGCGGTCGTCGTCGACGAGTACGGCGGCACCGCCGGCATCATCACGATCGAGGACCTGCTCGAGGAGATCGTCGGGGAGATCACCGACGAGTACGACGAGGAGCAGGTCGAGACCGAGCGGCTCGAGGGCGCCGAGGGCTGGCGGGTCTCCTCGCGCTACCCCGTCGACGACCTCGACGAGCTCTTCGGCTTCGACGTCGAGGAGGAGGACGTCGACAGCGTCGGCGGCCTGATGGCCAAGCACCTGGGCCGGGTGCCGATCCCCGGCTCGGTCGTGGTGGCGCACGGTCTGCGCTTCGAGGCCGAGGGCCCGTCGGGCCGTCGCAACAAGGTCGCGACCGTCCGGATCCTGCCGGTCAGCGACGCCGATCCCGACGAAGACACCCCGGAGGACGAGTGAGCGACCCCACCGACCAGCCCAGCGCGGAGGACCGCAAGCTGGTGACCCTCGCCCGGGCCACCCGGGCCCGCACCAGCGCCGCGGAGGGCGCCGCCGTGCGCGACGCGGACGGCCGCACGTACGCCGCGGCGACCGTCGACCTGCCCTCCCTGCAGGTCTCCGCGCTCGGCGTGTGCGTCGCCATGGCCGTCGCCTCGGGCGCCACCGGGCTCGAGGCCGCCGTCGTCCTCACCGACGCCGACGCGGTGGCCGAGGGGGACCTCGGGGCGCTGCGCGACCTCGGCGGCGCGGGCGTGGTCGTCCACCGGGGCGACCCCCGCGGGACGCTCCTCGCGACCGCCACGACCTGAGCCCGTGACCGCCGAGGAGCAGGCGCTGCTCGCCGCGGTCGAGGCACGGTTCGCCGTCCTCGGCGCGGGCACCCCGCCCTGGGACGACCCGCACCCGGGCGCGGAGTCGCCGGCCGAGGAGGAGTACTCCCGGCTGCTGGACCCCGCCAAGTACCGCATCCTGGCGGCCCGGGCCCGTGCCTGGACCGAGGTCCTCGTCGCGGCACGGCTGGCGCGCGTCGAGGAGGTGGCCGAGCCAGCGGTGCTCGCCTGCCACCCGACGACGCCCCTGGAGCGATCCTGGTGGCTGCGGCCCGTGCGTGCCGGCGCGCTGCCGCTCCTGGTCGGCCTGCGCAGCATGGACGGCGTCACCGAGACCGTCGCCGAGCTGTGGGTGGCCGAGCCCCCGGTGCTCGTCACCGTCGTGCCCGACTGCGGCTGCGACGCCTGCGATGAGGGATCGGCGGGCTACCTCACCGAGCTCGACGAGCACGTCCTGCACGTCGTCCGCGGCGGGTTCGTGCGGGTCGAGCTTCCCGGCGGGTCGCACGCGACCAGCGACCCGAACGGCTGCTCGGCGAGCGGCTTCAGCATCCCCGACGACTACGTCGCCGAGGTCGAGCGCGCCCGGGCCGGCACGTCGCCGTACCCCAGCACCTCCGGCCGGTCCTGGTTCGCGCCCGACGGGCCCGAGGCGGCCGTCGTGACGCCCGCCACCGCCTGACCTGGGCCGAAGGACCCTCGCGCAGAACGCCCGCGCACCGGAGTAACTTGTTGCCCGTGACAACCGTCAACGCCTGGCAGCAGCACGCGGAGGCGGTCGACCGGCTGCGCGCGTCGTACGCCGCGATCCCGGCCGGTGTCCCGGTGCGGCTGGCCAAGCAGACCTCGAACCTCTTCCGGCCGCGCGCCACCACGACCGGCCCCGGCCTGGACGTCAGCGGCCTCACCGGCGTCATCGCCGTCGACCCCGTCGCCCGCACGGCCGACGTGCAGGGCATGTGCACCTACGAGGACCTGGTCGACGCCACCCTGCCGCACGGGCTGATGCCCTACGTCGTGCCGCAGCTGCGCACGATCACGCTGGGCGGCGCGGTGACCGGTCTCGGCATCGAGTCCACGAGCTTCCGCAACGGCCTGCCGCACGAGTCGGTGCTCGAGATGGACGTGTTCACCGGCGCGGGCGAGGTGGTCACCGCGCGGCCCGGCGACGAGCTGTTCGACGCCTTCCCGAATTCCTACGGCTCGCTCGGCTACGCCACCCGGCTGCGGATCGAGCTCGAGCCGGTGCCGTCCTACGTGGCGCTGCGCCACGTTCGCTTCGACGACGCCGCAGCCCTGGCCGCGGCGGTCGAGGACATCGTGGCGACCCGCGAGCACGACGGCGTCCGGGTCGACGGCCTCGACGGCGTGGCGTTCTCGCCCGACGAGCTCTACCTGACCCTGGCGACGTGGCAGGAGGAGCCCGGGCCGACCAGCGACTACACCGGCCAGGACGTCTTCTACCGCAGCATCCAGCAGCGGGAGACCGACCTGCTGACGACCTACGACTACCTGTGGCGCTGGGACACCGACTGGTTCTGGTGCTCGGGGGCGTTCGGCGCGCAGCACCCCGTCGTGCGCCGGGTGTGGCCGCGCCGCTGGCGCCGGTCGGACGTCTACCACCGGCTCGTGGCGCTCGAGCGGCGCTACGGCGTGGTCGACCGGCTCGACCGCCGGGCCGGTCGCCCCCAGCGCGAGCGCGTCATCCAGGACGTCGAGGTGCCAGTCGGGCGCCTCGCGGACTTCCTGTCGTGGTTCGACGAGGCCGTCGGCATGCGCCCGGTGTGGCTGTGCCCCCTCGTCGCCAAGCGCGACTGGTCCACCTACCCCCTCGAGGCCGGCGCGACGTACGTCAACGCGGGTTTCTGGGGAACGGTGCACGTGGGCCCCGAGGCACCCGAGGGTCCGCTCAACCGGGCCATCGAGGAGGAGGTGCACGAGCTGGGCGGCCACAAGTCGCTCTACTCCGAGGCCTTCTACGACCGCGAGACCTTCGACCGGCTCTACGCCGGCGAGCACCTCGCGACGATCAAGAGCACGTACGACCCCGACAACAGGCTGACGAGCCTCTACGACAAGGTGGTGAGGAGACGGTGACCTCGATCTCGATCGGCGACGCGGTGGCGTCGCTGCTCCGTGACGGGATGCCGGTGCGGTTCGAGGCGTACGACGGGTCGGCCGCCGGCCCCGCCGACGCCGACATCCGCCTGGAGCTGAAGAACCCCCGCGGGCTGGCCTACATCATGACCGCGCCGGGCGACCTCGGCATGGCGCGCGCCTACGTCTCGGGCGACCTCGAGGTGCACGGCGTGCACCCCGGCGACCCCTACGACGCGATGACCCTGCTCATGAACCACCTGCGCTTCCGCAAGCCGAGTGCCGCCGAGGCGGTCCGGCTCGTCCGTGGGCTCGGCATCAACCACCTCAAGCCCCCGCCGCCCCCGCCGCAGGAGCACCTGCCGCGCTGGCGCCGGGTGGTCGAGGGCGTGCGGCACTCGCTCTCCCGCGACGCGGAGGTCATCAGCCACCACTACGACGTCTCCAACGCCTTCTACCGCCACGTGCTCGGCCCGTCGATGGCCTACACGTGCGCGGTCTTCGCCGACGAGTCGGCCTCGCTGGAGCAGGCGCAGGCCGAGAAGTTCGACCTGGTCGCCCGCAAGCTCGACCTCCAGCCCGGCCAGCGCCTGCTGGACGTCGGCTGCGGCTGGGGCGGCATGGTCATCCACGCCGCCAAGGAGTACGGCGTGAAGGCGCTCGGCGTCACGCTGTCGCGCGAGCAGGCGTCGTGGGCGAAGAACGCCATCGACGAGGCCGGCGTCGGCGACCTGGTCGAGGTCCGGCACTCCGACTACCGCGACGTGCTCGAGTCCGACTTCGACGCGATCAGCTCGATCGGCCTCACCGAGCACATCGGGGTGCGCAACTACCCGGCGTACTTCGGCTTCCTGCGCGACCACCTCAAGCCCGAGGGCCGGCTGCTCAACCACTGCATCACCCGGCCGCACAACCGCCCGGCGAGCACCGGCGCGTTCATCGACCGCTACGTCTTCCCCGACGGGGAGCTGACCGGCTCGGGCACGATCATCACGACCGCGCAGGACGCCGGCCTCGAGGTCATGCACGAGGAGAACCTGCGGCTCCACTACGCGATGACCCTGCGTGACTGGTGCCGCAACCTGGCCGAGAACTGGGACGCGTGCGTCGCCGAGGTCGGCGAGGGCACCGCCCGGGTGTGGGGCCTCTACATGGCCGGCTCGCGGCTGGCCTTCGAGCGCAACGAGATCCAGCTCCACCAGGTGCTGGCGGTCAACACCACCGAGGACGGCTCCGACGGATTCCCGCTGCGTCCGACGTGGTGACTAGCCTGACCCGGTGAGCACCCGGGCCCAGCAGCACTCCGCGCAGGTCGTGAGCCGTACCCAGGTCTCCGACCACCTCGTGCGGCTCGTGCTCGGCGGGCCCGGGCTCACCGGCTTCACATCGACCGGCGTGCCGGACGAGTGGGTGGGGCTGGTGGTGCCCGGGCAGTTCCAGAGCCGGTACTACACCGTCCGGTCGTGGGACCCCGCCGCCGGCGCGGGTGGCGAGCTCGCGCTGGACGTCGTCGTGCACGAGGTCGGCCTGGTCACCGAGTGGGCCCGCCGCGACGTGGTCGGCGAGACCGTGACGGTGACCGAGCCGAAGGGCTCCTTCGCCATGCCCGACGACGCCGCCTGGCTGCTGCTCGTGGGCGACCTGACCGCGCTGCCGGCGATGGCGCGGATCCGGGAGTCCGTCGACGTGCCGACGCGCGTCTGGGCGGAGGTGCCGGCCGCCGACGAGCTGGCGGGCTACCTCCCGGCCGGGGCCGACGTGACCTGGCTGGAGCAGCCGGGGGACGGGGAGAGCCGCCTCGCCGCGGCCGTCGAGGCGATCGACTGGCCCGCGGGCGAGGGCTACTTCTGGATGGCGGGGGAGTCCGCCCAGATGCGGGCGGTGCGCAAGCACCTGATGCACGACCGGCGGCTGCCGAGCACGGCGTACGACGTCATGGGCTACTGGCGCGCGAACGCGAAGCGCCAGCCACGCGCCGTCGACCCGGGCCCGGTGTGGCGGGCCGGGAAGGCCGCCGGCAAGAGCGACGACCAGATCTGGGCCGACTACGACTCAGCCGCAGCGACAGACAGGGCCTCCGATGGCTGAGCAGCAGACCCCCGAGCACCGCAGCGGCTTCGCGTCGTTCGTCGGCCGGCCCAACGCGGGCAAGTCGACGCTGACCAACGCGCTGGTGGGCGCGAAGGTCGTGATCACCAGCTCCAAGCCGCAGACGACCCGCACCGTGGTGCGCGGCATCGTGCACCGGCCCGACGCCCAGCTGGTGCTGGTCGACACCCCCGGGCTGCACCGTCCGCGCACGCTGCTCGGCGAGCGGCTCAACGACCTCGTGAAGACCACGCTGGCCGAGGTCGACGTCGTCGCGGCGTGCTTCCCGGCGAACGAGAAGATCGGGCCCGGCGACCGGTTCATCGTCAACGAGATGGCCAAGGTCAAGCGGACGAAGAAGGTCGCGATCGCGACCAAGACCGACCTCGCCACCCCCGAGCAGGTCGGCCAGCACCTGCTCGACATCCAGGCGCTCGGCGCCGAGACCGGCACCGAGTGGGCCGAGATCGTCCCCGTCTCGGCGCAGGCCGGCGACCAGGTCGAGCTGCTCGCGGACCTGCTCATCGGGCTGCTGCCCGAGGGCCCGCAGCTCTACCCCGACGGCGACCTCAGCGACGCCCCGGAGGAGATCCTCGTCGCGGAGCTGATCCGCGAGGCGGCGCTGGAGGACGTCCGCGACGAGCTCCCGCACTCCATCGCGGTGGTCGTCGAGGAGATGGGCCTGCGCGAGGACCGGCCCGAGGACAAGCCGCTGCTCGACATCCACGCCAACGTGTACGTCGAGCGCGACTCCCAGAAGGGCATCATCATCGGCCACAAGGGGTCCCGGCTGCGCAAGATCGGCACCGACTCCCGCAAGCAGATCGAGGCGCTCCTCGGCACGCCGGTCTACCTCGACCTGCACGTCAAGATCGCCAAGGACTGGCAGCGGGACCCGCGCCAGCTGCGCAAGCTCGGCTTCTGACCACCCGCTGGTCGAGCACGAAGGCGCGCCAGCGGCCCGCCGCGACCAGGTGACGTACCCACTACCGTAGGCCTCTCACCGGGTCTCGACACGCCCGTCGCGACCTCGTCCCTCGGTCGCGGGGCTCGCTCGACCTTCCTTCGCGACGCCGCCCGCTCGTTCCTCGCGGGCGGCTGCTCAGTCAGTCCGGCGCCCAGCAGCGGCCGAAGGTCATCCCGGCGTCCCACTGCTCGGCGGTCGGCCACTCGTAGCCCCACTCGAAGCTGAGCGGGTCCGCGGCGGCCGCCCGGCCGGCGTCCTCGCACGGGCCCTGGCCGGCCGCGCGGGCCGGCCCTGCGCCCGGGTAGCGCCCGGTGCCGAGGTCGACGACCGAGACCGCGCGCCAGGCGTGCGGGGCCGAGCACAGCACCCGCCGGAAGTCCCGCGCGTCCGGACCGGCGGTGCCGCACATCGCCCACCGCTGCGCCGCCGCGGGCCGGTCGAGGACGCCGGCGACCCGCCCGGTGAGCGGCGCGAGCCGCTCGGGGCCGGCGAGCGCGACGACGTCGCAGCGGAACCAGTCCGCCCCCGCGTCGGACTCCTCCACGGTCGGGGTGAACCACACCGACCGCAGCATGCTCAGCCGCAGCGCCGTGCGGTCGCCGCCGACGAAGGACCCGAGCCGGCGGGGGCACTCGGCCGCGACCTGCTGCTGGACCCGCTCGGAGTCGACGGCCAGCAGGTGGCCGCCGACGACGGTGTCGAGCTCGCCGACGGCGTACGTCGTGGAGGTGTGCGGCTCCGAGCACGGCACCGTGGGCGCCGCGGTGGTCGGCGCGACCGCCTCGGCGTACGCCATCCGGTAGCAGGCCCGGTCCCGCGGCTCGCGCAGGGGCGCCGCGGACGCGGGCGGGGCCGACGTGGCGGCCGACGACGAGGGGGAGCGGTCCGGCTGCTCGTCGGGCTCGGAGGAGCAGCCGGCGAGCGCGGCCGGCCCGAGCAGGACCAGGCCGAGGACGACGGCGGCGCCGCGCCGACGCATCAGTCCGGGGTCCGGGCCCAGCACACCGAGCGGCGGTTGCCGGCCTGCCAGTCGGCCTCGTGGAACCAGGTGTAGCCGAAGTCGTACTCCACGGGGTAGCCCAGCCAGGCACCCACCGACTCCGAGCAGTAGTCGCGCGTGGTGACCTCGACGATCCGGTCCCCGGGGTATTCGTCGCCCTTGTCGCCGACCTTGATGGTCGTCACCGCGCGCCAGTCGTGCTTCGCCGAGCACGGCACCTTGGTGCCGGCGTCGACGGAGGGGCCGACCGCGCACACCATCCACTTGTCCTGCGGGCGGCCCATGAGCAGACCCTCCGCGGTCTCGGGCAGCGCGACGTACTCGGTGCTCTGCTCGCCGCCGCCGACGACGTCGCAGCGGTACCAGCGCGCCCCGTCGTCCCAGGCATCCTCGGAGGGCCGGAACCAGGCCCAGCTCACGACGGTGCGCATCACGAGGCTCTCGTCGGCGCCCAGCAGCTTCTGGAAGCCCGTCGAGCAGGTCTCGTAGGCGAAGGCGCCGAGCTCCTCGGAGTCGTACGCCGCGTCGTGCAGGTCCTCCGGCAGGTCACCGACCGCGAAGGTCTGGGCGGTGTGCCGCTCCGAGCACTCCACCGTGCGGGTGGCGTTGCTGGCCTGGGCCACGTCGTCGGGGCCGAGCACCCGGCACGCGCCGAGCGCCGGCGCCTCGACGGAGTCGACCTGGTCGGGGTCGGTGTCGCCGCCCTGGAGCTCGCCGCAGCCGGCCAGCAGGACCAGCGGGAGCAGCAGGGCGGGGAGCAGGCGCACGCGCCGGATGCTACCCGCGACCGGTGGGCCCTCAGGCGAGCTCCGCACGCATCCGGTCGAGGATCTTGCCCAGCAGGCGGGACACCTGGACCTGGCTGACGCCGAGGTCCGCGCCGATCTCGGCCTGGCTGCGGTCCTCGAAGAAGCGCAGGTAGAGGATCCGCTGGTCGCGCTCGCCGAGCGACCGCACGACCGGCGCCAGCGCGACGCGTGCCTCGCTGACCGCGTGCGGGTCGTCGACGCCCTCCTCGGGCAGCAGGTCCATCAGTGCGGCACCCTCGTCGCTGCCCACGGGCTGGTCCAGCGACCGGGGCGCGAAGCAGCCCCACGCGCCGGCCACCTCGTCGTACTCCTCACGGCTCAGGCCCAGCGCCTCGCGGATGTCGCTGTCGGTCGGCTCCCGGCCGAGCTCCTGGTGGAGGTCGTCGACGGTCCGGTTGAACCGGCTCTGCAGCTCTTGGACCCGCCGCGGCGGCCGCACCGCCCAGCCGTGGTCGCGGAAGTGGCGGGTGATCTCGCCGCGGATGGTCGGCACCGCGAAGGTGAGCAGGTCGTGGCCGCGGTCGGGGTCGAACCGGGTCACGGCCTTGGTCAGGCCGAGGTAGGCGACCTGGGCCAGGTCGTCGTCGGCGAGGCCCCGGCCGCGGTAGCGCTTGGCCACCGCCTCGGCGACGCCACGGTTGACCATCACCAGCTCCCGGCGGAGGTCCTCACGACGGTCCTCGTCGGCGCAGTCCCGGAGCCGCTCGAGGAGCGCCTCGGTGCGGGCGGCGCGCTCGGCGCGGGGCAGGCGGGTGGTGTGGTGAGCAGACGTCATGGTTCGGTCCGTCCCGAGGTGGAGGAGCTCGTGCCGCCGTCAGCGGGTACGTCCCCACAGAACCCTCCGCCCCAGGTGCCGTACCTCATCCCCCCGGGTGAAAGGTGGGCGATCTCACCCTTGTCGGACGCGCGGCGGCGCCGCTGTGACCGGTGTGACGCAGGCGATCGGGGGAACCGAGGGTCGAGCGCTCCGAGACCTGTGAGGATTGCCACCGTCGCGGGGGTGACCCAGCCCGCTGATTGGGCACAGGAGGGCCATGAGCGAGCAGCACCAGCGAAGGGACGCCATGGACGGGTCGTTCGACTCCGGCCGGTCGGCCGCCTTCCAGCAGGCCCCGGGACTCCTCGCCCTCTTCGAAGGCCCTGACCTCCGGCTCGCCGAGGTCAACGAGGCCGGGCGTGCGTTGCTCGGCGGTGACGACGTCTCCGCGCTGGCCGCCGGCTCGGCCGCCGGGTCGCCGGTGGGTCCGGTGACCGGAGACCTGCTCGCCCTGGTCCGTGCGGTCCACGAGACCGGTGAGCCGCGCGTCGGCGAGGTCGAGCCGGGCGGCGCCGGCCCGCTCGTGGTCGGCGTCGCGCCGTGGCGCGACCCCGACGGCGTCCTCCGCGGCGTGGTCGCCCAGGCGCTCGCCGGCCCCGCCCGCCCTGCCCCTTCCGCCCCCTCGCGCCCGGCCGCGCCCGCAGCGCCGGCCGGCCCCGACCAGACCCTCGTCGCGCTCCAGGACGCGCTGCTCCCCGGCGGCGTGCCGATCCCGCGGGGCGTCCGGCTGGCCGCCCGCTACCTCCTCGCCGACGAGGGCACGGTCGCCGGCGGCGACTGGTTCGACGCCGTCGCTTTGGAGGACGGCCGCTTGGTGCTCGCCGTGGGCGACGTGGTCGGCCACGGCGTGCGCGCCTCGGTCGCCATGGGCGAGCTGCGGGCCCTGTTCGAGGAGCGCGCGCGCCTCGACGGCGACATCGAGGCCGCCCTGGAGCTGCTCGATTCACGCGCCCGCCGCGTGCCGCCGGCGCGCGCGGCCACCGTCTGCGCGGCCGTGCTGGACCCGCAGACCGGCGAGCTCGTCTACTGCACCGCCGGGCACCCGCCGCCGATGGTGGTCAGCCCGAGCGGCGAGACCACTTTCCTCCCGTCCTCCGGCGCCGGACCGCTCGCGTCCGGGCTCCCGTTCGACCTGGCCGAGCACCAGCTCGAGGAGGGCGACGTCCTGGTGATGTACAGCGACGGCATCGTCGAGCGCCCCGGCCGCACGGTGGCCCAGTGCACCGTCGACCTGGCCGAGGTCGTCCGCGAGGCCGTCCTCGCTGGCCCCGACCTGGAGCGGATCGACGAGCGGGTCCCGGAGCGGATCTGCCGGGAGTCCATCGAGCGGCTGGCCGGCTCGACCGGGGTCGCCGACGACGTCACGGTGCTCGCGGCCGAGCTGGTCGAGCCGATGCCCGACCTCGAGCTCACCTACCCCGCCATGCCGGACACGCCCCGCGTCGTCCGCGCCGAGCTGGCCGAGTGGCTCGACGAGCTGCAGGTCGGACCGCTTGACGAGGTCGCGCTGCAGCACGCCGTCGGCGAGGTGGTCACCAACGCCTGCGAGCACGCCTACTCCGCCGCCACCCGGCGGACCGAGGCGGTCGTCGAGCTGGTCGCCCACCTCGACGACGAGGGCTACGTCGAGGTGACCGTCCGGGACAACGGCACCTGGCGCGTCCCCGGCGCTCCCGGGAGCCGCGGGCGGGGCCTGGCCATGGCCCGCGGCTTCACCGACGAGTTCGAGATCGAGCACGGCGAGCAGGGCACGACCGCGCGGCTGCGGCTGCGCCCCACCCGCTCGGTCGGCATGCTGACCGCTTCCGGTTCGCGTGCCGCGACCCGCGAGCCGCTCACGATCGAGGAGCGGCCGGGCGTCCTGGTGCTCAGCGGCACCGTGGACCACCGCTGCACCGACGAGCTTCGCCGCCGGCTCGCGCACGCGTCGTACGGCGGCACCTCGGACCTGGTCGTCGACATGTCGGCGGTGACGCTCCTGGCCAGCGCGGGGGTGCAGGTCCTCTACGAGGCGATCGCACCGGTCAGCGGCCCGGGGCTCGGTGTGCTCCACCTGGTGGCGCCCCTCGGCTCGCCGGCCCAGCACGTGCTCGAGATGGTCCGGCTGCCCTACACGACCAGCTGATCGGGGCGGGCGCCGCTCACCCGTCGAGCAGCGCCGCCACCGTGCCGCCGAGCTCGTACGCCGCGTCCCGCTCCGCCCCGCCCACGTCGCCGAGGACCTCGAGGACCGCCGCGGACTGGCGCCAGGCGAGTGCCCCGACGATCGAGAGGACCGACCGCACCGCGCCCGTGGTGTCGTAGCGGCCGTGCACCCACAGCCCGAACGGCTTGGCCTCGCCGGCGCTCGCGGCGGCGCCGCCGTCGTCGGTCAACGCTCCGCCGGCCTCGAGGAAGATCGTGTCGAAGAAGTGCTTGAGCGCGCCCGACATGTACCCGAAGTTCGCCGGCGTGCCGAGCAGGTAGCCGTCCGCGCCCAGGACGTCGGCGGCCGTCGCCTCGAGGGCGGCGCGCACCACGACGTCCACGCCCTCGATCGCGTCGTCGTGCGCGCCGGCCACGACCGCGTCCGCGAGTGCACGGACGCCCGGGGTCGGCGCGTGGTGGACGATGAGGAGGGTCGGCACCTCCCCAGCATGCCTGGCCGGCTGCCCAGATCGTGACCGGCGCCGCGAGCGCCGGAGCAGGTCGGCTAGGGTGGCGGGGTCATGATGCGTCAGCACCTCCTCCTTCGCTGCCGCAGCGAGGTCTGAGCCCAGCCGGACCCCCTCGCTGCGGAGTGCTCGCGCGGCCGGCGCCCCTGGGCCCCACCAGGCCCCACCCAGCAGACAGCCGAGGATCCCCATGACCACCGAGCCCGTCCAGCCCACCCAGCCCCGCCGCACCGTCCACCAGGCGGCGCACCAGAAGCCGAGCGGGATGCCGTTCGAGCGCTACCGTGCCTTCCCGCCGGTCGACCTGCCCGACCGCACCTGGCCCTCGCAGACGATCACCCAGGCGCCGCGCTGGCTCTCCACCGACCTGCGCGACGGCAACCAGGCCCTGATCGACCCGATGAGCCCTGCGCGCAAGATGCAGATGTTCGACCTGCTCGTGAACATGGGCTACAAGGAGATCGAGGTCGGCTTCCCGGCTGCCTCGGAGACCGACTACTCCTTCGTCCGCCAGCTGATCGAGGGCGACCGGATCCCCGACGACGTCACGATCTCGGTGCTGACCCAGGCCCGCGAGGACCTGATCGAGCGCAGCGTGCAGTCGCTGGTCGGGGTGCCGCGCGCCAACATCCACCTCTACAACGCGGTCGCGCCGCTCTTCCGCCGCGTGGTGTTCCGCGCGAGCACCGACGAGATCAAGGACATCGCGGTCCGCGGCACCAACGCGGTGATGAAGAACATCGAGAGCTACCTCGACGCCACGGTGATCGGCTACGAGTACAGCCCCGAAATCTTCACCGCGACCGAGCTGCCGTTCTCGGCCGAGGTGTGCGAGGCGGTCACCGACGTGTGGCAGCCCGAGGACGGTCGCGAGATCATCCTCAACCTGCCGGCGACCGTCGAGATGGCGACGCCCAACGTCTACGCCGACCAGATCGAGTGGTTCTCCCGCCAGCTGACCCGGCGTGAGCACACCGTCATCTCGCTGCACCCGCACAACGACCGCGGCACCGCGGTCGCCGCCACCGAGCTGGCGATGATGGCCGGCGCCGACCGCGTCGAGGGCTGCCTGTTCGGGCACGGCGAGCGGACCGGCAACGTGTGCCTGGTGACCCTCGGCATGAACCTGTTCAGCCAGGGCATCGACCCGCAGATCGACTTCAGCGACATCGACGAAGTGCGCCGCACGGTCGAGTACTGCACCCAGCTGCCGGTGCACCCGCGGCACCCCTACGCCGGCGACCTGGTCTACACGGCGTTCTCCGGGTCCCACCAGGACGCGATCAAGAAGGGGCTGGAGGACCTCGAGCGCCAGGCCTCCGAGCAGGGCGTCCCGGTCGAGCAGCTGCCGTGGGAGGCGCCGTACCTGCCGATCGACCCGCACGACGTCGGGCGGTCCTACGAGGCCGTCATCCGGGTCAACAGCCAGTCCGGCAAGGGCGGCGTGGCCTACGTGCTGAAGAACGAGCACAAGCTCGACCTGCCGCGCCGCGCGCAGATCGAGTTCAGCCGGGTCATCCAGGAGCGCACCGACGCCGAGGGCGGCGAGATGACCGCCGAGGCGATCTGGGAGGTCTTCCAGGCCGAGTACCTCACCCGCGAGACCCCGCTGCGGCTCGAGACGGTGCACAGCTCCTCGGCCGCGGGTGAGAAGGACCGGCTCACCGTCGAGGTGCAGGTCGAGGGCGAGCGGCGCACGCTCGAGGGCACCGGCAACGGTCCCATCGCGGCGTTCGTCGAGGTCGTCAACGGCCTCGAGCTGGCCCAGGAACGTGGCTGGGACGTCCGCGTCCTGGACTACGCCGAGCACGCCCTCTCCGCCGGCGGCGACGCCTACGCCGCGGCGTACGTCGAGTGCGCCGTGGGCGACCAGGTGCTGTGGGGCATCGGCGTCGACCACAACATCGTCACCGCCTCCCTGAAGGCCGTCACCAGCGCCGTCAACCGCGCCTGAGCAGGCCGGCGCCCCGCGCCCCGGCGCGGGGCACCGGGCCGGGTCAGGCCGCGAGCGGGAGCCGGACGGTGAACGTCGTCCCCTGCAGGTGCTCGGAGTCGACGCTGATCCGGCCGCCGTGGGCCGTGACGATGGCGGCGACGATGGACAGGCCCAGGCCGGTGCCCTGGATGGCGCGCTGCTGAGCAGTCGTGGAGCGGAAGAACTTCTCGAACAGACCGTCCTGCTCCGACCGCGGGATGCCGATGCCGGTGTCGGCCACCTCGAGCACCGCCTCCCCGGCGTCGCGGTGCACGCGACAGGTCACGGTGCCACCGTCCTCGGTGAACTTCACCGCGTTGCCGACCAGGTTCAGCACGACGCGCTCGAGCTGCGCCCGGTCGCCGCTGACCGGGACCGGCCCGGGGCCGGCGTGCCAGGTGACGTCGAGGCGCCGCCCGCCCAGCAGGGGGCGGACCGACTCCTCGACGGCCGGCACGACCGCGGCCAGGTCGAGCTCCTCGCGCTGCCACGTCGTGGTGCCGGCGTCGAGCCCCGAGAGCGCCAGCAGGTCGTCGCACAGGGCGATGAGGCGCTGGCCGTTGCGGCTGATGCTGTCCAGGAGCCGCAGCTGCTGGGGGTGCGGCTCGACCGGGTCGCCGTCCTGGAGCATCTCGGTGTAGCCGACGATGCTGGTCACCGGGGTGCGCAGCTCGTGGGAGACGGTGGAGACGAACTCGTTCTTCGCGTCGTCGAGGGACCGCAGCCGCTCGACCGCGTGCCGCTCCTTCTCCAGCGCGGCGACGAGCAGCTCCCGGCTCTCCCGCTGCTCGGTGACGTCGCGGCCGACGACCAGGTAGCCGACGTGGTCGCCGAAGGCGTCGGTGGTCGTGCTCAGCGTCATCGAGACCACGCGGCGCTGGCCGCCCCGGGAGACCCAGGTCCAGTCCCGCGCGGCGGACTCCCCGCCCGCCCCGAGCGTGGCGGCCAGGACCGCGAAGGCGGCCTCCGGGTCGACGGTGCCGGTCCGCTCCCGCAGCTCGCCGGGGTCGAGCAGCTCGGCGAGCGGTCCTCCGACCGCCGCGTGCGGGTCCAGCCCGAGCAGGTGGGCGGCACCGGACCCGAGCACCGTGACCCGACCCCGCACGTCGAGGCCGATGAGCGCCGTGGTGATCGCCGCCTGCATCAGGTGCGTGACGAGCCCGGCGCTCGTGCGCTCGCCGGTGACGTCGACGCCGGTCATCACGGCGTACGTCGCCGTGCCGTGCTCGTCGCGCACGACGTTGTTGTTCCACACCATCCGCAGGCGCCGGCCGTCCCGGGTCACCAGGTCCCGCTCCCGGATGACCGGCTGTCCCGACCGGTTCGGCCAGACGAAGAGCGCCTCGATGTCGTGGGTCCCCGACGGCGACACGGGGGTGTCCCACACGGGGCGGCCGAGCAGCTCCTCCTCGCCGTACCCGGTGATCGCGGTCGTGGCGGCGTTGACCCGCACGATCCGGCCGTCGGTGTCGGTGACGAGGATGACGCACGCGGCCGTGTCCAGGGTCGCGCCCGTCAGCCGCTCGGCGGCCTCCAGCCGCTGCCGCGCCTCGTGCTCGGCGGTCACGTCGAGGACCTGGGCGGAGAACACCGCGTCGTCGCCGGCGCCGGACAGGAGCACGAGGGCCACCTCGACGCGGGCGCCCGGACGGTCGGGGACCAGGCACGACCCGGACCAGCCGTCGCGGCGTCCCACCAGCAGGTCGCGGACCACGGCGCTCAGCGGCTCCGGCGCCGCGACCACCTCGTCGAGGGGCCGCTCGAGCAGGGCGTACCGGTCGCCGCCGAGGACGGCGACCGCGCGGTCGTTGAGCTCGACGGCGTGCAGCCGGTCGCCGTGCACGCGCAGCAGCAGCATGCCGAGCAGCGACTCGGTGAAGTTGCGGCGGAACAGTGCCTCGTCGGCACTGACCCGCGCCAGGAGCGTGTGCCGCTGCTGCACCGCGATGGCCAGCGGGAGGGTGATCAGGACGGCGCAGACGAGGTAGCCCTGGGAGAGCGCTGCGACCTCGAGCGGTCCGACGTCGCCGTCGGCGTACGCGTGGCCGAACGGCCCGTGTCCTTGGCTCGTCGCCACTGTGTTGAGCAGCGCGAACAGGCCCAGCTCCCACGCGACGGTGCGCACCGAGAGCCGGAGCGCACCCCAGACGAGCAGCGGGAGCGGGGCGATCGAGAGCGCGAGCGACCGGTCGACACCGAGCACGAGCGCCGCGACCAGCAGGGTGGCGCCGCCCTGGAGCAGCGCCTCGAGGTCGCTGCCCGTGCGGTGCCCGCGGTGGCGGGCGAGGGCGATGGGCGTGACGGCGAGCACCGCCGAGAGGTGCGAGAACAGCACCAGTGGAGCGGTCCCGACGCTCGACCCGCCCACGGTGGCCTCGACGGCGGCCGTCGCGCCCACCGCCACGACGGCGCCGCCCGCGACCCCGGCGAGGACGAGACGGACGAAGTCGTCGTGGGCGGACAGGCCCGGCACGCGGTCGCGGAGCCCCTTGAGCACCAGCCCGGCGGCCAGCGCGCCGAGGGCGTTGACCACCGCGAAGGCCCCCGCGAGGTCGCCGCCACGGCCGGCAACCAGGTTCGCGAGGAGCGTGGCCAGTGCGATCGCCACGGTCAGCAGAGGGGCGCGACGCAGGGGCGAGAGCGCCACCAGGGCCGCCGCCAGGCCGGCACCCGGCCACCAGCTCGCGACGGGAAATCCCTCGGGCGAGAGCTCGATCGCCAGCCAGCCCGCCACGGTCGTCGCGACGAGCAGCAGCGCGGTCCACGACCAGCCGAGCGTTCGCCGGTCTCCCCGGGCCGCGGGTCTGGTCACCGGGTGATTGTCCTGCACTAGGGTGCCGAGCATGCTGGTTTCCGAGCGGATCGGGCAGTTCTTCGTCGAGGGCGACAGCGGCCGGGACCGGTTGGAGTACACCGAGTACGGCGCCGGCGACTCCTGGGTCGTGCTCGTGCACGGCCAGCTCATGCCGCGCCGCATGCACGCGCCGCTGGCCCGCCGGCTCGCGGCCGAGGGCCTGCACGTCGTCACCCTCGACCTGCTCGGCCACGGGCGGTCGGACCGGCCGGCCGACCCGCTCGTCTACTCGGTCACGGCGTTCGCCGAGCAGGTGCTGGCCCTGCTCGACCACCTCGGCGCCGCGCAGGCCGTCGTCGGCGGCACGTCCATCGGGGCGAACGTCGCGCTGGAGACGGCGGTCCTGGCCCCCGAGCGCGTCCGCGGGCTGATCTGCGAGATGCCCGTGCTCGACAACGCGGTCGAGGCCGGCATCCTCACCTTCGCGCCGCTGCTGATGGCGGCCCGCTTCCTGCCGTTCACCGTCAACACCGTGCGCCGGCTGACCCGCCCGGTCCCGCGCGGGATCGTGCCGTTCTGGGCGGGCATCGCCCTGGACTCCCTCGACCAGCGCGCGGACGCGCTCGCCGCCGTGGTCCACGGGCTGTTCTTCGGGCGGCTGGCCCCGCCGTCGAGCCAGCGCCGCCGGATCGCCGTCCCGGCGCTCGTCGTCGGCCACCCGGCCGACCCCGTCCACCCGGCTGCCGACGCCGCCATGCTGGCCCAGGAGCTGCCGCAGTCCACCTTCGTCAAGGCCCGGTCGATCCTGGAGTGGCGGGTCTCGCCGGAGCGGCTGGACCGCGCGGCGGTCGGCTTCGCGCTCGGCTGCTGGCGCTCGACGGGGCGGCGTCGTCGTACCGGCAGCTGAGTCGCGCACAATGGAGGGGTGCCTCTCTACCGCGACGAGGCGATCGTGCTCCGCACCCACAAGCTGGGGGAGGCCGACCGCATCATCACCCTGCTGACCCGTCACCACGGGCGGGTCCGCGCGGTCGCCAAGGGGGTGCGCCGCACCACGTCGCGCTTCGGCTCGCGCCTCGAGCCGTTCACCCACGTCGACCTCCAGCTGGCCGAGGGGCGCAACCTCGACACGATCACCCAGGCCGAGACGCTGACGCCGTTCCACTCCGAGATCGGCCTGGACTACGACCGCTACACCGCCGGCACCGTGATGCTCGAGACCGCCGAGCGGGTCGCCGCCGAGGAGCGCGAGCCGTCGCTCCAGCAGTTCCTCCTGCTCGTCGGCGGCCTCCGTGCGATGTCGACCGGCCAGCGCACGCCCAGCCAGGTGCTCGACTCCTACCTGCTGCGCTCGCTGGCGGTCGCCGGCTACGCCCCGTCGTTCGAGCACTGCGCCCGCTGCGGGCTGGAGGGCCCGCACCGCTGGTTCAACCCCTCGATGGGCGGCGTGCTCTGCGCGACCTGCCGGGTGCCCGGCTCGGCGTCGCCGGCCGCGGAGACCCTCGTGCTGCTCGGTGCGCTGCTCGCCGGCGACTGGCCGGTCGTCGAGGCCGCCGAGCCGCGTCACCTCAAGGAGGCGAGCGGGCTGGTCGCGGCGTACCTGCAGTGGCACCTCGAGCGCGCGCTGCGCTCCATGGCCTACGTCGAGCGGTGACCGGGCACCTCTAGGCTCGCCCGCGTGAAGCGCGCCGTCCGCCAGCCCACGCCGCACCCCTCGGGCGCCCGGCCCCCCGAGCTCCCGCGTGAGCTCGTCCCGCGCCACGTCGCCGTCGTCATGGACGGCAACGGCCGCTGGGCCAAGGAGCGCGGGCTGCCGCGGACGCGCGGCCACGAGGAGGGCGAGTCCTCGCTCTTCGACGTCGTCGAGGGGGCCATCGAGATCGGCGTCAAGGCCGTCTCGGCGTACGCCTTCTCGACCGAGAACTGGTCGCGCAGCCCCGAGGAGGTCCGGTTCCTGATGGGGTTCAACCGCGACGTGATCCGGCGACGCCGCGACGAGATGCACGAGCTCGGCGTCCGCGTCCGGTGGGCCGGCCGTGCGCCGCGGCTGTGGAAGTCGGTCATCAAGGAGCTGCAGGTCGCCGAGGAGCTGACCCGCGGGAACGACGTGCTGACGCTGACGATGTGCGTGAACTACGGCGGGCGCGCCGAGGTCGCCGACACCGCTCGCCGGATCGCCGAGGAGGTCGCCGCCGGACGGCTGGACCCGCGCAAGGTCGACGAGAAGGTCTTCGCGCGCCACCTCTACGTCCCCGAGCAGTCCGACGCCGACCTGGTCTGGCGCACGTCGGGGGAGCAGCGGCTCTCGAACTTCATGCTCTGGCAGGCGGCCTACGCCGAGCTCGTCTACTCCGACGTGCTGTGGCCCGACGTGGACCGCCGGCACCTGTGGGCGGCGATCGAGGAGTACGCCCGGCGCGACCGCCGCTACGGCGGCGCGAAGTGACGTCCGGGCTCGCCGGGCGTGTGACGGATCCTCGAGGTGACTGCTGGGTGAAGACCCTGCGGTTCACCTGCTGAAACGTCCGCGGCACGCCACACTGGCCCCGTGCCGGGGGAGGGTGGGACCGGCCGTCGCTGGACGACGGCCCTGCGCGGGGTGCTCCTCGCGTCCACGACCGACCCCCGTGCGATCCAGACCGGTTTCGCCCTGCTCGTCGCCGTCGACGTGGCGCTGCGCTGGGTGGGCGGCGTGCGGGTCGGCCTGTCGCTGCCGGCGGTCTCCGTGCTGGTGGTCCTGGTCCTCCTCGCGGTCACGTTCCTCAGCCGGGGCCGGCTGCCGCTGCGCGCGGTCGAGGCGGTCCTCGTGCTCGACATCGCCGCCGTCGGGCTCGCCCGGCTGAGCCCCGACGGTGGTTCGGGCCTCCTGGTCGTGCTGCCGGCGCTCTGGCTCGGGCGGTTGCTGGGACGTCGTGGCGCGGCCGTCGCCGGCGTCGCGACGGTGCTCCTCGTGACGGTCCCGGGGCTCCTCTACACCGGTGCCGAGGGCATCTTCCTCAGCCGGTCGGTGAGCATCCCCGTCGTGGCGGTGATCGCCTCGCTGGCCATCGCCGGAGGCATGGAGCAGGTCGGGCGGGCGATGGAGACCGTCGAGCACCAGCGCCGGGTCTCCGACGCCACCCTCGACACCGTCGACGTCGGCCTGGTCCTCCTCGACCGCCGCGGCGGGTACGTCGGGCTCAACCGCCGCCACCGCGACTTCATGGCGCTGGCCTACCCCGGCGGCCACTCCGGCCGGGCCGGGCAGGTGGGCGAGGTGCTGGACTCCGACGGCACCACCCCGCTCGCGGCGGAGCAGATGCCGACGTACCGCGCGGCGCAGGGCGAGGAGTTCGACGACTGCCGGATCTGGGTCGGCAGGGACCCGCTGACCCGCCGCGCGCTGTCGGTCTCGGCGCGGTCGGTCCGCGACGAGCGCGGGACGTTCGCCGGCGCCGCCCTGGCCTACAAGGACGTCACCGACTTCATGCGCGCCATGGAGGTCAAGGACGAGTTCGTCGCCTCGGTCTCCCACGAGCTGCGGACGCCGCTGACCTCGATCGTGGGCTACGTGCAGATGCTGCTCGAGGACGGCGAGCTCGACCCGGTCGCGGTGCGCCAGCTGCAGGTGGTCGACCGCAACGCCCAGCGGCTGCTGCGCCTGATCACCGACCTCCTCGACACCGCCCAGATCGACGCGGGACCGGTGGCGCTGACCCGGGCGCCGTGCGACCTGGCCCAGCTGGTCCGCGCGTGCGTGGACGCCGCGCGGCCGGCGTACCGCGCCGCCGGCATCAGGCTCGAAGTGCACGCCCCCGCGGCGCTGCCGACGCTCCTGGACGAGCAGCGCATCGAGCAGGTGGTCGACAACCTGCTGACCAACGCGATGAAGTACAGCAGCCGCGGCACCGAGGTCTGCGTCGAGCTCGTCGTGCAGGACGGCCGCGCCGTGCTCAGCGTGCGCGACCAGGGCATCGGCATCTCCGCGGCCGACCGCGACCGGCTGTTCACCCGCTTCTTCCGCTCCCGCGACGCCGAGGACCGCTCGATCCAGGGCGTCGGCCTGGGGCTCAGCATCACCCGGGGGATCGTCGAGGCCCACGGCGGCCGGATCGAGGTCGACAGCCAGCTCGGCGTCGGCAGCACCTTCCGCGTCCGGCTGCCCGTCGCGACCTGACGGCGGAGCGGACGGCTCTGACAGGCGCCGTTCCCGCCTCGTGATGCCCAGCGTGCGCCCCGGCGCGCCCTGGGCATCACGAGGCGGGCATCGGGAGGGGCCCGTCAGCGGCAGGCGGGGCAGGTCCCGAAGATCTCCAGGGTGTGGCTGACGTCGGAGAAGCCGTGCTCGGCGGCGATGCTGCGGGTCCAGCGCTCGACGGCCGGGCCCTCCACCTCGACCGTCGCGCCGCAGGTGCGGCAGACCAGGTGGTGGTGGTGCGTGCCCGAGCAGCGCCGGTAGACCGCCTCGCCGTCCTCGGTCCGCAGCAGGTCGACCTCGCCGGCGTCGGCGAGCCGCTGCAGCGTGCGGTAGACCGTGGCCAGCCCGACCGGCTCGCCGCGCCTGCCGAGGAGGTCGTGGATGTCCTGGGCGGAGCGGAAGTCGTCGACGGACGCGAGGGCCTCCGCGACGGCGACGCGCTGGCGGGTCGGCCGGAGAGTGGTCTGCTCGGTCATGGGCTGGTCCCGTCGTTCAGTGCTCGTCGTTCAGTGCTCGTCGTTCAGTGCTCGTCGTAGTGCTCGTCGTGCGGCGCGTGCCGGTGACCGTCGTGCACGTAGTCGACGTGGTCGTCGTGGGGCACCGCGAGGTGGCCGCAGGCCGGACCGTGGTCGTGGGGGTGGTCGGTGGTCTCGTGCCCCTCCACCGGCTCGGCCGGGAACGGCGCGCGCAGGCGGTCGCGCCGGCGCTGCCAGGCACCGAGCGGCCAGGTGCCGACGAAGCACGCCAGCGCCAGCAGCACGATGGTGGAGCCCGGGGCGAGGGAGACGTCGTGGCGCACGGAGGCGTACGCCGACACCAGCAGGCCCCCGACGGCCGAGCCCGCTCCGACGAGGACCGCTCCGACGACCGTCCTGCGGAAGGACCGCGCCAGCTGCTGGGAGGTCGCCACCGGGACGATCATCAGCGCGGAGACGAGCAGCAGCCCGACGGTCCGCATCGCGATGGTCACCGTGACCGCGGCCAGCACCGCCACCAGCAGGTTGTAGGCGCGCACGTTGAGCCCCGCGACGCGGGCGAAGTCCTGGTCCTGGGCGACGGCGAACAGCTGCGGCAGCAGCCCCAGCCCGACCACGATGATGACCAGCGCCAGCCCGAGGGTGAACCAGATGTCGGCGACCGAGATGGAGGTGATCGAGCCGAAGAGGTACTGGTTCAGGGTGGCGCCCGTCTGACCGGCGAGCCCGGTGATCATCACGCCACCCGCCAGGCCGCCGTAGAACAGCAGCGCGAGCGCCAGGTCGCCGCTGGTGCTCCCGCGCTCGCGGATCACCTCGATGGCCACCGCGCCGAGCACCGCCACCAGGACGGCGGTCCAGGTCGGCGCCAGGCCGGTGAGCAGCCCGAGAGCGACGCCGGTGACCGCGACGTGGCCGAGGCCGTCGCCGAGGAGGGCGAGGCGCCGCTGGACCAGGTAGGTGCCGATCACCGGCGCCGCGAGGCCGGTGACGAAGGCGGCGATGAGGGCCCGCTGCATGAAGGTGTGGCCGAGGAGGTCGATCACCAGGACACGTCCTCTCCGGACCGGTCGAGCGGGGCCACCACGCCGGGGTGGTGGTCGGTGCGCCGGGGGCTGGGGTGGTGGTGGCCGTGGGCGTCGTCGAGCTGCAGCGGGGCGCCGTCGTACACCACCCGGCCGTCGCGCAGGACCACGGTGCGGTCGACGAGCGGCGCGAGCGGACCGAGCTCGTGGGTGACGAGCACGACGGTGCTGCCGGTCGCCGAGAGGGCGCCGAGGGCCGCGGCGAGCGCCTGCTGGTTGGGCAGGTCGACGCCCGCGGTCGGCTCGTCGAGGAAGAACAGGTCCGGCTCGCCGGCCAGGGCCCGCGCGATGAGCACGCGCTGCTGCTGGCCGCCGGAGAGGGTGGCGACACTGTCCCGGGCGCGGTCGGAGAGCCCGACGAGCTCGAGGGCGGACGCGACGGCCGCGCGGTCCGCCCGCCCGGCCGGGCGCAGCAGCCGCCGGCGGGTCAGCCGGCCGGAGGCCACGACCTCGGCGACCGAGGCCGGCACGCCGCTCGCCGCGCTCGAGCGCTGCGGCACGAAGCCGAGCCGGTGCCAGTCGCGGAAGGACTCCAGCGGCGTGCCGAAGAGCCTCAGCGAGCCCAGGGTCAGCGGGCGCAGCCCGGTCAGCGCGCGCACCAGCGTGGACTTGCCGGAGCCGTTGGGGCCGAGCAGCGTCACGAACTCGCCCTGCCGGACCGTGAGGTCGACGTGCCGCAGGATCGGCCGGCCGCCGATGGCGACCGCGCCGTCGTGCAGCTCGACGACCGGGGTGCCGGACGGGTGCGAGGGGCTCAACAGCCGTTCGCCTCCTGAAGGGCGGCGAGGTTGGCGCGCATGAGGGAAAGGTAGTCCTCGTCCGCGGTGTCGTCGGTCAGGCCCTCGATGGTGTCCAGCACGTCGGTGCGCACGCCGGCGTCGTCGGCCAGCACCTCGGCGGTCTTCGGGCTCACCAGCGACTCGGAGAAGACCGTGGTGATCCCGTCCTCGCGGATCAGGTCCTGCAGGTCGGCGAGGGCGCCGGGGCTGGGCTCGGCGTCGGGGGAGATGCCGGCGATCGACTCCAGCTCCAGGCCGTACTTCTCCAGGTAGCCGAACGCGTCGTGGTTCGTGACGACCGTCGACGTCCTGCAGTCGGCGAGCCCCGCGACGTACTCCTCGTCGAGCGCCTCGAGGTCGGAGCGGAGCGCGTCCGCGTTGGCGGTGAAGGTGTCGGCCTCGTCCGGGTCGATCTCGGCCAGGCGCTCGGCGACGGCGTCACCGAGCTCGGCCATCCGCAGGGGATCCTGCCAGAAGTGCGGGTCGAGCTCGCCGTGGTCGTGGCCCTCGTGCCCCTCCTCCTCGGCGTGCTCGTCCGCGCCCTCCTCCTCGTGCCCCTCGTGGTCCTCGTGGGCGTGCTCCTCCTCGTGCGTGTGCTCGCCCTCGAACGGCATCAGGTCGACGACGGCCGCGGCGTCGAGCACGTCGCCGCCGGCGTTCTCCTCGGCCGCGGCGTCGACGGCGGGCTGGAGGGAGTCGACGTACACGAGGAGGGCGGAATCGCTGACCAGCGCGGTCTCGCGGACGCCGAGCTCGAGGTCGTGCGGCTCCCCGCCGGGGGAGGTGAGGTTCTCGACGTCGAAGGCGTCGCCCGCCACCCGCTCGGCGACGTACGCCAGGGGGTAGAGCGCGGCCGCGACCGTGCGCGAGCCCTCGCCCGAGCCGCCCGAGCCGTTCGCGTCGTCCCCGCCGGTGAGGGCGGCGCAGCCGCTGAGGGACAGGGTCGCGGACAGCGCGCCGACGGTGAGCGCGGCGGTGGTGGGACGACGGCGGAGATTCATGAGAACGATTCTCAGTAGAAGTGAGAACCGTTGTCAAATCGCTTCCGCACTAGGCTCGACCCGTGCTGGTGGTCAACCGTTTCCGCGTGCCCGAGGGCGACGACCGCTTCCGCGCGGACCTGCAGCGGGCGCACGAGACGCTCGCCGCGCGCCCGGGGTACGTCGCCGGGCGGATCGGCCGCAACGTCGACGACCCGACCCTGTGGGTGCTCACCACGACCTGGCGCGACGTCGGGTCCTACCGCCGCGCACTGTCGTCCTACGAGGTGAAGCTGGACGCGGTGCCGGTGCTGAGCCGGGCCCTCGACGAGCCCAGTGCCTACGAGTCCGTCGACCCGGGGACCGTGCTCAACGCCGGGGTGCCCCGCTCGCTAGGCTGACCGCTCGCTCATCCGAGTTCCGCCTGCAGTCCGCTCGAAAGGTTCATCGTGGCCAAGCCGCCCGCAACCACCGTCGACCACGTCGTCTCCCTCGCCAAGCGGCGGGGCTTCGTCTACCCGTGCGGCGAGATCTACGGCGGTACGCGCTCCGCGTGGGACTACGGCCCGCTCGGCGTGGAGCTGAAGGAGAACATCAAGCGCCAGTGGTGGAAGTCCATGGTCACCATGCGCGAGGACGTCGTGGGCCTGGACTCCAGCATCATCCTGCCGCGCCAGGTCTGGGAGGCCAGCGGCCACGTCGACACCTTCAACGACCCGCTGACCGAGTGCCAGTCGTGCCACAAGCGGTTCCGCGCCGACCACCTCCAAGAGGCCTACGCGGAGAAGAAGGGCATCGAGGACCCCGACACCGTCGACCTCGCCGAGGTCGCCTGCAGCAACTGCGGCACCCGCGGCGCGTGGACCGAGCCCCGGCAGTTCTCCGGCATGCTCAAGACCCACCTCGGCGTCACCGAGGACGAGACCGGGCTGCACTACCTGCGCCCGGAGACCGCCCAGGGCATCTTCGTGAACTTCGCGAACGTCGTCACCTCGAGCCGCCAGAAGCCGCCCTTCGGCATCGCCCAGATCGGCAAGAGCTTCCGCAACGAGATCACGCCGGGCAACTTCATCTTCCGCACCCGCGAGTTCGAGCAGATGGAGATGGAGTTCTTCGTCAAGCCCGGCGAGGACGAGGAGTGGCACCAGTACTGGATCGACCAGCGCACCCAGTGGTACACCGACCTCGGCATCGACCCGGCCAACCTGCGGCACTTCGAGCACGCGCAGGAGAAGCTCAGCCACTACTCCAAGCGCACCGTCGACATCGAGTACCGCTTCGGCTTCACCGGCTCGGAGTGGGGTGAGCTCGAGGGCATCGCGAACCGCACCGACTTCGACCTCTCCACCCACGCCAAGCACTCCGGCCAGGACCTGTCGTACTTCGACCAGGCCAACAACGAGCGCTACACGCCGTACGTCATCGAGCCGGCAGCGGGCCTCTCGCGCAGCCTGATGACCTTCCTGGTCGACGCCTACACCGAGGACGAGGCGCCCAACACCAAGGGCGGCGTCGACAAGCGGACCGTGCTGCGCCTCGACCCGCGCCTCGCGCCGGTCAAGGTCGCGGTGCTGCCGCTGAGCCGCAACGCCGACCTCTCGCCCAAGGCCAAGGACCTCGCCATGGAGCTGCGCAGCGCCGGCTGGAACGTCGACTTCGACGACTCCGGCGCGATCGGTCGCCGCTACCGCCGCCAGGACGAGATCGGCACGCCGTACTGCGTCACGGTGGACTTCGACACCCTCGAGGACCAGGCGATCACCGTGCGGTCGCGCGACACCATGGAGCAGGAGCGCGTCTCCCTCGACCAGGTGACGTCGTGGTTCGCGCAGCGATTCGTCGGGTGCTGACCGGACGGCCCGTGCACAATCGAGGGATGCGCTCCACCCGAACCGCTCTCGCGGGCCTGCTCGCCGCGGGCCTGCTGCTGACCGCCTGCTCCGACGACTCCGAGGGCTCGGCCGATCCCGGCTCCGGGGACAGCTCCTCGCCGGCCGGCGAGGCGGGGTCCGCGTCGGCCAGCGCGACGCCGTACCTCCCCGTCCCCGACGGCGTCGAGCTGACCCCCCAGGGGACCGAGCTGTCGGTCGGCGACGAGGCCGTCGTGGCCTACGAGCCGCGGCAGGGCCAGGTGGGCGTGCTCGGGATCCGGGTCGACCGGCTGGAGCGGACGACGTTCAAGGAGTCCTTCAGCGGTTGGCAGCTCGACGCCGCCACGAAGAAGTCCAACCCCTACTTCGTCCGCGCCACCCTCACCAACGAGGGGGACACCAAGCTGGGCGGCCGCCCCGTCCCGCTCTACATCGTCGACGGGAAGAACACGCTGATCGAGGCCTCCTCGTTCGCCAGCCGCTTCGCGCCGTGCCCGAGCGGGCCGCTGCCGAAGAAGTTCGGCCCGGGCGCGAAGACCGACGTCTGCCTCGTCTACCTGGCGCCGGACAAGGGCGACCTGACCGCGGTGAGCTTCCGTCCGACCCAGGAGTTCAACCCGATCACCTGGACCGGTGACCTGGAGAAGGTCGGCGGCGACAAGGGCGGCAAGGGCGACAAGGGCGACAAGGGCGGCAAGAAGGGCGGCAAGACCGGCGGCAAGACCGGCGGCGCGAGCCGCTGAACCCACCGCGGGTGGGGCCTCGCGGCGGGAGGCACGTCGCGCACACGGGTGAGCGATTTTGGCCGCTCCGGGGCCCCGCCGGACAATGGACGACATGGTCCTGCCCTCCTCGTTGACCCTCGGGTCCGTGCGCGTCGACGTGCCCGTCGTGCTCGCGCCGATGGCGGGCATCACGAACGCGGCCTACCGCCGGCTGTGCGCCGAGCAGGGCGCCGGGCTCTACGTCTGCGAGATGATCACCAGCCGTGGCCTGGTCGAGGGCGACCAGCACACCCGCGACATGCTGGTCTTCGACGAGCTCGAGACCACCCGGTCGGTCCAGCTCTACGGCACCGACCCGGTCTACGTCGGGAAGGCCGCGGAGATCCTCTGCGCCGAGTACGGCGTCGCCCACATCGACCTGAACTTCGGCTGCCCGGTCCCCAAGGTGACCCGCAAGGGCGGCGGCGGCGCGCTGCCGTGGAAGCGCGCGCTGCTCGGCCGGATCCTCGAGCACGCCGTGGCCGCGGCCGCGCCGTACGACGTGCCGGTGACGATGAAGACCCGCAAGGGCATCGACGAGGACCACCTCACCTACCTCGATGCCGGCCGGATCGCCCAGGAGTCCGGTGCCGCGGCCATCGCGCTGCACGGGCGGACCGTCGCCCAGGCCTACTCGGGCGAGGCCGACTGGGACGCGATCGGGGAGCTGGCCGCGGCCGTCGACATCCCGGTGCTGGGCAACGGCGACATCTGGGAGGCCGCCGACGCGGTGCGCATGGTCGAGCAGACCGGCGCGGCCGGTGTGGTCGTCGGCCGCGGCTGCCTGGGCCGCCCGTGGCTGTTCCGCGACCTCGCGGCGGCGTTCGGCGGGCAGGAGGTCAAGACCCTGCCGACGCTGGGCGAGGTGACCGCCATGATGCGCCGCCACGCCGAGCTCCTGTGCCAGCACATGGGTCAGGAGCGGGGCTGCAAGGAGTTCCGCAAGCACGTCTCGTGGTACCTCAAGGGCTTCAGCGCCGGTGGGGAGATGCGTCGCTCGCTCGGGCTGGTCGACAGCCTCGCGGGGCTCGACGCGCTGCTGGCTGGCCTCGACCCGGACGAGCCCTTCCCGACCTCCGAGCTCGGCACCCCGCGAGGACGCCAGGGCTCGCCGCGCGCGAGGGTCGCGCTGCCCGAGGGCTGGCTCGACGACACCGACGGCCTGGGCTGCGTGCTCGCCGAGGACGCCGACAGCGCCACCGGCGGGTGAGCCGACACACAGCGGAATTTGCCGTTCAACTTTCACACAGGACGGCGGGTCTGTGTCACGGTAGGTGACCGTGCCGGTCCAGCGACGAGCTGACCGGCCGTCCCATGTACGCAACAGCAAAGGATTCAGCGCTGTGGCAGACCACCGCCACAAGCGGGACACCGATGCCCGCCGCAAGCCCCGGGCCGCCGTCATCGCCGGCCCGATCGCCCTCCTCGCCACCGCAGCCGCCGTCACCCTCGGCGTCGTCGGCACCCCCGCGGGCACCGAGCTGGTGACCGCCGACGCCGAGCAGGCGTCCGTGCCCGGCCCCTCGATGGAGTTCGAGCGCCAGCCGGTCGTCTCCCGGGCCTCGGACCGCATCGAGCGCAAGCCCACCCGGGCCGAGCTCGTCACCGCGCCCGCGAAGGTGCGCCGGGCCGTCGCGAACGCCGACACCAAGATGTGGACCACCACGGTGCTGAACCTGTGGGACCAGCCGGGGGAGAAGGCCGCCAAGGTCGGCCAGCTCGACGAGCTGGAGAAGGTGCTGGTCACCGGGCGCTCGCTCTTCGGCCGCGAGGAGGTCGTCGTCGACGGCACCGCGCGCTGGATCAGCACGGGCTACCTGGTCGCCGAGAAGCCCGAGACCGAGACCGAGGTCGAGGAGGGTACGGCGACCGCGCGGCAGCTGGGCGGTGCCTGCACCAACGGGTCGTCGGTCTCCTCCGGCGTCAGCCCGAACGTCGTCAAGGTGCACGAGGCGGTCTGCGCGGCGTTCCCCGAGATCTCGACCTACGGCACGTTCCGCGGGGACGGCGAGCACGCCCAGGGCATCGCCGTCGACATCATGGTGAGCGGTGACCGCGGCTGGGAGGTCGCGGAGTTCGTCCGCGCCAACTACGCCGAGCTCGGCGTCTCCTACCTCATCTACGCCCAGAAGATCTGGTCGGTGGAGCGCGCCGGCGAGGGCTGGCGTGCGATGGAGGACCGCGGCTCGACCACGGCCAACCACTACGACCACGTCCACGTCACGACGTACTGACCCCTCGGGTCCCTCCTCGTCGCCGTCGTGTCGGGGGCGCGCCCTAGGCTCGCCCCCGACATGACCACCGAGGAGCTGTACGACGACGCCGCCCGCGAGCGGCTCGTCCCGGAGCCGCCCAAGCGGGTCGACGCCCCCGAGCGGACCGCCTTCGAGCGCGACCGGGCGCGGCTGGTCCACGCCGCGGCCTCCCGGCGGCTCGCCGCGAAGACCCAGGTGGTGGGGCCGCAGACCGACGACTTCGTCCGGAACCGGCTCACCCACAGCCTCGAGGTGGCCCAGGTGGCCCGCGACCTCTCGCGCGCCCTCGGCAGCCAGCCCGACATCGCCGAGACCGCGGCCCTGGCCCACGACCTCGGCCACCCGCCGTTCGGCCACAACGGCGAACGGGTGCTGGCCGAGCTCAGCGGGTCGTGCGGCGGGTTCGAGGGCAACGCCCAGACCCTGCGGCTGCTGACCCGGCTGGAGGCCAAGACCTTCGACGCCGACGGGCGCTCCGTCGGGCTGAACCTCACCCGCGCCACGCTCGACGCCTGCACGAAGTACCCCTGGGCGCGGGCCCGGGCGGAGTCGCCCCGCGGCGTGCACGCCGACGGCTCCCCGCGCGAGGTCAGCAAGTTCGGGGTCTACGACGACGACCGCCCGGTCTTCGACTGGATGCGGCTCGGCGCCGTGGGCGACCGCCAGTGCCTGGAGGCACAGGTGATGGACCTCGCCGACGACGTCGCCTACTCCGTGCACGACATCGAGGACGGCATCGTCGCCGGGCGCGTCGACCTCACCGCCCTCGACACCGCCGCGGTCTGGGAGACCGTCCGAGACTGGTACGTCCCCGACGCCACCGACGAGGTGCTCGACGAGGTGCTCGCCGGCCTGCGGACCCAGGGGTCCTGGCCGGTCACGCCGTACGACGGCAGCCGCCGCGGCCTCGCGGCGCTGAAGAACCTCACCAGCGACCTGATCGGCAGGTTCTGCGGGGCCGTGCAGCACGCGACGTACGCCGCGGGGGAGGGGCCGTTCGTGCGCTACCGCGCGGACCTGGTGGTCCCGCCGCGGACGCTGCTGGAGATCGCGGTGCTCAAGGGCGTGGCCGCGCGGTACGTCATGCAGGCCGAGGACCGGGTCGCGGTGATGGAGCGGCAGCGCGAGCTGCTCGCCGAGCTGGTGGCGGCGCTGGTCCACCGCGGTCCGGACGCGCTGCAGCGCCCGCTCGCCGACGACTGGCGCGAGGCGGCCGACGACGCAGCGCGGTTGCGCGTGGTCGTCGACCAGGTCGCGTCCCTGACCGACGCGAGCGCGATCGAGTGGCACGCGCGGCTGTGCCGCTGACCGGCCTTGAAAGCCGACCGGTAAGGTCGAGTTTCATGAGCGACCGACTCGTCTGGCTGCCGTTCGACCCCGCCGAGCTCGGCGACCCGCCCGAGGGGCTGCGCTACGAGGTCGTCGACCCGACGCAGGACGTGCCGGACTCGGTCGAGGACGTGCGCTTCTACGTGCCGCCGTACCAGATGGGGCCGGCGATCGGCGACGTCCTGCCGCGGATGCGGAGCCTCGAGGTCGTCCAGCTGCTCTCGGCGGGTGTCGACAACGTCCGCTCGCGCGTGCCGGAGGGCGTCGCGCTCTGCAACGGCCGCGGCATCCACGACACCTCCACCGCCGAGCTCACCCTCGCGCTCGTCCTCGCCTCGCTGCGGGGGATCCCCGACTTCGTCCGGGCCCAGGACCGGCACGAGTGGACGCCCGGGTGGCGCCCCGCGCTCGCCGACCGCCGCGTCCTGCTGGTCGGGCACGGCGCGATCGGCGAGGCCATCGAGAGGCGGCTGCTGCCGTTCGAGGTCGACGTCGTCCGCGTCGCCCGCACCGCGCGCGAGGGCGTGCACCCGATCGAGGACCTGCCCGCGCTGCTCCCCGACGCGGACGTCGTCATCCTCGTCGTGCCGCTGACCGACGCGACGCGGGGGCTGGTCGACGCCGACTTCCTCGGCCGGATGAAGGACGGCGCCCTCCTGGTCAACGTCGCCCGCGGGGGCGTCGTCGTCACCGACGACCTGGTCGCCGCGCTGCACTCCGGGCGCATCCGCGCGGCGGTCGACGTGGCCGAGACCGAGCCGCTCCCGGCCGACAGCCCGCTGTGGGACGCACCCGGCCTGCTCGTCAGCCCGCACGTCGGCGGCGCCAGCAGCGCGATGTGGCCGCGGGCGCACCGGCTGGTCCGCGACCAGCTGCACCGGTACGCCGCGGGGGAGCCCCTCCACAACCTGATGACCGGCGAGTACTGATCCCCGTCGGCCACCTAGGATCGGCCCCGTGGCAGGCCTGATCCGCGAGGAGAGCATCGCCGAGGTGCGCGAGAAGGCGCGCATCGACGAGGTGGTGGGCGAGCACGTCTCCCTGCGCAACGCCGGCGGCGGGTCGATGAAGGGCCTGTGCCCCTTCCACGACGAGAAGTCGCCGTCCTTCCACGTCACCCCGTCGCGAGGGTTCTTCCACTGCTTCGGCTGCCAGGCCGGCGGCGACGTCATCAAGTTCGTCATGGACATCGACGCGCTGTCCTTCGCCGAGGCGGTCGAGCGGCTGGCCGACAAGTACGGCGTGCAGCTGCGCCGCGAGGAGGGCGACGTCCGGGAGGACCGCCCCCGCGGACCGCAGCGCAACCGGCTGATCGAGGCCCACCGCGTCGCCCAGCAGTTCTACGCCGAGCAGCTCGCCACGCCCGACGCGCTCGTGGCGCGGCAGTTCCTCGGCGAGCGCGGGTTCGACCAGTCGGCCGCCGAGACGTTCGGCGTCGGGTTCGCCCCGCGTGACGGCGACGCGCTCTTCAAGCACCTGCGCCAGAAGGCCTTCTCCGAGGAGGAGCTGGTCGCCGGCGGCCTCGTGGCGGTCGGCCGCTCGGCGTACGACCGGTTCCGCGGCCGGCTGCTCTGGCCCATCCGCGACGCCAGCGGCGACACGATCGGCTTCGGCGCGCGCCGGATCTTCGACGACGACCGGATCGACGCGAAGTACCTCAACACCTCCGAGACCCCGATCTACAAGAAGAGCCAGGTGCTCTACGGCATCGACCTGGCGCGCAAGGACATGGCGCGGTCCTCCCAGGCGGTCGTGGTCGAGGGCTACACCGACGTGATGGCCTGCCACCTCGCCGGGGTCACCACCGCGGTGGCGACGTGCGGGACGGCGTTCGGCGACGAGCACGCGCGGGTGCTGCGCCGCTTCATGCACGACCACGAGGAGTTCCGCGGCGAGGTGATCTTCGCCTTCGACGGCGACGCCGCCGGCCAGAAGGCGGCGCTGAGGACCTTCGGCGGGGACCAGAACTTCGTGTCCCAGACCTACGTCGCGGTCGAGCCCGACGGCCTGGACCCCTGCGACCTGCGGATCAAGCAGGGCGACGCCGCGGTCCGCGAGCTGGTCGCCCGACGGGTGCCGCTCTACCGGTTCGTGCTGTCCAACGTGGTCGGCAAGTACGACCTGGACCGCGCCGACAGCCGCGTCGACGCACTGCGCGAGGGTGCCCGCCTGGTCTCCAGCATCCGCGACCGCTCGAAGGTCGACGCCTTCGCCCGCGAGCTGGCCGGCATGGTGGGCATCGACATCGAGCAGGCCCGCGCCGAGGTGCGCCGCGCGACCAACCGCGGGCCAGCGAAGCCCGACCAGCGCGGCGGCCGGCGGGCGGAGCCGCAGCCCGAGCAGCCGGCCGAGCGGGCTCCCCGCACGCCGGTCCCGGACCTGCGCGACCCGCGCTTCGCGCTCGAGCGGGAGACCCTCAAGCTGGTCATCCAGCACCCGATGGCGATCGGCCGGACGACCTCCGACATCGGCCCCGACGACTTCACCCACCCGGTCTACCGCGCCGTGTGGGGGCTCGTCGCCGCCGCGGGCGGGCCGGTCGCCGGCTCCGGGGACGCGCAGTGGGCCGGCCGGCTGCGCGACGCGGCCACCGATCCGCTCGTCTCCTCCACGATCAGCGCCCTGGGTGTCGAGCCGATCCTCTCCGCGAAGGAGCCGGACGCGGCGTACGTCTCCATGCACGTCTTCCGCCTCCTCGAGCTGACCGCGATGCGCCGGATCGCCGACGTGAAGTCCAAGCTGCAGCGCACCAACCCGGTGGAGAACGCCGCCGAGTACAACCGGATGTTCGGCGAGCTGGCCGCGCTCGAGCAGCACCGCCGCACGCTGCGCGAGCGGGCGGTCGGGAGCACCACGTGAGGCTGCGGCCCCGCCGGGCGCCCCGGCCCGACCTCGCCGTACGACGCGGGGAACGCCTGCTGGCCTGGACCGACACCTCCGTGGGGCCGGTCGGGGGCACCCGCGAGGCGCTGTACCTGCCCGACCGCCGGGTCCCGTGGGAGCACGTCGAGTCGGCCCACTGGGACCGCGACACCTCCGAGCTCGTCGTCCGCGAGGTCGGCAGCTGGGGCGAGCCGCGACCGGTGCACCGGGCGCTCGTCGACGAGCCCGGGCGGCTGCTCGAGCTCGTCCGCGAACGGGTGACCGCGAGCGTCGTGCTCCAGCGGCACGTGCCCGTCCTCGGGGAGCGCGGGCTGCGCGTCGTGGCGCGCCGCGGGTCCTCGGGCGCCCGCGCGCTGACCTGGACCTACGACCTCGACGACGGGCTCGACCCCGACGACCCCGCGGTCCGCGCGGCCGCCGAGCGCGGGCTCGCAGCAGCCCGCGCCGAGGTCGAGCCGGGCTGAGTCACGCCGGACCCCCGAATTTCTCCGCGCCGCGGAGCCTTGCTAATGTGTGCGCGCTGCACCGATCCCCTGTAGCTCAACTGGCAGAGCATTCGGCTGTTAACCGGAGGGTTGTTGGTTCGAGTCCAACCGGGGGAGCAGAGATCGAGGGTCCGGCACCACGTGCCGGGCCCTCGCTGCGTCTCGGCACCTGGTTGCGGGCGGCTGGGCGGTTCGGTTGGATGGGTCGCCATCGGCGCAGCCACGTGGCCGGACTGACCGCGACCCCCTGGCGGCCAGCACATCTGCGTGACGGCCGGTCCCTCCTCGGCGCGGACTCAGCAGAGGGTCGGTCGAGGAGGCGTACCGCGGGCAGCCGGCGCGGCGACAGTCGTCGGCCCCCTGGACCTGCCTGCGGCCAGCGGTCCACGTCCGGGTAGGGCGTGTGGGGCTCGAACCCACGACCCAGGGATTATGAGTCCCTTGCTCTGACCGACTGAGCTAACGCCCCGCGAGCCCGGGAGCCTAGCCGGGCGCCGACGCGGCGGAGGCCGCGGGTGCCCGCCTCACCCGTCGCCCTCGTCCCCCTCGACGTCGTCGGCCTCGACGTAGTCCTGCCGCACCTGCTCCAACCAGCGCGACGCCGGCTGCCCGGTGACCGCCACGAGGTAGTCGACGAGGTGCATCGCGATGTTCGCCAGGTCGAGGATGGCCATCTCGCTGGCGGTGCTGGCGCCGAACGCCGACTCGAGCTCGGCCCAGCCCTGCTGGTAGACCTGCTCGAAGTCCGTTGGCAGCCACTCGCCGGAGGGGGTGTTGACCCGCATGGTCAGCAGGGACATCGCCCAGTTGGTGATCGCGTCGAAGTCCGGCTCGCCACTCATGGGACAACAGTGCCCGGTGGGTGGCAGCAGTCGACCCGCCCCCCGTGGGGACCGAGGGCGGGCCGACCTGCGCCGCGCTGGACGGGCCGGCCCCTGCAGGGACCGGAGCCGCCGTCGTCCAGGTGGTGCACCACCACCTGTCCCGACGGCCCTCCCGCGTTACACGCGCGGTGGAACCGGTCAGTCGAGCTTCATCAGCGCGCCGGGACCGAAGACCGGCCCGGTCAAGTAGATGTCGCCGTCCTTGGCGACGTCGACGCCGCCGGGCAGCGTGAGCTCGCCCGGGACGAGCTCACGGACGTGGGAGTGGTGCCGGTGCGGGGTGATGCGGAACAGTCCGCCGACCTCGGCGCCCGGCGTCCCGGACTCGGCCTGCAGCCACCCGGCCTTCGACAGGCTCACGGCGTAGATCGCACCCCGGCGGTCGGCGGCGAGGTCCATGATCGAGGTGAGGCCGTCGGCGTAGCGCGTGCAGCTGCTGCGGTGCTTCACCGGGTGCTTCGCCGCGCGGTAGTGGCGCCGGTCGTACGCCGCGGGGTCGCACACCGCACCCAGCGAGCCCGGCTTGATGCGCCACACCTGCGAGGTGCCCGGCGTCGCGGGGAAGCCGCGCAGCTCGCCGACGTACCAGTAGCCGTCGGCACCCACGGTGACCGAGGTCGGGACGGACTCCGCCGGCGTGGTCGGCGCCTCCGGCTCCGGCTCGGGCGCGCCCCGGTCCATGCGGCGCAGCGGGCCGGCAGGAGGCTCCGGCAGGTCGTCGGGAACGGCGACCACGCGCGGCTTGAACACCGCGACGGTCTTCACCGTTCCGTCGGGCCAGACCCGCAGGAGGTCGTTGCCGCCCGCGTCGACGACGAGCACGGTCCCGTCCTTGAGGGCGTGCAGGCCGAACGGGTTCGTGTCGGTCGGGACGCCCTCGAGGTCGTAGGGGTCCCCGTCGCCCTCCTGGTGCCCGCCGATGTCCGCGAGCGGCTCGAGCGTGCCGCCGGACCACACGTAGAGCGTCGCGGCGCCGGGCGGCAGGCCTTCGGCGGCGCCACCGCCCCCGGTGAGGAAGTAGACCTTGCCGCGGGCGGCGGAGATGGCCTGGGCGAACCCGGCGGCCGCCGGGAGGCCGCCCAGCTCGCGCACCACGGCAGTCCCGTCGCGGCGCTCGACGACGAGGCTGAAGGTGCCGTCGTCCTCGGTGACGAGGGTCAGTCCACGGCCGACCGAGTCGACGCCGCGGGGCCCGCTGAGGGCGGTGATGGTGGTGAGGTCGTCGGGTTCGTGGCGGGGATGGGCGTCGGCGGGCACGAGGGCGGCGGCGGCGAGGGCGGCGCTGGCGGTGCTGGCGACCAGCGCCGAGAGCAGCACGGTCCGTGGACGGGTCATGGGGAACCTCCTCCTGTGGCGGGGTGGGTGGGGGTGCGGGGGAGCGCACCATCCACCACCCAAGTCCGCTGCCCGGCGCAGGCGCATCTCCCACATGGGGGAAGTCTGGGCGCGGCCCCGGGCTCAGCGGGGCGTGGTCGTGCGGGGCTGCGCTCGCGCGACGTCGCGCGCACCGCGGCGGTGCACCAGCCACCCGACGACCACCAGCAGGGCGCCGGCGGCGAGGAAGCCGAGGTCCCAGGACAGGGGGGCCCCGAGGTCGTCCCGGACGTGGTGCACCCCGAGGAGCTGGTGGTCGACGAGCCCCTCGACGACGTTGAACAGCCCCCAGCCGGCCAGGACGAGCCCGAGGTGGAAGGACCAGGTGGGCGCGAGCCGCCCCTGCTGCCACGCCCGGACGGTCAGCACGGACGCGGCCACGACGCAGAGCCACGCCAGCACGTGGAACAGCCCGTCGGCGAACGTGTTGGCCTCCAGGCCGGCCACGGTCGTGGTGGGGGTGTCGTCGACGTGGCTGACCATGTGGTGCCACTGCAGCAGCTGGTGCAGGACGATGCCGTCGACGAAGCCGCCGAGCCCGATGCCGTACAGCAGCCCGGCCGCTCTCGTGGGACGGCGGTCGGCGGGTGTCTCGGAGGTGGCCATGGCGGCGCGGTACCCACGCCGGTCCTAGGACCTCTACCCGCTCGAGAATCGTCCGTTCGGACGATGCCGTGCGGACCACCGCCGACTAGTTTCTGCTTCGCCGGGCCGTGGGCACACCCCCCAGGTCCACGGCCCGGCTCTGACCACCGCGTCCCAGGACGCCGGCGGGAGCCGCGCGGTTTGTGCACGTCGGCCGACGGGAACCCGGGCCGCATGAGCATCCCCGCGAACGCCGGTCCCACCGCGGCGTCACTCGAGTTCGTCGGCACGGCGACGACGATCCTCCGGTTGGGTCCGTTCACCCTGCTGACCGACCCGAACTTCCTGCACCGGGGGCAGCGGGCCTACCTCGGCAAAGGGTTGTTCTCCAAGCGGCTCACCGAGCCGTCGCGGCAGCCCGCCGACCTGCCGAGGCTCGACGGGGTGGTGCTCAGCCACCTGCACGGTGACCACTTCGACCGCATCGCGCGCGAGCAGCTGGACCGTCAGCTGCTCGTCGCGACGACGCCGGCCTCGAGCCGGAAGCTCGGTCAGTGGGGCTTCCTCGGCGCGCACGGGATGCGCACCTGGGAGGACCTCTCGCTGACCAGCGGCGACAGCCGGCTGCGCATCGTCGCCGCGCCCGGGCAGCACGGTCCGGGGCCGGCCAAGCACGTGATGCCGCCGGTGATGGGCAGCGTCCTGGAGCTGGAGGAGCCGGGTCGGCCGGTCTTCCGGGTCTACATCAGCGGCGACACGTTGTTCCGGCCCTACCTGCGTGACGTCGTCGAGCGCACCGGGCCGCTCGACGCGGCGGTGGTGCACCTGGGCGGCACGCGTGCCTTCGGCGTCCTGGTGACCATGGACGACCGGCAGGGCGCCGACCTGGTGGAGCTCCTCGAGCCGGCCGTGACGGTGCCGGTGCACTTCGACGACTACACGGTCTTCCGGTCCGACCGCGCCGAGTTCCTGGCGCGTTGCCGCGAGCGCGGCCTGCCGACCCACCTGCGCACCGTCGAGCGGGGTGGGCGGGTCGAGCTCATCTGAGCCGACCCCGCGGGGGAGGGCGGAGGCGTCAGCCGTCCGTGCCGCGCCCGGTCGCCTGCTGGAGGCGGTCGATGTGCTCGGAGGCCTCGGCCTTGGTCAGGTCGGCCGGGATCGTCTCGCCGGCCTGGCGGGCCAGCGTGTCGAGGTAGCTGCGCTGGGCGCCGGTCATCGGCTCGTCGCCGGTGACCCAGTCCTCGGGGTCCTTCTGGGCGTTGGTGGGGGCGTCCTGACCGTCGGAGTTCTCGGCGCCGAGGACGTCGCCGTCGGCCGAGGGGTTCATCGCGGCGTTCGCATCTGTGTTCGAATCACTCATGTCCGCCCCGTACCCGACGCACCGGCCGGCAAACCCGTCCCTGGGGCGGGATCAGTAGCCGCGCTCGATGCCCCAGGCGACGGCCTGCGAGCGCCGGGCGACGCCGATCTTGTGGTAGATCTGGCGGATGTAGGTCTTTACCGAGTTGACCGAGACGTAGAGCTCGGCCGCGATCTCCAGGTTGCTCCGGCCCCGGCAGATCAAGGAGAGCACCTCGGCCTCGCGGCCGCTGAGGGAGTCGCTGGTCGGCATGGTGGCGGCCGGTGCCTGGACGACGTCCCCGTCGTGCACGAGCTCGACCACGCGGACCAGCTCGTCGGAGTCCACGGACTTCGACACGAAGCCCTGTGCGCCCGCCGACACGGCTCGCCGCACGCTGCCCGGGTCCAGCCGCCAGGTGTAGACCACGATGCGGCCGCGGCTGCGGCCGGCGACCTCGGACAGGTACGCCTCGATGTCGACGCCCCGGCCCACGGGGTCGCAGAGGACCACGTCGGCGACCTCGGGCTCCACGTGCGCGACCCGGCCGGGGTGCTGGGCGAGCATGCCCTCCACGCCGGTGGCCACGAGCTCGGACTCGTCCACCAGGCCCACCCGCACCGGCCTGCTGCCGGCTGCCCTCGCGTCGTCCGTCGCGTCGTCCGTCGCGTCGTCTGGAGCGTTCTTCATGATGAGTACGAACCTAAGCCGGACCGAGGGTCGACATGGACCGCAAGAGGTCGCCCGAAGGGGTGAAAAGTGCTGGTCGGAGCGGTTCTCGGTCAGGATCCGGTCGTCCCCGACCGGTACGGCGAGTGCCTCAGCCGGCCGAGGAGTACGCCGCGCGGTACTCCTCCAGCAGCCCCTGGCCGCGCCGTACGGCGGCCGCGAGCGCGTCGACCAGCGGTTCCGCACCCTGGGTGGTCCCCGCGTCGCCGAGGAACTCCAGCTCCCGGGCGGCGGCCCCCACCTCGAGCACGCCGAGGTTGAGGGCGCTCCCCGCCAGCTTGTGCGCGGCCTGCCGCATCGCGTCGGCGTCGTCGTCGGCGACGGTCTCGCGGATCCGGTCGACCGCCGGCCCCGAGTTGGCGAGGAAGTTCCCGATCGCCCGGTCCAGGTAGGCCGTGCTCCCGGGGTCGAGGTCCCGCAGCATGTCCAGGCGCTCGACGTCGAGCCCCTCGACCGGCGTGGACGGTGGCATCTCCATGACTTGCTCCTCCTCGGGTGGTGGGACCGAGCCCGGCCCCACCCACTGTGACAACACGGACCCGAGCGCCGCCGGGTCCACCGGCTTCGTCAGGAAGTCGTCCATCCCGGCCGCCAGGCAACGCTCGCGCTCGCCCTCGACGGCGGCGGCGGTCATGGCGATCACAGGCACGCGGCCGACGCCCCCCGCACCGCCCTCGCGGCGGCGGAGCTCCCGCGTCGCGGCGTACCCGTCCATGCGGGGCATCTGGACGTCCATCAGCACGGCGTCGAAGGACTCCCGCTCCAGCACCTCGAGCGCGGCGACGCCGTCCTCGGCCGTCACCACGTCGTAGCCCATCGACTCCAGCAGCCCCGTCGCCACCATCTGGTTGACCGGGTTGTCCTCGACGACCAGGACGCGCTGTTCGCGCCCGGCCTGCGGCTCGGGGGCGGACGCCACCGGTGCCGCGTCGACCTCGGCCAGCGCCCCGACGAGGACGCCGCGCAGCACGGGTGCGAGCACGGGCTTGGTCAGGCAGCTGGCGATCCCCGCCTCCGCGACCGCGGCGGGGTCGACCTCCGAGAAGGAGGTGAGCATGACCAGGCGCAGCGCGTCGTACGTCGCGTCCCGGCGCACCGCGCGGGCGAGGTCGAGTCCGTCGCGTCCCGGCATCGCCAGGTCCAGGAGGGCCCCGTCGAACGGATCGCCCTCGGCGACCGCCCGCGCGAGCGCGCGCTCGGCGTCGTCGGCGGTCGCGACGCTGACCGGCCGGACGTGCCAGCAGCGCAGCTGCTCCTCGAGGATGAGGCGGTTGTGCGCGTTGTCGTCGACGACCAGGACGCGCTGGCCGGCGAGCCAGGTCCGGGCGTAGGCGTCGCCGGGGTCGGTGGTGGTGCCCGCGGGCCGGTCGAAGGTCGCGGTGAAGGAGAAGGTGCTCCCGCCGGCGGGGTTCGGCTCGAACCAGATCTCGCCGCCGAGCGCGGCCACGATCTCCTTGGAGATCGCCAGGCCCAGCCCGGTGCCGCCGTAGACGCGGGTGGTGGAGGCGTCGGCCTGGGTGAACGGCTCGAAGAGCCCGGCGACCTTGGCCGGGTCGACGCCCATGCCGGTGTCGGTGACGTCCACGCGCAGGGTCGTGCGGCCCTCCGCGGCGGGTGCGCACGTCGCCCGGACGAAGACCTCGCCGGCCTCGGTGAACTTCACGGCGTTCGAGACCAGGTTCGTGAGCACCTGGGACAGGCGCGTCGGGTCCCCGGCGATCACGTCGGGCACGTCGGGGTGGCAGGAGACGATCAGCTCCAGGCCGCGCGAGCGCGCGCCCTCGGCCATGACCGCGGCGACCTGGTCGAAGACCGGCCGCACCTCGAAGTCGACGACCTCCAGCTCCAGCCGGCCGGCCTCGATCTTGGAGAAGTCCAGGATGTCGTTGATGACGTTGAGCAGGGCGCGGCTGGCCACCTGGACCCCGGACGCCAGTCGCAGCTGGTCGGGGGCGAGCCCGGTGCGCAGCAGCAGGTCGTTGAGGCCGATGACGCCGTTGAGCGGGGTCCGGATCTCGTGGCTCATCGTCGCGAGGAACTCCGACTTCTGCCGCGAGGCCTCCATGGCCTGGTCGCGGGCGTCGGCCAGCTCGCGCTCGGCATGCTCGCGCTCGACCACGCGCGCCATCTGGACGGTCACCGCGTCGACCATCTCCTCGATCATGCGGTGGCGGTAGAGGGGCGGGGCCGAGGTGATGGTGACGACCGCGTGCACCTGCCCGGCGTACGACACCGGGGCGGCGATCATCAGCCGTTGGTCGTCCCACACAGGGCGCTGGTCGTGGAACGCCCGCTGGGCCAGGGCCAGCTCGCGGGCCGCGACGTCGGGCGCGCCCGCGTCGGCGAGCCGGTCCTCCTCACTGATGTAGTACGGCGCGACGCCGGTGCCGTCCTCGGCGACCAGGAAACCGCGGCCGCGCTCCCAGTCGTCGTGCAGCAGCACCAGGTCACGGGCCTGGCCGAGCAGATCGTGCAGGGACCGGGCCTCGTTCGCCGCGGACGCCACGGCCTGCATCAGGACGTTCTGGTTGACCTGGTCGACGAGCGCCAGCTCGGTCTGCTTGACCTCGGTGATGTCCTGGTGGGTCCCCGACATGGCGACGGCCCGCCCGTCGGGGTCGCGGTGCACCACCCCCCGGCCTCGCGTCCACACCCAGTCCTTCGCGCCGAGCACGCGGGCGACCCAGAGGAAGGTGTCGGCACCGTCCAGGGCACCGCGCACCTGCTCGTCCACGTGCGCCCGGTCGTCGTCGTGGAGGATCGCGAGGAACTCGTCGTACGACGCCGGGAACCCGCCGGGCTCGAAGCCGTAGAGCTCGTGGATCTCGGCGGAGCCGACGACCCTGTCGTGCACCAGGTCCCAGGACCAGCTGCCGAGCCGGGCGATGCGCTGGGCCTCGGCCAGCCGCCCGCGGCTCTCGACCAGCTCCTCGAGGTCGCGGCGCCGGTCGCTCCAGTCGGTCATCCGGTGCAGGACGCCGGTGACCTCGCCGTCGGGCCCGCGCAGCGGGGACTCGCTGGCCAGGACCCAGGTCGCGGTGCCGTCCGCGCGCTGCAGCCGCACCTCGACCTCGCGCTCGTTGAAGCGCCCCTGCCGCACCTGCTCCAGGTGCGCGGAGAACTGGGCTCTGCCCGGCTCGTCGAGGGTGTCGAAGACGGTGAGCTGCTGAGCACGCTCGCGGGTGACGCCGACCATGCGGGCCAGCGCGGGGTTGGCGTAGAGGATGCGTCCGTCGAGGTCGAAGACCCAGATGCCGTCCGGGGCCGTCTCGACGACGTCGCGGTACAGCGGTCCCAGCTCCATGCCCACCTCCCGCGCTCACCCTAGGGGCTGGCGGAGCGTCGTCGTGACGCCCTAGCTGTACTGACCACGGACGTTAGGTACGGCGTGGTTGCTGGACCATGACGAAGACCTCCGGGTGAGGTGTGAAGCGACCAAGCATTCGCATC